>JAPPKS010000027.1:418743-522375 GCA_028819845.1 Candidatus Poribacteria bacterium | reverse complement strand
AGGGAATGCCAATGCCCCACAGGACGCTAGGCGATTCACAACACGTCGCGATTCGGAGATCGCTCCTACAGGACAAAATGCCGACTTGTACGAGGGAATTCCGATGCCCGACAGGACGCTAGGCGATGACCAACAGGCCGCGATTCGGAGATCGCTCCTACAGAACATAATGCCGTACACGTAGAAGGGAATGCCAATGCCCCACAGGACGCTAGGCGATTCACAACAGGTCGCGATTTGGAGATCGCTCCTACAGAATATAACGACGCAACCGTAGGAGGGAATTCCGATGCCCGACAGGACGCTAGGCGATTCACAACGGGTCGCGATTCGGAGATCGCTCCTACAGAATATAATGCCACAACCGTAGAAGGGAATACCAATACCCGACAAGACGCTAGGCGATTCACAACAAGTCGCGATTCGGAGATCGCTCCTACAGAATAAAATGCCGCCCGGTAGGAGGGAATGCCGATTCCCGATACGTCGCAATGCGATTACAAACATGTCACGATTCGGAGAGCGCTGCTACAGAATACAATAGGGGGTAGGGGTTACTGGGGTGGGGGGCGGCGGAGCGATTTGGGACGTCCGAGGATCTCGGACAGGATTATGCCTTGTCGCACGGTCTGTGACGACA
The DNA here is from genome assembly GCA_028819845.1 of Candidatus Poribacteria bacterium. Taxonomy (GTDB): domain Bacteria; phylum Poribacteria; class WGA-4E; order WGA-4E; family PCPOR2b; genus JAPPKS01. The sequence continues at coordinate 521,735 of JAPPKS010000027.1, read as the reverse complement.
GGGAAATTCCGGCGATTGTGTCTACTTGCGGCACCCGCGCGCCGGCAGCGCTGTCCACGTCGCTCGGACGGATTTCAGACTCGTCCGGAGCAACCACATCGTGGGATGGTGTTTCCTGCGGCTTGGGCGGCGGTTCTTCGGACTGCATCACAGGCGGTGCGGGTTGAACTTCTTCCTCCATGGGATCGAGGTTACCCCAAGGCGGCAGAAAAACGCCATCTTCTTCTTCCTCAAGCGAGAGGTCCGGGTCTGACCGTTGCCGATTTTGCCTTCGCGCCGCACTCACCAGGGCTATCACGATGAATATGACCACCGGAATGAATTGGATCAATTCTTCCATTGACGTTTTCCTTTTCTAATGAGTAATGCGTAATACGTAAAGCGTAAAGCGTAATGCGTAATGCGTAATGAGTAATGCGTCAGAATTAGCGCGGGCGGAAAGTACCCGACCCGTCTATCTCCCCCTAGGCAAGAGGGAGAATGTAATCTGACGTAAAATTGCAAAAGGATTTGGGCAGGCACAGTAACTGCCACTACATTCAAGCAGCCGTTATAAGGGTAACCCTCTCGGTTGTTCCGATAGAATCGACAATTCGACCAACGTGGGGTTTTGGCGAGATCCACAATCGTCCGGTTGACGCGGCGCACCAATGAGTCAACATGCCTCGGTCTTTACGAAACTCCGAGCGAATGGGATGACCGCGTCGTGTCACGTTCACCGCCAGGAACCGCGATGGATTGGCGCATCTCCGTATCCGCAATGATGTTTCGGAGATTGTAGTAATCCATAACATTCATCCTGCTAGACGTGAATGCGTCCGCAATACCACGAGGCACTTCGGCTTCAGCCTCAATGAGTCCGACTGTCATCTCTTCGACGAGAGCTTTATTTTCTTCCTCTTCCGCCTGCGCTCTGGCACGCCGCTCTTCGGCTTTAGCGCGAGCAATCTTTAATTCCGCCTGTGCTTGGTCCGTCTGCAATTTCGCCCCGACATTTTCGCCGACATTTATGTCCGCGATGTCGATGGACAAAATCTCGAAAGCGGTACCGGCTGATAACCCTTTTTCAAGGACTGTTTCTGAAATTCGTACGGGGTTTTCCAAGACCTGCTTATGGCTGGTCGCCGATCCGATTGTCGTGATGATGCCCTCACCGACTCTGGCAATAATTGTCTCTTCCCCCGCACCACCAACAAGCCGATCGATATTTGCTCTGACCGTCACCCTCGCCTTGACAACGAGTTGAATACCATCACGCGCAACCGCGGTGATGCCAAGCCTATCGTCTCCTTTTGCAGGGATATCAATGATCTCCGGTGTGACGCTTACCTGCACGGCTTGCAGCACATCCCGTCCAGCAAGGTCGATAGCGGCTGCCCGCGCAAAGCCAAGGGTGATGTTAGCTTTATCCGCGGCGATGAGTGCGGCAACCACGCTTGCGACGTTCCCGCCTGCGAGGTAATGTGCTTCGAGATTATCGAGCGAGAGGTTTAGTCCGGCTTTCGTCGCATTTATTTGCGGGTCAATTATGCCTTTTGGCGGCACGCGACGCAACCGCATAGCGATTAACGAAAAGATTCCAACGCGGACGTTTGCGGCGATGGCAGTAATCCATAAACGGACAGGGATGAAGGAAATCAGAAAAATGAAACCTATGACTACAATAACAGCTAGAAGGATAATTGGCAAGGTCAGCATTTGTAAAGTCTCCTATAGATTTACGATGTTAAGTTTCCTTCTCTGAATGCTGCGGCGACAGCGCGAGGAACAGACGCTTCGGCTTCTACGACTCTTGCACGCCTATCTTGGACATTCGCGGTCATCTCTTGCTTACGCGCGACCGCCATAGCACGGCGCTCCTCGGCTTTCGCTTGGGCAACGACAAGATCAGCTTCAGCCTGCTCTGCCTGCAGTTCCGCACCAATATTTTTTCCAACGTTTACATCGGCGATATCAATAGAAAGAATTTCATATGCGGTGCCCGCGTCTAGCCCGCGGTCGAGTACGGTTTTGGAAATAATATCGGGGTTTTCGAGGACATCTTCGTAGGTTTCTGATGCGCCGATTGCGCTGATAATGCCCTCACCGACGCGCGCGAGAATTGTCTCTTCACCCGCGCCGCCAACGAGGCGGTTAATGTTTGCCCTGACGGTGATGCGAACGGTTGCAATGAGTTCAACTCCGTCGAGAGCAACCGCACTGATCCTAGTCGTTGTGATGACGCGCGGATTTACACTCACCTGCACAGCATCAAGCACATCGCGCCCGGCTAAATCTATGGCTGCAGCGCGTTGAAAATTAAGGTCGATCTTTGCTTTATCTGCGGCAATTAATGCATTAACCACTCGCAAAACGTTTCCGCCCGCGAGATAGTGCGCCTCCAAATCAGGGGTAACGACTGTCAATCCTGCTTTTGTCGCGCTAACTTGACCGTTGACAATAACATTGGGGTTCACGCGGCGCAACCGCATCCCCACCAGATCGCTGACGATGCGAATTCGCACACCCGCCGCCCGCGCGGCGATCCAAAGTCCAACAGGCACAAAGTAAAAAAAGATGAATAAAAAAAACAGTATTACTACGGCGATAATTGCGATAGGCAATTGTCCCAATTCTTCCATGTCAAATCTCCTTACAATTAACAACAGCGCCACTTCGTACAGGATTTAACGACTCAAATCCGGAATACTCACGCTGTGTTTGTGGACTAGATAATTCACACGCAGATCAGATTGCCAAAGAATACTCACATCCATTACAAATTTCGGACGACAACTCGATTGCTCTCCACGACTATTACTTCCACTTCTGCATCGGTCTCGATGAATTCTCCACTGGTTACAACATCTACTCTGTGGCCGTCAATTAACGCTGCGCCGGCTGGTCGCAGCGGGGTAATTGCGCGACCGGATTTTCCCACCAAATTTACCAGACTCTCAGACGGCGCTTGAAAACCGTCTGCGCTCTTTTCGGCGGCGTCAAGAATAAAGGTCTTGCCGAGTCTGGTGCGAGGGGCAAGCCACAGCCCCAAAATGGCAATTGGAATAGTCACGATGACGACGCCGCCAGCGTACATCAATGCCGTTTCCCAGCCGGCGGATAGCCACACACTCGCCACACCAATGGATATTAGTAAAATTCCCGGTATGCCAGCGGCGCCAAAACCGGGGAGCAATATAATTTCAATGAATACCAACAATATACCTAAACCGATGAGGAAAATGGGCAACCAAGACATGGGAATTTGTAGTATTTATCGTATTGAGTTTATGACTTGCGCAATTGAAGGCTCAAAGCATCGTAGTAGGGACGTTCCGTGCACAATCACTTGTGCATAATGCTTTAAACGCCCGATGTCAGCATTCAGGCGTCGGTTAAGGTATACGGCGTATGCCTACGACAATGATTTCTCTTATCAGGTACTGTCTATTCCTTCAACGAATATTTTGGAGCCTTCAACATCGACAATCTTTACGGACGCTTCCGCATCAACAAAGTCTCCCACCGTTACAACATCGAGCCGTTTGTCGCCGAGGCGAACGGTTCCGGACGGACGCAGCGGCGTGAGGGCGGTTGCGGTTTTACCGAGATAGCTCTGGAAATCGTCACTCGAAGCGGAATGATATCCTAGTTCCGAGTCCATGGCTGTTTCCAAAACAAAACGGTTCCAAGTACGTGTCTTGGGCAAGATGTAAGCCAGAATTATGGAGAATCCGAATGTCATTATAACTGACACAGAAAGCCAGAGGATTGCATCCTCAAATTCGTAAGCGTTTTTGAATACGTATAAGACGCTGCCGAACATGAAAGCGATGCCTGCGATGCCTGCGACTCCAAACCCCGGAATGACAAAAATTTCCAACAACAATAATCCAATTCCGAGGACAAATGCGGTTGCAGCCCATTCCGCTTCAATTTGAAGAAGCATATGACCGCCGAAAAACAGACCGATACAAAGCAGTCCAAGTACTCCGGGGACACCGAATCCAGGCGTCCGAAATTCTACAAATAGCCCAAGTGCACCTAATGAAAGCAGGATTGAACTCGCCCAAGGACTCGTGAGAAAAAAAACGACCCTATCTGCCAGCGTAACGGAGACTTCTTCGATGATGCTATCTTTGAGCGATTTGATTTCTTTCACGTTTTCGGAACCGAGTTCTTTCTGTTTCTGTAATATCGCTTCTTGAGTCAACGCCAGGCTGGTTCCGTTTATGTCGACTATCTTGTACAACGCCAACAGTTCTTCAATGGACTCTGCTTGTGCATCAGCCAGGTCGTACCGCGATGCTTCCTCCGCGGTGAGTGTCAACAGTTCACCGTCATCACCGCCAGCCACGATGACTTCCAACTGCTCTCCAGCGGCTTTTCGTTCGTCATACTTGTCAGGCCTAATTGCCTCAATTTCACCATTTTCCCCGCGGACGAGATAGAGCCGCTTATCCACCATTGCAGCGGCGACACCTGTATTCCTGCCTTGGCGTTCAGCTGTCGATTTAATGGTTCCACGGATGTACGAAACCGCCTTCTCACCGAGCGCCTCCCCTTGGATGGTAACCGGTGCAGCGTCGCCGATTGTTCCCCCGGATGTAATTACAATCTGGTCACATGCAAGTGAAATGAGCGCTCCAGCCGAGATCGCCTGTCGATTCACATAGGCGATTGTTGGAATCATAGTCTCCTGGATTGAGCGGACGATTTCAACAGCCGCATCCACACGGCCTCCGGGGGTATCAATATCGAAAATAATCGCATCTGCATTGACTTTTTCGCTGTCTCGGATGCCGTTATTGATGTAGACGCTTAAACCCCTGCCAATTTCAGTTCGTATACTGATGATGTAGACATACGCGTCGTCCTCTACGGCAATTAGCGCGGAAATTGACAACAAACATCCCAACATGATGAGAATGTAGGCGGCAATGCGCATTTTTCGCTTGGTTATCATATCTAACACCTGCTTTCCCCGATAGTATTATATCTTTGGTGCGTGATGTTGTCAAGCGTTTTGAGATGCGAACTTCTCAGAATTCATACCAATCGCTCAGCATGTTCCGACCGGATGACCCGGCTCAAACAGGAAACACCGCCGCCTTTAAATTCACGGGAGTTTTTTTGGTTATAGCGGACGATGTGTGTTATAATTAGCGTGTGCCGTTAGCGCCATTTTTTAAAACAATACCGAATTGCCCAATGTACAGCATGGCAGTACATCTTAAGGGTTATTCTCCGCACTAAAGGGTTAACGCCCAATGTCTACAATACAGGAGTTGCCGCTGATATGTCTATTCCGAAAATCTCCGTGAGCAATCCAGTTTTAGCGAACCTCCTCATGGTTACCATTATCCTGTTTGGCGTATATTCATGGATTGTTCTTCCGAGAGATTTAACCCCTGAAATCTCATTTCGAATTGCCACTGTCACGACCTTCTATCCTGGCGCCTCTTCAGAAGAGGTTGAAAAACTTGTCACTGCGCCGATTGAAGAAGCAATTGAAGAGGGTGTGAATAATATTGACCTTATGTTGTCCGTTTCATCGGAAGCGCGGTCGGTCATCTCAGTTCAATTTGAGGAGATTAGCGACCGCGATTTCGACAAACAGTTTCAGAATCTCCGTACCTCGGTCGACAGGGTCAATGATCTCCCAAATGAAATTCCAGATGAACCTCAGGTTGTGTCACTCGACACGTCAACCGGTTTTCCGATGCTGACTATCGCTGTGGGCGGCAATATTTCAGAGAATGAGATGAAACAGATTGCCGAAAACCTGAAGGATGACATTTTGGAAATCGAAAATATTTCCACAGTCCGTCTGGTGGGTTTACGAGAAAGAGAAATATGGGTTGAAGCGGATCCGGATAGACTCAGAGCGCATAATCTTCCAATTAACGAGGTAATCAATGCGTTGAAAACCCACAATCTAAACGTCCCTGCAGGAACGTTGGAAATTGGCGCATCCGAGTATTTAGTTCGTACCATGGGAGAGTTTGGAAACTTAGAGGAGATTGAAGATACTATCATTCGCGTCCGCGGCACAGGGACACCATTGCGCGTGCGGGATATTGCCAAGGTCTCCGACACTTATGAGAAACCGCGAACGCTTTCGCATATCAACGGCGCGCCATCCATCAGCTTGACCATCCAAAAGAAAACAGAGGGCAACACTATCAGGCTGGTCAAGCAGATTCGCGAGCTTGTCGAGAAACGAAAACGCGATATTCCGGAGCGGGCAGAAATCTCCGTGGTGAATGACTACTCTGTCGTTTTGAGCGAACGGCTCGGTATTCTACAAAACAACGCTGTCTTTGGAATTATTCTTGTCGTTATTTTACTCTTCCTGTTTATGGGATGGCGTAACGCGATGTTTGCAGCGTTGGGAATCCCGGTTGCGTTCATGGCGACATTTTTCTTTATGCAGGCGACAGGATATATACTCAGCGGGGTCGCGTTATTCGGTTTAATTCTCGTGGTTGGGATTGTTGTGGACGACGCTATCGTAGTCATTGAAAATGTGTTCCGCCATATTCAGCAAGGCAAGTCTCCCAAAGAAGCGGCAGTGGCTGGCGCGGAAGAGGTAGGCTGGCCAGTGCTTTCAGCCAGCTTAACTACGATTGCGGCGTTTGGGCCGCTTATGTTCATGTCGGGCGTTTCGGGCCAGTTCATGCGTGTTGTCCCTATCGTGGCTATTTTGGTGATACTTGCATCACTGCTAGAGGTTTTCATGATTTTACCGGCTCACATCTCTGAATGGGGAAAACCACAAAGCCGGCATGAGCGGCGGCATGTATGGTTTGATAAGGTTCGCAGAGGTTATTTGAAAATATTAAAGCCGATGATTCGATGGCGGTATATCGTGTTCAGCGGCGTTCTGGTCTTCGGCGCGATCGTCTGTGTCACAGCATTTCTATTACTGGATAGGGAGCTCTTTCCAGGCGAGGATTTTTCGCAATTTTACATTAAGGCAGAAATGCCAACCTCTTTCGGATTGACGGAAACGTCTGCAGTGTTGACAAAAATCGAGGAAATTGCAATGTCCCTCCCGGCGCATGAGCGGGTCGCTGTAATATCCAATATCGGTATGCTCACTCCAACGTCCGGCATGGATAGCACCACCTTGCGGTCAAATGCCGGTGAGGTTCTGGTAGAGCTTGTACCCAAAGACCAGCGCGATCGGAGCGTGGACGAGATTATCGCATCTCTGCGTGAAAAGGCCCTTGCAATTGGCGGCGTTGAAAAGCTCTTATTTGACAAATTGCAAGGCGGTCCGCCGCAAGGCCAAGATGTTGAAGTGAAGGTCAAAGGAGAACACTTTGGCCCCTTACAGAGGATTGCAGGATTGCTCAAGGATGAACTCCGCAAGATGGATGGCGTTTACGACATACGAGATGATTTCCTCACAGGCAAAGCTGAACTTCAAGTACGAATCAATGAGGAAAAAGCACATCAATACGGGTTGAATGTATTCCAAATCGCGTACACGATGCGCAACGCCCTCGAAGGGAACATCACTACCACGTATCGAGATGCGGACGAATCGATTGATGTGGTTGTGAAGTACGATCAGGGCAGCCTACAGACAATTTCAGATCTCCAAGAACTGCTAATCGCATCCCCGAACGGCACTATTGTACCGTTAAAGGATGTGGCGGAGGTGCAAGAGAATCAAGGATATATGGAAATCCGGCGTTTCGAAAACGAACGCGCTATTACCGTGTATGCCAGAGTGGAAAAAGAAAAGATTTCTGCCGTTGAAGCCAACCAAGCACTGATACAAGCTTTCGGCAACGTCGGGTCAATGTTTCCCGGCTATCGGCTTGACTTTCGCGGTGTGTTCGACCAAATTAATGAATCATTCGCTGAACTTGTAAAACTGTTTGTGGTTGGGCTATTGATAATCTATGTGATTTTAGGCACACAGTTCAAATCGTTCCTTCAACCGATTATCATTCTCTTTGCGGTTCCGTTCGGAATTATCGGCGCTATGGTTGGATTATTAGCGGTCGGATCGACGTTGAGCATGATTGCTATGTTCGGAATTGTCGCGCTCGCAGGTATCGTGATCAATGATTCCATCGTATTGATAGACTTCATCAATAGATACCGCGACCGCGGCTACAACAAGTGGCGCGCTATCCTAAAAGCCGGAAGCATTCGTTTAAGGCCGATTATCTTGACCTCTGTTACAACTGTATTTGGTTTGATTCCGATGGCGACCGGGCTTGGGGGAAAGTCTCCGATCTGGATGCCGTTAGCGAGCACAATCATTTTTGGACTTTCCGCCGCAACGTTATTGACGTTATTTGTCATGCCGCCGTTATACGCGATAATAGCCGATTTGCGCGGGGTGTTTATTAGGCGTGAGCGCCGAGAATCTGTGAGTGAGGTTGAGGAATTTCCCGATGCCGCAGTACCCGCAGATGATTGAAAAATGAACCTTGGTGTGTCGGTTGAAAGCCGGAAATCATTAGGACGTACGCAGATTTAGGTTGAGACTGTGTATTTCGTTGGTTCGTCAATGATGCGGGGCAAGATGCCCCGCCTACAGTGGGTGTAGCGGGGACAGGATGACCCGTTTAGAATGGTGCGAAAGTCCTAATCACTTAAAACCGCTAAAGAAAACAGACGGACATTGTTTGAACGACAAGTTGCAATTGACGCAGTCCTGCAGGCAATTCAATTATGTCAGCGTGTGCAAGCCGAAATGGCAGATTCCGATTCGGTTGACAAGTCTGATGGAAGTCCTGTAACCGTTGCGGACTTTGGATCGCAAGCGATAATTTGCCGGATAATAAGTGATAAGTTTCCAGATGATGCTATCGTTGCAGAAGAGGATTCCCAAGCTTTGCGGAAAGATTCGACGCTACTTGACCGCGTTGCGTCTTTCGTCTCGCAACAGGGAGAAGATACATCGCTTCAAGCGGTTTGCGATTGGATAGACCGGGGGCGGGGGAAAATCGGCCAGCGCTTCTGGACGTTGGATCCAATCGATGGAACGAAAGGATTCCTGCGGGGGGATCAATACGCTATTGCACTCGCATTGATTGTCAACGGAGTGGTGCAGCTTGGTGTGTTGGGATGTCCGAATCTCCGGCAAAAATGGAAAACGGCGGGAGGAGAACGCGGATGCCTCTTTGCGGCTGAAAGAGGCAATGGAACGCACATGCTTTCACTGGATGGCCGTATCAAAGAACCGGTTCGCGTTTCTCACACCGTGCACTGCCTTGCAGAGAGTTTCGAATCAGCGCACGGAGACCGCGCTGCCAATGCATCCATTGCCCGTAATCTCAAGTTTACCGAACCGCCAATTCGGGTTGATAGCCAGGCAAAATATGGTCTAATCGCACGCGGAGAGGCATCGGTGTATATCCGCCTTCCACATCCGATAACGCCCGACAGACATGAATGCATATGGGATCATGCGGCTGGACTGATAGTAGTGGAGGAAGCAGGCGGAATGGTAAGCGATGCAGACGGGAAGCGGCTGGATTTCCTTCAAGGGCGGCGGTTTACCGCCAACCGCGGGATTGTGGCAACTAACGGCGTAATGCACCCTCATGTGCTTGAAGGCGTTCGGCTGCATTCAAATGCTGGCAGCGGACCGCCTTTTTGAAAATGCCATCATAAATCCAAGAGGTTGGACTTCAATCAGAACAACCTTGTCACTGCGTTCATGTTCCCAATCGCGTTTGCCTTAACAGACCGTAACCTTCCATAATTTGGGTGCAGTTGTTCTCACCGATGATATCGGCACCGGCTTCAAGCATTGCGAGCGCCTTCTCGGTCGTCGCAATGTGGCCGCCCGCAGCCTTGACTCCGAAATCTGGCCCTACAGCATCTCGGAGAATGCGAACATGGTCGAGCGTGCACCCGCCGCGCCAGCCGGTCGATGTCTTCACGAAATCAGCTCCCGATTCTTTTACTAGCTTGGCTGCAGCGACGATCTCCGCTGTAGAGAGCATTGTGGTCTCAACGATGAACTTAACCTCTGCATCTGAATTCGCTTGCCGAGCGGCATTGACCATCGCCCTCAACTCTCGCCGAACGTAATCGAGATTGCCCGCGCGCAGTGCAGGATAGTTAATCATGCAGTCAATACTGTCCGCTCCCTTTTCCACCATCATCTTGGCTTCCAGAACCTTCACTTCAGGGGGTGAAAATCCACTGGGGAACGCCACGATTCCCACGATGGGGATACCGCTGCCTTGCATTTCACGCTTTACCACATCCATCATATACCAAGTCGCGCACATGGCTCGCAAGCCGTATTTTTTGGCTTCACTACAGCGCAAAATCCAACCCTCTTCTAATTCTTCGGCTTCTCTGCACCCGAGTTCCAGCGATTTCGCTAATTGTTCTTTAGAAATCATTTGGTTTCCTTCCAATTCTCTTGAGATACGGCATGCCTATTGGCAATTGCTATTCACCTGCCGCCCCGCTGGGGCTATGCGAACGGTTAATGCCGTTTACTATACACATGTCCCTACACTACAGCGGGCAATCCGGTGACGAATAAGCGAGTAAACAGCGTGTGCGATCGGACAGCTCAAGGCATACAAGTCCAGTCATTGCGAGTTGGCCGATGCCCATAGCATTTGCGGCATCAAAATCACCACAACGCCAAAACGCCGCAATTATCGACGGTCATTGGTGCGGCCAAATCGGTTCCATGTCCCATGCGTCAAGCGAAACGAGTTTCGCTGAGCCGCCGCGCGCAAATAGAGAGACATCCACGCCGTCAAAACTACGGGGATATATGCGTTTCGCCAGGCAACTCCGTTTGTTGGCAAATACTTCGATTACCGACCGATCAAGAAAAATTCGAAGCCGAAGCGGTTCGTTGTCACCAAGCTCTAAAGGCGCCGCCTGTTCCTCAAAATCCACGACTTCCGGGTTTTGGCTTGAACGGCTGACATCAATCTTGATTTGGCGCTCGGGAACCGAGAAACTCACGAGGGTCTGCTCTGCACCATCTGAAGAATACCGTATTGCCAAACCGCACTCATGAGCCGAGAGCGGTTCAATCACGGCGCTAATCTCAAGGACGTCGTTGCCGATGCCCTCAAGGCCAATTTCCTCGCCGGGAGGGACAGTTATCTCAGCCACGCGTCGGTGACGCCGCCGCAGTTTATCAATCTCGGCGATCGGCTCCATTTTCAACACCCCGCTGCCGGTCAAGGACAGAACTCTAGGAATAGCCATGATGCCGCACCATCCAGCGGCTTGTTGAATCGAGAATTGCCGCCCTTCGCCAATCCACGAAAACAGTATGCGCCGCCCGTCTGGAGCTTCCAGCGTGGCGGGAGCTAGGTAGTTGCCGGATTCCATCGTGACACCAATTGTGGGATTGTGATTGAGGCGGCTGTGTTGCTCAAGGTGAAATTTTTTCTCCGAGGGCGAATATGTACCGAGGTAGTATTGCGCACCGTGCTTGTGGCTGGAGAAAACGAGCATGTGCTTGTCTCCAATTGAGAAAAAGTCAGGGACGGCGCAATCCTCATCGGCCTCGGTCCAACTCCGTTTGCTCTCATAAAACTCGTGCTGGTATTCCCAGTTGATGAAATCCGTGGACGTAAGTAGAAAAGCCGTGTCACCACGTTCGGTACGCCCGCCGCAAATTAGATGCCAAAGATCTCCATATTTCCAAACGCATGGGTCGAATGGTCTCCATGGCGAACCCGCCCGCGGGGGCGGAATGATAGGGTTGCCCTCAAATTTTTCCCAATGGACGAGCGACAAATCTGACGGGTGACTGCGGGCAATACATATTCCAGCCGGATTGCCGTAGTAAACCGCGGTCGGCGCACCATCAACGATCACAATTGGCCCGCTCCAACAACCATCTCTATCCGGCCCGCCGGGCGTCGGCGAAAGTGCTATCGGAAGATCCGTCCAATGGACGAGGTTCTCGCTCATAGCATGCCCCCAATGCATATTGGAATCTTCTACTTCGTAGGGGTTGTTCTGATAGAATACGTGGTACTTCCCCTGCCAGTAGAGGGGGCCGTTAGGGTCTTTGAGGAGATTGGCTGGCGCGGCATAATGATAGAGCGGCCGATAGGGATCGGCAGCGAGCCGCGCCCGCGCTCTCTCTACAGCCCCCGGAAGATTTAGGGGTGCGAGCGATTGGACGAGCATGTCTTTGGTCATATCACTGTTGCTCATTTTGCACCTCGTGTCGATTTGATCAATGCTATAAGGACCCAACCCGATGAGCACCAGACGCGCCGATAACAGTGTGCAGAATAGCCGTTTTATACAGAACCCCCTCATTTTTCTGCCACCTTCGGTCTGAATCAGCTAATCCAACTATGCGAAGCAAGATACACAATTGGTAAAACTCAAACGATTTACGTTTCCCTCTAGATTGCGTAGATTCGGCGCATTTACGGTTGAAGCGCTTTAGCCTCCACATGATTCTATGAGCGGGTTCTAGAATAGCCGACATTATAACACGACTACGGGAGATTAAACAGATAATTTGCAGTAAGCCTAACGGCGAGGACTCCCCGCCCATTGACTAATGCGGGTTGAATCAATTTTGGATGGTAGTGTCGAAATCTATGCTCGTCACCGAAACGTCGATTCCGAATATCAACCTGCGACAATTCTAAATGGTCTCTGACATGTGAAAAAAGGGGTGAGAGACCCAACCGTAGCGAAAAACCATGCGTCTTCGTGTTTCTCTTAAACCCTCTATTACGGTGAAATGTCAAATAAACTAGAATCGGCTGCATTTTATTTACAATATTTTCTCAATGTATAGTATAATATAGTGGGTTGCAATATTGGGCGCTACATAGACTATATGAAGAAATGGGCGTATTTTCGCAAATTTGCGCAAGTTTGTTTCCCTTAAGTCACAGGATTCGCGCATCTAGCTTCGCTTATTTGGGTATGCTAATTCAAACCGAAGGTGTCATAAAAACGAAAGGGGTTCTGTATGAAAAGGCTATTCGGCACACTGTTATCGGTGAGTCTGGTGCTCATTGGGTTGAGTGCTTATAGCATCGATCAGAATAACATCCTCGTCCATTGGTCATTCGACGAACTTGATGGCGAGATATTCAAAGACGAATCGGGCAATGGCCATGATGGACGACTTGACGGCGACGGCGCAGTCGTCGAAGGGAGAATTAACAACGCTGTCCATCTGACCGGCGGTTACGTCACTTTGGCTTCGGGTATAGGCAATGTTGTTGAGTCCGTGGGTGCAACCGGCGAAATCTCTATGGAGGCGTCGATTTACTTGAGCGCCCACGACGCTTGGGATTCGGTAATTTCAATTGGGGAAGGCGATGAAAATGGTCCGCTTGAGGGAAACAGAGCAATCATTTTCCGAATGATGGTCTCCCCCGATCTCACGCCGTACTGGAACATAGGTTATCGAGCAGACCACAACTTCCCAGATTTCGTGTTCGACCTGGACACATGGTATCACTACGTCATTACGGGCGATAGCCAAACCAGCAAAATTTACGTTAACGGCGAGCTAATCGTAGATGACCCACATGCCAACCACAATGTACCGGAGGACTTCGCATTCGCGACGTATACAGATGTGTTCATGTTCGTTGGAGCGGGCGAAGCACCACACGTCTGGAGGTTTGAAGACGCAATTGTTGATGAGGTTGCAATCTACAATAAGGTGCTCTCCGAAGGCGAAATCAACGATTTGATGGCGAACGGGATTCCCGGGGTCCTCACCTCAGTTGATGCACAAGACAAACTAGCCGCACGCTGGGGCGAAATTAAAGCGCAGCACGAATAGAACCTCAGCGATGAATATTTACATTTATGGTGTTTAGTAATTAATCAATTGTAGGGGCGTGGGCGTTTTGCCCCTACAATACTTTTATCATCGGTCATTACCGATGCAAATGCCAAAAATTCCCGCTAATTCGTACGAGAGTGCCATGAATACATATGACTGCGAACCTACACTGACCGACACACAGGTATTGGAGTTCTGCAAGCAGGGCTTCTTGATGCTTGAGGGCGTTGTTCCCGATGAAATCAACCGGCAGGCGTTTGAATTTTTGGAGGAGCACACCGAGCACGGATGTTCTGTTGGCAGTATTGACGGGGTTATTGAGAACGTGCTGCTAAACCCGCAAGCCACAGGCGCAATACGGTCTCTCCTAGGCAAGAACTTTACCTATCCTGCGGACCTGTACGGTCCTGGAAATCAGATACAGTGTCCAAAACCGGCAGGGCCGTGGCACATAGACGGCGGCGCCGTGTTTGGTCCCCATCTGGACTGTCTGCAGGTTTTCTACATCCCGCAGGATACGCCGCTAGAACTGGGACCGACGGAGGTGTTGCCCGGATCCCATTTCCTCATTGCTGACGGTATTCCTTCCATGGCGCACTACGGCAGTATCCGGGGGGCAGTCCCCACAGCGGGACCGGCAGGCTCCATTTTTCTCACCGCCTATCCCATTTGGCACCGCCGCGGGGCATCCACGGCAAAGGGCGTCCGCAATTTGCTGAAGTATTCTTATAAACGCACCGTTCCGCCGGAACGAGACTGGATTCGAGAACCGAACTTCGTGCCCCGGCGCGCCAAAGATGCACCGCCGCGGCAAAAATTTCATCGAGAACACCAACGAGCCATCTATGATGCTGCCGAGATGTTCTACTGGCTTTGCGGTATGCACAGTGAATATCATACGACCAGCGGAAATAATTTTCCGGTTCACCATTCTAGTTGAGTCTAACTTTTCGTCTGCTAATACGGAGAAGGCTATGCCGAGCGGCCGCCGTTGAGTTCACATTGATACGTTGCGGCGGCGGCTTGAGCACAACGCTTCCGTAAAATTCCTTTCCTCTCAATCAAGACGCTGATACTATTTGCAGTGAGTATCAACAATCCTACCAACCGTCGTAAGTTGAACCCAAGGCTTGTAAGGCGACACTATTAGCTATCAGGATTATTTCCAAAGAGAAATTCACGCAGGCATTAAGAGATAACTTGTGTGAGACTCATCCAACCAAAACAATCTTGACGATTTTGCAATCCATTGAGTCAGCCCTGCAATGGAAGGCATAACGATGTACGCCCAGCGTGCAAGGGTTTACCCCCGCGGGCGTAGTTTTCATGTTCGCGGGAATAATTCTCGCGGAACAAAGCCGCGCCGAATTAGTTTTCAGTAATGACTAAAGACGATTCAGGTGCGGCAATTGGTTGTTTAAATAAAAGTAAAGGAGTGCTAACAATGTCTAAGAACATGTTGAAATGGCTGATCGGCGCACTGGTTTCGACGGGCTTGGTATTCGCCGGGCCGAGTGCTCATAGCATCGACGAGAACAACATCCTTGTTCACTGGTCATTTGACGAACTCGACAATGAGATGTTCAAGGATGAAACGGGCAACGGTTACGATGCAGAACTGGTTGACCCGGGCGAACTTGTCGAAGGAAAGTTCAACCAAGCTGTCCACCTGCCCGGCGGCTTTGTGAAGCTAGCGCCAAGCGACGTTGTTCAGAGTGTCGGCGATACGGGGGAAATTACCATGGAGGCGTGGGTATTCTTCAACGAACTCCCGCCGGCACAGTGGGATGGAGTTATCTCGGATAGCACCGCCCAATTTCGGATTATGGTGCAAGCTCCCGACCACAACCCGTACTGGAACGTCGGAAATCGCGCAGACAAAAGCGATAAGGCTTTCAAGTTCAAAAAGAACCGGTGGTATCACTATGTCGCGCTAGGAGATACCAAAAACAGTAAAGTTTACATTGACGGGGAGCTCGTGGCTGAAGCGGCCCAACCGGCGAACCTTGATAAGAATTTGCCCAAACCGCCGGACGTCGACAAACCCTTCCAGATGCCGAAGCTCAAACAGGTGTCAATCTTCGTCGGTGCCGGCGAGGCTGAACATGTTTGGAGGATTGACGACGCAATTATTGATGAAGTCGCAATCTACAACAAAGCACTCACCGAAGAGGAGATTAACGATTTGACGGAACGAGGGCTTGGCGAAGTTCTCCGCTCGGTCAATCCGCAAGGGAAGTTAGCCTCCCGCTGGGGAGAAATAAAGATGAAACGCCATTAGAACCTCAGCAATTGATATTTGCGTTTATGGCGGTTAACCATTCATTGATTGCAGGGGCGAAGACGTTTCGCCCCTGCAATGGTTTATCTTTGGTCAATCGGGCGCCAGTTTAGTTTGCATGGAGACGTTGCCGCGCCAGCTTGAGTAGAACGCTTCCGTAAATGTCCTTTCCTCTCAATTGTGACACTGATACTATGCACAGTGAGTATCAACGAACCTACCATTCGCCGTAAGTTTAGCACAAGGCTTTTAAGGGCTTCATGGTCGACTATTGGGGCCATTCCAGGCAGAAATTCGCACAGGCATGAAGATGGAACTTGTGTGAGATTTATCCAACCAACACATTCTTAACGATTTTATGTCCCACTGAATCAACCCTACATTGGGAGGCAAAAAAGATGAGAGCCCCAGTCTCAATATTAATCGTAGCGGTAGTTGCGTTCATATTCTTGGGATTAATTGTCGCAGGACAAAGCCGCGCCGAATTAGATATCAATTCCGTTAAAGGAGGGTGGCTGCTTGATGAGGGCGCGGGGGAGGAGGCCACGGATGCTTCCCGCCATCGGAACGTTGGGTCACTCAAGAACCGTCCGGAATGGGTGGAGGGTAAGTACGGCAAGGCTTTGATGTTTGATGGCGACGGCGCCCATGTTGAAATTCCCCATGAGAAGAGTTTGGATGTAAAAGATGAATTTTCAATTGTATTCTGGATGACATCAAATCTAATTCCACCCGGTGGAACGACCAGAACCCTCGTCACTAAAAATAAATGGGAAGTGACCATTGACAATGGGACGATACGGTTTTTCCTCAATCCAAAAAATGAGGTTTGTTGTGAAAGACTGTGGGGAATCACGGCGCTAAATGTAGACACGTGGTATCATGTGGCATGCACTTATAACAATAAACACATGATAATGTATATTGACGGCGTTTTTGACGGTTCTCGTGAAGCATCAGGAGATATAAGCGGCACGCAGGACATGCATATCGGCCACGACGTCGACCTGCATGGAGCTGGCGGATTTTTCGATGTCATCTTAGATGAAGTTATCCTCTTTGATGTTGCGATTACCGAAGATGATGTAAACAGCCTCATGAATGACAGTGCCGCGCTGCTACTCCCAGTTTCGCCCTCCGGCAAACTCGCGACCGCATGGGGATGAATAAAGAAACAAGAATAATTCCGCCTGCCCGGCGGCTTCGTCAAACTGCCTCCAAGCAACGTGTTATGCCGCGTGCAAAAAGGACAGGTATAAATTGAGGGATACACAGAATGAAGCCCGGCAAACAACAGGTTGAACGGTGGATTTTGAATCGCCACATGGTTCAGATTGCCTTGCTGACCATCATATTCCTCATTGAAATCTGCCTTTTGAATGCTCAACAAAACCGCGTCCGCGACTCTTCTCCTCTACCTGTTCATGGCGGAATTGAATCGCAACAATCAACAGCCGCATTGCAGAAACACCTCGATGCGGCTAATCTTTATGCGAAACAAAACGATTTCTCAAAAGCCATTGAACAGCTCCACAAAATGCTGGAGATTGACCCTCAATGCGTTGAGGCGCACATTCAGCTTGGAATTCTCCACTCCAAAATAGGAAATCTCGACGACGCGCTTCAATCATATACACAGGTGGTGAAACTCAGGCCGGATTCTTACTCTGCCCACTACAATTTGGGAGTTATTCTCGCACGGAGAGGGTTGTTTGAAAAAGCCGAGACAGAATACCGGCACGCCATACAACTAGACGCAAATCAGCCCCTGCCGCACTATCAACTCGGTTTTGTACTCACCCAACAGGGCAAATATGAGGAAGCCCTCCCTAAATTCAAGAAAGCAGTTGCGCTCGCTCCCAATGCAAGCGCCCACTATCAACTCGCCAATACATACTTTCGATTAGGAAACCGCGATGAAGGTGAGCGGCAATTAAAAAAATACAGGGACATTCAGGCACAACAATATTTCGACAAAGCAGAACAATCGTCCAAAAGCGGAAATGTGCAGGAAGCCATTAAATCATACCAGAGGGCGCTTGACACGGATGTTGAATTTGCCCCGGCATTTGCGAGACTCGGCGCAATCGCGCTTCAACAGAATGAAGTGGAGGAGGCGATTCGACATTACCGTGCATACCTAAAGTTAAAACCGGAATCGGTGCAAGCCCGGCAGACGGTGGCTTCCGCGGCTCTGAAAATAAAGGACTTTGTAACGGCGGCAGAAGAATTTGAACAGGTCATTGCCAGAAATCCTACAGAAGCTTATCCGTTTTATGGTCTCGGCGCCGCTTATTTGGGAAGTTCTCAATTGGAAAATGCGGAAAAACACTTGCAAAAAGCGCTCGAAATCGAACCGGATTTTGCAGAGGCTTATTACCAGCTCGGCTGGGTGTATCGGGAACGCGGCCAAATCGAAAAAGCGATTGAATCCTTTAAGCGTTCAATTGCGATTCGGCCGACTTTGGCGCCGGCATGCAATACGCTCGCGTGGTACTACGTCGAACAAGAGCAGCATTTAGATGATGCCGTCACACTTGCGAAAAGAGCGGTTGAATCTAATCCAATTGCGCCTTATTGGGATACACTCGCGCTTGCGCTGTATAAAAATCGAAGATACAAGGAAGCGTCTGAGGCAATTGGCAAAGCGCTCGCGCTGCAACCTGCCCATCCGGAATATGCGGCACACCAGAAATTAATTAGGAATGGTATTATCGAGCAGAACAGATGAAAATATCCCTCGGCAATCGGTGACGAAGAGCGTCCATTTTATAGTCCTCGCCATTTGGCTTTGCACGTGCCAAATCCTCAACGCACAGACACCGATTTTCACAGATGTGACAAGGGAAGCCGGAATTGAATTCCAACATACGGACGGTCGAAGCGGTAGGTACTATCTTCTCGAAGAGTTAGGTTCTGGTGCGGCATTTTTTGATTACGACAACGACGACGACCTAGATATCTATTTTGTGAACGGCACATATCTACCCGGCGCCCACGCCGAGAGGCAACCAAAAAATGCCCTTTACCGCAACAACGGCGATGGTACGTTTACGGATGTGACGAAACTGGGCGGGGTCGGCGACACCGGTTATGGGGTTGGCTGTTGCGTTGGGGACATTGACAACGACGGCTACCTTGACATATATGTAACAAACTTCGGGAAAAACGTCCTCTACCGCAATAACGGCGACGGCAGCTTTTCGGATGTAACGGATGCAGCTAATGTTGGTGACGGGCGTTGGGGGGCGAGTTGCGCCTTTGCCGATTATGATAAAGACGGAGACCTCGATTTGTATGCGGCGAATTACGTCGAGTTTAAAATTGACGAAAATAAGGTTTGCCACCGCGGCGGGGTACGCACCTACTGTCCGCCGCAAGCCTTTGAAGGCGTAGCCGACGTCCTTTACCGCAATAACGGGGACGGCAGCTTTTCCGATGTTACCAAAGAAGCGGGTGTTTTCAACCCGCGCGGCAGAGGGCTTGGGGTCGTTTGGGGAGATTACGACAACGACGGATATCTCGACCTTTATGTAGCAAACGATACGAATGAAAACTACCTATACCGCAATGACGGCGGCGGCAGCTTTTCGGATGCAGCCTTTTTTGCAGGTTGCGCGTTGAGCGAACACGGCAAGATGGAAAGTGGTATGGGCGTGGACTTTGGGGATTACGATAACGACGGTTTTTTGGATATCGCCGTTACCAACTTTCAAAACGAAGTGGCTACGCTGTACCGAAACAACGGAAACGGATTTTTTACTGACGTTTCATACCCCTCCGGCACGGGGGAAAAGACCTTGCCGTCTTTGGGTTGGAGCGTGTGTTTTTTTGACTACGACAACGATGCGGACAAGGACCTGTTTATCGCCAACGGACATGTCTACGACAATGTTAAACTGTTTGACCCTTCGACGGCGTTCGCGCAAACCAATCACCTTTTTGAGAATCTGGGGGACGGGAGTTTTGAAGAAGTTTCAGACCAAATCGGCACCGATTTTTCCCGCAAAACACCGAGCCGCGGTGCCGTGTTTGGTGATTACGACAACGACGGCGATATCGATATACTCGTCACAAACAGCAACTCAAACCCGCAGCTCCTCAGAAATGACGGCGGCAATCGAAACAATTGGATAAAGGTGCGCGCAATCGGCACGGCGAGCAACCGCGTAAGCATTGGAGCCCGAATCAAAGTTGCCACCGGCGGTCTGGTTCAGATGGCTGAGGTGAAAAGCGGTTCCGGCTACCTTGGGCAAAACGAAATCGCTCTGCATTTCGGGTTAGGGGATTACGCCAAAATTGATAAAATCATGGTCACGTTTCCGAGCGGAAGAGTACGTGAGGTTGAGGCGGTCGCAGCCAATCAGGTTATTGAGATTCAAGAGCCTCGGAAGAGATGATGTACCGCCAACATTTTTTTCCATTTAACTGCACAGATGGAAGTGGAAAAAATAGAGCCGCGTGCGATTTCTGTTGACGAGGGTGTGGAAACTGGGTAAAATAGCCCGCAATTAAAGTAGTAGGCATACTCCGTATGCCGTGGCACTCTTACCCATGCTGCCATTCGGATTCAAGGCGTTGTGCGTACATCACGGCACACGGAGTGTGCCTACTACTATGATTCGTAAAATAGATATATTCAACAGACCGCAACAAGGAGTTGTACCATGAAATACGATAAAGAAAAAAGAACATTTGACTGCGAACCGACCTTGACAGACTCACAGGTGCTCGAATTTTGCCGGAACGGATACCTGATTTTGGATGCCGTTGTTCCGGATGAAATCAATCAACTCTCCTGTGACTACTTGGATGGGAAACTACCTGCGAACCCAATCTACATTCCCGAAGGATTGACATTTGAGGACCTGGAGAGTTTTCGCACAACCGGCGAACCCTCCGGAATCATGCTTGAAGAATGGTTCATTGAGCACGTCCTCCTCAATCCGCAACTCGCAGGCGCATTGCGCTCACTGCTCGGCAAAAACGTCGGACTGCCGGCGATTATTAGCCACCACCGGGCAGAATGCCCGGCGGGTCCTCAGGGATGGCATCACGATGCTGACTGCGTTTTTGGGCCGGAAGTCAACTTTGTCGAGGTTTTCTATTATCCGCAAGATACGCCTCGAGAACTCGGTCCCACCGAAGTTATCCCCGGCTCCCATATCCGCCGTGTCCGGGTTGAAGCCGGGAAAGAAGAATTACGGGAGGTTCCGCGGACGCCGCCGCACTTTGTCGTTTGGGAACCCACCAAGGTCGTAACCGATGCACCTGCAGGGTCAATTATTATCCACCACCAAAGCGTCATGCACCGCAAAGGCCCTTCCACGGTGAAGGGGCTGCGCCGTATGCTTAAACATAACTACTGGCGCACCGTCCCGCCAGAAAGAGATTGGATTATCGAGCCGGACTTCGACTTTCAAACAGCCGATTATTGGGGACACGGAGTCGCCAAATATATTGCGCACATGTTCTATTGGCTGTGCGGGAAAGGGGACGATTTCCGCATAATGGGCGGCCAAGCTTGGCCTTGGCACAACCGAAACCAAATCGGTAAATCTTACGGATATGGGTTGACCGAAGGCTATCGCCCCAACTGGCGAAATAATAACGTTGATGATTACGCAGCTTAATCGAGCTCACGGTAAATCAGATACTACACTGTCAAGAATGTCAGAAATTTCGCTTTTCATATCCATCCTTAATCGTCTCCACAGAAGAAAGACGGGGGCTATACATGTCGAGGGTTTTGTTTTCAATGCTCGTCCTTGTCCTGATGTCGGGCTGGATATCGGGAATAACACCGGTTTCCCAAGCCAAGGTGATAGGTGCTTGGCTCTTCAATGAAGGGAAAGGTAATGTTGCCAAGGATTCCGCCGGTAACGGGTTTGACCTGGAGGTCGTCAAAGGGAAGTGGCTTGAAGGTGGAGGTTCATATGATGGAGCCTTGGGATTTAGTATGGCAACGTATGCTTGGATCGAGGTCAAAAAGAAAGACGCAGAGTTTAACCTTGATAAAGGAGAATTCACGATTATAACGAGGGGATACCTAACAGGATTGAGCTCGTGTTGTGCAGGGATTCCCCGTTGGGAGGCACTCAGCGGAGACTTTGACCGTGCAGGCTGGCTCATACATCCGGATACAGGAGCACCCGACTATGTGTTTAGTTGGTGGTATAATGATGGAGGCTGGACCAAAGCTGGAAGTTCAGGTGCACTAAAGTTTAAAGCGGAGTGGCATCAGTTTGCCGTGACTTTTGATACAAAGAGGATACTGATGTATCTTGACGGCGAAGAGATAGCTGACTTCCCAGCGAACCGTGGGCCAACCCCCTTTGAAGACGGTGGAACACTCACTTACTCCCGCGACCGCTGTTGTGTCCCGCCCCGGATGTTCACCGGCGCCATTGATGAAAGCCTTATAGCGGATGAAGCCTTCTCAGCAGCCGTAATTGCAGAATCAGCGAAGAAAGGACTTCAAAATACAGCCGCATTCAGACAGGTGTTCGCCGTCGATGCGCGCGGTAAGTTAGCCACGACCTGGAGCCGATTGAAAACCCTAAACTAATCTGTGATACGAGGTTTAATTCTTGTTGCGATGGATGTAGGAGTAAAACTCCTGACCCCGAATATCGTAGGACGACGTATTACGCATCACCGAACCGAATTTTCGAAAAACATAAACCATGTCTATAGAAATGGAGACAAATCGCGATGACAGCTATGAAAACAGCCAATTGTGAACCCACGTTAAATGACCACGACGTCTGGGCATTTTGCAAAAAGGGGTACCATGTGCTAGAGGGTGTTGTCAGTGACGAGATAAACACGAAAGTGCTTGAATTCCTCGACGCCCACGAGGGGTTGGGCGGGCAGCTGATCAATGAGGATTGGTTTGTTGAAAACGTCTTTCTCAATCCTCAAGCCGCGGGCGCGGTGCGTTCATTGCTCGGCAAGGACTTCGGTCTGCCAGTCGGAATGGGCAATCATCGCGTCGTTTGCCCCAATCGAAGTCAGGGATGGCATCACGACGGAGCGGCGTTGGTGGGTCCAGAGTTGAATCACCTGCAGGTGTTTTACTACCCGCAAGACTGCCCGGAGGAAATGGGACCGACCGGCTTGGTGCCCGGCTCTCACTTTCTGCGCGCCCTTCAAAGCTGGATGAGCCACTACGGCGCCATTAGTAAAGAGGTCAAGACATCAGCCCCGGCCGGTTCGATTTTCATAACCGCCTATCCGATTTGGCATCGCCGCTCTAAATCGACCGCAAAAGGGATTCGCAATATGCTGAAATACTGCTATTGGCGAAGTACGCCCCCACAGCACGATTGGATAACCGAACCGAATTTCAACCCAATGACAGCAGACTTCCCCGACGCGACCGACTCACCTCGCCAACAGTGCCAGTCTTGGTATGAAGTCGGCGAGATGTATTACTGGCTTCGCGGAGAACTGGACACGTTTTACGGAATCATGGGCGGCGAAGGCTGGCCGCACGGCTATCCCGTCGCGTGGAAACCTGAAGGGTTCCGCCGTTTTTCAAAAGAGGCGGCAAACGCGCCCGCGCCACGGTGAACCGCGACAAACAGCTTATACAGTGTTACTCTTCCGCGATGCAGTAGAGGTATTTCTCGCCGCGCAAGAAAATATCGCCCCCATCGAGGGCAGCCGAGGCGCTGAAACTGTCGTCCAACCGATTCTGCGCCAAAACGCTCGGTGTATCGTCGTGGCTAATCACCAGCGTTGTGCCGACTCGGTCGGTGATGTAGATTCGGTCCGCAGCAGCCACGGGTGAGGCGTAAATGTCGCGGAGGCCGCCAAGACGAAAAGGTCCGCCCTGATCCTCACCGGTAGTGGTATCCACCCGCGACAATATCCCTTGGTAGTGGCGCAGAAAATACAACGAGTTCCCATATAGCAGGGGAGACGGTACGTACGGCGTGCCGCGTTTGCGGCGCCACAGCACGCGGTCGGTTTCAGTGATGTCGCCCTTCGCACCGTCTAGCCGGATAGCCAGCAGCACGCGTTTGTCGTAGCTGCTGCCGGCGTAAACCATCCCGTCCGCCGCCACTGGCGACGCCACGATGTTTGCCGACAATCCCCCGCACTCCCAGATGACCGCGCCGGTTGCCACGTCGTAACCGCGCACACGGTGCGTACCGCTAATGATGACCTGAGGTTTACCTGCATGTTCAACTACGATTGGCGTCGCCCACGACGTGACCTCGTCTCTCGCTGAACTCCAGCGCTGTTTCCCGCTGCTTTTGTCGTACGCGGCGACAAATGACTGGCCTTCATGATCCCAGTTGACAACCAGCGTTTCGCCGTACAACGCGGGCGAACTGCCCTCGCCGTGACCGTGCTTGGTCTGCATTTCACCGAGATCCTTCTCCCACTGCGGCACTCCGTTCACGTCGAAGCAATAAAGTCCTCGCGACCCGAAAAATGCGTACACGCGCTCCCCATCGGTCACGGGGGAGTTGGACGCTAGGCTTGCGGTAAAATGCCCCATTTCGTGCGGCAATCCTTGGCGAACCGTACGTTCCCAGAGAATCGTCCCATCGCGCCGATTAACGGCGATCACGAGGTACTTGTATCGGTGTGTCACCGGTAGATTGTCATGAGCGCCGGGCGCATCGCTGTATTTGGGTTGCAAAGCCTCACCGTACGGCGCCGCAGCGGTCACGAAAACCTTGTCCCCCCAGACGATTGGCGAAGAATGTCCGCCCCCCGGCAGTTCAATTTTCCACCGAATATTTTTGCCCTCGCTCCATTCTACCGGCGGGTCAGCACACGGTGCGACCCCAGTAGCCAACGGACCGCGCCACTGGTGCCAAAAATGATCCGCATCCGAGCCGTTTGCGCCCGTCATCGGGCGCCCCAGCACCCAGAATACCGTAAGGATAAACACAAACCGTTTCATTGTTTCTTCGATGTGAAAATCTCGTCTTACTCAAGCGGCGTGGACATGTGAGCCGCGCGTTTATTAAAGAAGTGGAAAGAAGTTACGTGCATCAATACACGCTAGAACATGCGGCGGGTGCGATGTTGATTCGCGAAAGAAACTAGGGCGCGCGGATGTTTACGTTACGCTGTTCGCAATCGTCTCTGATGTGTGAACAAAGGGTTGGGGAACCCAACCCCTACGAAGGTCATGTGTTTGTGCACCGCTCTTGAATGTCCGGTTGCGATGAATTGTCAACAGCACCTACACCAACGCCCTTAGGCTATCGTCGTTGAGCGGACGCAACGGCGTAAAGTCGCGGTTGTTGTGATGCCAAGCGCGTTCGGTGCCGGTGCAGGCGTTGCTGACGGCGTTGTAGTTCAGGTACATGATCGCCCGCCGCCACGGCGAAACATTGTTCGCCGAACCGTGCAGCAGGTTGCAGTGAACAAATGCCACCGATCCAGCTGAGCCTACCAGTGCGTCAATACCGTTTTCGTCAGCGTATTGTTTCATTGTGTATTGATCGATGTGGTACAGAGAATAGCCTTTACCCTTGGCGTCCTCGTGCAGGGTTGAGTCCAGCGTACCGAGGCGGTGCGTACCCGGCACAACGAGGAGAGGCGACTTGGCAGCCGTGCAATCGTCGATAAACACCGATGCCATGATGCAGCGCGGTTCTTGCATGCCGTCGATGACTTTCCACGGCGGGTAATCCTGATGCCAGTCCCAGGAAGATCCCTTGCCGAGTCCGTACTTCGGATTGATACGGCTCTGATGAAGGTACACGTCATCCTTAAGTATTTGGCGCACCGGGTCGAGTATGCGCGGCAGCAGCGACAGGCACCGGAATGGTTCCGAATACACGTGCGCCCCGAAGACCAGCTTCGCCGCGTCAGAATCATCCTTCTCACGCACCACCTCCGGTCCCCGCCGATTTAGAATCTCCGGCATGGCTTCCTGCAGAGTCTTCACCTCGCGGTCCTCCAGCAATCCCGGAAAGAACAGGTAACCCTGCTCCTCAAATTCCGCAATCTGCGTATCGTTAAGTTGCATTAAACCTTTCCAATTCTCCGAAACCCTAAGCGAATTCCCTTAACCGTGTCTACAAGTGCTGTAACTTCCCATTAGCCCGCCTTAGCAAGCTCACTTTTACCCGCAATTCCGCAAAGTCGGGTAGGGAACGGGTTTTCTCCCCTCATTCTTGACTTAACCGTGCTGTGAAGCACCTGTGGGAAGGGCTTCCTAGCCCTGATTATCGGGACAGGGATGTCCCTCCCACAGTTTAAACCATACCGAAATGAACAATCGGGCTTAGCCCCAACATAGACGGCGTCTAACACCAGAGACTTGTGGGTAAAAGTAAGCCTTGGCAAGAAGGGGAAGATTATTCGTGTTACCGCCAAGGCGCATCCACCTTTGGAGAGGAATCCCATACTTTCCTGACTCATGCATATGCACTTAGTTCCTCGACTAGCAACTGCGGATCCCTACACACATGAAACGCCCACTGACCGAGTTTGCCCCAATTATTGACCGCAGACACCCACCGCGCCGCGCCAGTGTATTTGGCGTGCTCCTTATCCGTTTCAAACCCCTTAATCTCCAAGATCAGATTGACTTCATTCTTGAGCCGCACGATAAAATCCGGCTCGAAGTTGTGAGAAACACCGGTATACTCATACGGAATACTAAGCCCGAGATGGTCGTTGCGGACATAGTAGTCTACTACCTCAGACTGCTCTAGCCGAAAGGTCGCCGAACGCTCCCAAGTCTCGGTATCAAGAACCACCTGATTCACATTGCTGCGTTCCGTGCCGTGGCAATAGCGGGTGGTCATAAAGTCCACATCCGCCGATGTGCCGAAACGTTTGTACCGGTTCAGAATCGGCAGCAGCGGTGGTTCGCCCTGCGTTTCGTCCGGTTGGATTGCCGCGATAAGCCGTTCTACGACGCGCGTTACATACTTTTCTTGCCCTAGCTCGCATGGGTTACTTTCACGAAAATCGACTTTCCACTCTATGTACGCATCGACCAACCTGTAAACCTGCGGGAACAACCGGTGCCGCGATTGTAAGCGAAGCGCGGCGTGGCTGTTCGGATTCGGATGCGTCTTGCTGTCCCCGACCAAATCTCGGACAATCTGACGCGAAATCTCAAACTTGATGGCTTGAATGTGCGTGGTCTGATAGTATGCTTCACGATCTTGCAGAATGGCTCCACCTGGACCCAATGTAGACGGTGTACCTGTTTCATAGCCAACCGCAGGTTTGACATAAACAGCGGTCGGTGTAAGCTCTGGTTCAATCAACAATTGCGGCATCGCTTTGATATCCGCCTTAATCTCGTTCTTCTTTAGTGCGAAGGCGTATCCCTCAACGATGGGAAATCGAATCTCGTAACCCGCTCGCTCCGACAATGCGCGAACATGGTTCTTGGGTTTGTCCTCCTTCTCCGACTGACCCCGCGGGCGCCCTTTGAACGGAATCACCGAAAACGGGATGCCGTACACATCGACGTATTCTTCGGTCAGCAACCCCGTTTCTGGATTTGGGGTGTAGTTCATTCGCCGCAGCCCGCGCCCGACTACCTGCTCACAAAGTAGTTGGCTGGTGAAGGCGCGCAGCCCGAGGATATGCGTGACATTCTGAGCATCCCACCCCTCGTTTAACATCGCCACGGACACGACGCACCGCACCTGTTCGCCCGGTTTTCCGCGCTTGCCGATGGTCGCCACAATCTGCCGTAACTCTTCCGCCGCTTCGGACCCCTTCTTCGTCGGGTCAACGCTCTCCGCCTCAGCTAACTTCTTGCTGTCAATTCGGAGCGTTCGTAATACCCCTTCTTGGTTGGACAACAGTTCGGGAAACACTGAACCTTGAGTGTACGCTGTCTTCGTTCGCTTCTTCTTTTTCGCCTTCCCTCCGTTTTCTCCGATAACCTCAACCTCTTCTTCGCCAGATATTTTGCGGAAGAACATCTCCGCAATGTCGGTATTGTCGCAGACAATAATCAAGACGGGCGGCGTCTTGTCTTTGGTGTCCGACGCCTCCTGAATGTATTCGTAGCGCTCCTTCCATTGGCTGGCGAGAGTCTCGAGCGCATCTTCAGCATGAAGATACACCGCCTCCGGTTTCGGCTTTTTCCCCCTGCCGGGCAAAAACTGGGAAGGTTCGAGCTGATCGTTCACCGCGCGCCAAAGCCTGAAGTATTTAGGCTCCGGACGACCGGTGGTATCGCTTACTGGCAATCGAGGGATTTTTGTGATGCCGCTCTCAATGGCGTCGACCAATCCGAAATCGCTGACCAGCCACGGAAACGGTGTGCCTTCCGAGTGGCCGCTACCCTGGATGTAGAACGGCGTAGCGGAGAGATCAACGCAAAACCGCACGCCGCACGCCCGGTTAATCACGTCCAAACCGGTAACCCAGACGGTGGCGTCTTTGTTTTCGCTTTTTTCAGCGGCGGTCAGTTTCTCCTCGGTGGGTGCGGGCCGGTACGCATGATGCCCCTCGTCGTTTAAGACCATAATTGGCGCGCGTTCATAGAGTTCACCCAACACGCGCTGTGCAAAAGCGTCCGGTGTCTCCTCGCCCTTGTCCACGACTGCGTAGGCAGAGCCGCCTTCGCTGTGCGGCGATTCCGGCGCGAATTGATGCCAGTTGGTCACCAGCACCTTCCCGCTGTTGAGCAGCGGACGGAGTTTGGTCGGGATAAGCTCAAATTCATCGTAGTAGTTTTCCGGCGATTCCGGTCGCAGAACCTGTAACCTTTCCTTAATCGTCAGGTTCGGGCAGACAATTAGCGCCGCCCTTGGAAAACGCTCGTCCGAGGTCACCTTCCCGCGGTTGCAGAACGCCCAGGCAATCAGCATCGCCATCACCACCGTCTTGCCGCTGCCGGTCGCCATCTTGCAGCCATAACGAATTAACGCCGGGAGGTCTTCAATGTCAGGCGCGTCAACCAGTTTATTGAGATCATCCGTATTGAATTCCGGCTTAAACGCGATGCGTTTGCCCGCGCGGTGAATCTCGGCGAGCCAGATAACGGTTTCAACGGCTTCAAGCTGGCAGAAAAATAGCCGCCGCTCCCTATCGTCGCGCCGCCAGTGGTTCAACAGTTCGCGTGTCACGTTGGTGGCGTTCCGGTAATTCGATTCCCGCCACCGCTTGACATCAGCGCGTAACGCATTCACCAAGGGCAGGTCGTCCCGTTCCTCTTCTTGAATGAAACGCATTTGTAGTTGCTCGGTTCCTGTCCGTTGCGTCTTGTACCAATACCCCGCCTCACGCCGGCCCTGTTGCCTGTTCGCTTCGCCGGTTTCTGTATCGTAAACCCAATGCGCGTCCGGTTCATCGTATGGACTGCACAGAATCGGCTTTTCAACGGGTTGGATTGGGATTTCGTGCTGGTCGTTGTTCATGAATGCTCCTTACTTGTTGACTGCGTCCGTGCTCGTGCTTTACCGGTTTTCTCAACCTCATTCCCTTCCTTACTAAGGAGGGGCAAGGGGAGGTTGTAGGCTGCGCTGAACGAACTTCTTACGCCTCGCTTTCATCCGCTGCTTTTCGTGCGCGCCACTTTTCTACAAACTTAGAATCGTGCTTGTCCAATGCCCTCAAACAGATTTCCTCTGTGTATCTGAGTTTATTATTGATTCCATGTTGAGTCAATATTTCCTTCAATCCTTCTGGTTCATTAAACTTATCAAAATACTCAGTCAATGCGCTGATAACCCTATGGTTTAACTTCTTCAAAATGGGTATAGCCAATTTCAATTCGGGAATCGAGTCGCCAAGATTCAATTTAACACCAATTTCAGCTAACGAGGTCACTGTTTCCGAAATATACGTGTCCACATTTCGTGGTTTTTCAGTCAATACACGGCTGATTAGCGCTTTAAGCCCTTGATAAGTCTCATGGGTTGGAATTTTTGCAAGAATAAATAAGCAATTACTTGGGTCAAGGTTGTTCGTAATTGGTTGGTTTTCGTCGCGATCAACGGCTGAGTTTAAGATTTTTAGTAGAAGAGCAGAAATTTGTGAAGATTCTCTGTCAACCAAGACCTCTGCCGCTTGAAGTCGGGCGGAAAAGTCAGTTGTTTCATCTTCAACGATGTGCAAAAGAAACTCATCTGAAAGCGCATTGATCGTCTCAGGGAATGGAGGTTTTCGTTGTTCAGGATTACTTGTCGCAACGCGTCTCAACGCAGTGATTGCATCCTTTTTTTCAATCTCCATTTTGTGTTTTTTCAGGATGCTCATCTCTTCCAAAGCGTGTTTAGCTTGTTTTTTCAGTATGTCTACCTGCTCCACAGCTTCCTTAAAGCCATCAAGGTTTTTTTCAACAGCATCTGCAATTAATTGCTTAGTCCTAGATTTAACCCATGCCAGTGCACTCGCGCCGACAACTGCTAGAAATGTCAGTGCGAATATTCCCCAATTTCGCAGCCAATCATCATTAGAATCCCTTAATTCTCTCTCAAACTTGCCAAACTGTGCATCGGCAAGTTTAGCATTCGCCTCAGCCAATTTAGATTGCAAATCCAGCTTTTCAACATTTTCCACAGTCTGTAGCTTTTTTTCGAGTTCGGACACTCGTTGCTTTAGGTCTTCAATTACCGGATTTGACTTCTGCGTGTTTTGATTCTGCTGCGAGTACAAAAGTGACGGTATTAAAATACCAATTAACAAAACTAATTGTACGTAGAATATAAGCGTTTTCATCTTGTTAAATTTCGTTACCAGCAGGTCATGCCGATTTCAACCCTTTCCGTAACGACCGTGTAAAAACTCATCTCCGCCTATGGTGCTTCAACACAGAGAAACCGAGTTTTTGGTTCACATTTGCTAAACTTACGGGTAGATTAGTCTGGTTTTCGTCAATCTCACACCTCCATGTGGGAAAACTCGGTTTCTGGGCCACGGTCGGACACAGGTGGCAATTTAGGTCAATTTTTGAAACTCGTTTGGATTTGTCAATCCACGCAGAGCGGTGCCAACTATGATTCGTGGCACAGAAACTTAAAGAGCATTCACAACAAAAATCTTGGTTCTCGCGACAGTGCATGTGGGATTGGGTCGTGATGTTTTTGATAGCTCTCCTTAACACCATTCCAAGCCACGGCGAGCTCTCGCAACGCATTCTCTGGAGTGTCTGAAAATGCAGACACATTGGGCATTTCAACAAAATGCGCCAAGTAATCTCCGTCTTCATCAAGGAATACGTTGATCGTGAATCCGTCAAAGTTGTCGTAATTCTTGTTTATCATCTTTCTCGAATTGTCTGGCGGCCCAATGTAGCCGACATTAGCAGATTGTCTGAATCGCGGATTCACACGGATTACTGGATTTCGCGGATTTTTCGTACAAAGTTTAAATCAGCTTTTAATCCGCGCCATCCGCATAATCTGTTTAATCCGCGATTCAGACAAGAAATATCACGCGCCACTGGAGCGGTATGTCATTGATTATATCCTGTCCTCCGCAAATCATGGACCCGCATCACTTCATTCCCGCGCGGGTCGATGACCTTGACGGCGACACGCCGATGTTCGCCCGCAGCGAACGGCAGCGATTCGGTGCCGCTGAACCTCTCAAATTGCTCCGGTTCAATCACGCTCTTGAGCGCCCGTGCGATTTTATTCCACGCCTTTTTGTCGGGGAAAAAGGCTTGGGTGATGCAGAACGTCCTGCCGTCGTAGTCGCCGTCAATGAACCACGCCGCCACCTGATCTGCGCCCGCGGAACTCACCGAGTTTTCCACTGGATTGTACACATCAACACCCTCCATCGTGGCGATGTATTCACCGTCACCTTTAGCCATGATCGTTGTGCGCGGCGCACCGAACACGGTGAATAGTTGACTGGAAGGCGTTTTCTTGAGTAAATCCTCCATCGCCACGTCAGGAGTAATGTGCGCCATGTGGATACGGACCTTCGAGTCAGGGTCGTCTTGGATTGCAGCTTGGGCGGCGCCGTCAAATCCGAATCCCGCGAAGACCAGATCGTCGTACCCGCGCCGAAATGCAATTCGCAAGCTTTCTTCGACCTGTATCACAGTCACAGGACCGTGTTGAGGCCCGAACGCAACGGCAATCCGGCGTTCATCAGCGTCATCATCCCAAGTTCCTTCGGCGTGCAGGATATCCTTTTCTAACGGTTCAAGTACCGCGAATTTCATCCGCTTGTTATCGGGAAAACCCACGCCATCATTTCTTAACAGGCGTATCATCCAATCCAGGTACGCCTCGGCATTCGCGGGATCGTGATCCACAGCGTCAGCCTCAAATGTATCCAATTCTTCTTCCGGTTCACCGCCAATCGGTGAATCAACGATGAGCGATTCCTCCGCGGGCTGTATCGCCTCGACGGTGAAAGGACCGCTCACCCGTAACTTCTTGCTATCCACCTTCGGCTGATCGACCAATTCCTCGCTGTCGGCGGACGCGGCAATACAGGCGTTTACCTCATCCGTCTTCGCCCGCCACGCCTCTCGGTAATCCGTTAAGGCAGCCTTCAACTCAGGCGACCACTTGGGCTCTGTATCAAACGGCACCTCCCACGCGTTCCAACCGTCTGAGGGCAGTCGCCATCGCCGCCGGTCAGCCTCGGTGATGGCTTTCTTGCCCTCGCGCCGCTGCTTGTCAGCGAGTTTGCCGCGCAGCGCGGCGCGAATCTCTGGCGTCACTGTGTCCAAAGCACGGTTCAGCGCCTCCAACTTCTCCTCAAGAAGCGGCTCATGTTTCGCGAAGATGGAGTCAAGTGCGGTGTTCTGGGCGATACTTTTGAGGGTAATGTGCGGGACGGTTTTGTTGATGAATCCACCCGCGGCGCCTTTCGATTCGTCCTTGAGTGCATAGTAATCGAAGTTCCCGGTCAAAATGCGTTGACGTGCCAGCGCAATTGCCACACGGCTTGTATCCATGGTTATCCAGCGTCTTCCCCACTGCTCTGCGACGTAAGCGGTGGTGCCACCGCCACAGGTTGGATCGAGAACGAGATCACCCGGATCTGTGGTCATGAGGAGGCATCGTTCGATGACTGTATCATTTGTCTGGACAACATAGATTGGATTTTGAGCTCCAATTACGTCTGACCAAAGATGATTTAGGGGTGATACTGCAAAATCATTCAGAAAAAATTTGTATCTAATACCCGATTTGGTGAACAAAATCCTGTTGGAATTTAAGGCTCTGATCATTCCCTCCCGGTTGGTTCGGAATCGTCCTTCAATATTTCTGCCTTGCCATTCAACTTTGATTTCGGGATTTGGTCGGCGAATTAAATTATCTGACATAAATGGCCGATAATCATCAACAGATTCACCATTTTGTTGTTTTAGGCTATATTCCCTAGTGGTCAAAATTACTCCATTGGAATTCTCAAAATGCGATGCTAGGTTCTGATCCTGTCTGTCCAGAAATATCTTTCGCATTTTTTCTTTTGCAAGATCTCTATCCTTGGCATACCAAAGAATATAGTCACATATGGTTGTCACAAAATCCGATGAGACTAAGGAGCGCGTCTTGGTAAAAACTATCTGATTAATAAAATTCTCACTTCCAAACACCTCATCCATCACGCTTCGCACTCGATGAATATTCTCATCACTGATCTGAACAAAAATGCTGCCGCTATCCGTCAGTAGTTCTTTGGCAACAATCAGTCGGTCGCGCAGGTACGCGAGATAGGAGTGGACGCCGAGCGTCCACGTGTCGCGGTAGGCTTTAATTTGCTCTGGTTGGCGAGGCAAATCGCTATCCTTATCCTTAACATCCCGCTGAAAAACCGAGGCTTGGAAGTTTGAAGCGAACTTGATGCCATAGGGCGGGTCAATGTAAATCATCTGAACTTTGCCGGCAAGATCTTCGCGATGAGCCAGCGAACTCATCACGGTAAGACTGTCGCCCAAAATGAGGCGGTTCGACCAATCCACGTCGTGTTGGTAGGATTGCACGACTTCGTGGTACGCCTGTTGCGGGTCGGCGAAGAGGTCGCGGTACACGTCTTCCCGCTGCGCCGCCTTCACGATGGCTTGTGCACTCACGCGTTCGTGGATGTGCAACGCCACCGGATCGACAGCGAACGACTTCGCCTCCTGTTTCCCCGCCCATTCGAGCCACGGCTCGTGGTGCCTCAACCCCGCCGCGAGGATTTGTACCTCCTCGGCGGAGAGCGGTTGCTGCTGCGCTTTTTCGAGCAACGCCGGCAGTCGGTCGGAACCGCCGCTCTCGTCGAATCGAAGTACCGGCGGCAGGTGCGGATTATAAACGTATTCGCGCTTTGGCGTTTCGCGAATCTTCGCATGTGAAGCAATCCCCGCCGGCGGATTATTCTTCCGCGTCGCCTCCTCGTGCCGGTAGTCTTTGACTTCTGTTTCCTGCCGTTTCTTTCGTGCCATGTTGGTCTGTCCTCTTTTCAGATTTTAGGTTGGGAACTCGTTGCATTTCATTACCGTCAAGAACTAAAACGTCCAACCCTCTCTTTCCATGAACCCTTGGAGATTTGTGCAGTCAATCTCAAAATGCTCACAAACATTTGGGATTTTCGAGGCATTTGGTTTCAGCGCTTCTTCCGTGACGACGCAACCATGTATAAACTCCGCTTTTGCAATGACGAATGGATCTGCGCATGGATTACCCGCTAGGAGACTTTGTGCGCTCACTAGCTTTTGAAAATGCCTAATGGAAAAAATATTGGTTACAAACCGTGTCTCCGCAGCGCTTGGCGGCATAAATATTCCTTTATGTTTTTTTACCCAATCAGATAAAGGAGGCTGTATCTGGGTTTCTAGCTCTTTGTGGACCTCTCTCACGGAGATTATCTTTCCATCGGTTACCGCTTGATTGAATTGTCGCCAAAAAGTTTGGAATTGAGCGGGATAGTAGTTGCCGAGCACCCTAAAACTATTGGTATCAAATACGTATACCATTAACTGGCAACCTTTCTCAACAGACGGTCTTCCAGCCCAGGCACACTCTTTACCTTGACATTCAGATGTTCGGCAAGTTCCTCAATCGAACATTGCCCCTGATGATATCTGCTGAAAGCGAGTTCCAGGTATCTGTAGCCCAAATACACCGCGCGAGTGTTGTAGTAGTCTCCTCCTCCAGAATTTTTACTTTCCGCTTCTTTTTCAAGCTTGGATTGGTGCGCTTCTTTCCATTTTTTCGCCTTCCGCTTATAGTCGGTTGGTTTGAGTATACTTCGATCAATTAGTTTAAGCAATATTACCGGTCGACTAACCTTATAATGACTTGCCAATTCCCAAATTGCGGCATCGTCGTAATCTGGATAATCGAGGCGCGTTTCCAAATCGGAAGACGGTACCAAGAACTCAGCGGCAAATCGGTTACAAAACCTCTCAATCTGCACCCCTCCAATTTTAACGCCGCGCGTGATGCCATTCCGCCGGAGCAGCAGGTGCGCTAATTCATGAAAGAGTGAGAAGATCTGTCTGGCATGAGGTCTACTGTTGTTCAGGTAGATTACGGGAAACTGCTCATGGACAAGAGAAAACCCATCAACGAAATCATCCTGAAATGCGTCCTTGAAAACAAAGATCCCCTTTTCCTGAATGCAGTTCCTCCAGTTTTCTAAGGCTTCAGTCGGAGTATTCCAACTAGCCTGCGTCTCAACGTTAATGTCCAAATACGCCCGAACTTGGCGTGCTAGGTCCGCCACGGGAGCTCGTATTTGGGTATGAAGATCGCGGAAGATTTTCCTGGCCGCAGGGTTCACGCCCATGTTCAGTTCCATCAACGAAAGTTGTCTAGCGGCAGCATGACGCAACAGCAAGCGGATGTTAGGGCTCAGTTCCTCGATTTCTGAACTTCGCAGCGCAAGCTGATCGATCAAATCAGGTTCATCGGGAACTTCCGGGAAGAAGAACAGGGCAATGGGGCGTTTGAATTTATGGGCTAGTTTCTCAAGTTGGGCATAGGTCGGTGCGCATTCCCCAGACTCCCAATTGGAGATGGTTTCAACATCCTTGTTGAGGGATTTCGCCACTTCCTTAAGCGTGTATCCTGAACGTTTCCTCGCCCACTCGATTATGGTAGGATTAACCCCTTGAACGTACTCGGGCATAAAATCATCTCACATATGAAAACAGAAGGTAATGGAACGTAATTGTCGATAGTTAACAAAAAATGCAAATATTATGAATTCCTAAGAAATTATAGAAAGTAATGCAGAATTATGATATAATTATGAGGAATAATTATATCACATAATCTATTGGAATATAGGGGCGAAGTTCAACACTATCAGTACAACTATGGCGACGCTACACCCAGTTGACCACCACACAAGGGACCAACTGAATACCTATCTCGCCAAGATTGAGGACGTCCTCGAAGCGGACGTACTTTCAATCTTCAGTCCGATAATGCCCGGTTTAGAGAGCACAGTTAAGAATGTTGTTGAGATGTACCAAAACCGCAGATGCAGAATAGCTATTGTTTTAGACACGCTTGGCGGTGTTGTTGAAGTAGTAGAGCGCATTGTGTCCGTTATACGCGCTCATTACAAGAAGGTCGACTTCTTGATTCCCGACCGCGCCATGTCTGCTGGAACGGTCTTTGTGATGGCGGGTGATCGGATTTTCATGAGTTACTTTTCGTGTTTGGGACCTATCGATCCTCAAATTGAGAAAGATGGGGAGTTTGTGCCAGCCTTGTCTTATCTGAATCAGTATCAAAGGCTATGTGAAAAAGCGGAAGCTGGCACACTGAATAGTGCTGAACTATTGCTTCTCAACAAACTCGATCTGGGCGAGCTTGATCAGTTTGAACAGGCGCGCGCTTTGTCACGCGATCTTCTGACGGACTGGCTTTCCAAATATAAATTTAAGGACTGGACTACTCATAGCTCGAACGATGCCTGTGTTACCGATGCGGACAAGAAAAAGCGAGCGCAGGAGATTGCAGATGTTTTGAGCGACAATGAACGTTGGCATTCCCATGGGCGTATGATTTCGAGAGACACATTGGTCTCAGAACCAATTCGCCTGAAGATTGAGAAGCTTGAGGATGAGCCCAAGCTTTTTCCCTATTTTGATAAGTACGTTGGCTTACTTCAAGATTATGTTCAAAGAGGGAATTTTGTCTCTTTTGTACACACCCGCGAATACTTCTGATCGAAAAAGCAAATTCAAAAAAGGAGATTCACAATGAAAAAGCGACGCGAATCCACTATTTCCTCTTCCACAAAAAAGAAAGCGAAAGCCAAGAATTCCAGGAAGTCTGTTAGTGTTTCTGCGCGGCACAAGCGGATTGTTGACAAGACTACCATTAAAAACAACCCGAATATCGACCGTCGTCTTCTGAAGGAATTTGAACGACTAGTTGCCGCCTCAGATGGTATAATTCGAAACCATAAAAAGGGCGCGGACTACAACATTGCGCACCCTCTCGCTTCCAAGGACAGACCGGCAGACGCTTATCACCGCGGCACAAGAGCGAGCGCTACCAAGCAAAGCTGATTACCTCTATGTGCCAGTAACGCCTCGTTGCGTAGGTTCAACTAACCCATTCGCACAAGTCAGAGAACCATATGCCAAGCGAACCAAGCGGTGATTATGTGAGCATTCTATTCCTTTCAATAGGTAGTCTTCCAGTTCAGAGATTTTTTCCCCCAAATTTGGGGATATTCTGTGATTCGAGGGCGATCAGATCCTCAAACCTCGCATAAACCAACCTAATTTGCCATGATTATGGTGTGGTAATTTTCTACAACCTACCCAGCAGCTCCTGTTTCTTGGATTCGAACTCCCCCTCGGTGAGGATGCCTTCGCCTTTCAATGCGGCGAGTTCCCGAATTTGCTCGATGACATCGGTGCCGTCATCAACGCTAGTGTTTGCCGGCGGAGGCTCCTCATCCGGCTTCGCGCCAAATACCCCGGCTCGTGAAAGCGCCCATACACACCCGACCAACAAACCCACCAGCAATACCTTCATGTGCAAAGCGTGCACGGGGGGGCCACGAAGACGAGGAGTATGTAACTTGTAACGGGAGTGAATCTTGAATTACGAATTCAGGTCCGCTTCCATAAACCAAAACGAGGCAAACCAAAAGCCCCGCCAAGGTCGGCACGACAAAGGCAATGCGCACCTCCCTGCGTTCGATTGCCCAGCATACTCCAACACACAGACCAAACAGCGCTCCGCCCCAAATCCAGACCTCATACAACTCAGGGACGTGGTGCACAATTATTGATAAAAACAGCGACACCCCTATTGCAAACCCAACGCAGCACACAAGCACCTTCAGGACTGCTACTACCAGCTTTCCAAAATCCATCGTAATCTGTCCTCCTAACTGTTTAGTGGAATAACCCAAAGCACTAGCCCCGACAATCTTGCGTGTTTCAACATCTCGTCATAAATGCTCTAGATTTCGGGGTCGAGAGCCGTACTTCCGCTGTAATAACCTAAAGTCTACCCAACAACTCGTGTTTCTTTGATTCAAACTCTTCGTCGGATAGAATGCCATCGTTTTTCAACTCCCCGAGTTCCCGTATCTGTTCGATGACATCGACTCCGGAGACTCCGGACGCTTCATGCGGGGCAGCCTCATCCTGTTTCGGCGCGAATGCCCTGAATCGTGAGAGCGCCCATACCCCCGCAATCGCCAACGCCAGAATTAATAACAGCGGTATGTCCGCAGGGCTCCAGCGGGGCGGACTATCTTCGTAGCTTGACAAAACCACCCAAAAGGCTAACAATCCCACTAGCAGCGGCATAATGAACGCAATCCGCATTTCTACGCGTCCGCTTGCCCAACATATCCCAACACACAGTCCAATCAATACACCTCCCAAACCCCATAATAAATACAACTCATGATCGGGATACGAACTTAACGACCAAATCAGCATTCCAGCAAACCCGAATCCAACAATACACGTGATTACCTTCGTGATGCCTAATGCAACTCGACCAGTACTCATAGTATTTCTCCTCCTTACAGTAACGGATTGAGGTTAAAAGCGCTGTGTCTACGGTCATTCAACTGCTTACTGACTTACCACTAAACTCTGTCTCACTGATTGAAATTCCTGTACGGAAGGGTTAAACGTGCTTGGGAATTACCGACATTGCTGGAAGTCAGTAGTCGACAACGCTGCAAAATTGAAAAAGCTCACGTGCGCGCTCCGATAGCCCGTCGTATGTCTCCGGCGGCACCTTTATCGGGCCGCCGATACTCATCCACCACAACGTATAGCAGACCACAATTTCGGGACGCGGCGAATCGGAAGTGTTTGGCGTACCCCGATGCAGTATGCGGGGATCCTGTATCCACATCGTACCTTTTTTCACATTCAGCCGCTGCGCGGACGGAAAATTCCCTTGCGTCAACACCTCATCGTACCGCCCTTCCAGGTCGGGATTCGCGAGATACTGCGACGAAGGCAATACCTCAATACTGCCGTTCTCCTCGGACGTGTCCACGAGCGGAAACTTAACGCCTATTGACGGACACGTGTCAAGCCCGACATGCGGGATCTCTTTTGCAAGTTCGACATCTCTATGCCAAGGCTGAAACTCGCTGCCCGGATACGGGTTGTTGGAGTGAAAACACTTGATGTAAAAATCGTCTCTGTCCCAATAACGCCGGAGGAATTCCAGTATAACCGGGTTCTCGTACACCTCCGGGTCCGCGAACGGCGGCACCCAAGGGATGGTCAGTGTGTAACGGTTGACCATCTGTTGGCGCCCATACCCGGTACGCAGCTCGCCCCACTCTTTGGGCGCGATACCGTCTTCCCGCGTTCTGACGTGTTCAAGCATCGGCAGAAACGCTTCTCGGACGCGGTCTACCGTCGCGGCGGACAATACATCCTCAATCACCGCGAAGCCGTTTATCCTGAACTCGGATACTTTAAGATCTAAATCTACGTCTTCACATCTTACAGTCATGAATCCTCCGCCGGTCAACGGAAAAACTGTTTTGAAACCGAGTTTTTTCCCCAAAACTCGGTTTCTCAAAACTTACAAAAAGCCGTCAATCGCATTGTGACCCTGGCTTTAGAAACCAAGTAGGTTTTCAAAACGCGGTTGCTCCGCCATGCGATGCAGGTATAGGCAAAGATTAAAGCATAACACGTGCAAACTTGATTTTATCATAGCACATTTCCACCCGTCCAGAAAAACAGGAAATCGATTCCGCATTTCTATGTGCCGATCGAGCGGTTTGTGCTATCATACCGGTTGTGCTAAATTCAGAATTCAACCTGAGAAAAGGAGAATTAGATATGCGGCACGAAAAATGGAGTTGCCCCAAATGCAGCAACAATGAATTCGAGACAGATGTATTTCAAGCAACAGGCGGTGCATTCGCCAAGGTGTTCGATGTCCAAAACAAGAAGTTTACTACCGTGTCATGTACGCAATGCCAATACACTGAAATCTACAAAGCGGATACATCCCGCCTCGACAACATCTTCGATTTCTTCACCGGTTAAGCGTGTGCCGAGGACTGGTGTAAAGAAATCTTTGGATTGGTACAGCTAAACCAATATTCTTAATTCATGCCACCGGTTCGATTTCGTGACGCAACCGGTATTCATCCAGTCCGCGGGCGTGGCAGCAAACGTACGTACCAATTCATGTGTAAATTTGAAACGGTTACAGCCACCGCAGCGGCATATCGGTGATATATCTGACTCTCGAAGTCGAAATGTCCGATAACTAACCTTATCGGACGTTTTAACCCCCGAAAACGTCCGATAAGTGGAAACGTTCTCCGAAAAAGTTCGTTTTTTAAGTCACAGTTGTCGTCGGGTCAGCGGGCGAAACCGCAAAACCGATTCGCCGGCAACCCCGATGTAGACTGACTTTCCAGCCATTTTTCAAATTCCAATATACTACGGCGGGAATACTGTAGAATTACTGCTTTGAAAAAACACGTCCGATAAGGAGAACACAAATTGAACGACAATTTACAAGACTACCGAGACTATCTGTACGATTTAGACAAGTCCGAGAAGACAATTCAAGCCTACATGACGGATTTGCGTTCATTTTCGCACTGGTTCGAGACAGAGACGGGAGAATCGATTGACCCGGAGAACATCACACCGCTAGATGTAATCGACTACCGCAAAGATATGCTCGATCAGGGCAGAAAACCGTCAACCATTAACCGCCGCTTAATCAGCATCTCCAGCTTCTGCCAGTGGGCGCGCGAAAACGACCTGATACCCAATAACCCGGTTGAAGGTGTTCGACCCGTGGCTGAGGAGCCGCTTGGCCCCGCCGCGCTAGAACGTAAGCAACAACTCGCGTTGATCAGGACGGTTCGGAGATCAGGAAATATTCGGGATCTGGCGATTATCACGACCTTGTTACACACCGGTATACGCGTAAACGAACTCTGTAACCTTCACGTTTCTGATATTATTATATCTGAGAATAGCAATATGATTACAGTCCGCCAAGGCAAAGGTACGAAGCGGCGGACAATCCCGTTAAACCCAACTGTTGTCCGCATTTTAAAGGACTATTTGGAGTCACAAAACGGCAAGGGTACTCGGACCACTGCGACACAGCTCGAGGCGTCTGAGTTCCTGTTTTACGGACAGAAACGAACGCCGCTGACCGACCGCGGCGTACGTTATATTATCAAAAAATATGCGTATATTGCAAAAATAGAGCATGTATCACCGCATTCGCTTAGACATACCTGTGCTAAGAACCTTATTGATGCTGGACAGCCTATCGATAGAGTCGCAACAATTCTCGGACATTCAAGTGTTAACACAACCAAAATTTATACAATGCCTACAGAACGAGATTTACAAAAGACTATGGACAGCATTGCGTGGGAGTAATATTCCGAATTATAGTACGTTCCTATTATTTGGAATTACAAATTCTTTAACTGTAAATGTTTATTATATTCCTTTCGAATTATTATTGACATGATGTATCCCTGCATGTTATTATTTTTGTATTGTAGCAATTAGCGCCGTCTTAAATCACATATTTAGTGATTTCACTCATTCAACTTTCGGAAA
This sequence comes from Candidatus Poribacteria bacterium, assembly GCA_028819845.1. Taxonomy (GTDB): domain Bacteria; phylum Poribacteria; class WGA-4E; order WGA-4E; family PCPOR2b; genus JAPPKS01. Next base: position 479,720 of record JAPPKS010000027.1, on the reverse strand, counting down.
TAGCATAAATCCAGAGGATGCATATGAAAGAATATCGACAGGCAAAAAACTCACTAAAGAAACAGGTAAGCCTATTGTTACCGATTGAAGTTTACGAAGGTGCCAAACGCGATTCGCAACGATACAATAGGTCGATGGCATACCACATAGTTGAAACGCTTCGTTTAACCTATAGCAAATCGATCGAAGAAATACTAGCGGAAAAAGAAGCGGCTGCCCAACAGAGAATCCTGCATGAGCTGAAGGAAAGGGCGGCTGCCGCGGGTAAATCTGAGGAGTTAATTCAGGCGATAGAAACGGTGTTCAACCGATTTGCCCAAGTCAAAACGTCAAATGACTTTACCGAAGATTTTCAAAACGATATCATGACCTTCGCAGCGATGATGCTAGAAGGAGAACAGCCAACACAATAATGAAAATCTAGGTCGGCGGCGCTGCTTACTGCTTGAATTAACCACTTAACCTCCTCCACGTTTCTAACGGGAAGCTAGAAGGAACGAGATTAGCACTCCTGCGTTCCAAGTCGACGCTTCCAAATGGAACATTTCATCCTCCCCCTTGCTAAGCTTACTATTTCACACAAGTCCGCAAAGTCGGATATGGTACGGGTTTTCTCGCCTTATTCTTGACGTAACCGTGTTGTGAAGCACTTGTGGGAAGGGCTTCCTAGCCCTGATTATCGGGACAGGGATGTCCCTCACACAGTTTACACCATACCGAAATGAGCAATCGTTCTTAGCCCCAACATAGAGGATGTCTCACTCCAGAGACTTGTGGGTAATAGTAAGCTTGTTATAGGGGGAGCTAGAGGGTTCGAAATTAACACCCCGCCCTTAATCCCACAATCAGAAATCTCGCCGGTGGACAAACACGTTCTAATTTCCCGATTGTGACTGTGACGCGTGTGCTACACCTTTGTATCACTGCTACAACAGTTCTCTCCTGCATAACCTCACCCACTACTAGAAATAGCCCGATAATTAAAGAGATTTGGCGTTGGCATCTAAATTGCTTTTTACCAAGCAATAGAAATCTCCGCTCCGAAGCGTTGCGGAGCAATCCTACCTTAAAGTAATTCCATTTCCCAATTGAGTACGGAGGTAAGTCTGATGAGCGTTCGCCCCATTTCTCGACCGAAGGTTGTTTACATCCGTTTCGTTACCAGGATCGCTACGGCGGTGCTGCTATTCATCCCGTGTTCGGTACAAGCGATTAATTTCGCCGACAAAATCGTGTATGTTTCCGACCTCGGCGTAACACCCGATATGTTTCTAGTTGAAGGATTGGACGGCAATCCGACTCAACTCACGCGCAATATGTTCGTAAGTTCGCCCACAATTTCACCTGACGGTGCTGAGGTCGCCTTTGTGTCCAGTCCACCGGGAGGACAATCGGATATTTTCAAATTGCACATCGCAGCCGATCGAGTTGAAAAACTGACGGGCAATGCCGAATGGGATGCCAGATTCACCGATCTCGATTGGTCGCCCGATGGACAACAAATCCTCTTTATCACGTCAATAGGTGCACAAGGCGGCGATCAAACATACCTTAGCGTAGTGAATATGAACACTCACGACATACGGCATATTCTTCAACCGGACCTACCGACTCGTATTTCGAATCCCAGTTGGTCGCCCGATGGCCGGCGCATTATATTTAGCCAAGAAGATGAGGGGCGTCTTCACGACAGGCTATTTATTACTGACGACAAGGGGAACAACGTCATCGAGGTAAGGCAAAGAGAACTCGAATTCTTGACCGATGCGTCGTCTGTTCACGTCAATACAATCCCTGCATGGTCGCCGAGTCAGCGCGAAATTGCCTACGTCACGTTAATTGAAATCAACCGCACTGCGCCCAATCCGATTCAAATTTATTCGATGAACCTGGCTGATGGCAGCGCTGCGGCGTTAACATCTGAAAAAACGATGCACAGTATACCGCTGGCTTGGAGTCCGGATGGGTTGAAATTTCTGTTCGCCGCTTTACCATTCGATCAAGAAGCTGAATCGAATGACATCTATGTCATGGACGCCAATGGAAAAAATATGACAAATTTGACGCAGTCGCCGGAACATGAAGGAACTGCACACTGGTCGCCTGACGGAAGCGAGATTGTCTACGCGAGATTAACCGAAGAGCGTAATAGCACAATCTTCGTGATGAATGAGACCGGTAAAAATCCACAGCAATTGACGTTTGAACTCGGATTAAATGCAGCTCCATTCTGGTCTCCGGATGGGGAAAAAATCGTCTTCCTATCAGATCGTGACGGCGCGAGGCAAATCTATACGATGGACCGCGACGGCGAAAACGTCCAACAAATCACGGAAATCCAACGCGAATTCGTCGGGGCGCCGGCTTGGTCGCCGGATGGCAAATGGATAGCATTCGCGTCTGGCGATAAAGACAGTTGGGGGCTTTATCGCATCGACCCACAAGGCCTCAAGGAAACGCCCATTTTACGTTCGAAAGTGAATCAACTTGATGGTCGGGCTATGTTCCGCCCTGCGTGGTCGCCCGATAGTCAGAACCTCATTTATGTCGACCCTGAAGCAAACGATAATGTCGGTCTAATGCGAATTCAAACTGAAGGAGGCTTGCCAACCCAGTTAAACACTGACGGAATAGAATTCTGGTGGAGCCCTGTTTGGTCGCCGGACGGAAACAGCCTCCTCTTCAGTGCGCAAAGGAATGAAGACGGCCCTTTCTTTGCCGATCAAATGCTTGCGCTATACTTGACCAACCCCAATACTTCGGTACAAAGGGAGATTTTTCTTAGGGGCATTGACCACTTAGATTTTAAATCAGAATGGAATTTTCGCCGGTTAGTGTGGGCGCCAGACCGCTCACATCTCTTGTTGTCAATCGAGCGGAAACGGGTAGGCACTCAACAGGAAAATAGGCTATATCTGATTGATACCATGAATGAAAACGCCAGCTTATGGATGAAAGACGCGGGCGATGCGGATTGGGTCAAGCCGGGCTATGTGTATGCCGTGAACCCCAGCGGAAAACGGATTTCAACATGGGCTGAACTGAAAAAACGCTAGCGCCTTGATGATTCATGCGATCAGACTCCACTAAGGAGAACAGAGATTCCAATCAGATCCAAGGAGAGCCACAAATGAGACTGAATATGTTTTGCATCGTATCCCTATGCCTTATGAGTCTGATACTGAGTTGCGGCGATGACGAAGACGAACCGTCAATAGACGTTGTTATGTCGCCGACTGAGAGTCTTAAAGTTGAGGCAGGCGTTCCGGACGAGGACAACATTGCGGTACCTGATCCTGTGGAGGAACATGTCCAAAATCCAGATTTAGTCGAGGAAATTGTGCCCCCAGAGGCAGAGGTGGTGGAACCCGGTGTAGAACCTATCCAGGACGCAATCGACGGAGTATTGGAACGCATGCGAGACGGTTACGAAAAGGAAGACATACACCTGTATCTGAGTGCGTTTTGGATTGATGGATTCCGGTACACTTCCGATATGGCAACCCCCCACGATCGATTCGACGATGTAATCTTTGATGAACTCAAGACCGAAGGCGAATCTGCGAGGAGAGTGTTTGCACATTTCCAAGATATTGGATTGCAGATTTTCCGACCGGCTCGAATCATAAATGCAACGCCCGAACGAATAGAAGCTGTGACGCATTATCGTGTCCAAGCGTTTGCGAATGATGGCCACGCTTTAGAAGGCGGATTTCTGGCATGGTATGCCGAAGGAGATGCGCGTTTTACCTTTGAATTCCATGAGGAGGAGTGGCGGATTACCAATTGGCTAGATGACGCATTTGACGTGCAAGAGATGCTTGTATTCAACGAAGGCATCAAGCTTGAAGTTGCAGTCAATCCCATTGATAAGCTAGCGTCAACGTGGGGACGCATCAAGACAGCGTTTTAAGGGGTATACGGTTATGAGACATTGCCTTGTGATTGCGATAGGTATTGCGTTCGCGGCATTGTTAGCGAACGCTGAAGAGCAAATTCTGTTCGAGTCAAACCGACATGCGAACGATGAGATTTACAGGCATTTTCCCGGTGTCAGGACTCAGAGACTTACATTCGATGAGGGCGGTGATTATTATCCGGCGTTGTCGCCCGATGGGAAAAAGATGGCGTATGTCCCGAGAATCGGGGGGATTCTCGAAATCGCTGTCCTTGACTTCAGGTCTGGCAAACGCCAGCAATTAACTTTTTCACCCTTGCACAAGAGCAATCTCCACCCAACCTGGTCGCCGGACGGAAGTCGAATCGCTTACGCTTCAGATGCAGATGGCGATTTCGATATTTATATCATGGATGAAAACGGACAAAACGCGACAAATTTGACCGACGATTCGCCTCTGCACGAAAACTCACCCCATTGGTCACCGGTGAGCGAGAAAATTGTATTTGTCTCTTATCCAGATGGATGGGTCGCGGAAGATGTCAATCTACTTGATGTGCGGACCGGCGATCGGCGAAGACTCACGTCTTCGATCAACCCAGTAGCTTATCCACGTTGGTCGCCGAACGGTTCTCAGATTGCCTATTTTTCGACGAAGCCGTTTGAACCCCCGCTGTCGACTTCAGAGATTTGGCGCGCGAAGGCGGATGGTACGGATGCGGAGCCGTTAGTGACTGACGGCGGCGGCAATAGGAGTCCCAGATACTCTCCAGACGGAAAGTGGATTGCATTTGAATCTTATCGGGACTTTAACACCGACATTTACGCATTGAATCTAGAATCACGGGAGGTTATCCGTTTAACGACCCACCTCGGGGACGACTCATACCCCAGTTGGTCTCCCGACGGAGAACGGTTCGCCTTCGTTTCCAGCCGAGACGGCAACCCGGACATCTTCACCATGACCGTCAATGGACAGCAGATAACCAATCTGACAAAAAACGGCCTGTCTGAATACCACCCCACCTGGTCCCCTGACGGAGAAAAAATCGCGTTCACGCGGTGGATGGGGGACGACAGCTCCAGGATTTACATTATAGATAGCAATGGCGAGAACGAAGTCGAGTTAGCCGCTTTGCCCGCCAACAACGATTTTCCCGCGTGGTCCCCGCTAGGTAACAAAATCGCCTTTGTGAATCGTCCGGAACGAGGAGAGCGAAAGTCTCTGGTTTATATAGTTGACCCAAACGGGAAAAACCTACAAGCGATTCACAAAAACCAGGACAAACGGATTAGGCAGATGGCGTGGTCCGGTGATGGGACTCAGATTATTTTCAGTCCTATCCGCAGTCCAATCACCGCTGTCAACACGGTGACCCTTGAAGTTCACACCGTTGATATACCGGTGCACTCGCCAAATTCTCCCGATTGGTCACCTGACGGTCAAGACATTACTTTTACGGCGTTTCCTCCGCCAATTGTAAGCTTTGACGCGGGCCACGGCGTCTTCATCATCGATCAGGACGGGAACGCCGTTCGAACTATTATTGTGGACACACATCCATTAGACGCCGAAGGACTTGCTTGGTCGCCCGACGGGAAGGCGATGCTCTTGGGTCAGCATGGAGGGTTATACACACTGGACTTGGTTAGCGAAACCGTTTCGTTGTTCCTCAAATTCGCTAGCAACCCCAATTGGCAGAATCCGACTCAACCTCGGTCAGTGTCTCCTCGAAATAAACTGAATACGACATGGGGCGATATGAAAACGGGCGCAGGACGTTGATATGATACGCATGGCACAATTTTCAGTACTCTAGCCTCATCGGAAAACTAATTTTCTACATGAATTATCCAAAACAGATTGAGATTCATGATTCGCAACTCTGCCGTTACAACTTGTGTAAAAGGGGGATAGTCATGATGCGTTACATTTTAGCTGCAGTAGGTCTCACTTTCGCCGCACTATTGGCGAGTGCGGAAGAGCAGATATTGTACGTTTCCGGAGAAATCAGAAATGCCGAGATATACAGGCAATTTCCCGGCGGGGAACCCGAAAGGCTCACATTTAACGCCGGAACTGACGGCCATCCCGCGTTATCGCCCGATGGGACGAAGATGGCGTATTTCACGACTATTGATAGGGTATATCAAATCGCCGTCCTCGACTTTGAATCCGGCGAACGCGAGCAACTTACATTTTCGCGCTGGCCGAGGAGCAATTTCCATCCATCATGGTCTCCGGACGGAAAGCGCATCGCTTACTCTTCAGAAGAAGATGGTGATTTCGATATATATATCATGGATGCCGACGGCAAAAACGTGACAAACATGACCGATAATTCCCGTTGGGACGATAGTTGGCTGCATTGGTCGCCAGCAGGCCCAAAAATTGTGTTTACCTCCAATCGAGATGGAGGAGTGGATGAAGTCTATCTGCTTGATGTAAATACGCGTGTTCAACGCAGACTCACAAACTCATTCATCCGTGCGACTTATCCCAGATGGTCGCCGAACGGTTCCCAGATCGCCTACGTATCGGCAGAATACCCTGAGTCGAAGCCGTCAACGTGGTCCATTTGGCACATGAAGGCGGATGGATCGGATTTGGAGAGATTAGTAACAGACGCCGACAGAAACGCACGCCCAAAATACTCACCGGATGGAAAGCGGATTGCGTTTGTATCATCTAGAGACTCAAATACAGATATTTATGCTTTCAACGTCGAAACTAATGAGGAAGCCCGTTTAACGGTGCACCTAGGCTACGACTCGTACCCTGATTGGTCTCCAGACGGCGAGCGAATCGCCTTTGTTTCCACCAGAGACGGGAATCGCGACATCTTCACAATGACCCTTGAACGAGAGCAGTTAACCAATTTGACAAAGAGCGTTACATCTGAAGGCTACCCGACTTGGTCTCCTGACGGCGAAAAAATCGCTTTCAGCCGGCGGCTAGGGGACACCAGTACCAAGATTTTCGTGATAGACAGCACTGGTGAAAACGAAATCAAACTGGCCGACTTGCCGTTTTTCAACCTGTATCCGTCATGGTCGCCTCGAGGGGATAAAGTCGCTTTTGTGAATTACCCAGAGCGTAAAAATTCTATGTTCCGAATATTTACGGTTGACCCGGATGGTCAAAACCTACAAGTGTTATATGAAGATCAGTTGGAAGAGTGGGATTCAGGGATTACTTGGTCAAGTGACGGAACTGAGATTATATTCAGTCGAGCTGGCATTTGGATAGTCTTTCTCGACACGGTGACCCTTGAAGTTCGCACGGTGCAACTACCAGTGATCGGTTTCAAGGACCCCAATTGGTCGCGCCACGGTCAAAACATCACTTTTTCCGCGGTCACCGAATTGGCTGAAACATTTCAACCGCGCGATGGCGTCTACATAATTGATCCCGAAGGGAATCCGTTACGAACAATTATGACGGACGGGCGTTCTATAACTTACCTTGGATTAGCTTGGTCGCCGGACGGGAATAAGATTCTCGTCGGCCGCGAAGACGGCATATACACGCTTGACCTGGATACCGAAGCCATGGAGCTATTCATGGAATCCGCAAGTAATCCGAATTGGCAGGATCCGACGCTACCTCGGCCGGTAACTCCGCAACACAAGCTGAAAACGATGTGGGGCGACATGAAAAAACCTGTAGCGCGCTGATAATACATAATAACACAGTCATCGGTCGAAGAGATCGTGAATTCGGGTAGTGATTATATAACGCCATTGACACACTTTGGACTCGACCTTCGGTTACAGTTAATCCCCCCAACCAATTCAATCCTACATTGCGTCTCGTTCAGTTCAATTATTGGAGGAGAGATACAGCATGATTTATCGCATTGCCATGTTCACCGTAGGTCTCGCTTGCATTGCGTTGTACGCTAACGCGGAAGAGCAGATCCTCTTTGTATCCGACCGAGACGGGAACAGTGAGATATACAGGTATTTCCCCGGCGGCAGACCCAAGAGGCTTACATTTGACGAAGGACCGGACGGCCATCCAGCGTTATCCCCGAATGGGAAATCAATGGCGTATGTCACGACGATTAATCGGGTATCCCAAATCGCTGTGCTGGACTTCAACACCGGCAAACGCCGGCAACTGACCTTTTCGCCCAAGAACGACGTTCATCCCACATGGTCCCCGGACGGCAGACGAATCGCATTTTCGTCCAACCGCGACGGTGATTTCGATATTTATATCATGAATAGAAACGGGACGAACGCGATAAATATGACCGATAATTCCCCTCTGCACGACGGATCGCCTCACTGGTCTCCGGCAAGCCAAAAGATTGTATTTACCTCTGAGCGGGATCGTCTAGCCCCAAAAGAAGTTTATGTGCTTGATTCCCAGGCTGGTAACCGGCGAAGACTCATCACTTCATCATCATTTGCGTTTAATCCCAAATGGTCACCGAACGGGTCACTGATTGCGTATTATTCTACGGACATGTCTGACACCTCACCGTCGACTACTCTTCTTTGGCGAGTGAAACCAGATGGTACAGAATTGGAAGTATTGGTGGCTGAAGGGGAGTCAAATTCACATCCCAAATTTTCTCCTGATGGATCGTCAATTGCGTTTGTGTCTGAGAGAAACTTTAACATGGACATTTATGCTTTAAACCTTGAAACCAAGGAGCTAACTCGCTTAACAACACATCTTGGCTACGATTCGCACCCCGATTGGTCTCCAGATGGAGAACGGCTAGCCTTCCTTTCCAGCCGAGACGGGAATTCAGATGTCTTTTCAATGACTGTCAATGGAGGGCACATCACAAACCTGACTAAGAGCGGCATGAATGAGGGGTTTCCCACTTGGTCCCCTGACGGAGAAAAAATAGCGTTTAGTCGGTTAATGGGGGACAACAGCGTCAGGATTTACGCGGTTGATTCCGATGGTGATAATGAGGTTCAACTGGTTGACTTGCCAGTTGCCAACCTCTACCCTGTCTGGTCCCCGCGCGGGAACAGACTGGCTTTTGTGAATCTCCCGGAACGCGGAGACCCGACACACCGAATTTATACGGTTGACCCCGATGGGATAAACCTACAAATGTTGTATGAAGATTTGCTCGAACCTATTGACGAAATTGCTTGGTCACACGATGAGTCTCAGATTGTTTTTGGTCGAACCAACAATGCAATCGCCTTTCTGGATACGGAGACAGGAGAAGTCCACTCAATAGATGTGCCTGTATGGAATCTGAGTTCCCTGGATTCGTCACCCGACGGGGAGGACATTGTCTTTTCAGCGCTAAAGCCAATCGACAATCCGGTACGGCGCTTAGGCATCTCCATCATTGATACTGACGGAATGCTCCTACGAATAATCCCGACGGACCTGCCGATAACGTTATTGAACCTAGGGCTCTCGTGGTCACCGGACGGGAATACAATTCTCGTCAGTGACGAACATGGCATATACACGCTTGACTTGGACACCGAATCCGTTGAGCTATTCATCGAATCTGCCAGTTACCCGGATTGGCAAGATCCGTCTCTCCCGCGCTCGGTCACTCCTCAGAACAAGCTGAATACCATATGGGGTGAGATGAAAACCGGAGATACGCGTTGATACGATTTGTGAAACATTTTCGCGTGAAATTCGGTTTTATAGCACAAATGTTCGTTTTCACGAAATTCGAGGGGTGCGTTACATATCATGTCGCACATCTTATGTCATACGGAGGAAAACATGTTTCCAGTCTCAGAAGCGATTCAATCGCGGCGGACTATTTTTCGTTTTAAACCTGAACAGGTCGCACGGGATGTACTTGAAGAGGTGCTCGCGGCGGGTATCTGGGCGCCTAACCACCGTCTAACCGAGCCGTGGCGGTTCACCGTCATCGGTGAACAGACCAAGTTGAAGCTGGCAGAGCGGTATCGACAGATTCAGATTGAAAAGGTTTCAAAAAGCGCAGATGTTGACGAAGCTGCGCTCGCAAATGTAGGCGAGAAAGGGTTCGACAAGTTCATGTCCAAACCCACGGTCGTAGCCGTTTCGTGTCTTCAAGAAGGGGGCGAGCAGCAGCAGCGAGAGGACTATGCGGCGACGTGCTGTGCTATGTATTGCATTCAGCTAGCCGGATGGGAACGGGGCATCGGGATGCAGTGGAGTACCGGTCCTATTACGCTGGAACGGCAAACTTACGAACTTCTCGGTATTGACGCCGAGCAAGAATACATGGTTGGTTTCTGTTATGTCGGCTATCCGGCTGACGTGCCAACCCCCAAGCGCAAACCTCTGCACGACGTACTGCACTGGACAGTATAATCGCAACCGTACCGCTGTTTGACCCATACAGCAATGAACGAATACGATCTCACGATTATCGGCGGCGGCAGTGCAGGCTTGGTTTTAGCAGTAGCGAGTGCAAAGCTGGGAAAGAAGACGGCTCTCGTCGAGAAACATAAACTAGGCGGCGATTGCTTGTGGACAGGGTGTGTCCCGTCAAAGGCGTTTCTGAAATCCGCCCACATCGCCCACCTCATGAATACGGCGGAACGTTTCGGGATTACGGTTGGAGGCGTGGGCATCGACTTTCAGCGTGTCATGCAGCATGTCCGGAGCGCCCAGGGGACTATTGAGCGCGAACACGATAATCCGGAGCGATTCCGTGAATTGGGCGTTGATGTCATCTTTGGCAGCGGGCATTTTGACTCACCGAGGTCTTTCATTGTCGAAGATAGTGAGAAGCACGATACGACTTCCCTGACTAGTAAGAAATACGTAATTTCAACCGGATCCCGCCCTGCCGCGCCGCCAATTACCGGTATTGAATCCATCAACTATTTGGACAGCCACAACGTTTGGGAGATAGATTACCTCCCGCAAACGCTGCTAGTGGCGGGCGCCGGGCCAATTGGCGTCGAATTAGGGCAAGCCTTCCACCGTTTGGGCGCAGCGGTCACAATTGTGCAGCGGAGTGATCGCATTCTGCCAAGGGAAGAGCCCGTCGTCTCCAATCGGATGCTGGAGTGCCTTCGAGCAGAAGGCATCTCGATTCTCCTCAACACCAATCTCCACGAAGTGACAGATGCCGTACCAAATCACGATGAAAATCGCCGCGCTCCGACTAATGGGAATTACAGTGTTGTGCTGGATACACGCGGCGAGAAGCGGGAACTGACAGTAGATCAGATCTTGATAGCGACAGGCCGAAACCCCAACATCGAAGGATTGGGGCTTGAACGAATAGGTGTACGGGTAGGGAAACACGGAATTGAAGTCAACGAGAAGCTACAAACCTCGGTCAAGAATATTTATGCCGCCGGCGATGTCATCGGACATTACCTGTTTACCCACGTCGCAGCATTCCAAGCGCAGCAGATAATTCGCAACATCTTCTTCCCGGGGGCTGCATCAATTGATTACACTGTAGTCCCTTGGACAACATTTTGCGATCCGGAGGTAGCCCGGTGCGGACTGACAGAAGCAGAAGCGCGGCGGAAATACGGTGATGTCGATGTCTTTACCGTGGATTTTAAAGATGTGGATAGAGCAGTGGCAGAAGGTGAAACAGAGGGATTTATCAAGATTGTTGCGACAAAGTGGACCGGCAAGATTCTAGGTGTACACCTGATTGGTCCGCGCGCCGGGGAGATTCTCCACGAGTTTGTTTTAGCAATGAAGGCAGGGATTTCGTTGCGCAAGTTGACTTCGGTAATACACGTTTATCCAACCTTTTCCAGCATCGTTTGGCAGGTTGCCGCGAAGTGGCTTGCGGAAGGCACGTTAGTCAACACGGTTCGGAAATTCTTACATAAGGGCGGAAAATAACGTAGAAACGAACCACGATTGAGATCTGTTCAAAGGCGCCTTTTTCAGAATCGTGCGTTCCAGCCTTCCGCACCACACATGATTTTATTGGTCCTCGTCGTCGTGATTGTGCCGGTGAAACAGCTTATCGCCTAATTTGTCGAAAAACCCGGTGTGCTCCCCACCTACCTGCTCTCCTCGGACTCGGGCAAACTCCGCCAACATCTCCTTTTCTCGATCGGTTAAACGCGATGGCGTTTCTATTCTAACCTTCACGATGCAATTCCCACGCCCATAGTGATTGTGGTGTGGAACGCCCTTACCGGGAATGCGCAATCTCCCGCCATATTGCGTTCCGGGCGGGATGGTAAGCGGGATAGGCCCATCAATTGTATCAACTTCAATCTCCGCGCCCAGCGCAGCTTGTGTGAAGGAGATTGTGGCTACTGTAATTAGGTCGTTGTCTTCCCGATCGAATCGATTGTGGGGCGCAACTTCAATCAAAATATAGAGATCGCCGGGCGGGCCGCCGTTAACCCCAGCCTCACCTTCACCGCGCAACGAAATTTTGAATCCCGTATCAACGCCTTTTGGAATTGCCACTTTCAGTTGCCGAGTCACCCGCACGACGCCTTGACCTTGGCATGATTTACACGGACGAGAGATGATTTGACCCTCACCGCGGCACCGTGAACAGGTTCGGGACATGGAAAAAAAGCCCTGTGAACGTGTAACTTGACCGCGCCCGTGGCAATCCGGGCAGGTTTGGGGGCTTGAACCGGGCTCGCTTCTTGTCCCATGGCAAGCCTTACACGATTCAAGGCGCGGGACATCAATCGGGGCAGTTTTTCCATTTATAACATCTTCCAGTGAAATTTGTAAGTTGTATTGCAGGCTGCGGCCCCGTTTCGGCGCTCTTTGCCCGCGGGTACTGCCGGTTCCGAAAAGATCTCCAAAGTCGCCAAAGATATCGCCGACGATGTCCTCAAAGTTTCCGAAATCAAACCCGAACCCGCCAGATCTAATCGAACCTTCTACGCCTGCATGGCCGAACTGGTCGTAACGGCTGCGCTTTTCAGCGTCACCCAAAACCTCATACGCCTCAGTTGCCTCTTTGAAACTCTCTTCCGCGTTTTTGTCGCCGGGGTTCTTGTCCGGATGGAATTTTATTGCGAGCTTCCGGTACGCCTTCTTAATCTCGTCTTGGCTCGCTCCTCTGCCCACGCTGAGCACTTCGTAGTAATCTCGTTTTTCTCTCATGGAACTCTCCTCTATTGCTTATCGGTACTGCCCGCAGCCTTTTCATCAGAGCGGTCACCAGTATGCTCAACATCTTCTGCTTCGATGTCGATGATTTTCTCCTCAGCATCCGCATTTTCTGTCTGATTCTCCGTTTCCGTCCCCGCTTCAGCATCATTTTGCCCGTCAGCCGCCGCCTCGGCATACATGGCTTCAGCCAACTTGTGGGAAGCTTGCAGCAACGCCTCGGTGTCTGTTTTTATTGTTTCAACATCTTCGCCTTTTAAGCTTTCTTTCAGTTTCTGAATCGCCGTTTCTATGGTGATTCGATCGGCTTCAGAGACTTTGTCGCCATATTCCTGTAGGGATTTCTCCGTGCCATAGACGAGCGAATCGGCTTGGTTTCGAACTTCAACCGTCTCTTTTCTTTGTTGATCTTCCTCCGCATGAGCCTCACCATCCTTAATCATCTGCTCAATCTCAGTATCTGACAGTCCGCTGGAAGACTCAATGCGAATCTTCTGCTCCTTTCCGGTACCTAAATCTTTCGCTGAGACATGCACAATCCCGTTGGCGTCAATATCAAAGGTGACTTCAATCTGGGGCACACCGCGCGGTGCGGGGGGAATACCGACCAAATCAAAGCGTCCTAGTGTCCGGTTATAGACCGCCATTTCACGTTCGCCCTGCAAGACGTGAATATTGACAGCCTCTTGGTTATCAGCGGCTGTCGAAAAAATTTGCGTTTTCTTGGTCGGGATGGTTGTATTACGTTCAATCAGCCGTGTAAAGACCTGTCCGAGTGTCTCAATACCCAATGACAGGGGAGTTACATCAAGCAATAGAACATCCTTGACCCCTTCATCACCGGATAGCACTCCGGCCTGAATTGCCGCGCCGATAGCGACGACTTCGTCAGGATTGACGCCTTTGTGCGGCGCCTTAGTGAATAGCTGTTCAACCATCTCCTGAACTTTGGGCATACGGGTCTGTCCGCCGACGAGCACGATTTCGTCAATGTCCGAAGGACTCAATTCAGCGTCCGCCATGGCTTGCCGGCAGGGTTCAATTGTCCGTTCAATTAAGTTCATGGTCAGTTGCTCAAGCTTGGCTCTGGTAAGCGTAATAGTCATATGCTTGGGACCGCTGGCGTCCGCTGTGATAAATGGCAGATTAACTTCCGACTGCAGCGCCGTAGACAGTTCACACTTAGCCTTTTCAGCGGCTTCTTTCAGGCGTTGGAGCGCCATTGGATCTTTGCGTAAATCAATGCCATTGTCCTTCAGAAATTCTTCCGCCAACCAATCGACGATGCACTGATCGAAATCATCGCCGCCAAGATGCGTGTCTCCATTGGTGCTTTTGACCTCGAAAACGCCATCGCCGATTTCAAGAATTGAGATGTCAAATGTCCCTCCGCCAAGGTCATAGACCGCGATTTTTTCGTCCGACTTCTTGTCCAGACCGTACACTAGCGAAGCGGCGGTCGGTTCATTGATAATGCGCAACACTTCCAGCCCCGCGATGCGTCCGGCGTCTTTTGTCGCCTGCCGCTGCGCATCATTAAAATAGGCAGGAACAGTAATCACAGCTTGTGAGACGGCTTCACCGAGGTAGGCTTCGGCAGTCTCTTTCATCTTTCGCAATGTCATTGCCGATAATTCGAGAGGCGCATATTCTTGGTCGCCGATTTTAACTTTTGCTTCCTGGTTGGGTCCTGTTACGACTTGATAAGACACCCGCTCAATTTCTTGCGTTACCTCCTCATAACGCCGCCCCATAAAACGCTTGACAGAAAAGACGGTGTTCTCGGGATTGGTCACAGCTTGCCTTTTTGCAACTTGCCCCACAATTCGTTCGTCATCTTTTGTAAATGCGACCACTGAGGGTGTAGTACGGCTTCCCTCAGTGTTGGGGATAACCTTCGGTTCACCTCCTTCCAATACTGCGACGCACGAGTTTGTGGTACCAAGGTCTATTCCAATCACTTTACTCATTCGATTCTTCCTCCTTTTCACCTTCATCGTCCGGTGATGTGTTTTCCGTCTGTGGTTTTCCCCTAGAGACCGATACCATAGATGGGCGAATGACCCGGTCGTGCAGCAGATACCCGCGTTGAAACTCCTCAATTACGGCGTTTTCCTCGACATCTTCAGAGTCAATGTGCATTACCGCTTCGTGGAGATTCGGATCGAACGGCTCACCTTGAGCTTCAATCACCGTTACATCTCGCTTTTTGAGTAATTCGCCAAGTTGCTTGTGAATCAGTTGAATGCCTTCGTTCAGAGAATCAAAATCTTTCGACTCCTTTGCGGATTCGATACCTCTTTCTATACTGTCCATGACTAAAATTAAATCTTTGACGACGCCTTCGACTGCATACTTAAAGAACTCAGTTTTCTCACGCTCCGCGCGTTTTTTTGAATTTTCGTAGTCGGCAATGGTACGAAGCATCCGATCAGACCGATCTTCAAACTCGGCATTCTTGGCTTGTGCGCTATCTAACTCCTCTTTCATCCGAGCAAATTCTTCGGCGGAAGGCGCTGCTTCCGACTCGGATTCCGCTTCGTCCACGCTTTCACTAGCATCCTCCGAGGCTTCAGCTTCAGAGGCTGGCGCTTCGTCCGCCGAATCTGCCTGAGCGTCTTTTTCGCCATCTTCCGATGTAGTGCCTTCGGCTTCCGCCTCTATTTGTACCTCTATTGTTTCTGACATTTCATCACCTCGTATCAATGGATTCAATCACTAATGGCTCATCATACCGCCTTTTGAAGATGTTGACCGATAACATGCGCCGTAAATTTTACGATTGACACCACACGCGAGTATTCCATCCGCGTTGGTCCGATCACGCCTATGGTGCCGAGTAAATCGCCTTGAACGCTAAAAGTCGACTGGACGACACTGCACATCTCCATGCCTTCACACCTATTTTCGCTGCCGATAAGCACCTGAATGTCAGGACTCTCTTTCTTTGGCGAGAGGAGGTCTGCTACTCGTTCTTTTTGCTCCAAAAAACGAAACAACGGTTCAATTTGTTCCACTTCCAAAAATTCAGGCTGGCCGAAAAAATTGGAAGTGCCGTTTAGATAAACGTGGATTTCCCTATCCAGCGAAAAGGTGTTGCGCGCCAGCGTTGCGACAGAATCAGACAGATCCTGATCGAAAACCGCTTTTAGATTTTTATGGCTTTGTGAAATTCGTTGTATCTCCCCCAACGACAATCCCGCTAACTTTTCATTCAGTATTCGGCTGATTCGTTTGATATCTGCTTTGGATACGCTTTCACGGATGGAAATCACTTGATTCTTGACAAGCCCTGAATTCGCAATCAATACGACTACTACCCGCTGGGTATCGAGCGGAATGAGTTCCAATCGCCGTAGAATACCATCATGCAATTGAGGGCTTAAAGCAACTCCGATGTAATGAGAAATTTGAGATAAAATCTTAGAAGTCTGTTCGACGGTTTCAAAAATATCGAGTTCCGATGAGTCGTACCACTGTCGAATGAATCTACACTCCTCATCCGTTAACCGTTGAGTTGTCATCATATTGTCGACGTACACGCGATATCCGAGTTCCGTTGGGATTCGCCCCGCCGACGTATGCGGTTGCGCCAAGTAGCCATATTCTCCAAGCTGCGCCATCGTATTCCGAATAGTTGCCGGGCTCAATCTCATGTCGCATTGCCGAGCAATCGTCCGGGAGCTGACAGGCTTCGCTGTCCGATTATAGCATGTAATAATCGCTTCAAGCACCTCGCGTTTTCGGGCATTCAGCACAGCGGTTGTCAATGGCGCCGCCCCCATCTCTCTTAATGTTAGCACTCTTCTCATACGAGTGCTAAATCGGGTAAAGATACCATTTTACTCACCGATGTGTCAAGCCAAAAGGAAAAGAGTCACATGCCAGCGTCATCGACACGAACCCTTTCTCTCTGCACCTCGAAGACCAGTCTAAATTGTGCCACCTTACCGGCCACTCGCATTTAAGTAACACTGCACCCTATCTGTATGCACACTCATCCATGGACTGCATCTGCGAATCTATTCATTAACGAGAAGGAGTTTTGCTGTTCAATGACGTTTCCTGTCACAATAAAGTCTGCCCCGGCGTTTACCTTTGCAACAGCCAACTCCGGCGTCGTGATTCCTCCGCCCACTATGATAGGAATAGTAACGTGTTTGCGAACGGCGCCGATTAATTCCTCCGGAACGGGTATTTTTGCGCCGCTGCCCGCCTCAAGATAGATGAACTTCATACCGAGATACTCTGCAGCAAGCGCGTGCGCCCACGCAATGTCCAATTTATCACGCGGAAGCGGGGCAGTCCCGCTCATAACTTCAACCGACGTAGCGGTACCACCGTCAATAAGCATATACCCTGTGGATATCGCCTCTATACCGCAACGGTGAATTAATGGCGCCGCTTTGACCTGCTCGCCGATTAGAAAATTGGCATTCCGGCCGCTGATTAGGCTTAGGTATAATATGGCATCGGCATGCTGGGATAGGTGCATAGAGTCCCCGGGGAACACAATGACCGGTAAAGACGTCTCGTCCTTCAAGGCTTTTGCAAACGGGTTGAGGTCATTTGTCAAGAGGCTGCTCCCCAGCAACAGTGCATCAACTCCTGCTTCTTCCGCTTGATGCGCAACATGCATGCAATCGGCGATGGAATGCCGATCCGGGTCTAAGAGCACAATGTAGCCTGCTCTGCATCTTGACAGAACATTCAGTAGGTAATCTAAGGTTGAACCTGATTTCATGGGGTTAGGTGTTTGGAGATTCGTTTTTTCAAATCTGCTCTCGCCGCCATTGAATCTGATGGAATTACACCGATTGCGTCAGAGCCATCCGGAGCGTATGAGATGTCTCAATTCCAGTAGCAAGCGTGGTTGGTGCATCAACACCGTCTTAAAAATCTGAGTCATGTTGACCTTGCCAGGCGGCATCTTTGACACCACCTCCGCACACTTGTCAAAAAGGTCATCACTGAACTTAAGCACACCATCTCGTATTCGGCAGACGTGCTTGAAATTACTGCCAATTTCCTTGTCCCACCGGTTTTGATAAGCGCTCAAAATCTTTGCGG
This sequence comes from Candidatus Poribacteria bacterium, assembly GCA_028819845.1. Lineage (GTDB taxonomy): Bacteria > Poribacteria > WGA-4E > WGA-4E > PCPOR2b > JAPPKS01. The sequence goes on along the minus strand of JAPPKS010000027.1, from coordinate 461,700 downwards.
ACACATCTCCAATTCGGATAGCATCGACCGCCGCGTTGGCGGCAAATTGTCCCGAATACATTGCGTTTGCGACCCCGCCGCCAGAAATAGGATCGCTATGGTGCGCCGCATCGCCAATCAGCATAATCCCGTCACCCACAATCTTGGGCAGACTATTCCCTACCGGCACACAACCGACGACCTGCGCAAGAATTTTTCCGTGCGGAAATTTTCGTTTGACGAATTCATTTAGATAGTCGATGGCGAGCTTCCCGCCCTTACCGGAGATTGTCCCGCCGATTCCGATGCCGACATTCGCAATGTCATCTCCTTTAGGGAAAACCCAGGCATAGCCTCGCGGCGCAAGCTCGCGGCCAAGGTAAAAATCGCAGAAATCGGGGATAATGTCAATCTTAGAAATTAAGTATTGGGCGCAAATGTCCACGTCACGTAAATCGTGCGTGCTATCTATGCCCGCCCACCGCGCTACCTGCGATTCAATTCCGTCGGCAGCGATGACGACCTTCGCCTTACATGAGTAGTCACGTCCGAAATAACGGAATACCACCCCGTTGACGAAACCGTCATCTGACTTGGAAACGGTCGTCGCCCGTGCTTTAACGATAATTTCGGCACCCGCATCCGCCGCCATTTCCGCCAAGACTCGATCGAAAACCTTGCGTTCTAAAACATAACCGGCGCCCGGAAAATGGATTGTGGCGGCGGTTTCGTTGGGAGAAAAGATTCGAGCGCCGTTAATTTCGCGCGAAACCCACGCCGGATCGGGCTGAATAAACTCGCACAGCGACGCTGTACCAATCCCCTCCGCTCAACGCACCGGCGCGCCAATTTCCTGACGTTTTTCCAACAACAAGACACGCAAGCTATTTTCTGCGGCAACCTTAGCGGCAATTGCACCCCCAGGGCCGGCACCGACAACAATGACATCATAGTCCGAGTGAACCATCAAAAAAGTCCCCGTCCTTCGTACGCTGGGTAATACACCTTACCGTTTCGTTCTAATGCAAGCACGCCTACCGGGCAACCTTTGATGCATCGCGCACAGTCGGTGCACTTGGGCTGGTCTATTTTCAGATAGATATCAACGAGATCAATGATGTTCTCAGGACAGACGGCAACACAAGCCCCGCAATAACTACAAAGTTCTTCGTCTATAAGAATCATCGCATGCCTTTCCCGCTTGAGAACGTAATTTCTACAGTGCGAGTTTCCTAATATTTGGATTCATTTTACGGTTAATGGTCAACTATTTTTCTTATGCTTTTGGTATCGAAGTTAATTTACCGCTTGAAACTGCTGACAGCGGGCGTGTTCAAACAGTATTATTCCAGCGGCGACCGCAACGTTCAACGAGGATTGGCCAGGCGCCATAGGAATCTTGACAAGGTTGGTGCAAAGTTGGAGAATTTCTTCCCTGATTCCTTCGTTTTCATTTCCCACCACAATCGCCAAGGGGGTACTAAGTTCCAAATCATACAGGCTCGTGTTCGCCTTGGCGGTGGCACCGAGAATCTCAAATTCAGCCGAAATCAACTGAGGGAAATAATCTTCCGGTGACTCGCAAAACGCCAGTGAACTGCGCCCAACAGCTCCTCTAGCAGCCCGGACACAGTTCTTATGGAAAGGGTTTGCGCCTTCTCCGATGAACACGACGGAATCAACTGCCGCCGCTTCAGCGGTGCGCAGCACCATGCCAAGGTTATCCGGATTGGTGACACTATCGGCGATTAACAGCGTACTCTCAGCCGGCAGGTGAAGATCTGCCGCGTTCTGGTAATTCATCCAAACCGATGCGATCACGGCTGGAACCGGTCTCGTGCTGGTAATGGTCCCCATTAGTCCGGCGCTAAGCATAAATGGGGCGAATTTTGCTGCGGCGGAATTATTCAGTAATGCAACCCCCCGCTCATTCGCCAACAGGTCGGGAGTATAAAGGATTTTGTCAACCGGTAACCTGTCATGAACTGCACGATCGACGAGCGTAACGCCTTCGACCACAAATCTGGACGCCTTCATTCTCCCGTTTAGTGAGCTAAGTTTGCGAAATTCAGAGATGATAGGATGCTTCTTACTATTTATAACCGCTCGATTCGCCACTTTTGCCTATGGGGAGGATCCAAGGTAGATTGCCCCCAATCCAATGAAAATGTCCCACTTCATCCATTTTTGAATCTGTGCGCTGTTGGCTCTGGAATCATTCCGCCAAAGCCGATAGCCTAGATATATTAATACCAAATCCACACCTACGATAACGGTTAAAAGATAATGCCACGAATACCAATTCAGAAAATATGGAATCGGACTGAACAATATAACCGCGGCGATAAAGATGAGTGCAATCAGCACGGCAACCCGTTTTCCCCAAACTACAGGAATTGTACGCGCATCGTGCCGGACATCACCCTCCACATCTTCAATGTCTTTAATTATCTCTCTTGCGGTGGTAAACAGGAAAGCAAATACCGCTGGAACGAACGTACCGGAAACAGTCCGCACCGAGGTTCCTCCTACAATGAAAGTTAAGCCTGTCAGTACCCCAACTAGGAGATTACCGAATAACGGTGTTTGTTTCAAGCAGAACGCGTACAAGACAAGACAACCGGACACGGTGACGGTAATTGCCGCAGTATGCAGGTTAACTGTAAACCCAAACAAGATTCCCAGTCCCATCAATGTTATAGAAAACACCATAGCGCCTTGTCGGGAAATCCTTGCGGACGGAATCGGACGACCGGGTTTGTTAATCCGATCTATCTCGTAGTCACAATAGTCGTTGAGCGCATTGCCCGCCGATAGGAGCAGAAACGCCGAACTCGCTGCCAACAACACATTGATATTAGTAGCGACGACCCATTCCCCCAACCCGACTGCAAACATCGCTCCGAGATAGACGGAGAAAAAAGCGATCAACCCGTTTATTGGACGTGAAAGTTCAAGATAAGCTGAATTCATTAGGGTAATAGTTTAATGCGTTGGATTATTACGCTTCGCGGCCCGGATATGTGATGCCGAATCTAACGGAATAATACCAGCGAACGAAAATTAGGCTTCCTGCGAGCAAAATTATGTAAAATGGGGCTAGAACACAAGCGATAAGTGAAAGAATGAGTATACCTGCCCGTGCCGCGAAGATTATAACCCTTCGTTCTCTCCTGAAGTTCATATATATGAAAGGCGGTAAACAGAGTAATGCGGTAAATAATGGTATCATATCTTTGACCCACCATGCAGCCAAAATTGCTCCCACCAATAGCACCAAGCTCAACAAGCAGGATAGCTTGGCGCCTAACATTACGCCGGTCGTACGATCTCCGAACTCATTGTCGCCGTTCAAATCCGGGAGCGTCGTGTTGACAAAGGCTGCCCCCACACACAAGGCATAAGGGATTATCCGCCGCAAGGCTTCGCCGTTCATCGGCGCTGCTAACCCCCAGCCGATTAAAAATGCGATGCCGCCATAGCCGGCGGCGTTGGCTAGAAGGTCGAGGAAGGGTCTCCCTTTTAATCGAACTGGACGAATGGAATAAACGACGCCAAGTAAGATTGAAAGCCCAATTAGGACGAGATAGCTCAGGTTGTTTCTAAACCAGAAACCTGCCCAAACCACGGCAGAAACAAGTAACATGCCGGCTTCCAACACAAGCAGCCGTATTTTCACATGTCCCTGCGCAACGAGAAAGAGTTTGTTGTTTGCTGCGTCTGTTTCTTTGTCACATATCTGGTTGATGATGTATATCGCCCCCATCAGCATAGAGTACAAACAGAGGGTACCCAGCAACTCATGATTGGGACGAACCAAAATATTAAATTTCGGCAGAAATGAGAGCTGTACTGCCCTCAATCCTTCGTATGTAGAAGTGTCAGACAATGCGCCATAATAGCCAAGCAACACAAGCGTCCAAACCGGCAGCAGCAGTGTTGGACGAAGTACAATTATATAATCCAATAGATGTATCGCGCTGCGTTTCGTGGGTTGCAGCTTAGTTTGAGTGAGTGAATTTCCCATTCCAAATCCGACTGCGCCTGAGATGCCGCGTCCACAATACATGGGAATTCTTGCGTATGACGCATCACGCGTAACGTAGTACGTTTAAGTATGCAAAACGATTGATGAGTCTGTTTTTTAAGCACTCAAATTTAAAACGGCGTCTTCCCAATAAACCGAGTTTTCCCTGGAAAGATCGAAAGGTGTCACATCGATAGATTCCCATCCGCGGGAAACGGTACATCGCTTCAAGTGATAACTCCCGGACTGGATCCAAGCTAAACGCGATGCGGTATCCGGCAGATTTCACCAAATCCAATGTCTCCGCATTCACACTTCCATACGGATATGCGAAACTCCGAACGGGGCGGCCTATAATATGCTCGAGCCGGTATTTAGATTCCTCGAGCTCTGCGTTTGCCTCGACCCGGCTGCAATGCGTTAAGAAGCGGTGGTGCAATCCGTGGGACCCAAACCCAATCCCATTTTGGACGAGTGATTTAATTTGGCTTTCGCTTAGATGTTTAGGGCGTTTTAAACTGCGCTGCACATCCCACTCATTTAACCGTCCAATGTATGCCGCAATCATAAATACAGTTGCCGTTAAGCCGTATTTTTTCAGGATCGGGTAGGCGAAATTATAGAAGCTTTCATAGCCGTCATCGAAGGTAATGAGGATTGGATTACATGGCAATGCGGAATGAGATGAGATGAAATGAATTAAGCTATCCGGGGTGATAGCGGTATACCCCTGCGCCGCAATAAATCGCATCTGGGACTCAAAAGTTTGCGGAGAAATAGAGTTTACCCCAAGTTCGAATTCAACGTCCACTTGATGATAAGCCAGAACAGGAATACACCATTTCATTGGGAGGGGAGTTAGGTGTTTTGAAACTTTTCTACGACCCAGTCGATTCCTCATTAATTCGGCGGCATTTATCTTCTAACTCAAGCACTCGCTGCTGTAGCCGGGAGAACTCTTGCAACATAGCAGGTAGTTTGCGGAGAGAGGCTTGGATACGTAATTGCTGAGCGTGCGGCCGCGCCGGGAAGCCGGACACATAACTTCCCGCCGGTGTATCTTTTGTAACGGCGGATTTTGCAAAGATAATGTTCCCTTCGCTTATTGTGAGATGCCCTGCGACCCCTGATTGCCCCGCCATCGTTACCCTGTCTTTGAGTTCGCTGCTGCCTGCGATTCCTGATTGGGCAGCGATACAACAATCTTCACCAATTATGACATTGTGAGCAACCTGCACCAGATTGTCGATTTTGGTGCCGCGCTTGATTGTTGTCGCCCCATTCGTCATCGTAGCGCGGTCTATTGTCGAATTGGCGCCAATTTCGACATCGTCCTCAACGATTACTGTGCCAACCTGTGGAATCTTGTAGTACCGATCGCTGACAGCGGCAAAACCAAATCCATCGCTGCCAATTACCGCTCTACTGTGAATAATGACACGATTTCCAACCTTGACCGCGTCGTAAATGGTGACACCGGGATAGAAGAGCACATCACTTCCAATCTCGACGTCATCTCCGATATACACGAATGGGTTGATAACCGCACCATTGCCAATTTTGACGTTATCGCCGACGACGGCAAAGGCTTGGATTGAAACCTGCTCCCCAATCTGGGCGTTTTTGCCGATGATTGCAGTTTCATGGATGCCGTACTCGGTTTCCCGTTTTGGCCATGCAAACATCTCCATCACTTTGACGAAAGCAAAATACGGATTATCAGCTCGGATCGTCGGCTTGCCATTTTCTCCATTCGTCGGAATAAAGTCCTTGCCGATGATAACTGCGGAAGCCTGTGTGTGCTCTATTTCCCCCCGATACTTGGCGTTTGCGACAAAGGTAATTTCGTGCTCTTTCGCCTCCTTAATACCCGAAACGCCCCGAATTTCAATCTCGCCGTCGCCGCACAACTCTCCACCGATTAACTCACAGACTTCCTTCAACTTCTTTACCATCGTTCTCCGAGTTGACGATTGCTGCGCATCAACCTTGCTCCCTTATGCTGCTCTTATTTGACTCCCGGCCATCTGCGAACGCACAACCCGCCAATAGCCTACTCCACTGTACATTGAAAACCGTACATGTGCCAGCAGCTACTCTTCTTTATTGGCGCCAGTTGCTGCAGCGGGTTTTTCATCCTCAGCAGTGGCTTCTTGTTCGTATTCTGTATTCAATATCTCAATAATGTTATTCGTTAAATCGTGCTTCGGGTCAACATACAGCGTCACAAGGCGTTTTTCGAGGATTATACTATAATTTTCGTTCGTACCAATCTGTTGAATTAACGCTTGAATCTCATTCAAAATGGGCTGGAACAGTTCCGTCTGTTTTTCCTGTAGCGCGCCTTGGCCGACCTCCAGCTCACGCTGAAACTCCTGCTTTTTCCGCAGAATGTCACCCTCTAAAGTCTGTGTGGCCGATTCATCAAGGAAAAGTTTTTGCTTGGTCAGACTGTCCTCCATGTCTACGATTTCTTCCCTAAGTGCTTCCAGTTTATCGCTAAGCCGCTTTTCTGCGGATTTCAGAACATTTATCGCTTGCTCAGCTTTTTTGTAACTTTCAAACACACCTTGGGTGTCCACAACGCCGATTTTGAAATTGCTTTGCGCCAATGCACAAAGGTGGAGAAGAAACAACCCCGATGAAACGATGCTAAAAGGTAAATATAATTTCCGGTTGCGTATCATGCTTTCATCCTTGTTAGAGTATGTGAACCTTCCGGTAATTGCAGTTCACCCGAAGGCAATTAAAAACCTGGGCCAATAGTGAAGTGAATCTTACCCCCCGGCTCCTTAATACCGTCGCCGTTTCTATCGCGATCAAATCCATATCCCCATTCCAATCGCGCGAGCATGCCCAGCAAATCAAAGCGGATGCCAACACCGGCACCTTTCTTAAAATTAAGGTCTTTGAAGATATTTGGGGTACTCTCGTGCCACACATGTCCGATATCAAAAAACACGGCGCCGGTTAACTGTGGGCTGATTGGAATACGATATTCAAAATTCCCGTAAACCATCTTGTTTCCACCGAAAAATGCGCCATCGCTCGGACTGATTTCATGCCACTCATACCCGCGGATGGTGTCGTCGCCGCCGAGGCGGAAGCGTTCATAGCGAAGGACGCTGCTATCCTCAATGCGGCTTTTCAAGTATCCGGCTCGCACATGGCTGGCAAAGACAAAATGCCGCCCTGTATTTACAAATAAACTGGAGTCCAGAGAATATCTTTGAAACCGATTTTCTGCGCCAAAAATTCCGCCGGCGTATTCATAGGAGGCTGTGTTAAGAAGCCCAGATACCGGGTAGTAGGAACTCCGCCAATAGTCGCGCGTATCCCTTGACAAGAAAAACGTCACGCTACGAGTTAAGCGACTAACAATATTTTCACGTTCTCCGGTGACGGGGTCAAAGGCATTGGTGTAATGAACACGCTCGTTTTTAAGGCGTACGGATGCATCCATATCTCTAGTGATTGGACGCCCGAGCGTTATAGCGCCGCCTTTACGCGTAAAAACATCCCGATTGCCCCAAGTATTCAAAGGCCGGCTTGAGTAATTGCTGGTAAACGGCGAATATCTATTATATCGATATGACCTACGGGTATTGTACAAACTCAGATTGAGGCGGGTGGGCGTCCCGAGAATCCAGGGTGTATTGAACCGAAGTTCAGCGGTGTGCCGATCTCTGGCGCCTAACTCGCCCTTCAAGTGAATACGGTAGGCACGTCCGAAGAGGTTATTTTCGCCGACTTCCGCGACGCCAAAAATTCCCCCTTCAGTTCCATAACCGCCTCCCAAACTAAACATACCCGTGCGCGGGGATTCCGCAACGTTTACGCTAAGATCCCGCAGTGTTCCTTCCGATTCACTTGGTACAAAGTCCACACCTCGAATGAATGGGCCCATCTGGAAAAGCCGCTGACGCGCTTTGCGCAAGGAGGCAACATCAAAAAATTCGCCCGATTTTATATCTAAATGATTAAGCTCGCGCCGTATTACATTCTCTCTTGTCTTTTCTAAACCGTTGATGCTAACTTTATCAATGACGATGACAGCCCCTTCGTTCACGTTCAATGCAATCTTGAGGCTCCCACTCTCTTCGTCATAATTAGGGTGAGGAACAATCTCGGCTAAGATATAACCCTTATTTTGGTAGGCTTCTTGAATCTCGTCAAGGGATTTTTGAAATTCGCCGCTATTGAAGATTTCGCCCTCAGGCGGCTCTAGCATATCACGAATCTTTTCTTCGGAAAACGCCGGTTTATCCGACTGTTGAAGTTTAATGTCATATAAATCGACGATGTATTGCGTGCCTTCATCGACGGTAATGTCCAGCATCATCCCTGTCTTATCATCAGTGAAGCGTTTTGTATAATCGTCGTTGATTTTTGCCTGAGTGTATCCCCTATCCTGATAATAGTGAAGCAATGTGAGTAAATCCGCTTTAAGTAATTTTTCGTCAAAATGCTTTCCAACACGGATTTTCATCTGCTTCCCGAGTTTTTTCGAGGAGACTTCATCGTTGCCAATGAAGTTTATTTCTTGGACTTTGATTCTTGGACCTTCACTAATGTCAAATGTTACCGAAATCGTATTGTTCTCCGGATTCAAATCCGCATGGGTTTGCACACCAACTAGATAGTAACCAGCGTCTTTGTAGGCATTAAGAATCTTCTGCTCGCTTTCCCAACGGCGTTGATCGCTGTAGATTTCGCCTGGTTTGAGTGTAATCTCGCCATTGATTTTTTTGTAACTCAACTTTTCATTCCCTATAATGTTAATGCCGCCTTCAATCTTGGGGCTTTCCGTTAATCGATAAATGACTTCAAGTCCGCCTTCATCTAGCGGTTCAACATCAACGGCAATGTCGGAGAAAAAGCCTGTATCTTTGTAAAGATTCTTGATATCCTTCGTTAATTGGTCAGGAGAAATTTCTTCGCCGACTTTGGTCTGTATAATTGCACGAAGCATGTCCTCCGGACCGCCTTTCGCTCCTTGAAACGAGATTTTCTTGACAGTCAAGGCGTCATCGTTTGCGGGTGTTGTTTCTTCAGCATAGAGGTTAACTGAACCCATGACTACGGTAAGCATCACAACAAATAAAACGGTTCTAATCGGGTTCACGATGATTTCTCCTTTCTATCGTGTATCCTGCCATCAAGACATAAGTCAACGCGGCCACCAAAAGATGACCTTTGTCGAATATGCATTTTCGCCTAAACTAATAATCCAAATGGGAGAACTATCTCCGCGATTCTCTTGGTATACCGAACAATGCCTGCATCAATCGGGATAAATTGGGGAACCCACTAATCCTGTAATCTGGTGAAATTTCTCAATCAACTTCTGAGTTACGACACCAGGACTCCCATTGCCAATGACACGGCTATCTATTTTCACAACAGGAATAACTTCAGCGGCTGTGCCCGTTAGAAAGCATTCATCAGCGATATAAAGGTCATGGCGCGTGAAAATTTTCTCCTCCACAACAAGATCCAGATCCCTCGCTAAGTCGATTACCGAATTGCGCGTTACGCCCTCTAGAATGCCAATATGAATGGGCGGGGTGACAACTGTACCATTTTTGACGAAGAAGATATTGTCACCCGAACACTCGACAACAAAACCCTCGGCATTAAGCATCAGTGCTTCACCGGCTCCAGCCTGTTTACCCTCTATATTCGCCAAGATATTATTGAGGTAGTTCATCGATTTGATCCGCGGGTTTATGGCTTCCGCGTAGTTCCGGCGGGTCGGAACCGTTACGATTTCCAGACCGTCCTCATAGCATTGCTGCGGGTAAAGCGTTATGTTATCTGCGATAATAATAATCGTGGGTTGGCCGCACTTGTCCGGGTCCAGACCGAGATCGCCGACACCACGGGTGATTATCAGACGAATATAAGCGTCGTAAAGATTATTTCGGCGAAGCGTTTCCAATACGGCGGCTTCCATCTCCTCGATTGGCACCGCAATCTCCAGCATGATTGCCTTTGCTGAATCGTAAAGCCGCTGTAGATGCTCGTCCAACTTAAACACCCGTCCTCCATAGGATCGAATTCCTTCAAAAACTCCATCGCCATAGAGGAGACCGTGATCGAAAACAGAAACCTTTGCTTCTCCCTTCGGCACATATTGTCCATTAATATAAACTAACATAGCAATTTTCCTTCGCACGGCGGGCGACCGTGCGGGTTCCCCTGTAAAATCTATCGCTTAAAAATTGAATACGCATTGCCCAAGATTTCGAACCTCGTTCCTAAACCGGGATACAATCTTCGCTAATGCTCTAAATTTCGCTCCTTATGAAGACTGGCTGTCTATTTGCGCCAAATCTGACACTTTTCCGTCGGCGAGGATAATGTGCCGATCTGCTCGCCGGGCAATCGCTTGATTATGCGTCACAACGATTAAAGTTTGACCCAACTGCTTATTAAGGTCCCACAATAAATCAATCACGGCTTCACTTGTCCGACGATCGAGGTTACCCGTCGGTTCATCTGCTAATACGGCTTGGGGTTGGTTGATTACAGCGCGCGCGATCGCAACACGCTGCCGTTCGCCGCCGGACAGTTGGCTGGGGTAATGGGCAAGCCGACCTTCTAAACCCACGTAGTCAAGCAAGTCTTTGGCTCGGACGTATCCCGCCTCTGAGTTTTCGCCGGCAATCCACGCTGCCATCGCTACATTTTCGACTGCTGTAAACTCCCCCAATAGGTGGTGAAACTGAAAGACAAATCCGATTTCCTGATTTCTGAATCCATCTAAACGTCTGTCATTAAAGTCAAAAATATCTCGATTTTCGTAAAAGATTTGCCCCCGCGTTGGACGGTCTAACCCGCCAATTAGATGAAGCAGTGTACTCTTTCCAACGCCTGACGCGCCGACAATCGCCAGGATTTCACCCGACTCCACCTCTAAATCCACCCCCTTGAGTACAGGAAGTTCTGTTAACCCGTCATAATACGATTTATATAAATCCACAACCCGAATCAGATTACTCATATCTCAGCGCCTCGACAGGGTTAAGTTTCGAAGCTTGCCATGCAGGGTACATCGTCGCCAACAGGCAGATTGAGAATGATAGGGCGTTAATAAAGCCAACGAAAAACCAGTTGATTTTAACGGGTAACCGGTTGAGTTGATAAACCTGACTAAAATCTTGCCCAAATATGCTGTCGAGATAGATGGGTTGAATTAGGCAGAAGAGAGACAAACCAATTGCCGCCAGCCAAACCAATGTGAGTATCCCTTTTAGCCCGATATGCAATGTTTTCATTCGCCGCAACGCGAAATGTATCGCAATGGGCAGCAGAATCAGCAAAGCAAACCAGCGTGAGGGACGGAGTATTTGCAACTCAAGGAACCAACATACGACTAGACCAAACCCTGTGCCCAATAGCGATCCTAGGATGCCGATGACAGTTCCCTGAAAGACAAAAATTTTCCGAATTGATCCCTTGGAGCCACCCATCGCCCTAAGAATTCCAATGTCGCGTGTTTTTTCCATGACCATCATGATTAATGTACTCGCGATATTGAATGCGGCGACAATAATGATTAAAGCCTCAATAATCACTGTCACAATTTTTTCCAACCTAAACGCCTCAAAAAGGTGTCCGTGAAGCTCCATCCAAGTCTGGGCAATAGGGATAGACCGCAACCCTTCACCAAAACGAAGTTCTTCCAAGATACGGTTACGGATTGCTGGCGCTAAATCGGCATTATCTATATGCACCTCAATCATATTAATTGCGTTCGGCTGCCCATAGGCTTTCTGCGCTGTCTCTAGGTCGATAAAGCCGAACGCATTGTCATAAGTATACATCCCGGACTCGTAAAATCCGATGACAACAAAATTGCGAATTAAAGGAAGAAAACTGTCCGGTTGAACGGGCGACTGCCGCATTTGGAATATCAGTCGAAGAACATCGCCCTTTGAAACGTGCATGCGATTCGCAACATGGTGACCCAAGACTATACCGCCGGCAATCGTTTCTTTTCCAGCCAGACGTTTCCGCACGTCTTCAATCAATCGAGCACTCTTGAAATCGACTGACCCATCGACAAAATTCGAGAATCCCGTTACGTTATCCTCCTTTCGCAAATCAATGCCTTTGAGGTAAATTGTCGATTCAATTGTGTCTCTGTCCTTGGGCCAAAGGGCTAGTTGGGTATAAATTACAGGTGAAGCAGCCACGACCCCTTCTACCGATTCGACCTGTTGGACTTTTTCCTGGTAATCCTTAAAGTAAACGTCGGGAGATCGAATGATAATGTGAGCTTCATTTGCCAGAAATTTCTGCCTTAAGCCGTAATCAAATCCGTTCAATACAGAGATAACAAGTATGACAGTTGCAATGCCGAGCGCTACCCCGCCGATAGAAATTACGGTGATAATGGATATAAAGGACTGCTTGCGCTGCGACCGCAGGTATCGAGAGCCAATGAACCATTCATACTTCATAATATGTAACACATTAAATTCACTACGTACATTTCCACTTTAAAGCAATCCGTGTCCCTTACCTACGGTCTACCGTTCCGCATTTGAGGCATAACCCTGCAACCGCACCTGTTCACCTGGCGCATGACATCACGCGGTACTGTTATGGATTCACAATTTCATTAATCACCGTTCGCGTTCCGGGCGCATTTGCGGGAACAAAATTACATCGCGGATTGAACTCTGATCGGTGAGCAGCATTGTGAGCCGATCTATGCCAATACCGAGTCCTCCCGTCGGCGGCATGCCGTATTCCAAAGCACGCAGATAATCTTCATCCATCATGAACGCTTCCTGATCTCCCGCCTCCCACTTCTTGGCTTGTTCTATAAACCGTTCCCGCTGGTCGATGGGATTGTTCAATTCACTGAATGCATTTCCTATTTCCATGCGACCGATAAACGGTTCAAACCGTTCGACCAAGTCGTCATTCCCTCGTTTCTTCTTCGCCAGCGGGGAGATTTCAATGGGGTAATCGCAAACAAACGTCGGTTGGACAAGGTTGGGCTCGACCAATTTATCAAACAACAGCGCGATTAGATTCCCCTTCGATTCAGCTCCATCTAGCTCGATTCCGGACTTTAATGCAAAATCCACCAACTGCCCGCTATTCAGATTCTCGATATCAATTCCAGTTTCATCCTCAATAATCTCAATCATTGAGACTCGGCGCCACGGAGGTGCTAGGGAGATTTCCTCGCCTTGATAAGAAATTTCTGTAGTGTTGAGAACCGTTTGCGCGGTGTGAGCAACGAGGTTTTCCGTCAACTCCATCATATCCCCGTAATCCGCATAGGCTTGATAAAGTTCAAGCATCGTAAATTCGGGATTGTGGTCGCGGTCCATACCCTCATTCCGAAAATCTCTTGCAAATTCGTACACACGGTCAAAGCCGCCAACGATCAGCCGTTTGAGATACAGTTCGTTCGCAATGCGGAGATAGAACCGAGTATCTAATGCGTTGTGGTGCGTGACAAAGGGACGAGCAAACGCGCCGCCGTAAATTGGTTGGAGGATTGGCGTCTCTACTTCAATAAAATCTTGGCTATTGAGGAATTCGCGAATTGCCTGAATGATTTTCGTCCGGTTGATAAAGACCTGTTTTACGCCAGGGTTCACGATTAAATCCGCATACCGTTGACGATACCGTGTCTCCTTGTCCTGAAGGCCGTGCCATTTCTCCGGAAGCGGACGAAGGGATTTTGCCAAAAGCGTAATTTCATTGACCATCACTGTAATTTCGTCGGTTCGAGTCCTAAAAACGAGTCCTTCTACACCAATGACATCTCCCACATCAAGTGATTTGTATACTGCATACGCTTTTTCGCCTACCAAATCCTTCCGAACAAATATCTGAATTCGGCCTGACATGTCCTGCACATGCGCGAATCCGCTCTTGCCGTGGTCGCGCTTCGTCATAATACGCCCGGCAATGCAAACAGGCTCAGATTCATCAGGTTGGTGCTCAATGTTGGCAAATTGTTGGTGAATTTCGCGGGTAGTAAAATTTGGCGAGTAGTTGTATGGATATGGCTGAACGCCGTATTGAAAAATCTCTTCCAATTTTTCTCGGCGTTGACGCAACAATCCGCTAGAATCTTCCAATGGTGATTCCTTCCGGAACTGGCTACCGTAACAAGTTCTAGTATAGCACGCCTCTTGCTTTTGGGCAACAAAAAAATGGTAACCCTGAGAGGTGATACGCGTTAAGTTTGACTTCTCTTTTTCAAGTAACTTTCGATAAAATTATCTAAATTGCCATCCATGACTGCGTCAATGTTTCCCGTTTCAACATTAGTCCGTAAATCTTTTACTAGCCGATAGGGATGAAACACATAGGATCGGATTTGATTGCCAAAATTGATATCCGGGCGTTCTCCCTGCAGCTTCGTAATCTCTTCGCGGCGGCGCATCTGATAATGTTCGTAGACCCGTGAACGCAATACTTTCATTGCCAATTCCCGGTTCTTATGTTGCGACCGCTCATTCTGGCATTGGGCGACAATTCCTGTTGGAATGTGAGTCATCCGGACTGCGGAATCTGTTCGGTTGACATGCTGTCCGCCGGCGCCGCTTGATCGATAAGTATCAATTCGCAGATCGGCGGGTTGGATGTCAATATCAACAGTCTCACCGATTTCAGGAGAAACGGCAACCGCGGCGAATGAAGTGTGGCGGCGGTGATTAAAATCGAATGGCGAGAGACGGACAAGGCGGTGGACACCGACTTCTGCGCTGAGGTAACCGTAGGCATAGTCGCCTGAGACCAAAACGGTCGCACTCTTGATTCCCGCTTCTTCGCCGGGCATCAGTTCTATGGTTTCGGTTTGGTAGCCGCGGCGCTCACACCAACGCGTATACATTCGCAAGAGCATGAACGCCCAGTCCTGGGATTCTGTGCCGCCGGCACCGGGGTGAATAGTCAAGATAGCATTACTTATGTCATGCTTACCATTAAGCAGGAGCATGGTTTCTACCTGCTCAATTTGCTCCTCAATACCATCTAGATTTCTACTAATTTCTCCGCTTACACTCTCATCATTTTCTTCGATTGCCAATTCAAGTAGAATCTGAATATCTTCGAGCTGGGAGTAAAGTTTCCCAAATTGTCCAATTTCTTCCTGTAAATTTGCGAGCCGCTGCGTGACTTTTTGGGCGTGTTGAGAGTTATTCCAGAAACCCGGTTCTGACGCCTCCCTTTGAAGTGCGTCTATCTCTTCCGCTTTACTCGCAATGTCAAAGACACCCCCTGAGATCGAGGAGTCGATTAGAGACCGCTTGGATATTGAGTTTCAAATCAGCTAACATACTTTCTTCCTTTCATTTTTGCGGTTTACATTGAATGATTTTAGATTTTGGTTCAAGTGCGTTCGTGGCTACTGTTGCTTTATCTGTTTGCGAAAGGGGATGAGTTTGAAGGCGATTCCGGCAGCACGAGTGTACAACAACAATACAATGCAAACGACCGTGCAGATGATTGGCAACCAATCACCGAAACGCGTATAGAGGGTGCGCTGCTGTTCGTTTATGGGGACCTGCGCTATCAAGAAATCCTGCTCTGCATTGGGATGAATCGGCTTGGTTATTACATTGCCATACGAGTCAATTATACATGAAATTCCTCCATTCGCGCAACGGAAAACTGGGACTCGGTTCTCGACTGCGCGAAACGGGGCAACTGAGAAATGTTGATGGGGCGCTGCCGTCCCATCAAACCATGCGTCATTGGTGAGAATACCCATAACAGTTGCTCCCTTTTTAACAAACATTCGGAAATGATTTGGAAACACGGATTCGAAACAGATGGAAATTCCCATCCGCGCGTCTTTGGTAAGTGGAATTGGAAAGATATTCACCGACTTCCCCGGTTCATACGGTTTAAACTGGATGAGATTCGGGAGGTAGCGGCCGAGTGGGACATATTCACCGAACGGCACTAGATGCATCTTGGAATAGCTGCCGATTTCCTCGCCGTTTGGGGATATCAGAAACACCCGATTATACACCTTCGAGTCGGGGCTATAATGCGGCGCCCCAATGAGTAAGTTTATCTGTCCGTCAGACAATGTCTGTTCCAATTTTTTGCGATAGTCATTTGGCGCTGAAAAAATGGCGCCGGGGATAGCGGTCTCGGGTAATACAATGAGAACGGGGCGGGCAGTATCGGCTTGTTCAATCAGATTCACGTATTTATTGAAGATCTTATTCAAGTTTTTCCCCCGCCATTTCTCTTCCTGCGGCACATTGCCGGGTACAAGTGCTATTTTAATCGTCGAGGCGGGCTGACGTGGAGTGGACATAGCAACTACTCCGTAAACAAACGAGGCGATAACAATAAAGAGCGGCAATGCCGCCGACTTGAGTTGGCGCCGCCAGAATGGACGCGCACAAAACACGTTTGCGATTGCGGCGTTGAGGAGAACAATGATGAAGCTTACGCCGTGTACACCCGTTATTGATGCAATTTGAATTGCGTATGAGTTATTCCATTGGCTATATCCCATACTTCCCCAAGGAAACCCGGTTAGCATCCAGCTGCGAACCCATTCTAACGCTGTCCAAATCACCGGAACCATGAACATATACCGCAAATCGGATTTCCAAGGAAACCGAAATATAATGGCAGAAAAAATAGCTGGGTAGACGGCAAGATAGGCAACCAGCGCGGCGCACGCGAACGATGTCACAAAGATATTCGCAAACGGATAGAGCAGGGCTATCCAATAGGTCATGCCGAAGAAAAAAATGGCGCCGGCAACGTATCCACACCAAAATGCTGTCTTCCAACTGGATGCCGAATTCAAGCTAACCAGAAGAGGGGTAAGCCCCACCCACGCGAGAGGAAACAGATTAAAGTTCGGTTGGCTGAAAATTAGCAGTAGGCCGGATAAGCCCGCGAGAACGAATTTCTGATAACGTTTCATGCTCTAACCTAAAAGGCTCAAAAAACGAGTCCTTCATCCCATGCCGCCGTCGATGCATCTCAGAAAAAGCAGGCGCATTGGAATTCAATACGAAATTCTTAAAAGGCGATGAATCTCAATTACCCGCCGTGATACACGGCACTAACTTGCGCCGCCGCGTCGCGTGATGTGTAATTGGACCGGGCAGGGCTTAGCTCAGAAATCAGCATGTATGGCGTTGCAAGCCCAAGGATTCAAATGGGAATAAGAATTTTGGAGTAGATATAGCGGGAAAAGGCTGCGCCAAACGGCAAACATCAATTCAAAACCGGAATTCGGGCGAATCCGAGAATCGCAGGTAAATCTCGCATGGGAATGCTGGTCCCACCTGTCACCGAAGCTTGAGCGTGCTTAATGCCATTAGCATAAGTATGAATGCAACAATCCAAAATCGAATGACGATTTTCGATTCCTTCCAACCGATTTGTTCAAAATGGTGGTGTAAAGGCGACATCTTGAACACACGCTTTTTCCGCGTCCGATACGACCATACTTGAATAATGACGGAGAGTATTTCCGCAACGAAGATACCGCCGACAAGTACTAGCAGAATCTCCGCTTTTGCCAGAATGGCGACCGTACCCAGCGCACCGCCGAGCGCCAATGAGCCTGTATCTCCCATCATGACCTGTGCCGGATGGCAATTGTACCACAAGAATCCCAAGCCCGCCCCGATGAGCGCCGCACAGAAGATTGCAACCGCCTCTCCGCTTGCGGGTAGGTGTGCAATGTCCAAATAACTTGCCAACTGTTGATGCGTCGTCAAATATCCCAATGCGCCAAACGTGGCTGCCACAAACAATGTACAACCGATCGCTAGGCCGTCAAGCCCATCTGTCAAGTTTACAGCGTTGGAAGTTCCCACGATTACGATTGTAGCGAATGGAATAAATAAAAACTCAAGATTCGGGCGAAGTTGCTTGAAAAATGGGATGATAATTGATGTTCTCGTTGCCAGGTCGTCCTTCGGGGCGGGACCCCAATGGTAAAGATAAAAAGCGATAGCTAAGGCGCCAATCGTTTGAAGGAAGATTTTGTGCCAGCCCCGCAAACCAAGCGACTGTTTCCTTGAGATTTTAAGAAAATCATCAAGAAAACCGATGCCGCCAAACCATAGTAAACTCAACGCTAACAGGAAGATATAAGGTTGATCCAACCGCGCCCACAGAAGCGTTGAAATCAACACGGACGAGATAACTAACACACCGCCCATTGTCGGCGTACCAGCCTTGATAACGTGGCTTTGGGGGCCATCCTCCTGGATGTACTGGCCAATCTTCAACTGGCGAAGATGTCGAATGACAAGCGGGCCAAAAACCAAAGCAATCAACAACGCCGTTACCGTCGCATAGATTGCCCGAAAGCTAATATACCGGAAGACGTTAAAAGGCGAAAAAACGTCTGTTAATAGTTCAAAAAATAGGTAGTAAAACATCGTAATAAATTGGGAGATTGAGATTTGATGTTAAGTTTAATCGGGCGCCTAATTTTTCACGCCCGCGCCCGAATTGATTTTGCCTGATTTGAGATTCAGCCGACTCAGAAGATTAGCACCGTAAGAATATGAAACGCTGTTTCGCTCTGCATACACTTCAAAAGCGAGTTCAATCAGATTGTCGACTAACAGCGGGAAATCGACATTTTCGCGTTCCCATAAGTAAAAACTAAATGAGCCGGGAATAGTATTGATTTCATTTACAATGGGTATCTCGCCCTTTCCAACCAGGAAGTCAACCCGCGCGATACCCTTGCAGTCGAGAACTTCGAAGGTGCGCTTGGCTAAATCTTGGATTTTCGAAGTTAGCTCGGGCGAAATTGGCGCAGGGATCGTTCGGTCAGCACCCGCCATGCCAGAAATTTTACTTTCATCGTGAACGTACTTATCGTCAAAACTCAGGAATTCACCGGAAGACACCGGTTGTTCACATACGGACGCAGCTAAATCGTAGCTACCCATTACCGAGCAATTGATCTCTATTGCGTCCTCTAATCCTTCTTCTACAATAACACGCATGTCGTATTGGCACGCCAGATCAAGAGCCGACTTAAGATTGCCCTGATTTTGAACTTGGCTTACTCCGATGCTGGAGCCGGAGTTTGCCGGTTTAACGAACACAGGGTAATTTAGGTTATGTTCAACCTTTTTTGCGGCGCGTTCCGGATTAGCTTCCAACTCTTTCTTCGTGAACCACAAGTATGACACAACCGGGAGATTTTCCTCCTTAAGGATTGCTTTCATGACAATTTTGTCCATTCCCACCGCCGATCCAAGCACTCCTGCTCCAATGTAGGGAATATTCATGAGTTCCAGCAATCCCGGCAGCGTTCCATCCTCACCGTGAGCCCCGTGTATTACCGGAAATACGACATCGACCGGCATGAGTTTACACCGTTGAAATCGCCCAAATCCACGTTTAGATGCCCGAAACCGTGGTTTTTGCCCGAATTCTATGATAACTTTGTCCGAGTTGGCGTCATTCGGAAGATCCCCGCGCGTAAAAGTGTCCAATTCAAGAAAATTATTGCTTGTTAACCACTCACCGGTTTTCGTAATGTAGATGGGTGTTACCTTGTATCTTCCTTTTAGAGCGGCAAGAACCTGATGAGCCGTTACAATGGAAACTTCGTGCTCCGGCGAACGGCCGCCGAAAATTACGGCGACATTTTTTTTCCGCATCCCCTTAATTGATTCCTTTCTTGGCTCGAAATGCTGCGCCTTGGCTCTGGAAGCGGTGACACTTTGGCGTTGCCGTGAATTTACGCCCAACTATCACAAAACCCGGTACACTGATGATGTGTTCAGTGTTACCTAAATTGTTCAAACTCCCTCGCTGTAGCTGTCTGGAAGGTCATTTTCAAATAATACTACATCGCCGGATTTTAAGATTTGCTTCAAAGATTCCGATGCCCGCGGCAGGCTTTCAACTTGCAGAATCTTCTCTTTAGGATACCCAGCAGTTTCTAACCCTTCCAAGATGGGTTTGGTTTGCACGGGGCCGACCAAGATGACGAAGTCACATACGTTGGCGGCTTCCAGGCCGAAAGTTCGGTTTTCGTCGAATTCCATGTTACCTAGCTCTACCATGCCCGGTGTAACGAGGATTTTTCTGCCGTCACTAAACCCTTCTAACACTTCAAGCGCCGCTTTAGCCCCCACCGGATTAGCATTGAACCCATCATCAATAACGGTTACGCCGCCAGCGCCATTGATTAACTGCAATCTGTGAGGAATAGGTTCGAGCATGCATGTTGCTTGGCTAACTTCATCCAACGTCAGCCCACATTCTAAAGCAACTGTAGCAGCAGCCAAAATATTATAAACGTTATTACGCCCAAGCAGCTTGGTTACTACCCTACAAGTTTCGCCCGAAGGTTTTTCGATAATGAAGGTAAGTCCGCTTCGAGTATTTTCAATTCCACGCGCCGTCAATCCGACCTTTTCATCGAGTCTATCCACTGCGTACCTGGCGGTTTTGATGGATGTTTTATCCGCAAGTTTCGAACAATATTCATTATCATCATTGAAAACCGCAGTGCCATCTTCAGGCAGTGACTCAATCAGCTCATATTTTGTGCGTGCAATGTTTTCAATGTTTTTGAACCGTTCCAGATGCTGCGCACCTACCGCGGTAAGTATCCCGATTTCTGGGTATACTAATCGGCACAATTCCGCAATATCGCCCCTTTTATACGCTCCCATTTCTACTATAAATATCTCGTGATCCGCTTCAAGTTGACCCCTTATCACTTTGCAAATCCCCATAGGAGTGTTGTAACTGTCGGGAGTCATTAATACATTGAATTTTTGCGAGAGCATCGAGTTAAGAATGTACTTTGTGCTTGTTTTGCCATAACTGCCCGTGATTCCAATTACCTTCGGATGGAGATTTTTCATTTTTCTGCGGGCCGACCGTAGGTAACTTTGGTTAATTGTACGTTCTAAGGGATAGATTACGAGATTAGCTGCGGTCAGATTGATAGCGGCGAGTTGATTCAAAATAAATGTGAATATGAGTAATGCCGTAAATTGCGGGTAAAGTTGAAGCGCCGATAGCCGCCATAAGGATAAACCGCCGTTTAACCACAAAAATGATAAGACCGCGGCGGCGAGAAGTATTAAAGCTAGCCCAAATACCCGTTTTGCTCGCGCTGTGTAAACCAGAGGCTTCTTCGCTTTGAATCTATTCTCTTTTGCGGTAAAGTATGTTTCAATTGCAATCCAAGTCAAGATTATAAAAGGCAAAACTAGCGTTTTTATGTCAAAGGGAATGAGGATTAGTGTTAGAATGATAAGACAGCCAATAACTACAGTCTCCCGGACATCAATCAACCGTTTCGGGTGATTAATTAACCAACCCAAAAACCGTCCGCTTTTGTATCCTTCTAATTGGAGAATATGGAGCGCACGAATGGTTCGAACAACTGCCCTCGCCAGCCACACTAAAATAGCCGGAATTACAAGCAGCGCAGAATAGTTGATAAAATCGGACATGACTATTTTCCCAAGAATCTAGAAACAATTCGGCAAAACTGCGGGAAATTATCTAGATAAGAAAAATGCCCCGCATTTTGCAGAACGACCAATCCTGCATCTTCAATCTCTTTTTCCATTATTTTCGCATGTGAAATTGGCGTCGCCGTGTCTTTCTCTCCCCAGACAAGCAAAGTCGATGCTCTGATTTTGGGCAATCGCGGCTTTAAATCTTCATTGACAACTTTCACAAATGTCCCGCGCAATTCACCTGCATCTTGATAGTCCTTCGAGCCGACCAATCTAGAAATAGCGTTCCTGCCTCTTACTCCGAAAGTTCCGAATAGCTGCGGTGCAAACAACAGTTTTCCCATCTTGGCAATTGACACTCGCACATGGTATTTGACCGTACGCCGCGGTATTATTCCGGCGCTACCAACTAGGACTAGCTTTTCCACTTTTTCTGGTTGTTCGGCTGCTAGCACGATAGCAATCCGTCCACCGAAGGAATGTGCTATAATGTTCGCTTTATCAATTTGAAGCTTTTCGAAAAAGCCTAAAATTAATCTCGCGTAGTCATCGGCGCCCCAAGGACAAGGCGGCAAATCGCTGTTGCCAAATCCGGGCAGATCCAACGTATAGGTTTTATAATTGTTGATGAGATAATCAAAGACAGGTTTGAAGCTTTCTGAATTGCCGCCCCATCCATGAAGCAGAACGACAGATGCACCCGACCCTCCAACTTCGTAAAAAACATTTAGGCCGTCAATCTCGACATTCATCTTTTCGCTCAATTGTAACGTACTAATCTTGCAACGGGTTGCCGTTAACTTCAAAAATTCCTGCCCACCTACCTAACGTTATTGGATCACCTTTGTTCGGTTGCACCATAATCTTGCAAGCGGGCAAGTAGTCCAGTAACATTCGCGCTAATCGGTTTAGCGAAATTAAAAAGCTAAAACCGGCATGGACTGCACCATCGGGGCAGGTTTTTCATTTGCTCAACTTCAACAGTTCAAGAGACGAGGAGGCAATTTCGCGGTCATCGAAATGGAAACGTTGCCCATTAATTTCTTGATAAGACTCATGTCCTTTTCCCGCAATTGCCACAAGATCCCCGGGTTCAGCCATCTCTATCGCATGCTTGATTGCAGCTTTCCGATTCACGATCTCAACATGGTTCGCACCATCTGGCAATCCATTCACAATATCGGCGATAATCAATTCGGGGTCTTCGGTACGCGGGTTGTCGGAGGTGATTACACTGCAATCTGCGATTGCCGTAGAAATCATCCCCATCTTCGGACGTTTACCTGAATCTCGATCCCCGCCGCAGCCGAACACGCAAATTAACCGCCCGTTAGTAATCTTTCGTGCGGCCGCCAGAAGGTTTTCGAGACCGTCCGGGGTATGCGCATAATCTACAATCACGGCGAAATCCTGCCCTTTATCAACCCGCTCAAATCTCCCCGGCACTACGGTCGATTCTAGTCCTTCTTTGATTGTCTGAAGAGAACATCCGTGATGCAAGCCTACCCCAATTGCGGCAAGTGCGTTGTAAAGATTATAATCGCCTAACAAGCGCAGTTTAACGCGAATGTTGCCCGATGGCGTCACGGCGGTAAAAATGAGACCGTTAAGCGTTGATTTCACGTCACGAGCGGTAAGATGGGCTCGGCGTTGCAGCCCGTAAGTCAAGATATTGTCGTGACCTAAGGTTAAGTTTATTCGCTGTCGAATAAAATCATAAACTTCGTCATCTGTATTGAGAATCGCCATCCCATTTTTCGTTCGAAGCTGCTGAAATAGCATGAGCTTCGCATTCAGGTAGTTTTCCATCGTACGGTGGTAGTCCAGGTGATCCTGTGTCAAATTTGTGAACACAGCCGTTTCAAACGTAAGCCCCGCCAACCGATGCTGCGCTAGTCCTTGCGATGACGTTTCCATGATGGCATACCCTATATCAGCATTAACGATTTTGGCGAATAGCCCATGCAAGACAAGCGGATCAGGGGTTGTAGTCGCCGCCGGAACGGTCACATCGCCGTAACGGTGACTAACTGTTCCCATAATTGCAGATTTGATCCCAGCGGTTTTGAAGATGGAATGCACGAAGAATGCCGTCGAGGTCTTACCGTTTGTGCCAGTTATTCCGACTAGCTTCAGTTTAGCGGCGGGGGTATGGTGCCAATTGGCTGAGATTACCGACAGCGCAATTCGTCCGTTCGGTGTTTGAATGTAGGTCGCATTTGGCGGAAGGTCTTTTGGGGGTAGTTTTTCACCGACTACTACATTTGCACCATTTTGAATTGCCCGTTGAATAAACGTGTGGCTGTCAACTTTAATACCTTCGTAACATATGAAGGCGCATCCTGGCTGCACCTTGCGATGATCGCTAACAATGCAATTAACTTCTCGATCGAAATCGCCAACTGAAGAGAGTACGTCCACACCGCGGAGTAATTTTTGGAGATTCACATCGTGGTACCTGCAGTTTCAGACAGACAAATCGGGAATTACCTCACACCGTTCCCTCAATTCGTATCATAGCCGTTCGTGTTTCTTTGGGCGAAAAGATCCTTCTGGGTCAGGTAACGCATCACGGGATTGGCAATCTCCCGGAAAATTGGTGCAGCCACTCGACTACTTAGCGGTGCACCTGCGGGTTCGTCAACAACTACAATAATTGATATCAGTGGATCTTCTGCTGGAAGGAAACCTGCAAAACTTGTAATGACTTTGCCATCCACATACCCTCTACCTTTTTCCGCCTTCTGTGCCGTACCAGTTTTACCGGCTACGCGGTATCCCCCTACCCGTGCATGAAAGCCGCCGCCTAGTTCTGTGACCTTGACGAGCATATCTGTGATAATCTCCGCGGTTTCGGGCGATATCACACGGCGCATCTTTGTCAGGTGAAAACGCTTTAACTGACGGCCATCTTTATCGAGAATCTGTTGGGTCACGTAAGGCTGTAGCAGCATTCCGCCCGTGGCGATTGCGTTCATGGCATTCAACATTTGAATTGCCGTCCCGGAAATTCCCTGGCCGAAAGGCACCGTTGCCATAGAATAACCATCCCACTTGCGAAATCCTCTCAGACTGCCGTCTTGCTCGAAGGGCAAATCAATGCCAGTTTTCTGTCCAAAGCCGAACCGCCGAGTATAATCCTCCAACCGCTCCTTTCCGAGCCTACTCGCAATCTTCAAGATGCCGATATTGCTCGATTTTTGAATCACTTCCGTGAGGGTTAGCCAAGCGTTTGGCTTAATATCGTTGATGACATGCCCATTCGGCAAACGGAATTTACCCATTTCGCAATACACTTCCGAATCAGCTGTCATAATGTTTTCGTTAATTGCTGCCGCAGCGGTGACAATCTTAAACACTGAACCGGGTTCATATTGCGCCCAAATCGAGAGATTTCGTTTGGATAACTCTTGACTCCGAGAATACTGGTTTGGGTCATAGTTAGGATAGTTCGCCATCGCCAGAATCTCACCGCTTTTTGAGTGCATGACGATGACCGATCCTGATAAGGCGCGCCACTTCTTACATCCGGCAATCAATTCCTTTTCTGCAATGTACTGGATGGACTCATCTATCGTAAGGACAACGTTGTGCCCATACGCTGCCGGATCTGGACGAAGATGTGAAATAGCACTTGCGCTGTCATCGGCATCCGACGCATCTGGTTTCGATACCAAAATTTTCGGCGACAAATGAGAATTGTGTTGATGCTCGATCCCTTCAATCCCCCTGCTCTGAAAATCCGTATACCCTACTATGTGGCACCCCAATTCATCTCTAGGATATTGCCGTTTTCCACCAACCTCATAATCCAATCCATAAATGTCTTTCGTTATCCCCCGAAGTTCCTTCAGCAGACTGTAGTCCAAATTCCGCGCGAGCACGACGTACTCTTTGTCCTTTTTCCGAAGTTCCGGCAGCAATTTGGACGCTGAGGTCTTTAACAAAGGTGCAAGTTTGCCGGCGACCTCGTGCGGTGTTTTTTTCATGACCTTTGGATCCGCAACGACTGAAACTAAGTCCTGGTGGATTGCAAATACGTTACGGTGCCGATCTACAATCTTACCGCGCTTAACTTGAGCTTTTGGATTAGTAATCCATAGGTTCACGAGGTGTGACTCGCGTTGAACATATTGAACCAGAAAAAGTCGGGCAATTAGCGCGACCATGCAAATTTCTAACACAATGAGCGTCTTTAAAATTCGAGAATAATATGCAGGTTTGAACATTTTTCTTTTGATTTACAATCGTCAGTTTTTGTCATCTTGAAGAATCTGGACAGGCTCGGAAGATTGAATCATGTTTAGTTTTTTCGCGATTTTATGTATATTCTTCACCGAAGTCAATTTCGCTTCCTGCCTTTCAAGTTCGCTGATTTCGTCGAGCAAAAAATGCTTGTGCGGCTCAAGTTCCTCGCGCACCTCTTCAATCGTTTTGTCTTGGTAGGAGGAAAACCATACTGTCACCAAAAACATGCTAACGAACAACGCCAGTACAAAGTACGCAATTGGAGTCAGTTTTTTCGATGTTCTCAATCTTCTACGATGCATGGGACCATTTTAAGAAGGAACTTAATGTTGATTTCCGCGCAGGCGCAAGATTCTGTTCAGTAAAGTACACGTAAGTAACTTGGGCCGTGTCGGGCATCACCTAATCTCTGACGGTACGCATCGTTACTCACTACAAACCTAGTAACAAATCTCGGCACGTGAAGCGAGCCTGAAGCGTTATTATACCGTTGATAATAAACGTTCAATCGGTGATTTAAGATTCACAGATCTTCATTGCGGCGCGCAATTTCGCACTGCGCGAACGGGGGTTTTTCTGAATTTCATCAATCCGCGGGGTTATTGGACGTTTCGTCAAGATGTGGAGAGACGCTTGGTGGCGGCACACACAGATTGGCAATTTAGGTGGGCAAACGCAGTCACAAGAAAGTCTTTGAAACTGTTGTTTCACGATCCTGTCCTCAAGAGAATGGAATGAAATGACGCAAATGCGTCCGCCCGGCGCTAAAGCCTCCACGGCGCAATCTAATCCCAATTGAAGACGCTTCAACTCATCATTGACATATATTCTGAGCGCCTGAAAGACGCGTGTTGCATTGTGGATTCGTGATCGTCTTGCTTTTGGAGGAATTGCATCTTCAATTATCGCTGCAAGTTGAAGTGTCGTTGTAACGGGTTGGGTTCTTCGAGATTGAACTATTCGGCGAGCGACACTTCGAGCATTGCGTTCTTCGCCATAATTCCAAAAAATGTCGGCTAGTTTTTCCTCACTGCTGCTGTTTACAACCTCCTCTGCAGAAAGCGGGTGATTTGGGTTCATACGCATGTCTAGGGGACCTGAGCGCGCAAAACTAAACCCTCGAGTCGACGTGTCAAGTTGCAGAGATGAAACCCCCAAATCAAACAACACGCCATCAACATCATTTAACGAATGTCTTTTGAGAATCACGTCCAGATTAACGAAGTCTTCATGAACCAAGGTGAATCGATCGTTGAATTCACCGAGTTTTTCCTTGGCAAGCGATAAGGCTTCTAAATCCAAATCTACGCCGAGGAGCCGACCGTCCGGACTACATGCCCGTAATATGGCAGCCGCATGTCCCCCCAGCCCAACGGTGCCGTCAAAATAGCGGCCATTGTTCGTAGGTTGCAATTGTTCAACGACTTCATGGACTAATACAGACTCGTGTATCGTCTCTGCTTTCCGCTGTGGTTCCTCGACCGACGACATGATTAGTGATCCTCGGCCAGCGTGGCCATCTGACCCTCCTAAAGTTTCATCATTAATGCGAAGTCTATTATATCATAGGTGTAGACTGTGTCAAGCGAAAACCTTCCATCTTGCAATCCCGTTGACACCAATTTGCCGATATGATATTCTATCTGAAAAAAATTATGAGCACACCTAACCTCAAGCGGATAATCCGTAGTAAGACTTACGGTGTCTCAAGCAGTTTGCCGACGAACGCATAAGGGGAAAACGTGCCATGCGGCTTGCAAACAAAGTTGCCATAATCACTGGAGGCGCCTCTGGAATCGGGCAAGCAACTGCCCTTCTGTTTGCGAAGGAAGGAGCGAAGATTGTCGTGGCGGATTTGAACGAGGAATCCAGCCATGAAACCGTAGAGCGCATCCGATTTGCGGGAGGCGAAGCAGTTTACGCCCGCACCGACGTAACTTCAGCCAAGGACGTTGAAGAGATGGTGCAATTTACGTGCGGCGTTTACGGCAAGCTTGATGTGCTGTTCACCGGCGCCGGTATCGCAATGCGACTTCCCGTTGTGGATTTGCCGGAGGAAGATTGGAATCGCTGCATCGCTATCAATTTGAAAGGGATTTTTCTCAGTTGCAAATACGCAATACCGGAAATGCTCAAGCACGGCGGGGGTTCAATTATCAATGTATCTTCAATTTACGGAATTGTTGGATCCAAGAACCGTGCCGCTTACCTCGCTTCCAAAGGGGGTGTTGCGAATCTGACTCGCGGTATGGCGCTTGACTACGCCGCCGATAACATTCGGGCAAACTGTATCTGTCCCGGTTTCACTGACACTCCGCTTGTTCGAGGCATCGTAAAAACACAGGAAGAATATCAATCTCTTGCAGAACAACACCCGATTGCCCGTCTCGCCACCCCACAGGATATAGCCTACGGCGCATTGTACTTGGCGTCGGACGAAGCTGCTTTCGTTACCGGAATTACCTTGCCAATTGACGGAGGGTATACGGCGGGATAAATTCACCCGCGCTCCATGCGTCGCACCTACAAGAGGGAATGGCTGAAAATGAAATTCTGGTCAAAGCTATGCTATGCCGCGTTTCTCGCCTTGTTAATTAACAGCACTTACAAGATAAGCTTCGGAGAACCGACAAAATTCTACATTGCGAATGGGTTAATTCACATTCTCCTTGGGGTTGCCTTGATTATCCCATTCGTCATCTATGCGTGCAGGCATTTTACCGCTTTGACTGCAGCTGGAAAAAGCGCGGTAGTCTTGCTTGGGCTTGGAGCAGTTTCGGGCGGATGCTTGATGAATGTCGGCGCGACGACACCCTATCGTTGGTTGCTCATGCTCCACATTATCACCGTGACGCTCGGCACGATTCTGTTTATCGGCGACCTGTTCTACCGTTCAAGACTGAACGCCGCTACGATTCAATTCAAGAAGGCAGCGAACACGGGAGTAGTTGTCCTCGGAATCGTCTTGCTTTTTCCATTCGCAGCGAAAATTATCCAGCATTACCTGCCAAACCCGGACTACCTGGTCCAGAATCCGCTGTCGCCGCCAACCAGCATGTATGAGGAAGGGGGCGGTACCGACGGTCCATTTTTCCCCGGCTCTGTCGAAACATACTCCGGCGATATTATCCCAACTGACTTCTTCTTGACATCTGACTCCTGCGCCGAGAGCGGATGTCATCCCGACATTTATGAGCAGTGGAACGAGTCGGCGCACCATTTCGCTTCCTTCAACAATCAGTGGTACCGAAAATCAATAATGTATATGCAAGATATGAACGGGATTCAGCCGTCCAAATGGTGCGGCGGGTGTCACGATCCCGCCATACTGCTCAACGGCGTGATGGACTTCCCAATCCGTGAGAATTTGCACACCCCAGCGGCCCAAGCTGGGCTCTCGTGTACTGCATGCCATTCGATGGAGAAGGTGAAGGACACAATGGGCAATAATGGGTACATTATCAAATATCCGCCCCTGCATGACATCGCCGCTAGCGATAATCCAATAGTCCGTAAACTCCATAATTACCTCATCCGCCTCGACCCGGAACCGCACAAAAAGAGTTTTCTCAAGCCTTTCCACCGCGATAACACCGCGGAATTTTGCTCGACGTGCCACAAAGTACACCTTGACGAACCCGTCAACAATTTCCGCTGGTTCCGCGGTTTTAATGACTACGACCAATGGCAATCCAGCGGCGTATCCCATCAGGGGGCGCTGTCGTTTTACTATCCTGAGAAAGCAAAGAAGTGCACAGACTGCCACATGCCGCTTGTCGCTTCAAATGATGCTGGAAACATAAACGGTAAAGTTCACAATCACCGGTTTCCGGGCGCAAATACGGCATTGCCTTTAGTAAACAAACATGACGAGCAGCTCAAGTTAGTTACCGAATTTCTGCAAGATAATCAAGTAACGGTCGATATCTTTGCCTTGAGTCCGGCGACGCCGATTCAACTATACGGCGATTCCAGCGCCGCTGGCGGCCCCTCCGTCTTCAGTATGACGGGGGAAGAGAGTGACGTAGGCCGAGCGGTAGGCACTGTGACAGACGTCGCGAAGATTGTTGCCCCAATTGACCAATCTAATGCAGCCGTCAAACGCGGCGATTCGGTTCGCGTCGATGTCGTGGTACGCACAAGAGGCGTGGGACACCGGTTCCCCGCCGGAACAATTGATGCTTTCGATGTCTGGGTGGAGTTGAAGGCGACCGACGAAAACGGCAAGATCCTCTTCTGGAGCGGTATGATTGAGGCAGAAGACGGAAACGGCCCTGTTGATGAAAGCGCGCATTTCTACCGCGCTTACATGTTGGATGAGCACGGAAACCTTATCAATAAACGTAATGCGTGGGCGACCCGGACGGTTCTCTACGCTCGCACCATTCCACCCGGCGCGGCTGACACGGTTCACTACAGGCTTTCCATTCCCGATGATTGCGGGGACAAGATTTACCTGCACGCAAAGCTGAATTATCGCAAGTTCAACTGGTGGCACACCCAATGGGCGTACGCGGGAGTTCGCGATCCTGACGACACCGATTTTAAATATGGTAAAGGGTACGATGATGGGCGCTGGGTGTTTACGGGCGACACATCAGATGTCGCCGGCAAAATCAAAGCTATTCCCAATCTACCAATCGTCGTGATGGCTGAGGACACGGCGTCCCTAAACGTGATTGACGCCGATACCGTACCGTCCGAACCTAAAGTCATCGCTGGAGAAAATGATCGTGAGCGATGGAACGACTACGGCATCGGCCTCTTCCTTCAAGGCGATCTCAAAGGCGCAGAAGCGGTGTTCAAGAAGGTCACTGAGATTGATTCGGAATACCTGGACGGCTGGGTAAACATCGCTCGATGCCGCATTCGGGAAGGGAACATGAGTGGCGCAGACGAAGTGCTCAATAAGGCTTTTGAAATTCAGCAAAATTTGCCGCCGGAAAACCCGCATCGCGCGAAAGTACATTACTTTTTTGCCTTAGTCAAAAAGGCCTACGGTGAGTACGACGCCGCTCTTCATCAGTTGCGTTTAGCTGCCGCGCAATTTCCGCGCGACAGAAAAGTGCGCAATGAAATTGGCCGTCTGCTGTACCTCCAACGCAAATATGAGGATGCACTGGTTGAATTTCAGAAAACCGTGGAGGTTAATCCAGAGGATTTGGACGCGCACTACAACATGATGCTCTGTTATCGCGCGCTGAAGAATCAAGTAATGGCGGCGAAAGAAGAAAAGTTGTACCGGCGATTCAAAGAGGATGAAGCCGTCGAATCCATTACGGGTCCTGTGCGCCGCACAAATCCTTTCGCCAATATAGAGCGCCAACAGATTCACGAACATACATCCGCATGGAGAAGCGGCACCACTGGATACTAAGTACACCGGCCCTGTACTACTAAAACGAATCATCCCATATTTGCGGCGGCATTAGGACATACATGCCGAATTCAAGAAAAACACCCTTCACTCTCAACTCGCAATGAGGTAAGGATAGATTATCTCGACAAGAACAGAATTGTGAGCGTCTGCCTATATAACCTACTGGTTGTCGCATTCCTGTTTATTGGAGGTCAATGATGCTAAACGCCGGTTTTATCGGCGCAGGCCGCCGCGCGCAGGGCGGCCATTACCCATGCGTCAATCGCCTCGGCGGTGCCACCATTGTGGCTGTCGCCGAACTCGACGAAAACCGAATGAAGCAGGTTGTGGAGACGTACGATATCCCGCGTACGTTTTCCGACTATCGTACTATGCTCAATGAAGTGGACCTCGACGTGGTTTACATCATCATGGGCGAGACGTTTGTAACCCGCCCTGCCATTGACTGCATGAACGCGGGAAAGCACGTTTTTGTCGAAAAACCGCCGGGCGCGAACACTAACGAATCCCAAGACCTGCTAAATGCTGCCGTTAGAAATAACGTCTACTGTATGGTGGGATACCAACGGCGTTATACTGCAGTAACCCAAGAAGCCATGCGGCGAGTTAAAGAAAAGGGACCTGCAACACTCGCGGTGGGAGAGTTTCACAAGCTGTTACGCGAAGGGCCAGGCGCCACCAGCACATTGTGGAATGATGGCTGCCACGTGGTGGATCTCGTGCGCTACATGGTCGGCAGCAGCGTCGTCGAAGTGCACGCTTATCAGGACAGCCATGTGTCAACTTGGCCGAATTGTTACAACGGTTTGATTCGATTTGCTAGCAATGCGGTTGGAATCGTCACTGCGAACCGTTCGTCTGGAGCCAGGTACTTGCGTGCGGAACTGCATGGGCTAGGTGTTGCCGCTTATATGCAAATTCCGGAACGAATGGAAATTTACGAAGACAACAGCGGTCCGGAAATTCTCACGGGGTCACAAATCTGCGGGACAGACCCTAACGATGCAATGCGCTATGAAGGCACATTGGAAATGCACTCGCATTTTGTCCAGTGTATTCATAACGGCGAGACGCCCTGCAGCGATATACGCGATGTCATACAAACATCACACCTCGTTGACCAGTTGGAGGGGCTGACACACTCATAGCCATGTTGTCAGTTTGGTTTACAGCCGTTCAAAAACCTCTAATATAGCGATAATGAAGCCTCAAGCCAAGTATTTCCCGGGCGATCTGGTGCGTTCATATTCAGCTTCAGGATCGCGTCGGAGGATAGCCTCCGGCACCTCATCGGTCCAATACCTCGGCGCGGCGCACGGACGGTCGTGCCAGCCCAGCAACAGCGTGCGCCGCTGTGTGCTGCGGTTACCACGCGCCGCATGCAGCACGCGCCCCTCACCAATGACCAGAGAACCTGCGGTCGCCGGTACATCAATGGCGTCGGGATGGTCGTAAAACATGTGCGGATCGCTCTCTGAAACGTAATACGCCCCTTGTTCGTGAGCGGGAGTCAGGTGGTCGTGCAGCGGAATGCGGTTGAGATGCGTCCCGGGAATCACTCGAAAACACCCGTTTTCTATGCTCGTATCCACCAGATAATAGGATAGGAATATATACTGTACCCATGGCGCCGTGCTTATCGGGTCGTTCCAGCGCATCCAGTCTTGGTGCCAATAGAGCGGCGGCGCACCCGGCGGTTTACTGAGGATAATGAATCCGCCGTGGGAATAGAAATCGTCCAGTTGCATCGCATTAAGTACCTCCCACGTCGGTTCCCAGTGAATTAACCGGTCAATTACCGGTTCCGCGGTGCCCCGTACCGACAGATCAGATCCCTGGTACTTCCATTCCGGAGGGTGCGCTACAGAATCAAGCAACCGGTTGGTCTCCCGCCGCAACTCGTCAAGAAAATCATCGGACAATACCTCCTCCACCACGCAATACCCATCCTTGATTAACTGGTTGCGCTTCTCAAGCGCGGTATCAGGATCCACGATAACCGGGTTCACCCTCTCATTCTGATGTTAGAGTAGCATCTCACGCGCCCTATACCAACGAAACTGTCAATTACTGTCTGATGCGATAGTTATGTATATTTATTCGCAGGATTCGCTGGCGGAATCCTCTTTATTGCCGGCTTGGATGATTCGGTGCGCAAATCCGCCGGGGGCGCAAAATTCTCGAATGTCTTGCCCGAACAACGCCGGGGGCACCGCCCATATTGCCATTCCAAAGTAATCATCGCAAGCGCGCGGCACCGCGCCGTCCGTCTTGAAGAAACCTTGCGGAAAATCCCAGGCAAAAAGATGTTCTAACACCAAGTTGCGGAGCATCTGCTCCATAATTTCCGCCGCCGCTTCTGGACGCCCTTGATAAGCGAATTCTGCTGAAAGCAATGCGTTGTGCGACGGAAATATACCTTCTGAATCCACCGACCCGGAGCTATCAATTGACCCATCCGGACGCATTGAGTTCGCAGCGCCTACCGCTATCGGTTTGACGCACAGCCGTTCAATGGTATCCAGCACGGCGTTCAATCGATCCGCAGGAAACACCTCCGGCAGTCCGAGGAGCGCGCAACTGAAAGACCCTTCCAACTGGTAGGAAAAAACGGTATCCGATCGGTATTCCGTGCCCGGTGCGTTATACGTATAGTAGGATTGCGCATCCGCATTCCACAAAGTCTCCTCCATCGCCCGGCTTCCCCGGTAAATCCAATCCCGGCACGTCTCGGCGAAGGTTTTGTCGCCAAGGTGCTCCGCCATCCGCTCAGCAACTCTCAGCGCGCATAGCCAATGCCCCGCCGTATACGAGGCGTTGCCGCGCCAATCCCAAGAATCGTAAGGCTGGCCCCGCGGAGCGGTAATCGGATCATATGAAACCAACCCGTCATCGTAGACCGACTGCGTCATGTGAAAACGCATAGCGCGCTTGATAGTCGGATAAAATTCACGCACCACTCCGTCATCGCCAGTCCGCTGCCACAGCCGATCCACCATTTCAGTAAACAGGAAGCCGTTAACCAAAGGGTGCGCGTAAGCAGGCATGTCGTGCTCATTTATGCCGAGTTGCAAAGGTATCCGTCCGTCATCCAGTTGATAGGCTGCTATCGCGCGAAGTGTTCCTCGCCTGAGTTCGGGGAAAAAATAGGTGATGGCAAAATCGCCCCAAACGGCTTGACAGATGACTTCTCGGAGCGGCATCGTCCGCGCAGCTTCCACAAGGGTTAACAGCCCGTCTCGCGGATCCGCGCCCGGTAGGCGTATGTAGGAACTGTCTTTTGTGATCAGGTGAAGGATGTTCACGAGTGCGTCGCGCAAGTAATCCGGCAATGTCTCTTCGGAATAGATTTCCCCCTGCCAAGCGAGCACATTCGCCAGCAAGGACGAGTGTTCATTCGCTAAGTGTTGGGCAACCTCAAGCGGACTCCTAAAATGTGTATGGTACATGTTGATTGTACGAGTCTTTGGCCAATACGGTGCGTACCAAGACAGCACAAACCGAACTGTTTTCGTTTCGCCCGGATTGAGTGTAATGTCCGCTGCCACGGAACTCCCTAAATCCCCGCGCTGCGGCTGCGGCAGGGTTTCTGCGATGTTAGCCCATCCATTGTCACGTAGCGGTCCGCCCGCACGGACGTTATCGGCATTCAGGACGCCCAAAGCATATCCGTTCGGCACCCAATTCTCAGAAACCGGATATCCGCCGGGAAATTTAGCGTCCGGATCGGGGCCGGGCCAACCGCCAGACCAAGCAGTAACCGCCACCCCGCGAAAAGGGCTTGTGACATCCTCACGCTGAACATCGGAGGCGCCTCGCGTTTCATCCTCGTCCGGACCCGGAAAGCTGAACGCAACCGTGCCGCGTTGCGCACGATTGCTCGTGTTTCTCAGGCGTAACTCAAAGACAGCGCCGGGAATGTTCGATTTTACCGAATCTCCCGGAATAAAGGGCGTCCACGCACGTAATCCGATACGGATGGGTGCACCAAGTTCGTATTCCAAATCGGCGACCGGGTAGTGCCCCCAATAGTGAATCTGCTGCGCACCCTTTACGCCGTCCGGGGCATTGAGACATAGCACGTAGCTTTTGTCTCCCAACGCCAGACCGAGGAATGGCAGGTCAACGTTACGAGTCTGCGGCACCGGCGTTGTCCACCAGTTCAATTTCGCCCCGGTATCCGGGTTAGCCAAGTTGTTGTAGAGAGACCAGCCGCCAAGTCGACCGTCCAGACGCAGCGTTACGTAACCGGTGCCAATGCCTCCCAACGGTACGCCGCATTCTCGAATTAAAGGCCAATGCGCTATGTGCGACGCCGTCACTTCGGGATTGCTGAATCCGGTATACGGCACGCCGCCGCCGTTACG
This sequence comes from Candidatus Poribacteria bacterium, assembly GCA_028819845.1. Taxonomy (GTDB): domain Bacteria; phylum Poribacteria; class WGA-4E; order WGA-4E; family PCPOR2b; genus JAPPKS01. The sequence continues at coordinate 426,228 of JAPPKS010000027.1, read as the reverse complement.
GTAAATCACACCCACCACCGGTTGCGCGTATCCTTGGGCGTCAAATGTCTGCCATTGCCGTTCGGGCAAGTCAGTGGGAAATAGTTCGTGATGGTGCGGGTTCCCAACGGTAGAGGAGGGGCTCATACTTATCTCCCGTGGTCGTCTTTGTTCAATAAAATTGCGCTATTTCTTAGATTAAGTATGAGGCGATTATAGCACTATTCTTGAATCCGGTCAAGAGCAATGCTCTGCATGGCTTTAAATGCAACATCAAGTCCATTTTAACCAAAATCCGCCGAACTTCACGGCCGCAGGTTGTGCCGCTGTTACAGTTTGAACAAAACCACTGTTAGCGCATCAGGTAACTGCGCCGTTTACATTTTTCTCTTGACAATTCAGGCGACCTGTGAAATTATATGGCTTTTTGGCAGATCATTCGAGAGGAGAGAATTCTATGGAGATAAATGTTCGTGAAAGTCAAGGCGTTACGGTATTTGACCTCAGTGGCAGGATTATCGGCGCCGACAGCAATCAACTCAAGCAAGCTATAGACCAATCAATAGAGGAATCGGAAAAACCGAAACTGTTGTTCAATCTATCCGGCGTTTCAATGTTAGATAGTACCGGTCTAGGAACCTTGGTCGGCTCTCATCTGTCGGCGTCGCGGAAAGGCGGGCGTATCGGTATTATCAATGTTGCGGAGGGCGCGCAGAGCATATTGATAATTGCCAAGTTGGTTTCAGTGCTGGAGCGTTTCGAATCGGAAGCGGAAGCAGTTGACGCATTAACGTCTAGTTGAGCGCGTTTCCAAGTCGGTCTGCCATCCGGCGTCGTTGAATTTCAACGTGGTTAAGGAGTATACCGATGGGCTTATAAGAAGCGAAACCGCACGCGTAAATCTACATGATGCGAGCGCAAAATAGACGGTCGAGCCTCATCTCTTTTCCGCTAGACACTCAACCCCCACTCGAGTTGTTCGTTTTTCAGGTAGGGCAAGAGCGGCATTTGAAGACGGCGGTGAGCGTGGTGCAAATGCGCCTTGATAGTACCTTCCGATCGGTCCAACCGGGCGGCGATTTCTTTTAGCTGCAGCCCCTCCTGATAACGGAGATTAAAGACGCGTTGTTGTCCGGGCGGAAGTTGCCTGACTGCTCTGCCGATAATCTGTCCGAGTTCTTTCGTTACCGCTTGGTCCTGCGGCAGTGGATTGGAATCGTTAAATGTCCACTCCTCATCGGTAGCAGCCGGCGATGTGTCAATCGGCAATATCTGGACACGTTTCTGTTGGCGAATGAAATCTATGCACTGATTGGTCGCGATTCGATAAAGCCAGCTATAAAATGCCGCCTGTTTCTTGAACTGGGGTAGCGCTTGAAAGGCTTTGATAAATATATCTTGGCAGAGATCGTTCGCTGATTCAGGGTTGGAGACATATTTGTAAACGACATTATATATTTTTCCTTGGTACCGCAAAACTAGCTCGTTGAAAACTTCCTTCTCGCCCTTCTGAAACCGGTCGATTAGTGCGCTTTCGTTAATGGATGCATTTCTCATTTCATTTGATGGGATGCCGCCAAATTCATTAACCATTTCGGTCTCCTCCCGTAGGAATTATGTGACACGGCTTACCTCGCAATAAAACTGTGGCGCGCACACTGCTTCGCTGTATTTAAGTTTATACACTACACTCTCTTCAATTAGTTCCATATCTTTTGATTTAGTGTTCCCACGGCGAAAAAATTAAAGATTGATTAGCTGCAACTGCTTAGCTTCGGAAGACTTACAATATTCTGCGGCGCAGGTTCCGGAAATGCGGCTCGCACCACTGAATCATCTATATCATGCGGCGATATAGCATCCAAACCAAAATCATCTTGCCTTTCATGGTGTTCTCTGCCGTCGTTGTTTTCGGTGTAGCGCTCATAACCATGAATCAGTTCAATCGAATTTACGATGAGCAATTTAGCCGGGAGACTAGAGAATGGTTAAAGGTAATTGTGGGCACCGGTTATATTGACCATCCTAATAAGGTTAAGGAAGCATACGGTGCAGAGGTTATAGTGTTCAGTTCGCATAATGTCCTAAACGCCACAACGTTGCCGGAGGAATTGTCAGATGAAGAATTGGCTAATTTAACCGTGAATATGAAACTCCGCGAAGCCCGAAAACTCATTCAGGAGTCAGACGCCGACCTGGTTATCCAGAATGTGACCGTTGGCGGAATGCCGCACAAAGCAATTTATTATTTGCTGCCGCATAATCGCCTTTACTGTTTGATGCGTCCAATGGACAAGATTGCCGCGGCAAAACGTCACGCCACGATGTTGATGTTGGGAATCACAGGCCTTGTCGTCTTATTAGTTGCAATCATCAGCCATTTTATTGGGAAAAATTTAGCAACTCCAATCAAGTCGCTGGTACGGTTCACAAAGCAGGTTGCCGAGGGTGATTTAGATGGGCAGTGTGAAGTAAAGACGCATGATGAGATTGGCGATTTGGCGACCGCATTTAATCAGATGACCCGCGATTTAAGGAATTCTCGAGTTGAACTGATAAGTGCGGAACGTCTCGCTACGGCGGGAAAAATGGCGGCATCTTTTGCGCACGAAATCCGGAATCCGCTTTCATCAATGCGCATGGTCACCCAAATGTTGTCGCGAAAACAGGAACCAGCGAAGGAGAAACAACAGCAGTCCGTGGCGCATATTTTGGAAGAGATTGAACGGATTGATGTTATTGTCAAAGGTTTTATGAATTTTGCGCGTCCAGCTTCGCTTGAACGCGCCCCACACAACCTAAATCAAGCCTTGGAAGCGGTGCTGAACCTCATGGAAGCCAACCTCAATCACCATCAAATTGCATTGAAAAAAAGATTCGACACCCGCCTTCCCGCTGTTTCGTTCGATTTGGATAAGATTAAACAGGCGTTTATGAACATCGTGTTGAACGCCATGGATGCCATGCCTGACGGCGGCAGTCTCACAATCGTAACGTTGCGAGACTCGGACGACGTTCATATTGATGTTGCGGACACAGGCGGCGGCATCCCGCCAGAAGATTTAAATCGGCTGTTCGAGCCGTTCTTCACAACGAAACCCCAGGGCACAGGGCTTGGACTCGTAAATGCGAAACGGGTTTTTGAGCAGCATGGCGGGGACATAAAATTCAAGAGTGTCGTTGGAAGCGGCACTACGGTATCTTTGCGGATGCCGCTAACAAACAACAAAACACAGGGCGTGGAAGAGCGCGAAAAGCCGCATTGAGACGGGGCGGCCGCCGAATTCGTAAGCCGCCCAAGAGGCCGCGCCCGCTAAGGTGAGAAATCTATGGTTCAACAAAAGGCAACAAATGTCACCTGGTTTGAAGGTATTGTCACGCAGAACGCCAGGGAAAACCTTCTCGATCAGAGTGGGTGCGTGCTCTGGTTCACAGGGCTTTCCGGATCTGGAAAGTCCACACTTGCCATTGAAGTCGAAAATGTACTGTACCAGCGCGGACATTTAACCTACGTCCTTGATGGTGATAACGTCCGCCACGGCTTGAACAAAAATCTCGGCTTTTCACCCGAAGATCGGGCTGAAAATATCCGGCGCATCGGCGAAGTTTCCAGGTTATTTGTCGATGCCGGCGTCATCGTAATGACAGCTTTCATTTCACCCTACCGCACGGATCGGGATAACGCACGAGCGCTGGTGAGTGAAGGCCGGTTCATTGAAATTTTTGTCGATTGTGCCATTGAGGTCTGTGAGGAACGGGACACGAAAGGGCTGTACAAGCGCGCGCGTGCCGGTGAAATCAAGGAATTTACCGGAATCAGCGCTCCCTATGAACCGCCAATTCATCCGGAAATCACATTAAATACGGACGCACAGAGCATCGCAGAAAGCACAAAACGGGTGCTTGACTTCCTTGAGCAGAAGAACATAGTTCCGGCGGCCGCGGAATAGCTGCAAGTTTATACGCGAAAGATTTCGGCCGCATAATCTGAATCGCCGCCAATAAAAAAGGCATCTACGATTGTCACGGCGAATTATTTTCTGCGCTCCCTTTTTGAGAGCCGCACACGCCTTGCCACGCAGACGCCTTTCAATAAACCATTTTACTTACACGATTTCGTCAGTCCGTTGAGTCCTTCGACCGAGCGAATGGGTGAGTCATCGGTATTTGAACTGCCGCTCAGCGATTGTCATAATAGCTGCGGGATTTGAGTTTTCGCTGCCGTTTCAATTCGAGCCGCCGCCGTTTCTCGCTCGGTTTTTCATAGAAGCTGCGCTTCTTGATTTCCGTGACAATACCTGCCTTGCCACACATTTTTTTAAATCGGGCGAGGGCTCTGTCAAATGTTTCGTCTGGTCCAACCGTAACTTGAATCATATTTTTGTTCTACCCTTCCTTCGACACTCAGCCTTCAGTACCTAGGCGCAATAGCGCAGCGAATGGTACTATTCAATAGCCGCGCTGTCAGACGACCTAGCACGAAATTCCAAGCTTAAATTTTGTTGTCTACATTAGATGCCATATTATATCAAATGGTTCTTATTTTCTCAACACAAAAATCGGCTTCGGAACAAATTTCAAACCTGACCCAAGAGTGCCTTAGCTTCAAAACCCACTCAACTGAGTGCTGAACCACAGCTTTGGCGCGGATTGAATCGATAATGAACGCAAATCCGCAAGCGCAAATAGATCTCGAACACATTCAACGTATCTTGATTCTCCGTATGGGCCCGCTTGGAGAGACCATCCTGACGACGCCGGTAATTCGGGCGCTGCGCATCCGTTTCCCAAACGCGCACATCGCTTATATGGTCGCACCGGCTCGAGAACAGCTTGTCTCTGCCAATCCGTATCTCGACGAGGTCATTACGTACGATATATGCGTACCTAAGTTGGTTTATGGTATAATGAAACGGGCGTTTCAGATGGCGGTCGTCTTACAACCCACGTTTCGCTTGGTGCTGCACATATTCCTTGCGCGCATCCCGTTTCGAGTCGGCTTCGAGACCAACTGTTGCAGCGGAAGATTGCTGCATGTCGCCGTTCCCAATAACACCGCGCAGCACGAAACCAATCGCTATCTTGATGTAGTGCGCGGCATCGGCATCCAGCCGGATAGCGGCGAACCGGAGATGTTCGTGGATGACTGTGCGCAGCGATGGGCTGGCGGATTTCTCGCGAAATTCCGAATTGACTCCAATCACCCGCTAATTGGGCTTAACCCGGGCACAGGCTCCGTTTCGCGTCGCTGGCAAAAAGAGCGGTTTGCGGAGATTGGAAATCTGCTCCATCGGGACTACAATGCACAAATCATAATTACCGGGGGACCTCGTGAAGGTTCGCTCCCATACGAATTGGCGGATATGATGGGTTGTTCACCGATTGTTCTCACAGGCACAACACCCATGCAACTGGGTGCCGTGATTCAGCGGTGCCGTCTTTTCATCAGCAACGACACCGGTCCGATGCACATGAGTACCGCGGTAAAAACACCGACAATTGCATTGTTCGGGTCGTCAGATCCGTCGCGGTGGGGACCGTTTTGGAATCGACATACAATAATCGCACGAAACAGTATGGACGAGATTGCCGTCAATGACGTGCTGTTAGCAGCGGAGAAACACCTGTCTACGGCAGATCGCTAATGACAAAGGCAACGATAAAAAGGGGATGTCATGCGCACTGCAATTCAAAACCAACCCGAGGACATTATCGAAAGCCGCCTCGTTGAAATTCGGCGGCGTATGCACTTGAACTCGTTCTTGAGCCATCTTGCGCGTTTTGGGTTCTGGGGGCTTCTCCTTGCCGGAATCCTGCTCATCCTCAATCGGCTCATCCCGCTGCCAATTCCAGTCAGTCTTGCTGCACCGCTTCCCCTCGCCGTCGGATTCGCCGCCGCGCTGTGCCTTTGCCTGCTTCGAAAATCCAACCTGTTCGCCGTTGCGCGCACCGTAGACACCCGTCTAAATCTAAAGGAACGCCTCAGTACCGCCTTTGAAGCCATCCAACGCGGAAAGCCAGACGATGACTTTGTCCCCTTGCAAATTAAAGATGCAGCTCATGTTGCACGGGCAATCGTCCCTGCCGCGTCCTTTCCGTACACCTTCCCACCGTCGCTCAAGTGGACCCCGATCGCCCTCCTGCTCATCACCTCCGCTTTTGTGATTCCCCAAATGTATGAACCGCCTCCTCCGCTGTCCGCAGCCGAGATTGCAGCCATAGATCAAGCGGCAGAAACGCTCGAATCAGAGCTGAACGCGTTTCCCGATACTGAACTCGCCAGAAAAATACGCGATACCATCGGTGAATTACGCCATAGTGACATTGATGCCAATCGGTCGCAAGCCGAGTTGAGCGCACTGCGTGATGAAATCCGAGCCAAAAAAAGCCTGGTTGAAAGTGGAATAACTAGTATTGCAAAGACAATTTCCGAAGCGGACACGTTATCCAAACATTTCAAAGGCAACACCGCGGGCGAAATCGCCTCGGACATAGAAAAACTCGCGGCGCAGATGAATGGACTTCCCCCCGGGCAACGGGCGGAGTTGGAGGCGTTGCTGAAGAAGATTGCCCAAAGTCTCGGTGATAACCCCGCGATGGAAAATCTGACGAATCAGTTGGCGGAGCTTCAGACAGAAGCGGTGAGTGCCGAAATGCTTCAGCGAATCGCGCAGGCATTGCTTCAAAGTACAGACGAAATTGCCCAGTTGGATGAGCTATTGCAACAGATAAGGACGAATCGCCGTAACATTGCGCTAGCCGGGATCGAGTTGGATCGAAAAGCATCGGGCGTTGCGGGCAGCGGAAGCGGATCCGGCAAAGATTCGGATGCAGAGGAATCACAAGACACGATGAGTGGGTCAAAGCCCCAGCCGCTCAATCCCCCATCGGACAATTCCTTAACCGACCTTGAACTCACAGCCACCCCATCAGACTCGCAGGCGTTCACGCAGGTCTACGTTGACGAAGACCCCACCGGTCAAGGCGAGCCTACCTACATGCCCTACCGCGAAGTCTATCTCCACGCCCAACAAGCCTACGCGCAAGCCATAGAAAGAGATGAAATACCCGTAAAATACCGGGAACAAGTCAAGGCTTATTTGGAAGCCATCGCCAACCTAGATAACAAAGATTCGCAATAAACTCTTGTAGTTTCGGTAGGAGCCATCTCCGAATCGCGAGCCTAATTTAAAACCGAGTTTTTTTCTTCAAAACTCGGTTTTTTAAACGCAGCTTTTGTAGGTTGGGTTAAGCGGTGATGACGAAAGAGAGTATATGCGTTGTATGCGTGTCGAGGTGAGAACGCGTTTGAAATTTTTCCAAGATGCAGCGAAACCCAACGATCAACTGAGCGAATAGATCGAGCGACCGTATAAGGAGTGCGATAGAACTCTTCGGCGATAGTCTTCAGCATAAAAATCTTGCGACCACCTGATGATTTCCTGATCCTCTAAAAATAGCCCATCATTTAGTCCCACAAGTCACAGTTCAGACAATCTTTTTGCG
>JAPPKS010000027.1:0-418643 GCA_028819845.1 Candidatus Poribacteria bacterium | reverse complement strand
TAAAAATAGCCCATCATTTAGTCCCACAAGTCACAGTTCAGACAATCTTTTTGCGTTCGGTAGGAGCAATCTCCGAATCGCGACCCTTATTTAAAACCGAGTTTTTTCTTCAAATCTCGGTTTCTTAAACGCAGCTTTTGTAGGTTGGGTAGAGCGGTAATTCCAAAACCGTTCCGATAGCGTTAACCGTTCAGGACGTTTATCATTGCTCATTGCAAATTACGCATAGCGAAACCCAACGTTTTTGAAACCTTTCGACACCGAAAGGCGGACGCCACCACCAGAACGATGGGAATAACCCTTATTTAAAACCGAGTTTTTTCTTCAAATCTCGGTTTCTTAAACGCAGCTTTTGTAGGTTGGGTAGAGCGGTAATCCCAAATCCGTTCCGATAGCGTTAACCGTTCAGGACGTTAATCATTGCTCATTGCACATCACGCGTAGCGAAACCCAACGTTTTTGAAACCTTTCGACACCGAACGATGGACGCCACCACCAGAACGATGGGAATAACTCTTATTTAAAACCGAGTTTTTTCTTCAAATCTCGGTTTCTTAAACGCAGCTCTTGTAGGTTGGGTAGAGCGGTAATCCCAAATCCGTTCCGATAGCGTTAACCGTTCAGGACGTTTATCATTGCTCATTGCACATCACGCGTAGCGAAACCCAACCTACAGCATCGCCGCGCAATCCTATTTGCATATAATTTTTACTATATGGTACAATTCCGAACAATTCATTTCGATCCATCTTTATATCTTGGGAGGTTTTTCTGTGAACACCAACCAATCTGAAATCGAACGGCGGCTATGGAGCGCCGCCGATGAACTCCGAGCCAATTCACGGCTGCGTCCGTCCGAGTATTCAACGCCGGTCCTTGGACTAATCTTCCTGCGCTACGCCGACCACAGGTTTACACAGACTGAATCCAAAATCAACCGTGAACCGACTGCCGGCAGACGCAGACGCGCCGACAAAACCGAATTTCAGGCGCGCGGCGCATTCTACCTCCCAGAAGCCGCGCGATTCAATCATCTCCTGAACCTGCCCGAAAGCGAAAACATCGGGCAAGCAATCAACAACGCCATGAGGGCAATCGAAGAGGAAAACAGACAGGTTGACGGTGTGCTCCCCAAGACCTACAACCGGCTCGACAAGACGACGCTGCTTGAACTGCTCCGCATCATGGAACGTATTCCGATGGACATTGAGGGCGACGCCTTCGGCAAAGTCTACGAATATTTTCTCGGCAACTTCGCCATGACCGAAGGCGCGCGCGGCGGCGAGTTTTTCACCCCTACCTCGCTCGTTAAGCTAATCGTCGAAATCATCGAACCGTTCCAAGGACGCATCCTCGACCCCGCCTGCGGCTCCGGCGGCATGTTCGTCCAGAGCGCAGATTTCGTGCAGCGGCACCGCGAAAACGGTAACGGGCAAATCAGCATCCACGGAATCGAACGCGTCGCTGAGACTATCCGCCTGTGCAAGATGAACCTCGCCGTCCACGGACTCGAAGGCGACATCAAGCAGGCAAATAGCTACTACGATGACGCGCACCGCGCCTTTGAAAAATTCGACTTCGTCATGGCGAATCCCCCCTTCAACGTTGACCGCGTGGACAGGGAACGTATCAAGACGACCCGCGTTTCCCGTTCGGCATGCCCCGTGTGGACAACGCCAACTATCTCTGGATTCAACTCTTTTTCAGCACGCTTAACACCTTCGGACGCGCCGGCTTTGTCATGGCGAACTCCGCAGCCGACGCCCGCGCCTCAGAGCTGGAAATCCGCCGGCAATTTATCGAATCCCGCGCCGTTGATGTCATGGTCAGCATTGGGTCTAACTTCTTCTACACCGTTACGCTGCCCTGCACCCTCTGGTTCTTCGACAAGTCGAAAGCGCACGGCGATAGGCGGGATACTGTGTTGTTCATCGATGCCCGCCACATTTATCATCAAGTCAGCCGCGCACATCGCGAGTTTACACCCAAGCAACTGGAGTTTCTAGCCAACATTGTCCGGCTGCATCGCGGCAAACCGCCCGAAAACCGGCACGACAGTGCGGAACTGATGGGGTCGAAGTTCACCGATGGCGCGTATGCCGACGTGCCCGGTCTCTGTAAAGTCGCGTCAATTTCGGAAATCGAAGCGCAAGGCTGGAGCCTCAACCCCGGACGATACGTCGGCGTCGCCGATCGCGAGGCGGATGCCTTCGACTTCGCCGAGCGGTTGGGCGAACTCAACGAGGAACTCGAAATCCTGAACGCCGAAGCGCATCAGTTAGAAGAACGTATCGGTGAGAATGTAACCATGATTTTGGAGGAGGCGATGTAAATTGTCTGAATCAGAATACTCAGGATAGGAGGATTTTCAGGATAATAAACGACCGCGGATAGAACCAATCCTGTAAATCCTGATTCAGACAGAATTTTGAGATGATTTTGGAGTACGCGATGTAGGTTGTCAAAATTAAGATATCCAGCTTAAAAAGAAAGGAAAATGAATTGAATGAACTTAGAAACGAGGAAAGAAGAAAAATCATTGGTCACCGGGAGACCAGAGAGGCATTTGAGAAAAAGTATGGATTCGGCGGCGAAGCCGGCAAAGAATTACGTGAAGCGTACGCGGCGTATAAAAAATTATTACCGCCGCCGGACAGAAAGGATCGTGAGGCTTACCAACAGTGGCGGCAGCGCCCCGAGGTCAGGCGCTACCTTCGTATAAAATATTCATTGGAAATTCTGGTCGGACACCAAAAAGTGACGCGCGATGAAATCGCCGAAATGAAGCTAGCCGACATGCCCTACTTCAAGGACGTAAAGAACTAATTCTTCAGCATTGTCAGGGCGGCGTCCTCAAATTCCTCGCTCCATTCAAATACGGCGACAGTGATGAGGGGTGCTACGGTTGCCAGTCCCGGCAGCCGCCCTCATCACGCTTTGGCACAGCGGCGATTGCGGGATTGCAATACCCCAAAGCTAACTACAATTCAATAGTTCCACGGTCTCGCTCTCTTTGTGCCTAAACCCTAAACCACAAGGAGATTTAAAATGCGTGAGAAGTTGCGCCAGTGGCGGAACATTATCATAGTAATCGGCTGCTTTTTCTTACTCGGATATTTGCAAAGGGGCTTGGAGGCGATTATCCCCGACAATATTGATTGGGATTGGTTCCATCAGCATCGAATTTATCTGTTTGGAGCGATAACGATTGCTATTATGTTAATCGCTATTATCGTGGATGGAATCCGCAGAGGATTCAGTGCAGATTTATTAGAGTATGTGTTTTTATCACCTCTAATCTTAATCCTCGTAATTTTCATATGTTGGGCGGTCACGCTTGTTATCAATGAAGAAGAAGCGAAGGAATCCGGCGCTGTGGATTTAATATGGATTTTAATAGCATATTTCTTCTTGATACATAAGCTCGACAAGCTAAAAGACGCCGTGGATTCCAATACCGGCAAATTAGTCGAAACGCACGAAATGCTTAACCGGAAACTGGACGACATAGATTCTAGCATCCGAGCGCGTAACTTTTATGAAGGAGGATAAAATGTCCATTAAACGTTTCTACACCATCAATAGCCTTATCCTTGGCTTACTAACTTTCAGCCTGCTTGGAATATCGATATTTTTAGCGGTAGCGGGAATATCAACCGACGACGTAACAGACAATAAAGCGTTCGCTTTATTTACGTTGTTGCTTGTTGTTGGGATCGTGCTGTGGCGCGTACTGATTGAAATGGGAGACACAAATAGAGATTCCCTAGATGAATTGAAGCAGATTAGAAACACGTTAGAAGACATTGATGATAAAATCCGCCGCATGGTAGTTGAGGATTAAACCCCGAACAATGATTTTAGGAATTACGCACTTCGGAATCAAGGGCAACCACAAGGGTTGCCCCTACAGGGAATAGAACAAGTGTAGGGGCAGGTCTTGTGCCTGCCCAATCTCCGGCCGGTGGGACGGAAATATAGTAACCGTGTCCAACTGCGTAAGTCCTATCCCTTTTAAAATCGTCGAATTCTTCCATGGCACGATTTCCTTCGGCAAATCCTAGATGTATCTTACTGCTAAATTCCTCTTTTAATAATCGCTATGTTGTTAGGAGCTTCCCCGATGACCTGTGAGTAACTATTGAATGAACCATGTGAATCCTGATTCCGACGGGACGCAGAAATGATTTCGGACGAAGGCGTGTAAATTGTCTAAATCAGGATACTCAAGATTACGAATGACAACGGTGACCGCCAATCTTGTAAATCCTAAAATCTTGAGTATCCTGATTCAGACAGTATTCTCCGACGTGCTGCAGGATACGACGCAATTAATTTTGAAATATTCTTGACAACGCTAATTCGTGTTGGTATAATAATCATACCGACAAAGCGTACCATTTTCTATTTAGAGGGGAGACAAACGCCTTTGGTAGAGATGGTGCGCTTTTTTTTTGCTATTTTTCGGTAAGATGCCTTACCTGTAAACCCGATGGATACAAAATATGTGATATTTTGTGAGGATTTGTGGCATGCAACGCAATCTCAACAAAACTCGACAGGCACAAAACCCGCATCACAAGCGAACTAACGCGGGTATCGCACCTGTCAAATTTCATATCACTCGTAACCTCACAAGATGTGACATTGTGTGACATTTAGTGATATTCTGTGACATCGAATCGGCGGTTAGGCAACTTACAGGCTGAATTGTGACGTAAAAATTCACGGAATAGGAGAGTAAAAATGAACAAAAATGGAAACGCAAAACCCGTTGCCGCCCCAACGGCGGAATCCATGCTAAAACTCACCAAGGAACAAGAATCGGCTGCGGCGCTGAGGCGAAGGTAAGACAAAGACGAGATTGCTGCCGCTATTGGCGTATCAACTGACATCATTGAAGATTGGGAAAAACAACCCCGTTATCTTGCGGAAATTGCCCAAATTGACGTGGGCATCAAGGCGGATACCGAAGTAACACGAGCCGCTGCGCTCGTCCTAGGTAATTTTTCCTATGCGGATGCCGAAGCCACGCTCGGTTTGGAAGAAGGCACAATCATGGCGTGGGCACTGGACAATCGGAGCCCCTTTAATTCACTACTTGGTCAGATGAAATTTCTAGCCAACCGCCCGCTGCCATCTGAAGATATAGACGACGACCCGGAGGAATTGAGCGACGCGCAATTACTGGCAATTCCTTTAATTATCCAAGGCAAGACCGATGCCGAAGTCGGTGAAGCAATCGGAAGAACCCGCGAGACTGTTAACCGATGGCGAAACCACGACGATTATTTTGCGATTGCACTAGACGACGCACGCGATTCATTCATAGAGTCCCAGCGTGTAGCGGTTTCCGCCAGCGCACAAAAGGCTGTCTCCGCCCTTGAGGAGTTGCTCGACTGTGAGGACGAAAAAGTCCGGCTGCAAGCGGCAAGCTTACTCCTCAAAACCGCACCAGCACTAAAAAATATAGAGTCGGGCACAATAGTCTAATTCAGGCTTCGCAGGATTAGGGGATTTTCAGGATAATAAATCACAGCGGACAACATCAATCCTGTAAATCCCCTAATCCTGAGTATCCTGTTTCAGACAAAATGGAGCGACAATTTTCGAGGAGACGGCATAGTGCGACGTGAAGATTGGAACCCTTATCGTTTGAATCAACTCGGCATTGTTGGACGTGGAAGGTCTCGAAGTCGTCCAAGAAATGATCCTGCTCTTTACGGCGGTGCCTATCCATTATTTGAAACAGGGGATATTAAGTTTGTCGATCTCTGTTTGTCAGAACCTAATAAAGCTTACAGCGAAAAGGGACTAGCCCAGAGCAAACTGTGGAATGCCGGTACACTTTGCATCACGATTGCTGCTAATATCGCGGAAACTGCGATTCTGAAAATCAAGGCGTGTTTTCCAGATAGCGTTGTTGGTTTCGTTGCGGATCCTGAGAAAGCTGACGTAAGATAAGTTAAATACTACATTGACTTCATCAAACTACATATGCAAAACATATCACAGGGGACGACACAAGATAACCTGAGTGTGGAGAAATTGTTATCCTTTGAGTTTTTCACGCCGCCGTTGGATACCCAATTCAAAATCGCCGCCATCCTCAGCGCCTACGACGACCTCATCGAAAACAACACCCGCCGCATCAAAATCCTTGAAGACATGGCCGCTACCATCTACCGGCAATGGTTCGTCGAATTCCGCTTCCCTGGCCACGAAAACGTCCTAATGGTCGAGTCCGAACTAGGCTCAATCCCGCAGGGGTGGGAAGTGGTAAAGACTGAGCAAATCACAATACGAGTTGCCTCCGGCAAGAAATTTAACCAGAAAACGGTCAATCATGCGGGAAGCGTACCGGTATTGGATCAAGGCCGTTCAGGTATTATCGGATACCATGATGATGCTCCCGGTGTGACAGCAAGCGAAGATGATCCGATAATCGTTTTCGCAAATCATACCTGCTACCAGCGCATAATCCAGTTTCCCTTTTCCGCAATCCAGAACGTGCTCCCATTTCTGCCTAATCCCGATCAATACCGAAGTATCTATTGGCTTCATTGGGCAACTAAAGACTTGGTAGATTTGAATGATTACAAGGGACACTGGCCGGAATTCATGAGCAAAGAACTTTTCCTACCTCCGACTTCAATATGTGAACGATTTGGCGAGCATGTCAAACCGATGGTACAGCTTGCGCACAGCTTGGATAAACAGAATCAAAACCTGCGCCAATCCCGCGATCTCCTCCTCCCCAAACTCATCTCCGGTGAGATTGACGTTTCCGAACTTGACATTGACACCTAAGGGATAAAATCGCGAGCTAGTGCGAACTAATGTAGTTATGGCGCGTCACTTTAAAAACTATGATAATTTCATAGTAACGTTTTACTAAAATTCCGCTAAACCCGCGCCCCACCTAAGTTTACTGGCATTCGTCGTCCGCTCTTTTTCACAGTTTACTATGAAAACTATGAAATTTTGTCACCAAAGTAACAGAGTGCTTCACCGTTAAGCTACGTTCCTGACACCGGCATGACACCGGTGGTGACATTATTTTTCGTATAAAACTTCATGTTATGGTAAAATATTTGCGTCGTACATTACCAATCTCAAAATACACAGGGTTTGACAACGATGTCTGAAATGAAAACGTTTTTGGATAGAGTCTATGTCAAAAACTACCTCAGTTTGCGAGATGTTACACTGCCGCTTAAGCCTTTGACAGTGATTGTTGGACCTACCGCTAGTGGTAAATCGAACGTTCTAGAATCCTTAAACCTTCTCAACTGGATGGTTGTTGATAAACCATCTCCAAGTGGATCCATCCGCGGTTTCTTTTGGGCCGGTGAAGCAAGCCGCATAACCTTCCAATCACAAACCAACGTGCCGGACACTCCAACTGAATTGGGACTCATCCTTGAAGTGCAGAGTGTCCCAACTGAATATAAACTAGCGTTTCACGCGGGAGCTGAACAACCTTTTGTTGCCGAAGCATTATCAGTTAACGGTGTCAAAGTTATCTCAATTCAGAATGGACAGGGCGTAGTTCAAGATGAAGATGGCACGAACCAGACGAAATACAGGTCCTCTCAACTTGCATTAGAGTCCGCTGGCGATTATGGAGACAAACCCGTTACTAGCGCATTAACGAAGTTCATTAAGCGTTGGAAATTTTATGACTTTCAGACAGAATCAATACGACCTTATTTTGAGAGTTCAAATCAGATTCAGTTGGATAAACTCAAAGAGTTGCGCCAAGTACCAGGTATCGGTGATAATGGTTCAACATTATCGGCTTCACTATCGTACTGGCACGAAAATGATCCTGAGCGTTTCGGTAAGGTTAGTGAATCACTTGCCACTTCTACGAATCTCAGAATAGACCGCTGCGCAATTGTTGGGCGTACTCCACTTTGTCTTGTAGAAAGAGACAAAAAACCGATACCTTTAATCAGAGCATCTAACGGTACTGTACAACTCATTGCATATTACACGTTGCTCAATCAGCCTGATTTGCCGCCGTTAATTGCCATTGAAGAACCGGAGCGCAATCTCCACCCCGGAGTTTTGACCGACATTGCAAATGTCCTTGAACAGCTTGCCGAACGATCGCAAGTGATTATTACGACCCATAGCTCCCAACTCCTTGACGCGTTCAACCCAGAAATCTTGTCGGATACGCTGGGCGTTCTACTATTGCGCAATCGCCCTGGTATCGGAACGGAGGTTATCAACATTGAAGAAATCTGCCAAAACAGAGCCGCCTTGGAGGGTTGGATTACGGACTTCGGAATCGGCAGCGCCATTTTCGAGAGCGAACTTCTACAAGACCTAATGGAGTAACCAGAATGTCAACCGTAAGAATCTGGGATTTGAATTCGGATTACGACGCAATATCGGTCAAACGTATGACTGAAAAGTTGTCGCCAGATTTGCAACCTGCTGGACCTCTAACGATCCGAACAGCCCATAAAAAAGGGTTCCTGATTCGAAAAGGAAAAGGGAAAACCTTGAGCAACACATTGAGGAAGGCGATTCACCATTACCTCGAACAAGATGACTATGTCATTTTCGTCGCCGATTCCAATAGTCCGACGCAAACCCATCCACAACCACGAGCGTCGGCTTATTTGATCAATCACATTGACCAGGTCGTAAGAGACAACATATTTGATGGCAAGGTATTCCTCGCACGAGGTGTTCAGGAATTGAAAGCAGGGTTGCCAATTGTGCACAAATTTCTTGGAAGCCGCTCATCGAAGTGGCAGGAAGAGTGGAACAGTGCCGTCGCGCCTTTCCATGATGCCTTTGCCAACACGCCAGAGGATGAGGTTGTGCAAAATCTTGATGAAACATTGGCGGAGGTGAGGCGTGAACGTACCTGAACATCGGTGGCGTGTTTACCGGATAACAATAGACACCAATGTCTTATTGCGTTCATTAATTCGGCGCAAAAACGACGCTAATCAACTGCTCTCCCTTTGGCGTGATTTACGGTTTGTCCTTGTATTATCGCATGCAATTCTTGATGAAATTCGAGAGGTGCTGTCCAGGCCCGAACTCATCCAAAAATATTCATATACCGTGCATTCAATCGCCCATCTACTCAATCTATTGGGGCAACGAGCAGTCATTGTTGAAGTGCCTTTCTCATATGAATTATGCCGCGATGTTAAAGATGATCCGGTAGCCGATTGTGCAGTCTGGGGAAGAGTACAATTCTTAGTATCCTATGACAACGACTTCTTGGATGATTCCGCACTCAGACGCGCTTTGTTTGAATTTGGTGTTGAAATCGTTCATCCCCGCACCTTTCTGGAGACAATTCAGGGCACGTAAGTCAACGCACCCGTTCCCGTCATTGATCGAGAGACGTTACATCGCAACAACTTTCTCCGCAAGGTAGGAAACGCGCTCGCCCAATTCAATTGACGGGACTGAAAGCCCCTTTTTTTTATAGACTGTAAAAACTGTAATTTTTTCGCAAGGGATTTACTGGACTAAAGGCAACGCTCAACTAAGCAAGGAAAGGGCAAACGTCACCTGACACAGTAAGAGAATATGAGTGAAGATATTAGATTCGAGCAGAGTTTTGGTAATGTGTTTCAGGAAATCGGTTTTCCCGTTGACGAAGCTGAACATGAACTCTTGAAGGCCGACCTCGCCCTTGAAATCCACATAATTCTTGAGAAACGAAAACTGACACCGTTAAAAGCGGGGAAAATACTCGGCATAGATCGGTGGGACGTATCCCGACTGAAGAACGGTGATTTGAATCCTCAATAATAGGAGGGCACTATGCAACTTACTAGCCTCTTTGACTTTATCAGCCCCAAATTGATTCGAATCAAAGGCACTCGAGTCGGTATCGAAATTGTCATTGAGAAATTTCTTGACGGTGCAAGCCCCGATGAAATTCGAAGACTGCACCCGCATCTTACATTAAAGCAGATATATGGGACGATTACCTACTACCTGTTCAACAAAGAACCAATCGACGCCTATATCGAAGCCGGGCGCAAGCAAGCTGAAGAGGCTTATGATGAACAGCGAAAAAATCCGCCCCCGGGCGTGGCGCGGCTCATGAAGATTAAAGCCCAGCGTGAGGCCTTACACTTGCAACTCCGTGAAAAATCATAATGAGCAACCGCCCGTTTCGGTTCCTGATTGATGAGGACACTGCACACGTCATTCGAGACGGATTCCTGCGGCGTCAGCCGGACGCTGAAGTGCTCGTGATTGGCGGCGAAGGCGCGCCCAAAATTGGAACGAATGACGAGGAAATTCTTGAATTTCTCGAACGCGAAACGTACATACTAGTTTCGTCAAACCGACGCACAATGCCAGAACATCTGCATGCGCACCTGCAAAAAGGTAGACACATTCCCGGTATCCTGCTCTTGCGACCTAGATCCTCTTATAGGCAAATAATTGATGTACTTGAGCTAATCTGGCTCGCTGGCATACCAACCGATTTTCACGATCGGCTCACACATATTCCGTTCTGATAGGCGTGATTTGCAGCGGCTAGCCCATCAATCTCCCTGCCGCGCACGCAAATGCGCTTGGGGAGGGTGTGCAGCTAACTGAAATTCAGAAAAACTCAATTCAATTTGATTCCGTGTAATCCATTTATCCGCGGCTATCCGCGATTCAGACAACAAGAAGTTCGCCATACGGAAGTACATTTTCATTTTCTTTCATTGCTTCTCCGAAAGCATCATAGATTTCGACCGAGAAACTGACGATTAATCGGCGACACACATCGCCTATCGGCTGACACGGTCGCCACTATAACAGATTACACCTAACGAGTCCCGTTGACGATGAAAAAAAGACAATGCCGGAATGAAAACGCAACATCCATTTTTGCGAAACGAAGCCAAACGAACCCAAATATGATGGATGTCTTCAATCTGCGCTATCCTAAAATCCGCGGCAATCCGCGATTCAGAGGTTTGGAGAGTGAAAATGAGTCCGACGAATACAGATGAAAGTTGGGAAATTACGTCGTCCGTCACCGATGAACAGGTTTCATTTTACAACGAAAACGGTTACCTCAAATTTGGCAGGATTTTTACTCGGGCAGAATTGGACGAATTGCGCGGTTACGTCGATGATATGGTCGCTACGCTCCCCGAAGGCAAACGCCCCGAACACATGGACGTGCCGCACTTTGAACACCCTTATCTGTTTAAGTACCTTGCGGATCCGCGTGTGCTGGATGTGATAGAACGCTTCATCGGACCCGATATCCTCCTCTGGTCGAGCCATTTCGTCACCAAACCCAAGACCGACGGACTGCCGGCGCCGTGGCATCAGGACGGCGTCTACTGGAACGGCCGATTGGAACCGATGCATGTAATCACGATGTGGCTGGCTGTGGACGAATCCTCAGTCCAGAACGGCTGCATGCGCGTAATCGCCGGGAGCCATAGACTCAGAGATCGGCGCTACGAGCATGTCGATCCGAAAAAAAACATATTCGGCGCCGAAGTCGTCGCTGAAGATTTGGATGCGTCGAGGATTGTTAACCTAGAACTGGCCGTCGGCGAATGCCATTTTCACGATGCCTTTACCATCCACGGATCGGCTGCAAATTCCTCGCAAAAACGGCGATGCGGCTATACGATGCGTTACATGCCTGCGAGTGTCTTGTGCCATGACCCGAGATTGGCACCTGCCCATCGCATCTACCTGTTGCGGGGCGAAGATCGAAGCAACGGCTTCAATACCTACACTCCGGTGCCGGATTTCCCCTAAACGGCTCGCCGAAATCCTTTACTTCTTGATATGCCCGCAGACCCTAACCAGTGCTGTACCAGACGTTACCCTCTTGTAATTAAAATGAAATTGGTGATATAATCATGGTGCGATTATTGTAATTCCCCAGGAAATGACCATCGTGGAGGACAAATGACGAACATAGAAAGCGACGATCCCAACGACTATGCGCGTAGCCGTCTAGATCGCGGCATGGAGATGCAGCGGCGAGGGTTTTTGGACGTTGCTATTCCCTACTACACTGAAGTCATACAGTTTGAGCAGGTAGACCCCGCAACACTTATTGATGCTTGCGGCAAAAGGGGTGAGTGTTACTTAAAAAAAGGCGATTTGGAGTGGGCAATCAAAGATTTTGACAGAGTGATAAATGAGTTGCCTGAATACCCTGACAGTGCCAATGTCTATAAGAATCGAGGTACCGCTTACCTCGGAACGGGCAAGTTTGACCGCGCCGCCGAAGACTTTACGAAGGCGATCGAACTGAAACCCGGTTACGCAAACGCCTTCCGGCTTCGCGGTATAGTTTACTGCAGAAAGGGCGAATATAACCGTGCCATTGAAGACTTCTCCGTGGTGATTGCATTGAAGCCGAATTATGCCAAGACCTACTACAATCGCGGTATAGCATGGCTGCATTTGGGAGAGTGGGAAAGAGCCAAATCCGATCTGATGAACTCCTCGAGTATGAAGATGGACACTATTGCCGCATTCCGTGACGAATACCAAAGCGTTGCAGACTTCGAGCAGAAACTCGGGATTCAAGTGCCCGTTGACATCATCCCATTGCTTAGGCGCGGTTAAAGACAATTCGTGAATTGATATTTTGATGGAACCGCTGTCGGCACTCTTTTCTTTGAACAAGGAAATAATCGCTAGCTAACACGTCTCAATACTGGCGGAGAACCGCCGGCGGCAATTTGGCGGCAGCTGCGGCTAGAGGATTTAGCGGCTGATACAACTGGCACGACATTTCCGGCCAGGGCCTCTTGCACCAAAGTCGGTGACAATTAGACACTTTTTGAAACACTTACGGATTCCTTAATGCGAAGCCGATTTAAATGACCATTAATACCGGTTCCCGCCATTCCATTCGCACAAAAATTATAATTTTATCTGTATCTGATCACTTGCCCCGATGTAAATCAAGATATGCTGGAAGATTATGACGCCGATCGGATTTCTTTAAACCCAACGGTTACACAGCGCTTTTCAACCGAATTTCTTGAGTTTTGAATGCGACGCGGTTCCACCCGAAGGGAGAAAACCTCTTATGAAAATAACCCAATTTTTCAAGACCGTGCTCTTATCCGCCTCTCTGTTTCTGCTGCTGAATGGATGCGGAAAAACTGTGAAAATTCAACCTCCCCCTGAATACAACAATTGGAATCTACCGCATGGCGCCGCAATGCGGCTCGGAAAGGGTGAAGTCAACGACATCGCTTATGCACCAGATGGCACTAAGTTCGCCGTGGCGAGTAGTATCGGGGTGTGGCTTTATGATGCCCGCGACGGCACGGAAATCGCCTTGATTACGGCGCATACGGAAGGGGCGAGCGCGGTGGCGTTTTCCCCGGACGGTAGTACCCTCGCCAGTGGAAGTTCGAGCGATCTCATCTCCGGTAGCATGCACGGTTCGATTTGGCTGTGGGAGACCGCCACTGGACAGCGCAAACAGACGCTTCAAGGGCATGATCGCCTCGTTAATTCGTTAGTGTTCTCACCAGACGGGAACACTCTTGCCAGCGCAAGTCGGGACGATACGGTTCGGCTCTGGGATGTCGCTACCGGGCACCCTCTTCAAACCCTTGAGGGGCACACGAGCGAAGTGAATTCCGTCGCGTTCTCTCCGGACGGAGCCACGCTTGCCAGCGGCAGCGGGGACAATACAGCACGGTTGTGGGAGGTCGCCACGGGCCGCCCTATCAAAACCCTTGAGGGACATGAGAAATCTGTCAACTCAGTGTCATTTTCACCGGATGGACATATCCTCGCCTGTGCGAGCGAGACGGTCTGGTTGTGGGATGTTGCAGCAATGGAACCGAAATGGACCCTAGAGGTCGGCCCGCACGTATGGGAGGTAGATGACGTGGCGTATGCCCCGGACGGTAAAACGGTCGCCAGTATCTGCTCGGGAAAAATTCAGTTGTGGGACGCTGCGACAGCCGGGCTAAAGCGCACACTTCCGAGGACCGGCTGGATTCAGTTCCTCGCGTTCTCGTCTGACAGCGGAACACTCGCGGCTGCAAGTCCGTACCGCGGAATTCACTTTTGGGATATGGAAACGATGCAACTCAAACACACGATTGGCGGACATACAGCTAGCGTCCGGTCCCTTGCTTTCTCCCCGGATGGGGAGAGCCTTGCAAGCGGCGGTGGCACGTTTCACTTGTGGAATGTAAACGCGGGCCGGCAAAGACACATATTCAAGGGCAAATACATGGGACATCCCGTGGCATATTCCCCGGACGGTGCCAGCCTCGTCAGCGGAATTAGGGAAAACGCGCTTAGGTTATGGGATGCCTCCACCGGTCAGCGTATTCAAGTTTTTGAGGGACACACTGAGTACGTAAACGCTGCCGCATTCTCCCCTGACGGCTCTCTTCTCGCTAGTGGAGCCAGCGATAACACAGTTCGCTGTTGGGACGTTTCAAGCGGTCAACTGAAATATGTCCTTGATGCCCACACAGACGTTGTTGAGTCCGTAGAATTTTCACCAAATGGACGTACCCTCGCCAGTGCGAGTAGAGACAAAACCGTACGGTTGTGGGACGCTGCTACGGGTGAAGCCAAGGGCAGCATTGAAGGGCATCGTCACGCCGTCAATGCTCTAGCATTCTCGCCCGATGGCCGTCTACTCGCTAGCGCGGATTGGGGAGAAGTTCGATTGTGGGATGCCGCTTCGGGCAAATACCTTCGTACCTTAACTGTCAACACGAGCGGCGTCGAGTCCATCACGTTCTCTCCGGACGGCAAATTCCTGGCTAGCGGAAACTGGAACGCCATCATTTGGTTGTGGGAGGTCGACACAGGCCGGCATTTGCGCATTCTCTCAGGACACATGGGCGGTGTGGGCGATCTCGCGTTCTCTCCGGACGGCACCGTCCTCGCTAGCGGGAGTCGGGACGGCACCATTCTGCTCTGGACGTCGTTCTTACCGCACTGACAATGCGTGTGAATGTGCGCCGTTTTAATGGCGGCAGCCATTGGTGTTGAGCCGGGAGTATTGACCGGCCACCGGGAGACGTAAACAGTCGATTTGCGCGGCGTTAACCAACAAGGAGTACCTACTGATGAAAAGATTGCTAGATTTAAGATTCGCATTCGCGCTTCCGTTTATTCTGTTCCTCCTGAATAGCTGCGGCAAATCCGAGAGAATTCATCAAACGACGGAATTTAATCGTTGGCACATGCCCCAAAATGTCAAGTTCCGTCTCGGAAAAGGGAGTGTCAACGATTTAACCTATTCGCCAGATGGCTCTCACCTTGCGGTGGCGAGCAGTATCGGGATTTGGTTCTATGATGCAAACACGGGCGAGGAATCTGCCCTGCTTACTCGGCACACCTATGGCGTGCACTGTGTCGCCTTCTCGCCGGACGGCAAGACCATCGCCAGCGGGAATTCGGAAAACGTCCACGGCGGAGCAGGAGATAGTACAGTTCGATTGTGGAATGCGAACACAAGGGAACTCAAGCTAACTCTCCAAGGACATGGACTTCAGGTCAATGCTGTTACGTTTTCTCCAAACGGAAGAACCGTTGCCAGCGGCGGCCAGGATGATACAATCCGCTTGTGGGATGTCGCAACTGGCCAGCTCAAAATGACGCTCTTTAGGCCTGAAAGCGGCGTCAACTCCTTAGCATACTCGCCGGATGGTGAAACCCTTGCTAGCAGCGGCTATGACAATACCATTCAGTTGTGGGACGCAAACACCGGAAAACTCAAGCAGACGATGGATGGACACACGAGCTCCATTACGTCTATCAAATTTTCTCCAAATGGCAACACGCTCGCTAGTGCAAGCCACGACATGACGGTGCTTTTGTGGGACACAAACACCGGAAATTCTAACCATGCCCTGAAAGGCCATGAAGCGGGAGTTGAATGCGTCGCTTTTTCTCCGGACGGTACCACGCTCGTAACTGGCGGAATGGACTACAGCATTCGTCTATGGGATGCCGCGACAGGGCAGCACAAACTCGCCTATAAGAATACCGGATGGGTTAAATCTGTCGTGTACGCCCCAGATGGCAAAACCATCGCTAGCGGTGGAGACGGAGATACAATCTATTTTTGGGATGTTGCGACCGGGGAACGCAAGAAAATTTTAGAAGGCCACTTGACAGATTTGTACACTTTAGCGTTCTCCCCGGACGGGGATTCCCTAGCAAGCGGCGATCGTACCATTCGGTTTTGGGACGTTAATTCCGGACAATACACCCATAGTGTAGACGACCGAAGGTCCGCAAAGGATATTGCATATTCCCCGGACGGCCTAGTCGTTGCCAGCGGCAGTTGGGACAAGAAAGTCAGGTTGTGGGACGCCAACTCCGGACAACTGAAACTGGTCCTTGAGGGACATTCGGAGTTGGTCAATTCAGTTGCGTTCTCGCCGGATGGGAATACGCTCGCCAGCGGAAGTAAAGACACGACGATTTACTTGCAGGATACTGGTACTGCGGAAATTACGGGAAACCTTGAAGGGCATGCGGATGCGGTAAATTCTGTCGTCTTTTCCCCAAACGGCCGCTCAATAGCAAGCGGCAGCTCGGACAAGACCGTCCGTTTGTGGGACACCAACTCCGGGCAACAAAAGATGATTCTCGAGGGGCACACCGGTAAGGTCGAGTCCGTCGCGTTTACACCCGATGGGAATACCCTTGCCAGCGCGTCCGGAGACTACACAATTCGGTTGTGGGACGCCACAACAGGCGATCACCTGCGAACACTTAATGGAGCGTTTAGAAGTTGGCTCAGCGTTGTCGCGTTTTCCCCGGATGGTAAGTACATCGCAAGTGGTAGTTGGGACAATCGAATTCGATTGTGGGATGTGGCTGCGGGCCAAATTGTACAGACGCTTGAAGGGCACACGCTTGGCGTCGAGTCCTTGGCGTTCTCTCCGGACGGCAACACGCTTGCCAGCGGCAGCCGCGACGGAACTATCTTGCTTTGGACGGTAAAACTAAGACCAAATTCGCCGCTCTAAGTAAATGAAGTCTTCACACCTTGTATATTTAAGGCGTTTCCGCCCCAAAAATTTTGATATTCCATTGGGGCGCCATTCCATCAGATTAAGGGAATGTGTAGCATGAATAGAAGGTTGCTTTTCAGTATTTCGCTCTGGTGTGCGGCTCTGCAGTTTCCATCCACCTTAATTGCAGAAGACTACAATCAATGGAACTTGCCCGATGGCGCCATAATGCGCATCGGCAAGGGTAGAACATACGACCTTGAGTATTCGCCAGACGGCACCAAGCTTGCTGTGGCAACCAGTATTGGGGTATGGCTCTATGATGCTTATACTGATGCAGAAATTGCCCTGCTTGCTGGGCACCTTGAGGGCGAGCGTTCTGTCGCGTTTTCCCCGGATAGTAACACGCTTGCTAGTGGAGGCATTTACAATACCCGCGATGGGAACGTGCGAAGCACTATACGGTTGTGGGACGTTAATACAGGGAAACTCAAGCAAACTCTAGACGGACACATTCTTGATACCAATGCCGTTGCGTTCTCTCCGGATGCAAATACTCTCGCTAGTGGGGGTTTCGGAGAAATTCGACTATGGGATGTCGTGACAGGGGAAGTCAAACATACCCTTGAAGCGCACAAATACGACGTTTACGCCCTAGCGTTTTCCCCAGATGGCAACACCCTCGCTAGCGGCGGTTACGATAAGAAGATTCACATATGGGATACCGTAACCGGGGAAAACAAGCGGACGTTAAAGGGACATACCGATCAGGTCAAATCGGTCGCGTACTCCCCGGATGGAAGTACCCTCGCTAGCGGTAGCGAGGACGGAACAGTTCGCTTGTGGAACGCCGTGACAGGTAAGCGCAAGAAAACTTTTCGCCGGAACATACAAACTTTTGCTCAACTATGGCAGCACATAAAGCGGTCATTGAGTGGTCATGCAAATGAGATTCAATCCATAGCATATTCCCCGGACGCTCGTACCCTTGTCAGTGGAGGCGCGGAAATTCGGTTGTGGGATGCGCACAC
Organism: Candidatus Poribacteria bacterium; assembly: GCA_028819845.1. GTDB lineage: Bacteria > Poribacteria > WGA-4E > WGA-4E > PCPOR2b > JAPPKS01. The sequence continues at coordinate 400,633 of JAPPKS010000027.1, read as the reverse complement.
AGGAGAAATCAAGCACACCCATACTGTTTCGTGCAATGCCATTGCATATTCCCCAGATGGGAACACGCTCGCAATCGGGCATAAATACATTCCAATTCAATTGATGGATGTCACGACGGGCAAATTCAAGCAGATGCTAGAAGGGCATGAGATGGGGGCAAGTTCCGTCGCTTTCTCTCCGAACGGAGACACCCTCGCGAGCGCCAGTTATAGAGTTCAAATGTGGGATGCCGCTACCGGACGCGAAGTCAATAAAATTGAGGGAACGAAAGGAGCATATTCCATAGCATTCTCCCCGGACGGAAGTGCCCTCGCCGCCGGGAGTACAGACAGTATAATTCCGTTATGGAATGCGGAATCAGGCGATGCCAGGAGTTCCCTTGAGGGTCATGCGAATTTGGTCTACACTGTCACCTTCTCCCCAGATGGGAACACCCTCGCCAGTGGAAGCAAGGACAAAACCATTCGGTTGTGGAATACGAAAACAGGGGAGCAAAATCATATTCTTCAAGGGCATAAGCGCGATATCATGTCAGTTGCATTCTCCCCAGACGGGAATACCCTCGCTAGTGGAAGTGAGGACAAGACCATTCGGATTTGGGATGTCGAAACCGGGAAACATAAACGTACCATAGATAAACACACGGACGGTGTTGAATCTGTTGTGTTCTCCCCGGACGGGAGAACCTTCGCCAGCGGCAGTGAAGACGACACCATTCGGTTGTGGGCTACCAAGACAGGCGCAAATCTGCTCACGCTTATAGGACATAAAAATCTGATTAAATCTGTCGCTTTCTCGCCGGACGGAAATTCCCTCGCCAGCGGAAGTTTGGACAGGACTATTCGGTTGTGGAATACCACAACTGGAAGACATAAGCGTACTCTTAAAGGGCATACGGGTTCGGTCACTTCCGTAGCGTACTCACCAGATGGGAACACAATTGCCAGTGCAAGTTACGACGGAACTATTCTGCTCTGGAATGTGGCATCAACGGAGAGCATGCCACACCAATTATTCGAATGATCGCCTTGTCGGATATAGTTGACTCATCTCAATAGAGTAGAAAATATCCGCTGGTCGGTTCGCCACAGCAGTTGCACATACGAATAGGGGCTAAATTTGCAATCGGATCCAATCCAATTTGAAGTCATCCGCAATGCGCTCGTGGAGGCGACCGAAGAGATGGCGATTGCGCTGCGGCGCAGTGCGTATTCCACCAACATCAAGACCAGAGCCGATTTCTCCTGCGCTTTCTTTGACCGCCAACTGCAACCCGTTGCCCAAGCATTCACGCAACCGGTTCACCTAGGATCGCTAACCGAATTCGTGCCGAGAGTTGTCCGGGAGTATGGCCCAGAGAACCTCGAACCGGGGGATGCGATTCTCTCCAATCACCCTTACCTCGGCGGCGTTCACCTGAACGATATCACGCTTATCTCCCCAGTGTATCACGGCGCCTCCCGATCTGTATGTCCTGACAATTCTGAACGTAATGGCGCTAAAAACACCGAAGAGCATCGGGAACAAACGCTAGAACTCTTCGGTTACGTTGCGAATCTAGCGCATCATGTAGACGTGGGCGGCGGCGCGCCCGCGAGCATAGGCGCATTCCGCGAGGTCTATCAAGAGGGGATTATCATCCCTCCGGTGAAGCTAGTACGGCGGGGAGAAATTGTGCAGGACATTTTTCGGCTAGTGCTAGGCCAGATTCGTTCCAAGCATGAGACCGCGGGAGATTTTCGCGCACAGATAGCGGCAAATAACACCGGTGTGCGCCGGCTGAACGCGCTTCTGGAACGCATGGGCGCACATAAAGTAGCTTTGAACGTTGATGAACTGCTTGCATACACCGAACGCCGAACTCGCGCCGATTTGGCAAATCTCCCAAAGGGAACTTTTGCCGCTGACGGTTATGTCGATAACGATGGTTTCACTGATGAACCCGTGCGCCTCGCGGCGAAAATGGTCATTGATGATAACGGCGTACTTTTCGATTTGACCGGCTCGGATCCGCAAAGGCGCGCCCCTGTAAATTCCACGTATGCGCAGACCTATTCCGCGTGCGCCTATGTGCTCAAAAGCCTCCTCGATCCGGACATTCCGGTCAACGCGGGATTCTACCGTCTGGTGCGCATCGTGGCTCCGCCGGGAACGGTGGTCAACTGCACCTCGCCGTCGCCAGTGGTGGGCGGTTGGGAAACGCAAGTACGGCTCAGCGACATCCTGCTGAAGGCAATCGCACCGATTCTCCCCGACAGTATTCCTGCAGGGACTAAGGCAATGATGGCGCAGGTGGGCTTCGGAGCGGCGCACCCTCGCACGGGCGAACTCTACGCTTTTTACGAAACGCTAGCTGGCGGCTACGGCGGTAGAGTTTCGAGCGATGGACCTGACGCGGTTCAGTGCCACGGTCAGAACACGGAAAATGCGCCTATTGAGGAAACCGAGGTAAATTATCCGGTTCGCATAAACCGTTACGAGCTAGTCGAAGACTCTGATGGGGCAGGCAAACATCGCGGCGGGTTGGGGTTGCGGCGAGACTATTTCTTTGATCATGAAGCCTCGTTCACAATCCTGTCAGATCGCGACAGGTGGGGACCCCATGGACTCTTCGGCGGGTTGCCGGGAAAGGTAGCCAACTACATGCTGAACCCTGATAGTGATACCGTCGAACTCGGTTCCAAGGTAACAGTTCAACTCAAACCGGGAGACGTGGTGAGTTTTCGCACCTGTGGCGGCGGCGGTTACGGCCCGCCTGAAGACCGTGACCCGCAATTGGTGCTGCGGGACGTGCGTGACGGCAAAGTTAGTCCGGCGCGCGCGAGAAAAATCTATGGTGTATCCATCGACACAGACACATGGACAGCAGAGAAGGCGGATACCTCAAGCCAGCAAACAAATAGTGCGGCGAAGTGAGAATTAAAACAGTACATGAAATGCTACTTTGTGATTGCTCAGCCAATCGCAGAATATTGAGGTACAGTGGGTGACTTCCAGATACCGTCTCGGCGTGGATATCGGCGGCACATTCACGGATGCCATCCTGATTAACGAAGGCACCGGTGAAATCCACGTCGGCAAGGTGCCATCGACGCCCCAAGACCCTGCGCGAGGATTCATGGATGCCGCCCATCGCATGCTGCGCGAGGCTGATATATCGCCGGACGAGGTACGGCTTGTCGTTCACGGCACCACCGTAGCGACGAATGCCGTAATTGAGGGAAAGGTTGCCCGCACAGGTTTTATTACGACTGACGGTTTTCGAGACCTATTAGAAATTCAGCGCCAGATTCGTCCGTCACTCTACGATTTGCAGTTCGAAAAACCACGTCCGCTAGTGCCTCGCCGCCTCTGCTTCGGTGTGCCAGAGCGGCTCGACGCGCACGGAAACATACTCACCCCACTTGATGAAAACGCTGTGACACAGGCGGCAGAGCGGTTACGAAAAGACGGCGTCGAAGCTATTGCGGTCTGCTTCCTTCACGCCTACGTCAATCCAATTCATGAAACTCGGGCGGGGAAGATTCTGAGTGAAATTGTACCCAACGCGGTCGTGTCTTTGTCCTCCGATGTCGCCCCAGAATTTCGGGAGTATTTTAGAGCCAGCACAACCGTCATCAACGTTTGCATTCGCCCGATCGTGGCGCAGTATCTACAGCGTATTGAAACACAATTGGTTAACGAGGGGTTAAACGCTGCATTGCTCGTCATGCAGAGCAGCGGCGGGGTTTTCACCTTCTCGGCAGCAAGCAAAAAACCGGTCTTCATGGTGGAATCAGGCCCCGCGGCGGGTGTCATCGCGGCAACTCACCTGGGGACTGCACTTGGATATGAAGATGTAATCTCCTTTGACATGGGGGGCACCACTGCAAAAGCTGGCCTGATTGAGAGTGGAACGCCGCGAATAACCAAGGAATATGAGGTCGGTGCAACAGCCCGGTCGGGTTTGGGCGCCAACGCCGGCGGGGGATATCCCATACGCACCCCCGTTATCGACCTCGTCGAAATCGGCGCGGGCGGCGGCTCAATCGCTTGGGTGGACTCCGGCGGTGTTCTGCGTGTTGGCCCTCAAAGCGCGGGCGCTGATCCTGGTCCAGCCTGCTACGAAAAAGGTGGTGCAGCGCCTACCATTACGGATGCCAATTTGGTGTTGGGACGGCTGAATCCGAGCTACTTCTTGGGTGGCGAGATTAAACTCAATATTGATGCGGCATGGCGGGCAATTGAGGAAACCTGCGCCAAGCCGTTGGGAATGGAAGTCGTCAATGCCGCTCACGGGATCGTCGAAATTGCGAATGCAGCCATGGTGAACGCACTGCGCCTCGTTTCTGTACAGCGCGGTTATGACCCCAGAGAATTTGTATTAATGGCATTTGGCGGTGCCGGACCGTTGCACGCCAACCGCTTGGCGGATGAGATTGAAGCACGCGCTGTCATCATTCCAATAAGCCCCGGGACTACATCCGCCATGGGGCTTTTGGTGACTGACCTCAAACACGAATGTACCAAAACACTCATACAGCGTGTCGACCAACTCGACCTAATGGAATTGGAGAAAACTTTCGAATCACTCACCGAAACAGGACGGAAGACCCTTGAGCGCGAGGGAATGGCTCAAGAAGACATCTCCTTCGACCGCAAAGTAGATATGCGCTACGTCGGACAGAGTTATGAACTGACTGTAACGTTGTCAGAAGGTCAAGGCGAATGCACACCATCCCCTCTGTGCGAATCCGAAATTCGCCGGGCATTGGAGGCGTTCAATCTAGCGCACGACCGCGCATACGGTTACAATGCCCCGGACGAACCGGTCGAGCTTGTCAACCTCCGGCTTACTGCGGTCGGTCATATCACCAAGCCTCGCCAGCGAGAGTTGGATGGCCGTGATCCGGACATAGGAAAAGCTCACAAAGCGATTCGGTCGGTGTACTTCGCAGAGAAGAACGGCTATGTTGATTGCCCCATCTATAATCGGTACCGGTTGGGCGCCGGAGTTGTCTTAATCGGACCTGCGATAGTTGAGGAGATTGATTCTACCACGGTCATCCACCCTGGCTACCAAGCCGAAATGGACAAGTACGGCAATTTGATTTTGACCAAGTTCTGATGCGGTGGGGGAACTGTTTAAGCGCGGCGAGCAAGGTGTAAGAATTCAACGATTTGGCAGGTAATTCATTTAACCCAACCTTCATTTCGTCGCGGCGCGGTCAAAAATTATTTCTGCGATTTCTCGCTTGGACAGCAGGGGAAGCTGTTCATGTGAGCCGTCACGATTCAAAAGAGTCACAACGTTTGTATCGCCTTCAAACCCTGCGCCTTTTTCCAATATGTTGTTTGCTACAATCAAATCCAAATTCTTATCGGCTAACTTTTGCCGTGCATGACTCAAGATATCGTCCGTTTCAGCCGCAAACCCTACAAGAATCTGACGTGATTTCCGCCTACCGAGCTCCAGCGCTATATCAGGGTTTTTTACGAGCGGAAACGTAAATTGATCGGCTTTTTTCTTGATTTTATGGGAAGAGACGGTTTCGGGACGGTAATCTGCAACTGCGGCCGTCATTATGACAATATCTGCCTGATCGAAAACTGCAAGAACTGCTTCGTGCATCTCCATCGCAGTTTCGACATAACGGCAATCAATACCGGTGGGGGGAGGCACCGCTGTTGGGCCGCTGATTAGAACAACTTCTGCGCCGCGGCGATACGCTGCTTCAGCTACCGCATAACCCATTTTGCCGCTGGAACGATTGCTGATGTAACGAACCGGGTCGAGATATTCCCGCGTCGGTCCCGCCGTGACAACAACTTTCTTGTCAATCAGATCTATTTTGCGGGACAATCGCCGTGTAATACGTTCTAGAATCACTTCAACCGTGTTCAAACGCCCGATCCCCTGACGTCCAGAGGCGAGATCTCCGATGACAGGTTCAACAAATTCAACATCGTGATCTCTCAGACGCGTCATGTTTGCTTGCACGAAAGGGTTTTGGTACATGTGATCTTCCATCGCTGGGGCAATCAAAACGGGACAGTGGACAGAGATGGCGACGGTTGAGAGGACATCGTCCGCGATGCCATTTGCCATTTTCCCAATCACATTTGCGGTCGCGGGCGCAATCACCAGCAAATCTGCCTGATCTGCGAGATCGATGTGGGCAGGTTTCCAATCCGATTCGGCGTTGAATAGATTTAACATCACGGGGTTGCGGGAGATGACCTGAAATTGCAGTGGTTGCACCAAGCGGGTGGCATTTTCTGTCATAACCACATGAACGGAAGCGCCGTGTTTCACCAACTGACTCGCCAAATCGACAGATTTATGGATAGCGATACTGCCAGTGACTCCTAAGATGATTCGCCGCTTTTTCAATTCCATATGGCCACCGCCTTTAGAATCTCAATTTTCATCTCGTTTCTGAATATTTTACAGTATTCTGAGTTTCATGTCTACATTGTGTTGCGTACGATCCGTTCGTAATGACCATTGACCGTTTTCGACCTTTTTACATGTCTTCAACACTAGACAAATCCTAACCGAGTTTATCGGCACGGCATCCACAGCCATCGCAATAGGAAATTTTTATTTTAACGCTTAAATTCTTGGCAATGCACGCTAATAATTTTAAGATGCAATCGATATTTCCTCGTCAAATCCTATTCGCCGCATTCGCAATAGCCGCCGCTGCCAGTTTCTTGCTTTGCGGATACGAATGTATCCGAGCTGTCTCAGACTCGCTGTTTATCGGTGCATACGGCGCTGAAAACCTGCCATGGGTCATGGCTGCTGTGTTTCCCGGCGTTTACCTAATGATTTTCCTTTACGGCCGACTCCTTTCGTGGGTCGGCGCAAACCGCGCGCTCCTTGTGACATCGCTGCTTTCGGGAGTAATGATTTTATCTGCCTATGGTCTGATTTTGAAAGGCTTTCCTATCGCCACAGCAATCATCTATGTCTTTCGAGAGGCTTACATCGTTCTCATTATCGAACAATACTGGGCATTCGTCAACAGTACACTCAGTCCTATCCAGGCACGCCGCATCAACGGTCCCTTCTGCGGTCTGGCATCATTGGGATCGGTCGCGGGGGGATTCCTCGCCGGACATTTGGCGGGCCGGTTGGGTTCAGCCACGCTGCTAATTTTCACGGCGGTGTCACTGCTGCCAGCCGCAGCATGTTCGGCTGCGGCTTACGCTTTCGCTGGTACGCCGCAGCCATCTGAAGCTGAGCGCGGCGGAAAACTTGGACACACCGGGCTGCGGGTGTTATTTCAATCCCGATATCTCTTGTTCATCGGTTTGTTGGTCATAACCACGCAGATAGTTTCAACCGTGTTGGACCTTCGATTTAAAGGCTTGATTGAATTTGAAATACCGGAAATAGACGAGAGAACCGCGTTCATCGGAAATTTTTACGGCACGCTTGGCGCCGTCGCCGCGACTCTCCAATTTGCGGCGACGCCATTATTGCTGAGATTTGTCCCAATTCGCATCGTGCACCTTGCCATTCCGATAATACATCTCCTCACCTGCAGTGTTCTCACTGCCTCACCGTCGCTGTGGATTAGCGCTGCGGCGTTTTTAGTATTCAAAGGGCTTGATTACTCAATATTCCGCGCCGCCAAAGAGATTTTTTACATCCCTTTGCCGTTCGATGCCCGATACCGAGCAAAGCAGATTATCGATTCTTTTGGCTATCGATCCGCAAAAAGCGGTAGCGCATTCGTAATCGCCCTAACACGTCTGCCCGCATCGGCGTTTTCCTTGACAGCTATAATTTCGGTAACCATCTGGTCCGGTATTGTATCAAACTTAACAACGCAGTATCAGAAAGTCGAGAAAACTCAAGATTGAGGGCAGGTAATCGGGAATTCAGGGAAGTGAACTAGGAGTTGATTAAGCGGGGATTCAGGTGAAAATGAGCAAGTGCCGCTTCACCGCCGAACTCAGATTGTTCGCCACGGGTTTAATCCGTCATTAGAGAACGGTAATTGCTCTCATCACGCTTTCCTGAAATCGATCATATGCTAGGGCTGCACCGGCGATATTTCCGGCCGCAGGACCAAGTTGAAGCTGCGCAATTACCCCCGACCCAAAAAGACTCTCAACGGGGGTCAGTTGCAGTTTTTCATCGAGTACCGGCAATCCGCTCACGGTTGTTACGTCGTGTTGTTCGATTAGATTTGATAGAAATGCGTATTTGCGAAGATTGAACCGATACCCCGTTGCGAGGATAATTGTGTCAACCGCGTCAATGGTTCGCTGTGTGGTGGTTACCTGTAATTGATTCAGCCGGCTGGTTTTGTCGATTTCAAGCACTTCGGCGCCGATACAGTGTTGGAATTTTTTGTTCGTTGCGGCATATTGCTCCAACGTTTCCGCAATGTCCGGCGTAACACTTCCCTCGCCCCTTGCCTGTTGGATGGCTTCCCACCGTTTCTCCCAATCGGGTTCATTGTTGAACGCCTCAATTGTTTTCGGCCCCAACCAGGAAGGCTGAAAGTCAAATTGTTGAATTTTCAGCGGGCTTCGCAAAATGGACACTACCTGTGCGCCCTGTTCAACGAGGGATTTTCCAAGGGTGCCAGCCGTTAATCCGCCGCCGATTATGACGACTTTTCGCGTTTCCTTAGAATGCGGCGCATGGCCGCGACGCTGTCCGAAATCCTGAAGATCGAAATCCCCCGAATGCAATACACGCTCCGGAAACCGATTTCGCCAGCGCACGAATTCCGGCGGTACGAACGGGCAATCGTCAGAACCCACAGCCAAAATAACGCAACGCGCGCGAAACCCTTCATTTCGCTGCGAGATTATTCTGAACGGATACCGGCCGCTGCCCTTATCCCATCGCAATTCGGCGACATCAAATTGGTAATAGAACGAACTAATCCGTTGTTGTTCAATTTCTTGATGGCAAAAATCAAGAAAGAGACTCGTGGAAGGCTGCGAGTACGGTGGGGAAAGTTCATTGGTGCGCTGGTGGATTCTCGCGTGCTCTACGATTCCTAGCGCATCCATTCCGACATGGTGCACAGCAGGAGATCTCAAGAATTTCATGCCCTGCTTCTGAGTTTTTCTCTGCCATGCCGTCAAGGGATGCGGATAACGATCTAGAATCGCGAGATATTTCACCGCTTCGGTTCCAAAAATCTGGTGTCTCGCAAAATCTCGAATTAACCGTTGTGCGATTGATACGCCGTGAATGCCGCCTCCAATGATTACTACGGGGATATTCTGATGGCTGAGGTTCAACATGGTACAAACACAAGCGCCGCGATGATTGCGCATGATTTCGCGTTTGCTTGTGCGTCAGCTAGGTGCGTCAGCTAGATTGGCAATTGACCCTCAAACAGCCGCAACTTCAAACAGCGGCAAGTGATTGAAGCTGGTCTCATGTTCGGTCAATCGCTTATGGATTTAGAAAAGTTACACGACTCGTCGTAACAGACGAGTTTGGCCCCCTCCGATTTTGTTACTTTTTCAAGAAGAAACGGCGATTGACACTGCGGGCAGGGCTGTGAAACGGGTTTATCCCAAAGCACAAACCTGCATTTGGGATAGTTGCTGCATCCATAGAAAATCTTACCGCGTTTGCTGCGGCGTTCCCCGAGGTACCCGTCACAGCCATCCGCCGGACAATCAACGCCGATATTAATCGGTTTTGCGTTCCTGCACGCCGGGTATCCCGTACACGCGAGGAATCTGCCTCCAGCGCGGCTCGTTTTTATTGTCATCGGACGGCCGCACTTGTCGCAGATTTCATCCGTCGGTTCCTCTTCGGCAGGCTGAGTTTCGCTTTCCGTCAAGGGTTTTATGTTACGGCACTCGGGAAACTTTGAACATCCGAGGAATCGTCCGTATCTGCCCCATTTAATGATCATTGCCGAGCCGCATTTATCACAAGTCTGATCGGTAGTCTCCTCCATCTCCTTCATCGCATGGTACATAACATCAGGTGCCTCGCTCAAGGCACTGCTGAAGGGATCATAAAATGTACTCAATGTCGCCACCCAATCCAATTTCCCGTCCTCAATGTCGTCGAGCTGTTGCTCCATTTTCGCCGTAAATTGGGCATCCACGATTTCAGGAAAACCCTTAACCAAGAGCCGGTTGACCAGTATTCCAATATCTTGAGGAACAAACCGCCCTTTTACTTTGAGGACGTATTCCCTTTCCTGGATTTTGGAGATAATTTCGGCGTAAGTGCTCGGTCGGCCAATCTCCTTTTCTTCCAACTCTTTGACAAGCGTAGCCTCTGTATAACGAGGCGGCGGTTTAGTGTAATGCTGTTTTGGGATGGATTTGAGGAGCTCAAGGAAATCGCCAACTTTTAATTCCGGCAGTATCGTCTCCTCGTCATTTTCTTCATCCTTGCCGCTGTCGCCTTCGTCGCGGCCCTCTAAATAGACTGCCATGAACCCCTTGAACTTGATTATAGAGCCGGTCGCACGGAAGATATATTCACCCGCGGAAACGTCAATCGTTGTGACATCCAGAAGCGCAGGGTTCATCTGGCTGGCAACAAATCGCTTCCAGATGAGATCGTAAAGGCGATATTGGTCAGCTGACAAATGCCGCTTCATAGACTCGGGCGTTCGTTCAACAGATGTAGGCCGAATCGCTTCATGCGCATCTTGTGCACCCTTTTTGCCTCTATAGTGGACTGGTCGCGCTGGTAAGTAATTGCCGCCATAAGTCTTTCTGATGTACGATCGAACTTCGGTAATGGCTTCGCCCGAAACTCGTGTTGAATCGGTTCGCATATACGTAATCAGTCCGACGGAACCTCCTTCACCAATCTCCAACCCTTCATAGAGTTTCTGGGCAACGTCCATTGTGCGTTTTGCCGTAAATCTGCACTTACGCGCAGCGTCTTGCTGCAAAGTGCTCGTGATGAACGGCGGAACTGGTCTCCGTTTTCGCTCACGTCTCTGAACTGTTTTGACGACAAATTGTTTCGTTCTCGTGTCCGCGACGATTTCATTTGCTCGCGTCTCATCAATTGGAAATCCGTACGTACTAATTGACCCCTTTTCATTCCCAATCTGAAGCAGCTTCGCGTCAAACGGGTCGGTCTGTTCGCCTTTCAGCGTCGCCGTAATCGTCCAATATTCCACGGGAACGAAAGCTTCAATTTCTGCTTCCCGTTCACAGATGAGCCTTACGGCAACGGACTGAACCCGCCCCGCGCTCAACCCCGGTTTCAGCGTCCTCCAAAGGAGTGGGCTAATCTGATAACCGACCAATCGATCAAGTATTCGCCGTGCTTGCTGTGCCTCAAAAAGCTTTTCATTAACTCTTCCGGGGTTATCGATGGCGGCTTGGATCGCACTCTCCGTAACCTCGTTGTATGTGATCCGGTAAATTGGTTTCCTCGTTTTCCCCAGCTCATGGGCGAGATGCCAACATATCGCCTCGCCTTCTCGATCCAGGTCAGCGGCAAGATAAATTGAGTCTACGTTCTTTGCGGCAGTCTGCAGCTCCTTGATTGTTTTTCCTTTGCCGCGAATCAGGGTGTACTTCGGGGTAAATCCGTTGTTGACATCAACGCCAAGCTCTTTAGGAGGCAAATCGCGGATATGCCCCATAGAGGCTTTAACGATATAATTTCGGCCGAGAAATTTGTTTATCGTTTTCGCCTTCGCGGGCGATTCAACAACAACTAACGATTTCGGCATAGTTAAATCTCCCTATGCGATGCGGACGAAGAAGGAAGTCCATCAGAATGAAAATCAAGAAGGTCAATAAGAAGCGATCGCATTGCGCGGCGATGAACAATAGTATCAATCAACCCGTGTTCCAACAAGAACTCGGCTTTCTGGAAATTGTCGGGCAGTTGCTCCCGGATACTTGCGACAGCTAAAGGCCCCGCGAAACCAATCCGCGCCGCCGGCTCTGCAACGATGATATGCCCAAGCGACGCGAAGCTAGCGGTCGTCCCGCCAAACGTGGGGTCTGTCATTACCGATATGTAGAAGAGATTGGCTTTAGCGTGTTCAACACATGCGGCTGCCGTCTTCGCCATTTGCATCAGTGCTAACGTGCCCTCTTGCATCCGCATGCCGCCGCTCACCGAAACCGTAATCAATGGAAGCCTCTCCTTAGTCGCCCGCTCAATGCAGCGTGTCAACTTTTCGCCAGCAACAGATCCAACCGTACCGCCTCTTATGGTAACATCCGCAATTCCAACCGCTGTCGGGTATCCGCCAATCTTTGCAATGCCGGCGAGCACTTCGGATTTTAACCCCGTTTTAGCAAAGTCCTGCTGCAGTTTTGCCTCATAGTCCGGAAAATTCAACGGATTCAGCGAATACAGCCCGTTATCGTAACTTTCAAAGCTGCCATCATCAACCAATAGCCTGAGTCTTTCATCTGCGCTCATGTAGTGATGGTGGTCGCATTCTGGACAAACTTTATGGTACTCTTCGAACGCAGACTCCTGAATTTCGGCGCTACAATTGCGGCAGGAGACTGACTTTGAAACTGCCATGCTTCTACTCCTAGTATCTCTCCCAAGCTATAATAGTAGGCGAACCTCTCAAAAAGGCGTATAATACCTTTGACGGTTTGGATTGTCAAGCAAAAATGGTCGGCGGCGGGGTTTTATCAGGTTGGTTCTCTGTGGTGCTTGTTGTGCTCTCACACGTGGGAGGCATGTCCAAATTACATTTCCTGCACGGATGCCTGAAATGCCCTATTCAAGCAGCGCAGGTTAATTGACCTCTATTCCCAGTTTCTTAATCTTCTGCAGCAAAGTTGTCCTGCTGATACCCAACAATTTCGCTGATTTCGTCTGATTTGCATCTGCGCCATCGAGTACAATCCGGATTAGTGCACCATCCACGGCATCTATTACTTCATTGTATAACGAATCTCGAATGTCCGTTACGGCTTCGTCGATAATTGGTCTCAACGCAGATTCGAGTTGCTTCTCTAGTTCAGGACGGTTGGAATGTTTGCTTTCTCTGTAACCTACAATCTCGGGAGGAAGGTGTTCTGGCAGGACAATATCTGACCTTGACAGCACAGCGGCGCTTTTGAGTGCGTTTTCTAACTCTCTAACATTGCCAGGCCAATCGTACCCCTGCAAATACTGCAGGCAACGACTTGATACCCCCCGAACAGGTTTATCAAGCTCAGCGCTAATCAGCATCAAAAAGTGATCGACGAGCAGCGGAATGTCTTCAACACGATCCCGCAACGGCGGCAGATGGATGGAGAGGCGTTTAAAGCGGTAGTAAAGATCCTCACGGAACTTCCCAAGTCTGGAAGCCTCGCCAAGATCGCGGTTAGTAACGGCAATAATGCGAACATCAACGCCTATCGTCTCGGTTCCGCCTACCCTTTCGATTTCCTGTTCTTGTAGGGCGCGTTGCAATTTTACCTGCAGCGCCGGGCTCATATTCGACACCTCGTCAAGCAACAGCGTCCCCCCGTCTGCAAGCTCAAATCTGCCCGGTTTTCCTTTTGCGCTTGCCCCAGTGAATGCACCCGGGTCGTATCCAAAAAGTTCACTTTCTAACAACTCATCGGGCAACGCACCGCAGTTGACGGCGACAAACGGTTTGTCTCTACGAACACTATTCGCGTGAATCGCTTGAGCGATTAGCTCTTTCCCGGTTCCGCTCTCCCCTTCGATGAGCACCGTGATGGTGTTGGTTGACATAATGCCTATCAGCTTGTAAATTTCTTGCATTTGAGCCGATTTACCAATCAGGCGCGGCCCCAAAAACGAGCTCGGCATTTGCGCATCAGAAAATTGAAGCTCGCCCCGCGCAGTCTGCATCTGGATGGCACGATCAAGTACCACTTTCACTTTATCTAGATCAATCGGTTTGGGTAGAAAATCAAATGCCTGCAACTTCATGGCTTGGATAGTCGTATCAACGTCGTCATGCGCAGTCATCACCACAACAATCGCATCCGGCTGCATAGATTTAATCTGCTCCAAGGCGTCCAAGCCATTCATGCCCGGTAGTCGGACATCAAGTAAAACAATATCGGGGGTTTCAGATTCAACCTGCCGCAAACCCTCCTCTGCGTTATTGGCAATTATTGGTTTGTACCCTTCCTCAGCCAAAAATTGCTCAAATGCCCAACAGATTTTTTCATCATCATCTACCACTAAAATTTTCTTCATAACGCACCAATGCCTACAAATTTAACGGTTGTATCTTATCACGTTTCAACGGAAATTTCAACCTGTTAATGTATCGTGTGAACGCCAGTCCCTAACTCTTCTCCGCGCAGCCGTCCAGACAATTATCCCAATCCCGGCCTCGCTCAAGTTTCGCTTGTTAGCTTTGCATACATACCCAATGTTAAATGACCATGTCTTGAGTTTGGAAAAATTATATTGCATTTTTGCAGCGATATGGTTATTCTTAATTATTATCCGAACCACTTATTCATGAAAGACAAGAAAAACAGAATTCAATCTTGCACTGAATTGACTTAAGATAATCATGCGAAAAGAAACATTGAAGCAGCTCGCCGCAGAGACAGCCGCCAAGAATGTGCAGGACGGGATGGTTGTCGGGCTAGGTACAGGCTCAACCGTCTACTACGCTTTGCTGAAGCTAGGCGAGATGGTACGCGGCGGTCTTGATATTATCGGTATCCCAACATCGAAACAGACCGAAGAAATCGCGAAAGCACATGGCATACCGCTCTCAACGCTAGAAAAGCATCAGGTTATCAATGTAACCATTGACGGTGCTGACGAGGTAGATACCGGCCTTCACCTGATTAAAGGCATGGGCGGTGCACTGGTGAGGGAAAAAATTGTCGCCCACGCTTCCAATCAACTCATCATTGTTGCGGATGAAAGCAAACTGGTGGAAGCATTAGGTACAAAATCTCCACTGCCTGTGGAGGTTGTCCCATTTGGTTGGCAGGCCACGCAGCTCGCCTTGAAGCAACTCTGTGATAGAATTTCGTTGCGGCTTGTCAATAATGCGCCGTTCATCAGCGATAACGGTATGTACATTTTGGATTGCCACTTCAATGCCATACCTCAGCCCGCACAAACCGAACAGATAATCAATTATATCCCCGGCGTAGTTGAAAACGGTCTTTTTGTGAACCGTGCTGAGAAGGCAATCATTGGCACCGCTTCAGGCATCCAGATTAGAGAGAAGTGAATTGAAGAAGGTATTTCAAACTAGTCGGCCGCGGGAAAGATTTCACAGGTTGACGCACGATGCAATACGCGTTGTGTATTGCGAATTGCGTGATAGCTCACCACACGCCGCACGTCCAGCCACGGTCCTACTTTTTCTCGCCACATTTTGGTCTACATGTTCCCTAATCCTTCAACCCTCTTGTTGGGCGGCGCCGTATTTTCGAGAAAGCGGATTGACCGACATACCGACTGGAAAAGTGGTCGAACACGGAATTTTCAACATTGGGACCTACCTTGCTTTTCGCGGCGAAGACGCAATCCAGAGCGACGAAGCCGCCGCTCGGTTCGATTTTGGCCTTTTCGATAGGATTGAAATCGGTTTGACCAGCACACGGCTGAATCAAGAGAGCCATCTATCAGGGAATCTAAAGCTACTCCTATTCCGCGAATCTGGCGCAGTCCCCAATGTCGCGGTTGGTGTTGAAAACGTCGGGAACACGATTGAGCATGGACTAAACGACGTAACTCGCTACAAGTCGCAGTCTACTTTCCTCGCAGTTAGCAAGGTGTTTAATTTACCCCGCGTCCATCTGATTTCTGGCCACATCGGTATCGGAAACCGGCGTTTCGTTGATAATGTTGGCATGGGTAAGTGGTTAAACGGGGTGTTTTTTGGGATTGGCAAGGACTTCCATCCCGCCTTCGCAAGGGGCGATCTCAATTTTAGCATCGAAGTCGATGGTAGAGGTGTTAACACCGGTTTAAGACATACGGCAACTACCGGTCTACAGGTCTACCTCGGTGTGGAAGCATTGAACGCGCTCACGAGCGATGAAGAAGGAATTCGATTTTTGGCGGGTGTAGCGTGGACAAACCGCTCTATTATGAAACAAACCGAAGACTCTAAACGGTTGTCGGAACAAGCTGTTAAGATTGCGAATCAAGCCAAACGGAAGGCTGAAGAACAGTCGACAGATTAGCCGTGATCCTGCTGTCTGCACTCATAAATTTTACTGATGTAGACTGCGATTAGCTGCAATGCAGGAACTTACACTGTTATGTTGCCGCCTCTCATTCGCCTCGCTAACACCTCGCACTTCAGCAAGTTACAACTTTTGCTCCATGGCTAGACTCTTCGATTAATCCCTGCTTCGGCGAATGCACGAGATAACACGCCATAGGAAAAATCCGATGCTAGGAACGGATTATAGTCCTTGCGGTCTTGTACCATCATACTTACTTCGGCGGTAATGAATCCGTCATAGCCGTGTGTTTGCATCGCATGTAAGTACGCTACGAAATCGAAATTTCCTTCCCCCGGAATGAGAAACTCAAAGTCCGGATAACGTCCACGTTGATCCTTTACATGAGCGTGGACAGAATGCGGTGCTAAGACTGAAACCGTTTCTTCGATGGTCATCCCGACGATGTCAAAGTGGCTGATATCGAAATTTACCTTGAGGTTGGGTGAACCTACTAGCTCCAGCAACTCAATCATTTTATCCGGCGTATCAATAATTGCGCCGACGTGCGGTTCCATCGCAATTGTCACACCACGCGATTGTGCGTATTCAACGAGATCAGCTGTCCGTTCCACGAGTAACTGCTTCCGGTCTTCCCACTGCTCCGGTTTACCGCCCGGAGTCGTGTTAATGGCGGGAATCATATCTTCCTGCCCTAAATCCACCGCTAAATCTATAGCGCCCTTCAGTCTCCGCAAATTGCGTGTGTGCGCTTCGAAATCGGTTTCAAGCAAACTCGAGTGCGCGGCAATTGCCGGCAACGCCAGATGATGCTTCCGTAACAAATTGGCAATCCGTTTACGTTCATCGCTGTCAAGCGCGCTCAATTCTGTAGTGTATCGCGGAATGACCGTCAGTTCAATTCCGTCAAACCCAAGTTTTGCAATATGGCGAATTGCTGTTTCAACGGGCACGCTCGGCATTCCCCACGTACTATAACCGAGTTTCATACTTACGCTCCGTCATACGTTAGGGCCAAACCTGTGGGAAATACTTTCCCTTCAACAATTCCCCGTCCGCCACTTCTACGAACGGCTTCATTACGTGTTCACCGCTGGCATCGTACCGTGTTTCTTGGGTCATATAGTGTATCGCAATTGCCCGCCGCGGCCCCGCGCTAGTATTAGCGTGAGATGCATGCCATGTCATCCCGTGGTGATAGTGTACCTCTCCCATTCGCACGGGGCACCGCAATGCCTCCACTTTGCGCCCGTTGAATTCAGCAGGCAGGTCTTCGAACGTATCCAATTTTTGCTGAAGGAATTCAATCTGATCGCCCCAGCGGTACGAACCTGACACCATACTCATGCAGCCATTGGATTCATCGACATCATCTAAAGCCGTCCAAGCAGTGACTTGTGTCTTCGGGTGTAGGATCGGCCATAGCGGTGCATCTTGATGCCATCGATTAACGCCCCCTACTTCAGGAGGTTTGTACTGAATCTGATCATGCCACACCCGCAGTTCGCTAGCCCGTGTCAACTGGGCAATCTCCTCGACAATCTTCCGATTGCTCAACAGCGCCCGGAATACATCGCTCACCTCCCAAATATTGACAATTTGCCAGACTAACTTGTTTGGCGCGCTCGTCGCATTACGCTGCAAGAGAGGCTGCGAGGTATCGGCGTCATCTCTGTTATCAATGACTTGCGTGAGCTCACGCCGCAACGCCTCCACCTGATCTCGATTCAGCGCAAGTCCGCCATTGAGAAACCCCTTTGCGTCGAATTCCTCTACTTGTGCTTCGGTCAACATCAGTGACTCCCTCCTATTCAGAATAATATGCTATCTTCAGTTACACGATGTACCGAATGTGCAGCTAATGGCTTTTCAATAAGATAAAGTGAATGTGAAAGCCGCATTTGCTTATAGATTAATCCCTGCGGCTTTTGACAACACCTCACACACTTAGAATTCCCAAACTGTTGTTGATTTCTTGTTGATAATATTTGACCTTCTCGCTGATTACTTCATCCACCGAAACAGGCAGTCCAATCTCATTGGATTCCAGCATCGCATAAGAGACAGCGACAGATCGCGTGCCTTGTTCGGCATCCACTTCAACATCGCCTTCACCCAAGATGGATGCTGCAAAATTCCCATATTCAATTGCGATGTTCTTTCGATCTGTTTCAGAAAACGGGAATTGGTAACGCCAAAGCCGATCTCCACCAAACAGACCGGCTGTTATTGTATCAAGATGAAAATCTGGAACTAGATTTAGCATTCTCTCGTCATCGCAAACATCCTCTCCCTCAATGTTAAGAATTATAGTGCCCCCGCTCCGATCCTGCGGCAAAGTCATCGATCCCCGGGAGCCGTGAATGCGCCTCGTCCATATACCCTGGCCATACCCGGCGTGATCTTCAACGTACTGTCCGACAACGCCGCTCTTGAACGTCAGTGTAGCGTAAGCGGCATCTTCCGCGGTGGCTTCAAATTCGGCTGGCATCTGTTTCTGCCATTGCTCATAAACGCGGCTGGGGTTATTTTTAGGGCTACCTCCTTTAGCCGCGGGGTTTTTGCGGGTGCGCTCGTGCAGTCTCGTTTTCCCATAGACCGTATCTATTTCGCCCAGCAAGTACTCCATCATGTCAGTGAAATGCACGCCGACATCAAGAAGTATGCCCCCTTGGTTCTTTTGGTGGCGCCACGCCGTGATTATCATCTGATCCCGGCCTCCAACCGAATGATGGAGGAGAAAGCGTGGTTCCCCGATGACACCGGCATCCAAAAGTGCCTTCGCCAACCGGTTGATTGGATCGCGGCGGTAATTCTCCGCTACACTCAAAATTGCATTGTTTTTCTCTGCGGCACGCCAAATTATGTTGCACGCCCGTACGGTAACACCCATCGGCTTTTCAACCATGGTGTGCCACCCGCGATTCAGTGTTTCAACAACGAGCGTATGATGATATCGCGGCGTTGTGGTCACACTGACCGCTTCAACACCGAGCGCAGCCAATTCATCCAAATCACCTACGACGGCCGGATGGGTGCCAAAATCTCTCGCAGCCTGATTCGCAAGGGATGCCGCATTCTCTCGTACCGGATCGCATGCGCCAACTAGGTCAAAGCCTTCCCACCCGATACGTCGGAGTTCTGCAAGGCCGTACAGATGGCGGTGTCCCATACCCCCACAGCCAACAATTGCCAATCGAATCTGCCGACTCACTATTACCTGTCTCCATAGAACGAAATTAATGATTTGGTTCGCCAATTATAGCGGTGTCATAGGTACATGTCAATGACAAAAGGATTCCAAATCTATCGGCGTGCCGTTCGAACCGACAATCGTCTTGCATTGTGTCTTTGGTTTTTGATAAAATCTACAAAATTAAGACTTTCGCACTTCAGATTGTAGCTGCTTGATTCAGAGGGCGTCAAGGGGCATGTACAGACGCTACATCCATCGTAGACGGGTATTTTGCCCCGCGTTCGTGATGAAAAACCGTATTAAAATGCCAAATCGTTAAACCGCGTTAGACCTAAAAAAAATCAAACTGAACAATGAAAGAAAGTACATCACCGCCCTCCGAATGCGGGGCATCTTGCCCCGCATTCGCGATGAAAATCCGTATTGCAACACCAATTCGTTGAACCGCGTGGGTCCTAAAAAAAACGAACTGAACAATGAAGGAAAGTACACCACCGCCCTCCGTAGGCGGGGCATCTTGCCCCGCATTCGTGATGAAAATCCGTATTGCGACACCAATTCGTTAAACCGCGTGAGTCCCCAAAAAAAAAATCGAACTGAACAATGCGAGAGAGTGTGATGAAATGAAACGCGTGTGCGTATTCTGCGGATCCAGTCTGGGAAGGAATCCGGTGTATGCTGAAGCCGCAAAGCAGTTAGGCAACGCCCTGGCAAACAGAAACCTAGGACTCGTTTACGGCGGCGCGAATATAGGCATGATGGGTGAGCTTGCCAACGCCGCCATTAATGCTGGCGGGGAAGTGATTGGCGTCGTACCAACGATATTCGTCGAGAAGGAACTCGCCCATGCCGCACTCTCTGACTTGCGCATCGTTGACTCTATGCACGAACGAAAAGCGCTTATGGCAGAACTTTCCGATGCGTTTATTGCTCTCCCTGGCGGATTCGGCACTCTCGACGAATTCTTCGAAATGGTTACGTGGACGCAACTTGGGCTGCACCATAAACCCTGCGGTGTTCTAAATGTGTGCGGGTATTACAGCAAGTTGACTGATTTCCTAGATTATGCGGTTTCGGAGGGGTTCATTAAGCCACGCCATGGTTCATTGATACAGATTGACGAAAATCCGGAGGCGTTGCTCAAGAAGTTTGACAACGTAATGTCTCACTAAAAAACTCACAGGATACTTAAGGAGAAAATGCGGAAGGATAGAGCGGCATACTGTATAGCAGTTGGTGGATTTCTCGCTTTGCTCACAGCGGGATTGCTTTACTTAGTCGCACAGAATAGAATGACACCCGAAGTAAATCAGGTATTGGTGATTATTGCAGGTATGACTACAGTAGCTGCGCTTACAGCATTTCAACAATCCGTAGAGAATAGCGCATCACCTTCTTTCGTTAATGTCTCTTTTAATGAGGTTCTCGTGAGCCAGAGTCTTGCTGACGGGTATACAATACCTGACCCGTCTCGTGTTGATGAGGCGAAGGTTACAGAACCATGGGAATTGAGTCTAGTGCAGCTAGTTGGGTCAGACAATTCATTGGCATTGGCAAAATTGCGAATGGAGCTTGAACGAGAACTGCGACACATCGCCTACAATAACCAGACTGATATCAGTTCTCGTCCATTAGGGGTTACTAGAATCGCACAAGAACTTGTGTCTCGAAATATATTACCCCCTACTTGGCTTGGTGCTTTGAAGGAAATTACGTACGTTTGCAATCAAGCGGTCCATGGAACGGAAATTCCTGACGATATCACTGCTTCCGTTGTGAGAGTTGGCGGCCAATTGCTTGAACAACTTCGATCCGTGCGAAACAACGGAGGGACATCATAAAAGCCGCAGTCTTTCATCAAGTCGGGAAATTAAGCGTACAGGATAAACCGGTGCCGACGCTCGATACAGGCGATGTCCTTGTCAAGGTTGACCTTTGCGGTATCTGTGCATCTGACTTGGCAGCGCTCAACGGCGACATCACCGATTACTCACCGCCCGTCGTCATGGGGCATGAACTCGCAGGAATTGTCGCTGAAAGCCGACATCCCAACGTGACAGTCGGCGAGAACGTGACCGTGAATCCTATGCTGTCCTGTGGTAACTGTGATTATTGCCGGGCAGATTTGGACAAGTATTGCTCGCAAATTGAGGGAATCGGACACGACATTGACGGCGGTTACGCTGAGTACCTCCGGATGCCAAAACACGGAATTGATACAGGCAAACTCATCTCTGTACCAGATAGGATTCCGGCGGAAGAGCTAATTTTTCTGGAGCCGTTAGGATGCTGTATTAACGCGATGCGCGAAACCATCTTCGATAAAAGCGTGGCTATCTTGGGTGCAGGCCCCATTGGATTGATGTTCGTTAAACTAGCCAATAAGGCGGGATTGCGCGCGTTTGTTCTTGAACCGCTTGCGCATCGGCGGAGCGCCGCAATTGAATTGGGCGCAGACGCCGCTTTTGATAGTTCACCAGAGCAGGTCGAGGCGTTCATGGATAACACTAACGGCGGCGTGAATACTGTTATCTCCGCGACTGTCAACAATCAGCGCGCGATAAATCTCGCCTTCGCGGTTGTGCGGCGAGGAGGCTGTATAAATTTCTTTGGATTGGCACCAAGTGATCAGGAATTGCGGATTAACCTCGAACATTTTCATTACTCAGGTCACAGACTAATGGCATCCTGGGCATTCTCCCGCTGGAGTTTGCGCGAAGCTCGTCGAATGATTGTTGATGGAACGATTGACCTCAAGCCTTTGTTAACGCATAGATTTCCAATCGAAAAGGCCATTGAGGGGTTTGAAAACGCACAGCAACAACGCGGCGTGAAAAGCGCAATGAGCGGCGGATAAATCCTTGGGCGCTGTTACTCCAAGCAACTTCTCCTACTTGAAAACAAATCATCATGAACACATTAAAAGCGTATCTTGAACTTATTCGTTATCCCCTCTTCGCCATCCCAATCGTTGCAACGCTGCCCGGTGCATTGATTGCTTCAGAGGGTGCGTGGAATTGGCACGTCGGACTAACGCTGCTCATCGCGCTGCTCGGCTACTTCGCGGGCATGATGAAGAACGACTATTTCCACCGCGATCAGGACTATATTGCACATCCGAACCGCCCGATTCCGTCAAACCGTCTCACACCGCGGCAGGTAATGATTACCGCAAGCGGCATTTACATCGTCTGCGTCATTTTGGGTTTCACGCTGCACATCAAAGCCGGGCTTCTGGTGATTGCCCTAGTGATGATTTCACATTCTTATAACGCCATCTTTAAGGAACGCGGCATACTGGGAAGCATTAGCCTTCCAATTGGCATCGGTCTGCTCAACATTTTTGGCGCGCTGGCCGTAAGCGGCGGCGTGCCGCGTTTGGTCTGGTATGCCTTCGCCGCCACGACGCTCTACGACTGCGGAACGCACATCACCACAACCTTCAAGGATATTGAGCGTGACAAGAAAATTGGTGTTACCACCACCCCTTTACAATTGGGAATCAAGCCAGCCCTTGCCGTTTCTGCTGCGGCAACCATTATTGCCTTTATTGCCGCTGCCTTGCCGTACTGGCTAGAAGATGTTCGTTGGCATTATACGGTGTGGATAATTTTTGCATTGATAGCAACAAGTATCACCCGTGTCCCGTTATATCTGAATCCGAACGAGAAGAACGGCTATCTTGCCCTGCAGGGTTCCATGATTGGCGCAATTACGTTTTTCCCTTGCCTCATCAGTGTTCAGATTTCTCTCTGGGGTTCGGCGCTGCTAATCTTGCCTTTGATGTTGTTGACGATGACGCTGCTAAACGTGAGCAAGCGCGAGGTCTGAATTGCAATTGGCTTTTTTCCCAATCCATTTTACAATTTCAGATAAGTCAGTGTATTTGCTACACCTCAATTCATTCACAGTCAAGGTCATTTTACACACAACTGAAACATGAATAAACTCGCCGAATCGGCCGTGCATCAAGGTACAGCTCATTTGATGAAGCAACAGAATTCATCAGGCAGCTTTGAGGGCGAACTCTCCTCAAGCACTTTTCCCTCCTGCGCTTACGCTTGGGTGAAGTTTGCCCAGAATCACCTGCCTGATCAGATGCTTATTGACTGGTTCCTAAAGAACCAGAACCCGGACGGCACGTGGGGTCTTGATGCTGCCAATCAGCCAAATCGTGAAGCGACGTTATTTGTGAAACTCATATTAGCTCAAGTTGCCAAGCAGAATCCCGATCCGCAGATTACAGAAGCCTTAAATCGTACCCCTAATTATCCTTTAGCACTTGCATTGAACAAATTGGCTTATGCGGCTTTCGGCGATTTCAACTGGGACAAGTTGACCATACCAAGGCGTATGCTCCCTGTAATGACGCTGATAAAAAAGGTGCTGGCAAAATTCCCATCCTTGCAAACTTTCCTCAAACCACCTAGAAACGTCCTCCCTCCCGTAGACCTCTTCAATTCACCTATGTTTGGAAACCTATTCATCGCGGAGCAATATACACTCGCCGCTGTCTTTACCATGATTGAACTGAATACCCGCCGACGCCCGGAAGTCGTCAAATCGCTTGTCAATTGGCTCAAGAAACATATGCTACCCGACAACAGTTGGTTTCGTGTGAATTACATAACTGCGCTATCGGTGTTAGCCCTAATTGAACTCCAGCGGGTAGAAGGTACGGACGACGAAATTCAAGCGATAATCGATCGAGGAATTTCGTGGCTTCAATCCACGCGAAATGCGGACGGAGGGTGTCGGGAGGCTTTAAACCTTAATGTATGGGATACCGCCCTAAGTCTAATCTCGCTTCTAGAAATTGCCAATGCCGACGGGAACAACGCGATTCAAAGCGCATCCAAGTGGTTAATCGAAAATCAGAGTCCCGATGGTGGTTGGGCGTTTTCTCGGATGGGACCAAACGAGAACCTCCCGAGCGATGCGGACGACACAGCATTAGCCGCACTTGCGTTAATCCTATCGAAAACGCCGACCGCGGCGGCAGCAATTCAGAGCGCGTTGAATTGGCTAACGACGCGCCAAAGATTCGATGGATGCTGGAGCACGTATCTTCCCGGTCAAGGCGATGTCGGTTGCGTAAGCATCACCGCACACGCAATCGAGGCGTTGCAGGAAGCGACTGGAATGGAAGCGCAGATTTCACGGGCAACCCACTGGATTAAGGGTCAAATTTCATCTGACGGATATTGGACGGATTTATGGTTGGCCAAACGAACTTATGGGACAGCCTGTGCCATTATTGCCTTAAACAAAGTGGGAATGAAGGACACGACGGAAGTTTCACGGGGAGTGCGTTGGCTTGAATCCGTACAAAACAGCGACGGCGGGTGGGGAGAAGATATGTTCGGTAACCGGAAGGATAGCACAATCGAACAAACGGCGTGGTGCACCCACGCGCTCCTACTCGCCAACCCTGGAAACCGAGCCGCCAAAAAAGGGTTAAATCACCTCCTAAACCGCCAAAAATCGGACGGTTCCTGGGACGCGAGTTGCGTGGGGATCTACTGGGAAATCATCGGCGGCTATGCCGATCCGATTTACGCTTCCGTGTTTCCCCTGCGCGCACTGAATCAGTATTTGAAAGGTTCAAAATAGAAATAATCCGTACACGCTGCTAAAATTCACGTCGCACAAGGGCAATCCGTGTCTGGCTAAAATGATCTCTGTCATCATTCCAATTCTCAACGAAGCCAAAATCTTAGAACGGTCGCTCTCAAAACTCGGTCAACAACTGCAGAGGCACCAACTAATAATCGTCGATGGGGGCAGTACAGATGGCAGCCTCTGCATTGCGAAAAAATTCGGACAAATATTATCTTCTTCCCAAGGAAGAGCCCGTCAAATGAATGCGGGTGCTGCTGTTGCAACCGGGGACATTCTGCTGTTCTTGCATGCTGACGCTTGGCTTGAGGCCGGCGCAATCAAGGGAGTCGAAGCGGCAATCACCACTGGATATGTCGGCGGCGCGTTTAAACAGCGCATCGAAGGCGGGCATATTTTATATCGCCTGATTGAGCGAGCCGCAAACTTCAGAGCACAACGCCTGCAGCTTTTCTACGGCGATGGAGGGATTTTTATAAGTAAGCGCCACTTTCACCAGATTGGCGGCTTTCCCAATGTTCCAATCCTCGAAGAGATGGAATTTTCGCGGAAACTCCAATACCTAGGTAAAACCACACTTGTTGAGCCAGGAATTCATATCTCTTCCCGGCGCTGGAAGAAAAACGGTATTGTTCGTACGACAGCCCTCAATTGGTTTATCACTGCGCTATATTCTCTGGGTGTCTCCCCTACCCGGCTCGCCAGATTGTATCGTCATATCCGTTGATTGCACATATTTAACAATCGCCTATACCTCAAAGCCGACATGCGTTCACCCCGATCGCATGGCACCACATCCCAAACGGTATTCACATCGAAAGTCATCGTTTCTAAAAAACGTGAAAACAGACTCGAATTGAATCCCGCACGTTGCCCTAATGCTGTTAGGTGCGTGCATCACGTTCTCATCGCTGCTTCCGGTAAATTGTCACCTCCATAGCGTCCCGATCGACCCACGGCAAATCAACCTCAAACCAGTGGGTCTGACTTTCGTATCGAGAACGAACAAGATTTAGATAATCCGTCATCTCTGAAGCACCAATCCCTACGTTGTCCGCAACCACCGTCGCACCATCAAGGAGACGCGATTCAATTGCCCGAAAGGAGGAGTAATATGCGCCGAAACTGTTGTCTAGCAGTAGAAAATCTATGCCGTCATTAACTACTTTCAGTACCTCTGCGGCGTCCCCAATCCGCGAATCGACTCGTTCGCTTAGACCGGCGCGCGCGAAGTTTTCCTTGGCCTCATTGGCGCGATCGGCATCAATCTCAATAGTGATTAACCTGCCCTTGCCTATCGTTTGCAATCTTGACGCTATCCATAGTCCAGAATAGCCGATTGCGGTACCGCATTCGACTATCAGTGACGGTTCAACCTGCTCAATAAGCTCGGCGAGAAATTGAGCCTTTTCGCGTCCAAGCATAGGGATATGCCGCTCCCGGCAATGGCCATCCACCTCTTGCAATACCTGATCGAATTGGGTCATCGGTTTACCTTCCCTTACATGAGGTTCATTCGCTGTAGCCGGCGAATCTCGCCTCGCATACACCACCGCACTCCGTACGCGGGGCATCCTGACACGCTTGCGCCATTCGCGCCATAGGCAGCGAATAAATAATTTATTCCTCGTAATTGGTGAAACATGGGCAATATTGCATGATGATAACACAAGTTTCACAGATTGTGCATGCGAAAAATGACTCGTGCGAATTTTACGCGCCGCGCTTCAATGTATCATTATTCATGCCTGTTCTTACGAGAAACGCGGCGTGCGCTGTTACATGATTTTGAGACAAGGTTTAGGTTTTGCAAATCTTACCGTAAAACGGAATTGAGAATCGGTTCCCGAACCTCCAATACTCGTAGCTTTTTGGCTTGACGATCTACATGGTGTTGTGTAGAATATTACCATGAATGGGGTAATAAAGATGCCCGTCCGATTCCTTTTCTTTCTAGCTGCCGTTTCCTTTCTTGCATCGGGATGCTCGCCGCTACAACATCACGCTACCATTGACCAATACAATGAATTTGCAATAGAGGCTGCTGAATTGCAATTATGGAACGAAGCTGTGTTCCGATGGGAACGCGTCATTGAAATTGACCCGCAGTATGCACGAGCACACAATAATTTAGGCGTCGCTTTCGAAGCGTTGGGAAAGACCGATGAAGCCATTGAAGCCTACAAACGGGCGACGGAATTAGATTCATCCAACAAGTTTTACCGATTCAACTATAGAAAGTGCCGCCTCAACATTCAACGCAATATCAAAAGGCAACCTGATACAGAGGATGACGCCGTTGAAGAAGATGAAGATACCGAAGAGGACAGCCAAGGCAAATCTTGAATCACCGCTGGAAACTTTTTGTGATTCACCCTAATGTGTGCCTCAGGGAGCGCCAAGGATTAAGTGCGCGGTTAAAATATATATCGTAAGCGTACCCGCGGCGGTTTTAACCCCGCATAGCGAAGGCATGAATTAATGGGTTCTTTATCCATCTGTACTTTCGTCAAAAAATATATACTCCCACTAGCGTCCGCCGTGTATGAAAATTGCTACTGTAAAATCCACTCCGTGGACTCGCAAACAAAGTATCAGCCAATCGAAGAAAGGTGAAAGTTTCGCCCTCTGTGCGTTCCCTGCGTGCATTTTGACCGTTGCAACACCACTTTTTTGTCTAAGGATAACCAAAGACAGATTCGGCGTTAGTCTGCTGATGGTTGTGATGTGTATCTGTTTTTTCTGCGGCTGCGGTGGTCCGATTACACGGATCTCGATTCCCATCAAGGTTCAATCAGAATTAAACGTGAGTCAGTATTCGAGTTTTGTGGTCTTGCCATTTTTTGATGAACGGCCGGACGGAGAAACGAAATCTGCAGCTAAAGAGGCAGAGGAAGAGATTGCGTCTTTAATGCGGCGGAGACTTGGGCAACAAAAAAACCTTAACATCCTTGGCACACAGGAAACGCTGCGAATGCTAGATGGCGAACCACTTGACCTCAATCTTTTGAATGAACCTAGCCAGATATTTCAATATGGAGAACTATTCGAGGTAGATGCGGTCGTTCTAGGCAGCTATAAATTTTATACCGTGAGCAGGTCTCGGCGCTACTATGGTGAACGATATTCAAGGACGATGCAACGCTATGTGACCGACTATCAGGATTACCTGCAGAAAAACTATATCTTCTCGCTTAGAGTTTTGATTGCAGATGCAGAATCTGAAGAAGTCGTTTGGGATGAAAAATACGAACGTACCGCGGCTGAAGCACACACCCTCGGTTCCTTTCTCGTGTCACAAGCTACTCCCGACGAAAGCACCTTAAAAAATCTAGCAAAACAAGCAATCACAGAATTTACACGCAAAATTGCACCTCACTATCAAACTGAAGAAAGATTTCTGGTGAGATAACATTGTAATTGGGCGAAGTAGAATGATTACATTGATACAATTGTTCATAACACGCTTCAAGTTTTGTGTCGAGCGCCGCAATTCGCGCATCACACCGGCTTCACCGGCGATTTCATTGTTCTTCTTGTGTCTGTCCACATTTCTCTTTTACTCCCAAACCAGTTGGGCGCAGGGATTTGGCAAAAACAAAGTTACCGATGAACCTTTCGACTGGAAAATTCACCGCACAGAACATTTTGATATTCATTACTACCCTAGCGAAGAGCGGCTTGTTCCGATTATGGCAGACATTGCGGAAGAAGCGTATGAAAAGCACAGCGAAGATTTTGACCACGAAATCAAAGATCGCACACCGCTAATTCTATATCAATCCCACAAAGATTTTCAGGAGACCAATATTATACTGCAGGAGATTCACGAAGGCATAGGCGGTTTCGCTGAAATATTTAAGCGGCGTATGGTGATTCCCTTCACGGGTTCAATGGAAGCGTTTCGAGAGGTCATATTTCACGAATTGGTACATATCTTTCAATACGATATTATCTATCAGAAACCTGCGGCTCATATCTATAGCGGCGAATTTCTCTATTCACCTCCAATTTGGTTCATTGAAGGATCAGCAGACTACTTTGGCGAAGACAATGACACGATCGGAGAGATGGTTTTACGGGATGCAAGCCTCGCCAACTACATTGTTCCGTTGACCCGCCTTCAAGATTTCCGCGTTCTCGGCCCGCATGTCTTTCTCGGGTATAAGATGGGGCAATCTGCAGTTGGGTACTTGGTGGAAACTTACGGCCGAGACAAAGTGGGGCAGATCATGCATGAATTAAGGCACATCCGAACAAAAGATATCGACATTGCCTTCAAAAATGTGCTCGGCATTGGTCTAGAAGAGTTCGATAAAAGTTGGCGCCGCGTCGTTCAGAAAAAATATTGGCCCCTGGTTGAGCACAAGGATACGCCAGATACGATTGCCAAAAGCCTGACTGAAAAATCCCGATTTTCCAGCAACGTAAAGCCAGCTTGGTCGCCAAGCGGCGACATCATCGCTTACATTACCGGCAGCGACGGATTTGGCGAAATCGTCCTCGTGTCCGCAAAGAGCGGGAAAAGACTTGCCCGAATTAGTAAACGTTTCTTTGGGAGCAAATATGAAGACCTCCGCATGGACGGCAGCGGAATTGCTTGGTCGCCTGATGGTGATTGTATTGCATGTATTGCCAAGCATCACGGAACGGATTATCTATTGGAGATTGATATCATAACCAAAAAACTAAAGCGCCGCTTAAAACTCGACTTCGATGCAGCATATTCACCGAGCTATGATGGAAACGGCGACCGCATCGTTTTTGCTGCATTAGACAAAGGACAATCCGATTTATATGTCATCGAACTTTTAACCGGAGAGATCACTCGGTTGACAAACGACCCCTTCAATGATAACCACCCGTCATGGCACCCAACAACAGAAGAAATCATCTATTCCTCAGAGCGCGAGAGCAAGAACAAACTAGTCATCTTTAATCTAATTGACCGCACACAACGGCAGTTGACATACGGCGAACACAACGCCGTGAGTCCAAAATGGTCGCCCGATGGGGAAAAAATAATTTTCTGCTCGGACCTGCACGGTGTCTACGATTTGCACACGATTAAACCGGATGGATCGGATTTTACGCGATTGACAAGTATCATCACGGGGTGCTTCAACCCTAGCCTTGACCCCCATCAGAAAAATATTGTCTTTACTGCGTATCAAAATGGAAGACAGGACATCTATCTCATGGACGCGGCAAAGGCAATGAATGACAAGATTGACATGCCGCCTTTGGAGGTGCAGCCGATAATTGCAGACGCTTCGACACCGCCGCCGCGCCGCATTGGCCGCCGGAAATACGATACCAACATTGCCCTGGACGCAATTTTCACCAACTTTAACTTGGGCGCTGACGGTCTTCTGCGTAACACAACGGAGTTCATCGGAAGCGATATGATGGGCAATCATCGGTTGGGCGCAAGTTTGATAAATCAATCAGGCTTCCTGGCACCGGATTTCATACTACGATACGGATTTCTCGCGCGCCGCAGCGATCTTGGCGCCGCCCTTTTTAACTACCACCAATATTACCTCTTGGGCACAACTCGCGATCGCCGCGGATATTTGCAGCGTACCACCGGCTTTCTCGGATTCATGAGTCATCCATTCAATCGCTATCGTCGGTTAGATTTCAACCTCTTAATGTACTCTACCCCGTTTTCCTTCAACTTTGAACCTAATCCGGCGCGTAATTTCGGCGACAACCGTGCAATCCTCTTTCTCGGAACACTCTCTCTCGTGGGTGATACCACGATGTGGAAAGTGTTTGGGCCCCATACTGGCACACGCTACAAACTTACATTCGAGAAGTCGTTTCGGGCTTTAGGCAGCGAACTAGAACTGACGAATGTCGTCTTCGACTATCGACGCTATTTTAAACTTGGCAGGCGTTCAACATTTGCAACCCGTTTGCTGCTAGGCGGCAGCTTTGGCTCAGATAAATCCCTCTTTTATCTCGGCGGAATCGATACCCTCAGGGGATATCGTTACCAGGACCTAATCGGTACGCGTATGGGACTAATGAATTTTGAGATTCGAATCCCATTCATTGACGAGCTTAGGTTTGGTTGGCCCTTCCCGTGGGCAATCAGCGGGATTCGTGGTATTGCTTTCTCTGATTTTGGCACCGTTTGGTCGGAGGCGCTCCACCGCGACAATCCATATCACGTCTTTCATAAGGAGAATAACCGCTATCGCCTCGATGATGTCAAAGGTTCTGTTGGCATTGGACTCCGATTACAGCTTGGGTTCTTCTCTCTCGATTTCGATGTTGCGCGTCGAACCGACCTCGCCGAGATTAATCCGGACACAATGTTCCACTTTGGACTAAGCCAAGCCTTTTGAATTTTGAATATGTAATGGGCACTGTTGATATTTGAAAACTTGAACACATCTCAGTTCCGACCGATTTGGGCAGGCAGAAGTCCTGTCGCTGCATTTAAGCAGCCCTTGTGGCCGCCCGGCTGTAGGTCGGGAGCCTCGCTTGACTTGTGAAATTCCGCACTAGTTGGGAGAGGAAGCCAAACCTACTACTGTTGAATTGGGTTCTAGGCAAATCACACTATCGTCCGTTAAAAATGTCAACACGCCCTAGTTTAGACTTTCGTCTTTTCTTTAAAGACTCGAAAGGTTTTCAACCCCTTTGAACCTCCAGAGGGAAATCACATTGCGAATTCACAGTTCGCGTTAGCCATTAACTGAAAGTAGGTACGCATGGAATCACGTTTTAAACGGCTCATTATTCTCGCCGCGGTATTGGCGGTCATCGCCGGCATTATCGCAATTTTCGTCAATATTTACCCCAACGTACTTTGGTTTGATATGGTGGGCTACGTTTCAGTATTCACGGAAATTCTATTGACGAAAGTTGCATTGGGTGCTGCCGTCGGGGGGCTTTTTCTGGTCATCCTTCTCGTCAACCTCTATCTGATTTGGCGTTTCACTCCCTCCCGACTAAGCCCTACCCTTCTTGAATCAATCCCAATCAGCGGCGAATTCGATTTCGATCTGCGCAAAATGATTTACGTAGTGCTGGCGCTTCTCGCCATTGCGTTTAGCGCCCTTATGGGATATACAGCGGCAGATCGATGGGAAATCGCTCTGCGCTATTTCAAAGCGGACGACCTCGCCTTTCAATCGGCCAGCCGCCTATCCGAAACTGTTGAAAGCGGCAACACAGATGTTTTAATTTCTCAGTTGGATGTCGAAGCTAAAGGCTTAAAGGTAGGAGATAAAGTTGTTATTGAGCAGGAAAATCAAAGCCACCAGGCAAATGTCAATTCCATTAGCAGTGCTGGCAACGGTAGAACCAAAATTACATTGAGCCGTCCTCTCGAGTTCACCACGACGGAAAAAGCCGTGTTAACCGCGGCTACCCGCGATCCAATATTCGATAAAAACGTCAGTTATTACGTTTTCAGAATGCCGTTTGAACGCTTTATTTGCGGCAATTTAGTTGGATTGTTTCTGTTAATGACAATCTTTTCCGCGGTGCTCTACTTTTTTCACGGCTCTTTAATTGGCGATAATAACCGCTTCGATCCGCCGCGGCGCGTAAAGACACATCTCTTTTTGTTAGTCGGTATTACACTGCTGACTCGCGCTTGGAATTACCGCTTTACAATGTTTGACCTGCTGTACGCTACGAACGATGTTGTCCGCGGCGGCGGCGGATATGCAGCCATCCAAGCGCGGTTGCTTGTGCTGAAAATTTTGCTGGCGATTTCAATCATCTGTGCCGTAGTGTTTCTAATCAGCATCTTCTTGCGGCGAATCTCACCCGCTGTCGGTGGTGTTGTAATCCTATTGATTGTTGGCTTCTTTGGCCAGGTCTATCCTAGCCTCATTCAAAGGCTAAAGGTCGAACCCAATAAGCAGGAGCTTGAATCCAAATACATTAACTTTAACATAAAGGCAACTTTATTCGCTTATGATTTGGAAGATAACACCGTGACGGAAGAAGAATACCCCTTGACAGGCGAGTTATCCTACGAGCAGATTACGAATGAGGAAAATTCCGCAGTCGTAAACAGCGTGCGGCTTTGGGATTGGCGTCCGCTCAGGCGTACATTTCGTCAATTGCAAGAACTGCGGCGTCAGTATGATTTTGCCGACGTAGACATTGACCGCTACCCAATGGAAGACGGCGAAGCGCGACAAGTGATGCTCTCAACTCGTGAGTTGGATTTGAACGAACTTCGAAATGAAGATTGGTATAAGCGGACCTACGTCTATACTCACGGTTATGGCGCCGTGATGAGCCCCGTCAATGAGATTGATGACGGAAAACCCAAAATGTACATTGAGGACATCCCAGTCAATTATGCAGCCGAATGGACGGATAATCGGTTTAATGCCGAGCCAGGACCGCGTATATACTACGGAGAACTCACACCGCATTACGCAATCGTCCACCCAGGGCGTCATGACAAACTGGAGTTTGATTACCCTGAACAAGGGCAGGGCTATGCCAAATATTCGTACACGGGACAGGGCGGGGTTGAACTCGCATCATTCATGCGCAGGTTCGTTTACATGCTGAAATTTAACAATGAGCTGAAATTCATCCTACCAGGAGAAATTACATCTACTAGTCGGGTGCTCTACCATCGAAACATACAAGAGCGTGTTCAAAAAATCGCACCATTCTTACGATTCGATAAAGACCCCTATGCGGTTATTCACAACGGCAGGCTTATCTGGATGATCGACGCATACACGACAACGAGACGTTATCCGTATTCCGCCCCCATGCCGGATGTGGTGCGGGCAACTATTGCGGAACGGCAGGGAAGACGCGCGGCAAGCCGAATCGTCGGCGGTGAACAACCCTGGGATGGAAACTATATTCGAAACGCTGTAAAAGTGACTGTGGACGCCTACGATGGCACCGTGAATTTCTATCTGATGAAGCGCGAAAACGACCCCATTGTAGAGTGCTACAACCGTATTTTCCCCGATCTCTTCAAACCATTTGGCGACATGCCTGAAGATCTCAAAAGCCACATCCGTTATCCAACCACGATGTTCCTTATTCAGGCTCGGATGTATCAGGATTATCACATGAAAGACCCAACGACCTTCTATGCACAAGAAGACCCCTGGGAAATCGGTAAAGAGGTTTACGACACGACTGAGCGCCCACGTAATCAGCCTGTGGCGCCGCCCAGTCCCTTCCCAACCCAACAAGTGAGCCCACAGCCGCACTTGACAAATGAACAAGAAGTCGCACCCTATTACGTTGTAATAAAACTGCCGGGCGAAGAACAGGCGGAATTCATGCTCATGCTTCCCTTCACCCCAAAGAGCAAGTTAAATCTCACGGCTTGGCTAGCTGCAAGATGCGATTTGCCGCAATACGGCCAACTGCTCGTTTATCGCTTTCCAAAAGGAAAACTTGCCCCTGGACCAATGCAGGTCGAAAATTTTATCACCCAAAAACCTGAAATTTCCGAACAGATTAGCTTATGGAATAGGGAAGGATCGCGCGTGCTGCGTGGAAATTTGTTAATTATCCCCATGCACAACGCCCTCTTGTACGTAGAGCCAATCTACATTCAATCGGAGAATGAGGAATCGGCAATTCCTGAACTCCGTCGTGTCGTCATCGGCTATAAAGAAAACGTCGTCTGGGGCGCGAGTTTTGACGAAGCCTTGGTCAAGATGTTTGGGAGAGCGGTCGCATCGAGTTCGCCGCCGTCAGGGCAACCGGAATCTGGCGTACAGAAAAAAGACCTACAGAACGTATCTGGCCGCGCCGCAACGCAAACCTTAATTTCAAAGTTGGCGAGAGATGCAAACCAAATTTATCAACAAGCGGTAGATGCGAGACGGACGGGAAATTGGGCTGAATACGGGCGTTTACAAAATCTGCTGGAGCAGACATTGAAGCAGTTGGAACAAAATGCTAATTAACCACTAACACCAAACATGGAGGTGACTCTAATGGGACTCGACTGGAAACCGCGTCACCGGGATTTAGTCATTGGCGGAATTCCTTGGCTTGCCCGAATCACGGATAAAGCGCGCGCTAAATTGAACGGGACAATCGGCGACTACATTTACCCGTGACCAATGGATCAATCAGTATTCCTGGAGGAATACAAGCTTACTGGCGACGAGTTTATTGAAATCGTAAAAAACAATCCGTCAGACGATGACATGATTGCTGCGATTCGGTCGCTAGTGAAAGACTAATTATTCGGAATGTTGTCGTAACAGCTACAATACACTTGTTGGAGATGTCTTTTATTGAATCTGGCAGACTACCGAAATCAAATCGATCAAATTGACGATCAAATCTTGGATCTCTTGTTTCAACGCGCCCGAATTGCTAAAAAGGTCGGCGACCTCAAAGAAAGCGCAAAAACGGGGACTGTGTACGCGCCGCACCGTGAAAAAGAGATTCTGACTCGGTTGAAGGCGCGCAACAAGGATGGATTTCCATCCATTGCCCTTGAGAAAATTTACAAAGAGATTATATCGGCTTGCCGATTCTTAGAAAAGCCATTGCGCATTGCATACCTCGGCCCCGTTGGTAGTTTTGGGCATGCCGCCAGCCTGCGCCATTTTGGCGGCTCGGCAAATTTCATTCCACAATCGCCTCAAACCGATATCTTCGTAGAGGTCGAAGCTAGCAGGGCCGATTACGGAGTGGTTGCAATCGAAAATTCCACATACGGTAGTGTGCGCGACGTTCTGGAAATGTTCCAGCACTCGCAGTTGCAAATTTGCGCCGAAATCTTCCTGCCAATCGATCACAACCTGCTCGCAAATTTTCCACTGAACGAAGTCGTTAAAGTTTACTCACATCCGCAACCCTTTGCGCAATGCAGAAAATGGCTTCATCAAAACTTGGAAGGTGTTCAACAAATTGAAGTCGCAAGTACGTCTGAGGCCGCGCGAATAGCCGCCGACGAACACGGTGCCGCGGCAATCGCTAGCAAGCTTGCAGCGGAAATCTATAATGTGCCTATATCCAACGCGTCAATAATGGACGACCCAAGCAACACGACCCGCTTCCTTGTTATTGGATGGCACGCCGCGGAAAGAAGCGGAAACGACCGGACATCAATCCTTTTCGCAATTAAAGACAAAGTCGGTGCGCTCTATGAAGTCCTCAGAGTCTTGGAGCGCAACGGTATCAATATGAGCCGGATTGAATCCTTGCCTGCTCGAACAAAAGCTTGGGAATACGTATTCTTTGTGGATTTTGATGGACATGCCGAAGATGAAAACGTCCGAACCGCTTTAGACGAGATTGAAGAGCTATGCGTGCTCGTAAAAATCCTCGGGGTTTATCCGTGTGCTGCATAGGTTGCTAGGTCAATTATACCATATGACAACCGAAATCAGGTTCACAAAACTATGCGTAATGATAGCGGGAAAAATTGACTTCGTCCTAACAGACAGCGCGGCGTAGGCGAGCCCCATAACAAATGTTGGAATGAATCGGATTACGGACCCATGAAGAAGAGCAAACAAAAGAGAACTCAACAAAAGCCCCTTCTGATTCCCGAATCGATCGGAAAAGGCGCTGTACATTATCCCTCGGAATAAAATTTCCTCGCCGACCGGCGTCAGAACAAGTAAAACAAAACCCATGAGCACCACAGAGGCATCACGAAGATGTTCTGGCATCCCGGTCGCTTGGCGCTCTTCTTCCATCTTGATTAGAGATTCTACCGCACTGGACGATATTATGCCGTTTACTCCAACTATCACCTGCATCCCGGCTTCTGAGATCAACACCAAAACCGGAGCAAGTAGAAAAGGCAAACCAATTATCCTAAAATCGCCGCTGAATCTCAGCCCAACGGCGGCAAGCGGCCTTCGATAACGCACGGTCACACAGTGGAGGCACAACCAAATCAGGGCATTTCGTACAATCATCTCAATAATCCAAAAGTGAGAAGGTGGAAGCGTCGATATATATGAAGCGATGTCTTGTGGCTCCAATAACTTCTCCGCGCCCGCCGAAAACCCAATCGCCGCAAACAAGGCAAAATTGTGAACCAATAGCGCGGCCAAGATGATAACGATTGCGTCTGATGGCTCAAAATACCCGTGTAATTTCGATATTGTTTCCTCTATGGTGTAAGATCGATTGCAGTATCTACATTGGCGCGAGGTGGCGCGGTTGTTTCGATGACAATCGCGGCATGTCCAAATAAGTTCGGGTGCTCGATTCCAAAAATATAGTGGGAAGAATGCCTCCGGGACGAATAGGACGCCTAAAATCCACAGCATCGATCGCTCGCGAAGCTTGATATCGCGGTACGTCCAAAGCGCCAAACCGACATGAATTAACAGCCGAACCAATAGCCCGATTATCTCCAACAAATCACGCACTCCCGCCAGTAATAAACCGTCGCGCATAGTAACACGCACATGTCGTTATTGTCAACTGCCTTCACCTTTCCAATCGCCCAGTTTCTACGTAACTATCTACGTTGTACCTGCACAAATCGTCGTCGTATGACGCATACCGATTCAGTTTCTGGCACGAGTCGTCAATCAGCAGTACGGTCCGCACTTGAACTGTCCGAGGCATTAATAGATAGGGCAAAAAAAGGGTATGAGCCTAACAGCGCAAATTAAAGATTTCTCGCAGAAACTTGGATTCAATCTTATTGGAATTGTCCCGGCTGAACCCAGCCAAACAATCGATCGCTACGAGAGATGGTTGGAGTGCGGCTACGGCGGGGAAATGCGTTACCTCGAAAGACATTCGCCGTTGAAACAGAATGTTCGGAATCTACTACCAGAAGCCAAATCAATCATAACGTTAGGGTTCAATTACTATACAATCGATCCGCCCGATTCGCTCGCCCGTGATTCATCCCGGGGGCAAATTTCCCGATATGCATGGGGAACGGATTACCACGATATTATTCAAAAGAAACTTCGTCGGGTGGCGCAGTTCATTAAAGCGGCTGCGCAGGAACACGTTAAAAGCAGAGTCTTTGTCGATTCGGGCCCAATTCTTGAGCGCGAATACGCGCAAAAGTCGGGTATCGGTTGGATTGGCAAAAACACTAACTTGATTAACTGGCAATCGGGATCGTGGTATTTTCTTGCAGAACTGCTCGTCAGCGTCGCATTGGACTATGATTACCTACCGCCGCGCGGCGATTGCGGTACATGCACACTCTGTATCGACGCATGTCCAACGGACGCCATTATTTCGCCAAATCTCCTCGATTCGCGGCTATGCATCTCATACCTCACCATTGAATTAAAAGGCAGCATCCCTCAAAATCTGCGTCCGCAAATGGGGAACCTAATCTTCGGCTGCGACATCTGCCAAGAAGTTTGCCCGTGGAACAGCAAAGCAAAACCTACACGGGAACGCGGCTTTTACCCGCGGAAGGGCAACCTTGCGCCCAAACTGATTTCGCTTATCAACATGACCCAAGAGGAGTTTAGCAAACGCTTCAAGAACAGCCCAATTAAGCGAGCTAAGCGGAAGGGGTTTTTGCGGAATGTCGCTGTCGCGCTAGGGAATTGGAAGAGTCGCACGGCAGTGCCTGCACTCAAAATCGCACTGAACGACGATGAACCGTTGGTGCGTGCACATGCCGCTTGGGCGCTCGGGCAAATCAACGTTAAATCCGCCAAAACGGCATTACGGGAACGGCTAAAAGTGGAATCAAAAACTGAAGTCATCGACGAAATCAACGACGCTCTGTGCGTAAGTTGACCACCCAAGCCGATACAAAAAACCGCAGGGAGCAGCAATATACGCACTCGTTCTCCCTGCGGTTTAGAAGGATTATCCCACTCAACAGTCGTGTGTGATGCCGGTGCGGAGAGTTGAACTCCGGACAACACGATTATGAGTCGTGTGCTCTACCACTGAGCTACACCGGCGGCGTGAAAAAAGGGAAACGCGCACATGGAGCGCATTTCCCTCAAAAATTGCAGGGGTGGGATTTGAACCCACGTCCTCCGGGTTATGAGCCCGACGAGCTACCAGACTGCTCTACCCTGCGTCAAGTTTCGCGAAGGTCACAGATGGGCGAGGAGGGATTCGAACCCTCACACCCGGTTATGGGCGATGGATTTTAAGTCCATTGTGTCTGCCATTCCACCACTCGCCCGCTGGCGCAAGGGTGCATAAACGCTGCTCCCCCGATGCTGCCATGCTATATTGTAATCTAATGCCGTCTGATTTGTCAAGCCTTAATTCGTTTGAGTCCGTCGGTCGCTTCGATGTCGGTCGCTTCGATATCGTGAAAACGGCGAACTATGACAAGAGAATCCATTTATCATTCCCGCTCTCGCCAGTTGACAATCCCTCCAGGCCAACCGTCTAGCTTGTGCGTTAACTCCCGTCGAAATCTGCGCTCCAACTCGCCTCCGCAAAATTCAGATGGAAATTACTGCAAATAAATGAAAGTGCACCCAAATGCAATTCAGAATAAGAACCGTCATGAACCCGTGCTGTAATAGTGCCGCATTCCGATGCGCCAGAGTGCATAACAACAAAGCAACAGCGCGACCGCGGCAACCGGGGCACCGAATTGAAAGTATGCAGGCATGCCCAAGAATTGGTCTTTGCCCAGTAAATGCATGGCGGGATAATATGTCACAAATGCCACGGGCAGGATAAACGTCAATAACAATCGCACCGCGAGAGGATAGATCGAGATGGGAAACGCGGCAGCCTCTTTACTTGCGGTGATGAGGATATCGGTGATTTTACCGGATTTTCCGGTCAGCAGTGCAACGGTTGCGCTGAGAAGCATGAATGCAAACATGATTAAGCTCCCGCTTACAACGGTGATGATTGTGAATAACCCGCGTCCGATGGTTAAGCGAATCCGCGCCATGTAAAAAGCGGCGCAGAAAATTACAATACTCGTCAACATCCGTGACGCATGATGGAGTTCCACCCGGCTTGCTAGGACGTAAAATAAGGGTGGCACCGGTTTAATCAATACAGCGTCGAGGTCGCCGCGAACCACATACCGGTCGAAATCGTCCAATTGATTCCCCACAATTTTCATCAAAGCGAACGCTAACGACCCTAAGCTGTATAGAAACATGATATCGGGCAAAGTCCATCCGTTCACCGTGCGAAACTTGGTGAATAAGACACCGAGTAAGCCAATCAAACACGCTTCACCGGCAATGACCGCTGCGCACATGAAACCGAAAGACAGCCTGTATTGAAGTCGAGACCGCACATATGCACCGGCGAGAAGCAGGTAAAGTTTGCTGTAACGCACTATCGGGTTGCACATTTTATCCACCTTGAATCGCCAATTTTCGCAAGGCAGCTAAGTAGGCAAATCGTCCAAGCCCCATTAACACTACTGCCCAAAACAGTTGAATCAGGAGCACACCAACCATAGCACTTCCTGTAATTCTGCCAACATAGATTGCTGTCGGAGAATAAATTATCGCTTGGAAGGGCAAATACTCAGCCATTTTGGCCAGAAGGTCGGGATAATGCTCCAAAGGCAAAAAGTAGCCCGAAAAAAACCAAGAAATGCCCCATATCACGGCAAAATAGATACCGCGTATTTCAACTACCCAGAACGCAAGAATCCCAATGAGAAATTCAATGTTGAACAAGATGACGAACCCCAACATTACACTGATTATAAACACCCCCACGGTCAGAATAGAACCGGGCAGCAACAAACGCAAACCGACATAAAATAGCAGGAGTTTTGGAAGCATGTTGAATAGCACTGTGTGGAATGTCGTTCCCACCCCTGTTGCAAGCAGCATTAACTGAAAGTCAATCGGCTTCATCAAATCGGTTACGACTTCGCCGGTACGAACCTTTTCCTCAATGACACGTGCAATCCGTAACGTAAAGTGAAAGGACAACAGCGTTTGCGAAACAACGATGTACGTCAGAATACGGGTAAGGTCATACCCTTCTACGGCGGACCTCCCGTTGTAGAGTGCCTTCCAAAGATACACATATATCAGCATGAACAATACATTGATAAATAACTCAACCCACAGCTCAAATCGGTAGGTCAGCGTTCTCTGAAAGGCGTTTGCAGCAAAAGCGAGGTATTTTCGCACGATTGGCCCTTAATCCGTCATGCCGGACTGGTAGATTTTTCTCACGATTTCCTCAATTTCCGGTTCGGAAATCGTTAAATCCTGAATTTCATAATGCGCCGTCACTCGCGTTATGACTTCGGAAGCTGAGATAGTGTCCCTGTCAAACGCGAGCCAGATACGATTCCCCTCTCGTCGAATCACATCCACATTCTCAATCTGAATTTTAGAATAGGCTCGTGCGAGGTCCACGATGAGCATCCGCGTTCTGCCGTAGCGCTGTTTCAATGCGTCAATACCGCCATCATAGATGATGCGGCCGGTGTCAATTATCAGCAGCCGTTGACAGATTTTTTCCACGTCATTGAGGTCATGGGTTGTCAGAATCACCGTCACCTGCCGTTCAGCGTTAACCCGTTGGAGAAACTGGCGAACCTGTTCTTTGGCAACTACATCTAAACCGATGGTAGGTTCGTCCAAGTAAAGAATTTCAGGGTTATGCAATAGGGCGGCGGTTAGATCGCATCGCATCCGTTCACCGAGGCTCAATGTCCGGACCGGCATAGATGTTAGACAATCCAGTTGTAACAATTCGCTGAAAAACGCCAGATTTTGCTTGTATGTACGCTCTGGAATCTCGTAGATGTGCTTAAGCAGTTCGAAAGAGTCCATCACGGGCAAATCCCACCAGAGTTGGGTTCGTTGCCCGAACACCACGCCGATTCGCCGCGTGTACTGTCTTCGATGCTGATACGGCGTCAATCCCATGACGTCAATCTTTCCCGATGTCGGCACGAGAATCCCCGTCAGCATTTTGATGGTCGTTGACTTCCCCGCTCCGTTGGCGCCGATGTATCCCACCATATCTCCGCGTTGCAGGGTGAAATTCACATCGTCGACTGCCTGGATAATGTGGTGTGTCCGCGAAAACAGGCCGCCCAGGCCACGCCAAAATCCGGCCGGGCGTTCGCGTACCTTGAATTGTTTGCACAGGTGTTCAACCTTGATGATGGACATGTTCGTGGGGGCAGGAGGGTGTCAGTGCCCGAATAATACCAACGTGGGAAATTGGGAAGGTGTTGAGCTAGTGTAGAGGAGGGTTTTTCGCTGACCAACGGTCACTGAGTATGTCACTCGCCGCGCCCGCTACAGGTCAATTACGTGGGTAGCGAGAACGTCCACCGCGGTCGTAAACAGTTTAATCGCGACGCGGTTTCGCCTGAATCACGGACAGGGTGTCTAGCCAAGCCGCCTCGCAGCTTGATGGGACGGCGATTGGTTAAGGCTTGCCAAACGGGTTAATCTACCTTAATCAACGGAGGTTCGGTTGCCCTTCGATTGGGAAAGATTGAACTTGGACAAGCCGCGCCCGTGCAATCCGCCTCAAGAGAAGTGGTCGTTAGTGGCCGCCCACTTTGCCAATCTCGATTTCAATTTCGTCTCGATTTCGGATACGTTCTATCATGCCGTCCCGAATGTTGACGACCCGATCAGATACGTCAAGCATTTTCGCGTCGTGCGTCGCCGAAATCACAGTCACTTTTTGACGAACATTGAGTTCTTTGATTAGATTAATGATTTCACGGCCCGTGGTCATATCTAAATTGGCAGTAGGTTCGTCCGCCAGAATAATTGTGGGGTCGTTTGCGAGCGCTCTAGCGATCGCTACGCGCTGGCATTGTCCGCCCGATAACTCATCCGGTCTGTGGTGGGTTCGATCGCCCAATCCAACCATCTTGAGGAGTTCTGCGCCCTTGTCGTTCCGTTCGCTCACCGACAACCCCGCGAATATCATCGGCAAGGTCACGTTTTCTAACGCCGTCATCACATACAGCAGATTGTAGTTTTGAAAGATGTATCCGACGCGGTGGCAACGGAACCAAGCAATTTGAGACATACTCAATTGTGACATGTTCTGGCGGTCAATGTAGATACTTCCCCCTGTCGGGTGATCCAAAGCGCCTATCATGTTGAACAGCGTGGACTTTCCTGATCCGGAGGGCCCCATCAGTGAAATGTACTCTCCACGTACGATTTCTAAATTGACCCCGTTTAACGCTTTTACTACATTGCTACCCATCCGATACTCTTTGATAACCTCTTCAGCCCTAACTACAATGTCTGCCATGAATCCTCCCAAATTAGACCTCAGTCCGCATCGCTTCGGCAGGAGGCAGTTTCGCCGCACGCCAAGCTGGAAACGCTGCGCCAATGACCGCCAAAATCATGCCGAGCACACAGCCGCCAAGAATAATGAGTAGCACGCCGTATCTAACAGCACCATCGTCACCAACGGCTGGGAAAAACGGAAAATAAAAGAATACATCCAACCCGAAATCTTTGAGATTCAGTAGAATCGATCCAATGCAGCCAATCAACGCGCCGACGATGGCGCCGGCTAATCCTTGAAATCCCGATTCTAACAAAAACAACCTGACCACGAAACGGTCCAATGCGCCGAGGCACTTCATCGTACCAATTTCTCGGAACCGCTCCGTGACAGCCATCAGCATTGAGTTCGCAATCCCAACTACGCAGACAATTAACGACATCAGGATCAGCCACCTATCTTTGATTGAAATTCCGCCCGTCGACTCTTCATCCTCAAAACTGGCTATCTGGTCCGTACGGCCGCTTGACTTCATCGCCTCGCCAATTTCGCTATTTGTCCAGACTGATACCAGAAACGCAATCCCCAACGTAATGCCAGCAGTCGTGATAATCGAGCGCCAAAAACGGATCATCAGACTCTGAAAACTGATACGCACCGACTCTACGAATGGGAGTTCAATTTGCTGTTCAATTTGACCCTGGTCGTGTTGTACCAAACTGTTTACCTCCGAATCCCTATCTTC
The DNA here is from genome assembly GCA_028819845.1 of Candidatus Poribacteria bacterium. Classification (GTDB taxonomy): domain Bacteria; phylum Poribacteria; class WGA-4E; order WGA-4E; family PCPOR2b; genus JAPPKS01. The sequence goes on along the minus strand of JAPPKS010000027.1, from coordinate 356,815 downwards.
TCGTCAGCATTTTATCACGACAAGAAAATAAAGTCAAGTCTTACAATCCATTCTCGCCAAACTTAGGCGTCCAAGAAAGGTCATTTGGCCGAAGCACAAAACGTCGCTAGCAATCGCTGTAATGACACTAATACAATCGCGATAAGCATCTTTCCAAACTATTTCCACCACCCAATGCCTTCACCGTCTCCAGAAGCTGCGATCCAAGCTCCGGTATTGAATCGCCTCTGAAGTGTGCTCTGCCTCTATGGTAGGGCTTTCGGCGAGATCCGCAATCGTGCGCGCCACCTTCAATACTCGATCGTACGCACGTGCACTGAGTCCAAGCTGAGTGATTGCCACGCGCAGCAATTCCTGTGCGTCAGGCTGCATCTGACAGTATTCGCGGATATGCCGCGTTTCCATATTTGCGTTACAGAAAATTTTAGTGTCCGAAAATCGCTCCTGCTGAATGCCCCGCGCAGCCTGCACTCGTTTACGAATGGCTGTAGAGGCTTCCCCCGTAAAATCGCTGGACAGATCCTTGTATTTAACCGCAGGCACCTCTACCTGCAAATCTATTCTGTCCAAAAGTGGTCCAGAGATTCGAGACACGTAGCTCTGGATCTGCGTCGGCGTGCACCTGCAATTCCGGGTAGGGTCGCCGAAGAAACCGCAGGGGCATGGGTTCATCGAAGCCACAAGCATAAAATTGGCGGGATAGGTGTAGGAGGCAGCCGCGCGGGAAATTGTCACTTGCAAGTCCTCAAGCGGTTGACGCATGGCTTCGAGTACGTTTTTGCGGAATTCAGGGAGCTCGTCGAGAAAAAGCACGCCGTTATGCGAAAGACTCACTTCGCCTGGGCGAGGATATCTGCCGCCGCCGATAAGCCCCGCATCGGAAATCGTATGATGCGGCGACCGGCATGGGCGCGTTGCGATTAAGGGCACATCACCATGAAGCATGCCTACGACACTATGTATCTTCGTCGTTTCGAGTGCTTCTTCAAGCGTCATATCCGGCAATATCGTCGGAATCCGTCTTGCGACCATCGTTTTGCCGGAGCCCGGCGGGCCAATCATAATCAGATTGTGTCCGCCCGATGTCGCAACTTCAATGGCTCGTTTGACATGCTCCTGGCCCTTGACATCTGAGAAGTCGATTGTATACTCCGCAAACTGGTCAAATGCATCCTGAATGTTGTACTCGAAAGGCTGAATGGTTTGATCGGCATTTAAGAAATCAACCGCCTCGCGTAGAGATTCTACAGGATAAATATCCAATCCATCAACAATCGCCGCTTCCTTGGCATTCGACTTCGGCAGGATAACGCCTTTGTACTGATTCTCCTTGGCTGCAACTGCAACCGGTAGACACCCGTGCACGGATCTGACACTTCCATCAAGTGCCAACTCCCCTAACATCAATGTATGCTCAATGAAATCCGTCCGAACCTGTCCAGTTGCTGCAATAACGCCGACAGCCATTGGGAGATCGAACGCCGAACCCTCTTTTCGTATATCCGCGGGGGCAAGATTTGCGGTTATTCGGCTGCTCGGGAAATAAAACCCTGAATTCTTGATTGCCGCGGTAACCCGTTCGCGGCTTTCTTTAACGGCGTTGTCTGGAAGTCCAACCGTGGCGAACGCCGGCAGGCCGTCAGAGATGTCAATCTCCACTTTCACGATATATGCATCAATCCCCATCAGTGCACTACTCAGGACGCTCGCAAGCATATGCATGTCCTCAACATTGTGTTCTACGTACTTATAAACGTATGAATGCTTATCAGGTATTATACTATAGCATAGCTTTCAGCGGAACGCAAACCCATAATTATTAAATCGAAATATCTTCTAAAATCAGTCAGTCGAAACGTTGCATAGCCTAGCGTCATAATTGAAAGTTTGCTCTACATCCGTAAATTTACCGTATTGAGAGTTACGTGGAATGATGGGTTTGATGCTTTACGGCTATTGAGATCGTGAATTACCTCCGATATTGTCTCGTCACATTCGCGAGAATTTCAGTTGATAAAGCGGTGAAAGATATGATATAATTTAAAATCTTTGCTCCATAATTTTGCGGATTCAAGTCGTTCAAGATTCGTAGTGTTTACACGTAAATTCCGTGTTGATATGGAGCCATAGGGCCAAAAAGGGAGGCAAAAATATTGCGTCAGTACGAAACAATTTTTATTGTTAATCCAAATCTCGAAGAAAACGAGACCAACAGCGTCATCGAAGGTGTCAAAACGGTCATTGAAACGAACGGTGGCAAGATTCTAACAACTGATATATGGGGCAAGCGCAGGCTTGCCTATCCGATTAAACGCCACAATGACGGCTACTACGCGTTATTGGTTTTTGAGAGCGATCCTAAATCTGTACGCGAGCTTAATACATACTATCGGATTGCCGAACCCATTATCAAGTATATGGTAGTGAATTTTGAAGGGGAAATCAGAGAAAGCCAAGAGGATGTCCCGGTATCAAACGGCAATGAGGACGCTGACGAGCCTAGGGAGTAAAACCTCTGATGAAAATTTTGCTTGAGATATTATGCGGCATCGAAATGGAGTTGAGGAGAAAATATAATGGCAAGTTATAATAAGGTTATTCTGATGGGAAACCTTACTCGAGATCCGGAATTGAAGTACCTTCCGAGCGGCACGGCAGTTACTAGGTTGGCATTGGCTGTGAATCACACTTATACCGATCGTCAGTCTGGCGAAAGAAAAGAAGAGGTCTGCTTCATAGATATGGACGCTTTTGGGAGAACTGCCGAGACCATGAACGAGTATCTTCAAAAAGGTAGAACGGTACTCATTGAAGGCCGCCTTAGATTTCAGACATGGGAAACCGACGACGGGCAAAGGCGAAGTAAACACGATGTCTTCGTTGAACGGTTTTCATTTGTTGACAGTCGCCAAGGAGGTCAGGACTCGCTCAAGGATGAGGGCGCGGGATACGCTAGCCCTACTGAAGCAGCGCCTAAAGATACAGAAGATGACATCCCGTTCTAACAACCCAAAGGGGTAAATTCCCGGTAGTTTAAGAAAAAGCGGGCGCATTTCATGCCCGCTTTTTCCACGCCTATTCAGTAACTGCTTGTTCAAATCCATTAAACGGGAAACTTCGCGAATTCTCACACAAAAGCGACTAAAAAAAAATAAATTAAGGGAGGAGACGCGGTCGTCTCTCACGTTTTTTCGGAGAGACTTATCCGCGGTTGAATTATGGAGAATGGTCCACGCAGGACATTTTCGGTTCGGCGAAAACGCTGCCGGCTATGTGCAGAAAAGCTAAAATTCATTGATTACAAAAATGTGACGCTGTTGAGGAACTTTATTACAGAGCGCGGAAAGATTATCCCGCGGCGCGTAGTCGGTAACTGCGCAAAGCATCAAAGGCAGGTCAACCGGGCAATTAAGCGGGCTCGTAACATTGCGCTTGTGCCTTTTACCCGCCAGTAAACCGTAGTAGTATATGCGCATTGCGGTAGTGTTCTACATTAGCATCTAGTCTCGTTCATTAAGCCGGCTTCATCCGGCGGGCATATACACTTTGTTACTGTGCATCACCAGACACGCAGCAAACTCGGCCCAAGCAGAAGTACATTTTTAGAAAAACACAGATAACATGTAAAATTGAGGTAGAATTTCCATGGAGATTATTCTAAGGCAAACCGTTGAAGGACTCGGCAACGAAGGGGCGGTATTAAACGTTGCTGACGGTTACGCACGTAACTTTCTGATTCCAAGGCAGCTCGCTGTTCTGGCGACGGAAAAGAATCGGCGTCTGCTAGAACATGAGCGGCGTGTATTAGCGGTTAAGCACATCAAAGGAAAGCAAGAAGCAGAAAAACTCGCAGCTCAAATCGCAGATACGTCATGTACAATCCAAAGGCGGGCAGGAGAAGGTGATCGGCTCTTTGGGTCGGTAACCGCCGCGGACCTTGCCGAAGCGCTTGCCGCGCAATCAGTTGACATCAGTCGCCGTCAGATTGAACTTGAAGCACCCATAAGGGATCTTGGGGTTTTCATGGTTCCCATCCGACTACATTCAGATGTCATCGCTAACCTTCAAGTTTTCGTTGTCCGTGAAGAGTAGTTTGCATATCGTAAAAGGTAATTATCCTGACTGTCGCCGCTGTCCTAAGACGCTCGCCAGTTTCACCCATGCTTACTAATTCACTGCGGCAGGGTTCTGGCTATATGTCGGATATCCATAACAAGCACCATAAATTCATTTGAGCCGTGCAATCTGAACCCAGAGACACACTTCATGATAAAGCAGCTGAACAAGCTGTTCTCGGGGCAATGATGACCGACCGAGCAGTTATACCTCGTGTAGTTTCAGCGCTCGGCCACACGGCTGAACCCTTTTTCACAACAGATCATCAGCTCATCTACGCGGCGATTCATTCGAGCTACGAGCGTCATAATCAGGTCGATCCACTCCTCGTCGCAAACGAACTTGAAAAAATAGATCAACTGAATCGGGCTGGCGGTGCGGTTTACTTGTACGACCTGCAGGCGCAGATCGTCGAAACTGAAAGCACTGAGCTGTATGCGCAGATTGTAAAAGAAAAGTGGATGCGGCGCCAGTTGGTTCGCGCTGGGCAGCAAATCGGCACACTTGCTAACGATCAAGAACGGGAACTCAACGATGTTTTAAGCCAAGCGCAAGAGGAAGTGTTTCGTCTCAGTCACGCCGATGCCAGACGCGGCTCGATGTTGATTGCACCGCTTGTTAAGCAGACCCTGAAGGAGATCGAAAGCCTATATCATAAAGAAGAACAGATTCTCGGCGTGTCCACAGGCTTCTTCAATCTTGACGTAATGACATCAGGGTTGCAGCCCGGTGATTTGAGTATTATCGCCGCGCGTCCCAGTATGGGCAAGTCAACTCTCGTGCTGAACATTGCTCAAAACATTGCCAGAAATAATTTGCCGGTCTTAATCTTTAGCCTTGAAATGCCCGCTAGGCATGTGGTGATGCGAATGCTCGCTGCAGAAACAGGAATTGATTTTGGCCGCATCCGTACCGGTAAACTCACTGATGAACACTGGGAATCCTTGACGCAGGGAACAAGCAGCTTAATCTCCGTTCCGATTTTCATTAACGATGCGCGAGGTTTATCTGTACATGAATTGCGCGCCGAAGGGAGAAGGTTAAAAGGCGAACGCGACGATCTCGCCGTTATAATCGTAGACTACTTGCAGTTGCTCAGTGGCACTAGCAAATACTACGGGCGAGTCGAAGAAATTTCTGATATTTCACGCTCCCTCAAAACCCTCGCGTGGGAGTTAAACGTTCCGATTGTTGCTTGTTCCCAACTTAGCCGCGAAGTCGAAAGGCGGCCGGATAAACGGCCACAACTCTCCGATTTAAGAGAATCCGGCGCTATTGAGCAAGATGCCGACGTGGTCGCCTTCTTGTACAGGGAAGATTATTATGATGACCAGACCGAAGAAGACCAAGGGCTCGCAGATTTGATAATTAAAAAGCAGCGAAATGGACCAACCGGTACCATTCAACTGGAATTCCATAAGAGACTGATGCGATTCTCCGATATTCCTGCGTAAGGCAATTGGAGGTTTTCGGCAAACTAAAAAGTGGGGAAGCACAATGTTCCTCAATCCAATATTGTTGAAAATTTAAGGTTGTACATTTCAAACTTTATGATTTCGATGGGCAATGACGAGGAACAATCACTCTCAACCCAACCACATCGCCGCTCGGTTTCAGTCCGTGTTGTAGGTTTTGTGGGTGGTTGGATATTCAAGAAGTTACATGGAATTGGAAGCGCGGTTACATTTGTCTATTCAATCCTTTCTCTAATTTTCAGACGCCCGTTTCAATTCAATCTGCTTGTTCGACAGTTACTGTTGGTTGGCGTTAACTCACTGCCGGTCGTGTTGGTCTCTGGAATCTTCACGGGAATGGTATTGGCAACGCAGGGATATCACCAACTGAAGGACCTTTCAGCCGAAGGCTCTGTCGGAAGATTTGTCAGCGTTTCGGTAGTAAAAGAGCTAGGCCCCATGGTCACGGCCTTTATCTTGGCAGGCCGCATCGGCGCCTCAATCACGGCAGAACTTGGCACGATGAAGGTGACCGAACAGATTGACGCGTTGGAGGTAATGGCGACTAGCCCGATAAAATACCTCGTTGTACCTCGGTTCGTCGCTTGCGCAATTATGCTTCCACTCCTGACGACGTTTTCGATAGTCTTCGGGATTGCAGGAGGCTATTTCACATCCGTTTACATCTTGCCCTTCAAGATGAACGGGCGCTTTTTTTTGGAGCAGGCTCGCACTTACATTTTCATAAGCAGTGTCGTTGTAAGCCTCATCAAATCGTCAACCTTCGGAATGGCAATCGCGTCCGTAGGGTGTTATAAGGGATTCACAATCTCTTCTGCAGGGGGTGCAGAGGGCGTCGGCAAAGCCACAACAGGCTCAGCAGTTACTTCCCTGATCGCCATTTTAATCTTGGACTTTGTTCTGAATCATGTGCTCTATACAATCTGGTGAATCCTATCGTTTCGAGGCGTTTATGAGCGGCAAGAGGTTTCCAACCCTGCGGCGGATTCAGGAAGTTGTTGAATGATTCACGTGGAAAATTTGTGGAAACGCTTTGGAGACAAAGCAGTCCTCAAGGGTTTGAACCTTCACATCCCTCGCGGCGAAACGTCAATCGTAATTGGAAGAAGCGGATGTGGGAAAAGCGTTTTGCTCAAGCTAGTTACTGGGCTGATGCAGCCTGATGGTGGAGAAATCCGGATTGATGGGGAGCCAATCTCCAACGTCAAAGATTTAAATCGGATTCGCCGAAAAATTGGCATGCTTTTCCAATCGGCAGCGTTGTTTGATTCGATGACGGTTGAGGAAAATGTTGGCTTCATGTTGTCGCAACATACAAATCTCAGCAAACGCGAAATTGAAGGAATTGTCGCGGAAAAGCTCCATTTGGTCGATCTTGACGGCGTTCAGAAACTCAGACCTGCAGAACTGAGTGGGGGCATGCGAAAACGCGTCGGGCTTGCACGAGCTATCGCGTTCAATCCGGAGGTGATTCTATATGATGAGCCGACGACCGGTTTAGACCCTATAACGGGGTCCGAAATCAATCGGTTAATTCGCAATCTCCACGCGAAACTAAAGGTCACGTCGGTTGTTGTAACACACGACATGGATAGCGCCTTCTCAGTTGGGACTAGGATGGCGATGATACACGCGGGACAAGTTATTGCATCCGGTTCTCTTGATGAAATCCGGATGATTGATAATGCGATTCTCCAACAGTTTATTTCTGAGTGACGGCGGCCGTTAGTCAAAAGGGGGCATTGGTGGCAAAGTGGAATGAGCAAGTTAAAGTTGGGCTCGCGGCGGTCATCGGCTTAGCTTTACTTGTCGTTCTGTTGTTCAATGCATCGAATTGGCCGTGGAGTGTAAGTGGTGACGTTTTGCAGGTTCAATTTGGCGCTGTAAACGACCTGCACCTCGGCGCTGGAGTTCAATTGTCAGGCGTGAAGGTCGGAAAAGTCACGGGGATAGAACTCAAAGCCGACAAAAATTTAATTGACGTTCAATTTCGAGTCAAGGAAGGATTTCAGCGGTTACGCCAGGGGTGTAGAGTCAGGATTGGCACAATCGGATTTGTAGGTGAAACTTACATTGATATTAGAAACGGTCCTGTGGGGAATCCGCCTCTACAACCGGAGGACCTCCCTTTAGTCGGCGAAGACCCAAAGAGCATCGTAGACCTCCTTGATATTGCCGAGCAAGCTGTCACTCAAGCGGCACAGGTTGCCCAGTCCGCAAATACACTAATTGAGTCGAACCGCATCGGCGTCGGTGAGGGAATTAGAGAAGTCCGCGAGTTGGTCGTGCAAACCGGCGCGGCTTTAGAGTCGGTCGTCAGAAACACCGAAAAGTCTATCGAAACCCTAAATCGGTTTGCGTCCGACAACGACGCGCGTTTGCAACAGGTTTTTAATCAAATAAACCGTTCGTTTGAAAAGTTGGAAAGCGATGCTTCAGCGCTCAGCAGCGATGCGGGAGCGATTACACAGTCCGTAATTGGTTTAATTGACCGAAACTCGCAGACGGTTGATGAGATTGTTCGTGATTTACACGTAAGTGCTTCAAATTTTCGAGAAACGTCCCAAACGCTGCACACGGATCTCGCCGCCTTAAAATCCGAGATGTCGAATCTTATTCTAAAGAGTGAGGAAGTTATTGACGCCGAAGCACCTAAAATTGACCGGCTGCTAAAAAACCTTACTGCCGTTTCCGAGGATTTGGACGGATTGCGCGAAAACTTCGCCCAATTGCTGGATAAGGTGCAAACTGGGGAGGGCAGTGTTGCGGCCTTAATTAACACGCCCGATACACACGATAAGGCACAAGATGTGCTGCAATCGGCGGACGAAACAATCGGTGAGGTTAGAGAACTATTCCAAACCTTTAATGAAAAATCAGAGAGTTTTAAATTCCCGGACGTCGCTTGGGATTACGAACTCCGATATCTAAACCTTGAGGAACGCCTCCATAACGAGTTGGCGGTTTTGCTATTGCCCGCACATAATCACCGGTACCGATTCGGCTTTGGCATCCGCGAAGAAGAATTGAAGGTTGAACTTCAATTTGGTTATGATTTCAACAACCATTTACGCGGTCGTTTGGGGTTCATGCGTTCAACGCCCGGATTGGGATTCGATTTATGGCTGCTTTCGAAGAAACTCGGTGTCACAATAGAAGCGGCTCGTTTGACGAGCGGTCGGCCCGAACTGGAAACGGAACTGTCGTGGAGGGTTTTTCCTCATGGACATGTGATTTTCGGCGCAGAAAACCTAATCAATGATATCCGATACACAGCCGGATTTCGGCTGGCTTCAAAAAATTGGTAACGCACCGCCTTGAGGTTTAATGCCAATAATCGCTTAATATCATTCATCTCCTAATAATCGATAAAATGTCAAAAGAACGTCGCCAGTTCGTTTGTGGCGAGTGTGGCTACAGTTCAGCAAAATGGCTCGGGCGCTGTCCGGCGTGTGAACAGTGGAACACCTTGACCGATGAAGTTCAGAACATCTCACCGCAAAAGACATCACGCCGGCATTTAGGTCAGCCTGCCAGTCTTCCGGAACCGATTACGCAAATCGCTGCTAGCGACGCCGATCGCCTCCAAACTGGTATCGCGGAATTCGATCGGGTACTTGGCGGAGGGTTTGTGCCAGGTTCCGTCGTCCTCCTCGGCGGAGATCCGGGTATCGGAAAATCCACGCTTCTGTTGCAAGCAAGTAACGCCCTCAGCCGAATCTATGGGAGTGTGCTCTATGTCTCGGGCGAGGAGTCGGTGACGCAGATAAAATTGAGGGCAAATCGCCTAGGCATTGATTCTGATTCGCTGTACGTTATTTGTGAAAATAATCTTGAACAAATTGAAGCGCATGTTGCGTCGCTTCAACCTGATATTGTCATTATTGATTCTATCCAATCCGTTTACGTTCCGGAAATACAAGCAGCGCCCGGTAGTATTACTCAGGTTCGTGAGAGCGCGGTCCAATTGCTGATTTCCGCTAAGAACAAAAATATCCCAATCGTGCTCGTTGGACATGTGACAAAAGATGGGGCTTTAGCGGGACCTCGCGTTTTGGAGCACATGGTCGACACGGTTCTATCTTTTGAAGGCGAGAGCCGTCTCATTTACCGTGTGTTGCGCGCCGTCAAAAACCGATTTGGTTCTACCAACGAAATCGGGATTTTTGAAATGTTGAGCACCGGTATTGTTGAAGTTAAAAATCCGTCAGCTATGTTCATCGGTGAACGGCAAAGGCATATCACTGGATCGGTGGTCGTATCGACCATTGAGGGTACGCGCCCCCTACTCTTGGAACTTCAGGCTTTGGTTTCACCGGCTAGCTCCGGAATTCCGCGCAATACCGCGGCAGGCGTGGATCGGCATCGCATTGCGCTGCTACTCGCTGTACTTCAGAAACGTGCCGGAATTGACATTGGCGGATCAGATGTCTTTGTCAATATTACCGGAGGTATGCGATTGGACGAACCGGGGATTGATCTCGGCACGGCCATCGCCATTACATCAAACCACCGAGATACTGCCGTCGACCCGCGCACTGTTGTCATCGGTGAGGTCGGTTTGGGGGGAGAAGTTCGGCCTGTTAATCATATTGATAAGCGGTTGGGCGAAGCAGCAAAGTTGGGCTTCGATCGGGCGGTATTCCCCGAATACAATCGCAATAACCTGGATTTAAAGCAAGATATTGACTTAGTTGGCGTGAAGGATCTTCATGGCGCACTCAGTGAGTTACTATAATCAAAATTATACTCATAATTATATGAAAGTGGGTGACTCCGATGCAAATTTGGTTCATCCGGGCTTCGTTTATTTTATTTGGTGCAATTTTTGGCTTTATCACGGGAGATTGGGAGGGCTGCGGAACGGCGCTCGTCCTAGCTGCCATCTTGGTCGGTGCCGAATCATTAATACGGCGGCCAATGTTACGGGATTTGTTCGCTTGCTTGGTAGGATTGGTTTTTGGGTTGATCGTGGCTGCTCTAATCATTTACATCGTTTCCCAAACAACCATTATCACAAACCTTGTCAAAGCCTGCATAACGCTCTTATTCGCTTATGCAGGAATAATGATAATCTATCGAAGGCGGGAAGCTGTTGGTTTGTTTTCCTTGACGGCACAGGGTTTACATTCCACTTCCCCGGCTTTCAAAATCTTGGACACGAGCGTTATTATTGATGGGCGAATTCGAGACATCTGCGAAACGGGGTTTATTGATGGCATCGTTGTCGTTCCAAGATTTGTACTCAATGAATTGCAGCACATTGCCGATTCGCCGGATCCTCTTCGACGGAATAAGGGAAGACGGGGTTTCGAGATTCTGGAAGACCTACAGCAGAATCCAAAAATCAACGTCGAAATGACAGAGGACGATTTTCCCGATGTAGCAGAAGTTGACGCAAAATTGATCCATCTTGCCCGCAAAATTCAGGCGAAAATTATCACCAACGACTTTAATTTAAATAAGGTCGCAGAACTTCAAGGTGTAACAGTTCTCAACATCAATGTGCTCGCAAATGCTATTCGGCCGATTGTTGTTGCGGGTGAAGTTATCAAGGTGCGCGTAATTCGAGAGGGCAAAGAACCAAATCAAGGCGTCGGTTATCTTGATGACGGAACGATGGTTATTGTCGAAAACGGCAAACACTATATCGGGCAGACCGTTGAAGTGGTCATCACACAAGCACTGCAAACGAGTGCAGGCCGCATGATTTTTAGCCGCCGTAAACTCGGTGAAACGGATCGTGATGAATCGGAAGGTGAGCGTTCTTATTCCCGCAGCTGGCAGCGGAAGACGGATGGGACATCGTCTTATTAGAAAACCGTATTTGCAACTGCACGGCAAACCGATCCTCGCGCATACCATTAGCGTCTTCGATAAAAACCCTGTCGTAGATTCGATATTTGTCATCATCAATGCTTCGGATTTTGAGTTGTGTGAATCTATTGCAATAGACCCATACGGTTTCCGAAAAGTGGGGAATCTGATTCCCGGCGGGGAAACTCGTCAAGATTCCGTTTTCAATGGCTTGCGGTTACTTCCTAGCGATACGGATTTTGTCATTGTACACGATGGAGTCCGCCCTTTTGTCACCGACGATTTAATAAACTCTTGTCTCGAAGCGGTGGATGAATGGGGCGCGGCGGTTGCTGCTGTGCCTGTCCATGACACGATCAAGGTCGTTGATGCGGGCGGGTTCATTGTTGACACCCCAAATCGCAGCAAATTTTGGGCGGTGCAGACCCCTCAGGGCTTCAGGCGAGAGGTGCTAATGGGAGCGCACCAACAGGCGCAGGAGAAAGGCTTGGTTGCAACTGATGACGCTGCGCTCGTTGAACAACTCGGCTGCAGGGTCAAGTTGATAACGGGAAGTCATCGAAACCTAAAAATTACAACCGCGGAAGATCTTCTCATCGCCGAATCGTTTTGCGCCCCTACAAATTGAAAGTTAGTTGACCATCTTCAACTCAAAAATATGCGTGTCGGAATTGGATACGATGTCCACCGGCTGGTGGAAAATCAAAAGCTGGTTTTAGGTGGAGTTCAGATTCCCTATGCAAAAGGACTCTTGGGACACTCCGACGCTGATGTATTAACTCACGCCGTTTGCGACGCAATATTGGGAGCGGCAGGCCTAGGTGATATTGGCGTTCACTTTCCCGATACGGACGAAGCATATGCGGATGTCAATAGCCTTAAATTGTTGAAACACGTCAAAACGCTCGTTGAACGGGACTATTCATTTCTAAATGTGGACAGCACTATTATCGCGCAACGTCCAAAGCTTGCCGTTTACATACCAAAAATGCGTCAGCAACTCGCTAGTACATTGTCAGTCCCCGTAGATCGAATCAACGTAAAAGCCACTACATCGGAGGGGCTTGGATTCATTGGCAAGGAAAAAGCAATTGCCGCGCAAGCGATTGTTAGCTTAGACGCTAGGCATTAGGTATGGGATATGTTATCGCATATTTCTAATGCGCGGCACGATAAAATACGACTCTAAATTGGAATAACATTGGCATTAAGAATTTATAACTCTCTCACGAGACGGCTGGAGGAATTTACCCCATTGCGGGCGGGAAAGGTACAAATGTATACCTGTGGTCCTACCGTCTACGATTACTTTCACATCGGAAACGCGCGCACGTTCCTCGTTTCTGACGTTGTGCGGCGCTATCTCGAATTTCAGGGTTACCAAGTCAAACTAGTTCAGAACATCACCGACATTGACGATAAAATTATCAATCGCGCAAACGAATCTGGTGTTGATGCTAAACAGCTTTCCCAGAAATATGCCGCAGCGTACTTTGAAGATTCGAGACATCTTGGAATTCGTCCTGCTGATGTTCATCCCCGCGCAACCGAACATGTGCCTGAAATCATTGAATTGCTTCAGACGTTGATTGACAAAGGTGCGGCGTATGAACGCGGCGGAGACCTGTATTACCGCATAAACCGTTTCCCCAATTACGGCAAACTTTCAAACCGAGACGTTAAGGATGTGCGCGCCGGCGCCAGAGTCGCGGTGAACGAACGAAAAGAAGATCCGCGCGATTTTGACCTCTGGAAAATGGCTAAACCCGGTGAACCGTCGTGGGAAAGCCCATGGGGGAGAGGACGGCCGGGCTGGCACATCGAGTGCTCGGCAATGGCTATGAAGCATCTGGGTGAAACATTAGACATTCACGCCGGGGGGCAAGACCTCCAATTTCCCCATCACGAAAATGAGATTGCCCAGAGCGAGTTGGCTACCGGAAAGCAATTTGCTCGTTACTGGTTGCACGTCGCATTCTTGAGAACTGGTGGAAAGAGAATGGGAAAATCTGAGCAAAATTTCATTCTGGTGCGCGACGCGCTTCGAGATTATGCTCCCGAAGCAATCCGCCATTTCCTAATTTCCGCTCAATACCGCCATCCACTTGATTTCAACGACACCAGCTTAAAGGAATCGAGCAGCGCGATCCGGCGGTTGGAAAACTGTCTAATCGAGTTGAGGCAATACCAAGAACACCACGCTAATACACCTGTTGCTGAAGCTGAACGCAGCGAAGATGAAATCGCTTTAATCGAATCTGTAGATGCTATGCGTCGTGAATTTAACGCCGCAATGAATGACGATTTTAATACCGCCGGCGCCATAGGTGCGATTTTCAAATTCGTGGGTAATGTCAACTCCTTCCTCGCTGAAAACCACACCCACCCCTCAATTCTGGTGAAAACGGTGCTCGGCAATGCATACCGTAAGCTCACTGAATTGTGCGGGGTGTTGGGAATTTACGCTCAGAAATCCGATGCCCGCAGTGACAACGCCCTGTTGATTGAACATTTAATGCAGCTCATTTTGGAGGTACGTCAAGAGGCGAGAAATCGCAAAGATTGGGAAATTTCGGATAAAATTCGCGACAGCTTAAAGCAACTGAATATTGAGCTAAAGGACTCTCGATCGGGAACTACTTGGCAACAATACGACGCATGAATTTCAAACTCACACTAAATTATACAAGGAGCGTGATAACAAATGTACCGCTTTGTACCCTTATTGTTGGTTTGTCTAACTGGATGTAATATTGTTAGCAAGCTGGTGTCTAAGCAGGAGCTCAGCGAAAACTATGCTCTAATGGAAGGCGTAAGGGCAACAACCCCTGAAATGATTGATGGCAACTTGAGGACAGTCGGCGAAGCTTCATTGCCTGAAGGCGCCGAAGGAGCATTCGGAATGTCTCCTACAACCGAAGCCATTGTAACATTACCTGAAAAAAAGGTGATCAGCCGAATTGTAATCCATTCAAAAAACTTAAAAGAGTTTGACGTGTGGGCGGATAAAGGAAACAGCGATTGGGTGGTGTTAAAGGAAGTCAGGAGCGCCAAATCCAATCCCATCGTACTTTCCGGACTTCGGGCGCATTTCCCGACTGACAGAATCCGAATCCGTGTGTTAGGAACAACCGATGATGCCGAGTTGCGGCGGAGAGAACGAGCACGCGGCGGTTTTCAGGCCGTGGGTTTCGGATACAGCCGTGCACCGGGTAAGTTTTATGAGATTGAACTCTACGGTTACAGATCATCAGAGGATGCCGAAATAAAACAGGAAGTAGAAAAGCGGGAACAGGAATTGGATGACCTCTTAGAATTAAAGTAACTCGAAAATTCAACCTCAACTCCCTCTTTTTATATCGAATCAATACTTTTAAAATAGACGCTCTGCTTTTGCAGAAAGCAATCCGCAATAAAACTAGAATAGGAGGAAAACATGCGATACGCCGCGTATACACTGATAATTCTGGCAATGGTTTCATGCCTCGGTTGTTTGACCTCGTCCACCTCATCAATCAGATGGAGTGAGAACATTGCTATGTCCGGAACAGCGGACGATCCGAGGCTAAACGACGGTAATCTCTATTCAGTTGGTGAAACTAGCCCAATAAGGGATGATCCGAACAACCCGGACTCATACAAAGAAGCTGATGAATACAGCCAAGCTGTGATTCAATGGGGCAGACCGCAACAAGTCCAGCGGATTATTGTAATAGCCAAGGAAGGACAACTGGAGTTTTTCGAAATCCAGTACGAAGATGAGAACGGGAAATGGAAGACTGTCAGAAGTGTCAGGGATCATTTGAGACCGGAATACAAATACACCGGTAAGGAACCAATGACGACTCGCAAAGTCCGCCTCAAAGTTCCTCGTAGATGGGATTCTCGCCGGGTGGGGGGTGAGAAACGAAGAACGGTAACGGATGGCGGCGCACCGGTTGTACGAAATCGAAAAATTCAAGAGATTGAAGTCTATTATGCGCTGCCGCCGGAAGAACCAGTTGTTCCCGAAACATCTGACCAGTGAGAACCGTAGATGACGTTATCTGATGAAGTGAAGAACTTGATTCATCTCAGCATCATCCCCGGTGTTGGGAGTCAATCAATTCGATGTCTGATGGCGGCGTTTGGATCCGCGGAGAGGGCTTTAACGGCAACATCGGAGCAATTGGTTCAGATTGAGGGGCTTACGCATAAGGCGCGCCAACGACTAGTCAACGGCAGGTCGCACGTCTCTTTGAATCGGGAACTTGAACTTATTCAATCCCATCAGTGTCACATCGTTACATTCGAGGATGAAGCTTATCCACCCCTTCTCAAACAGATTAGCGACCCGCCGCTGGTACTATATGTCAAGCGGCGGTTGCCTCCGCAAGACGCATTGAGCATCGCAATTGTGGGGTCGCGGAGTCCGACACATTATGGTAAAACCACCTGTCAGCAACTTAGCCAGCAGCTTGCAGCGCGGGGGGTCACCATTGTCAGCGGGTTTGCGCGAGGCATAGATACCGTTGCGCACCGCGGCGCATTAGAAGCGGGCGGCCGTACAATTGCTGTCATGGGAAATGGGTTGAATCATGTATACCCGGAGGAAAATCGGCATCTCGCTGATGAAATTCTTGAATCGGGCGGCGCACTAATCTCCGAATTCCCGATGACCGTGCCGCCAATGGGAACAAACTTCCCGCTTCGAAATCGCGTTATCAGCGGATTGACTTCGGGAACTCTCGTTGTCGAAGCCTCTGAACGCAGCGGTTCTCTGATTACTGCCCGGCTTGCCGCCGAACAAGGACGTGAAGTTTTTGCCGTGCCGGGCCAAATCTTTTCAAAACTCTCTCAGGGCACGCACAAACTTATCAATCAAGGAGCCACCCTCATCCACTCCGTTGACGACCTCTTTGATGAACTGCCTCAGGCCTTTACAGGATTGGCACCTCCATCATCTACGGCCTCTCAACCCCATGAGCAACATCCGCACCCCGATTCAACAATCAGCCATTCCCGCCAATTGACACTAGATGATATGCCGCAGGAGGAGGACAAGCCTGCGCCGTCTGTACAACTGACACCGGATGAAGGCGTAGTTCTCTCGGCGATAGATGCGCCCACCTCACACATTGATCAGATTGTCCGAACAGCACAGCTCCCCATTAACCGAGTGTCCAGTGTTCTCCTCACCCTTGAACTGAAAGGTATTGTCGAACAGTTGCCGGGCAAACATTTTGCGAAAAAATAAGAGATTGACACTATGCGTTCGAAAAATTTGGACTTTGAAAAACCGCTCATCGAGTTAGGCCAACACATAGAACAACTGAAATCATTCGCCGAAGAAAATCCGGAATCGAGTATTGCAGAAAACATAAAAGCGCTCGAAGCCGATGCCGATCGATTTACCCGGCACACCCTTCAAAAGTTGACCCGGTGGGATAAGGTTTGGCTGGCGCGGCACGAAGAACGCCCGCAAACGCCAATATACATCAATGCGCTCTTCGATGATCCCATTGAACTCCACGGAGATAAGTTGTTTGACGACGATCAAGCGTTAAATGGCGGTCTGGCTTGGTTCGACGGGAATCCAATTGTCTACCTGGCGCATCAGAAGGGAAAAAACCTGAAAGAGCGGCAAGCTGTAAATTTTGGAATGCCGCACCCGGAGGGTTATCGGAAGGCGCGGCGGTTGATGAAATTTGCAGAAAAGTTTAACCGGCCTATTATCAGCTTTGTCGACACTCCCGCGGCGCATTTTGATAGAGGCTCGGAGGAGCGTGGACAAGCCATGGCAATCGCCGAAAATTTGGCAGAGATGGCGCGATTGCAGGTGCCAATGATAGTTATTCTGATTGGCGAAGGAGGCAGCGGCGGTGCGTTAGCCATCGCAATGGGAGATCGTGTGCTCATGATGGAATACGCCATTTATTGCGTAGCCCCTCCGGAGGCGTGTAGCAGTATCGTGTGGAAGGACGACGGCACACATGCACCGCAAGCCGCTGAAGCGCTAAAACCCACCGCCGTGGATTTGCTCGAATTCGGCATCATTGATGGAATCATTCGTGAGCCGCTCGGTGGAGCGCATCGAGACTTTCCGATGGCTGCCAAGCGCGTCAAATCTGCAATTCGAAAACATCTGAAAGAATTGATGCAACTCGATCGAGATGTATTGCTTCAACAGCGAAGTGAACGTTACCGGAGAATAGGAATCTACGGTGAAGAAAACTTGTGAATGGTGAATAAGGCGGGTGTCAAGTGTCGCGCTTAAGGACGGCTTCTCAATCGTTTATAGTCTCCCTTCTAATTCATGCGCTAATCGCCTTCGTCATCGGGGTGTTCTTGATAACTCGGACGCGTGCGTTTCGTGATCTCATTGACGCCAGCATTCTACAACCCGCCGAACCTCCCAAGCCGATGATCCGCAAGCCGATAGTTAAACCAGCGGCAAAGCCTATTGTTCCCGTTCAATCAGTAATAGTTGTCGACCAAATTCAAACTACACCACGTGTCACAACATCGGTAAGGCATGAAAGCCCCCGCGTTACCGCTGAACAGAAGGTTGCATTTTCAAATCGCCGCTTAAAGCTCGATTTAACGCCAAATCCAGAAACACCAAGGGTTGTCAATCCCAATCAACCAACTGCCCACATAATCACGCACGTGAATCTCCCAACCGCCGACTCGCAGGGTGCGCCGGCTTTTTCTGCATCTGTTTTGCCGGGTGGCGGCCGCGCAAACCGGTATAGCCAACGCGGGATTCACTCTGCACATCACGGCATTCCAATCGGGCAGAATTCTCACCGCATGGCTTCCGGTATAAAGTCCTTAGTGAATGACACTGGCGCCGAACCGTCCGCACTAAATGCTTTAAACCGCGAGATTCATTTGGGAAATCAACTCATGGTGCCACTTAAGGCGAACGAATTAGGTGCTCGAATTTACACCGACCCCCACACTGGTATGCCCACCGGCTATTTCCATATCTGCTACGTCCGTTTTCGCCAACGTGGAATGAATGAATTTTTTGAAGTCGATCCGACCGCACTTTACTTTTTGGTGAGATGGATGACGCAAAGTACACACATCAAAGGTCGAATCGCCGGTCGTACGCTTTTTCTTGATGACCCGGGAATTCATGAATCTCCAATGCTCTATATGAACGGCACGCGCGCAGTTCGCCTGCGCCCCGCGGAAAAATGGAACCTCACACGTTATCTCGTTGAGAAAGGCGGCTTCATCTTTGTTGACGACGATATGGGGCAAGGCAGCGCATCAGTACGGGCATTTGCACGTTCATTGCGCGCACAGTTTCGAGAGATTATCCTCGGCGCTGGTGGTAGAGAACTCATGAAGATTCCAAACGATCATCCAATCTGGAATGAACCGTTTAAACTCGGCGGGCAACCTGCCAGTCCCAATCCGTACAGCCGGCCCACCCTTCCTATGACCGCGTTTGAGTTGAATGGACGCCTCTCCGTAGTCATCAGCTATGACGACTATAACAACGGATGGGAAGCTCCCGGCAGGGGTATGGGCGGGATTGATTTTGTGCCCTCAATCCTACGCATGGGTGCAAATTTTATGTTCTATGCTGGAACACACGGGAAGATAAGCGATTACAAGCACTATGTTCCATCCGACAAGTGGAGAAATGACGATGCCCTGGAAAAAGTGCCGACGCGGGCACCTCAAGCCGCTTCCATTTCATCGTTAGGTCTTCAATAGTAAATCCCCGAGCATTGTGCCGTGAACGTAACGTGCTCGACCGCCTTGCTCATGTAAACTTTCAACATCGTTTTCTAGATTGACTCTCTAGAACGCTAGAAGACGATTAAAGATGCGCATTCGCACCCGACTTATCTGGAATTATATCACCATTGTGCTGGTGTTTTTGCCGGCAATCGAAACGAATCTGCCGCCTCAAAACTCCGGCTCAACGGACTAACAGTTGATTTGGAATAGCATGAAGCCTTCAGTCACGAAGCGTTAATTGATTTAACGACGACGGAAATTAAGATGCAGACGTTATTCGCCGGTTCACCGGGGCGTGCATTTACTCGGAACATTTTGATGGACGTAGTTAAGGGACAGGAGTATTACGGCGCGAATCGCACAATAGACACGCACATCAGCCGACTTAGACGCAAATTAGGTGGATTTGGCGATTTAATCTAAACCGCGCACGGCGTGGGATTTCGGTTAAAAGCGTCGCTTCCGCAAGAACTATTCCGTTTTTTCCTTGAGTTTCGCGGCACGTTGATGACGAATCACATCGCCTTCAACCAAATAGTATACCTCTTCGCCAATATTCGCCGCCAAGTCTCCAATCCGCTCCAAATGCCGGAAGAGCAGCAACGTGCTGATGCCAGGCCGGACGAGTTCAGGCCGCTCAATCATATACGTCAAAAGCTCACGCAAAGTTTGGTCGTATATGGCGTCAACCTGCTTATCTCGTTCCCGCACCTCCTGGGCTAAGATAGCGTCGCGGTTTACAAATGCGTCGAGTGTGTCTTTCACCATTTCCTGGACGATTCTAGCAACGCGCGGCAAGTCTATAAACGGCTTAACCGGCGCATGCTCCATTAATTCTAGGCATCGTTGAGCAATATCGACTGCCTTGTCTGCCATCCGCTCAAGGTCACGGTTAATCTTCATCGCCATCGTGAGAAAACGGACATCTGACGCCGCTGGCTGGTGGAGGGCAATGAGTTGGATGCAGTATTCTTCAATTTCATTCTCAAGTGCATCGGCTTGGTCATCACTGTCAATGACCGCCTGCGCAAGCTCTCCGTTGCGGTTGAGAACAGACTCGACCGCCCGGTGTAGCATATCTTCCGCAAGGCCCCCGAGCACGAGCAGTTTCTGTTGAAGTTCACTTAATTCAAGTTCAAAACGCCGCTGCATCGTAATACCTCCTTTTGCCGGATGATGTATATTTCATGCAATCCGTACATCAACCTAATTCAGGGCGCATCATTTGGTTAAGAAATCTGTAATTCATGCATAATGGACAGTCATCCAGACTACTGTCTCGCCGAAAATTTAAGGCCAATTAACCAAACTTGCCTGTGATGTAAGCCTCTGTCCTTGAGTCTCCCGGATTGGTAAATATCTTTTCTGTCGCATCAAACTCAATCAGCTCGCCGAGATAGAGAAAAGCCGTAAAATCCGAAACACGCGCCGCCTGTTGCATGTTGTGCGTAACGATTAGAACCGTGTAGTTGGCTTTCAATTCCAGTATCAGTTCCTCAATTTTGCCCGTCGCTATTGGATCGAGCGCTGAACACGGTTCATCCAGCAACAATACCTCCGGCTCAATTGCTAACGTCCTCGCGATGCAAAGCCGCTGTTGTTGTCCGCCAGAAAGTGTGTACGCGTTGTCTTTCAACTTGTCCTTGACTTCATCCCATAGCGCAGCCTTTTTCAAACTGTCTTCAACTATCATATCAAGCTTAAGACGATTGCGAATCCCCGAAATCCTAGGGCCGTAAGCCACATTTTCATAGATGGATTTTGGAAACGGGTTCTGCTTCTGAAAGACCATGCCGAGCCGCAAACGCACCTCAACCGGATCAACTGCTGGGGAGTATAAATCCTCGCCCTCCAATAGGATTTGTCCCGCCAGCCTAAAAGTGGGAATGAAGTCGTTCATACGGTTGAAACACCGGATGAGCGTACTTTTGCCGCATCCGGACGGGCCAATCAACGCGGTCACTCTGAAACGTTCAATATTAAACGATATATCTTTCAGCGCCAGTGCCGTGCCATACCAAGCGTTTAAACTTTGTACATTTAAGATGGTGTCTACTTTATCCAGTTGCTCGTGGTTCATCTTTGCCTCACGAATACTGTGTCTGATAACGGTTTCGTAAAAAGATAGCGAGGGCATTTAAGAGGAGTGTCACCGCCAACAGGACAACGATTCCTGCTGCTGCATTGGTGAGAAATTCTTTTTGTGGTCTGTCAACCCAATTGTAAATCTGAATAGGTAACACGGTAAATGGCTTGAGTAGCCCTTCGGGCGGATGTGTAACGAACATCAGCGCCCCTATCATAATCAACGGAGCAGTTTCTCCGACCGCACGCGAAATGGCAAGGATTACTCCGGTGAGAATCCCCGGGAACGCCATTGGCAGGACATGGTGACTAATCGCCTGCCAGCGCGAGGCGCCGAGTGCATACGCCGCTTCACGGATACTGGGGGGTACAGACCGAATTGCCTCGCGAGCCGAAATAATAACAATTGGCAGCACGAGTAGCGCCAATGTCAATGCCCCCGCCAAAAGGCTCTTGTCTAGGCGCATGATCCTGACAAACAGCCCTAATCCTAAAATTCCGTAAATTATCGAAGGCACTCCTGCCAAATTAGCGACATTGATTTCGATGATGCGGCTAATGCGGCTTGACCGATTCGTATATTCTTCAAGATAGATTGCCGCACCCACGCCCAATGGCACACTGATTAACGCGGTTAGCGCTATTACGTACATACTGCCAAGCAACGCCGCAAATATTCCGGCTTCTGCAGGGAACCGGGACAAGTAGCTAGTTAGAAACTTCCAACTGAGCCGCGGCACCCCATCGATGAGCGCATCTACAATCAGCGCTCCTAATGTGATTAGCGCTATCAATACGCCAATTGCAGCAACAATCTGAAAAATTCGGTCATTCCGCCTTTGCCTAGCAAGAAGCCTTTGGAGTTGTGTCCTTGAGATCATTCGTACCTCTCCCTAAAACGCCGGCGCAACCGGTCTCCGAGAATGTTGAGCATGAACGTTGATACAAACAGCACCATACCCACCGCAAAAATCGTCCTGTATACAAGCGTACCGCTCGGTGTGTCGCCCAAACTGACCTGAACGATGTAAGCCGTCATCGTCTCTATAGCCACCAACGGGTTAAACGTGAATGTCGGTTTCTTGCCCGCGGCAATTGTAACCAACATCGTCTCGCCGATAGCACGGGAAACCGCGATAACAAAGGACGCTGTTATGCCGGAAAACGCCGCCGGTACGACAACCCGCCACGAAACCTGAAGCCGAGAAGAACCTAACGCATAGGCTGCATCCCGCAAACTGCGGGGCACTGCAAACATAGCATCCTCGCTGAGAGAGGAGACTAACGGGAGTATCATGATGCCCATTACGATGCCGGGTGAGAGTGCGTTAAACGCTTCAAGGGAAGGAATCAGTCGCTGCAAAAGCGGCGTGACAAACAGCAGCGCAAAGTAACCGTAGACAATCGTGGGTACACCGGCTAATATCTCCAAAATGGGTTTCAACAATCGACGCAGTCTGTCCGGGGCATATTCACTCAAAAAAATCGCCGTCAACAGCCCCAAGGGTACAGCCGTGAAAACGGCGATTAGTGATATTAACACTGTCCCTGACAGCAGGGAAAGCACACCGAATCGCTTGTTCGTGAATTGGGGAGTCCACTCCCTGTCGGTTAGGAATTCGAAGACCGAAACCTCTTTAAAAAAGGCAATCGTCTCAAACAACAGCACACAGATAATTCCAACGGTGGTTAAGATGGAGAGTAGACCACATGCCATAAGGCTCAATTCAATAATCCGCTCAATGATCCGAGACGTCTTTGTCTGCTTCGATCTCATTGGATTCGGCCATCGAAACTGTTGTTTTTCATAAAAAACAAGATTATCCTCCGCCCCGTTAGAACACGGGATTCCCGGCACCGCTTAATTTATATCGCCGCGTAGAACATCATCTATCGAAACTCCCAATGTCGAACCCTTACCGCCAAACACTGAGCCGGTGACGCGATTTTGGAAACGCCGCAGGATGAGTTGGTATGTCTCTTCCGGAAGCGGAATGTATTCAGCTTCCTCGGTCAAAGTCTTCGCTTGCTGCAAATAAAATTCAACAAATTTTTCAACCTCCGGACGGTCAGCCGACTGCTTGCTGACGTATATGAAGATTGGCCGCGATAGCGGCTGATACGTGGCATTTTTGACTGTCTCTAGCGAGGGAGCGATGGCACCGTCGCCGTTGTCCATTTTCCCATCGTCTATCGGTACGAGCTTCAGAATTTCCCGATTGGCTTCGTAATATGCAAGTCCAAAGACTCCTAGCGTGTAATCATCCCGGGCTACCGCCTGCACGAGTACGTTGTCATTCTCGCTAGCAATAAAATCCCCGCGGCTCGCCCCCTCTTCACCACAGACAGCCTTCGTAAAGTAATCATACGATCCAGAATCCGGGCCAGGGCCAGCAAGTGAAATCTTCTTACTCGGCCAATCCGGTCGAATTTGATTCCAGTATAATATCTTCCCTTGCGCCTCCGGCTCCCAAAGCTTCTTCAGTTCCGCAACCGTCATATAATCCACCCAGTCGTTTTCCGGATTGACTGTGATTGCCAAACCGTCGAATGCCACTGGCAGTTCAATATACTCAATGCCGTTCTTCTTACACAATTCAACCTCCGAGGGTTTGATAGGGCGCGACGCATTAGTCACGTCGGTTTCACCGCGTCCGAATTGTTTAAATCCGCCGCCGGTGCCGGAGATACCGACAGTTACTCTGAATGTAGGGTTTTCTTTCTGGAACTCTTCAGCCACTGCCTCGGTAATAGGATAAACCGTGCTTGAACCATCCACTTCAACTAGGAGGGAATCGTCGCCGCAGCCGCTGTAAAATACGCTCAACAGGAGCGCAAGTGTGCCGAACCATCTGAATTTCATAAACATAATGAACCACTCACCTCTCTTCCACCGGAAAATACCGCCGAATAAGTGTTTTATTCCAAGAATCCTTAGAACCGTTTGACAATTCATTTTATACAGCCCCAGAGAAGCGTCCGTAGGCGGGGCATCTTGCACCGCGTGAACCAACACGCCCTGTAGGCCGGGCATCTTGCCCCGCCCAATGCTGGAGTAAGGTAATTATCGGAATCAAGCGGCCGATTAGCATCAGCTGATAAGTCTAACACTCAGATGTTACAAAATTATGGCATTTCTACTACTTTAACTACAAAATTCGCGCAGATTTATTGTAGACTTTCATAGTCTTTCCAACACCGCGCTACGCAAATATGAGCTTACCTACCTAAAAGTCCGCATGGGTTTCATAAACTAACCCATACATATCCCGCCATCCACGTGGATACTCTGACCGGTGATATTCCGCGCCTCTTCCGATGCCAAAAACACCACCAAATTGCCGATGTCCTCGGGCGTCTGCTCGCGTTGTAGGGGCGTGTTATGCTTTACCCACTCCTCAAATAGTTCACGCGGCGCAAGATTTGCGTACGTTGGATTGCTGCGAGTTATGAGCGGTGCCAGCTTTCGCCAGAAGGCGGTCCAAACTAATCCCGGACAGACCGCATTGACATTGATGTTATACGCACCTAAATCTTTTGCGACTAGCCGCGTCAGGTTCAACAAGGCGTTCTTTGCAGCCGCATACGCCGGCGCAATCTGTGGATCCCGCTTCGCTGCGATGGAAGAGATGTTGATTATCTTCCCATACTTCCGATCCATCATATGCGACGCAACGGCTTTGCAGAGGAAAAACGGCCCCTTTACGTTCACCGCATAGTTATCGTCCCAGTCCCCTTCTGTCTGGTTCGTGAAAGGAAGCCCCAACTGCTCGCCAAAATGTCCGGCGTTATTAACGAGAATGTCTACAACCCCGAACGCTTCTAACGCCGTATCTACCAGATTCTGGCAGTCTTCCTCGTTCGTCACATCAGTCCGAACTGCTAGTCCATGCTGTCCCATCGCTTCTAAAGTCTCGACACATCCCTTCGCAGCATCTAAATTCATGTCAGACACTACCACATCTGCGCCTTCCCTCGCGAGGCATGCACAAATCCCGCGCCCCATTCCGCCGCCGGCACCGGTAACGATAGCAATTTTGCCCTTCAATCGCATCTAAAACTCCTTTCCATGATAGGAGAAATACACGTTATCCTCTAAAGACGCGCCTAGCCGCCGCATTTCTTCAATTTCGGACATATACCGAACGACTTCAAAGAATTGATTCATCCACAGCACGAACCATGCTGCTCTATTTGCCCTCTGTTTTGCCCACTTCTTTTCCCTTTGCCGCGTCAATCTGTCAGTTACTGCTGCGAAGTGAGAGTTAAATTGGTTGCTTGATATCCGCAGCTTGCGCCCACCCAAATGAGATGCACGCGAAATCCTGGGATTATCATGCAATCTATGATTATACATCATTTCAGCCCTAAGTGACAATTGGGATTTTCGGTATTTCGCAGTTTAATCACCAAAGTTCGGCTTCATTCTATAAACGCCATATACATCGAATTGTGACACTTGTGCTACGAAGTTGTATCACTCTTGCAACAGGTTGCCTTTATGCAGATTTCATCTACCCATCTCCCACTGAATCTTAGCGTTGGCATCTGAATTGCTAAATCTTTAT
Source organism: Candidatus Poribacteria bacterium (assembly GCA_028819845.1). Lineage (GTDB taxonomy): Bacteria > Poribacteria > WGA-4E > WGA-4E > PCPOR2b > JAPPKS01. The sequence continues at coordinate 331,014 of JAPPKS010000027.1, read as the reverse complement.
TTTAACTTGGCATATGAGGGTTGCTATGATATACTCTCAAAAATCGTACACTAACTCTGGTGAAAGGAATGAGAGCCATGAAAAACCTTGCTCTGACAGGCGCATTGCTATTGGCTGTGCTGATAGCGGCAGGGTGTTACACCCAAGTCGGTTACTATGAATCCCGTTTCGAAAAACCATCAACGTACCACCGGCACAAAAAGGACTCGGCGGAGCAATCCAAACACGATAAGCGGACACGCGCAGAATCGCAATCCGAAGAGGGAGTAGAACGAGAAGATACTGGCGCGGATCGTGTGGACGTAGAGGAAGATAAGGGATATTACGGACGCCACAAACCCGCATATCGCAGATACCCGCGTTATCACAGACCCTACTATCGTTATCACACACCTTACTATTACGATTACTACCATCCACCAACATATCGGTATTACCCGCATTACCCGTATTATTCTTATGGAGGCTATTACAGTTTGTATCCATATCGCCCCTATAGGTATAGCGGTTATCATCGGCATTACGGTGGAAACTACGGTCGCCATCATCGTTATGGCGGGACCCGCTCAAGCCGCACCTACAAAAATCGTGACGCGCATCACGGAAAAAAACGTTCGCGGCAGTACCGCGGCAGATCGCATTGAATGCTGATTTCATGAGCCTTGCCAATATCATATGTGAAAAATCTACATCACAACACCTAACGATAGTTGCGACAATTTGACAGGAGGCATGAATCCGATGAGAATGACGATTAAACGCACCACCATTTTGAGTTTCACACTACTCGGTCTTACAATGTGGGGAATCGTACCAGTCGCACAAACGGAAGAAATTGCCGTGGGTAACACATTCGGGCTTGGCGCAAGAGCAATGGGTATGGGCGGAGCGTTCGTAAGTACCGCCGATGATTTTACAACGCTGTACTGGAATCCCGCAGGCCTTGCCCAGATACGGAAATTCGAGCTATTTTCTAGTTTCTCGCACAATGAAATGGACACCGAAACTCAGTTTTCACAAGCGAGAGAAACAACAGATGCCGGTAGATCGAAAACTCGCCCAAATTCAATCGGCTTGGTCTATCCGTTATACACAACCCGTGGCGGCATGGCAATCGCAGTAGGATATAACCGCCCTCAAAACTTCGATTCGCGAATTGTGGTTAAAGGATTAGACCCCTCTGATGACCCTGTCTTCGGCGGCTTTGATGTCGATGAATCAAACAGTTATAAAGGGGGAATCGGCATTTGGAGTTTAGGTACGGGCGTCTATGTGTCTGAGAATATCATACTTGGCGGTGCGTTGGACTACTGGTATGGCAAAAGCCTTAACGAACTAGACAGCAACGCCGCCGATGTCAACGGCATTGACATGGAAATTGCGGGCATGGAGTTTCACGACACGGTCGATCGGGAGTATGCTGGATTGGGTGCTAGGGTTGGCGCATTAGCCCATTTGAGCGAGCAAGTGACGCTCGGCTTGACAGCGGTCTTTCCCATGAACCTTGAAATTTACGAATTTTGGAGTCAAGGAACTATCGTATCGTTTGATGACGGTGAACGGGAAAGCGATTATACCGAGGGTGATATTGAATACAATATCGAACGCCCATTCGAGTTCACCACCGGAATCGCCGTCAAACTTTTGGAAAAACGTTTAACTCTCTCCGCCGATGTCCAGTTTTCGGATTGGACACAAGCTGTTTACAATCCGCCTCCGGCGGAAGATATTTCCAGCGGCTATTTTGAGGAACTGTATGATAGCACATTCCAAGTTCGCGCAGGTGCAGAGTATCATTTATCGGAAATTGACACCCGGTTCCGCGCCGGTTTTGTCCATGATCCCATCCCTTATCGTGGAAAAGACATTGAAAGCAATCGAAATTTCCTGGCACTTGGAGTTGGAAAGATTTTTGACCAGACAGTCAAGATTGATGTTGCTTATATGCTCGGTTCATGGCAGCAATCGGATGGGGAATTGTCAGAAAAGCGAACCGACCATCGAATTTTCGTGTCCGCTGCATATCGGTACTGAACCGTATCGTAACGTTCACCTTCCAGTTTAACCAAACTATGCGCGAAGAATTCCTCATTTCTTGGCGCATTGCACCATCGGCAGTTTTGCCTGCATGACAGCAATCCTAATCTCAGATTAGGTCGGGTTGGTTGCTAACCGCCGCTTAATTTTTCTGCCAAAATTCATCGCACTTGCCACTGAAGATTAAGTTGCAAACGCTGTAGTCACGCAAGGGTGGTGAACCTAAATCGATATTGATTATTTTCGCGTTTTCGTGCTAATAGGCACGAAAATTGGAGGCCAATTAATGCGTACCAAATATTTCTCTTTCCATTTGCCCATGCTCATGTTCATGGCTTGGCTCTTGTCAGCGTGTGCGGCTAAAGTCATGGATAATTCTCAACTCCAGTACATCGCTCCCGAATTTACAGACAATTCCCTGCCTGAACATGGTCTGAGCCTACTTCCCATCGTCGCTGGCCATGGGCAAGAGGGGTTGCGTCGACCCCTAGGGGCAAAACTTGATTCCAATCTGACAAATCAGTTGCCTGAAGGAAAATTCATCGCGACAATTCCAACGCTTGACTTGATTAATGAAGCGAATCTGACGGAAGCCTACGCGCAGATGATTGATGATTATGCCCGCGCTGCAATTCTCAACAAGAAAACACTTCGCCAGATTGGCGAGGCGACTGGAATCCGTTACCTCTTGCACGTGAAACTATTGGATCAATCCCATACGGAAACCGTCGGTCCCGCTCTCTTATCCGACGAAATTATCAACGTGCAAATTAGGAACGTCAGTATATTCGGACAAGTGTGGGACTGCGATTTAGGTGATATTGTGTGGGAGGGTACGGGAGAGGCTATGGTGCGAACTGAGGTGGAAGTTCAGTATCTAAAGCATTCCATCGAGGACTTGGTCAACATAGCGGCGCGTTCATTTCTAAACAATTTGCCCGGAATCAAAATTTCATAACCCAAAACAATGCGAGTTTGACTAGGCAGGGCACTATCGTAGGCTTCTGAATTTTCATTTCCTCCCCGTAAACAGACATTTCGGGTTTGCCTTGTGTGGCCAACCCGAATTCACATCACACGATTTCGGTCCCATTCGCGCTCAGCTAGGCGGCTTTGTACGCCTTGTGTTGGTTACACTTGCTCACTCGCCTCCTTGACCTTCATCGCTGTTTCAAAAATTGGATATTTGTCTGCTGGATATAGTTCGTCCAAATTCTTTATCTGTATCACTGAACTGGCCAATTAATATCTGTAGGAACACATCTTGCCAGCTATTGGCGGCTTTTTGGTCGGACTTATTGAACGATGGGCAGCCAAGAACGGGACCAAGTGCCGTGGGCGCCAGCAGTAGCGTAGTCGGTCAGGTGAATCTCCGTCCCGTCCATAGCCATCGTCTTGAATAAGGTCAACGGTTGAAACCGGTCGTTGCATGCCGCAGGGCTTAACTCTAGTTTGCCAAAATCCAACGTCGGCATATCATCCGGTTCAATGGTGTTGTGCTTTTGGTCAAATGCCAATAATAGGGGACCTCTGTAAAGGGATGCGTTATGATTGACATATGCATCGCCCCGAAGCAGTCGCAGGTTAAAGTCTAACTCCACATCAATGCAATCCTTAGTTTTCCATATCCTGTCTAGTTTGAGGTAAACCCCCGGTCGGACATCGCCGACGGGGTTGCCGTTCAAAGATACTTTCGTTTTCATTGACCAAGCAGGTATTCGCAGGTAAATGGGAATCTCTAGCGGGCTGTCTGGTTCCACTTCTATGCGAACCGTCGGCTCAGCCGGATATCTCGTCTGTTGCCTAAATACCCATTTCGAAGTCGTGTTTAAATTCACCTCAATCGTGCCCGGGCCAAAATAGTTCACATATAAGCCCTGCTGGTCGTCTCCCAAAATCGCCCATTCGGAAAGCATACCTAAACTCCGGGGACCGTTTACTGCACAGCAATTTAACTCCGGTGAACCGCAGGCCGAATGGACATCTGCCAAATGATGGAATGCGGCGAGCCGCTTGCCATCCATCGGAGTGTCGTACGTCCACCATCGGCCGCTGGGATGCTGGGAGCCGAGCATAGCGTTCCATGTGGCGTTTTCGATGGCGTCGGCGATTTTGCAGTCCGGACTGAATCGCAGCGCGTCAATACTGTACGCAATCCAAGCAACTGTGCAACAAGTTTCAATCGCGCCCGGCATAAATGGATTGCCGGCCGCCTGCTTGCCCACAGAAAAACTGCCGGCGTTGTGAACATCAGTCTTGAGGATACTGTGCCAATAGTGTACTTGTGCCTGCTTGTAGGTCTCATCACCGGTAATCCGGTAGAGCTCGCTCAATCCCTGCAGCGCATGAAGAATTTCCCAGCGGTGGGAACCGGTTTGGTAAAAGTCTACACCCTCTATCGCCTGATGGTAGTATCCACGCCCGCCCAGCTTTTCCCAGAAAGTCTGAATATGTTGTATGCCTTGGAGGTAGAGATCGGTACCAGTTTCTTGGTAGAGAATCCCCAAGGCGTGAATAATCGACGTGTTAATTTCCGGTCCCGGCGTATCATGAAATCCCTTTTCCCCGGTTAGTAACCCATGGCAGATTAAGTCCGCTGCGCGCAGGGCGCAATCCAATGCGGCTTGGTCGCCAGTTTCTCGGTGCCACATATAAAGACCCAATATGCAATGATAATGCGCCCAGATATCCCAATGCGCAAAAAGCCGCTCATGTTTGTAGTAGACCCCCAAGTATCCGTCCTCGTCTTGCGTGGAGATAAAATCTTCGACGAGTTCGCCGATAAAGGGACGCAGCTTTGGATCGTCCGTCATGCGCATCGCCTGCACGGCGGAAATCAAATACTTCCCCCACAAAGACCCCGAGTCAATGGTGACTTTCGGTTTTGGCGCACGGTCCCGCATGCGAAACATCTCCAGAAGACCGGGGTTCACTTTCGGGCAGGGATACAGCCAATTGTCCAGATTGGCTTGAATTCGCTGCCCGATTTCACCTTCCAAGCGCAAAAACAACTGCGGTTGATTCAATTCGGAAATTTGAGGGTTCTCGGTCATATTCATCGGGTTTCCTTTGAGTCGTCCTTATTCTTTTGATTTTGGTTCCTCATTCGCAATTACCGGGTAACAGGTGACCCGCTCATCCTGAATTTCATAGTTAAGTTTAATCCAGAATACGGAGCCGCAAAGTTCACCGGTACATGGGCTTTCCCAGTCGATAAAATATGATTTCGGCGGATAATCCCTCTTGATGTTTTCACCCCAAGAGATGGCTATGCTGCCGCCGACGTGCTCCCATCTGTTGTGAATCAGATTCCAAGCATTGGACACATCCGTCAACTATCTTTCTATGCCAGTGGCTCTATTCACATCCAAATATGCTTCAATCGCCGTAACTTCATAGCAGTGCGCGTCGCGGCGCTTATAACTGCTCTATCGTCATTTACGATTATCTGACCCAACCACCAATCTTCTTGGTAATACTGTTGAACCACCTCAAGATCGCGCTTGCGGCCAATCAATGTAAAATACATCCTCGTATTGGGTATCGTCCCTTGGTAACCTACAGACCTGGCGGCGCACACGCCGACGTGAGACGCGCTTGGCCAAAACAACTAGCATGATTTCAGAATTCGTCATGTGGAAAGGGATTGATGCTTAAATTCTCTAGAGAGGCTAAAATTGCGGCTAGTGGATGGGGCGTGCCTGTCAGCGAGTAAATGAATTTCAGACAAAACTGTGGGGCATTTCGTGTCGGAGGATTTCCGGCTGCAATCGATAGTCCAAGGCCTTGATGAAAGCGTCGAGACCTTGGCACAATGAATGTTCAAATTAGCTGCCGCCCCACTTTCATATCCTGCTGTATAGTAATACCTGGATTAGGGCAAATCGGTTCGCGCCGCCCAACTATAAAAGCAGTTGCCCTACTTTACATGCTGAAAGGCATCTTTCCAAAATTTTTCCGCGGTCCGATGCCGCTTCGGTTTTGTCTGCGGCATCGACTTAATCGGAAGAGATGTCCAATCTGACTTACGCGGAAATTCGTTTTATTTTACCTACACGCTTAATGCTTGCAGACTGCCGCGCGTGACAATCAACAGTTCGACAAGAAACCAAAGTGAAGAGCGTCCGGTTCGTTGTCGATTTACCCCATTCCAATCGACAAAACTAACGTTTTTGGCTTAACGGGTCACTTTGAGCGCACCCCAAAATGTTGCAAGTTTACTTGTAGGTTCAACAACAGCAAGCATATCGCTAATCGGATGGTCCATTAACTCTTCGATTTCTGGTACATCCAGCTCCTTGCTGAAGATAGCCATTTCGTCCATCGTGCCGTTGAAAAACTCAAACATCAACGGCTCGTTCCCACCGCAACACTCGTGTACATTCCCTAACGCCCCAAAGACGATGGGCCAGTCGATTCCGGAGATGTCCTTATCGCCGGAGATATCCCTTTCCCCATCCAATTTGGCGTCCACATAAATTTTGGCTTCGAGCGTATCCAAATTAAATACATGAACAACGTGATGCCATTTGTTGTCAGCTACGTTAGTCGCAGATTGAAGTGCCCAGCCCGGCGCAACATTGTCTACAGCTTCAGAAAAAGGTCTTCCGCCGACAATCGCAGCATGCCACCCTTGTGTCCATCCGCTTGATCCCTTTTCAATCGTCCGCCCTTTCCCCGATCTCATGGTCGTTTTAACCCAGTAAGCAACGCTCAATTCTGTGCCAGGCTTGCCTAGCGCGTCATGTTTGTCATTCGTGCCGACAAGTACAAACCATTTCTTGCCTGCATTGAATTCCAAGCCCATACCAAATTTGCCTTCCACCCAAGCGTCATCGTGAGGTTTCCCGTCCCATTCGGGCCCAACGCTTAGGGTACCGTGTAAACGGCCGGCCAGATCCGCGACTCTACTGCCGCGCCCTTCATCAGCCGGCCAATATCCTACGACATCTCCGCTTTCAAACGCAACGGCGGAGAATGCCAAGAAAAAAGCAGCCAATCCGAACAGCCATAAGTGTAGCTTGGTGTACATGTCATTTCCTCCCGAAATTGGGTTAGGCTTTCAGTTTTGCAATAGTAAAATCCTCGGCAGCCCGATACTATAATCTCAAGAATTCGGACGCTAATGTGTCGCGCGCTAAGACGCCAAGACATCGTTGAATCCAAAAGGTACATATCACATGGGCATTTCAAAGCCCAAGTTGGATAGTATCCACGCGTCATCGTATCACTAGTTGGGGTGCGGTGTCAAACCATTTCAATCCCTTCATTTCTCCTCATCAACATTCCAGCATTTCAGAGGAGCGAGGATTTTGGTTTCTCGTACAAAACTTGGCTCCTGCGCCGAATATCGGAATTTAGGCGGACTTTGGAAAATCGCGGGGTTAAACGATTCCGATGGAACTGCACGTCGTTATTCAAACGCCGCCCGGTCAGTCCGGCAATTAAGGAATATAGTCAGATTGAAAGTTCAGTCAACACCATCATTTTGATCCAAATTCTTCATGATGCTGTTTTAATCTCTCCCCATATCGTTGTAAGATTGCTACCAGGTTGGATCTGTAGTGCATCTTTCAAAAATAGTATCTCGTCAGCAATCTGAAGGTCATCGAAGTACACATCTGCACCGGGGCTTTCCCATTTGCCAACCTGCCGAAAATAATGCCCTCCGCCCTCCATCTTGTCGCCTAATGCACCGCCGCGGTTCTTGATAAAGGACGTGTCCTCGAAAACGATTACCGGTTCTTCTCCTTCGGCTTCAACGTAACAGTCAAAAGTCTGGTTCTTCAAGTTAATCTCCGTTTTTAACCGGTACCATGTGCGGGGTTCCAAGTTTACGGGCTTCGCAGGCTGAGGAAATCCGTTAATCGCATAAACCATCAGATTGTCTGCGCGGATTCCGATATGCGGGCCGACCCATCCCCACACATCGTTTGTCCAAACATGAATGTGGTGTAGATGAGGATCACCACGCAGGGTGCCATCAACGTAAAACCAGATAGCATCATCAATTCGGTCCTTTTTTGGCAGGTCCAGTGGCACCCGTGCACTAGGAACCCCAACGCCTTTCCCAGTGCTCAATATGCTGTGGTTTCCACTATGGGCTTTTTTATCGGAAATCGCCATACCCTGAAATGCCCAGTCGGCTGCGCCGTCTTCAAAACCCTGCTCATAAAATACCTCAACGCCGCTAAGTGTCGTGGGAATTATCATTCCAAACGTCAACAACAGCACGATTCTCTTCATCGAAGTTTCCTCCTTCATGGAATGTGCGGAAATTCTGAAACTAGCAGTATTTTACCACAAACAAGACCTTTTCATTTGCAACATCATATTTTCTCCCGTTTTCTACGGTTACCACGTACCGGTGCGCTCTTTATGCGATGTGTCTTGCAATCGTGTCTGCCGGCTTAATCGTCAATTGTCAGTGTTTCCATGTTTTCCAATGCCTGTTCCAAGAGAGCGTCAGTTTCTAGATTTAGCTCTGCTTCCCTCACCGACTCAATTGAAGCGTTGGTAGCGGGATGATCGGGGACGAATAGGGAGCAGCAATCGTCGTGCGGCAGCGTAGATATTTCAAACGTCTCGATCCGCTGAGCGAGTCGGATAATCTCCTCCTTGTCATCGCCGATGAGTGGACGTAGGATCGGTATCTCAACTGCATCTTCGATGGCTCTGAGATTCCCAAGTGTTTGGGAAGCGACTTGTCCAAGGCTCTCCCCCGTGACTAAGGCATCCGCTTTAACAACCTTTGCAATCTGCTGCGCAATTCGAGCCATGAAGCGCCGGTAAAGAATCACCCGAAACGGCGCTGGTGTTTTAGTCACAATTTCGCGCTGAATGTCCGCAAATGGCACCAGATAAACAAGTGTGCGATAGTTCCAAATCGCCAAAAGCTGAGCCAGCGCTTTTACCTTTTCGAGTGAGGCTTTGTCCGTATACGGATAACTGTAAAAGTGAATGTGGCTGACTTTCGCGCCGCGTCTCATCATTCGCCATGCCGCAATAGGCGAATCAATTCCCCCCGAGAGCATCACAAGCACTTTTCCGCTAACGCCAACTGGCAGCCCGCCGATTCCCTGAATTTTCTCGGCACGGATATACGCGGCTTTTTCAACTACCTCAATTTGACACAATAATTCCGGATCGCGCATGTTCGCACGTGCGCCGGTATGTTCTATCAGGTAACCCCCCACCGCAGCACTAATTTCCGGTGAAGTCATCGGAAAATCCTTGTTCGCACGCTTGGTTTCAACCTTAAGCGTCTTAAACGCCTTGTCCCGTATCCACTCGAGCGCAGTAGTCTGGATTGCCTCAATGTTCTGTTCGGTGACACAAGCAAGCGCGTAATGGGCAATCCCCATTACTTTTCCCAACTTTTCCCGTATCGCCGTAACGTCACATTCTGGTTGGATTGGGACCAGTATCCGCCCGTATATGCGTTTTACGTCTGCGCATCCCGAACCCTTTAGTGAACGCCTGATGTTTTGAACCAGCTTATTTTCAAAGAAAGACCTGTTCTTCCCCTTTAGTCCGACTTCTCCGTAGTGAACCAGAAACACCCTATCCATCATGTATACCCTTCATTTCCCGCCCCGCCGTAGGCAGGGCTCCTTACGCCACTACACACACCGTACGCGGGGCATCTCGCCGCGCTACTCTCAAAGTGGGCGCGTCATAACCGTCCCCCGCTCTCCCTCCGCACCCTCGACTTCAAATCGATCGGGCAAAAACTGCTGAACCAACCAAATATTCGTCGTGAGATGTCGCGAAATTTGCGAAGTGGTAAAACAAGATTCCCCTTCGGAAAGCGCCATGGGTAAAATGAGTTGATCGGAAAGGTGCGGGTCAATCGCTGCCCCCGATTCCAAGAAATCAATCAGAGCTAGACAGGCCTCATCGGCAACCTGTTCGGCAGGTTTGCCGCGTTTCCCCAGTGCCGAAAATCCCGCTTGCGCACGCTCAAATTCCGCAATTAGTAAAACAAGCGTTCCCTTTCCAATAGATTTTGTCTCTACCATTTCGATAGAAATGCGCGGGGCGAATGGCGCTAAGCGCGCCATACACTGATCCTGCTGGCGGATCGCAACGTGCCTGGGCAAATTAGAAACGGCGGAAATGCCCCGAATCAATTTCAATGCGCCCCGCTCACTCAAGTTTACGCCGCACCAGTTGGAAACCTGTTGAATACTCGCAGTTGCTTCACCACCCCCTTTTGGATACCAGCCCCACCGTTTCAACTTCAATGAGCCTTGAAATCCAAACCTCGCCAGCGTAGGGATGAAAATCGTCTGAAGGTAATGCGTGTTTGGGCTGTAAGGTACATGCGTCCCACCCCGCAGCGTCACGGTTGACGGTGCATCAGCGTATGTAAGCGGGAGGGCAATGGACTGAAAGACCAGCGATAGTGCCCCGGCGCTTGGACGGACATCAGCCACGTCAAAGCTGTAGTTACCGGCGCGAATCCGCTGCGGAACAAAGGTTAATGTTTGCGAACCAAGCGTATCGCCAGCCACTTCCGCGTTTGTAATCGCCGTCACCGCATTAACCGTGGTGAGATGTTGTGCCGCCAGACCCGGTTTTTTGCGTCTCGAACGGATTTTCGTCAAACGGATGGGCTGTCCGAGAATCGCCGACAAACTTAAGCTCGATCGCAAAATCTGTCCGCCACCCTCGCCGTAATCGCCGTCAATTTCGATAATTCTCATGGCGAATTGTTGATAATTTCCGCATGCCCCAGCGCTTCCGCCAGTGTATGCTTAATTGCTGCAATCCGATCGGGCGATGTAGTTTTTGTCCCATCTTCCTCCGTAACGTAGAACGAATCGATTGCAGTAAATGCTCTAGTCGTAACCTTAGCCAAGCGAATGCCCAAATCCAGTTCATAAAATACATTTGAAATCGTGTAAAGTAAGCCGACCCGATCCGGTACACGAATATCGACAATGATGGCATAATCCGAACTCGTACTGTCAATCCGAATTTCTGAAGGACTGCTGCGGCGCTGCAGATGCGCCGGAAAACTGGAATCACCCCGCTCTTTAAGCAGTGCTTCTACTGCTTTCTCCCCTCTCCAAACGGCTCTTAGAGTTTCCGCAAATTGATTACACTGATTTAAAGAAATCCCTTGCAAAGAGATGTCTCTCATGGATTCATCAGAACGCCCAACCGCTACATTGAGCATATCAATAACAATCCCATCCCTTCGCGTGTTGACGACAGCGCTCAAGATGTTAATATCCTCGGCAGCGAGAACGCCTGTAATTCCCCGAAATATGCCTCGCGCATCACGTGTGCAAACTCCGATTTGCGTATAGGTCTCCATTTCTTCAAAACAGGAAACTGGAACCGGATCTGATTTCAATTGTTCAACTAACTGAATCTGTTTGCCTATTGAGTCCGGAGTCTGCGAAATTAACTCCTGCTCGGGCATCATCTTAAAGTGTTGCGTGATCTCGGCCTCACCGACGGTTCCCCCCATAAACCGCGTGACCTGTTCCTTCAAATCATCCAACTTCAATGAATCTTGTTTGCCCTCCAGATGTTTCAAAGTCCGCGTATACAGCTTTGACAGCAGCGTCGAATTCCATTCATTCCAGATTGACGGATTGACTGCTCGCATGTCCGCAAACGTCAGGAGGTAAAGCATCTTCAAATGCTGTTCATCACCCACTAACCCGGCAAATCGTTCAATCTCTGCCGGATCGTCCACATCGCGCTGTTGCGCTGTGTAGCTCATTTCTCGATGCCGCAAAATCAGAAACAACACCATCTCTTGGTCAACATCGTTCAGCCCCAACCGGTTCAGTGCACCCTTTGCCATCTCAACGCTTCGGACATCATGCCCTCCTATTGGCCCGTCAACGCCTTTTCCCACGTCATGTAATAAGAGCGCCAACCGTAGCATTGCCGGCTTTTTCAACCCGTTCAATATTTCCAGAAATACGTTTCCATCTTTTAAATCCCTCAACACGCCTTCATCCAAATTTTCAATGGCATACATTGTGTGTTCATCAACGGTATATTGGTGATACCGATCAAATCGAATCAGCGATCGTACCTTTCCAAACTCAGGCAGGTAAGAATCCAACACTTGCCAGCGGTGCATCCGGCGCAGCACCTCGGCAACGGCTGTCGGATAACTTAGGATTGAAAGGAAACATTTGGCGTTTTCCAATAGACGGCGAAACTCGTCATCAATGAGATTTAGGTTGGCTGCAATCTGTTGACGAATAATGGCGCTAATTCGCCGATTGAGTTGTTGACGATGTACAAACACCTTCATCATTCGACTCGGGTCGTTCGTAAAATCCGATTGGCCCGGCTGGAAACTTATCTCATTGCGCACGACAGCAAATCCGTCAGGCAGCCGTTTGGTCAGCATTCGATTAATTAGCCGAAACAGCTTGGATTCGTTATGTTTCACCCGGTCTATTATCAGCTTTGCAAATTCAAAAAGGTGCTCAGCGTGAAGATAGTAATCGCGCATAAGATCTTCTTCAGCTAGGGTGTGATCCTTATCCCTGTAACCCAAATTTTTTGCCACGGTTTCTTGGACCTCAAACGTCAGTTGATCGTTCCTTCTCTGGTTGACGTAATGCAGCTCATTACGCAATCGCCAAAGAAAATCGAGCGCAGTTTCACACGCATCTGATTCCGTTTGGATAATCATACCCCGGTTGGCGAGACCCGGTAAATCTTTTACCCCATATCGAACTGCCGCAATCCAAATCGCTGTGTGAAAATCCCTAAGTCCTCCGACGCTTTCCTTAATGTTTGGTTCTTGTAGATAAATCGAGGCGCCGTAAGATTCATGGCGCTCGTTCCATTCCTGTATTTTCTGTGCGATAAATTTCCCAACCCGCCTTTTAAAAAAATGCTTTGATGTGTGCACCTGAAATTTACGGTAAATCGCCCTTGACCCAACGATATAACGCGCATCCAGCATTGACGTCTTTGAAAAAATGTCCTCGTACGTTGCGCGGATACACTCTTTAATCGATCGGCAGCTATGTCCAACCTCAAAGCCCGCATCCCATAGCACCGTTATCAACTGGGACGCAAACGGTTGTATTTCTTTAGCGTTCATCCGTGAGGCATCATATACCAACATTATGTCAATATCTGAATATGGATTCAATTCTTCTCGCCCATACCCTCCCAATGCAAGAATTGCAAGGTAAGGTTCTTGAGGTAAAATGTTATCTTGTATTGCCGCGTAATAAATCCGTTGGATAACGTTATCCGTGAGTCGCGTGTACTCCTCGACAATCTCTTTGCCGCCGATGCCGAACTGGTGGCGTGAGTAGATTCGTTCGCGCTCTTTTGCGCAGAAATCCTTCAAATCTTCAACATGCGCACGATCCTGTTGCATCTATTTTCTCCAATTTGAAATAATCCAGTTATGTGGCAACAACGTCCGCGGGAGAGGCTCTCTAACCGCAATGCCCCACGTGTAAACTACCAACCATACAATAATAGGATAAACATGAGGACTGGCAATAAAACAAATAGAATCTTTACTTCCACCAAATATCCCTGATAGCGTAATGAACGTGAATCTTTTTCCTCATACCGGTCAATTAACTCGATTCGCCGATGGATCGAAGGATGTGTGTGGAAAATTTCAAAAACTCGTTGAATCGAATACGGAATAAAATTCAACCGCGAAAGCCGGCAGAGCGCGGATTTGAATGCCTCTGGGTTGCCGGTAAGCTCCACTGCATAAAGGTCCGCTTGGTGTTCAAATCGTCTCGAAAGGTAACCAAATAAGAGGACAAAGTAAAGGAAAAGGAAGACTATTGCCTCAATTGATGTCAGGATGGCGGATTCAGGCAAGAGCGACAATATCGGTCCGCCAACGTAGATAGAAAAGATTGCATATCCGAGAAAATATGTCATCGAAAAGATGAAATAGGTTGGGATATGATTGTAACGCACATGCCCAAACTCATGCGCAACAATGGTTTCAATCTCGTCATCGGAAAAATGGGTCAACAACGCATCGGTCAAGAATATTTGGCGCGACCATCGGACGATTCCAGCGACTGCCGCATTCGCTATAGACAATGACCCTGTTTGCCAAACAACTATCTTTTTGTACCTTATTTTACCTTGTACCGCGAGACGGCTAATCTTTTCTTTTAAGCTCATGTCAGCCAGCGGGAGCATTTTACCGATTCGGCTCACTAATAGCGGCGCGTAAATGTACATAAGCAGAACAAGAAGAGCCATAAGGGCTAAAAATAGATATGTATGTTCGACAAAGAATCGCTCCGTTTCCGGGAAGCCGTCGATCAAATCAAGCAGTATAAAATAGATCAATAAAGGCAGCAGCGGAAAAATCAAGAATTTAAAGTGGACGCTTAGAAACTCAAGCCTTTTTGCCGTACTACGGCGCGCACTTCGGTCAATCTCATAAAGTGCTAGACGAATAAGCATCAACCCGGCGATAAGGGGAAGAATTGAAAAGGCATGGCGAATGCGGGGCAAATTGACGAAGTGTAAGGTTTGATGGACGAGAACCGGAAAATTCAAGATGTAAACATTACAGACAAAACCGGCGATGCCCAAAAGGTCGAATCCAATCGCTGCCTGATTAATGCGAAAACGCCGGTGCAGAAAATCGGCTGAATTGCTAGCAAGGGTTTTAGTGGTAAACCTTCCAAGTAAATATAAAAGAACAGATGGTGTAACGGTCGACGCTGCAGTAAACAGGAGAATAAGGCTGCGATAAATTTCTCTGTCATTTATTGTAGGTTCGAAGGAGAATAGAAAGATAAACCCAGCGATTAGTATAAGGCTAATCTGCCTCACTTTGTTTCCCTTCCAACTTGCACATTCTCTTCTTGTCAGTGTAAATGTATCTCGGCGCGACCGGCTAAATTTTTGGGCGGGGAGATTTGAATTGCCGAACGGCTGGAATTACATATTCATCTGAATCTCTTTGGATTTTGCCATCGCTTCCTCCGCTTCGGGAATCATGCCCTTGCGTTGATAACAGACGGATAAACTCGTGTAATTCAGCGGATCATTCGGGTTAACTTCGATCGATTTCTTAATCGCTTCAATCGCATCGTCGTACCTACCCATTCTCTCATAAGTGTGTCCGAGTCCAACGTACCCGTCCGCATAATCCGGGTACTGATTGATGAGGTCATTGAATGCGTCAATAGCCGCGTCGAGTTCGTTATTTCCAAAATAGGATAGCGCTCGATCGTAAAGTTCCTCTTTCAACAGAAATCTCCTCTCTTTTCCAATTTAAAATGGCCATCTAAGCAGAATGTGGATATTCGAAACGCTTTTCGCCTGCGCACTTGCCAAGCACGATGTTATCAGAGGCGCAAGATTTCCTACTTCAGCTTTATCGAAGCAGGACATCTTTCGGGGGAAATGTCCCGGTATCAATTAGTAAATAACGCAATTCTATCGTCAAATCGAGTGGTTTCTTGAAAACTCGGTTTCTTTAACGGTGCAGCATGGCAAATCAATATTTGGGTTGATTTTATCACGGCTATTCTAACAGAAGCCTAGCTGAAAAGTCAACGCCAAAACCTGCCGATTTCGTTTGACTGTCTACCGTGTGATTGGTATAATTAAGTCGGTCCAAATAGGGCGAATTCGATATGATCTGGATAGTACGATATTCGATAACTTCCGGTGTTATCTTTCTAATTCTCATAACTTACTGTGGTTGCGGAAAGTCAAATCCAGTCGCAATCATTGAGACCAACAAAGGGAAAATTGCAGTCGAACTTCTCAATGAAGCGGCACCACAAACGGTCGAGAACTTTATTAACCTCATTCAGCAGGGGTTCTATGATGGTCTCACATTTCATCGGTATGAACCCGGCTTTGTGATACAAGGTGGCGATCCGAAGGGTGATGGGTCTGGCGGTCCGCCGTGGAAAATCCCCGGAGAGTTTCAAATCCCTGAACTTCGTGAGAAGATGCCCAGGCACGAAAAGGGTGTCGTTGCAATGGCGAGAACCGCCAATCCCGATTCCGCTGGAAGCCAGTTCTACATCTGCCTGAATCCAGATCCTAATCGCTATCGTCATCTTGAAGGCAAATACACAACTTTTGGACGCGTAATTGAAGGTTCGGATGTGGTTGTTCTGCTGCGAAAGGGAGATAAGATGAATCGGGTAAAACTGAAGCGTTAGCACGCCAATTCAACCCACGGCATGAGATGTCGTTACAAATTAAATTGGGTGCGCCCAAATCGCGGGCCGCAAAAATTTAGGGTTAGCTATTCCTAACGCTCAACACCTGCTTTAGAAAGGACTTTAATTTCGAATGGAAGATTGGAAACAACTGGTGCGTAATTCCGTGAATACGCCTGAAAAACTTGCCTCTATCTTTGATGTTGACCTCGAAGAGATGCGGCGGGTTCACGAAGTATTTCCAATTCGCATCAATCCCTACTATCTGAGTCTGATTGAGAAACCCGGTGACCCAATCTGGAGGCAGGTTGTTCCCGATCCGAAGGAACTCGTCAGAACGGGCGTTGAAGAAGACGACCCGCTGCATGAAGAGGACGACAGTAAAGTCCCCAATGTTACACATCGTTATCCGGACCGCGCCCTGTTTTATGTCAACTACATGTGTCCAATCTATTGCCGGTTTTGTACACGGAAACGCAAGGTTGGCGACCCAGGATCCATCCCTGATGGAAGTATTGAGATGGGCTTGCAGTATCTCCGTGAACATACCGAGGTGCGCGATGTGATAATATCCGGCGGCGATCCGCTCATGTTGACTGACCGCAAAATCGAATACGTCGTGGGTGGACTTCGAGCAATCGAACACATTGAGATAATTCGTATCGGTACCCGAGTGCCGGTGACATTACCGCAGCGCATCACGCCCGAACTATGCCAAATCCTCAAAAAACACCATCCCTTCTACATCAACACACACTTCAACCACCCTCGTGAAATTACGCCGGAAACCACGGAAGCGTGCGCAAGGTTAGCGGATGCTGGAATACCGCTCGGCAACCAGTGCGTGCTGCTGCGGGGCGTCAACGATGATTCTACAGTCATGGCTGAGCTGATGAAGAAACTCCTCAAAATCCGCGTGAAGCCTTACTATATCTATCAGGCGGATCTCGTGTATGGAACCGATCACTTCCGCACATCTGTAAAAAAAGGACTTGAAATTGTCGCCGCATTACGCGGTCATATCTCTGGGTTAGGCGTTCCGCATTATGTCATTGATGCTCCCGGCGGCGGCGGTAAAATTGCGCTAATTCCGAATTCAATTGTGTCGTTCGACGATGAAGAAATCAAGCTCAGGAATTACGAAGGCAACGTGTATGGTTATCCAAGTATGCCTTTCTACGACGAGGACTGGTAAAATATTATCCACAACTAACGCACATAAGTAATGAAGGGCATGGGAGAGAATCACTACGAAAAGAAATCATACGGTTACTGTCCCAAACACCAGCGCGGCCGCAATGCTCGCACACATATCGGTTTTGTGCGGATACGTGATGACTTTAGGAGTAGACTGTCGTGACTAAACTGCACATTCGACCGATGGTCATCATTATTCGCGACGGCTGGGGATGCAATCCCTATCCGGAATGGAACAAAGCCAACGCCGTTTATCTCGCCAAAACACCGGTCGAGAATCGGCTAATGAGTGAATATCCGAACACATTAATACACACGTCAGGCGAACATGTCGGTGTGCCGCCCGGGGTAATCGGAAATAGCGAGGTGGGTCACCTGAACATCTCCGCCGGGCGGGTTGTTAGTCAGGAAATTTTGCGAATCAGCGAGATGGTCCGTTCCGGCGAGTTTTCAAAAAACAAAACCTTAATCGCCTCAATGAACCGCGTCAAAAAACACGGCAGTTGTCTGCACCTCATAGGGCTGGCGAGCAACGCTAGTGTGCATAGCACAATCGAGCACCTCTTCGGTCTACTCGCGTTAGCAAAAGAAACGGGCATTTCTGCTGATCGCGTGCTTGTTCACAACTTTGCCGATGGGCGAGATAGCCCCCCGACTAGCGGCATTGACTTTTGCAGACAGATTGAGGCAAAACTGAAGGAAATTGGCGTTGGACGCATTGCTTCGGTTGTCGGCAGATACTACGCCATGGACCGCGACGACCGCTGGGAACGTGTGGAACAAGCTTACCGCCTTCTAACTGAGAGCCGTGGGCGCCGAGTCAGTAGCGCGATCGAAGCCTATAAACACTACTACGCCCATCCAACTGAAACAAATCTAACTGGGGATGAATTCATTGAGCCGACAGTGGTTACAGACAGTCACGGTCAGCCGCTGCCTAGTGTCTGTGATGGAGATGCGGTAATTTTTTACAACTTCCGCGGAGACAGGCCGCGTGAGATTTGTAAAGCGTTCTGCCTCTCAGAGTTCCCGTTTGAAGGTGTTGGAAAAGATGGCGTGGTGCGGACAATGGGTTTTGAACGTAAGAAGAAACCGGAAATCGAGTTCGTTACAATGACCCAATATGAAGAAGGACTCCCGGTTTCGGTAGCGCTGCCAAAACCGCCCAAGATGAAAAACATTCTGGGTGCCTACACAAGTAAACTTGGATTGGCGCAGTTTCGCTGCGCCGAAACAGAGAAATTCCCTCACGTCACATTGATGTTTAACGACTACCGTGACGAGCCATTCGATCGGGAAGATCGGAAACTCATTCCATCGCCGCGGAATGTCTCCACCTACGATCAAAAACCCGAAATGTCCGCGCCTGAAGTTACTAAAGAGGTGCTTCGCCGCATTGCGTCGGATAAATACGACTTAATCATCCTCAACTACGCAAACGGCGATATGGTCGGTCATACGGGATCGCTGCCTGCCGCAATAAAAGCGGTGGAAACAGTAGACGCATGCGTCGGCGAGGTGATTCGTGCGGTAATGGCCAAGGGTGGTGCATTAATCGTGACTGCCGATCACGGCAATTGCGAACAGATGGTCGATCCCGACACCGGCGCACCCCATACCGCACACACAATGTACGATGTCGCCCTCAGCGTTGTCGATAATCGCTTCAAGGGATGCCGCTTGAGAACTGGCGGCCGGCTTGCGGACATTGCGCCCACCGCATTAAGATTGCTCGGTTTGGATCAACCCGCCGAGATGACCGGGCAATCCCTAATCTAATGTTTCGCGCCGCCGAATATCGTCTACGATTAATCCACACGCCATTCCGTTCGCAGAGTGTGCAAAAAACATGATGCACATCCCGCTTATTACAACGACCGGACGCACGCATTCAAACCCGGGAGACACCTTCATCGGCGTTGGGCTCCAATATCTCTTCGAAAGAGTACTGGGGCCCCAAGTTTGGGTGCTCATTGACCGCTTTAACCCAAACGGCTTCCGGAAACACGAAGAATTAGTCCGCAATGCACCGTTTCTCGTCTATGGCGGGATGCCGCAATATAATAATTACAACGACTGGAAACACTGGTACGATGATGCCATGTGGCGCGATTTTATCGTTCGCTGGAGGCGGAAAATCTTTACTATGGCAGGCGGCGCCGGTTTTTCGCACCCAAACATAAACATCAACGAATATGTCGCACATTGTATTCGCAGCAAAAAAACACAGCGAATCATTCGGCAGCGGGTCGGCCCAAGTCTCTGCTTCACCGTGCGAGATGCGTATGCCCACGCCTTGCTAAACGCCCTTAACATTCCAAATACCTACCTGCCGTGCCCGTCGATTTGGGCAGCCAAGATGTGGCAGATTGAACCCATGAATGTCCGGCCGTATCTGCTGTTGGTACCGCCAGCGCTACGCCACGCCGCAAAGCGGGCTGATGGAAAACGCGTACCTCGCCGTAGAAGGCGGGAACTGTTCGCGTCCCAGTGGCGCAGCTTTTATATAGCGCTCAAAGAGAACGGTCACAACGTAAAGGCAAACTGTCACGGCTATAGCGAATATACCGCCCTCCGCGATGCCATTCCCCAAGAAGATCTCTGGTATCACGGTGATTCCTACACGCTGTTGCGGCAATATTCCCTCGCGCATACCGTTGTCTCAGCTCGGCTTCACGGCAGTCTCCCCGCCTATGGACTTGTTGGAACACGGGTATTGAATTTATCCGTTGATGTTCGTGGTACAGCTGTTGAGGTGCTTCCCAAAATTCAAAACCTCCAGGTTGGCAATGCCAACGCCGATGTCCTTCTAACCGAAATCGCCAAACTTGAACCCTCAGATCCGGCGGATCTCCACTCTTGGGAAAAGAAGTACCAGGATGTTATTCGTTCCGCACTTCCGAACACATTCGAGTAGCTAACATGTTCCACCCGCCTCCCATTTATCCACGTTCCCTTGTTTGCTTTTTTTTATTACTTGACCAAACACAGACTTGATAACATGCGTATACTTATGATATAATTCCCAATTATACTGGTATTATGCGAAGACAAATAGGATTTTTCTAGAACACTTGCGCTAATTTGGTCAATTTCGAAAACTGATTACGACGGTAATACCCACTCCGTAAAGGAAAGATTATATGCTAAAAGACGCCCAAGATGCCTACGGGCACCTGATTTTGGATTATTATAACGGTCAGGAAATTGTCGAAATTGTGGAGCGGGATGACGGCTTCATCGGTACAAGCCGGTTGGGCCCGTTGACCTACCTCGCTGAATTTGATGACTGGGCGGAACATCAACAAGTCGCAATGGACCATGTCACGGGACGCGTTTTGGATATCGGCTGCGGCGCGGGGCGGCACGCTATCTATCTTCAGGAGCGTGGGTTTGATGTATTAGGCGTTGACAATTCACCTTTAGCCATTCAAGTTTGCCGGCAACGCGGGCTAAAAAACGCTGTTGTGGTGCCAGTTACCCGACTAAATTCCCAAATCGGCACCTTCGACACGCTGCTCATGATGGGACACAATTTCGGCTTGGTCGGAAGTATTACACGGGCAAGATGGTTGTTGAAAAGGTTTCATAAAATGACAAGTTCAGCAGCAAAGATTATTGCTGAGACACAGAATGCATATCAAACAACAGTACCTTGCCATTTAGCCTACCACCAATTCAACCGGGACAGGGGGCGGATGGGAGGTCAACTCAGAATACGCGTAAGATACAGGCAATACGCTACGCCGTGGTTCGATATCCTCTACGTTTCAAAACCAGAAATGGAACAAATCATTCACGGAACCGGATGGACGGTTGAATGCTACATTGACGCAAGCGACTCAACCCCAACCTACATCGCTATCTTGGTAAAGACCGAGAAGCGATAACAGTTTTTAAATTCTTACAAAAAGCCAGGAAGTCATGAACCAAAAGTCTTAATTACTTTACACAAAGAAAGGAAATCTTCATGAAATTTTCCCACAAATTTGGCTACATCGCGCTGGGCGGTGCATTGATGTTAATCGGCATGATAGCATCTAGTATTTTCATGCCTAACCTCATAGCACAAAGAGATAAATTTGGTGAAATCGAGTGCACGGGTTTGGTTGTATTAGGTCCCGACGGAAACGAGACTATCCGATTAGGTAATTCTCCCGATCAACGGGATGCATCAGGTTATATAGCAATCTTTGATCGTAGCTACAGTAGGAATCAAGGTATTTTGCTCACTAGTTCCTATCGGGCAGATGAATCACTCCCCAGCAAATACAAGGAAGTGGACTTTAGAATTTCTGTGTACAACTTTGGAATCTTTCTCAATGGTCATAACGGAAAAGCTATCGATTTAACCACTACGGGAATGGGCGGAAGCATTAAGCTTATAGGTGGCGAGCACAGCAAATCTGAAATAACCTTAATCAACGGCGAAGGAGACGGATTGATAACTATTCTCAATAAAGACGCGAAGAGTGGTCTTGTTTTAACAAATGGAATAGATGGGGGCAATATCGAAATTATTAAGGATAACAAAACTCAAACTAAACTCAATGTCAAGGAACATGGTGCTAATTTAGCCATGGCTGGGCATAAAGGCAACATTGGCATCGGTTTTGGCGAACTTGGTGGGGCTGTGATCATCTCAGATAACGATTTTAACCCTAGGGCGGTTTTAACTGACAGCGCACATGGCGGGACAGTAACCGTCCAAGACAAAGGCGGTAACACAAGAGCGAGCTTAGCGGTTGACGAAATTGGTGGAACAGTCGGTGTCTATAGCAACAATGGTAAAATCCAGGCGTCCTTAGAAGAAGGTAACAATTTTGGCGGAAAAATAAGGGTCTTCGATAACATTGAAAACGCGATCGCAATGTTAGGTGCTCGCAGTCTCGACGGAAATACGAGCGCGGGAAATCTCACGTTATCGGGTACGGATGGCAAATTAAAAGCCGTCTTAGGCGCAAAAAATGGCAATGGGTATTTTGAAATTTCTGGCAAACTTGGTAATACGGCGGTCTTATTGGGTTCTAGTGATTTCGGCGGGCAGGTGCGAGTCCATGATGTTTTTGAAAACCCTAAAACGGGCTTGGGTATCGATCAACATGGGAACGGTCGTTTTTTTACATTGGACAAAAACGGGAATCCAAAATAATGTTCCTAAATACCCACAGCATACTCATCACAATGCTTTCCGCGCATTTGTGATGCCCTTGGTAAATTTCGCATGAGTGTCCTCATCTCAGCAGATTCTTACCGGTTGCCTGATTCTTGTTCCACACGTCCGCTACAAATGCTCACCCACTTTTCTCATCCCTACGCCTGCACATCAAACGAATTTGAGGTCGTGTAAATGGATATCCTGCTAGAGAATACACACACCATACTTCAGGTTGATGACTAAAAGCGCGCAATCAGCACGGTTGCCCTGCGAGAAATTACTGGTGGCTGCAAGAATTACGCGCCAACCAATCAATGCCGCAATGCCGCAATACGTTGAAGCACCGGTGGGTGGCTGTAATTCAGGAACACAGTAAAGGCGTGAGGCGTGAGGTTTCCAAGGTTGGCGACCGATAAATGTTTCAGTGCTAATATCAAGGGTTCAGCCGAACCGGTTGTCTCGGCTGCAAACGCATCGGCTTCATACTCGTGCTTGCGGGATATGGCGTTCATGACGATAGATAGCACCAACTCAATTGGTGAATATAGGATAGAAAAAAACACGAGACCCGCATACACCGAAACGGATTCCATGCGAAATGCATCAAACAGCCCGCGGTTTTCCACAAACAGAGACAGAAGAAATAGCAGGATTCCCGTATGAATAATGGACAATATCATGCCCTTCAGGACATGCCTTCTCTTGTAATGGCCGACCTCATGGGCAATGATGGCGACCATCTCCTCAACAGAATGCTTGTCCATCAGCGTGTCAAAGAGTGCAATCCGCTTCTTGAGAAAACCGCTAAAATAGGCGTTCGAGTGCGCTGAACGCTTGGACCCATCCATAACACAAATCTCTTTGAGTGCAAATCCCACCTTATCGGCGTAATGCTGGATACCGCTTTTCAAATCACCTTCATCCAAGGGAGTAAACTTGTTGAACAGCGGCGCAATGACTGTTGTGAACAGCGGTTGTGCGGCAATGATGAAAAACGATACAAATGCCCAGGCATACAGCCACGCATACGTGCCCGCAATTTCAAAGAAGAACAAAATCCCTCCCAGTAAAATCGAACCCAAAATGATAACCAAACCGTAGCTCTTCACTTTATCCAGCACAAATATCTTTGCGGTCATCTTATTGAACCCAAATCGTTCTTCTATGACAAAATTGTGATAGAGAACGAACGGAATTGAGATGATGTCTTGGGCAAAATACAGTAAACCAAAGAATGCAAGACCGGTGAAAATTGGGTTAAGTTCCAGTCCCCACACAAATTGGTCCACCAGATTGAATCCACCCAGCACAATAAAGGCGGCAATCAACACCACATCGAAGCTGGAAGAAAAATACGCAAATTTCGCCTTCGCCTTTGTGTACTCCTGCGACTGGCTGTATTTTTCCTCGTCATAAAATCCGCTAAATTCACTTGGCAACATCTTATCCAGCGAATTTAGGTTTAGGTAACGCGCTGCGCTGCGGAGCACAAATTCCCCAAATAGTGCGGTGAGAATAATTGCTAGGTATAGATTCATAAAACCGGCCCGTTTCTACCCATTTCGTCCAATCAAGGTCGTCTATTTACCACAATTCAATGCCACCAGTTTAGCAGATTGGCAGCGCGGGAGTCAACGTCTTTTTGCAATTGTCTTTTAACCCTTGCCGTGATATACTTCCTTTGAAAGTAGAAAATTTGGACAATGCATAACCAATCACATGAGAACCTCATATGGCACGGGAATACGCGATCGAACGAGTGCGTAATATCGGTATCATGGCGCACATTGACGCCGGCAAAACCACCACCACAGAACGAATTTTATTCTACACGGGCAAGAAACACAAGATTGGCAAAGTAGATGACGGCACGGCTGAGATGGATTGGATGGTGCAGGAACGCGAACACGGCATTACCATCACGGCCGCAGCCACAACCTGTTTGTGGCAAAATCACGCCATTCATCTGATTGACACCCCAGGCCATGTTGATTTCACTGTCGAAGTCGAGCGCTCTCTCCGTGTGCTCGATGGCGCCATCGCACTTTTCTGTGCCGTTGGCGGTGTTGAACCTCAATCCGAAACTGTTTGGCATCAGGCAGATCGGTACCGCATTCCTCGCGTCGCATTTGTAAACAAGATGGATCGGGTCGGCGCAAATTTCTGCCGTGTCATAAAGATGATGGAAGAGGTGCTAAACGCTAACCCCTTGTTGATACAATTGCCAATCGGATCTGAAAGCCAGTTTTCCGGCGTTATCGATCTAATCCACATGGAAGCTATCCACTGGAACGTTGACGATCAAGGGTGGACGTTCGATTCACAGGAGATTCCTTCGGAACTCCAATCAGAAGCGCGTGAGGCGCGTGAGGCCATGATTGAAATTATCGCCGGAGAGGATGATTTCCTGCTTGAGAAATACGTCGAAGGTGCTGAAATTACTGAAGCCGAGTTGCTAAACGGGATTCGCACCGGTACGCTAAAAAATGCATTCTGTCCTGTTTTATGCGGTACCGCCCTAAAAAACCAAGGCGTGCAACCCTTGCTTGATGCCGTCATCCAATTTTTACCTTCGCCGCTTGATGTGCCTCCGATTGAGGGAACACACCCGAAAACAGAAAAATCGGATACCCGCGAAGCAAAAGATAACGCCCCGTTCTCGGCTTTGGCGTTCAAAATCGCCAGCGATCCGAATGTGGATAAGATCATTTACTGCCGTATCTACTCTGGCACGCTCAAGCGCGGTGATGTGCTCTACAACGTGGCAAAGAATTCAAGAGAGCGTGTGACCCGAATTTTGGAAATGCACGCCAACAAGCAATTGGTCTGCGATGAAATGCATGCAGGAGACATCGTCGCCCTTGTAGGCTTGAAAAAAACCACTACCGGTGACACGCTGACTCATGCTAGGCATCCGATTTTGTTGGAATCGATAAATTTCCCGGATCCCGTTATCTCCGTCGCAATCGAACCCACATCCCAAAGCGACAAGGACAAACTTGAAGAGACGCTTCAAGTCTTAATGGAAGAAGATCCGACGTTCTCGGTCGCGATCGACAAAGAAACAGGGCAGAGAGTAATCTCCGGCATGGGCGAACTTCATCTGGAAATCTTGGCAGATCGGATGATTCGAGAGTTTGGCGTAAACGCCCGCGTCAGTCAGTTACAGGTTGCCTATCGGGAGACCATCGGTGCGGTTGCTGAAGCACAGGGAAAGTTCATCCACAAAACGGAGGAGGAAGGCATTTACGGGGATGTTGCGCTGCGCGTAGAGCCGTTACCCAGAAAACAGGGATTTCAGTTCGTCAATGAAAGTAGCGACCTGCAAATCCCGAGGCAATTCATCACCGCGATTGAAGGCGCGCTCAAAGGCGCAATGAACAACGGCGTTTTAGCCGGCGTCCCAATGCAAGACATCAAAGTCGCGCTCACCGGCGGTTCATACCATGAAACCGATTCATCGGAAATCGGGTTTGAAGCCGCTGCTGTCGTCGCATTCGAGAATGCGCTCAAGAAAGCACAACCGCTTTTGCTAGAGCCCATCATGAGAATGCAAGTCATTGTGTCCAGTGAGTTCATCGGAAAAGTAATTGGCGATCTCAGCGCACGGCGCGCGCAAATAAACGAAACCGAGAGCCGCGGATTGTCAGAAGTTCTCAATGCGTACGTTCCACTAGCGGAGACATTCAAATATACAACCGATTTGCGTTCGATGACGCAAGGACGCGGAACGTTCACAATGGAGCTGGCACACTATGACGTTGTACCCGTCAATCTCCGCGACAAAATATTAAATCGAAACTGGTTTTGAGGCCGCAAATACGGTTGAATTCACATGTTCCAAAGGGCAATTGAATTCGCAACGATTGTGAGTTCCTTTATTATTCAACATATTCTCTACCGAAATGTATTGCCTGCTGACTTCAAACCCCGCCGAATCCTTGTCGTAAAGTTAGATCACCTAGGCGATATGCTGCTCGCCACGCCTGTATTCTCAAACCTGCGCAGCGCCTATCCGCATGCGCAAATCCATGCGCTCGTCGGCAGACCAGGCGTTCTAGTCTTGCAAAACCATCCCGATGTGAACAAAACCATTCGGTACGATGCCCGATTTTTCTCTCGATCGAATCAACCGGTGCTAATGAGGTATGCATTTCAACTATTCCGTAAC
The DNA here is from genome assembly GCA_028819845.1 of Candidatus Poribacteria bacterium. GTDB lineage: Bacteria > Poribacteria > WGA-4E > WGA-4E > PCPOR2b > JAPPKS01. The sequence continues at coordinate 304,286 of JAPPKS010000027.1, read as the reverse complement.
CTCCGCCGCAAAAAATACGATTTGCTAATTGACCTGCGAGGCGACTGGCTGACAGTCCTTTTCGCACTGTTAAAAGGGACGTTTTATCGCCTCGATCTCGCATCGCTGCAAACTGAAAATAAACTCGGGATTTTTGCGTTCACCGGTTCGCACCAATTGGACCGTAACCTTGACATCCTTCGTACCGCGCGCATTCCAACGCCGCACAGGGCGCCGATATTTCGACTGTCGCTGGCTGATAGGCAGTGGACCGATGAGTTTCTTAACAGCGCGAATATCGTCAACGATCTCCCCTTGGTTGCCATCCATCCCGGTTCCCCAATCAAACTCAAGCGCTGGCGCCCTGAACGATATGCGGCGGTTGCAGATTGGCTTGTTGCGCGCAAGAACGCCCAAATACTTTTTGTCGGAGTGAAGTCTGAGGTTTCCGCAATTGCAGGTGTTCAAAAACACATGGATGGGGAATCTACCAGCGTCGCCGGATCAACAAACCTATCTCAACTCGCAGGCATTCTGGAGCGATGCAATCTGTTTATTGGGAACGACAGCGGTCCCATGCACCTCGCCGCCGCAGTAGGAACTCAGACGATTGGCTTATACGGACCCGGCAATCCAGAGCGTTTCGGGCCGGTGGGTTCCCACTGCTGCACAATTCGGCGGATGCCAGATTGTCCGCCGTGTATGGGAACCTCCTGTAAATTTGGCGGGGACGGGTGTATGAAGGAGATTGAGGTAGGAGAGGTAATTCGCATGGCCGAACAACGCTTGATACCGCACACAGACTGCAACGATAGAACATAGCCGCAAAGTAGTCATTTACCCAGAAGCGGCGAGGAATTTTTCAATCTCAGTCTTAAGGTCTTGGTTCACCGCTTCAATGCTGCGAGACGCGTCAACCACTGTAAAACCAAATTCGTCGGTCATTCTGTCAAATTCTTGAATGATTCGAGTTTGATACCGCACAAAGCTCTCATACACATCCCCTGAGAGTCCAATATCCATGCCCGATTCCCAGTAGCTCATGCTGCGCCCGGATTCAAAAGTACGCCGAATCAAATCCTCGACGCCAATCCTCAAGTAGATTACCAGATCCGGTATTAGCGCAAAGCCATAAACTTCGCGAAGCCAGTTTGGATTGATGCCGCGTACGATATGCCGTGCAAAGGCAGTGTACATATAACGGTCCGCAAGAACGATAAATCCGCCTTTGAGCGCCGGAATTATCACATTTTCCAGTCGATCGGCAAAATCAGCGGCATACAAGACACTGAAAGTAATCTGGTTTAAGGTATTGCCTTTCTTCACTGAGTCAATTGCTGGGCCCAATAACGGCGAGCGCGTCCATCCGGTATTCACCACGCCATAACCTTTCACCTCAAGCCATTTCGTCAAATTGTCGCTCAACGTCGGCTTGCCTAGGCTATCGACGCCCTCAATATGTGTCGATCTGCCAACCGCGTCAGTACCTTCAATTACAATTAATCTGCCGGACAAATCGCTCACATCAAGGTACGGCATACCATTACCGTAGAACATCCGATCTTTCATCTGTTTTTCCTTGCGCAGTTGGGTCCAAGTCGATAGCGCCATCTACAGCCAAAAAACTTTTTCAACGCCTCTTGGGCGATGGTCTAAACGTACAATTCTCATTAACTTCCCAAACCGATGAGTTCATGAAGAACGGGAGAACCAGAGGTTACGTTTCCTTCTGAAATCGCTCAAGCCCCATGGGTTGATGATGCTTATCATAGTCAATCAATGCCTTCCGTACAACTTCACGTACAAGTTCCTGCTGTTTGTCAATTGGTCCGCTGCCGTCAACCACTGTCAATCCATATTCAGTCGCCAATCGATCGTATTCTTTGAGAACGCGGCCCTGGAAGATTTTGAAACTGGTCGTCGAATCTTCACTTAAACCGAGATCCATTCCCGCCTCGTAAAATTTGAGCTTTCCGCGCCCTATCCTAATTCGCTTAATGGACACATCAATCGAAACTTTGAAATAAAACGCTATGTCTGGTTTCACAGCGAAGGAATACAGATTTCTTACCCAGTCCGGATGGACTCCACGGGAAACATCTCGCGCAAATGCCGTAAAAGCATAACGGTCAGACATCACAATCATCCCTGCTTCTAGTGGCGGAATAATCATATTTGCCAACCGATCAGCGAAGTCAGTCGCGTGCATAATGCTGAATGTCGTCGGGGTTAGCAAATTCCTCTTTTTTCCTTTCCGGGTAGTCTGCTTCACGAGGGGAGAGGAATTCCATTCCGTGTAAAACACACTATAGCCTTCGGACACTAACCACTTTCGCAAAAGGTCTAATTGTGTGCTCTTTCCTGAACCGTCAATTCCCTCAACCACAAAGAGCCTTCCGGGATACGGATGAGGTTGTTTTAACATGTTCATCTTTTCCTCCTACTCTCAATTCTGCCTGTTACTGGTACTACCCAAATTGCATTGAACCATCGACCTCCTATTACCGCACTCACGAAAATTTTAATTGCTTTTCAACGAGCAAAACGGCATCAGTTTCGCTCCTGTGTCAATGCGCATCCGACATTGGCCAAATTGATTCGTTACGCTAGCCTGCTTAGAGAAGTACAAGATAGGTTCAGTTATGTAGGGTGTGGTCGCTAATGTGAGTTATGAGTAGCTCATTGTTCTTCCGCATCTCATCTCGGATTTCTCTCATGTCTCCACGGATGTCTTCTCGGATTTCTTTCATTTCTTCGCGGGATTCTTCTCGGATTTCTTTCAAATCCTCACGCGTTTCTTTTATTTCCTCGCGCATTACTTTCATTTCTTCTCGAAAAACGCTAAATTGAGTTGCCATATCACTACGCAAATCCTCTATCCGACTGCCGAGCGAGTCACCGAGATCCGATGTGTGCTTGTTGCTATCGTCTATCCGTTTGCCGAGTGAGTCACCGACATCCTCAACCCGTTTGCCAAGTGAGTTGCCGAGATCATCTATCCGCTTGCCGAGTGAGTTGCCGAGATCGTCTATCCGCTTGCCGCAATCATCAACCCGCTTTCCCAACGCGTTTGTGATGTAATAACCGATAGTACCAATTCCACCGATGTAAGCAATAACAAGTACGGCTAATTGCAAGGTGACATTCCAGTCCATTTCGATTTCCCCTGCTTGGTGCGCGATAATATTCTATCCCGCACAAAATTCTGTCCTTTTAAGAGAAGGATGTGCACGGATTAGTTATGTAGCGTATGGTCGCTTATGTGAGTTATGAGCAACTCATTATTCTTCCGCATCTCATCTCGGATTTCTCTCATGTCGCCACGGATTTCTTCTCGGATTTCTTTCAGTTCCTCTCGCATTAATTTCATTTCTTCTCGAAAAGCGCTAAGTTGAGATGCCATATCACTACGCAAATCGTCTATCCGACTGCCGAGCGAGTCACCGAGATCCGATGTGTGCTTGTTGCTATCGTCTATCCGTTTGCCGAGTGAGTCACCGACATCCTCAATCCGTTTGCCGAGTGAGTCACCGACATCCTTAATCCGTTTGCCAAGTGAGTCACCGAGATCCGTTGTGTACCTGCTGCTATCGTCTATCCGATTGCCAAGTGAGACGCTGACATCCTCTATTCGTTTGCCGCAATCATCAACCCGCTTTCCCAGCGCATTGGTGATGTAATAGCCGATAGTACCAATTCCACCTATATAAGCAATTAACAATACGGCTAATTGCAAGGTGACATTCCAGTCCATTTTGATACTTCCTTTTTGGTGCGCGACAAAACACCATTCTGCATATCATATTGACTTACGGGAATAATGTACCACATTCCAGATGGTATTGCAATTGCCATCAATCGGCAAATCATATAGCCTCAGCCTAAACGTCACGCTGCGGCGGCGTTATGTCTTCTCCTAACATCTGGCGCGCCAAAACTGCGCCGCCGATGACGCCCGCGTTGTCGCCGAGTTCAGCGCCTACGATTTGGACACCGTCCATCGTACTCGGCAATACGTGTTTCGCCGTCGTGCTGCGGATGCCATCCAGAAAACCGTCTCCCATCGCTTCGATAAGTCCTCCCCCCAGCACGATCATCTCGGGGTTTAAGAAATTTATGATTGAAGCAACCCCGATACCCAGATAATTCTGAGCTCGGCGCATCACTTTCGCCGTCAACTTGTCACCGCGGCGTACTGCTTTTGCTAAGGTACTGCTGCGAATCAAACCTAAATTTCCGCCGTTCAACTTTAGCAAAATGCTCCTCTTCCCATTTTTGAGTATCGCTTTTCGTAGCTGCCGCGTAATGGCTGTACGGCTCGCAACAGCTTCCAAACACCCTAGGTTTCCGCAACCGCAGCGCGGACCGTCTGATTTGACGATAATGTGACCCACTTCACCGGCTGTATCACTTGCGCCACGGAACAGCTTGCCATCTAAAATTATCCCGCCGCCGATTCCGGTACCAACGAAAATCCCAACGAGGGATTTGACCCCAAGCCCAACCCCGGAAGCCGACTCCCCTAATGTACATAGATTGACATCGTTTTCGACGAATGTCGGAATACCCATACTTGCTTCAAGTTTTGCCTTGAGAGGTACATTCGACCAGCCGAGGTTCGGGGCAAAGATAACAACACCTGTATCCGGATCTAGCGGTCCCGGTGCGCCAATCCCTATTGCCTGAATCTGAGGGGATTCCATCCCCGTTCGATCAATCGCATTTCGGATACACTGAGCAATCCGATTTATCACTTCATGCGGACCCTTATCTGCCTTCGTAGCGGTTTTCGATTGAGATATTATTCTTCCCGCCGCATTCACGACCGACGCCAAAATCTTTGTGCCGCCCATATCTACACCGACGACATATTCATTGGAAGAGAGCATTTCCGGGAATCGTGCTCGTGTATTATTCATTTCGCTCCGCTCCTATTGCCAACGGTCAACAGCCGGTTTCCAACTCAATAGAGATAGGCATGCGCTATGATGAAGATAAGTACGTATTATATCGATTAAGGTCAAGACGAATAACCCTGTCGCAAAAGCACTGCCAATCCGTATCCGCTTCAAAAGCATCTGAATGACTGCTCCAATGGTGGCGGCGAGAATCATATTGACGCAGATTGACAAAGCGGCGGCAACGCGAAACCATTCCGCTTCCACGCGCCATTGAAGCGCCGTTAATGATATCAATTTAATGAACGTATTTACCTATTATTCAAATTTCTTAGCACGCTGTCGCAAGAAGTGATCGACCAGTACTAGCGAAACCATTGCCTCCACTATCGACACGGCACGAGGCAGCACACACGGATCATGCCGCCCGCGTGCGGACAAAACAACCGGGTTGCCATGGATGTCCACCGTTTCCTGTTCCTTGCGGATTGTCGCCGTCGGTTTAAAAGCCACCTGCAGACGGATATTCTCGCCATTTGAAATGCCACCTTGCGTGCCGCCAGAATTGTTCGTCCGCGTGCGGATACGCCCTTTATCAGTGTAAAATAAATCGTTATGCTGCGCTCCGGTCATTGTCACGCCTTCAAAACCCGACCCGATTTGGAAACCCATTGTTGCCGGCAGGGACATCATCGCCTTGCCCAAATCTGCCTTGAGTTTGTCAAACACCGGCTCTCCCAGTCCAATCGGGACGTTCCGCGACACCGACTCAATAATCCCCCCGAGCGAATCGCCGTCTCGCCGCGCTTCATCAATGCGTCGCTCCATCTGCTCACTAGCCTCGTAGTCTGGACATCTAACAATGCTGGATTCAATCGCATCAAGGGTCACCTTATCCGAATCGACATCGGCGGCGATTGTTTGAATCTGTTTTACGTACGCGAGAATTTCCGTGCCGCACTGCTCACGCAATATCTGTTTTGCAATTGCGCCCGCCGCGACTCGTCCAATCGTTTCGCGTGCGCTCGCCCGGCCGCCTCCCTGCCAGTTGTGGATGCCGTACTTCTGACGATAGGCGAAGTCCGCATGTGACGGTCGATAAATGTCCTTGAGGTGCTTGTAGGCTGAAGGCTTCGCATCCTTGTTCCATACCAGCATTGAGATTGGAGTCCCAAGCGTCTGGCCCTCAAATACGCCTGATAAAATCTGCACCGCATCCGATTCTTGTCGTGGAGTTGTAAGATAGCTCTGTCCCGGACGGCGTCGATTGAGTTCCGCCTGAATGGCAGTAGCGTCGATTTTCAGTTGCGGCGGGCATCCATCAACCACAACGCCAATGGCATCGCCGTGTGATTCGCCCCACGTCGTGATACGAAAAAGATGACCGAAGGTATTTCCCACCGTGATACCTCCAATCTAACTGATTGAGTTCCGCATTGATTGATTCCCTAATTCCTGCTTGACATAACTTGGAAGATAATTTACTCTATTCACGAAATTTGACTTGCAATACATTGGGAAATATAGCACATCATCGCCTGAATATCAACCGAAAACCTTTATTGCACCTTGAATCGACCGGCAAACGCAGACATACCCAAGACCTTGCGGCGGAGTATTCGGGGAGACAGCATTGATAAGAAAAATTTTCAAAAGGATGCGACTGAGTTGGGTCCTAATCTTTATTCTCGTCGGCGTGCTCTGGAATACACCAGTCGTATATCCGCTAAAAATTCTTGTGGTCTTTTTGCACGAACTCAGTCATGGCATTGCAGCGTTAGCAACGGGCGGGCGCATTGAAGAAATCGTCGTCGTGCCCCAAGAAGGCGGGCATACCCTCACGATAGGCGGCTCGCGATTCTGGACGCTTTCAGCCGGTTATCTCGGAAGTCTCGTTTGGGGCGGATTAATTCTGGTAATTGCTGCACGTACACACCTTGACAAGCTGCTCAGCGTAGCAATCGGTTCTGGTATGATTCTCGTTTCGATCGTCTACGGAGGAAACTGGTTCATCCGTCTATTCGGAATTGCGTTCGGTGGCGGGCTTATTCTCGTCGGCGGCTTACTCTCGGAGTCCATCAACGACTGGGTTCTTCGGGTTATCGGTTTCACCAGTTGTCTCTATGCAATCCTAGACATCAAGAGTGACGTTTTGGATCGCAGCGGAGCGCGCTCAGATGCACGCATGCTCCATGAAGAACTCACCCCTATGATTCCAACCGTGGCATGGGGAATACTCTGGATTATCATTGCTATCATTGGCACCATCTTTTTCCTGTACGTGTCAGGCGGAAATCAGGCGAGTCCAAAAGACGATGAAATCAACGGTTGAGAGCGGGTGCATCAGCGTTGCGCGCGTATAGCGAAGAACTGCAAGCTGGATGAGTCAGCAGGCATGAACCACAACGAACAACGTGAAAATGAGGTAGGGTTTGCGTGTTAAACAGCTTTTGAACGTCGCAGGCTGGTCTAGCATTGGTGAGAATATTCCGATTTCTCATCGTGTTGCTTTGGATTACTATCTATCAGCGTTCTGATACTCCGGTGTTTGCCTGAGCCACGTCCGGTGTTTGCCTGAGCCACGGTTGAAATAATTTACGCTGGTCTTCATCGTAGCGCGCCCACGTCGTCGGTTGGATATACTGCAGTTCGTCCCAAGTAGCAATGTTCTGTGACATCATCCAACCCGGACCATAGCCCACGTGTAACGTCTTACGGGGTTCGCACGACCGGTTAGTAAATCCGCCGTGCCGCAAGTTTTCGGTAAACACTATGGCGTCGCCCGAGTTCACTTCCAGTCCAATCATGCCGGGATCGTCGTCTACATGGCATTGATAAGGCACTGCAAACTCCGACTTATGAGAACCGGCCTCGACACAAAAGGCTCCGTCCATGTTGCTAACATCGTGCGTGAAATAGATAAAACGCACCATCATGCAATCAATCCCCTTTGCATTCACCGAGTATCGGTATTTGTAACTTCGGCAATATCCGCCGCCATGGGTACTGCTGCAATTGCCGGGATATCGTATGCGTAACTCGGAGTTGTTGATGCCGATTTCTTCCTGCACAAGGCTGGAAATATAGGAATTGGTTTTGGGATGGTTAACGAGGAAATCGAACGCCAAATCGAAATTGAAAAAATCTTCAATTATGAATGTCTGACCGTACTCGTGGCCGCCCGTGACGTGGTACCCGCGCTCTGCGTTGAAATGATACTCGCTGCCAAAATTCCCGCTTTTGCGCGGCGCTAATTGGTAATGCGCTATAGCATGCTGTTCCAATGTATCAATTGCCAGTCGTAATCGGCCGACCTCTTCATCAGTCAGAAAATTTCGCAGTACCAGAAAGCCCTGCCGGTCAAATTCGTACTGTTCAATCTCCGTCATTTTTTTCCTACTCCTATGCTTATTCATTGTGTCTAGCAACATTGTTGAGGTAACCTGCATGCTGTCTTGTTCTTAAACATTATACCACAGACTTGACATCGCCCCCAAATGAAGTTATTCTTTTAGCACGTGGTTATAGTCGTGTCAGTATGTCCAAGATTCTTCCACATTCGACATTCTCATCACGCACCCATCATGAACGCCAAAACCTCCGCTGAAAAGCTGATGTTAGTAGGCACACGTTGAACTGAATCAAACCAAAACTGGAGCGGCTCCGATTCGTAGTTTACTTCGCCTAAATAAATACGTCGTCCACTACCGGCTTCAAATCATCTTCAGCTTCATGCTAGTTCTAGTAACGAACGGGCTTCTACTGGTAAGCCCTAAAATTCTGGAGTTGGTCTTCGATGACTTTGAGAAATCCATTACGCCGCGCAAGGTTTTTCTCTATGCTCTCCTCATTTTCACAGTCGCCCTTGGCGGCGGTGCAATCCTCTTCGCACAACGCCGTATCATTAACGGCGTCGCTAGGAGAATCGAATACCACCTGCGAAACGATTTCTTCACCCACCTACAGAAACTGTCGGCGGCTTACTACAATCGTGTCGATACCGGCGATTTGATGGCGAGAGCCACAAGCGACATTAATGCAGTCCGCATGGTGCTCAGCAATGCAATCATGTTCACGGCGGATGGAATCGTCTTTTTTGCCATGGCGTTCGTCATAATGCTAAGAATTGATGCGACCTTGACTCTGCTTGCGGTGCTCCCATACCCGATTCTCGCACTCCTGATACGAGAACTAGGAAAGCGTATCTACAGAAGTTACGAACGGATTCAGGAGTCGTTTTCAACGATGAATACCAAATTGCAAGAAAATCTGTCCGGCGTGCGCGTTGTCAAAGCATACACTCTTGAAAAGAGCGAAATTGACAAGTTCCGCGATCTCAACCGGACATTTGTCGATCGCAACCGCGCGCAAATTCGTCTCTTCTCCGTGTTCTTCCCACTGTTCCGGTGTCTGCCGGGAATTGGTCATGTCGCTCTCCTCTATTTGGGCGGAATCCGCGTCATTGAAGGACAGATTACATTCGGAGAATTTGTGGCGCTCCTTGCATACTTAATACTTCTGGTCCGTCCGATGATTCGACTCGGCTTCGTTGTTAACGCTTTTGAACGGGGCGCAGCTTCGATGGAAAGAATAAGTAAAATTCTTGATGAACAACCAGAAATATACGATGGCGTGAACGCTAGGCACGGAATAGAGGCGATTCAGGGCGGCATTGAATTTAGAAACCTCAGTTTTTCATATCCTGACGGCACGCCGGTCCTTAAAAACATTAATCTGAAAGTCGATCGGGGACAGACGGTCGCCATTGTAGGTCCCACGGGTTGCGGCAAAACAACCCTTGTCAACCTAATCCCCCGCCTCTACGAAGCCGACCGGGGGACAATTTTCATTGATGGCGTGGACGTACAGGACATTCCCCTGCATGTGCTCCGGTCAAATATCGGTGTCGTTGAACAGGAACCGTTCCTATTTTCTGGTACGCTGCGAAATAACATCGCTTACGGTGCGGAAAATGCCGGCGGCGCCGAGGTTAATGGCGTCGTGCGTATTGCCGATTTACAGGAACAAATGGAAGAGTTTCCCGATGGGTTAGACACTTACTTGGGTGAGCGGGGAATCACTATTTCTGGAGGGCAGAGACAACGGACTGCGCTCGCACGAGCCATTGCAATCCATCCGAAAATCCTCATCTTGGACAGCGCCTTTGCCAATGTAGACACGCACACGGAAGACATCATCCTCAATCGCTTAAAGGAGGTCATGGAGAATCGTACCACCATTGTCATTTCTCACCGTATATCCACCGTCAAGTCAGCCGACCTCATCATCGTAATGAAGAATGGCGAAATCGTGGAACGCGGTACCCACGACACACTACTCAAACGCAACGGTATCTACACGGGAATCTACGATAAACAACTGCTTCAAGAAGAGCTAGACTCCCTTTAATCCGAAGTGCTTATCCTTAAAGAGTAGGTGTTTGTTTTTGCGGGCTCGGTAGGAGCGATCTCCGAATCGCGACACACACTCCCTCAATCACGGTTCTTGTAGGTAGGGTAGAGCGGGTATTACCAAAATCGTCCCGATAGTGTTAACCGTCCGGAACACTAAACATTGCACTTTGTCCATTACATGTAGCGAAACCCAACGATCAACTGAGCGAATAGCGAAGGCGATAGTCTTCAGCGTTGAAACCTCTCGACAATCAAATGGTTACCTGCTCCCCTAATCACACCCCATCATTTAATCACACGAATCACAGTTCAACCAGTCTCCATTACCACAATCTCATCAATCGGTATACTCATATCCCCACGTTTGCGTCCAATTGGGAAGGTACCCTTCGGTTTCCTCAAACCCGTAGGACCTCGCAATTTGGCGAGAATGCACGTGCGGCCACGCTTGACCGCCGATTAATCGAAATTCGTCTCCCTTGCCGGATAGCCAATAGAACATATGCGCAATGTATCTGGATAACTGATGCCCTCCGTAATAAGCCGTCTGAAAGTCGAAATCGGGCTCGATGATCCAATCCCGCTTCGGCGGCACGGTTCGCCAGTAATTATATTTTAGCATGTGGCGGACGCCCTCTATTGTGGATTCTCCTTTGCGGTGCAAAATACTTTGATGATGAACAATCAGAGATCCCGCCGGGGCAGCGGTCGCAATTCCTTTGTCCCCTGCATGCCACGGCTGAGGACGCAGATGCGACTCCGGCACAATCCCGGTAGGTCCTAATTCCACTGGGGTATCCTGTGGGTAGTAGAACACTTCGACAAAGTTAACCTCGGGCCCAAATATGCAGTCGTGGTCTTGATGCCAATTCTGAGGCGGCCCCGGACACTGAGCGCGGTGATGGCTAACTAGTATTGGCAAGCCGATGTGCCGCCCTAGCAGCGACCGCAACACACCCGTCAATTGCGGATTGAGCAACGCATGTTCAATAAACCAATCCTCAAGCAGAAGCGTGCTATTCGTGGCGTTGCGAATTCGCTCCAAATCTTCAGTTGTCATCCCTTCAGGAATATAACTCGGATTAGCCGGTAGCCTACCTTCCAAATATTCAATTGCCCGCAGATTGATTTCATCGGGCACCACACCCTCCAAAATCACATACCCACTGCGGCAAAATTCAAGCACCTGTGAATCCGTTAGCGTCGGTGCACAGTCAAACGTCCTATTCTCTTTATCGTATTTCATTGTAGTTCCCCTCCATCGTTGAAAAGCATTTGGGATGATGTACTACCGTTAAGGATGAGGTCTTGTATCAAATTTAGGTCCCATAGAACACTGCCGCGCAACAATACAAAGAATTACAATAGCCGGTTCTCATAAGCTAAATTCACGCAAATAATGCAACTGTAATTCCAACTCATTGCTCCGTTTGCGCACACCGTTCTGATGCGCTTTATTTCGCGTAATCACATGTTGATAAGTAAGATTCAGTTGCCACGATCGGAGCGGTTCATAAACAAGCCGAAATCCCGCACCGTCTCGCCGCTCAACCACACCGGACGGATACGGAATCGATTCAGAATCTTCATTACGAAAGCGGTCTTGAACATCTGCCTCGCCTTGACGCTCGAATTCGTAGAAGACGGCGAAAAACGTATCGGCGTCAATTAGGTATTCGCCCCCCAGATAGAAGGTATCCGCATCGGTGCCGATACGATGGCCGATAAATGATCCGAAATGCGTGAATTGGTTCTCTTGCACGAGGTGCGTATACGCCCAACGATTCACGCGGGCGTACTCGCTACGAACGCTCAGTTTTTTTGATGCGAGCAGACCGTTGCATTCCACTCCCGCCAGCCACGCAACTGCGTTTGGATCGTTGGTATCCGCGTACTGAAAATCATCAATCAACCACTCACCGTACAATCGCGCACCATCAATGGGGCGAATCGCTCCTTCGAACAGGAACATCACATTATCGTCAGTATCGGCGTTGTATTGGCTCGCATAATACGGCAGAATCGGATTCAGGTATTGCCATTCAACATCTCTTGCATTGCCGCCGTACAGAATCAACTCGGAAATACCGACTTCGATTCGGTCGTTCACCTGCCAATCCAGACGGTGCCCTGCAAGATACCGATTTGCGAGGTACCGCCGCGTAGGGCCGTCCTGATCATGCCACATCTGATCCAACTGCGCCGTGAACGCCGTGCCTTTCACCCGCCCAAACCGTCCCGTTAACAGGATGAGGTCAAACGGCGGTGAGTTGTCAGAAATTCCAACCGCGCCCCGATTTCCCGTACCCCAAAAGATTTGGTCGCGGCCAATTAAGACATCAATTTTAGAGACAGGGAATCGTAAGTAAACTCGTTTGAAATCCGCAGAGTAACCGCTGTGCCACGACTTTAAGCGTCTGGAAGCGGATCTTGATTCAATGGGATATTTTTCCGTAAACTTCCCAGCCTCGAATTCTTGATACAGTGTAATCCGCCTGCTTACGTGATAATGGAACGCCCCTTCGACCGCAGGCGAAATCTGTGAATCCGTTCTCGGTGTGCGCATCTGTGCCGCCCCGCGCATACGCAATCCATGTCCGGTTTTCGGTGCGGATAGGATGGCCAGTTCCCGCTCAAACTCAAGCTTTAACTTATCAAGCAAATGAACGTGGATTTGCGACGGGTCCACTCGCCCTTCAGCAATTCGCTCGTCCGCACGTGCAATCGCTTCCGCAACCTCCCAACGTGTCCGGGGTCGCGTGTGCCGATGAAAACCGCCGGTTACGCCATCAGTTTCCAATTTCTCTAGAGCAGAATCGACCCAACCGTCAAAATGGAGCGGGGTGTTTGGAATGGCGTAAGTATATTTTGCTGCAAAGAAGGCGATGCCGCCAACACAGATCAGAACGCTTAAGATCGATAGCGATTCCGCGCCGAAAAACCGTTTTTGGGGTGAGGAGCGTGGGAGTGAAGATCCAAGCCGTTTCATCGCATATCAGCTTAATCGAATTTCGGACAAAAGTCAAACACGATTACCACCCGGTTTCTGCCGCTCAAGCCTACCCGCCACGTCTCGCACCTTGCGCACCCAACTTTAGTCGCCTCCCGAAAGTTTCGGCTTATTCAGGCTGATTGTCGTGTATCGGTCCTCCCCCTCTACTATCTGGATAAACTGATTCGACGCGACATTGTGAAATGTCTGCGTGTTGCCGGTAGTTGGCCAAAATATCTCTAAGTGCTCAATGTTCGATGCACTCCCTAACCCGATGGCTTGCCGTAACGGGTTCGCACCAAAAGTGCCGCCGCTGTTAACGTGCTTGTAGATGGATCGGCCATCCCCGTTTTCGACGACTTTTGCACAGATGCGCACGCCGATTGCCGATCGGTTCGATCGAACGCCTATGAGTTTTATCGTAATCCAATGATTATCGAAACCCGGATTTTCATACAACACGTTATTGTATGCGTCGCCCGGCAGTGCACCGCCCATCTGCTCAAATACATCCTGATCGCCGTCGTTGTCAAGATCAGCGAAGACCGCCCCGTGCCCTTTCTGCACGTGGCTGAACCCGCCGGCAACACTCACATCTACGAACCGTTTCCCGCCCTGATTCCGGCACATCACGTTCGGCATGATATTCTCATAGTCCGGGTATCCGGTGCCAAGATAAAAATCGAGGAAGCCGTCGTTGTCCAAATCGCCGAAGTTAGACCCCATCGGCGCTGTGGGGCGAATCAAGTTATATTGCCGTGCGACTTCATCAAATCCCCCGGTACTGTTCCCGCGGTAAAGACACGCAAATTCTGTTTCCACCGGAATATCCAGCCAACTCGCCGCAAGGTGTTCGATGTTGGCGGAATATGCCGACACATACAAATCAAGTCGCCCGTCATTGTCAAAGTCCCAAAACCAAGCAGGAAAACTGACCTCGGGCAGGTCAACATTCAGTTTTCGCGCGACATTCGTAAATGTGCCGTCCCTATTGTTGTGATATAGTCGATTCCCGCCTTTATAATTGGATATGTACAAATCTAGCCAACCATCGCCATCGTAGTCGCCCCAGATTGCCGATTTCGAGAACCGATAATTCCGTACGCCCGCCTTAGCAGCCAGATCGGTGAATGTCCCGTCGCCGTTGTTGCGAAACAGTTGGCACGGCGCACGCAGCGCTTTGGAAGATTCGTTGCCAATGTACAAATCGAGATAACCGTCATTGTCGTAATCGCCCCAAGACGCTGTACCGCTGGGATAATACGCCGCACCCAGACCCGATTCGAAAGTGACATCCGTGAATGTGCCCGCCCCATTGTTGCGTAATAAGGAGTTCGGGTGTTGTCCTTCGTTCTCAATCCATGCGCCGCGTAGAACGAGGATATCAGTATCCCCATCGTTGTCATAGTCCGCTTGAACCATGTTCAACCCGCCGTATAGTCCTATCAGCCCGGCTTCCATCGTCCGTTCCGTGAACGTCCCGTCCTGGTTGTTTCTGAAAAAACGAAGCTGACCGTCGGTATCCCACGTCGATGTCACAATATCAAGGTAGTCATCATTGTCAAAATCGTCGATAACCGCACCGCCTGACAAATCAAACGTATCCAGCCCCAGTCTCGGCGCAACATTCGCAAAGCGCGGAAATTCTTCCTCCGACTCAAAGGCTATTGGCGGAATAAGATAAGACTCGGGCACCCGATCGGGATAGCCCCCGATTGTCATATACGCAATGTTTATCAACCATTGGGCGCCCAGATGAAGTGACGCCCGTTGCGGTGTTCGTTGGAGCACCTCCCCGAAAAATGCAATCGCTTTTAGGGAAGATTCTTGCTGCGTATGAATTCCGCCGCCTCGTAGTGGTAAAATACAGCTCTCCGGTCTGTTGCGTAGGCAGCAATTCTCTGTTTCGCCGCGCCGCATGTAAGCCACGCCAAGACGATAGTGAGTATGATTCAACACCTCCACCGGAACCGCATCCTGTTGTGTCCGCGTGAGGTGAAGTGCGCGCTCAAGATATTCAATTCCTTCTAGTTCATGCCCCAAGTGGAGTAATTCGTGCCCCAATTGCATATAAGCCATCCATTTCGTCCGATCGGATGTTCCTGCTGGAAACTCGGCAATCTGCTTACGTAGCGTGCGTGCTTTTGCATCTCCCAAGAAGGAGTTTTCGTCCGGCGTTTCATCCGCTATCTGCTGCAGCAATTTCAGCATCCGTTTGTGCCCCGGCGGTGCAGTAGGGGAAGACTTCACCGCAGGCATTGATACCGCCGCTGTCGGAGCCGCCGATGCTGAACTTTTTTCGCCAGAGGAATTTTCACCTGCGGCAGGCGAACTTCCCATGCCAACACCCATCGTCCAGAGGACTATAAAAACTCCAAAAACCACTCTACAGGAAACGAATGCCGTTTGCCGCAATCCATCAGATGTATTCAACTCACCGCTATGTGGAGATGGTTCAGTTTTGGGGAACTTTAATTTCGCCATAATTTTCTTTCAGTGCGGGCATCTTGAGTCTTCGTTTGAGATGATATTATATGCGGAAAGGCTATTATTTTCAATATAATTAAATTCTGGGATTCATAAATCCGCTGCGATCTCGACAATTCGCCGCCCAACTGACGACAGCTTCGGCCGAATCACGATAGCCAAGGACGCATTAACAACGACGTGATTGGCGTAACGCCTTGCTGATGCGCGTTTTTATGTTTTTTTGCATTGTTACCCGCTATATAGGTATAATAGTATTTTGAACTTGGCGCGAGTCAATCGAAAATGACGCATGAGCCGGCAAGCAGGCGATATGCGCCAGCATGCATAGCATACCCGCCGCAAGCTAGGCTAACTTCAAGAAACGAATCTCAGCATCACGTGAAACTCCTTAGGATGGCTAAAGGAGTGAAAACGAGAGGGGGAGAAAACGAGAAGGCGAGTACAAGCATTTCCCCGTCTTCCCGTCTTCTCCATCATAATGGGGGTAGAGCAAATGTCTACGACTACCGACCTTAACGCCGCGATTGATCACCTAACCGTCTACGGCTACTGTATATTGGAAAACCGCATTCCCGAGGACATGGCGCTGAGCATGGCTGAGCGATTCCTCGAATTGCACGCAGACCCGCAGTGGAATTCTTTCAAGATTGGTGACGAATACTATCAGACACTGTTTGGGATGCTGAACCTTGACGACCGTGTATGGAACTGTTCCGGCCATCCCGACGTGGTCGCAATCGCAGAGCATTTTCTGGGGCCAAACTGTCGAATCCCCGATGCGTGTTCCAAGCCAACTTGGCCCGGTGCGCCGCACGGACCGTTGCACGTTGATTCCGCCAGCACTTTCGCTAGGGTGCCGAGTGTGCCGTGGATGATTAACGGTATGTGGATGTTGACGGAGTTCACCGAAGAAAACGGTGCAACTGGCGTCGTGCCGCTGAGCCACCGCACGCGCTTGCACGGTCCGCCGCCGGAAATTACGCCCGACAGTCCGCTAATCAAGCCTATCACCGGACGTCCCGGTACCGTGATGTTGTGGCATGCCGGACTATTCCACATGTCGCGCGCCAACACCACATCCGACGAAATTCGGGTCGGGCTGAATTCAGGTTACTGCCCACGCTGGTTCAACAATTGGGCTGAAGGATGCCATCAGCCGGTTTGGCCCGAAACATACGAGCGAATGCCGCCCGAAATGAGGCGTCTGTGTCCAGGCCGTCTCGGACGAAACCGCGCAGAGCTTTACGAATAACAACCCATGCACCCGTAGGAGCGATTTCCAAATCGCGGCTTCGCCAACCTACATTATCCCGGTTGAATTCTGGGATAATTCCGCAACGAAGCGCCTAATATTTACGAGTTGAATTAAGGAGCGCCTTAATGCCAAAACACATGTACAATCCCGCCGCCATTGAACCGAAATGGCAGAGCATTTGGGAGAAACGTGAGACCTTTCGCATACCCAACGACCCCGAGGCATGGAAAGGAAAACCAAAATTTTACATACTAGGCATGTTCCCGTACGTTTCAGGCTCCGGCTTGCATGTCGGCCATCCCAAGGGGTATCTTGCGACTGACGTCATCGCCAACATGCGGCGAATGCAGGGCTACAATGTCCTCCACCCGATGGGTTGGGACGCGTTTGGGCTTCCGGCGGAACGCGCCGCTGAACGCGGGAACGTACACCCCGCGGCAATCACCGAAAAAATGGTGGACATGTTCCGCAGGCAAATCAAGCGGCTCGGATTCTCATATGACTGGAGTCGGGAAATTAACACCTCCGCCCCTGAATATTACAGATGGACGCAGTGGATTTTCCTCAAACTCTACGAGAATGGCCTCGCATACCTTGAAGATGTACCCGTTAATTGGTGTCCTGCGCTCGGCACAGTCCTCGCCAACGAAGAGGTAAAAGACGGGAAATACATCGAAACCGGCGACCCCATTGAAAGGCGTCACATGCGCCAATGGATGCTGAAAATTACAGCCTATGCCGAGCGGTTACTCGAAGACCTGAATCAACTAGATTGGCCCGAAGGTCTCAAAGAGATGCAACGGAATTGGATCGGAAAATCGGAGGGCGCAGATATACAATTCTCCATAAAGGACACCCATCTCACTTTTACGGTGTTCACAACCCGGCCGGACACACTCTTCGGTGCCACATACTGTGTCTTTGCTCCCGAACACCCGATCGTTTCACAGATTGTGTCCGATGACCGAAAGGACGCGGTCAAGGCGTACATCGCAGAAACCAAGAACAAATCCGACCTTCAGCGAACCGATCTCGCGACAGAAAAGACAGGGGTTTTCACGGGCGCCTACGCAATCAATCCCTGCAACAATGCCGCAATTCCAATTTGGATCGCCGACTATGTGCTGATTTCCTACGGCACTGGCGCCATCATGGCTGTGCCGGGGCACGATGAACGCGATCACGAATTTGCTGCCGCGTTTAACATCCCCATCGTCGAAGTCATCAGTGGCGGCGAGAACCCGATTGAGGTTGTACCATTCACCGACGACGGTATCTGTGTGAACAGCGGTTTCCTCAACGGCTTGGGTGGCGCGGACGCAAAAGAAAAAATGATTGAATGGCTTGAACAGCAAAACAAAGGCAAGCGGCAGGTGCAGTATCGCTTGCGCGACTGGCTATTTTCCCGCCAGCGTTACTGGGGCGAGCCATTCCCAATTGCGCATCTCGAAGACGGAACCATTGCTACCATTCCTGAAGGCGGGCTTCCCGTGGAACTTCCATCAATTGATGAATACCGGCCCACGCCCGACGGTAAACCTCCCCTTGCCCGTGCGGAGGATGACTGGCTTACGGTGTCCCTCCCTGACGGGCGTGTTGGAATGCGAGAAACCAATACTATGCCGCAATGGGCAGGTTCCTGTTGGTACTATTTGCGGTATATCGATACGCAGAACCGCGACGCGCCGTGGTCTGCCGAAGCGGAACAGTACTGGCTGCCGGTTGACCTATACATCGGCGGCGCCGAGCACGCTGTATTGCATCTTCTCTACGCACGGTTCTGGCACAAAGTGTTGTTCGACTGCGGACTTGTGTCCACGAACGAACCGTTTCAAAACCTCTTCAATCAGGGGACAATTCTTGCTGAATCCTATCAGGACGATAACGGAAAATACTACTATCCTCACGACGTCGAGAAAAAGGGCGAAAAATGGTTCGTTAAGGCATCTGATAGACCTGTCAATACTCAGCTTGAGAAGATGAGCAAGTCCAAATTCAACGTCGTGAACCCAGACGATGTCATTGACCAATACGGTGCGGATGCGGTGCGGCTCTACGAACTTTTCATCGGTCCTTTGAGCGTCAGTACGCCGTGGCAGACCGCCGGCGTAGAAGGCGTTTACCGCTTCCTCAACCGCGTCTGGAGGCTGGTCATTGACCAACACACGGGGGAATTGAGTAAGAAATTAACGGACGCTCCCGGCGACAGCGATGAAGCATTGTGGAAAGCATTGCACCAGACCATCAAAGTCGTAACGGAGGACACAGAATCCATAGACAAGTTAAACACGGCCATTAGCCAGATGATGGTGTTTGTCAACACCGCGACGCAATCCCGTACGTTGCCCAAAGAGTCGATAAGCACCTTTCTCCGGTTGCTTTTCCCGTACGCGCCGCACATCGCCGAAGAACTGTGGGAACGTCTAGGCAACACCGATCTGGTCGCGAAGGCGTCATGGCCAAAATATGATCCAAAAGCGCTCATCCGGGAACAGGTAACAATCGTCGTCCAAGTCAACGGAAAGCTGCGCAGCCGCATTCAACTGCCCGTGGAGGCGGGCCGCGAAGAAGCTGAAACTGCCGCGCTTGCGGACGAACGCATCCAAACCCATGTTGCCGGGAAAACCATACGCAAAGTGATCGTCGTACCGAACCGGCTGATTAACATCGTCGTGTAACCCGCGCGGATTTCACAACGAATATCATAATTCGCAAGGGTTCATCATTCGTCATAAAACCGAGGAGGAAATCGAAAGTAATGTCTGAAACCCAAAATGAAGGCGTACTTATCACTCCCATCGGCGGTCTGGGAGAGTTCGGCTTGAACATGATGACCTATGAGTACGCCGACGACCTCATCATCATTGACGCTGGCATAATGTTTCCCGAGGCAGACACTCCGGGCGTAGATTTGGTTGTACCCGATATAACATACCTAATCGAGAATCGGCGCAAAATCCGCGGAATCGTGGTCACACACGCGCACGAAGATCATACCGGTGCACTCGCGTTTCTGCTGCGCCAAATAAACATCCCGGTCTACGGCACCGAACTCACGCTAGCGCTCGCGCAGCGTAGATTGCAGGAGTACGACGTCTTAAAGAATGCCCAACTCAGCGTCATCAATCCGGATCGCCCTTTGAAACTTGGATGCTTCACGCTTGAATTCATCCATGTGGCGCATAGTATTCCCGGCACAGTATCAGTCGCCCTTCATTCCCCGGTCGGTACAATCGTACATACCGCCGACTTTAAGTTTGACCTCACTCCCGTCGACAATCGCCGCACTGAAATACACAAACTTGCTATCCTTGGAGAAAAAGGTGTGCTGTTGCTGGTTTCGGATAGCACCAATGCTGACCGCCCCGGTTTCACGCCCTCTGAGCGCGCCATTTACTCAGACATGGACGCAATTTTTCAGAGCGTTGACCGCCGCCTCTTCCTATCAACCTTTTCATCTAGCTTACACCGCATCCAGCAATTCATCGATCTCGCCGTACTTCATCGCCGCCTCATAGCCGTCACCGGACGTTCCATGGTAAACAACATTCGAATCGCTTCAGAGTTAGGTTACTTAACCGTGCCCCCAGACCTCCTCATCGATCCTCGAGAGGTGAAGCAGTTTCGGCCCCACGAGGTCGTGGTCTTGAGCACTGGCAGCCAAGGCGAACCGCGTTCCGCTATGGCGTTGATGGCGATGAACAATCACGCATTTCTGAATATTGAACCCCAGGACACAGTGGTACTGTCCGCCCGTATCATCCCGGGCAATGAGCGGTCGGTCGGGCACATGATTAATCACCTACTTCGGCGAGGCGCACGCGTCCACCACGAGAAAAACGCCGATGTCCATGTGTCCGGACACGGCGCACGGGAAGATCTCAAGTTGATGATTAACCTCGTGCGCCCCAAATTTTTTGTGCCGATGCACGGTGAATACAGCCATCTTGTTCATCATGCCGAAATCGCTGAGGAGATTGGAATTCCCTACGAAAATATCACAGTGGCTGAAAACGGCGATCAGCTACTCCTAAACCCCGACTTCTGCGGCATCCAAGCGCGCGTTCAATCGGGACGCGTTTTCGTTGATGGCAAGCTGGAAATGGGAGTTGAGGACATGGTGTTGCATGATCGGCAGGCGCTCTCGCAGGACGGCATGGTCATCCCGATTGTTGTGCTCGATCGCAACACCGGCAAAATCGTCGCGGGCCCCGACATGGTTTCGCGCGGCTTTGTTTACATGGACGATTCAAAACCGCTCATAGACGAAGCCAAAGAAATCGTCATCAATTCCATAGACGCACTTAGCGAAGAAGTCAAAAGTGAAACGGAGACCGTGCAAGAGGAAATCCGTATAGTCCTCCGCCGTTTCTTCTCAAAACGCACAAAACGCCGCCCCATGGTGCTCCCCGTTGTCATGCGCGTCTAATCGTAAGCGCTCAATCCCGGTAGGAGCGATCTCCGAATCGCGACACATACTCTCTTTATCGCAGCCAATCATTCAATCTCAAAAATCACAGTTCAGATAATTAAGGGATACCCAATGAAAGCGCTGACTAGCACAATCTGCTTTATCGCGGCAATCACCGCCCACGCGTCTAACGATTTGGTGGTCGGCGTCTGGCTTTTCAACGAGGGCAAAGGTTGGTACACCTACAACGAAGCGGGCATGCGTTCATCAGTTTTAGGAGATCGGTCATGGGCAGACGGCAGGTTTGGAAAATGCTTGGATTTTAGCACAAACCAGCTGTCAAGGATCAGGGATTTGCCTCATCAAATGCCAACAGAGGAAATAACGGTTACGGCCTGGACAAAGATTATTGACTTTCGTAACGCACGACTATTCGACTCCACGCCAGACTTCGACAATCCAAATTGGACTATCGGCGTGTTATTGCCTTGGGACGACAGTGTACGGTGGCGGTTCGGATCGCCATTCGTTGAATTGGCTGCCGAATTGGATAGTCAGGTCAAAGATGTCTGGCGGCACTGGGCGTTTGTGCATAGCAGGCGCGGCAATCTAATGTCAATCTATCTTGATGGCGAATTGTTTGCATCGTTGAATAAATCGACAACATACGTCCCGCCTGAAGATACCCCTAGTCTCGTAATTGGCGGGCCGGATAGGTTTCACGGGCTTATTGACGAGTTTGCGATATTCAACATCCCGCTCGCCGAACGCGACATCCGCTCCGTCATGACCCGTGGGCTTGCAACTGTACTCGCCGTCGCCCCTAATCACAAACTCGCAACTTCATGGGGAAATATCAAAAACGGCTTAATCTCACGTAACAATATAATACAGGACACACGTTGAATATTTTACTTCTTCCCGGTTCGGTAACCACCATCTCCGAATCGCGGCACATACTCCCTTGTTCATTGCCCGTCATTCAATCACACTAATCACGATTCAAACAACCGCACAACGCGCCGTGCTTTAGGCAAAATGGTATAACCACTCGCCACAGGCCGCTTTTTACTGTTTATTGTGCAAACCATTGTAGATTTTCTTGACAAGCAAAATAACTATTCCGTATAATTTTACAAGATTCTGGACTGTTTGATTTAAAATTCTAAAATGTATCTACAGCGAGGCGAGGGCGCTGTACAACGTCCACCCTCGCTTTTTTTGTATGAGCGTAAATCGGTATTTGTCGTCCAACGAATCTGGAATGGCAACTAGCACCGCAGCATTTAATCAGAACTTAATTCGGGCGTGCAACCTGATGAATGCGAAGTGTCCGAAAATTGAAACCTCGATTTAGGACACAAAAGGGCACAAAAGGACACTTTTCGGCATGTCGAGACCGTCGCATTGCGCAGGGCGCCGGACGTGCCGCGGATCCAGTGTCTGAGCGGGATTTCAAGCATTCTTCAGATGCGCAAATCAATTGAAATCTCGCGTATGGAAGGGAGTGTCCACGGGGACACAATCTCGCTAGTGGGGACACACTCGCCGACCGCAAAACTTTGCGATTTTAAAAAATGGTGAATCGCCCTAATCATGAAAACTGACGACTATAAATCCGAATGTTCCTGATGATAGCTGGGTTGCAGTTCCGTTGTCGTTCTCTTCCCTCGAGTGCAGCGTTTAAGAATCATTATCTGATTGCGCTCCTCCCTCCTTCTCAAAATCACATCAAGAAACCTTCCAATACAAAAAAATGCGAATAAATTTCAAGAGATTTGACTCTATTAGAGCATTGAGATACCTCTCTGTTTTAATGGAATGAAAATGGAAATTTCCGACGATATCTTAGTGCGGCACGCACAGCGTGGGGCTGAACACGCCTTTCGGCAATTAGTCCAGCGGTACAACGAGCGAATCTTAAATGTCTGCTTTCAGATTATTGGAAACCATCAGGACGCCGAGGAAGCCGCGATGGACGCATTCTTGGCATGTTACCAAGGCCTCGCTAGCTTTGAAGGCCGCTCTCGTTTTTCGACCTGGCTCTATCAGATTGCACGGCGCTGCTCCTACAAAAAGATTCATAGACGTCCACCGGAAAGTGAACCGATTGACGAACTTGAGATTTCTGAGGATGGCATGGCGATGCAGCCGGACAGAAATCTTCAGGAGCACGAGATTCGAGAAAGGGTTGAGGAAGCGGTGGAAGCACTCCCTGATCACTTGAAAGAAGTCGTAATCTTCTACTTTCTCGAGGGGCTGTCTTACCATGAGATATCGGAAATTCTTGAGCGCCCAATCGGAACCGTTGCTTCGCGGATTAACGCCGCACGTCACCTGTTGCAGCGAAAACTTCAGCCTTACATTGAGGAGTGAGACCGTGGCGAATTTAGACCAAATTCTCCGGCGTTTACCCCGAAAAACGCCCGATGCCGGTTTTGTGGATAGGCTTTTTGTACAGATTCGCGGCAAAGGCCGCCCGCCGCCCGCACCATCGATAACCCGTCAGAATCTTTTTTTACCTAAACCCGACTGTATCGAATCAGCCCGATTGGATAAACACGATGATGAACCAATCATGCCGGCCGAGTCCAATTTTTTTCCGCCGCCCGTAATGCAGAGAGCGTCATCTCCCGACATCTCCCGGTTCGCTACATTAAATCATCGGTCTTAAACCGTTCCAGTTCATACAAGGAGAAACATACCATGATTTTGACGGATGTACCGATAATCCGCTGTGACGGAATATTCGACATAATTTTCTATGATATAAAAGGAGAACTCTTTCCTGAAAACCACCGATTGGCTTGTCAGGTTGATGTAACCATTAGCAGTCTGATGAAGGCGTTAGACAAAGTGACATTCGCCTTGCATCCAACGCTAGAGGTTACTGAGGTGAAGGCAGCGGGCGAGGCGCTGGCTTTCGATCGGGATACCAAAGATATTGACCAACACGGGGACGGAAGCGTCCTTAACATTTATCTAAAACGGCCATTGCAGCATGACGGTGAACTCACAATTACAATCAACTACCACGGTGAATTCATCGCTGGCGTGGAGTCACGCTACGACGGATACATCGGCGAGGAAGGGGTCTTCATCAGCCCGCACGCCGGATGGTATCCATACTGTGTTTATGCCGCTGTGCCGAACTATTACCCGGATGTCCCATACCTCTTGAAGATGCGCGCCCCATCAGGGTGGATGCTGTTTTTATATCCAGGCGATCCGGAGGTAGCAGAACAGAATGGCAAGGTGACTTACAGTTGGGATTCCCGCCAGCCGCACAGGCGGCCGAGGGCGAATTGGGGAATAACAGTCATCGGCGGGAAGTATCATAAAATTGAGCGAAACATCGACAGCCACAAACTTACGTTTTTCAGCCTCGATCAAGACGGCACATCCGTTAATAAAATCATGAACCCGTTGAATGAATGGTTAGAATGGACGGATAAAGTTGGCGGCACGGCTTCTGTGCCGCGCCACATCCAACTGGGAGAGACGGCGCACTTTTTTCAACCCAACCACGCAATGCCATACATCACATTTTTTTCGCGGCACCTGATAGAGAACTACCCGCGAAAATGGTTGACGATGCAATGGTTTGCGAGGGAAGAGATTCTGCGGCATTGGGGAGCATTATCCGGCACGGACTTGGGAGGCCTCTGGATGCTCGGGAACTATATCCTGCTCCTGTTTCAGGCGAGTCGAGAGGAGACGCCGGAAGGCTGGTTGGCAGCGGACTTGGAAAAACGCTTGCGTATGTATTTGTTGTGGCGAATTAGGAATCCATGGCTCGGACACAGCGAGCATTTGTTTGGCACACGAGATTATTGGATATTGTGGATGTGGCATCAAATTATCGGCGATGATTCGTTTTATCGCTCCCTCGCTCGATTGAGTACCGGACCTCTGCCGCAAGACCGCCCCTTCACAATGAAAGATTTCTACCAATTGACCAGCGACGAATCAGGTATTCCGTTCGAATGGTTTTGGGAGCAGTGGGTCGAAGGGGTCGGTGCAATGCAGTTTTGGTACGAGAAAACAGCCGTCAAGGCGGACGGCGACGGCTATTCAGTAGAGGTATGGCTGGATCAGACAGGAGACCTGTATCAGGCGCCGCTTGTAGTGCTATTGCGAACCGAGGCAGAAGAAATACACCGCAAAATCTTCATTCGAGAGCGGATGAATCACCTGGTGTTTCGATGTCGCGGGAAGCCTTTGGAAATAGAAATCGATCCGGAGAGGAAGGTTTTCAAAGCCTCAACGGTGAATAGGTGCAAACCCATCGACCTCGGGTTTTCGTTTCCGTTTGGAGAGGATAGATGGTTAGAGGCATTTCGCCACGGAAAACGGCTAGTGATTGCGCCATCGGAATTGAAATCTGTTGCCGAAGCATTGAAGCCCTATCTGGAAAAGCGAGCGCGCCATGCGAGCCAGATAGTTAGCGCCGACCCGAACTTTGATCGCAGCCAGCGGTTTAGGGTTCCTGTAGAAATCCTCACGCCTGACGAAGTCAATGCTGAGTTGCTAAAGGCGCACAACCTTGTATTGGTTGGCAACCCGCAGAATAATCCACTCATTATAGAATATGGGCTTGACTCCCTTAGTTTTGGCGCGGACCGAATCGGCGCGGGAGAAATTGTGATGGACAACCCCAATCAAGCCTTAATCGTCCTTGGCGAACATCCGATGAACCCGGAACGATTCTGTTTGCACGTGACGGGTTTGTCCAATGAAGCCATGCAAGAACCGCCCGACTTCACAGAGATGCCGGGCGATTTCCTCATTTATCGAAACGGAAACGCATTGAAGGTAGGCTATCAGAATCCGTACCGGCTGAAGTGTAAGTTCTAACTAGGAAAATAGATCCTGAGGACGAAGGTATTAACGGATTTGCAATGCTTAGCTCTTGTAGGTTGGGGAGTTTGCTAGGACGGGAATGATGCTGGTGACCGATTCTTATTCAACAGCTCGCCAGAGTGCATCGGATTAATCCTCCCCCTTACTAAGGGGGAGCTAGAGGCGGCCATTGACATACCGTCGAGAATTGGAATTCAACGCGCCGTAGGCGCCATGTCCGCATTTCGACACGTACTCCCTCAATCATAGCCCATCAGTTAATCACACAAATCACAGTTCAGGCAATCTCTACGAATGTCCCCAGCCTATTTTGCGTGGCAGGTTACTCCATCAAACCGTAACGTTGCACCTATCAAACGCTGCTTTCATTGAATGGAAGGCATCGCCTTTCGGACTGAACTCATGGCCCACATAGAGATTGTATCCGGTTTCCGCAATCGCGCGCGCAACCCCCGGATAGTAAATCTCCTGTGCGTCGTCAAGGTCTTTACGCCCCGGATTCCCCGCTGTATGAAAATGTCCGATATACTCAATGTTGTCCCGAATCGTGCGGATGAGATCCCCCTCCATAATCTGCATGTGGTAGATGTCGTAAAGCAATTTAACCCGGGGCGAATTTGCGCCTTTACAAACCGACACACCCCACGCGGTACTGTCGGACTGAACGTCTGGATGATCTACTTTGCTGTTAAGCAACTCGAGGCAAAGGTTGACGCCTTTTTCCTCCGCCGATTTTACAACGCGCAGCAGCCCCTCAATGGTATTATCCCGACCCTCTTCGTCCGATTTCCCCTCTCGGTTGCCTGGCAAACAGATGAGTCCGGGGATGTCATTAGCAGCGGCGAGCTCAATATTCGCCAGCAATTCCTGCTCAATCCGATTGTGATTTTCGCGTTTATTCAGTCCGTCGGGGAGCGATTTATGTCCAACGATTATGGCAACACGCATTCCATGCTCCCAAACAAGATCCCAGTGTTCTTGACCAAGCATCTCGACGGACTTATATCCGATTTTTGCTGCCTCGCGAATCACCTGTTCCGGCGTCGCACCGCCGCGCGAGAAACAGCTGAAAACGATGGACTGTTTGATTGAATTCATGAATGCTCCTTTCAGTTACGGTAACAGTTGCAGACGCCTAGAGATTTTCACGCAAATAACGGCGGTTTAACTTTACGCCGGAGAGAAACCGAATGTTGGCTTATCTGTCCTCAACCGGAATAATCGTATCGGTGATTGCGCCGATTAACCCCTGATCGTTCCATCCGACCGGCCCCGTTCCAACGCGTGCGACGACCAGATCGAGCGAAGGTATAACATAGCAATTATTCGCGTTGTAACCCCTTAACGCAAAGGCATCCCTCGGCAAACCCGCCATCATGGGTAGATTCGGCCAACCTGTCCCCTCGCTATTCACCCACCACGTGTAGCCATAGTCGGGATTCATTGATTGAGAGGTTTTGGTGGCGAGTTCCATCCACCACGCAGGGATGAGTTGCTGCCCGTCCCACATCCCGTTGTGGAGCGCAAGATAACCGAAACGCGCCAACTCTCGCGACGAAATATAAATTCCGCTATCCCCGTTCGTGTGAGGTCCGATGAACCCGCGGCCGCCCAGTAAATTCCAACTCAATTCTTCTATGCCGATCGGCGCAAAGACTCGGTCCTGCATGTAATCTCTCATTTCGACGCCCATAATGTTAGCAAACGCCAGCGAAAGATGCTGCAACCCGAGGTCGCTGTATTCCCAATGCGTCCCTGGATCGGCCGCCAATGCATCTGCCCAATAACCGTGTCGATTCGGGCATCTCCCAAGCACGTGTTCAAAAGCGCCCTGCCCCTTTTCCATCGGCATGCCGACGCAGCCTGAAGAATGTCCGGCTACTCCTGAAGTCATAGTAAGCAAATGTCGTATCGTGATATGCTCTTTGCGGGAATCGGTAAGCGGATACCCGTCGGGGATGAACGGGTATGCCGGGCTATCTAGCTCCACTTTCCCCCCGTTCGGCAATTCGCTTCGGCGGCTAGCCTCAAGCAAAAGCCCCCACGCCGTACCCGTGAAGGACTTGGTCCCCGACCAAATGTTGAAGCGCGTGGGAATTGGGATATTGAAAGTGTGATACTCACGGACTAGATAGCCGTGCCGAATGATTACTACCGACCACTGGTCGCCGCCGTAATGAAAGGCTTGGCTCTGGAGAACGAGATCGAGTTTGTCCGGGTCAATGCCCGCCGCATCGCGAACCTGATCAGCATCTTCGGCGTAACGCCATTCGCCCATTGACTCCGGAGGGGGATAATAGCGGTCGACATCGCGTGACGGGATTAACAAGCCCGAACCTTCTGCTTGGATGGACATCTAAACCTCCTTAAACCGCTGCGGGCGACTTATGAAAACGCCTCTCGGCATCCAACCGAACCGCCAAAGTACGTCCACCGCGTTTATGCCGATGTAGGCGTTCATCCGACCAAGGAAGCGCCATTATATCAGTCGTTTCTTTTCGCTGTCAACCGTTTTCCACAGGGTAGCGTAATGAAGGTTGGGTCACTATTTCAGGAGCATACGCCGTGCAAGTCGTCGAGATTGAAAATGCCCTTACACGGCTTGCATTGTGCGAAGCAGCAGAGACTGTCGGCTTGCCGACAACCGATTAAAATTTGCGCAAACCTGGTACACATGGCCGCCAACACATCGGCCCGGCCATTACGCGCCACGCCGCCATTCACGCAATCTACTTGACACAGATTCTACCAACAAGTAAAATATCTGACATCCACGGTGCGATTCAACGCGTGTTGCTTGTTGAGCAAGGGCTTCTGTCAGATTTCAAACTAGGCAAATGTGGTTAATGGGTCAAAAACGATGGAATGCCTTCAAGTTAATTATCAGATTCTGTACCGATGGATTAAGTCTGCCCAAGCGTCACCTAAACCACCGCAAGGAGGTACACACAAACTATGAACGCCTTTAGTGCTTGCTTAAATCCCGTCTCAAAGATAAACAGGTACGCAGCAATAATGTTTTTGTTGGCAACTGTGCCCGTACTGGATGGCATCGCTGCATCAAAGCGAGTTGCGGTCTTACATTTTGAAGACCACAGCCGATTCGATTCCGCCACCGGTTGCGGCTGCATCCCAAATCCATTTGGGATATTTGGCACTGGTAAGGGTCGAACAAAGTGGAATTTGAAAGAAGGATTCCCATATCTTTTGAACCGCAAACTTAAACAGACTCAAGTGTACGAACCGGTTTCCAATGCGGAAATCAAAGATGCCATGGCGGAATTAGGATTATCTCGAAAAGACGTTCGGTCAAAGGCTGAGAAGCGGTCACAGTTGGCGAAAGCGTTAAACTTGGATGCTTTTATTGTTGGGGACATACGGAAGTTCAAACAAGAGAGAGCCAAGGCAACGCGTTTTCAGACACTTAAAGGGGCAGCAGGAAGCGGGTTTAATATGGCTGCGGGGTTCGTCGGCGGCGCACAACTTGTAGGATATTATTATAGCGCTACCGTTCACCTGAAAATGAAATTCTACGGCAGTTCCGGAGATGAAATCACAACGCGCAAAATTGCTGCGACCAAAAGGCACCAACTTGGCGGCGCAAAGATTGCCGCCTTAGAAGCGGTTGTTAGCGAACAGGGAACGGAGTTTCAACTTGGGCAGATGCCGAATCCCGATAAAAAACCCCGCCCAATCGTTAGCTACATGAAGCTGAACCAGATAAAATTTCCCAGCCCAGAATACGATAGGACCTTATTCGGGCTTGCCACTGACGAGGCATTAACGAAGGTGGTGCTGGCCCTCGGCGATACCATCGGTCCCGAATTCGTCATGCCGGGAACCACGCCTTCACAGGAAGAGGGTTCAAAGGAAATCGCCTCGGGTAAACACCACGGTCCTCTTAAAGCAGATGTCATTTATGTCAATCCGGACGATCCCGAAGATGCCTATATTAACGCTGGCTCGTCCAAGGGTGTTTTGGTGATGCAGCAACTAGCGGTTTATACGGAGGGCGAGGCGTTAATTGATCCAAACACTAAAGAAATACTTGGCAATGTCCCCAAAATGATTGGTAAAGTCGAGGTTGTTGAAATCAAAACCGACCGTCTCTCCCGAGTCCGAATCATCGAAGGTTCGGGCACAATTAAGAAAGGGGATAAAGTCGAACGGACACAGCCCTCACCATCGGAGACCCAGACAGCGAATTAGGGCTAGCATTCGCGGCGAAGCTGCCGGAGGATAAGATGATTGGCAAAATTAGAATCTTCTTTGCTGCCGTTTTTTTCATGGCAGGCTTCATGAGTTACGGCGGTGAAAATGAACGGCAGCAGACAGTCGGAGATGGCATCAAAATTGGGCTGTCAATGGACTCGTTGCGGGTTGAACGTTGGCGAAAAGACCGAGATATCTTCATGAAACGTGCGAAAGTGCTGGGCGCAGAGGTGATTGTACAGCACGCGGACGGAGATGCGCGCAGGCAAAATGAGCAAGCGGAGAACATGATCACGCAGGGCGTTGATGTTTTAGTTGTAATCCCGAAAGACGGCGTTGCCGCAGCGCAAATTGTAGAAATCGCTCACAAAGAAGGGGTCAAGGTCTTGGCTTATGACCGGCTGATTATGAAGAGTGATGTGGATCTTTATATCTCCTTCGACAATGAACAGGTCGGCTATTTGCAGGCGGAATATATTGCTCGTAAGATTCCTAAAGGGAACTACTTTTTGCTTGGCGGCGCCCCGACAGACAACAACGCGCATCTTCTGAGAAAAGGACAGATGCGGGCGCTGCAACCGCTCATAGATCGTGGGGAAATAAGGGTTGTTGCAAAACAGTGGGCGATTGATTGGGACGCACGGGATGCGCTAAAAAAGACCGAGCAGGTTTTGACGCGTCATGATAACCGAATTGATGCGGTCGTAGCCTCAAACGACGGCACCGCAGGCGGGGTTATCCAAGCACTGGACGCACAAAAACTGGCGGGTAAAGTGCCAGTTTCCGGGCAAGATGCGGAGAAAGCCGCGTGCCAACGCATTCTCGCAGGGACGCAAGCCATGACCGTTTACAAGCCGATACACCTAATCGCAATTACGGCTGCAGAAGCAGCGGTTGCTCTAGCCAAAGGGGATGCAATCCCGCAAGCAACTCAAACGGTAAACAACGATAAAACGGAAGTCCCCGCCATCCTCTTAACCCCAATCCAAGTGGATAAAGATAATCTTGACGTGGTCATCGACGATGGGTTTCACAAGCGAGAAGATATCTACAAGAAAAAGTAAAGCCGTTGAAAGTTATCCTACAATCGACTAAACCACTGAAAACGCGGGAAATATTTCTCATTTGCGTTTTGCTGAATCTTGCCGTCTTCGTGCAGAATCCCAATTCTGCAAATGCGCTTCCCGAATTTGTCGAGATTACCGAAGCCGCCGGTATCGATTTTGTTCACAATACAGGAGCATTTGGCAAAAAGTACCTGCCGGAAACTATGGGATCCGGTTGCGCATTCACTGACTACGACAACGATGGTTGGGTTGACATTGTATTGGTTACCTGTAAAGATTGGGAAGGCCACCCGACCGGAAAGCGGCAGGCTATGGCGCTTTATCGTAACAACCTTGACGGGACGTTTTCGGATGTCACGGCGAGCGCCGGGCTTTCCGTGGAAATTTACGGGATCGGCGTCGCGGCTGCCGACTACGATAACGACGGCGATGACGACCTCTATGTCAGTTGTCTCGAGGCGGATCGGTTGTTCCAAAATCAGGGCGATGCAACCTTTCTTGATGTGACAGAGCAAGCAGGCATTGACAACCCCGGTTTCGGAACTAGTTGTGCATGGTTCGATTATGACAAAGACGGCTATCTCGATTTATACGTAGCCAATTATGTGGAGTGGACCATTGAAACAGATATTTTCTGCACCCTAGACGGTACGAACAAGGCATATTGTACGCCCGAGTCCTATCAAGGGCAATCGAGCCGCTTGTTTAGAAACCGGGGCGATGGCACCTTTGCTGATGTGTCACGGATTTCCAGGATTGAAGATCCGACCAGCAAGTCGCTAGGCGTCTGTATTTTCGATTACAATTCTGATGGATTGCCGGATATTTTTGAGGCAAACGATACGCAGCCCAATAAGCTCTATCACAACAATGGCGACGGAACTTTTATCGAAACGGGACTAAACGTGGGCATCGCGTTTAGCGAGAATGGTGTTGCAACCGGTGCAATGGGCATTGATGCGGGCGATTATGACGGCAGCGGCAGGGAAAGTTTGGTAATTGGCAATTTTTCTAATGAGATGATGAATCTCTACAATAACGAAGGAGAGATTTTTATTGATGATGCCCCTATCGCCAACATTGGACATGCCAGCCTGTTGACGCTGACATTTGCGTGTTTCTTCTTCGATTTTGATCTTGATGGATGGCTTGACATTTTTGCGGCGAACGGACACGTTGAAAATGAAATCAACGCCGTGCAGAGTGAGGTCACATACGCACAAGTGCCCCATCTGTTTCGTAACACCGGTAAAGGGACGTTCCGGGATGTCGCGCTGAAGGTCGGCGATGACCTAGCGAAACCGGTAGTCGGACGCGGAGGCGCCTACGGAGACATTGACAATGACGGCGATTGGGATATCCTGGTCACCACGTCTAACGGTCCCGCCCATTTATACCGAAATGACGGCGGAAATCAGAACCACTGGATAAAACTGAAATTTATCGGCACCAAAAGCAACCGCAACGGTATCGGCGTTAAAGTTTCGATTACGTCGAAAACCGGGACGCAAACGCGAACGGTAAAGAGCGGCTGTAGTTATTGTTCACAGAGCGAACTGTCTCTAATCTTTGGTATTGGACAAACTCCCCTAGTTGACATGATTGAAGTGAATTGGCCCAGCGGGATTGTCGATCGACTTGTCAACGTAAAACCGAATCAACTTATTGTTGTTGAAGAGGGGGAAACCAAAGATTGATATCAGGAAGCGTTTTCCGCCCATACACCTCCTCGCGCGGCAAAATCGCGCATGCGAACCGCTACTCACCTAGCATTAATCACCGCCCAAACTTGCGCAGGGATTTCTGCCTCTATCCAATTCGACAATGAGATCGCGGCCGCACATACATTTTCCGTAACGCGGCGTACACGAGCACACGATGTCTCGAATTTGGCTCGCAATCTAGCGCCCAGCCTTCAATCTTTCACGTTGGCGCTTTATTTTTGGAGCGAACAAGTTCCTAAACCTCACCTCACCTGCTGCGTCTAATTAGAGCAATTTGGAGCTAGATAAGCCGCAAAATTACATAGGCAGGTTCCTTTATGCAAAATGCACTAGCTAAATCATTGGCTCAAGCGATGCTTGATTCACACCTCATTTCCGACGACACGTATCGGCAGGTTTTTGAAGAGGTAGAGAACACAGGCGTTTCGATGGATGAATTGCTGAAAAAGCGCGTCGGTGAAGGCATGCTTGCACTTGCCAGAAAGAGCATTGAGTATGATGTCCCTTGCGTTTTGTTGGAGCGAGCTATTCCGGAGTCTGAGGCAACAGCCAAGGTTCCCGCAGGCTTTGCTTATAAAAACAAGATTTTCCCGATTCGCCTAGAGAACGAAACGTTAACCGTGGCAATGGCTGACGCGCTTGATGTTGTCTTGATCGATGAAATTCGACTGGTTGCAGGGTGCGAGATAAAACCGCTCCTCGCGGACGAAGAAGACATCGAAGCCGCAATAATCCGCTTCTACGGCAAGACGGCAGCCCAAATTCTAAGTGAGAGTATTAAGGGGCCGGTCGGGGCGGTTGCCACACTTGAACGGGAGACAATAGAAGATTTTGGAATTGATGAGAAGGACCTAATCCAAGATCCAACGGTGATACACGCAGTTGATCAGATGATAATTGACGCCGCACGCTTAGGTGCGAGCGACATTCACATTGAGCCGTTTCCGAGTGAACTAAAGATTCGTTTTCGAATTGACGGTGTTTTGGAGGAACAACCGCAGCCGCCGCCGCATCTGCAATCCGCAATTACATCCCGTGTCAAGATTATGTCGGGAATGAATGTCGCAGAGCGGCGCCGACCGCAAGACGGAAAGATAAGCAGGGAAATTCGAAGTGTAGGAAACCGCCAGATAGATCTCCGTGTTTCGACAGTGCCAACCGTTGCGACGCTCCATGGCGAAAGCGTCGTCCTCCGAATCCTGGACAAGCAATCCATTTCCTACGGCTTAGAAGAACTAGGTTTAATGGAGGACAATCTAGAACAGTTTGACCGAATGATTCGCAAACCTCACGGCATCATCTTGGCAACGGGACCGACGGGAAGCGGGAAAACAACAACACTATATGCCTGTTTGAAAGAGATTAATACACAGGATATCAAGATTATCACGATTGAAGAACCGGTCGAGTATGAGTTGGAGGGGATTAACCAGATTCAGGTCAATCCGGATATCGGTGTCACATTTGCGGCCGGGTTGAGACACATTCTAAGGCAGGATCCGGATAAGGTGCTCGTGGGTGAAATTCGAGACTATGAGACAGCAGAGATGGCAATTCACACGTCGTTAACCGGACACCTTGTGTTCAGTACACTACATACGAACAATGCGCCGGGGGCAATTACACGGCTCATTGACATGGGTGTGGACGCCTATCTTGTGGCTTCAACATTGGAAGGAATAATCGCGCAGCGGCTCGCTCGGCGTGTCTGTCCAAATTGTTGTGACATGTACCAACCAGAATCGCATTACATCCGAGAAATTTTCGGCGGCCAGTCGTTAGCTGTCGATTCAAAATTGGTGATTCCGCGCGCTGTCGGCTGCAGTGAATGCCGAGGGAGGGGATATAAGGGGCGAATCGGCATTTTTGAGGTCATCTTGATGAGCGAGGAATTACGAGAAATGACTCTGCATCGCGCCTCGACAAGCCAACTCAGACGCGCAGCAATGCGGTTAGGTATGAAAACGCTGCGCGAAGATGGATGGAGAAAGGTCGCAGCCGGATTTACGACTGTCGATGAAATTGTGCGTCTCACCCAAGAGGATGATTTTGACACGCGGGAAGTCGTATAGCGCAAAACTTCGTGTCAAAAAAAAGAGAGTTATCAATGCCAAGATTTCGCTACGAAGCGCTCACCAGTACAGGCAACACCGTAAGTAACACCCAAGAAGCGAACTCTAAAGCCGAACTTGTGTCTAACCTGAAAACAGAAGGGTATTGGGCAACAAGTATTGTTGAGGAAACTGCTTCGGAAATGGAGGAAATGCGGTTTCAATTTTCACTATTTCGTGGACGAATCAAAGCATCGGAAGTTGAATTCTTCACTTATCAGATGGCAACGCTCATCAATGCTCATGTGACTTTGCCGCGGGCTTTGGGAATCACCCTCGAACAGATTACGAATCCGAAACTCAGAAGCGTTGTTGAGCAGGTCAAATACGATGTCGAACATGGCGCGATATTCAACGCTGCACTTGCACAACACCCTAAGGTTTTTTCCGATCTCTATGTCAACATGGTGAGAGCAGGCGAGACCGGAGGCGTGCTCGGCGTTGTACTCGAACGGCTATCTGAATTTGCCGAGCGGCAGCGCTTGCTGAGAAACGAAGTCATTTCGTCCTTATTTTATCCTGCGATTCTTTTGGTTTCTAGCATCATTACTCTTGCTGTGTTAACAATTTTCGTCATTCCCAAACTCACTGTTATGTACGCAGACATGGGGGTTGACTTGCCTTATCTGACCCAGTTTCTGATTGCCGCCACTGATTTTCTTAGCCTGTACGGGTGGATCGTTTTGGTAGCGTGTGTTGCTGCGGTTTTTGGGATTAGGCAATTCGTGCGTACAGAAAACGGCCGCCTAATGTCCGATCGCCTGAAACTCAGGCTTCCTCTCATCGGAAGTGT
Source organism: Candidatus Poribacteria bacterium (assembly GCA_028819845.1). Lineage (GTDB taxonomy): Bacteria > Poribacteria > WGA-4E > WGA-4E > PCPOR2b > JAPPKS01. The sequence continues at coordinate 268,077 of JAPPKS010000027.1, read as the reverse complement.
TTATAGTAATGTTGCTCTTGTGCGTTTTACGCGCACAATGGCAACCCTCCTCGAAAATGGAGTCGTATTGCTGTCGGCGCTTCGAGTTGTCAAGGATTCAATTGGAAATCAAGTTTATACCCGTGCGGTAACGGAATCCGAAAAAGGGATTGAACGGGGTTCCACCTTATCAAAAGAGTTGCAGGAATCCAATGTCTTCCCACGCCTCGTTACTCACATGATTACAGTTGGAGAAGAATCAGGCAATCTCGAACAGATGCTAGCAAAGCTATCAACATATTACAATTTGGAAATAAAGAAAGACTTGGAACGGCTGACGAGTTCAATTGGGCCTTTGGTCATCTTGGTTATGGGTGTGGTGATAGGGTTTCTCGCGGTCGCAATGATACTTCCGATTTATGGAGCCACCAATCTGGTGGCTGGATAGTGAAAACCTAGAATATTAGGAGGGTCAAACCTTGTTGAAACAATTGAAAGCAGGTGAATCTGGTGTGACGCTCATAGAACTTTTAATCGTTATCGTAATTCTTGGGCTATTGGCTGGGGTTATAGCCTTAAATGTGATGCCCCAAATAGATAATGCGAAGGTTGCTACATCGAGGCAAGACATTGAGAGATTGAAGATGGCGCTTAATTTGTACTCGCTTCAAGTTGGTGACTATCCAACGACTGAACAAGGATTAGAGGCGCTATGGAATCCCCCCAATCCCGTGCCTGCGAATTGGAATGGACCCTATGTGGAAAAACCAAAATTCGAGGATTCATGGGGAAATGAATACATTTATCAATACCCCGGTAATCATGCGGGTTACAATTATGACCTCTATTCATTGGGCAAGGATGGCAAACAGGGAGGTGATGGGTATAACGCTGACATTACCAACTGGATTGAGGAAACGCAGTAGCTCCCGTAATTTCGATTCAGCTTTTACGTTAATTGAAATTATGATTGTACTGACGTTGATTGTAATTTTATCTTCGATTGCGATGCCTTCTCTACGCGGCTTCACTGCGTCATCGCGCTTAAAATCATCAGTGCATGGCGTGCGAGACATGCTGCGTTTTGCACGCGACATGTCAATTACAGAACGGTCCCCATATCTCGTAGTGTTTGATTTTGATTTGAACAAATACTGGCTCGCTTCCAGCGACACTTTCGAAATCACGGACCCGTCTGCGTCTTCGATCGCCAGTCCTTCAAGCACAGTTATACCGGTCATAAATCAGCAAAGACTGGAAGGTGAAAGTTCTGTGACGGGCCGCCCAATGATTTCGCGGACAAGCAATATCCTCGGCCTTCCGCAGTCTCTGGGCAAAAATGTGACCCTATCTCGCATGAGAACTAACCATAATTTTCAATCAAGGCAGGTAGACTCCGGTGTTGATTATATTTACTTCTCCCCAACGGGTTCTTCGGAAGAAACAACTCTGTATATTCAAAATCTGCAGGGCAAACTGATGTCCATCACTGTCGAGGGCGCTACAGGGCGCATCCACACTGAAGGGCTCAGTAGTCAACAGGCTAAAGCACTGGGACATGTTAATACCGAGGAACCCAACCTCGATAGAGATTAAACCCTTGGGTTTCTATTGACCGCCGCGAGACATTCCACGTATCGGGCAATCTTTTATATATACTTGACTATCCAACAGAAGATACTTGAATTCGTTAAGTTCGACACCTTACACACACGAGCAAACTGCTAAATTTCCGGAAGGAAATTGGGGCTTTGTACATGACTCCTCCGAAGGTTTTTGTTGCGAATCTCCATATGTCGGCGCGCGGCAACAGCGGATTTACTTTGATTGAAATTGTCGTGACTTTAGCGATTCTTTCACTCGGATTGCCAGTGCTCCTCCAATCATTTTCTAACGCGGCAAACAATCAAAGGAATTCGCAAGATAAGACGACTGCCATGTACCTCATCAAAACCCGCATGGCGCAAATCGAACTTGAGGGATATCCGGACATTGGTCAAGAATCGGGAGACTTTGGTGAAAACTCTCCGTACCGTTGGCGCTCGGAAGTTCACGACGTGGTATCGGATGAGTTCGAGGAAGGGCTTCGTGCTGTCAATGTAACAGTCACGTGGCTAGAGCGCGGGAAGGATGAATCAACATCAATGATTACCTATATCGCCAATCGACAGATGCCGCAACCGCAAAATGGCCGGTAGATGCAATAAACGTGGTGGACGGAAGGGCGGAATGGATAAATCAAATTCACGAGACTCGTTAAACGTTTCGCATGAGGGTGGACTAACATTAATTGAACTGCTTATCGCCGTGAGTATTCTTGTCATCATCAGCGGTTCTACCTACACCGCTTTCAATGTGGCGATGGACGTATACGAGAAAACAGGATCGCGGATTGTAATGTCCCAGAAGTGTAGAATTGCGTTAGACCGAATCGTCACAGATTTAAGCAATTTGCAGGCGGTGCAGGGAGATGATGCGCTGACGCTCATTTCGCAGCAAAATTCACATGAATCCGGCGAGCGGGATCTGATCAGCTTTGTAACACTCGCTCATGCGGCCCCCGATCCGTTCCTTGCTGAATTGAACGCGGCGAGAGGATTGGTAGATGAAGACGACGAAATACGGGAAACGCTCGTCGGCGATGTGCAGCGCGTCAGCTACTATATTGGTAGAGATCCGATTCGGGAACAGGGCGGTTTGGAGTTACGCGGTGCAATGTTAGGCATAAATGGCCAAGCAGATGAGACGCCGGCGCTTTTACGGGTGACCACAGCATCACTTAATCCTGAAACGGTGGTGCTACCGCTGATTGAAACAGGAACAATCCCGTCCGAAGATGACGAGGGCAATCCTATAGAGGTGGACATTGTGCCAATCATCAATCAGATTGTCTCCTTCGACCTAAAGTATTTTGACGGAGAAACATGGTACGATTCATGGGAGAGCGGAGAGATGATTCCAAAGGCAGTTGAAGTGACCATTGCCGTTTCTAGCGAGAATAACATTCAACGGAGAACACAAGCCCCACGCCAAGGTGTTGCGCACGAGACCCAATCAACGATGGTATATCTGTTAATGAGCGCAAATTTTAACGAGCAACCGCCCAGTATCCCCAACGCAGCACCGGGCGGCTGAATGGGTGAATGAATAATTTTAGGAAACCACATCTATACATCTCAGGAGACAAATTCGGTGTCCCGCATTGCCGCTCCCGCCCGGCATGCAACTGCGAATTAGGGCTGTCACTGATCGCCACTCTGTGGATATTGACAATCCTCTCTGTGCTAGTAACGCAGTTTCTCTATTCAATCCGCCTCGAACAACGAGCGCAGGCTAATTTTGTTGAACGAACGAAGTTCTACTATGCGGCGAAAGCAGGTTTTGAGAAATCAGTCGCAATACTGCGCAGTGATACGACGCCCTACGACGCGCTGGGCGAAAACTGGGCGCAGGAGATGGAAGAGCAGATTGAAAATGCAAGCAACGTTGGGGACGCGCTAACCTATCGAGTGACAATCACGGACGAAGAATCTAAAGTCAATTTGAATTCGGCGGATGTAAACGTCGTTCGAGGGTTGCTCGGTACTGTGGGCTATGAGGTGGCGGAAACTGCAGAACAATCGCCGCTTGCAGACGCAATCGTAGAGGGGCGCCCCTATCGGACAGTGCTGGACGTGGCGCGAATTGATGGCATGACACAGGAAATTCTCTACGGCCGGCGACGCCTCACACAAGGTTACTCCGCCGAAAATCGGAATCAAGGTGCGGCGGAAGGAAGTAACACGAAGGGTCTAATTGATTATGCGACAGTTTATTCTATTGACAAAAACACCGACGCTAACGGGCAACCCAGGGTAAACGTCAACAGTGCAGATGCTCAACAGATTACACAGATCCACGGCTCTAATAACCAGCCGGTGTTTTCGCAAGGCGAAGCGGAGTCGCTAATCCATCAGCGATCGCTCAAGGGAATAGGCGATTTGATAGACGCTCAAGCCGTTTCAAATCAGATTTTTGACAACATTCGCAATCGAATCACCGTAGAAGACAGCGATGGGGAAAACAACCAGGAAAACGCTGAGAACGACAATGAGAATAGCGATAAGGAAAGCGATGAGAACAACCAAGAACAGGTCAACATTAACACCGCCGATGCAGGCAATTTAGCATCCCTTGACGGCATCGATCAAGGAATTGCCGAACGGATCATAGAACATCGCGAAAACGAGGGCGCGTTTGAAAATGTGGACAAACTCAAGGAAGTTAAATTAATTACATCAGATGAGTTCAAGAGCATTGTCGATCGAATCACCACCGTTGACGAAGCGACGCGTAGCGGACTAATTAACGTCAATACCGCGTCCAACGAGATTTTACAGTTGTTGCCGGGGATGGATTCAAATAAAGCCCAAGCAATTGTTAACCGCCGTGAGGCAGCTCCGGCAAGCGGACAACAGAATCAGGCATTAGTGCAAAATGCAATTACCGGAAATCCGTTTACAAACACCGCTCAACTGCTTGATGTAGAAGGAATTGATCCAAACACGTTCCGGCAGATTGTAGATCTCATTACCTACCGGTCGCACGGCTTTCTCATCGAATCGTCTGGAGTCGATTCACAAGGAAAAATTCTTGCTTCCTGTGTCGGGGCGATTGATCGGTCCGCACCTCAGGTTGTCGTCAAATATTGGAAGCAGGATTGAATTGACGTTTCGCACCATCTAACTTAAGGCACAATTGTGGCTAAGCATCAGGTTGTATCCATTGACATTGGCGCAAGCGCAGTTAAATTATCGCAGCTAGAGCAAACGCCGGCAGGGCTGCAATTGGTTAGTGCAGGAATAGAACAGTACACGCAAGATAACCCCACGGGGGAGATTGACGACAAGACGATTCAACAGACGTTGCAGAAACTCTGGAAGAGAATACTAGGACGAAAAAAAATTCCAGTCGTCTTATCCATTCCCAGGCTGGTGGTGACTTCACGGCGTTTAACTAACCTGCCAGATGCCGTGACTGACGATCAGCTCCCAAGTCTTGTTGCTATCCAAGCGGAAACTGAATTGCCATTCTCGCCGGAACAAGCCGTCTTCGATTATCATGATGTGCGTCGTGACGGCGAGACCGGGGTGTCCGTGGAACTCATTGCAGCGCGGCGGGACGCGGTACAAAAACAGATAGATTATCTGCAACCACTTGGACTTCTGCCAAGGGCGATGTTGCCTTCGACGTTAGCAATTTGTGTGTTGGCGGGCATGGAACTCAACGGTAATTCGTCCGATCAGCGAATATTGGTCGTGGATATTGGGGCAAGCCGGACGGATTTGTGTGTTATGCGAGGGAACCTCCTTCAGTTTTCGCGGAGTTTTCCTACCGGTGGAGATTCATTAACGCGCTACTACCAAAGTGAAACAGGTGACGACTTTGGGAGCGCTGAACGTAATAAGATTGGTAACGCTGAGCTAAACGGGCGGTCTCAAAGCGCAACACCTACTTATGTATGGGCGAAAGAATTCATTACTGAACTGAAACGGTCGATTGGCGCGGCAAGCCGGGAACTCAATTTGACGGCGAGTGAACTCGTCCGTGAAATCTGGTTATGCGGCGGAGGTGCCCGAATCTCCGGCTTTTCGACTTACGTCGCTGCTCAACTGCAAATTCCCGCACGTATATGGAACCCACTCGACGCACTGAGGTCTTCAATCCCCAATCAATCCTTGGAAATTCTGGATGAATTACAGCCGAACCGCCAATCTAATGAGGGTTTTGGAAGCGGTCTAGCAGTGTCGCTGGGGCTCGGCGTGAATGCCCTAACTCGTCAGATTACGCTCGATCTCCTTCCAAAAGAAGAAAAAGCTAAGCTCACGCAAGCGGAAAGAAAGTCGCAGATGCTCTTGGGTATCGCCGCAGGAGCGGTGCTGCTCTTCGGTTTGGCATTAGGTGGGTTGACATGCCGCGCATCCCACCAATCGAAAATCGATGACTTGGACGACGAGATTCGAAGTATAAAAGGGGCGGAATCTCGCGCAAAAAATGCATTAGTCAAAAATCTGGCAATAACCGACCTATTGACGCCTCGCAATTCGCCCTTGGATATTTTCCGTGAATTTAGCCTTCGTTTCGCCAATCGCACAAAAATCGCTTGGACAACTTTGAACATTAGTCATCTTGATGATCCCGATAGAGCGAAGATTGTGTTTAGTGTTGAAGCTAGCTCCCATCAAGAAATTAGCAAAATGCTCAGCGACATGGCGCAATCTGGGTTGGTCAAAGACATTAAATCCGGACAGATTACAAGTGTCGAACGTGACAAAAAACAGATATCCCAGGTGCAGGTGACTTGCAGCCTGTCACCGCAATCTGCACGACTGTTTGCTCAAGCGCGGCACGTCCAGCCGGGTGAGGGTCAGATTGAGAAAGAAGACACGGATATTTGGTCAGAAAGTGTAGAAAAACAGTCTGAACCGGCAGAAGACGACAACAACGAAAAATAAGGTGACCGTAGGTGAAAAAATTTACCAAGCGTGAAAAAGTACTGCTGGTGCTTGTTGCCTTTGTTGTTGGCGTCATTTTAATCGTGCAGCTTGGACGTTTAGCTCGTCAAGGGTTTTCAGGAGGAACGTTGGCTGATAAACGCAGCGCTCTGCAGACCGCTCGCAAATTGGTTTCCCTTTCCGAAATAATCGAACGAATTGACGGAAAACTTCTGGAGAATGTCGGTCTTCAGGGACAGATTATCTCCGATTCCCTATATGATGTACTCTCAAGTCAGATTGACCTAGACGACCTTAATCGTGCGCAGCGCGAGTCCGATCTGGCAGTTTTGCACCCCGCTCTTGGTGGAAAAGCAGATTCCCTAATTGCGCATAAGAATCGGAATGGCGATTTCGAGAGTTTAGATGCGTTGAAAAAGGTGCGGGGCCCCATTTTTGAGGGAGAGCAGCCTGAGGCGGTGATATCACGGCGAATTGCTATTCTTGCTGGGAAAGCGGGGCTCCGGCCGAACTATCAACTGAACATGAAGGCTAGACCGGGCAGGAATACGGAGGCGATTACATCTCATGTGAAAAGAAGTCTCGTGGTTTATTTATACAATAGTGAATTAAACGAGGAATTAACACAGTTACTAGCGCCGCAGAAAGCAATTGAGGAAGAAAGCAATACCGGAATGGCGGAGATGGATGAGGAGGTATCGGACGCAATGCTTGATGCATGGCTGAATGATGATAAATCTGATGCGGGGAAATCAGAAGCAATGGAAAACGCCGCGGCGGACAAACCGCAGACAAAGGGAGAATTGAACGATATTTCCGCGGAAAATCGAGATGTAGAATCGAATTTGTCTAACGGAACCGAAGAAAATTCTCCATCGTATCAAGCTTCTCAGTTAGTGACTTCTACCACGAGCAAGAGTGAAAATGCCGCACAGCCGACGCCATCTAATCGTCAGTTCATTCCATTGCCTGCAGTCATCGATTTACGGGTGCGTATTCAGCTAATCCAATTTATACAACACAACTTAAAACTTGAGTTGGCAGGTGCCGCAGAATTTAAGGGAGGATTTGTTGCAAATGAAATTGCTTCCGCGTTAGACGTGGCGCAGGGCAAGTTTTTTGGGTTTAGTTCAAAACGGCAGACAGTAAGAGTTCAGTTAAGACCGGATAGCGAACTGCGGCTAAAACTTTGGGAATTGGTCAATCGGCGTGAAAGCGAACAGGGCATGATTGAAGGCGAGATTGCAGAATCAATCAATTTTGATGAACAACTAATTGCACTCACCGCATACGTCGCGGACATTCAACAGCGTATAGAGGAACTGCTAGGAGTGTTGGCAAAAGTCCCTTCAACCTACCAGCCGGAAAAATATATTGTTGAAATGAACTTCAAAGGCGAAATGGGTAAAATTGTCGAGCTAATTCGATTAATCGAATCGTCATCAAGATGGTTGTTCGTCAGAGATCTCAGGATATCCATCGCGGACAGGAAGGAAACAGTGCTCAGTGCTGATTTGTCCATGATTGCAAAGGTGTTTTGACCGCCATGAAAAGACACTTGCTTTTATACATTGCCCTTGCATTTTTCACCATTAGAATATTGCCCGTAAGCGGCGAGATGGACATACCCCCATTTGCGAAGGAGATACTTGAAAAACAAGGCATTTCAATATCCGACTTACACAAAGATCCGGAACTTCGAAAAAAATGGTTGAGAAAATTCCGGGACATGGGAGGAAAAGAGCAAAACGATAAAGCACCAAAAGACGTTGGCGTAGATTTGAACCCTGACCCTCAATTCTATAAGGTCATCACTGAAAACAACCTATTCCGTCCACTCGGATACCGCAAGGAAAAACCGGGACCGCCATTTGAACTTATTGCTACCGTCGTCAATCATGAATCTGCCGAAAGCAAAGCTTTAATCCGAAGCAATGCTGATCAGCAAGTCTATTATGTCGGCGTTGGTCAAGAGTTTGCCGGCGCAAAGGTTGAGTTGATTGAACCACTAAAAGTAATGGTTTTCCACCACGGGAAATCACAGGAATTTCGAGCTTTAACAGGAGGGTTTCTCGGAGGTGGGGGTCATGAGCGCAAACATCAGCAGCGGACGGGCAACCGTGAAACTGCCGAAAAATCGGGGGGAAGAGATTCCAATTTTGGCCGCGGAGGCCGCGATTTTGAAGGTGTCGAACGAAAGCTCAGACATCTGCCGCCAGAAGAACGAAGGAAATTTATGCGTGAAATGATGCGAAAGCGGAGGGAAGCATCTGGAGGCAAACGTCGAGGGAATCGGGGCAAGGAACGTGCAGAAAAAGAGGATAGAGAGGACGAAGAGGAGAAGAAAGATGACGATCGCGACGGCGAGAAGAAGTAGAAATAGTAGTTGCAATTAGCGGATGCTCGAGTAAACTGTAAATGTGGCACTCTCTTCATTGTGTCATTAGGAATTCAGAACGTAAGATATAGAAATCAATGCCGAAGGTTTTCCGTTTTTCGCCATACATACTTTGCACTAGGGACGGGCTGAACATCCAAAGCTATTCCATACATTGATTAGACATTTGAAGTTATTTTAAAATTCAGTCTAGGGGTACTCCATGAAAATGAATTCCGAAACAAATCAGAGGATAGAAAACTTCATATTCTTGGTACTAGCGGCAATTGGTACAGCGTGCACCGCCGGGTATGTAACGCATGCCTTGGGCGAAGAAGACAATCGGAAGGGGATGCAAGTCGCAGAACGGGATGAAGCCGGAACAGCCGTCAGATTCGACTTCGACTTCTCAAGTGGAGATTTGCAAAACCTAATTAAATTCATCAGCGAGGAAGCCGATCTCACGATTGTCGCCGCCGAAAACGACATCAAAGACAAGAAGTTTGCACTAACCAATCTCAGAAACGTGACAATTGAGGAAACGCTGGAGGAAATCAAAACCGTATTATCACAGTACAATCTAACAATGATACGTACCAATAAAACAGTACTAATCACCACATTCAATAAAGCAGTACAGATGAAGGTGCCGGTCAAGCGTGTAACTGCAGATCCCAACCTGATTGAACCGACTGACGAAATCCAAACCTACATAATCCAGTTGAATAGCGCTACTGCATCGGAGTTGGTAGGCGGTATTAAACCGTTACTGAACAGTGCGGCAAACATTTTCGCCGACGCAAACAGTAATTCGTTGATAATCACCGACCTCGCCTCCAATATTCGCAGGATTGTTACCATTTTGCAGGTCGCGGACGAAGATCCGGACGTACCGCTAAAGGTCGAGGTAATTCCATTGACCAATGCAACAGCCAGGTCCTTAGCACAAACCCTAAGCGAAGTGTTTCGCCAAGAAGAACAAGTTACAAATATACTCAGGAAAATGAGCTATACCAGCAATCCGGATGAAATGCGTGAGATGATGGAGAAAGCCAAGAACAGCGGCGCGGGAATTGACATGATTCGCGGCCGCATCCAGATTGCCGCAGACGAAAGTTCAAATTCGCTCATCATTAAAGCGTCCGAGCCGAATCTTGTTGTGCTCAGGGAACTGATCCAGCAATTAGATACGGCGCCGAGCGTCCAAACAGAAATGCGAATCTTCCGATTGAAACACGCTATAGCTGAAGACATCGCTCAAACGCTCGAAGAAATCATTACTGGCCAAACCGCCGGACGTCGTCCGGGTCGATACGCGAGTAGGTGGGAAAGACGCGAATGGCAGAACCGGCGCAGCCGTTTACGCAGAGAGACTGCTGAACAGGAACATCAAGGCATTATCGGTACGGTAAATATAGCATCGAGCGATCACTTGAATGCTGTGGTTATCGCCTCAGATCCGCGAAACTTCCCGATAATCGAAAAACTCATTACAGAACTCGACCAGTCCGACCCGCAAGAAGAGATTCGACTCTACTTTATGAAATTTGCACAAGCCGTGACAATAGCCCAGAATCTTCAAGATCTCTTTGAAGGCGGCAGCGCGGGGCGGGACCAAAACAGATCCTGGTGGGATCGGCAAGAACTTTCTCGGACAGATACATCCGGTTTTGGTATCCAGGGCCCTGTCCACCTTGTACCGGATGCGCGCTTGAATGTATTGATGGTTTCCACTGCGGAACAAAATTTTGAAACCATTGAGGATCTCATTAAACGCCTTGACGTGAGCATGCCGGACCAAGAATGGGCCACACGGCCTTATTTCTTGGAATATGCAGACGCCGAGAATGTCGAGACCATTATCAACAACCTATACCGCCAGGGTAGCGGTACATCGCGCGTGTGGTGGATGCCTAATCAACCGAACCAAAATCGGAGCGCGCTTGCCGGAAATGTGACAGCTGAGGCATACCCCACGCTGAATGCAGTCTTCATCTCAACCGCGACACAGCGTAATTTCGAACTCATTTGGGAGGTGATTAAGCAGATTGATGTGCCGACACCGGAAGCGCAGAAAGAAATTACAAAACCCATCCGGCTTGAATACGCCAACGCAGAACAGATAAAGGATGTGTTAAGCGAAGTATGGGAAGGTGATGATGACCGCCAAGGTTTCAGTTGGAGACGCTACTTCACGCGCGGTGGACGCGGTGAACAGAAAGATATCAATTCGCTGCGCGGTAAAGTCACCGTCTTTGCGGACCCAGACACCAATTCGCTCATCGTAACCACGGCTCAGCGCTATCTGCCGGATGTTGAAGCCCTGATTCGCGGCCTTGACTTCGTGCGCGGTCAAGTCTGGATCGACATCCAGATTCTTGAGGTGACGTTGGATGAAACCACGAAACTAGGCCTTGAATTGACTGCCCAAGAGAACAGGCTATTCGGTGAAGAACTGCGCGCTGGCAATCCCCTCGTCGGGGGTCTAGATACTAAATTCGCTCTTGATCAGGAAATTAGTGGTTTCACCTACAGCGTGGCGACAAAAGAATACATGGCGCTTCTTCACACACTAATGCGGGAAAACAAAGTGAAGACGTTATCGACCCCTTCACTGCTAACGCGGGATAACCAAGAGGCGACGTGGAGCCGCGGGCGTTCGATACCGTATCTACAGAGTGTTGATACCAGAAGCCTTTTGGGTGAAACGGTCAATCAGCCGTTGTTCAATTACGATTTCATTACGCCGCCTGTCGGTATCAACATCACGATTAAGCCCCACATTGCGAAGTCTAAAGCGGGACCAGACGGTAAACGCACCATAGGGTTGGAGATTGTGCAAATCCAAGCCAGTAACTTTATTGAGTTTACAGACTTCAACGCGCCAATCACGGAAGATAGCTCAATCAGCGCTTACATTGACGTGGAGGACGGACAGAGAATTGTGGTAGGGGGAATGATTAAGCAAAAACAACAGAAAATTGAAAGTAAAATGCCGGTCTTGGGGGATATTCCATTTTTGGGCAATTTGTTCAGAAGAACAGAAACCGCGACGGAAAACTCTGAGATTGTAATCATTATCACGCCCCACATTATTGATATCAAAAATCCGAACGATCTCCGCAGGTTAGAAGAACAGGCAAAGGAGTGGCGTTCCAACAACAATAGTACGGCAATTGAACAAGAGCAAGGTGAAGGAGGTATCAGCGAAGAACCGATCGAGAAAACGGACAAGTAGCAACTGCCGACTGAATTCGCCTCGCATTGCACAGCTTAAATTTTATCGCGCTCGCATTATGTGCTCTCGGTAAACATTGGAGACGGCAGCTAATCTCGTTGTGTACTCCCGATTTGGTGTATACCATTTGAGTTCGTGAAAGGATGACATCGTACTGCGAAAATATAGCGCCTACCTTCCCGCCCTCCTTATGGATTTCTGTTTTAGCGCGGTTTTCACAAATACCGCATTCTATTCAAGCTACCTCCATCTCACTTCAACCTTTTTAGGTACGCTCACTGCGATTAGCACCGGCATCTACGTTATTCTTGCCATTCCCTTCGGACGGCTCTCCGATCGAATTAACCGAACCCACAATCTCGCCGCGGGGTGCCTGTTACTCGCGATCCTTAGCTTTTCGCTTCCGTTCTGTTTCCGTAAGCTGCATCTAGCGTTGGTTTTTCCATGCGTTGGCGTGAGCCAAGCGTTATTTTGGCCAGCGTACGAAGCGTGGCTTGCTGAACGAGGAAGCGGCAGGCATTTGATTAAGCGGCTGCGGCTCTTCAACCTGTTTTGGAGTACCGGTATTACAGCCGGACCTGTAACTTCGAGTTACCTGTATCGGGGAAAAAATCCGGTTATTCCATTCTATCTTGCCGGCGGTTTCAGCCTGCTAAATTGGTTCACCATTAACGCCCAGGCGAAGAAGCATCTACACGTAGAAAACCCTGCAAAGCCTACCTCAAGTCTCGAAAACACATGGGAGGAAACACAGCCGCCTCCTACAACGCAACGCATTTTTTTGCAGATTGCGCGGATTTCTAACTTTGCATCGTGGTTTTGCTTGGGCGTCTTGAGGCGCATCGCACCAAAATTAACGCTAGAAATGGGCATCTCTGCAAAGATGTTCGGCAATCTTATGTTGACGCTGGGTGGTGTGCAAACCTTAACGTTTCTTTGGTTCGGCACGGATAACTCGACGCGATGGCATTACCGGTTAACCCCTCTGGTATGTGTGCAATTACTAGCAGTGATGGGGTTTGTGGGAATGTGGTGTTGGACCCACGCCGTAATTTGGGCGTTCGCTTTTGCATCTTTAGCAGTGTGTGCAGCCGTTACCTATTTCAGCAGTTTGTATTACAGTTTACATGAGGAGGAAAGCAAGGGTGACAAAAGTGGATGGCACGAAGCAATACTTGGGAGTGGAATCTTGTTGGGCCCCGTTCTGGGTGGGGTATTTGCAGATTCGACTTTGGGGATCAAGAGTCCCTATCTGCTTTGCGCCGGCGTAATTGCATTCTGCCTCTTCCTTGAAGGATTGAAACGGCTGCGGGCACCGGAATGCCGCATCAGCTAACCTCTCCAGCGGGTTCCTCGTCCTACCAAATTTCTCATTCCGATAGCATCTTCTGCATCTCATTGATCTGTTGACGCGCATAGGCGACAACGACGCTTTCCGGATGACTATCTATCAACGTAGAATACATTTGCATCGCTTTTCTAACGTCCCCTAGTCGCCAGCGATAGATATCGGCAATCTTAGACTGTGCTTCCGGCGCGCGTGGACTCTCGAAATTGACAACCTGGTGATACGCATCGATCGCGCTAGTGTGGTCACCTTGATTCAGATAAATATCTCCGAATAACAGCCTCAACTCATCAATGATTAGCGCATGAGGGTATAAGTCGATCGTTTCTGCACCTTGCTTTAATGCGTCATCCGTTTGCCCTTTCAGGTATGCATGCAATGTTTTAACGTAACGCTTGAGTGGTTCGCGGTTAAAATCTGAATTGGAGTTGATTAGGACGATTCGATCCAGAGCGTCATTGCTCGCGGGATGGAACGCGGCAATTTCCAACACGGTATGGTACGCCTTAACTGCATCCTCAAAGCGTTCCTGAAGGAGTAATGAATCTCCAATTAACTTTTGGGCTTCAGCTTTAAATTTGCCATGTCCTCCAGCCATTGGGCGCAGTACATTCTGAGCCAGATTGTGCTGACCTTGTAGAATTTGGCATTCTGCCAATCGCAGTTGAACTTCAGTCTCTTGTGCAGATGTCAATGGTTGACTCATTAACGATTGGTAAGTTTTCATCGCCACCGCAACATCATGGATGCCATGTAACCATACATGTCCCAAGAGGAGCAGCGTGTTTACATCCTCGTGCCGCTGCGCCATCTGGTTCAAAACCGCTAGTGCATCCTGCCAGCGTGCCATCGTTACGTAAATCCGCGCCACCTTCATCTTTGCGGTCCAAGCCATAACGCTATCCGGAAAAAGCGAGATGATTTTTTCGTAATAATCAACGGCTTTAGGATGCTTTTGCCGTTCCAAAATGTGCGCATATTTCTCCAAGTATCGACCGCGATCCGGCGGATAAACCTGATGAATTCGGGAAAAACTCTCAAGCGCTAAATCCAAATTCCCTTGATGAAAGTAAATTTCGCCCAATGCCAAAACTAGCTTCGGATTCTGAGGACTTTTCCGGCGTTCGGTTTTTAGGCGTGCAGCAATCTTCGCAAATAAGCGATCCTGTTGCTCTCCTTCATAAATTTCGGCGATGTTCTCAATGAGTCTGTCACGACTGCTATACCCAATATCAACCGCATTCAACGCCCGTAGATAGGTGTTGATTGCGTTTTCGATTTGACCCTGAATTTTGTAAACATCAGCAAGCTTAGTATAGAGGGAAACGCTTGTTGTATCGCGTATCAGTGCAGTCTGATATACTTCAATCGCCTCATCATACATCTGATTAGAAACATAGATTTCACCTAGTTGTTGGTATCGGTGTGGTTGAATTGAACCATTCTCGATGATTTTCGACCACTCGTGAACGGCTTGATTACGTTCGCCGCGCTCCGCGTGTAATTCACCAATTTTTTTTAAGAGATTAATATCGTTCGGATTGTGCTCAAGCGCCGCATGGTAAAGGCTAAACGCCTCACTATGTTTACCCTGTTGTTTATATAGGTCTGCCAGTTGCTCCATCAAGTCTGTATCGCCGGAATTTTGGCGGAGATAATCTTGAAGTAATTCGTGTGCCTCGTCGTGCCGGTCTCTCACGAGGTATAGCCGAACGAGGCTGTGCAGCGCGCTGACATGGTAAACAGAATTCGGATAATCATTCAAAAACCCGCGGTAATTCTGAATTGCCTTATCGACCATGCCGCCGGAGTTCAAATACTGTGCGATTAAGTAGCGCGCAATTTCTGCTGCGTGAGATTTCGGATATTTCTGTACGAGGTCATTGCACGATCGAATTGCATCATTGTATTGATACCTCTGGATATAGAGATTTCCTATTTGGTGGACCGCCTGGCTCGCGTATGAACCGCTTGGATTATCATCAATAATGGCGCGGAAAGTTTGGGCGGCAAGCGCATCTTCGCCGAGATGTACATAGCAGCGTCCCATATTTATGCGGATTGCATCTCTCGTATTCGGACGAAGTGGTGTTTTCAAAAGGGGCTTATAAGCCGCAATCGCCTCTGAATATTTCCGAATGTAGAAGAGGTCATGGGCAGACTGGACAGCCTCGACATCTTCCTGCACATCTTGGTTTTGGGCAGAGACGGCCAGTGGCATTAACACAGTAAAAATAAATTGGGCACAAATCAACAATTTTCCAATCAAGAAAATTCTCCTCAACGCGGCGTTTACCCTCGGTCATTGGATTCGATTGCAGGGTTAGCCGGGTGAGACACGTCCGCTGTGAAATTTTCAGCTGCGAATGCGATGTTTCATGTACGGGGCAACAACTTCAAAACCATCACTTCTAGTGCCAACGTGCTGTTGACGTTACGTTTAAGCAATTCCCTGGTTTCAAAAACTGTTTTAATAGCTGTTTGCAGTTTCAACCGTGAATATCGGGACGTCAGTTGCTGCAGACGCTGCGCATGAAAGATATGAGTCAGTGAATCCACCGGGGCGCCTTGGTGCAACAGTAACAAATCTCGATACCAAGATACAAGTTGTTCAAGCGCATCCGGATCCCGATTGAACTTCTCGGCTATGCGAAAAGCCGCCAATCGGTCGCTAGACTCTATAATCTCCGGGATTTCCTCATAAGAAATATCTTCTTTTTCTCTCAATCGGGTCAACGCATTTCCAACTGCGCCGCGTGATAACGAGGCGATGTGAAAAGCTTTGTGTTCCTCAAGGTTGAATTGTCGCACAAGGTACTCAGAAAGTTCAGGAATGGTAAGCAGGTGAAAGTCAATAATCTGGCACCGGGATCGAATCGTAGGCAATAACGCATCTAAATTCGAAGTAATCAACACTAACACCGATGCCGCTGGCGGTTCTTCTAAAGTTTTGAGTAGGCAATTCGCCGCCTCCAGATTCATGCAATCTACTTCATTCAGTATATATACTTTTCGATTCCCCTCAAGCGGCCGGTAGACAATCCGTTTTTGCAATTCGCGAATCTGATCTATTTTCATCCATGCGCCCAATGGATTTATTATCTGCATATCCGGATGGTTTCCGTTATCGATTTTGCGACAAGACAAACAGGAGTTGCACGGCCCCTGTTCCAACGCCGTGCAGTTAATTGACTTCGCAAAGTACAGGGCGACGGTTTCTTTGCCGACATTTGCGGGTCCTGCGAACAGATATGCTCCTGCCACACGATTCGATTCAATGGCATGGAGCAGTTGTTCTATTATTTGTTCGTGGCCAATGATAGGTGACCGCATAGGCGGTGAATCAATGGAACGAAATCTTACAGTTTACGTTCCACTCCCTTCGTTCGCAATAAGTCGTCTACTTCCGACTTAATCAATTCATGTATGCTATCCACGTTTGCTTCGGCATCAATTATGGTAATGCGATCAGGCTCTTGACTTGCGATCGCAAGATAGGCTTCGCGGATTCGATTGTGAGATTCGAAATCCTCTAAATCCAAACGATTCATCGCACTCCTTCTCTGCTGCACACGTTTTAAGCCGATTTCTACCGGCAAATCTAACACAAAGGTGCGTTCCGGTGACAAGCCGTGTGCCGCGATACGATTTAGCTTATGAATCAGATTCAAATCCAATCCGCACCGATAGCCTTGGTAAACGACCGTTGCGTCCGAGTATCGATCGGAGATAACAATCTTCCCACCATCCAATGCGGGTAAAATAACCTCGGACACATGTTGCGCCCGCGCCGCGGCAATCAATAGCAACTCCGTCGTTGATTCCATTTCGTTGTGATTGGGATTCAAGAAGATGCCGCGAATTTCCTCCGATATGGGTGTCCCGCCCGGTTCACGTGTAACGCACACGGCATAGCCCGCTTGACTGAGAACCGCGGACAGCCGTTGAATTTGCGTCGTTTTTCCTGAACCTTCCATACCCTCAAAAGTAATTAACAAACCGTCTTTTACCACAGTTCACCTTAAATTTCTTGACTCATGTGAAAGCGTAGGAATTGCCACTAGTAAGCATCTTCACCAAGAAAAGTAGAAATGCGAAATTTTACTGAGCATACCCTTGGCAAATTTGACGGCGAGATTGGTCTGAAATTATTCTAAATCTACCCTGTGGCAGCGATTATCTGAAATCCTCCCGAACTTCCGCGCTAAAACTCGGCGCAGCATAATGGTAGGCAGATAGTCGCTATAGGTGCGTGTAGCGTGCTGGCACTGGTGAAGACCTAGTTGGCAAATCGGTTTTGCAGGTTTATAACTGTACCGATTTCTGAATTTCAGAATAGCGTTGGTTGATTTCTGCGGGGGTCAGGGAGCGTTGTCGGTTTAGACTGAAATCCTCAACGTTGAATGAGGCGATGACCGTCCCGTATATTATGGCTTTGCGAATAGTATGCTCTGACGTATCGCCTGTAGACGCCAAATAACCCAAGAATCCGCCTGCGAAACTATCGCCGGCACCGGTTGGATCCGACACGATTTGCAGTGGGTAAGCCGGCGCGGAAAAGAAAGTGGAGTCCGTCAAAGAAACCGCCCCGTGTTCACCCTTCTTAATAATCACTCGGTTCGGTCCATAAGTTAGGATTGCCTTCGCGGCGCGTATAAGATTGCTTTCATCCGTTAAAAGACGGGCTTCGCTATCGTTGATAATCAGTATATCAACCTTGCTCAAGGTTCGGATGAGTGCATCCCGGCTATTATTAATCCAGAGATTCATTGTATCGCAAACAATTAACTTTGCATCCGTTGTTTGCTGGAGGACGCTCAACTGTAGTTCAGGATTGATATTCGCTAAAAACACGAAGTGTGTATCTTTATGATTTGCGGGCAACTTCGGATTAAAGTCGCCATAGACATTCAAATGAGTGAAAAGTGTAAGCGCAGCGTTCGGATCATCCGTATAACGCCCGCCCCAACGAAAAGTTTTGCCGCCTTGAATCAGCTCCAACCCGGTTAAATCAATTGCGCGTGATTGAAGGAAGTGAATGTGTTCTTGAGGAAAATCATCGCCGATGACAGCCATTAAGCGAATAGGATTGTGAAAAAAACTTGCTGCCACCGAAAAATAGATTGCCGATCCACCTAGTGCGTTCTCGACTTTACCGGCGGATGTTTCCACTGAATCCAGTCCAACCGATCCAACAACCAAAATACTCATCAATCAACCTTTCAGATTGGCACGCCCTTTTGGTTTTAACTTTCGAGATTTCGAAGCTTTCGAAAGCCTATGAACGCAAGTTCATCGACGATTTTTGTTCCTCAGCGCATACACGACGCGGCGAACGCGGCGAACCAAGATAACGACGAGTGTCACCAACAAAACTCCTTGGAGAATTTGACCGAGCCGAAACATACCTTCAGATAGTCGTGAAGGATCGGACTGCAATAACCAGATTGGCAACAATAAAATCGCCGCAAAAAGCAATATTATACTTTCCCATAGCTCCGATTTCTTCATCAGTCGGATATCCTCAAGATACGCGCATGACTTGATTCTTAAGTGCCCATCGTCCAGGAATTTAGGTAAGTATGCTGTTCTTCAGTCAACTCATCAATAGTAACGCCGAGTGCTTGTAATTTTAGCTGGGCGACGGAGGCATCAAGTGCCGGCGGTACGAGGTAAACACGGTTTTCCATTTCCGACTCGTTCCGGACGATGTACTCGGCGGACAATGCCTGATTAGCAAAACTCATATCCATGACACTTGCGGGATGGCCTTCAGCCGAGGCTAGATTGATTAACCGCCCTTCACCAAGCAAACAAAGTCTACGCCCATCTTTCAAAGTATATTCCTCGACATATTCGCGGGCTGTTCTCACATCAATGCTCAAATCTTTAAGCGCTGGGATATCAATCTCAACGTTAAAGTGTCCCGAGTTACAAATAATTGCGCCGTCCTTCATCACCTCAAAATGTTCGCGGCGCAACACATGAATATCCCCCGTCAATGTAACAACAAGATCCGCCTCCGCAGCCGCATCAATCATCGGCATGACCCGGAATCCATCCATCACTGCTTCTAATGCACTCAATGGGTCAACCTCAGTGACGATGACGTTCGCTCCTAACCCTCGCACCCTGTTGGCAAATCCACGGCCGCACCAACCGTAACCGACAACGACAACAGTTGTTCCGGCGATTAGCAAATTGGTCGCACGAATTATGCCGTCCAATGTACTTTGCCCCGTACCGTACCGATTGTCGAAGAAGTGCTTTGTCTTGGCGTCATTGACGGCGATGATTGGGTACCGAAGAACACCTTCAGCAGCCATGCTTTTGAGCCGAATCACCCCAGTTGTCGTCTCCTCTGTCCCAGCGAGCACCTTTTCGACGTGAGCGGGGTTCGTGTTTTCAGAATGGAGTTGTGAAACTAAGTCGGCGCCGTCATCCATTGTAATTAACGGCTGAAAGTTTACAGCTGCATCAATGTGTTGGTAGTAGGTGTCATTGTCCTCGCCTTTTATTGCAAAGACAGAGATGTCCTCATGTGCCACGAGGGACGCAGCAACAGCATCTTGGGTGCTCAGTGGATTTGAAGCGCACAAGGCAAGTTCCGCGCCGCCTGCCTTCAAAGCTCGCATAAGGTTAGCGGTCTCCGTTGTAACGTGTAAACAGGCAGAGATTCGTACCCCGTCCAATGGACGCTCTTCAGCAAACCGTTCACGGATTAGGCTGAGCACTGGCATAAAACGTTCCGCCCAATCAATCCTCTGCTTCCCTTCCACTGCAAGATCTACGCTTTTAATATCGTAATCCATTTAATCTCCTGTGTAGCGCTGTGCCTCAGATCTGAGGCGTTCGACATAATCGGTCAATTCCCATGTGAAACCGTCTTCTTCGCGTCCGAAGTGTCCATAAGCCGCCGTCTTTTGATAGATTGGTCTACGCAAATCCAAGCGTTCGATGATTCCTGCGGGTGTTAAATCGAAAACGTACTTCACAACACTAGTCAAAGTTTCATCTGAAAGCCTCACGCCTCCAATAGTTCTTCCGGTACCAAATGTATCAACCATAACTGATATTGGTTCGACCACTCCAATGGCGTAAGAGATTTGGACTTCACACCGTTCTGCCAGCTTTGCCGCCACAATATTTTTCGCTGCATGCCGGGCAGCGTAGCAAGCGCTTCGATCGACCTTCGTTGGATCTTTCCCGGAAAACGCGCCGCCGCCGTGCCGTCCCATGCCGCCGTAGGTGTCGGCAATTATCTTTCGTCCAGTTAAACCTGCATCTCCCTGTGGACCGCCGACGACGAATCTTCCGGTTGGGTTAACATGGATTACCATGTCTGTGCCCCGCAGTTCCGGCGGGATCACATGGCAGATAACTTCTCTAGTAATGTCGTCGTTCAACTCGTCGGTGTCAACTTCTGAGTGGTGCTGGGTGGAAATTACAACCGTATGGACATACGCAGGCTGCCCATCAATGTACTGAACCGTAACCTGCGACTTTCCATCAGGACGCAGATAATTGAGTACACCTTCTCGCCGCACTTCTGCCAGACGCCGCGTCAGTTGATGAGCCAGCATGATCGGCATCGGCATCAATTCGTCAGTTTCACGGCAAGCATAGCCGAACATCATGCCTTGATCGCCAGCGCCGAGGCGATCAACACCCATCGCAATATCGGGGGACTGTTTATCAATCGTCGTCAGCACTGCACAGTGGTCGGCGTCAAATCCAAAATCACAATTGATGTATCCTATCTGTCGAATCACTTTTCGGGCAATGGCGGGAATATCAATGTTGCTGTTCGTGGTGATTTCGCCTGCAATTAGGGCAAGCCCGGTTGTCA
This sequence comes from Candidatus Poribacteria bacterium, assembly GCA_028819845.1. Classification (GTDB taxonomy): domain Bacteria; phylum Poribacteria; class WGA-4E; order WGA-4E; family PCPOR2b; genus JAPPKS01. The sequence goes on along the minus strand of JAPPKS010000027.1, from coordinate 246,792 downwards.
CCAAGGTCTCGCATGCGACGCGTCCGTTGGAATCTTCGTTCATAATTGCATCAAGTACCGCGTCAGAAATCTGATCTGCAATTTTGTCAGGATGACCTTCAGTTACAGATTCTGATGTAAATAAAAAATTTCGGCTCAATTGATTGCTCCTAACCTCAATTGTAGGTGGATGCATATTGCGTGTTTTAGCGATAAACCGTCGCAATATTTCTCGTGTTTGTCCCCGCCCAATCTTCAATACAGCACGTGCGGTAGATACGCGTGGCTTCCCTGAATCAACTCAAACCAACTCAATTTGATGTCGAGATCCCAATAAACCTATTCACCAATTCTCTCCGCAGACCATTCAATGATTGAGCGATTTCAGGTCATCCGGACGCCTTGGATATCCGGTGCGCTGCCGCCGTTGTTCACTGCCCGGATTTGCGTCTAAACACAGTGATGCCTACGGTCCCAATCTAGCATAAGGAAAGAGGACAAATTACGAGTCTGATATTTGCCTAAATCCACGTCAAAGAGGGAGGGGGGAAAGTCACCGGCAAGATTTTATTTGGAAAGGAATTAAAAGCAGTTTTCAACAGTGATACCATCACAGAACACACAACACAATAACCTTGTATTCTACGGCATCAATCTCACGAACCGCACGGCAACCCACTCTTCCGCACGACATGCAGTAGATTCATTCAATGGCGGAACTTAAAGATTCAGCGATTGCATATCATTCCGGTTCTGTCACTCCTCAGAAGCGGATTTATCAAGTTCTTCTCTAAGCAAGGCACCCAATGTAGTGGTCGGCTCCTCGGGGTCCTCCGTTTCTTGCTGTTCCTGATATTGCGTTACGGTTGCACGTTCTTGCGCCGTTCGTGCTCCCTTCAGACTCAAACCGATGCGGCGTTCCGTCGCATCAAGATGAATCACTTTTAGGTCAAACACGTCGCCAATTGAGACAACATCTTCAGGCTTATCAATACGTTGGTTAGCAAGTTCAGAAATGTGAATGAGTCCCTCAATGCCATCCTCAAGCTTTGCGAATGCGCCGAAATTAGTCAAATTCACAATTTCTCCGCGAACAATTGAATCAATGTTGTACTTCTCGGGAACCTGCAACCATGGATCGGGTTCAATCTGCTTAAGGCCCAAGGAAACCTTTTGCTCTGCGGGATCTATACTTAAAACCATGACTTCAACCTCATCGCCTTCCCTGAGAATCTCACGCGGGTGTACATCTCGCTTGACCCAAGAAAGGTCTGTCGTGTGTATCAGACCATCCACCTCATCTTCAATTTCAACAAAGGCGCCAAAATCTGTCAGGTTTCTCACGCGGCCAACAATCTTTGTACCAATCGGATACTTGGTTTCCAATAGTTCCCATGGATTGGGCTGGAGCTGTTTTAACCCAAGGGAAATCCTTTTGCTCCCTCTATCAATCTCAAGGACAACTGCCTCAACCTTGTCCTCTTTACTGAAGATTCTCGAAGGTGCAACATTTCTTTTTGTCCACGACATTTCCGATACATGAATGAGTCCTTCAACCCCTTCCTCAAGTTCAAGGAACGCGCCATAGTTGACAATATTGACAACACGCCCTTGAACCGTGGATCCAACCGGAAATTTTTCTTCAACAGTGAGCCACGGATCTGTGGTTTTTTGTTTCAAGCCGAGCGAAATTTTTTCGCTTTGGTGGTCAATGTCAGTAATTTTTACATTAATTTCGTCGCCAATCGAAATCATCTCTGAAGGGTGATTCACTCTACTCCACGACATATCTGTCTTGTGGAGCAGCCCGTCAATGCCACCGAGATCAACAAATGCGCCGAAGGAAGTAATATTCTTAACCACCCCGGACCGAATCTGCCCAACTTCAAGTGCACTGAGCAATTCCGCCTTTTGCGACGCCAATTCTTCTTCGAGAAGTATTCGGCGCGACAAGACAATGTTTCGGCGACGCCTGCTGACTTTAACTACCTTCATCTCAAGTGTTTTACCAATGTAACGCTCGAAATTTTGAACAGGGCGCAATTCAATCTGTGAAGCTGGTAGAAACGCGCGTAATTTACCAACCTCAACCCGAAGTCCTCCTTTGATGTGTTCTACAACTTTGCCTTGAACGGGTTGCTTATCTTCGTGGGCTTTGGCGATTTCGTCCCAAACAATCTTTTGGTCGGCAAATTGTTTGGACAAGACAATTTGGCCTTCGGCGTCTTCTCTGCGTACAATATAGACATCAATCTCATCGCCAACGGACACAGACGGCAGCCCGTCTTTCCCGACCTCAAATTCTCCTGTAGGAATATATCCCTCGGATTTAAAACCGATATCAATCATGATTTCGTCGCGATTGACATCGACAACGGTGCCTTTAACAACTTCGCCTTCCGTGAAGGCTTTAAGAGAGTTATCGTACGCCTCTTCAAGCGACTCCATGTCCGAGATATCGGCGCCTGATGACTCCCCGCCTGAATCCCCGGTTGCATCCGCACCCGCGGCTTCGATTGAAGACGTATCATCAGTTTCTGCAACTGCTACGATTTGACCCACTTTTCCCGTAGCATCAACCTCTGCATCGCCTTCTACAGGTGCTTCCTCGCTTGCCTGGATCGTTTCTTGCTCGGTCGTTTGGTTAGTAGCAGCTGCAGAACCTGAGTTATCTTCGGACTCAGACTGCGTCTCCACTTCAGTCGCGCCCGCCTCATCCGCTTCAACTGCGAATTCACCGGCATTCACTACCTCATTTTTTGAATCATCATTCATCAGAATATTCGGTTCAATCCCAAAACGCAAAACAGCGTTCGACTTGACCCACCAGTTCCTCCTTTTTCCAAGTCACCCTCCTAATTTTTGGACGGTTAAGACATTGGTTCAAAATTACCGACATAGTATAGCACAAATTAGTGCATTGACGCAACTTCATTCCCTGATTTGTTAAAAATTTCCCCTTATTATGGTCAATTCCTTTCACATTTTCACAAGTTTCGGTCGGTCCGGTCTTTAAACCCCGTCCGATTTCGATGCGCGCCATTCCACAAGTTTGGGTGCTCCGCATACCATTAAGCCTGCAACCTCGCGAACTGCCTGCACAAATAATTATTGGTCTAAAAAAACACTAAATCATCGGCGCATTTTTCAGTGCCACCTCAGAAATTCTGATTGGTTGCCGGTGGTTATGCGGCATAGGCCAGGAAACGCAAATGCCTTGACAACCTTGGGGGCCTCATGTATCATCGCCCCGTGCTAACATAAGTTTTTGATGGGAGCTAAAGGTGGTACGAGACGTAAAAAGCGGCACAATCTCCGACGTGCATACACTGCGTACGCGTTTCATTATCCGTGCCCTGATTTTCGGCTCAATTCTCATTATACTCAACTGTTATTGGATTGTATCCGCGGAAAATCGGGTTGTGTGGGAATTGACAGACTTTTCAATTTTCCCCACGGTACTGTTTACACTCTTCCTCGCGGCACTGGTCAACCTATTGTTGAAGCGATTCTTTAAACGTGCGCCGTTGAGCGAGTCGGAGTTAGCAATTGTGTATATCATGGTTTCGGTCGCGACAGCGCTCGCAGGTCACGACATTGTCCGCCAGTTGGTGCCCATGATGGCAAACGCTTTCTGGTTCGCAACCCCCGAAAACGAATGGGAAGCACTCTTTTTTCGATTCATCCCGTCATGGCTCGCGGTTGAAGATCGAAGCGTTTTACAAGGGTATTTTGAGGGTGATGATAGCTTTTGGCGGCGTGAGTATATTGATGCGTGGCTCACACCCATGCTCGCGTGGACGGCCTTCGTCGTCGTTATTTTGTTCGTCATGCTCTGCATCAACATTATAGTTAGAAAGCAGTGGATCGACCATGAGAAGTTGAGCTATCCGCTGACCGTAATGCCGGTGGAAGTCATCGGCGGCAGCTCCAAATTATTCACCAACCGGCTCATCTGGATTGGATTCGGTATCGCTTTCTGCCTCGAAATCCTCTCCGGTATCAACTATCTTTATCCAGTTGTTCCATCACTCAATGCAAAGTACGTAATTCAATTCGTCGAAAAACCGTGGAACTCGGTCGGTTGGGGAGGCAGCGGCGGATTTCCAATGTATGTCTACCCTTTTGCCGTCGGTTTTGGATTTCTGATGCCGCTCGACCTATCTTTTTCGTTATGGTTCTTCTATCTGTTTTGGACCGCACAACGAATCTTTTTCAATGCGATTGGCTGGACAACCGCAATCAGCTTGCAAGCGCAGCAAAGGTCAGGTGCATGGCTCGGCGTTGGAATTCTGGCGCTTTGGACCAGCCGAAAACACATCGCCCGTGTAGTAAACGGGGTCTTTTTTTCCAAAGCCGCTGACCCGCTTTATCGAACCGCTGTCTTAGGCATCATCTTCGGAATGGGATTCATCCTATTCTTCTGGTTTCAGGCTGGGCTGTCGCTTTGGGTGGCGTCGGGATACTTCGTTATCTACTTTCTGCTCTGTATTGGAATGACCCGCATGCGTGCCGAGTTGGGTCCGCCGACGCACGAATTGCACAGCGCCCACCCGGACCAAATTATGATTTGGTTGATCGGTACCCGTCCCATTGGCACAGGAAATTTAACGAATACAACACTCTTGTCGTGGCTGGCTTACGGTTATCGATGCCACCCCATGCCCCATCAGTTGGAAGGATTCAAAATCGCATCGCATTTCAAAATCAGCGAAAATCGGCTGGTCGTGGCGTTCATCGTGGCATCGGTCGTCGGTACAATCATGGCGATTGGCGCGCACGTCGCGCTTTACTACAAATTCCAATTCCATCACTGGGGCGTTGGCGAAACACACCGTCTTCACAGTTGGATTGCGTTTCCGCAAACGACCGACGTACCCGCAATTCAACACATGGGGTTTGGCTTCCTTTTCACTGCGGCACTTACCGTCCTGAAAAGACGATTCCTGTGGTGGCCCCTATACCCCGTCGGCTATGCTGTCGGAAACGGTTGGGCAATCGGTTGGATGTGGCTGTCCATCTTCTTCGGCTGGTTGTTTAAACGCCTCCTTTTTGCCGCTGGCGGTGTCACATCCTACCGCCGCGCATTGCCCTTCTTCCTAGGACTGATTTTCGGGCAATTTCTTGCCGGCAGTCTGTGGAGCCTTATCGGCGTTGTGCTAAACACAAATGTCTACACGTTATTCCCATGAACCGTGCCTACCGTTTAAAAAAATGCTTGTTGTAAATTCTTCGGGGTTATGCCATAATAGCTTTTCATTTCGGTTGAGATTAAACTCTCAGCTAAGCGGGTAGGGAGAGAACAAGCGAGCAATTAGGAAGTGCGATAGTATTCGTCTTCTTTAGCTTTTCCCATCGAAATTGAGGTAATCTGCAATCCTTAATTACAATTACCACATCCTTTTAAATTACCAAGCCAGCCAAATTCAGGAGGCTCCGAAACGCCATGAATACGAGAAATATTCTTCCGAACTACATTGGTAACCAGTGGCGCCATTCTAGTGCACTCGAGCACCTAGACGTGTACAATCCCGCCACGGCTGAAGTCATCGGCGCCGTTCCCCTCTCGCCCGCCGCAGAAGTAGATCAAGCAGCGCAAACTGCCTCTAAAGCGCTCGTCGAGTGGCGCCGCACCCCGCCGACCGAAAGAGTGCAATTCCTATTCAAACTGAAAATTCTGCTTGAGGAACACTTCGATGCTATTGCACGCACTATAACCTTAGAATGCGGCAAGACGCTTGATGAATCGAGAGGGGAACTGCGCCGAGCCGTTGAGAACGTCGAAGTCGCCTGCGGCATTCCTACCCTGATGCAAGGCTATAATTTGGAAGATATCGCCGCCGGAATTGACGAGATGATGATCCGTCAACCGGTCGGGGTCTGCGCCGCTATCGCCCCGTTCAACTTCCCCGGCATGATCGTTTTCTGGTTTCTTCCGTACGCTATAGCCTGCGGCAATACCTTCATTGTTAAACCGTCGGAGAAGGTGCCGCTGACCATGCAAAAAATCTTCGGTTTGCTGGAAGAGATTGGCCTGCCGGAGGGCGTCGTTAATTTGGTGAACGGCACGAAAGAGACGGTTGATGCCATCTTGGATCACCCGACGATTAAAGCCGTTAGTTTCGTCGGTTCGACCGCTGTCGCCAAGTCTGTCTACGGTCGAGCCACGGTGAACGGCAAGCGGGCGCAGTGCCAAGGCGGCGCCAAGAATCCCATCATCGTCCTGCCCGATGCCGATATGGAGCTCACACAGCGCACTGTTCCTGAAAGCGCGTTTGGCTGTGCCGGACAACGCTGTTTGGCGGGTTCGCTTGCGATTACTGTTGGCGAGGCGCGAAATTGGTTCACGAACATCATGGTAGACGCGGCCGCGAGTCGAGTAGTCGGCAACGGATTACATCCTAATGTCGAGATGGGGCCCGTAATCACGCCCGAAAGCAAAACTCGCATTGAAGGATTGATTCAAAAAGGCGCTGACGAAGGCGCCAAAATCCTCGTAGACGGCCGCAACACCGAGATTTCAGGATACGACAACGGATATTTCGTTCGTCCAACCTTGCTCGACGATTTGAATCCAGACAGCGAAATCGCACAAACCGAGATTTTCGGTCCAGTGTTGAGCCTGATTCACGTCAATACCATTGATGATGCTATCGCGTTGGTCAATAGCAGAAATTACGGCAACATGGCGTGCCTCTATACCAGCAGCGGCGCAGCCGCCCGAAAATTCCGATACGAGGCGGAAATTGGCAATATCGGAATTAATCTCGGCGTCGCGGCGCCGATGGCGTTCTTCCCTTTCAGCGGCTGGAAGGATAGCTTCTTCGGGGATTTACACGGCCAGGGTCAAGACGCTGTCGAGTTCTTCACTCAAAAGAAAGTTGTCGTCGAACGTTGGTAGCGCTGGTAGCAAGGAATCGTGATGAAGAGACGTAAAACCGTATACCTCGCGAACCCTTACGGATTCTCGGACCAACAGCGGACTGTCCTGTTGCCCGCGCTCGTCCAGGCACTCGAAGCGCTGGGCTTAGAAGTGTGGGAGCCGTTTGCGCGGAACAACGAAGACACCTCGTCTTCGGGTTGGGCTTATCGTGTCGGGCAGGCGGACATGCAGGATTTAATGGAGGCGGACGCAATCTTTGCCGTTGTTAACGGCGTGCCACCCGACGAAGGCGTCATGGTCGAACTTGGAATGGCGATAACCGCGGGCAAACCAATATTTCTATTTCGAGACGACTTTCGCCGTGCCGCTGATAGTGACGAATACCCGCTCAATCTCATGCTGTTTACAGGACTGCCGCAGCAAGGCTGGGAACGCTTCTATTACACATCAATCGCCGAAATCTCATCACCCGAAAAAGCCCTGACCCACTGGTCGAATGAAAATCAAATATAAACGTCATAGTCACTAGCTATTGGTCACTGCATATATCGGCTGTGCGTCACGTCGAATCGTAAATCCCTCCCCCTTGACAAGCGGGAGCTAAAGCTAGAGTAGATGATCGTTTTATTCTGCGGTAAATTCGAATTCCTTACCGAACCAGTATTTATGCAGTGCGCTGGTGCGGTCAGAAACTGCGCTGGCCGCAACTCTAGGGCGGGCCAACTTCAACGTTTACAACGTCGTATCTTCGAGACACAGCCCGTTGAGAACTCCATACATGAAAATTGATACGAAATCAATTTGGATTCCCCAAGCCATAGTCATTGCGATGCTATTGTACACTCCTTTTTTTGGGGATCTATTTTATCCGCATTCAACCTTGCTTAAGTGAGTCTGCTGTCCGGCGTTCGCATATCTCGCATCCGAGGCATGGAAACGACAGAAAACCGGTTGGGTCTGGGTCCTTGGGACCGTCGCCGTTTATTTCAATCCCATTTTCCAGCCTCATTCAATATGGAAAATGTGGTATATTGAGATTCAATCCGTCATAGGCTTAGCCACGGCCTCAATCTTAGTCCTAAATTCCAAAAAAACCAGAAAAATGACACCTGTACAGAAGCTGTAGGTTAGGTTGAGCAGTTTAACGAAAAACGCCATCATTAGGTGGGGGCACCGCAACTGAATAATGTTACAAAACCTCCATGACGTAGCGTAACCCGACGCGTTATCTAAATCCGAACCTGCTTTCTGCAATGACATACGTCCCAATATTTGACTGAAATTTTAAGGGATCGATGAGTTTTTTGTAATTTGTGCTGCGGAATCAACCGACTAGATTGGGTGGGCGATAGGGTTCTCTGGCGGTCTCTAGACTTTACGAAACTCAACGCAATTTGAATCTTCCGAGCCACCAACCGTTTTATTCTGACGTCATGACTTTCGATCCAACTAAAATCAACAAGAGTCAAAGGAGGAGTTCGGTGTTCAGAAATCTCCAATCCATACGAAGGGTTTTCGTTGGGAGGGAGACTGGGGAAGACTATCATACTTGCAGTTCGCGCATTTGATTAGTTGCTCATCGTTCACCTGATGTCTATAAAAACTACAAAAATGACTATTTTATCGCGCATAGGAAGGATACCCAATAATGCAGAAAAATCGCCCGTGTTTAAGTCAACTTTCCTCTCATGCTAGCTTAGCAATAACTATAGCTGTGTTGTTCGTTATCACCATTAGTAGCTGCGACATGATTCAGGAACTTCTCATAACGGAAGACGTCCCGGAAGCCTCCGAAACCACAACCGTTACTATTCTGGGCGGCACGCCGGGCGGCAGCTTTACGCCATTTGCGCACGCAGTGAGTAACATCGCCACGCAGAATCAATCGAAATTGGAAATAGCTGTTGAGGCATCTCCGGGATCGGTAGCGAATACACGCCGTGTAAACGAAAATCAGGATTACCTCGGTATCGCCTTTTCATCGGAAAGCTATTTGGGTTTCCACGGGCAAGAAGTATTCGCTGAAGAGGGTGCGAAAACTAACATCAGAGCCGTGACGCTACTCTATATTGCGTATTCCCAGACTGCCGTGCTGGCTGATAGCGATATTCATCAATTTGAAGACTTGGTCGGCAACACAATAGCCAGCGGTAGAATCGGATCCGGCTCGGCACAAACGATAGCGCGCTTGGCAACATCGGCTGGCATCTGGGGCGAATTTGTGGTGGTGCATAAGGGCAGTGATGAAGGTGCAACAGCGCTCCGGACCGGAGAAGTCAACGCTTTTCATATGTTGGTCAGCGTGCCGAACGATGCGATGGCGCAGCTCGCTGCAACTAACGACATCAGAATGCTTGACATGGACGCACCCGCGCAAGCATCTGGGTTTTACGACCAGTACCCGTTTTACCTATCCGGAGCACTTCCAGTGGATGCTTACGGGGGCAAAGTTGAGACAGTTAACACACTATTGATGCCGACATTGCTAATCGCTCACAAAGATATGTCAGCAGAAATAGTTTATGCAATCCTCCAGCGGGTTTATACCTCAGAAGGATTGCAAGCAATGCGCGATGCCACCGGAGGCGCTGCGGCGGATATGACGCCTGAAAATGCCCCAAAAGCATTTGTAATACCGCTCCACCAAGGCGCCTACCAATTTTGGAGTGAACAAGGCCATACAATTCCTGCACACGCGATGCCGGTGGATTAAGGAAAATCGCCCTCTTTTTGCGTTCGATTTTGAAGAGATGTGTTAGTGGGTCCTAACGATTCTCAATCCAAACACATTTTCTCTGCAAGCCAGTTCGGGTAAGTTGCGAACAGCAATTAACCGAGTAGGGTCCACTGAGCGGATAGCGAAGGCGATAATTTTCTACCCGCTGCGATAGTCTTCTCTAGTGTTTCCGAAGCCTAACGCTGATGAACCATAAGGGAAACAAACCGGGCAATTCAAACAGCACAATATTTGGGACAATAAATAGCAATTACAGGCCAGAGACAGATCTGATGTTCGGTATCACTTAATCCTCAAGCCGCATTTTTGTTGTCCATAGGTTTTAACACCGTTGGGTTTCGCTCCGTTCAACGAATATCGAACGCATTTACCGGTAAGACGATTTATCAGAATGCACATGTTTCATTTTCTCCGGCCTACCCAACCTACAAACACTGACATGATGCATCTTTATCGTATATAAGCACACCGACCTAATTCTTGGATTATGGATTGACCGTCTAGGTGGGATTTGCTATACTATGCTTACCGGGTAATTATGATAGGCATCGGCTGAAGAACTGGGATGCGCTGCGTCGAGGGGATATATTTTTTTCGAGCTTAGCAATTATAGAAATGGCGCCATCGTTGAAAAGTATGTATATGACACACGTATCTGAGGTAACCAAAAGTTTGCAAACAAGATTGCTAATGATAGTAATAGGAATTTTGTCATGGACTATTATCAATTGCGTGTGCGCCGGCGCAGAAGAAATTGAAAATCTCGCCCGATGCGGAGATTTCGAGACGCCTGACGACACGGCGCAGTGGGGGCTATGGAAAGCGGCGGCGACGCAGGGCAACATGAAATTAGACAAAAAGAACGCCGCGGTAGGGGAATCCAGCCTCTACGTCTTTGATATTATCTTGGATCCGGTTGACAAATGGAAACCCAATATTGTACAAGTGGATGTTTTTATCCTTGAGAAGAAAAAGATTCATACTTTCTCCGCATTTCTAAAGGCGGAAAAACCCCGCCAGCTTAGACTGACCTTTATCGATCATATCAACGAGCCGTGGCCTATGGGTCCGGACAAGATTTTTGATGTCGGCACTGAATGGAAGGAATACTGGGTGACCAGCATACCCGCCGCCCTAGCGGGTTCGCTGCAAATCACCAACGCGCCCGAAGGGTCAAGAGTGAATTACTGGATAGATGGCGTTCGGTTCTACCGTGGCGAATTTCAGCCGACCATCCCACCCAAGGCGGTGTCGTCGGCAGACAAGCTCGCAACGAAATGGGGAACCTTAAAAACCCGATACGGTCGATAGTTTGCATCGCCATTGAGTTGTTATCGTCGTTTCTGTTGATAATTACACGAGGCGTGATTGAAGGGCGAAAGTCGAGGGGCGGAAACTTCTCCTACAGACCGAAGTAGAGCCTTTGCGGGTGATGTTTACACACGGAAGGATTGACCGACTAATAATCGAGACGAGGAAGCCTCTCTCACAAATTAATGAGCAAACCTATTACTTGTAGTTGTAATGACCATATTTTCTACATCATGACAGAAGGTGAATCATCATGACCCCAGAACAAGAGAAGGTGCACTTCGACACGTTCGGCTTTATTATCAAGCGGAGCTTGTTTAATTCGGAAGAGATGGAGCAGTTTTCCCGCTGGTTTGACGAGGGGTGCGACGCGGTGTGCGGACCGTTCGCGGGCGTTGGTCAGATGGGTTACCCCGGATTGAGCATTCACGCAGGTTTCTGCGATCATTTCCTTGATGACCCCCGCATTATGGACAGGCTAGAAAACTTAATGGGGGACGGGTTCCAACTCATTGCGTCAGACGCGCAGCGCCACGGCGGGAATTCGAGTTGGCACCAGGACACGGTCATCCCGATGGAAGCCGGTAAGCCGACTGAATACCTGATGCTCAAGGTGATAATGTATCTGGACGACCACAGCGAGGGACCGGGTTGTCTCTGGCTGCTCCCGGGAACACACCGCAGGGGCTACGGCGATGCGCTGCGCGGGTTGATTACGATGGGCAATCCGAGCGATGCAGACGCTTTAACGCCGGCGGGCGTGCCGCCGACGGACCTTCCCGGCGCCATCGCCACGAACACGCGCCCAGGTGACATCATCTTTTTCAATCAGAAACTCGGACACTCCTCATGGGGCGGAAAGCCGGGGCGCCGGTTCTTGGGGCTGACGTTCGGCGCGAAACCAACGGAGGATTGGCAGGTCGAATGGCTGGAGCATCACGGCGAACAGTGGAAGCATAGCTGCGCGAACGAAAGGAATTCACAGTTTCCGGATCACTTGGTAAAGTCGGCGGGACCGCGCCGCAGAGCACTAATCGAGTTCATGCACAGCCGAGGGTATTGAGCGCGTCAACGGGAAAAAGTGTTACAACATGACAGATAACGTTATCCCCATCAGCGATCAACAGATTTTACAGTACCGGCAACAAGGGTACATCACCGTTGGAGGGCTATTCACGGCGGACGAAGTCGAATCCGTGCGAAGCGAAATTACCAAAATTGTACGGTGTTATCCGGATGGCCCTGACGGGCTGGTGGAATTTGAGCCGTCAGTTGAAAGCGGCGAAAATGCGCCTGACGAGATTGAATTAAGGGTTCGAAAACTCTCCAACGTGGTTCGACACAACGTCTTCTTCCGAAAGCTAGCCTTCCATCCAAAGATGGCAGCGATTGCTACAGCACTGTTGGGGCCCGACGTTGTTCTACTTCAAAGCATCATGTTGCTAAAACCGCCGCGCATTGGCAGCGCCAAGGTTTGGCACCAAGACAACGCCTATTTTCGACGCAATCCAAACCATATTGTCGGATTTTGGATTGCTTGCGATGATGCCACAGTCGAGAACGGCTGCATGCATGTTCTCCCCGGTTCGCACACACTCGGAATCCTGGAACATGGTGGCTTCAAGAATGAATACGGCACGCTAAAAACGCCGTCTTTTGAAGAAGCCGTAGCAGTTCCGTTGAAGGCGGGCGGTGCGTTGATTTTTCACGGCGAGTTGTTGCACGGGTCGCCGCCAAATAATACCGCCGAGCGTCGGCGTTCGATACAATACCATTACGCATCGAGCAAATGCCGCCGATCCGAAGGGTGGGAAATGTACAAGGTTAAGCCGGAGGTGCACGTTGCCGGGCGGGATTTCGGTTATGATTTGGCGGGGTGATCCCTCCCTTGACCAACCGCGGGCAGTGAACCCCTACTATACAGATACGGTTGAGAACTGTCGGTAAGGGAACCCAACCCAAACGATTGGCCATTTGGATGGAGTTGCTCCGACTGTGATTATTGCGCCCTCTAACTCCCCGTTGATAATGGGAAGGATGCAGAAGGCGGCAACCAATTATGATTTATGGTCAATGCAAACGGAAATAGGAGAAATGCGAATGAAACGCTATGCACAGACTGTTCTGCTGAAGGATGACACGGAAATCATCAGGCAGTACGAAGAGTACCATGCCAATCCGTTTCCGGAGGTAATACAGGGCGTCCAGAACTGCGGCGTATTGCGGCTTTTCATTTACCGTTACGGACGGCAACTTTTTATGTTCATGGAGACTGAAGACGACTTCGACATGGAACGAGATATGCCAAAATACATGGAGCACCCTAGAGCTAGAGAATGGGACACGCTGATGCGCACTTTTCAAGAGACAGTTCCGGGGGCGCCAGAAGGTTCGACTTGGGTAGAGATGAAAGAGGTTTTCGCCTATGACGGCGAACTCATTCCGCAGTCTTAGCTGAAACTTGAGAATTCCTAAGCGAGTCGGTTACGCGTAGTGATGCAATTTCGAAACAGCCGGAGGTATCGACGTGGCTCCTAACGTAATGCCAATTCCGCAAGATTTTACTAAGGTGACGCTAATCACTGGCGGCAGCAAGGGTATCGGGTCCGGATGCGCGCGGGTCTTTGTCGAAGCCGGCGCCCCCGTCGTAATTTGCGCCAGAGGCAGAGAAGCCGGAGAGGCGTTGGCGGCAGAACTAAACTCTCAAGGATCGGGCGAATGCCATTTTCGGCAGTGCGATGTATCCGTACCAGAAGACATTTATCGAGTCATAGACTGGACTGTTGACAAGTATGGACGCTTGGACTGTCTGATTAATAACGCCGGTATGCATCCACCGCATAGAGCGATAGATGAATTTTCGGTCGAAGATTTTAAGCAATTGTTGGACCTGAACTTGGTCAGCTATTTTGCCGCCTCCAAGTACGCCCTGCCGCATCTGAGAGAGGTTCGCGGCAGCATCATCAATATGGGAAGCTTGGTCGGAACTATGGGGCAGCAGTTGGCGACTATCTATTGCGCGACCAAGGGCGGCATCAGTGCGTTCACCAAAGCGCTTGCTATTGAGGAAGCGCGGCACGGCGTACGCGTCAACGCGGTGCTGCCGGGCAACATCTTGTCAAACAGCCGTGTCGAGGGGGTGGCTCAATCGGAGAACCCTGAAGAACTCGATAAGCTGGTAGATAGCTGGCAGTGGGCGGGACGCAGCGGTTCAAATGAGGAAGCCGGTTATGTCTGCCTGTTTCTAGCGAGCGATTGGGCAAGTTATGTCACCGGTATTGACCTGGTCATTAGCGGTGGGTCGGAACTGGGGTACGGGGTCAAAGCGCCGTGGAAGATAGGGTTGGATTTGGTAAAATCACAGTATCCTGATCCCGTTCATCCGATGTAAATTGGGTCATATTTGCATTTTTAAATTAGAAACAACCTGCTTTTTTAGGATAGTGCACAAATCGTTAATAAACTGCGGTGGTTCGGTTTCCTAGTCTAAACGGTACTATCCAGTCCCTAGATGCGGTTAGATATCGCACCTACCGAATCATGTTTAAAATGGATGAAATGGACTTTAACATGAGGCAAAATGAAATTAGGAGAATTTTTTTATGGGTCAAGCAATTAACAAGTTTCGAGAGAAACTCAAGTCAGGAACAATCTGCCTCGGACCGGGCATCACGCTAACGGATCCACTCGTTACCGATGCATTGGGCGACTCGGTAGATTTTTTTTGGATTGACTTAGAACATAGTTTAATGAGCCCTGAAGCGCTCAACGGGCACCTCTTGTCGGCGCGTGCTAGGGAAGTCGCTTCTCTAGTCCGTGTGAGCGGCAGCGCAACACCGTTTATCAAGCCGGTGCTGGATGCGGGCGCGGACGGGATAGTTGTGCCGCAGGTTAAGACTGCGGAAGAGGTGCGGCAAGTTATCCGCGATTGCCACTATCCTCCGCTAGGCACCCGCGGCTTCGGTCCGCGAGTGCCGTCCAATTACGGCCGTGAGGGCGGGAGTGAATACGTTGACCGCGCCAATGCAGACATCTTCGTTGCTGTCCAGATTGAAACTATGGGCGCGCTGGAAGCTATCGACGAGATTGTAGCCATACCGGGAATAGATTCTTTAGTCATTGGTCCCCAGGACCTTTCGGGGGCGTTGGGACTGCTCGGCGATGTCGAACATCCCAAAGTCGTCGCCGCGATTGAAACGATAGTCAAGAAGGCGCGCGATGCCGGGCTGTTTGTCGGCGCGGGAATGGGAACAGACCCAGACTACGCTTACATTATGGCGAAACGCGGCGTGCAATGGCTTCAGATAGGCGGCGACTTTGGATACCTAATCGCTTACATGGACGAACTCAATTTGTCAGTGCGAAGCAGGATAGAGAACGCATAAGATAAATAGGCACGGGAGGTATAGCACTATGCTGATTGACGCACACGCGCACATTTTCCCCGAAGTGAACGGGATGAATGCAGCGGGCCCCACGCGCGGGTTAGGTTACGGGCGTGTCACGATTGGGGATCAACCGCTTCAACTATTTCCGCCCAACGGTGCGAAAACCGTAGTCACTCCCGAAATGCTTTTGGCATACATGGATTGGGGCGGAGTTGACAAGACGATGCTGCTTCAGGGTCCGTTTTACGGTGAGTGCGACCAATACGTCCTGGACGCCATGAATCGTTATCCGGACCGCTTTATGGGCGCTGCTTACCTCGATCCTTGGGCGTCGGATTGCCGTGATGCATTGGACAGAATTACCGCGTTATCGGGTTTCCGCGCCGTAAAAATGGAGTGTTCTGAAGCTTCAGGGCTGTGCGGGATTCACCCCGAGGGAAGGCTGGATGCGCCTGATATCATATGGATTTGGCATGAACTTGAGCGCCGCGATTGGGTACTCGTTTTCGATTTGGGTGCGGTAGGCAGCCGTTCTTATCAGACAAGTGCGGTGCGCGGAATTGCGGAATCGCACCCCAAGCTTCGAATTGTAATTGCGCATTTGGGGCAGCCGAACACACGAGTTGAGTCCGACCCGGAACTTTGGGGGTTGTGGCAGGAACAGATAGATTTGGGTACGTTACCCAATGTATGGTTTGACAATTCCGCAGTGCCGGCTTACCTTGCGGATGAAGGCTACCCGTTCCCGAGTGCGGAGCGGTATATGCGTTTAGCAATCGACCGCATTGGCCCGTCAAAGCTGATGTGGGGTACGGATGTCCCGGGGCTATTATCACAAGCGACCTATCCGCAACTCGTGAAGTTAGCCGAACTGCACACGCATTTTCTATCCTCGGGCGAACAAGCTATGGTGCTCGGCGGTACGGCGATGCAGGTGTATGGGGGATGAGGTAATCTCAAAATAACCGCTTACATCAACAGACGATCTGTCCGGTAATTATACGCTTTTATCGCCGAGTCAGGATGGTAATAACGGTGTCTAAGTAAGATTGCATCTAATCGCAATTGGAGAACCGTTATTTGATGGACGCAACATGACGTGTAAGATAAACATTATAGGCGTTAAATCTTTTACGCACCAACAACGGTTCAAACTTGACATTTAACCGGGTAAAATTTGGTTTATTGATTGGGGCGTAGTTAGCGAGGGCGGGAAGTATCATTGGGACGGGCATCGTCCTGTGATTTATTATGACGCCGCTTTGATCCATGATGTGCTGTCGTTGAAATTGGATTAGTTTTACGCTATTCCATATAAATTCAACTTGAATTCGCATTGGATGCAACACGCACTTGTTGCATGAGTACATTCAACCTCTGGCGATCTCGTATACCCTTCTCCGATTCAACGCCGGAACAGAGATCGATTCCAAAAGGACGGACGTTTTCAATCGCCGCCTTGACATTTTCAGGGCGAATTCCGCCCGCCAAGAACGCGGGAATTTTTGAATCGCCTATTAGTTGCCTTGCAAGTTTCCAATCGCTAGTCTTGCCGGTACCGCCAAATCGAGCTCTTCCCGCGCCGAAATCGACTGTGTCGAACAACAGGGCATCTGCCCCAGCGTCGACGTAAGTTTTTGCTTTTGCATTGATGGCACGAGCATCAAATTCTCTCCCGGCATCTGACGGCAAAAAAAGCGATTTCCAGACTTCGCACGACAGCACCCGTTTCAATCTAAAGATTTCATCGGGCGTTTCATCTCCAAGCAGTTGAAGCGCAAAAGGATTTATCTTGCCCACGGCTTTTTCAATCCAGTCTACCGGCCGATTATATATCAGCACGACCGTTGAAATCTTGGTAAAACGTGCAATTTCGGCAGCGTGATAAACAGAAACAGACCGCTCGGAAACAGACGCTTCAACTACTATCCCGGTGTAATCCGCCTCGGCCTCGGCTGCCATCTGCGCGTCTACAATATTGGTTGTACCGCATATTTTGACTTTGCAGCGAGTATTTGTCATACAATTCAAGCTCGCTTTCATTTTGCAGATTATTACTTTTATACAGCCGTTGCTAACGAAGCAGTATTTACCACCTTCGTTGCAGTGGCGCATTCCGCATCCACCGAAACTCCGATTCGTCACCTACCGGTACTCGCGACATCATTACTAGTAGGTTAAGGCTTTGCGCAAAATACTGGTGATTACAGATTGAGCACATCACGCATGAATCGACAGCTCATGGTGATACTGTCGTTGGGTGCTTTGTCAGTCCGATCCTGCTCGACCATCAACCACTCCACGTCAACTTCGTCGACTGCCCGCATAATTGCCTCCCAATCGAGAATTCCGTGCCCAACTTCTCCGAAAGAGCCGTCAGGGTTCATATCTTTGAAGTGAAGATAGGCAACTCGATGCGCATACCGCATTAAAAACTCCGCGGGGTCGTCACCGCCGCTCTTTACCCAATACGTGTCGACACAAGCATGCACATATTGTGGATCTGTCGATTCATACAGTTTCACGATTCCGGTGGTCCCGCCAAAATCCTTAAATTCCCAATTGTGATTGTGGTAGCAAAGTTTTATTCCCGCATTGTTGCAACGTCGTCCAACCTCGTTGAAGACTTCAGCGGCGCGCTCATAGTCATCAAGCGAGTCGTTTCCACCAACACCGGAAACCATGAGGTAGCCACACCCCGCCGCCTCTGCGGCTTTAATCATGCCGTCAAAATGCTCAGGGCTGCCGTAACCGGTGTGAACGCCTGCTGTCACTAAATTGTGGGACGATAGCAGGCCATTTACTTCCTCAATTGACCGTCCTCCTGCGGTCGGGTCTCCGGTTTCTATACCATCGTAGCCGGCAGCGGAAATTTCGGTGAGGACGCCTGGGAGATCGTTGCTTGGGCGATCGCCGTAGATTATGAAATGACAACCAACTTTATACTTGCTCATAGCACCCCTCCTCATGTTGTACGGAATTTCGCAGAAATTTTAATTGAAAACTTTAAGTGGCATCGACGCTCTCTAAACTGAAAGTGTTAAAATTTAGTATGCGTTGCGAATTTTACAAAATGACACACATTCGGTACGTCATTCTTTGCGCCCGTTATCAATCATTCAATTTCTTGCGAAAACGCAAATTACTAAAGCTGAATTATTCACTCAAGAAAGATACCATTTCAATATGCAATACCGCAAGAGATTTATGAGATTGCTAGTTTTTGTGTCTTGACAAGATTTCTTGACTGTGATAGAATCTCAACGATTTTCGTAAGGTGCGAGAAACTGCCCAAAATTGTACGATCCCCAAATTCATCATTCGACCTATCTTCGCCTTGTGCAAACAAGGAGACAATCAACGGAGAACAAAACATGACTGCGAGAAACTCGTTTGTCTGTGTTATAGGATTTTTCCTGCTCACCTTGATTTCCTCGCAGATGCTGTTAGCATCCGAAGGAGACCAATCCATCGGCCTTTCAGAAATTGCTGTTGAGATTCGGGATCGGGTGGATATCGGCAGTATGCGAAAGGACATCGCACGGCTTTCTAGCCTATCGAGCCGCGTGACGGGTTATCCCGAAGCGGCTTCCGCCAGCAAATACATCTTCGACCGGTTTGCAGAGATAGGCTTGCAGAATGTCGAAAGCCGCGAATTCCCAATCACCGTTCCGATGGACCATGGCGACGGAACGCTTGCGGTGCTTGATGAACACGAGAATGCGATCGTGACGATTGATTTGCGGTCGGTTTGGCCAAACCTCGTCCGAACCTCACTACTTCCCACAGGAATTAAACATCTGGTTGAAGGCGGAGAATCCTTAGAGGCAATTGCTCAATCCTACCGCGTTGACATTCAATCCATTCTTGATGACCCTCACAATAAGTTTCTCCAAGATCAGGCGACCGACGGGCGGGACAACAACGGCGATGGATTGGTCGATGAACCCGGGGAATTCGCGTTGATAGACGGAAATAAGATATTTATACCTACCGGCGGATTAACCGCGCCGCTTTTTTACGGCGGCGGCGGCGAATTGGTAGACTTCAATGGAAAAGACATCGGCGGTTTTTGGTACGAGGTTCAGCCGGGTGATACCCTGCGAGACATTGCCCATCGCTTTCGCGTCGGCGTCGGGAGCATCACCGATGATGTACTAAACGGTCATCTTCAGAAAACCGAGGACGGTATTGATAACAACGAGAATGGTCAAATCGATGAATACGGGGAAATCCCACTCCTCGCGGATATTTTGCATTGGGATACAGACGGCATTGATAACGACGCGGACGGCTTTATTGATGAGCAACCCGGCGGAGAGACGGACGGCATAGACAACAACAACGACGGACGTATTGACGAGGATGGCGAGTTCATCGCTGCTTACGAATCGAGCATCTTTATACCTCGCGGCAGCGTAGTATTGATCGATTTCAACTCCAGTACCAAATGGATTAACGCAGCAATGCTCGGCGCGAAGGCGGTAGTTTTCATTGAACCGGAAACCACAATTCGCGGTGAAGCAGAGAATAAGTTCCTGACTGTTCCCGCCAACATACCGCGGTTTTGGATTTCTCGGACGGATGCTGAAAAACTGTTAACGATGCTTGGTGAAACTTCCGACCCTACCTCATCCGGCGGCGAACAACATAAGGAGGCCAGGGACGTCACTGTCCGTCTCAGTGCAACGATGACTTGGGAACGACGAATTGGGCAGAATATCCGCGGTTTTCTTGATGGAGGCGATCCAGCACTCAAGGATGAACTTGTCGTAATCACGGCGTATTATGACTCCATGTCGGTTGTTCCTGCGATTGCGCCAGGCGCTGATCCTACCGGTGGGATCGCTGCGCTTCTCGAATTAGCGCGCATTTTTAGCAAAGCAGAATTCCGGCCGGGGCGTTCAATACTGTTCGTTGCTGCGGACGCACATTTTCAGGGGTTGGCAGGAATGCGAGCGTTCATGGAGGGGATTGGCCAAGATGTTGTGGGGCGCGAAGCCGATTCACCCGGAACGCCAACCATGCGCGGACTGCGACGGGGTTTAGCAGCAGACCTGTTTGAATTTAAAGAACTCGGCCGCAAGCTGTTGCTGTCTATAGATAGGAACGTATTGGTGGATTTGCCTCCGAATTTCTTTTACGAAGTCCATCAACTTGACGCTGCCCTCGATTCACTCCAAATTACATTAGGCGATCTTGAAGGGACTCGAGGTCGTGTCGAATGGTTAAGGGACGCTCAAAGGGATTATAAAGAAAAACAGAAGAAGAAACTAGAAACTACTAAAAAACGCGAAAAACAGGGTTTTACCCAAGAGGAGCATTCCCGCCTTGAAATAAACCTGGCTAAGTACAAAAAGGATGCGTTACAGACTACCCAATTTTTGCGATCTGTAGTCAGACGTGTGGATAATTTACGTTCTCAAGCCTTGGAAGAGTCTCGAAAGGCGCAACGGGATCTGATTGAGAATATCGCGTTGCCGATGGCGCGGCTTGATGAGTGGGCGATTACCAAGCTAGAGGCCGATCTGGCGGCGAAAAACATCGGTGGCAACTACGACCGAACGGCTGACAGTTCCTACCTTCAGCCGAATGCGGACGAAGACGGAAATTACCACCTACAGGTACCGTCCGATTTGGTTGGCACGCCTTTGGCAGAAGCAGTGATTCGGCTTTCCGGCCATTTAGAGGATTGGGAACTCAAAGACCGCCGAAAGTTTGCGCTTCAATATGCTCAAGAACAACTCCTGGATCGGCATCTCGATTTTCACGGCTTGGAACAGATAAAAGAAGCCCGCACAATTGTACATCGCGCGACTAGAGCCTTAAGCGAGTACATTGCCGAAGAGGAACAGGTCTTATTCCGCACGCTCCAAAAGATACCTTCCGATTCAGACTCGGCGTCACGCATCAAAACCGCCATTAACAGTTTACGAAGGGATGCTGCATATGCTCCGGATGATATAGACACGATTGTCGGTCCATTCCTTGGCGAATCCAGTCTCGACCGATTCAAGACCATTCAAAAACAGCTTCGTCAAAAATTGGCGGAAATCGAGACCGCCGATGCCGGCGCAGTAGATCGAGAATCGCATGCCATTTTCATTGAAGAACTGACTAAAGATAAACAAGCCATCTTCGAAACCGCCATGCGAAATGCAAGACTTGAACGGCAGCGAATTGAGTCGCTTTTGGAATTGCAACGCCACGCGTCGTTGAACCGACCGTATCTTGAGGAAGAATTACTGGTGTTGAGCCACTACCTTCCAGCCGACGAAGTTGACACGGCGATAGAGGTACGCGCCCAGGTTGTCGCACAACTGGAGCAACAACGACTGCTTCGGCTAGTTAAACAGCGTGCGAAGAACGATGTTGTAGAACTTCAGAATATGTTAAACCGCTTAGACGAACTCGACCGAGATCTTCCAGAAGAGATGAAGACGCTGCTTCGCGATAACATGCTAACGCTGCGAAATGCCAGATTCCGTAACATCCAAAAACGGGTGCAGGTGATTGCACGTATTAGCAAGTCGGAATATGACCGGAAAGTTACCAACATCGAGCAGGCAATTGCCCTACAAGACCTTTTCAACCGCTACTATACCTCGTTGTTTGTTTCTATCGACTTATCTACCCAAAATGACAAATTTGGTGTGTTCAACAAAGGTTGGTTCTACGACCAGCAACCTGAATTTGTGCTGCGGCGCGAATTTGCTTTCATCGGCAACAAACTCGCCGAGTATGCCGAGGATGTAGATTTTGGCGTCCGTATTAACAACCTTTGGACGTTTACGGACGATCAGATTCGGCAGGCGGTGATGAACAGTCAATGGGAAATCGCATCTGGCATTGAGTCCAAACAGGCGATAGAGGGCAAATCGTTGGAGACGCTGATTGACGAACACTACACGACGTTAGTCAAACTTTCCGGCGTTTCGCGTTTAATGAAGATGCAGTTTGAACAGATGAGAGACCGAGGCGAACCGTCTGAAGATATGCTGAAGGATATGGACTATATCCGTAAGGAGGTCGAGCGATTCATCCGAAACGATCAGCGCGAAGCCCGAAAAGAACGCAAAAACAGTATTCGCCTCTTCAATCGGCTGCCTGCAATGCTTGCCCTTCGGAAAGTGAAACCGTCCGATTTGACCGAGGAGGAAATTGATGACATCAAGACTCTTATAGACATTGTCGGGTTAGGAGGGGCTACCAACTTCGTTAACGCTATTTCTGCTTCAGGCGGAAAAACATGGACAACGTATATCCCCGGCAAAATTGCATTTGACAGCGAAGTCGCGACGCTAGTCGGTAAAACGGGGATTGCATTTGCCACCATAGATGATGCGCGGGTGCTCACGGACACGCCGTTAGATACAATTGATAAAATGGATTTGAGGGAAGACGGTAATTTACACAGACAGGCGAAAACGCTCGCAGCAATTCTAATTCAGGCGATGCGGGACCCGAAGATGCCGACCGCGGCGCGCGTAGGCAACTTCTATTGTAATCTGTTTGGCGACGTTGTAGAGTACGATGCACGCGAAAGCGCTTTGCCGAACAAACCGGTGCCGCATCCAATTCTTACGCTGCGGCGTAAAAACAAGACAATGATGGGTGTTCGCGGCGATCTCTTTACGATGGGAGACAACAAAGGCGTGTTCGAAGTGGTCGGATTGGCGATGGAAGGGCGCGCCATTCAACGGCGCGGCGGCACGCAAGAGGTCGAAGCGTATATCCTTGATTCCGATTCGGGAGATATTTCCTACGCACCCGATTTGGGCAACTTTGGCGCAGAACTACTACCGAATAAGGTGCCTATCACCACACGCCGGCGCGGTTGCCGCATTGTGGTTTTTCCGTGCGTTTCCACCACCATCTACGACTTGGTCGACCAGCGGTATTTGCGGACACTTCGCGAATTGAACGTCTATGATGCGCGAAGCGACAGTCCTCCGGAGAAATACGGCGTTTCCAAGCCGTGGCAACAGCCGATGGTCTCGGCGACAGAACCGATTGCCTTGGTCTATTCTGAACCGAATTCCCGCATCAAAATCGGCATGGCATACGGCCAAATTGGCAAGCGGCTGCTGCTGATTAAAGCAGGCAAGAGCGGCGCCAAAAACCCGACCCTTTACACTGGAGAAGGGTTCGTCGTGCAGGAAAACGGCTCTGTGCGCCTCACTCCGTACGTCGTCGTGCGCGACATGTGGTGGCTGGATGAAAACCGCACCAGCCTTTACAAACGGTTCGGTATTAGCAGTGATCGCCTCGACAAACTACACCTTTTTTCGAACGAACATTTAGAACAGGCAGAAGTTGCTTTGGATAAAAAGGACTATTCCATGGCGATGAAACTGGCCCGCGGGGCATGGGGCTATGAATCGCGTGCATATCCAGATGTTAAAAAGACCGGCAACGATGTGGTTAACGGTGTTATGTTCTATCTCGCACTGCTAATCCCCTTTGCGTACTTTATGGAACGCCTAATTTTCGCATTTCCGGATGTTCACAAACAGATTCTCGGTGTGTTTGCCATCTTTCTCGTAGTGTTCTTTTTCCTCTCGCAAGCACATCCAGCCTTCCAGATTACCACGACGCCAGTTATTATACTAATTGCCTTCGTTGTGTTAGCATTAACTGTGATCGTGATAAGTATCATCGTCCGGAAATTTGAGGAGCAGTTAGAACAGATTAAGCAGGAACGGTCGAAGGTTTATAAAGCGGATGTTGGCCG
Source organism: Candidatus Poribacteria bacterium (assembly GCA_028819845.1). Lineage (GTDB taxonomy): Bacteria > Poribacteria > WGA-4E > WGA-4E > PCPOR2b > JAPPKS01. Next base: position 222,760 of record JAPPKS010000027.1, on the reverse strand, counting down.
CCTTGCCGCGTCCGCCGCAGCCTTTAGCCTTGGCATCTCCAATATGCGCAAGCGGAAAGGCCGCACTCTCCTTACATGCGCCACGCTGGTAATTTTAACATTCACGGTAATCTCCTTCACATCGGTTCGAACCTTTATGCAACCCAACAGCACCTCTTTGCCTTCTGTAACGCCCAAATACACGGGGATGCTGATTCGAGATCAATACTGGATTCCATTGGAGGAACCGGTAATTACGTCCGTAACGAACGATATGCGTAAAACGCGGATTGGCGAAAATGAACTCCGACTCCTGTTGAAAAAGAAAGGGAAGTCGCCCGCTGAAGTTGATTCGCTGCTTGCCTCGGCTAAAATTGATGGGGATAATGGTACTGGGGCAGAGGTCAGGTCCTCGACTGCGGCCAGTGGGCTGAAGGATCAAGCGTATATCACGGTGCACAATGTTGTCGCGCCGCGGGCATGGTATCAGTCTTCGGGTACCGGCGATCAATCGTTCGTGCAGTTGACGCGTATTGAGAATTCCAAAGATCCTGTGCCGCCGAAAGATCCATTGACCGATGAACCGCTAAGTTTTGCGGCAAACATGCTGGTGGGAATGAGCCCTGATGAGCCGGGTGTCACCGGTATTGACCGTTACCTCCAGTACGGCAAATGGTTTGACCCTGCAGACGAAGCGGAATGGCCGACCCAATGGCCGTATGTGTGCGTATTGCCGAAAGGTATGGCGGATCTCTTGGAAATCAGCGAATCTGATATGGGGAAAGCCACTATCTCAGTTTATGGTGCCAAATTCACTGTAACCGGTGTGTTGGGCATTGGGTTTAAGGATTTGACAGATAATGACGGCGAAGAACTCACTCCTGTTGATTATCAATTGATGCATCAGCAGCAATCGCGCGGGGGCGAGGGAGAAGAAACGCTTGAGGGCGAGTTACAGAAGTATCTCCACCTTACGCCGGATAGCATCGCAGTTTTGCCATACGAGGTAATAATTAATCAAGGCGGAACACTGCGATCGGTCGCGGTTAATATGAACCCTCAAGAAGGCGATCCGCCGTTCCTGACCGGCGTTGATAAACTAGATTTAATAATGGCACCCCTAATGAGCCGCATTGCACTCGACTTTTTCGTCGGCCGGAACAAAGATACTTACCTCTACAGCTCAATTGGGATGACTTCGTTCTCCGGCATGGGGAACTTATTTGTGCCAATACTTATCGCGTCACTAATCGTACTGAACACAATGCTCGGCGCCGTGTATGAAAGAGTTCGGGAAATTGGTATTTACAGCTCTGTCGGGCTAGCGCCGGTGCATATTGCTTTTCTGTTTCTTGCAGAGGCGTGTGTGTACGCGATTGTGGGGGCAGTGTTGGGTTACTTACTCGGTCAAGTCGTGGCTACTCTCCTAGTGAATTTTGGCTGGCTTGCTGGATTGACCCTCAATTACTCATCAATGTCCACAGTGGTGGCAACCATTATCGTTATGTTAGTGGTCATAAGCAGCACACTTTACCCCGCTGTAAAAGCCGGACGGATGGCTGTGCCCGACATTGAACGGAAGTGGAAATTACCTGAACCGGAAGGCGACGAGTGGCACTTTGACCTTCCCTTCACTGTTCTATCCGAGGAATCACTTGGTTTGAACGTATTTATGCGGGACTATTTTGAAGCCCACTCCGACGAATCTGCGAGCGATTTCTATACTGACCAAATCTCTTTTAACCGGTCAACCGAGGAGATTGAAGGCAGGGAAAAAGAAACGTACGCGATAAGCATGATGGCATGGGTAGCCCCTTACGATTTAGGGGTCGGTCAATCCATTCGATTTGTGACTTCTCCGGTTGGCGGCGAAGAAGAGGATCTCTACAACATCACCCTTGATGTGCACCGCGAAAGCGGCGAAATTGCCTCTTGGAAACGCGTCAACCGGCGTTTCTTGAACCTAATTCGCAAGCAACTGTTGGTCTGGCGAACCTTCAGCGCCGATGTTCGCGGCGAATTCCATGAACGCGGTCGGCACGATCGCCAATTCACGGATGCTCCTAACCTTGAACTAGCACCACAGCCGGCGGACTGATGAATTGTTGAATCGGAAAAGCACCGGTAGAATTCCGCGAATTCCTTAACAAGAAAGTTGCGGCATTTAGCACATTACGCGAAGGGAAACAATGCGCATGGTAAACTTTGGAGAAAAGTTAGCAAGCTTTTTTATCATCATCGGCGTAATTCTTTGGGTCATATCTATCTTCTTTTTGGGTGGGCGATGGCAGCCGCAGGTGCTTTCGGCCGCAATTTTGGTTGTCGCCATCTTTATCGCCCACATCTGGGAGGAACTCTTTCAGCAAAAAAAATGACCGTGCGTAATACGAACGCGTAGCACTCTTGACTTTCGCACATTTCGTCATGTGCTACGAAAGGAGAATTAAATTTGGCGAGAGAGAGAATATCGCAAGCCGAGGAGTGGCAGGCTTGGGCGCAGCGTTACGACATGGAGGGCGGGATTCGGACTTTTGAATCCGGATTAACTCTCAAAGTCTTTTTAGGGGCGCTTTTTGTAGGGCTGTTGATGATGCCGGGCTCAATCTACCTGCAATTAGTGTCGGGCCAAACGGGCGCGGGCGCCGCGCCGTGGGTAGCGGTCATTCTATTTACAGAATTGGCGCGCCGCTCATTTACGACCGCCAGACGACAGGAGTTATTCTTACTGCTTGGACTTACTGGTGCGGCGGTCGGTTCGGGGCTTCAGTACCGCGGCTTCATCTGGTACGCCTATTTTGTGCAAACGCCTCAAGCAGAGTCCTATGAAATAGCCGACAAGATTCCTTTTTGGGTCACGCCATCACCGGATTCGATTGCTATTGCCGAAAGATCGCTTTTGCACATGGATTGGTGGACGCCTATTTGGATCTTTTTGGTCATGCGGCTGCTTGGGACAATCCGACATATCAGCGCAGGTTATTTTTTGTTCCGGCTCACTGCTGACCTAGAACGACTTCCGTATCCACTAGCGCCTATTGAAGCACAAGGAGCGACGGCTCTGGCAGAGACCACAGGCAGGGCGGAAACGTGGCGTTGGCGTGTGTTTTCTATCGGTTCCATGGCGGGGTTACTGTGGGGTTTTCTCTATATCGGTATTCCTTCACTTACTGGCGTGATGATGTCAGAGCCGATTGAGATTCTAAAAATCCCATTTATTGATTTTACGCCTAGTATTGAAGGTTTTGCGCCGACAGGAGTGTTTGCGCTCTCCACCGATTTTGGACAAATTCTCTTTGGGTTTGTGCTGCCATTTCCAATCGTGATGACAGAATTCATCGCGGCAATGTTTACCCAGTTTTTCCTGAATCCGCAACTCTACCAACATGAAATTTTGTATCAATGGCGTGCGGGTTTGGATGTCCGCGGCGTGGGTTTGTTCAATGGCTTGGATTTCTGGATTAGCGCCAATATGGGTAAAGCTTTCAGTTTCGCAATCGTCGGACTTGCTGCATCTGTTCCCATGCTAATGAAATTTCGATCTGCTAGACAGGAAACTACCGGTACGCGCGGGTCGCTTCAAACACCACCGGGACGCGGAGATTTTCCGCTCTGGCTAATGGCGGGATTGTGGCTTATCGGCATGATCGGTTTTGTGTGGATGGTGCATTGGATGGTACCGAATTTTCCGATGAAATTTTTGCTCGGCTTTGCTTTTATATACACCCCGCTAAATTCCTACGTCACTGCGCGTACATTTGGGGTATTGGGGCGGGATCTCTTTGAAATCCCCTATATCCACGAGACTACCTTTATCTTGAGCCGCTACGAGGAAATCGACATTTGGTTCGTTGAATTACCAAATGAGGACTACGGCCGCGGCACACAAGGTTGGCGTGTGTGCGAACTGACGGGAACTACGTTTACAAGTAACATTGCAGCCCATCTATTGATTATGCCGATCCTACTAATTTCCGGAATTCTGGTATGGCATTTCATTTGGAAAATTGCGCCAATTCCTTCAGCGCAATATCCTTTCGCTCAAACTTGGTGGCCAATTTACGCAACCAACGAATGTCTGTGGAAGACCTCACTTCGAGATGGAAGCAGTCAGATGTTGCAAGCCATCAGAGGCGACTACGTTGCGACCGGATTGACCGGCTCGCTTGCTATCTACGGCCTCCTCTGGTTAGCAAAGATGCCTAGTATGTGGTTTTACGGCATCGTGGGCGGTATCGGCGCCGACCCAGGGATGATGATTCCACGGCTAATCGGGGCAATAATAGGCCGCTTTTATATGATCAAGCGATTCGGGTTGAAACGGTGGTTTATGTTTAATCCAGTTTTGGCAGCCGGTTTTACCTGCGGTGTTGGCCTTATTGGAATGGGAACGGTGGCTATCGCATTGGTTTCCAAAGCAGTCATTGTTAAACCGTTCTGATGGGCGGAGACTGCGTGAGTAGACAGGACAGGTGTGCGGATTAACATTTTTTAACTAATCCACGGGCAATGTAGGTATGTCAGGCGGGGATTTCACGCCGCGCGTATGACGGTATGGAATGGACAAATTTTGGTTGGGCGGGTATCACTTTAGAGATTCCAGCGAACTGGGAGTTGAGTGGATTATCTGGTGACGAGAAAAAAGGGTACTTGCGGTTAGACGATGAAACGACGCCGCGTCTAGAGTTAAAGTGGTCTGAATCGAAGCAGAAGAAACCGGATCTGCATCGCGTCCTAGACGAATATTTCAAACTAATCCGCAAGAATTTTAGGCGTACAGAGGCTAAACTTCATATCCAGCGGAATGTCAATCTCATCAAAGATGAATCCTTCCTTGACGGTAAAGAGGCAGTGTTCTTTAGTTGGAAGGGAAGTTACCGAGCAAATGGTATAATCTGCCACTGCCACACGTGCAAACGAATCACAATTGTCCAGGTAATGGGACACCTAAAGGAAAATCTTCGCACCACATCCGTACGTATCTTGAGTTCGCTTCACGATCATCCGGCTGGACCGACGCCCCTGTGGACCGCATACCAACTCAACGTTGAAGTGCCACGCCGATACCGCCTCGAAAAACATCAATTCCTGTCCGGATATCTATTAATGTCTTTCGTTGATGGCAGCCGCAAACTTTCAATTGAAAGATATGGGCTAGCGGATATTACTCTCAAAGAGAGCGATTTGGAGTCTTGGTTTCGAGCCAAATATACCAAGGCTATTCGAGGATATGGCTTCGAAATGGAATCTATACAATCCGACGATGGAGATGAGAGGTTTAGGTGCATTGGTGAACGTACACGTCTGACCGATCACATACCCTTTGCACCTGTATTGATTATTGACAAAATATTGCGGCGGCAAACCTTTGCCGCTCACATTCGGCATTGCTACAAGTCCAATCGCATCTATGTTTTACAAGCGGTCGCCAAGCGCGATGCAGCTAAGACGGTGGAGGGGGTTGCAGCAAGCATTCGATGTCACTAGAGAATAGTATTGAACGCAAATGATTAATACCATTCTTTACAAACTCAGATTAAAAAAACGTCCAGATTCGGAATTTGACCGAGAGCGTATCTTAAACGCATTACCGCTTCGAAACCAGTTAATCAAATGGGAAGTTGATGACAAAGAGGAGGTTTCACTTGTTATTCCCCAGCAACAGAAACTATGGATTCGGATAGCTTCCAAGATTTTTTCCTTGCCTGACAAACGTGTAATTGTTTTGGATGATGTCGGGTCATTTGTATGGCGTCTATGCGATGGGAATAACTCGATTAGCCAAATTGCCAAACACCTTAGTGCACAATACCGCATGACACGGAAAGAAGCGGAAACGTCGCTGTTCACGTTTATGCGGCAGTTGGGCAAACGAAATATTATTGGATTTGCCGTTTCCAAAAAAGCAAAAGGAGGGGAGAAATAGATGGCAGAAGCCCAAGCAATAGATGCAAATAGTGGTGATGTTCCTGCGGAAACTACTGAGCGAGCAACACGGCAGTTGCCGAAGGAAAACACCGTGCGCGTCAGGAACTTAATTAAAAGATATGAGATGGGTACGAGTATCGTCGGTGCACTACAAGGCGTTAATTTCGAAATTCGCCGAGGCGAATACATATCCATTATTGGCCCCTCTGGTAGCGGCAAATCCACGCTTTTTAACATGATTGGGGGACTGGATAAACCGACGGAAGGCAGGGTGTATATTGATGAGGTGGATATTGCGCAGTTAGACGCATATGAGCTTGCATGGCTTCGCTGCCGTAAGATCGGTTACATATTCCAATCGTTCAATTTAATTCCTGTGATGACTGCCTTGGAAAATGTCTCCCTACCGATGATATTTGGCGGTATGACCGCCGATGACAGCCGCCAAAAAGGAGCGGACCTGCTTACACTTGTGGGGTTAGGCGATCGCATACAGCATAAACCACTTGAACTCTCCGGTGGACAGCAACAACGCGTTGCCGTTGCGCGCTCCCTTGCCAACGATCCGGCAATTGTGCTTGCGGACGAGCCGACAGGCAATCTTGATACCCATACGGGCCTAGAGATAATTGCCCTTCTGAAACAGTTGAACGAAGAAAATGGTGTGACAATCATTACTGCTACTCATGATACAAAGATGCTTGATGTATCGGACCGCATTTTCTATATGGCTGACGGAAAAGTCGAGAAGATTGAGACCCGCGACGAAATTGATTTGCAGGTCGGTCGGCTGGACGGTCAGGAAGTTGGGTAGGTTTTGTGTTATCACCAAATGTTGGTGTACAACTGCTTTAAGTAAGCTCACACAGTGTTACGGGCACAAGCATGGCGCAAATTCTGACGAAAACATTATCACAGGTTTTACTCATTGTCCATTTTTAATCCACGAACTATTTTCCCTTCCCTATTTCAATTTCACAAGCCGTTAACCATTTTTCATTTTCCCTCCAATTATTCGTCCTGATTTACCTTACACCGTAAGCGAAGAGAATTGCCTGCAAATTGAGTTGAATACCTGCCGGTCTCACTTGAGATGTTCTTCTCTCCTTGCCGATAAATGGTATAATGAGCAAAAATCTAGTAGCATGACAAATCGCATATCTTAGCGCATGATTGAATAATAGGCGACGAGGCGACATTTTGACGTTTGAATTGTAACATTCGGTGAAATTTCTATCGCGCTCCTTATTCGGTCGCTCGATCCCACATTGGGGCTTTTGATGTATGGGCAATTGGCGCTTCAATTTACCTTTCGCACTTCTATTCCTTTGCCTTAACAGCTTGTAAAAAAGCTGATGGCGAAAAATTTTTTGGTCACTTGGGAGCCAAATCATAGGAGATTGAGGACTCTTTACACCAAAAATTCCCCCACAAAGACGGATTCGGACTTTTCAAACAAGTTGCATAAGAAGCCGGTTCTTCGACCACAAATATCGATTGCATTTCAGGCATGAATTGTGAGATAATGTCCAATAGGACTGCCTTGAATATTTTTTTTACAGGGGTTACCCGTTAGCAAGAATTCTGAATTCCATTCTGGAATATACGGCTTATACTTAGAAAACCATATGGAGGAAATTTACGATGAGAATGCACATTGGCGGAGAGTGGGTTGATAGACCACAGAAGATAGATGTGTTGAACCCTTTTGACAACTCGGTTGTCGACACGATTCCGAAATCAAACCTCAACGATGTTGAAAATGCGATTGAAACTGCAGTGCGCGGCGCAAAAGCCATGGCGAAGCTGACCGGCTACGAGCGATACGAAATTCTTCACAAAGCTTCAGAACTGATGGCGGAACGCGCGGAAGATTTGGGCCGTACGATTACATTAGAAGAAGGCAAGATTATCGGTGAAGGGCGAATGGAAGCTAGCCGTGCTGCGGAGATTATCGCACTTTCGGCTGAAGAAGCTAAACGGCTTGGCGGTGAGGTTGTTCCGCTAGAAGGTGCACCGGGTGCTCACGGCAAGTTCGGATTTACTGTGCGCGTACCTTGCGGCGTCGTTGTAGGTATAAGTCCATTCAACTTTCCGCTTCACCTTGTCTGTCATAAAGTCGGACCTGCATTGGCAGCAGGAAACGCTATTATCGTCAAACCCGCTACTGATACACCGCTGTCGGCACTTAAGCTAGTTGAGATTCTATTGGAGGCTGGCGCACCGCCAGAAGCGATTCAGTGTTTGACAGGCCAGGGCGGAGATATTGGAGATGCGTTATGCGCTGATCGACGCGTCCGAAAGATTACCTTCACTGGCAGCCGTGATATTGGCGAACATATTTGCCACGTTGCTGGGCTAAAGCGGGTGACAATGGAGTTAGGTTCAAACTCGCCGCTCATTGTTATGCCTGATGCGGATCCGGAGAAGGTCGCCAAAGCGGCGGCGGCATCCGGATTCTCAAATGCCGGTCAGGTCTGCATCTCGACACAGCGAGTTATCGCTCACGAGAAGATTTACGGAGACTTTCTGGATGCCTTTAAAACGACAGTTGAGGAAATCACTACTGGAGATCCGCTTGATGAGCCTACACGGATGGGACCGATGATTCGCGAGTCCGATGCAATCCGAGTGGATCAATGGGTCGAGGAAGCTCTCGGTGACGGCGCTGAACTGATTGCAGGTGGGGGAAGGAACGGTCAAATTTATAATCCCACAGTCGTCGCGAACGTTAAACCGGAGATGAAAATTTCCTGCGATGAAATTTTTGGACCGGTTGTTGGCGTAACCCCCGCAGAAAACATCGATGATGCCATTGCGTTAGCCAACGACACGAACTATGGGTTGAGTGCGGCGATTTGCACCCAAAACATTGACTGGGCGATGAAATTCGTGCGAGAGGTAGAGTCGGGTAACCTGATGGTTAATTGGGGAACCCAGTGGAGGGCCGACTTGATGCCTTATGGAGGGCTAAAAGAGAGCGGCATGGGTAAAGAGGGACCCAAGTACGCCGTGGAAGAAATGACCGAGCTGAAAATGGCAATCTTCCATTTGAGCGACGCGTAGACGGCTCATATACGACCTGTTTAAACCTTAAGGAACATTCCGATTTTACGCTTCCAGTACGGATGTGAATGATTATGCTGGTTCATCCTTTAACTTTGAACCTGATGCTTTAGGATGTCGTTTCTGACGTATTCCAATAGCTAGGAACAATCCCGAAAAATTCCCACTTACTTCGAGATAGGTTTATTTTTTGCTATGACAAAAGCGCATTTTGTCTGTACTTTATGGATTGCAATTTTGTGCACTGCTCGCGGCGGGTTTGCCGATCCTCTGGTTCTCGGGGATACCGTCTTAAAAGAGTACATCGTTACAGTGGCGGATAGCTTACCCGCGCAATCGCCGACATTCGAAATACGACGCTCATTGCACACAAATCTTTCCGCGCCGTCCAATTTCGTCGCACTACCCGCGGTCTCCGACGAAACCCAATCTACGACTAGAACTGAAACGTTAGATGAGTCGCGCAAAGAAAAATTGCCCGGTACGACCCTATCTCCTAAATCCAAATCAACACTCCCTTATGGTTTTATTTCAAATTCAGATGAAAAGCAGATTGCGAAGTTAGTTTCCAATGCCGCTTCCATACCCGGCTATCCCGATGCCAATGCGGTCGTCCTATGGGAAGCAGAGATATTGGAAATCTGTGACGATGCGAGTTCTGTTTACTCCACACGCCGCGTTGTAAAGATTCACAACGAGGGAGGATTCAAATTCGGCGGGATTAGTATCCCCTATACGCGCGGAAATGACAATATCACCATTCATCATGCACGAAGCATAACGCCCGACGGCCAGGTGACTGAACTGGATCAGCGCAAAATTGTTAAAGATATTCCTCCGCCAAGTGCAGTCGAACGCGGGTTGTTTGTTGACGCTCGGTTAATGCACTTCACAATTCCCGAATTGTCCAATGGCTGCGTCATTGACTACGCTTATTCATCCAAAACCTTAGGCCACATCATGCAAGGCGAATTCTGGCGCCAGATTTATTACCAAACATCCGCACCGGTACAGTATTTCCGCTTCACAGTGAATCTGCCCAAAAATAAACCGTTCTATTACCAGACTAGCGGCCCGTTAATTGAACCGGTGATTACGGAAGGCAACTATACGCGCACTTTCACATTTGAAGTGCGCGATGTGCCTGCGTTACGTCGCGAGGAATTCATGCCAGCCATCGAAGACGTCGCATACAATATCAGCATCTCATCGATCGAATCGTGGGAGGAATTGGTCAAATGGTATGCGTCGCTCATCCAGGATCAAGATTTAATCTCGCCAGAAATTCAGGCGACCACAAAAGCACTGCTAAAGGGGGCTTGGACTCGAAAGGAAAAGATCAAGCGGCTTTACGAATATGTGACCGCGAACATCAATTACGTTGGAATCGAACTTGGGATTTGGGCGATTAAACCCCATCCGGCGCCCATGATTCTCAAAGAAAAATATGGCGATTGCAAAGACAAAACGACATTGCTTAGTACTATGTTGGCTGCTACAGGGATTAGGTCGTATCCAGCGTTGATTTCAGCTGGCGCCTCTCGCAGTATCGTGCGAGAGATTCCGTCGCTCGCTTACTTTAATCACATGATTCTCGCGGTTGAGGAGAAAAACGGCGCAGATTTCATCTGGTTAGACTCGACTGTGGAAACATGTGCATTTGGTGATTTCCCTGCAAGCAATCAAGACCGATGGGCACTCATTCTTAATCCCGATTACCTCATGAAAGTCCCTTCTACACAGTCACAGCGACTTGCCAAGGTAAATCAGGGCAGTTTCAAGCATAAGAAAGAAAAACATGATACGAATGAAGGGATGACTAATCGTTTATTTCGTTTTGCAAAGAGTCCAACCCCTCCGCCAGAGCAGAATTTAAAGCGTACCGTCACTCACATTCACGTCGAAAGCGATCTCTCGGTAAAATCAACACAGGAAATCATTGTAACAGGGGATTTCAACACGACACTCCGACATAAGTTGAGACATCTTCACGCCGATGAGCGAGCGAAGTTCTTGCACGAACATATGGAACTTGACAACCGCGCCACATTAACCTCTTTTGAGATTTCTGAATTGGATGCGATGCATGAGCAACTGAAGATTACACTAGCATGGCACTGCACGGATTACCTATTTGCCATTGGACGCCAATTTCTTCTAAAACTACCACTTGTCAAAAACCCTTACGAATCCCTTCTGGGTGAGGAGCGCCGCACGTATCCAGTCGTCATCGGAAGAACACTCACCTTGGAGGACGAAGTAACCGTTAATTTAGCATCACCCTTCGTAGGAGATTCTGTTCCAGAAAATCGAGTGTTTCACAACAGCATTGGATCCGTGGAGATAAACTACACAAAGTCCAAGCGAAAACTGTCAATGAATCAAATTCTGCGCTTGCAAAAACCGAAAGTTGAAGTCGACCAGGTGCCAGCACTGAAAGAACTCGTCAGACTCGCTTCGAACAAGGGAACGAAATATTTAGTGTTGGTGCAACCGTAAAAGCGAGAGAAAGGCATTGATTTCAATTAAAAAAACAGTATGAATATTGAAGAACATGCGTGGATTCAGGCGATTGCGCTCTGGGTCAAAGCCCATTTGATTGGGATTGTTGTTCTGTCCGCAATAACCCTGATTTTAAGTATGCTCAGCATCTTGGCCTTAGTCATTTACCTGCCGTCAGATTATTTTACCCGTGAAAAACATGTCAGCATCGTATCAAACCGATTTCTGCGGATCTTATTGCGAATACTGAAAAACATATTCGGCGTAATTGCACTGCTAATTGGATTTGTGATGTTAATTGGTCCAGGACAAGGATTGCTCACTATCCTAGTCGGCGTAATTCTCTGCGATTTTCCTCGCAAGCGACGAGTCGAGCGCAAACTGATAGGGCGTCCGGCGTTGCTTAACGCAGCCAACAAATTTCGGGCGCGGTACAAACGTCCGCCCATTTTGTTAAATGATGAGTGATACAACCTAAGCAGTCGAAATAAGCGGCCCCGCCGAGTCGTCCCCACCGCAACTTCCTTCCAACGGTTTTGGATTTAAACATCATTTTTCACCAAAAAAAAGCACCCTGGAAATACATCACAGTATTTTCCTAGGGTGCCTTCTACTGTTACTGTCTAGACTCGCTACAGCCTACTCTTCAGCCTCCGATTTGGCTTGGTCTATGATCTTTTGGGCTATCTCGTCGGGCGTCTCTTCGTAACGTGAAAATTCCATTGTGAAGCTACCCCGTGCACTCGTTATGGATTTCAGATCGATGGAATAGCGGAACATTTCCGCGAGGGGAACTTGCGCCTGAATGACCTGGCGCCTGCCCGACTGCTCCACGCCCATCACGCGGCCGCGCTTACTATTGAGATCGCCGATGACATCCCCCATGAATTGATCGGGAACTGATATGGTCACGTCCATGATTGGTTCGAGCATCACTGGCCTTGCTTGGTTAGCTGCCTCTCTGAACGCGAACGATCCAGCGATTTGGAAGGCGAGGTCTGACGAATCAACTGGATGGTGTTTCCCGTCGAAGAGATCGACCTGGAAGTCAACCACGGGATACCCCGCTAGTATTCCCTGCGCCATGGATTCGCGTATGCCTTTTTCTACCGCTGGAATAAAATTTCTCGGAATGGATCCCCCCACGATGTTGTTGACAAATTCAAAACCGGCGCCTCGTTCGAGCGGTGCGATATTTATCCAGACATCTCCAAATTGCCCGCGTCCGCCCGACTGGCGTTTGTAACGCCCCTGGACACTAGCTACTCGGCTCCGAATTGTCTCCTTATAAGGGACTTTGGGAACATCTACAGTGGTTTCAAGCCCGAATTTGTCCTTCATTCGAGCGCGGATGACACTAATATGTACCTCCCCTAATCCAGAGACTAGTAACTGTTTGGTCGTTTCATTCCTCTCAATTTGAAACGCTGGATCTTCTTCTGACATACGGTTGAGTGTAGTTGTTAACTTCTCGTCATCTCCTTCGCGTGCAGGATGGATAGCAAAAGAAATAACAGATTTGGGAAATTCAATTCCGGGGAGTTGAATTGTTTGACCGACTTCGCAGAGCGTGTCGCCTGTCTGCGTCAGCGCGAGCTTTGGAACGGCGCCGAAATCGCCTGCGCCAATTTGTGCGGTGTTAGTCAGCTCCTTCCCATTCATATATGAAATTTTTCCGATTCGTTCGTTTTTGTCTTGTCCCACGTTGAATGCTTGAGAATCGCCCTTAAGAACTCCGGAATAGACTCGAAATAGGCTTAGACGTCCAGCAAATGGGTCAGCCAGTGTTTTGAAAACTACTACCGACATGGGCGAGTCGACGGAAGGTTCACGTTCCATCTCTCCGTCTATGCTTACCACCGGTTTTGCCTCGACTGGCGATGGGAAGCAGTTTATCAAAGTATCCATCAACGGTTGTATACCGATGTTGTTGATTGCGGAACCGCAGAGTACCGGGATGAATTGAGTAGCCCGAATTCCTGTACGCAATCCTGCGCGAATTTCTTCTTCAGTTAACTCACCTTCAAAGAACTTTTCAATGAGCGCATCATCGTTCTCCGCGGCGGCTTCAACAAGTTGTTCGCGAGACTCGTCCGCTTGCCCTTGTAGGTCTTCCGGAATTTCGGCTTTGGATTCGATCTTGTTCCCGTCTGGTTTTGTGAACGCCCCCATTTTAACTAAATCCACGACACCTGTGAAGTTATCTTCTTTGCCAATCGGCGCCTGGAGCGGAGTCGTGTTGGCTTCAAGTACCTCGCCGGTACTCGCCAAGGCGTTTTCAAAACTCGCGTTCTCCTTATCCATTTTATTGACAAAAACCAGCCTTGGTAGTTCGTATTTGTCCGCGATTTCCCATACTTTCTCAGTTCCACCTTCGACTCCGGTAGTTGCATCGATCACCACGACCACGGCATCAACGATCCGAAGTACACTATTAAGATCGCCGTAAAAATCTTCTGCACCGGGGGTATCAAAGAGATTGAATTTGTGTCCTCTCCATTCGGCAATACACACAGAACAGTTAATTGTCGTTTTGCGTGCAATTTCGTCCGGGGCGTAATCGGCAACTGTATTTCCATCATCTACTTGCCCCATTCGCTCAACCGCGCCTCCGTTATAAAGAATTGCTTCAATTAGGGAAGTCTTCCCCGCGCCGGAGTGCGAAATAACCCCGATATTGCGAATCTGTTCTGTTTTGTATTCATTCATATTCTTGGACATATCTCCTTATCAGTGGATTAACCTCACAGCGACGGATTTTAGCACACGACTATAATAATTGCAAGTAAAAACCTCGGCTCTATGGTCAATCCGGCAGCACCAATATAACTCGCTACGGTTGAGAATTCATGGGGGAAATTGTGGCGTAAGCGCCAAAAAAAAAGAGCACAGCAGGAGGAGGTCTACCTTATTGATTAAGACCAACTCCGCTGTGCTCCCAATGAACACGCTAGCGGTAGTCAAAGATTATGCTACATCGAACCATAGGCGGTTGTCGATTGTCGCAGCCGCCACACGTTAAATGAGTTAACGCCAAGCACGTTGAAAATCAGATTGGAGTTATTTAACGAGATTGGGTTGAATCGAACCGACGAGAGACACCGCATGCCACCGTTGAATTTCGCGGTTCGATTCCGCTTGAAGCCCACCAATAAAGTGACGCCCAACTACATTACAGACTACATTAGAAACTGTAACCGACTTTGGCATACCAATACGCACCGTTGAATCCGAACGGACTGAATTGACCGTATTGGTTACCGATATTTCCGGATTTCGGATTTTCGTCGGGATACTCGTTGAGGAGGTTCTGGACACCGATAGTCAGGATTAAACCGGAAGCTGCTATGTAGCTTGATTCCACGTCGAAAAGCACTTTGCCGGTGTACGTCTCATCATCTTCAGAATCATACCAGTCTCCAAAATAACTGCCGCGGCCAAGCACGCTCCATTGGCTGGTTACGGATTGTGTTAAAGTAAGACTTGCGCGTTGTTTGGGGAGGTTCTCTTCCAGTTCTTTTATCCGAAGCTCATCAAGCGTCTTCGGGTTGAATTTGGTAACCTCCGTCACTGTTCGGTTATAAACGGCAGTGACATCACCTTTTGCCACTGGCACCGTGAGAACAACATCTACACCGTTGGTCGTTGTATCGAAGTCATTGGTAAAGAACCGAAACTCCTGTAACCCGGCTGCACTAGTTACACCTTCCGCGAGCAACTGTGCCCTTTGTTCATCAGTTAGTAGGTTATCTTTGGACAAGGCTAGGCGATCCGTCATCCGAATATCAAACAGGTCTACGGTGAGATTTATGTCCCTAACCTCAAACGTGAAACCACCGGTGAAATTCTTTGACTTTTCCGGATCAAGCGAGTTATCTTCCTCCCCAGTTACGACTGCAACAGCAGGGTTGGTTGAAGGGATAGTGCCGTTATTGACCAAATCGTTCTTTTCAAAATTAAACTCGGTCGTAATGTTGAAGGCGTTCTGTTGCCCAGGCGTCGGCGCCCTAAATCCGGTGCTGTAACTGCCGCGGAATTTCAGAACCATCTCGTCATTGGCGAGCATACCAGCGTCTTCAAGGAAATCCGTAATGCCGATATTGGTGGCAACTTTGTAATTGAGCGTCTGTCCAAAGTCTTCAAAATCTTCACCGCGCACTGCAAGGCCGACCAACCAGTGCTTATGCGGCCTGACTTCGCTTTCCAGATAGGCGGCGTAGTTGGCGCGGTCCCATTCGCCCGCGGCAATTTGGCTGAATCCGGAAAACCCGTTAGTGGCGGGCTGGTAACCCTGGCCCGTCAAAGGACCGATTTGATACGATTCTCTTTGACCTTCTACAATCTCAAAGCCTTCGTTTCGATATTCTAAACCGGAGGCGAGGAACAGCCGCTCACTGAGTTCGTGCGTCACATCGAAGTTGAGGTTATAGTCGGTCTGGATGTAGTCACCCGGATCAAATTCCGTGGGCGTCGCCGGACCGAGAGAGGCATTCACGGTATTGAAGATAAAGAAATCGGCATGATGCCGTCCAAAGTAGCCGCTCAAATCCCAACCCAGTCCTGAGTTTAACACAGACTCCAGCGCGGTGCCTTGAACCCCGACGAGAACGGAACTATCCACTGTATTTGCCCCGAATCTCGGTGTGAATCCTCCCGGAAACCACTCTCTGTACGAGAACAAATTCGGGTCATCAACGACTTCTTGCCACTGCGCTGGATCTGCCGGGACGCCATTTGCAATTGCTGTACGCTCTTCTGCGTTGGTAGCAACGGTTTTACCGGTCTCAGGGTGAGCTAACAGTATGTCGTCATCCTCTTTCGCCGTTCCTTCCGGCAAACCTTCCAAATTCGCAACGAGCAAGTAAAATTCGTCCGGATCTCCGTCCTCGTTTGTGTCGACGTTGCGGCCAAACACTCCACTGCGTGTGTTAGGATTTCGGAAATAGAACCCGCCTTCCACGCTTTTGCTGGCGTAGTTTGCGTGCCCGTAGAACTTGATGTTATCCGTAAGGGTGCTTCCATAGTTGGCGAAGAATTTGATATCATCCTCCACTATGGGTTGGCCCCAAATTTGGGCGGGATCCCTCACGCTGAAATTACCAGCAGAAACAAGTGCTTTGGCATCATCGCGTTGTACCGAGCGGATAGTCGGGTCTGAACCACCATATTCTAAGCTGAGGTTTGCCCAAGTATCCTCGCTCCCCAGACCGATATTGCCGGCGACTGCGTATTGGCGGCCATCCCCATACCGATAAATGCCCGGCTTGAATTCAAAAGAACCGCCCTGATGGCTGTCCTTGAGTTGGAAATTCATCACACCTGCGATGGCATCGGATCCGTATTGCGCGGAGGCGCCATCTCGAAGTACCTCTACCTGTCTCAGCGCAATCGCCGGGATAGCAGACAGGTCAGGTCCTTGCGCGCCATCGGCCAACCCGTTTCCTAACCAGTGAATCACAGCCGCGCGATGACGCCGTTTATTGTTGACCAACACCAAGGTGTGGTCGGGCGCCAATCCTCGTAAATTCGCAGGCCGAACCACCGTCCCTGCGTCGCTAATCGGTTGAATGTTGACGTTGAATGAAGGCACCAAGTTTCTAAACATGTCTTGTAAATCAGTGATGCCTTGCTTAGCGAGATCATCGCCACGAATGGTGTCAATCGGTACAGCAGATTCAATGACGGAACGGGGACGCGCCCTTGACCCGACGACTACCTGTTCTTCGAGCTCAATGACCGCTGCGCCTGATTCCATATCTGATGACATGTCATCTTCAGTTGAGTCTTCCTGTGCTAGGGACACCGGTAATCCGCTCACCAAAAGCAGTGCCGCAATCCCTAAGGCTATGGTAAAGGTTCTAAAACTCAGCTCTTGTTTCATGATAAGGGAAATCCTCCTTACGTTTAGAAGCGTGTTTCCGTTTAAGTGAAAATGCGGCCGCCACCTCGGCGACCTTGAGTAATCCGTATCAGTGTTGACGAAACTCTCCTGCGGATTATAAGAAAACTATGCCATATGGTCAATTGTATTCATCCAAGAGTCGAATCAAAAAATTTTGGACTTTTCTCATTGGAATCACCAACAATTGTAGCATATAAATAAACGACATTTAACAAAAATGTAAACCGTAAATTCGGTATCTGGAAAAAAGACGTGGGCAAACGCCCTAGCTGTCGGTTCATTTTGCTTTGAGCGTGCCCCATGTTACGGCGAGTTTACCATTCGGAGAAACGGCAAGCACATCGCCTAATCCGCTCTCAAAAATAGTCTCGATTTCATCGGCAGTTAAGGCGACACTAAAGACCACAAGTTGGTCAATGTCGCCGTTGAAGAATTCAGTCGGACCGTTATCTATTCTAGCACCGATACCTAATGTGTCAACCGTTGTATTCTCATTATGCAATCTAGACCAATACTTGAAGGGGCCGTCAATCTTTGAACTCGCTTTTTCTTCACCGTTTGCGTAAAGCCTTACTTCGTCCTTCCAGTCGACGGAGAATGCGACATGAATCCAATCGCCCAACGGCACATCATCAACGGGGATTAACAAACATCCCGCGGGGTTGACATCGCAGTTGGGGACGTTACGCTCCATCCTCAATTCAAGTCCTCCGTTACCTGCGAGTTCGCCGAGAAAGTATCCGCCCCAACGCCAGCAATTATAGATTCGCTGCCATCCCGACCGCACTTTAACCCTAACCCACACGGAGACGGAAAAATTTTGCGGATCATTGAATTTGAACGGCTCGGGATCGACTTTCATAAAACTTTTGCCGTCAAAACTCATGGCTTTTTTGAATTTGCCGTCTACCAATTTCGGGTCGCCATTAAGTTCACCGTTATGCCCGCCCACGGAGTCTTGTGCGCCGTCGCCCTGATCGAAATCCCACCGAGAAACAACGTCATCTAATGCAATCTGAGAATACGAGAGAACGCTGAACATCAGTCCCATGAAGATTATGCTAGATACGCAGAATCCTTTCGAGGTTGTTTTCATTTCGATATGTCTCCACATTTGCCCGTAAACCGTGAGATTTGAATGCGCAATTTCAATATAGACCAGTCTTGATGAATTTGTCAATCATTATAACACATATTGAAAAAAAAGCAAATATAAGGTATCGGGTTTCCAATTAAAATGTACCTAGCGGGCAGTCACATATAATTAGAAAACCTGACAGCCCATTTTCACCGCTGTCTGATTTGTTACTTCTAGCGGATGCGGGTAGCCGCACCAAGGTAACTGCCGCGAACCAACTTTCTCTTCCTATTTCACTGTAAATTGTATCAAAGTCTTCCATAAAGATCTCCCATTGCAATTCAGCAACATTTTCCACAAATGAATTGCCTTAATGCTCCGTTTTGGTTATAATCTGATAAATCCATTATTACAAAGTGGACTCATCGCAGAATACAACACAACTTCTTACTTAATTTGGAGCCGAAAAATGGAATCTACACACGATGGGGGTCGAAATACGGACTTCGCCGATGATGAACACCCGCTGGACGAGCTTTATAAGTATGACCCGCACGTATTGAAAACATCGCAACTTATCGCGCTTATCATTCGTACAGGAACAAATGACGCTTCGGCAGTTCAACTTGCTGAACAGTTGCTGGAGAAGTACAACGGCAACCTGAAAGACATGGCTATGGCTAACGTGGAAGAAATCAAAAAGGGTATCATAGGTTTAGGAAAGACTAAAGCCGCTCACATTGTCGCTGCACTCGAACTAGGTAGGCGTTTGGCTAAATATCTGGAAGAAAAGCCGCAAATTTCCGCTCCCGCAGACGTTGCACGAATCTTAATGCCGTCTCTACGCGATCTCAAGCAAGAAGTGTTGCATGTGCTCTGTCTTGATACGAAAAACAACGTGACCAACCAACGTCAAATTTTTGAAGGCAGCTTAAACGTAAACATCATTCACCCTCGCGAAGTGTTTCGCTTCGCAATTGAGGAGGCATCCGCATCAATAATCCTTGTTCACAATCATCCATCGGGCGATCCATCGCCAAGCAAAGAAGACATTCGAGCGACAAAACAGTTAATCGAAGCCGGGAATTGCATTCAGATCCCGGTGCTGGATCATATAATCATCGGGGATGGCAGCTACGTTAGCCTAAAGGAGGAAGGATTGATTTGAACCATCCAATGCAGTGCGGTTTTTGACACGCCTATTTATGCTGCACGCTTTCGCGCGACATCGACAAATGGGAATGTAATTTACCTCTGTGCATCGCGTAAAACCGTAATGGTCCAAACCCTTATCCGGTCACCGCTCCATTTGAAGCTGAAGATACGAGTTTCGCGTATTTTGCCATAACGCCGCGGTTATAGCGTGAAGTTGGTAAGTTCCAGGAGCTAAGCCGCTCTTGGATTTCGTCATCTGAGAGTACGACATCGAGACGGCGGCTTTCTACATCAATAGAAACGACATCGCCGTCGCAAAGCACAGCAATGGGTCCTCCGCGCGCGGCTTCTGGGGCAACGTGTCCTATCATTAGACCGTGCGTAGCTCCTGAAAACCTTCCATCTGTTAAGAGCGCAACCGAATCGCCAAGTCCGGCGCCAACGATTGCCGCAGTCACACCGAGCATTTCCCGCATTCCAGGTCCGCCTGCAGGGCCTTCGTAGCGGATGACTATTACATCTCCCGGGTTGATTTCGCCGCCCTTAATCTGTGCAAACGCAGTTTCTTCGCAGTCAAACACTCGCACGGGTCCTGTGTGCGTCAGCCGCTCATTTCCCGCAACTTTGAGGACACTCCCGTCCGGTGCTAAATTTCCCTTGAGCACGACAAGCCCTCCCGTTGCCTTAATGGGCGCTGAAATAGGGCGTACAACTTCCTGTCCTGCAGCTTCATCTGCGGTAGACGCCTCTTCGCCGATGGTTTTTCCAGTCACGGTCAATTCGTCCGCATGAAGGAGTCCTGCATCGAGCAGCCGTTTGGCTACGAGTTGGATACCTCCGGCGAAATGGAGATCCGCCGCGACAAAACGCCCGCCCGGCTGAAGATCTGCATAGAGCGGGGTGCGTAGATTTATCTCTTGAAAATCATCAAGCGATAATGGAATATTGGCTTCGTGCGCGATAGCGAGTAAGTGAAGAACACCATTGGTGGATCCGCCTGTCGTCGCAATTGAGGCAATGGCGTTTTCAATTGACCGCCGTGTGATGATTTGATTAGGCCTTATATCGTTGGCTAACATTTCCATCACCAACTGACCTGCTTGAAAAGCGACCTTATCTTTATTAGCATCTACCGCCGGGACACTCCCGCTTCCCATCGGCGCCATACCTAAAATCTCAATAGCTGTTGCCATGGTATTTGCGGTGTATTGCCCCCCGCATGCACCGGGGCCTGGGCATCCTTTACTCGTAAGTTCATCGAGTTCGTCAATCGTAATCTTGCCGACTGCATAAGTACCGACTGCCTCGAAGACATCCTTGATGGTGACATCTCGGTCCTGAAACCGACCCGGCATGATTGAACCGCCGTAAAGCATCAGCGACGGAATGTCAAGACGAGCGAGCGCCATGGTTGTACCGGGAACAGTTTTGTCGCAACCCGAAAGGGCAACCACCGCGTCGAACATATTCCCCCGAGCGACGAGTTCAATTGAGTCAGCAATAATTTCGCGGCTGATGAGCGAAGTTTTCATCCCCTCAGTTCCCATCGTAATTCCGTCAGAAATACTTACCGTATTGAACTCAAGCGGTGTTCCACCGGCTGCGCGAATCCCTGCTTTGACTTTTGCCGCGAGCCGGCGGAGGTGATAGTTGCACGGCCCGATTTCAATCCATGTATTGGCGACACCGATAAGCGGCCGGTCCAAATCCTCAAGCGATAGTCCGCCTTCACTAAACATGAGCATCGCTCGAGCCGCCGCACGATCTGGACCATCTGTGATGGCGTAGCTTCGGGGTTTAAGCTTGTTTGCCATGCCTAAAAATTCCTCCATACTGACTGTAAAAGCCGATCAATCATAACAATTCTTTACAAATTTGCCTGTATCGACAATAACCAACGGTACCAGCCGATTTTCCTAGACCCATTGACCGTTCCTGTCCGTTGACATAATATCTGAGTTGCAATGAATCTTAAACGCACGGGCGCCAGTGGTTTGCGTCCCTAGTAGCATGAGACTGGCAGGCAACACGGCGTGTTGCGGCGAATTTTGAGCCAATGGCTTCACGTCCATGTCACTCGGCAAGCTCCACACTTAAGCGCTATGAAATACCGCACGCTTGGACTTTGAATGAAAACCACGTGGTTTATTTCATCCCGATCCAAGAGCCGATAACATGTCCGTATTTCGCAATTAACCCGGCGAACACCACTGATACCATGGACATTAACTTAATGAGGATGTTGAGCGACGGGCCTGACGTGTCCTTGAACGGATCGCCGACCGTATCCCCGACGACCGTCGCTTTGTGCGGTTCGGACCCCTTACCGCCGTGTGCGCCCTGCTCGATGTACTTTTTCGCGTTGTCCCAAGCACCGCCGGCATTTGCCATCATTACGGCAAGCACGAAGCCGGTTGCCAGTCCTCCAGCAAGCAAACCAAGCACGCCAGCTACGCCGAAGATTAATCCAACAGCCACCGGAACGATTATGGCTATCATCGAAGGAAGCACCATTTCTCTCTGTGCGCCAACGGTTGAGATTCCCACACACCGGGCGTAATCCGGTTTTTCCTCGCGTTTCATGATACCGGGCCGTTCTTGGAATTGACGTCGAACCTCTTGCACCATCGCCCCCGCAGCGCGTCCGACAGCTTTCATCGTCAACGCGCAGAAAAAGAAGGCCATCACGGCACCGATGAACAATCCGATTAAGACCTGTGGATTCATTAGGGTAACATCATAATAAGACATGAACTGGGATATGGATACCTTTGCCGTATCAACCATACCCACTCCAGGGATATCTAATTGATGCTTGTCCGCAAGATGGATCAACCCATACCGAATCTCTTCAAGATAAGCGGCGAGCAGCGCGAGAGCGGTCAAAGCGGCGGATCCGATCGCGAATCCCTTGCCAGTTGCCGCGGTCGTGTTGCCGAGGGAGTCAAGCTGATCTGTACGTTGCCGAACGCTCGGATCGAGCTCCGACATCTCCGCATTGCCGCCGGCGTTATCTGCAATCGGTCCGTACGCATCCGTCGCCAGCGTTATGCCGAGTGTTGCGAGCATTCCCACGGCGGCAATACCAACGCCATAGAGTCCCATCAGCGTATCGGTTGCCCCTCCCGGCAGATAGAAACTGACGGCGACAGCCGCGATAATTGTGATCACTGGGATGGCGGTCGACTGCATGCCAACGGCGATACCCTCAATGATAACGGTTGCCGGACCGGTCTGGGCTTGATCCGCTATGCCTCGCGTCGGTTTATAATCGTGAGACGTGAAGACCTCTGTCACTTTTCCAATAATTAGGCCAGCCAACAGCCCTGCCACAATTGCGCCCCAAATCTGCCACTTGTTCGGGAAGTCGAGGTATAGCAGCACAGGAATCGAAAGAATTGCAATGCCAATCGCGCTCCCGTTGATACCGAGATTGAGCGAACCCATCAACTGCTTCATCGTTGCGCCTTCTCGGGTGCGCACCATGTAAATCCCTAAAATCGAGAGAATTACACCAATGCCCGCAATTATCATCGGCGCAGAGAGGTATTTCAGTTGCAACGCAATGTTGGTATGGTCTTTCGCGGCAACAGCAGCGACGCCGAGCGCGGCAGTCGCTAGAATCGAACCAGCGTAAGATTCATAGAGATCGGCGCCCATGCCCGCAACGTCACCTACGTTGTCTCCGACGTTGTCAGCGATAGCTGCCGGGTTGCGGGGATCATCTTCGGGAATCCCCGCTTCAACTTTCCCCACCAGATCGGCGCCCACATCAGCCGCCTTTGTGTAAATGCCGCCGCCAACGCGTGCAAAGAGCGCCTGTGTGGATGCGCCCATACCGAAACTCAACATGATTACGGTGATTTCGGGAAGCGGGTTTTCAGCCAAAAACCCTGGGAAAATCTTTGGAAAAAGATAGTATAGAATCAGGAACCAGCCAGCAATATCCAGTAGTGCGAATCCAACTACCACTAGCCCCATTACTGCACCCGCACGAAAAGATATCCGCAGCCCCGCGTTTAGCCCTTCCATTGCGGCGCTGGTTGTACGAGCCGATGCGTTGGTTGCGGTCTTCATACCCAAAAATCCGCAAAGTCCAGAGAAAAAGCCTCCTGTCAGAAACGCGAAGGGAATGACCTGGTTCTGCGCTTTGAGGACAAAAGCCATGAACAGAAAAATTGCGCACAATACGGCAAATACAATGGCGACGACCTTGTATTGCTGCCTCAAATAAGCCATTGCGCCTTCACGAACAGCTTGCGCAATATCACGCATCACATCCGTGCCTTCGTTCTGCCGCATGACGGATTTGTAGAAAAAATAAGCGAACCCCAAAGCGAACAGCGAGCCAACTGGGGCGATCCACCATGCGGAAGGCACGGCTGGCAGCGATTCTGTTTGGGCAAGAGCAGAATTTGTAATGCCAAACAACAAACCCATTAGTATCAAATGTCCGCGACTCCGCCTACGGAGCCGATTATCAATTGTTTTAGTCATAAAATTCCTCCTAATGAGAATTGAAAGTATACATCAGTCAATTGCAAAAAGCCGCGACGTTCAACGACATTATTTTCCTTTTCTTGTCTGTTTCGGTAAACTTTTGGAGCTATTGCTTCAGAAATCTTACGCCGAATTGATTCACAATTCATGAATATCAATCCCAAGCTCCGAAAGTGCTGCGCCAACGAGATAAATCGAACCCGTGATGCAAATTAAATCTGACGGGGTTGAAACTGATAGAGCAAACTGAATGGCTTCGCCCACACAATTCTCAGACCGAATCTCCGGATTAAAATCCGACCATACTTTAACCACTTCCCCAGCAGGCATTACGCGGGGGTTATCAAATGCCTGCGTGGCGATGATGATGTCCGCGATTGGGCATAAGATTCTTCCGATTGCGCGGATATCCTTATCTTTCATCAAACCGGCGATAAGGATTAAACGTTCATATCGAATTACTTCCTGAATCGTCTCGCACAACGCCGCGGCTGAAGTCGGCGAATGTGCACCGTCCAGCAGAATTAACGGCGCTTCGTCAGAAGCTTTGTTTTGTGTGATCGAAACAACTTGCACTCGCCCGGGCACTCGAACGGCTTCCAATCCATCGTAGACACATCCTTTAGGAACAAAATGCCCTTCACTCTTGATTCGTTCAACGCAGGCAAGCGCAGTAGCAGCGTTTTCCGCTTGGTGCTTACCAAGAAGCGGCAGAAACAAATTTGGATAAGACTCGGTAGGCGTATTTACTTCTAACGTCTGACCACGTATGTTCCAAGAGTGACGCTTAAAACTAATGTCATGTCCGACCCGATCAATTCCCGCGTACCGTGCCGCAGCAACGGATTCAAAGACGGTTTCGGATTCAGGCTCTTGGGGCGCTAAAACAAGCGGACGACCGTGTTTAATAATCTCGGCTTTTTCTTTGGCGATAGCTTCGAGCGTATCGCCCAGTATTGCCGTATGTTCAAGGCTCACGGGCGTGATTACTGTAACGAGCGGCTGCAAAACGTTCGTCGCATCTAGGCGCCCACCGAGTCCAACTTCAACGACCGAGAAATCAACCGCCTTGTCGGCAAAATAACAGAAGGCAAGTGCGGTATAGATTTCAAAAAATGAAACCGCCCCAACTGCGTTCATTCCCGCGACAGCTTCGATTGCGGGTTTCATTTTATTGAGGTAATCAGCGAACTCGTCCTTTGAAATCAGCTTGGCGTCTACACAACAACGCTCGCGGGGAGTTATAAAGTGGGGTGACGTAAATGCCCCGGTTTTGTATCCCGCATGGGTGAGAATTGACGCAATGATTGCCGCTGTAGACCCCTTCCCTTTACTGCCGCCGATATGGATAACCTTTAGTTTGCGATGGGGATTTCCGAGCAGATTCAACAGGTGGGAGATGCGGTTGAGGTTATAAAGCCGCGCTTGCCTTGAGAAATCGGGACTTTTCTCATAGTTTATGAAACTGTTAATATAGGCAAGAGCCGATTCATAATTCAGCATTAAATTTAGTCGACGTTATAAGGAACGAAATAGTCCTCAGCGGCGGGTAAAACTACCGATCAATCAACCGACTAGCGAACACGATAGGCTATCCATTAGGGTTAAGACTAACGCCCTCCTTTTTCAGCCGGTTGATGATTCTGTTGATGTTTGCGCAAGATTCAAGACCATAAATTGAGGTCTTCATAGATGGGAAACTGCTCGCACAATTCCCGGACTTTTTCTCTAATGCGGTTTTTAACCGCGGTGCTTTTCCGTTCTCGAAGTGCTTCGCCAATGAAATCGCCTATCAATTGCATTTCCGGCTCTTTCATTCCGCGTACCGTCACCATCGGGGTACCAAGGCGAATACCGCTAGTGGTGACCGGTGAGCGTTTATCGAACGGTATTGTATTTTTGTTGACGACAATTCCCGCGTCCTCAAGGTGATTTGCGGTTTGACGACCACTCAGTTTTTCAAAGGTGGCAGTTAGATCGACTATCATCAAATGGTTATCAGTACCACCGCTCACCAAGCGAAACTCATTCTCAATGAGGCGTTGAGCTAACGCTTTCGCGTTCTTTACAACTTGTTTTTGGTACGCCTTGAATGCTGGTTCCATGGCCTCCTTGAAGCCGACGGCTTTAGCAGCGATTGTATGCATGAAGGGACCGCCCTGCAAACCGGGCATTACGGCACGGTCAATGGCTTCGGCAAACTCATTGCGGCACATGATGATTGCGCCGCGGGGGCCGCGCAAGGTTTTGTGAGTGGTTGTAGTGATGAAGTCGGAATAAGGAACTGGATCCGGATGGAGATCGGCTGCGATTAGCCCAGCAATATGCGCAATATCTGCCAAAAGATAGGCATCAACGGAATCAGCGATTTCTTGCCATTGGGCAAAATCAAACCATCGCGGATAGGCGCTCGCACCCACAATTATCAGCTTTGGACGATGTTTTTCTGCGAGCGCTGCAATACCGTTCATATTAATTCGCCCGGACTCTTTATCAACGCCATAAGGAACAACATTATAATACCTACCGGAGAAATTCTGCGGGAGTCCGTGACTGAGGTGGCCGCCGTGATCGAGTTTCATTGCCAGGATGGTATCTCCCGGCTCAAGCAGCGCATGGTACACTGCCATGTTCGCTTGCGTTCCTGCGTGCGCTTGGACATTTACATGCGCCGCACCAAATAGCCGCTTGGCGCGTTCAATGGCGAGCGTCTCAATCAGATCTATAAACTCGCAGCCGTTGTAATATCGGTCGCCGGGGTAGCCTTCGGCATACTTGTTGGCAAGAACACTACTCTGCATCTGCATAACCGCTTGGCTGGCGTAATTTTCCGAAGGAATCAGCGTTAAGCAGTTTTGCTGACGATGCAAATCCCGGCGCATGATATCAACAATCTGTGGATCGAATTCACTTAGTGGTTTGTTCATTGTGAAAGCATTCTCAACGGAATGATTGGGATTTCAACCTCGTGTGCGGTTGGTAAGGATAGGCGCTGGCATGTTGGTTGGAAATCTGTGCGGTCTAATTAATTAGCTTGAGCGCTTTTTCTATGGTGGCTTTGAGGCTCTCATCGCCGGACTGTTCTACAAGTTCCAACGCAGTGTTCAAATCTTGCTTGGCTGCCCAGGTGCGGCCGACTATGACCTTTACGGCGCCCCGATTGTTGTATGCCTCGGCATAGTCGGGTTTCAACCTGATTGCCTCGTCATAATCGGAAATAGCCGCGAAGTGTTTGCCTAATTTATATTTCGCAATTCCCCTGCTGTTGAATGCCTCGGCATATTTCGGTTTCAGCCGGATTGCCATATCGTAATCTACAATGGCGGCGGCGTGATTCCCCGATCTACCCTTGGTAACGCCTCGATTATGGTATGCCTCGGTGTAATCAGGTTTTAGTAAGATTGCCGTGTTATAATCGGCGATGCCAGCGAAGAATTTTCCCAATCTACCCTTAGCCATTCCCCGATTGTTATACGCCTCGGCATAACCGGGATTCAGTCGGATTGCCTCCGTATAGGCAACAATGGCTTCACTATAGTTTCCAAGCGTGTGGTACACATCGCCTCGAATAAAATACGTCTCAGCGGAAATGGATCCGCGCGGCAGAGGTTTCGCAGGCTCAGACTGCTCAATCAGTGCTTTAAGATAGTTTGACGGAATGGCAAAATTCAGATTCTGCCCGCCTTCTATAGTCATGAAAGAAACACCGATGACTTCACCCTTTGTGTTTAAGACGGGACCGCCGCTGCTACCCGGTGAAATCGGTGCGGTCATCTGAATCCGTTTCTGGGTAAACCGTTCACTGAAGTTGCTTATGATACCATTTGAAAACGTGCCCTCCGGCCCGCTCGGGTTGCCCGCGACATAAACCGTTTCGCCAATTTTGACTGAATCGCTGTCACCGAGCTGAAGCGGATTGACGCCAAATGCGGTGACCTTTAAGAGAGCGAGGTCGTTGCTTTTGTCGGCGGCAAAGACGCCTTCGATGGTGTATCTCGTGTATGTTCCGGCCTGTTTTGCGCTGCCCCTCGCCACTCCCTCAATAACATGGAAGTTGGTAGCGATGCGGTTCTCTCCGACGAAGAAGCCGCTGCCGGTTGCGAGGGTTCTGCCATTCCTATCGTCCATCTTTAAATGCACCGTGGCAGCTATGGCTTTTTTGGCAATCTCCTCTTCGGCTTGTGCAATTGACGCAGCTAAAAGACAGAAAGAAAGAAGCCCCAAAGTTGCGAAACGCAGGGACGCTAATCTCGGAATTCTCATAATCGTGTCCATCATCGTCAGTTAGTTGATAGTTATGATTTAAAGAATTCGTATGGCTGGTAATGTTACGAATGTCAGATTGTAACACAGATACCCGCCAGTTTCAAGAGAAATATCTATTCAGAGCAGCGGCTATCGGCGACGGGCGATTGCACTTATCAGTTGGTTCAATTCTCCAATTTTGAGGAGTTTTGCGAGACAAAGGAAAACAACAACACCTATCCCAATTGGTACAAACACGCCGAACGCCCTTGCGAAGAGGTTCGCGAACCCGAGCCACTCCTCAAGCCACACATTCGTCCTCCAGCTAATGAAACCCATAGCTGCAGATGCCGCCACGGTTTTTACAAGCATCCTCCAAATTCCGCGCAATTCCAATCCGCCGGTTCTGCGACGCAAGGCGAAGAGAAGAATCATGCAGTTCAAAGTGATTGTGCAGGATGTTGATAGCGCTAGGGAGCGGTGTCCGAAATGGAACTGAAAAATAAGGAGATAGTTCAGCACAATATTGAGTGCGACGGCACAAAGACTCACCACGGCTGGCGTGCGTGTGTCCTTGAAGGCATAAAAGCCATCGGATGCAATCTTGACTATTGAGAAACCGCACAATCCATAGGCATAGCAAAACAGTGCACCGGCGGTCTCGCTTGTGTCCATCGCACCAGTTTTTCCCCATTCAAATACAAGGCGGCATATCGGCTCATTCAACACCATCAATCCAATCGAGGCCGGCAGCGTCAACAACAATATTAGCCGCAGGGCGTAAGAAAAAGAGTCACGGAATTTTTCTACTTCGCCGCGCGCAATTAATTTGGAAAGGTTCGGCAGCGCAGCGGTAGAAATCGCTACGCCAAAAATTCCGATTGGCAGGTGCATCAGTCGAAATGCTCGAATAATCCACGTCATCCAGCCTTTGCCTTCCGATGCGAAAATTGAGTTTACGAACAGATTCACCTGCAGCGCAGCAACGCCCAGAATCATAGGCAAAATCAATCGGACTACCTGTTTCACCCGCTCATCACGAAAGCTGATGGTAAGCCGATAACGAAACCCGCACCGCCGCATTAACGGAACTTGAATTATGAATTGCAGCGCGCCGCCCACGAGCACACCGAATGCCATGCCTGTCACAGGGTGAAGTCCCATGCGGGGGAGTGTATAATACCCCCAAACACCTATTACAATCGATCCGAGATTAAAGAACAGCGACGCGCAGGCGGGAACGCCGAATTTCCCCATACTGTTAAGTAACCCCATGGCAACCGCCGCGAGTGAAACCAAGATGAGGAAGGGGAACATAATTCGAGCGAGATAAACCGTTAAATCTCGTTTGCTGCTCATTCCGGCGTGTTCTGAAGGGTCTAGATCCACATCTTGAAACCCCTTGCCGACGAACAGTAAATCCACAATAGGCGGTGCGGCGAGCACACAAATCAGCGTGATCGCCATGAGGACAATTGCGGTGATATTGAAAATTCGGCTGGCTAGCCGCCATGCGGCTTCTTGTCCGTCTTCTACCTCAGTCGCCGTGAACGCGGCAATAAATGCCTTGCTCAATACGCCTTCGCCGAACAGATCCCGCATTAGGTTTGGGATGCGGAAAGCGGCGTAGAACGCGTCGGCACTGGTCGCTGAAACAAAAAAATAAGCAATCACCTGCTCTCGCACAAGTCCTAGCAGGCGCGACGCCATCACGGCGATGCTAACGATTCCCGCCGAACGCGTTATGCTTTTATCATCCTCTCCGTCCAGAGAAGACTCATGATGGTTTTCGTTTGTCATTTCGCCAATTGTGGGGTACACTCTATGCGATTAGAACCATAATTCTCAATATATGACAATGCCTCTATGGCGACAGTGGTTCATTTTCCGGAAAAGAGAGAATTGACGATGCCGCGCAAGCGATATTTTACCGTAGAAGAAGCTAACCAACTGATTCCGAAGTTAGAACAATACATCGGATCGCTAAAGTCGCTTCGCCTGGAGCTAGAGGCGGTTGGGGCAATTTTGACTCCCCTGTTTGAGATTGTCCACTACAACGGCGGACATCCCAAAACACCGAAGTTTATCCAAGCCGTTTCCCAATTCCACGAAATTGTCGAACGCATACATTCGCACGGCTGCTTGTTAAAGGGTTTAGATGAAGGTTTAATTGACTTTCCGCACTTGCGGATGGGCAGGGAAGTCTACCTCTGCTGGAAGTCAGGGGAGAAAGAAATTCGCTACTGGCACGATCTTGAGGCTGGTGCGGCAGGACGACAACCGCTTTAGCATGAAGCATGCAAAGTTTAACACAATGCCGTTTGGCATGTATCTTCTTAACTCAAAGGAAGCATGCGACAGCTAACATCTAGAATGAGGCTTGGGGTTGCGTTCGGACGCCAGTGTTCCTCCCCAAATGTCTTACCTATTTGGACACTGAGGACATTTCTTAATATACCGCTTTTTACGGAGACATTCGTTCAATTCGCCAATCACCATTCGGTTGGCGGGTGTATCGAAGGCGGTCGTGCAGCCGGTTCGGGCGGCCGCTCCAGAACTCAATCATGTTGGGTGACAAACAGTAGCCACCCCAATTTGACGGCAGCGGAATTTCCTTGCCCTGAAATTGTTCGGCTAACTGTTGGAACCGCTCTTCCAGTACGTTACGGCCGGGGATGATTTGGCTTTGTCTTGAGGCTAACGCAGCCAACCGGCTTCCGACAGGCCGGTTCCGAAAATATTCGTTGGAGGCTTCACGAGAAACCTTGCTAACCCGTCCAGTGATACGCACCTGCCGATCCAGTCCACGCCAATGAAAAACGAGCGCTGCATTCGGGTTTTCCGCGAGTTCCCTCCCTTTCTGGCTTCCGTAGTCCGTATAAAAAACAAAGCCCCGTTCATCGCGGCCCCGAAGCAGCACAGTCCTTGCCGAAGGTACGCCGTCTTTCGTTGCCGTCGCAAGAGTCATTGCATCCGGCAAATCGAGTTTTGCGTCAATTGCCTCTTGAAACCACACCTCGAACTGATTAAAAGGATTCGCATCAATGTCTCGCTCGTCCAATCCGGCATTGGTATATTCCCTGCGAAGTTCAGACATGCCCTAAGAGATTTCCTTGCGGCTAACACTTTTTAAATACTAACAGATCAAACGCTTCGACCACCGGCGATGGCTCTATTTCATCTTCCGCAGCCGCTTTCATAGCAAGCAACCCCGTTTGAAACTCCTCGTCGGAAATGAATTCAAATGTTGACATTGATTTGGATTTGATACGTTCATAGTACGCCTGAAGGCTGTCGTTCATTTTCTGCTCAATGCGAACCAGATCCACCATTTCAAATCCGTTGGCGGCGAAAGACGTTTCAACCCTGTCAACACTGGGCAAATTCCGGTTATCTATTGCCCAAGCACTCGGAAAAAATTCGTGGTATTTGGCTTTAACCAGCCTACCCCTAAATCCGTTTCGGATAAACACGAGACCGTCCGGTTTTAGCACACGATGTAACTCCCGGCAGCCGAGTGCTATGTCATCAAGGTGGTGGATTGCCATTGATAGGAAAGCGAAATCGCACCGCTGATCGTCCACGGGAATGCGTTCAGCCTTTCCCTTAATATACGAAACCCTTTGATCCGTATTACTTTCTTCAGCGATTCTCCGCATCTTGTCCGACGGTTCGACTCCAATGACGCATGCATGAAAGTATTTCGCCAAATGGGGTGCAAATCGGCCGGTACCTGATCCGAGGTCGAGCACAGTAACCCTTCTCGGATTGGGAAGATACTTTGCGATTGCCTCCATCCAACGGCGGATTGTTTCATCGGAAAGTGCACGTCCCCGTTGAAAATTCTTGTAAAGCTCCCGATCATAATCAACTTTTTCCATGCGGTTCCTAGGGTTCACGAGTCCTGTTGAATCTCAGCAACAATAGCATCTGTCATTTCGACTGTGCCGACAGTCTTCAGTCCCTGCTGCCGGATATCGACAGTGCGGAATCCCTTGTCAATGGCACGGTCAACGGCGTTTTCAACCTCCGCAGCCTCATTGTTGAGATTGAAAGTGTGACGAAGTAACAGCGCGGCGCTGAGGATGGCGGCGATTGGATTGGCGATGCCATTACCTGCGATGTCCGGCGCCGTGCCGTGGATTGGTTCATATAATCCCTGATTCGTATGCCCGTAGCTTGCCGAGGGACACATTCCCAGCGAACCTACCAAGGCGCCGGCTTCATCAGAGAGAATATCTCCGAATATGTTCCCGGTCACGATAACGTCAAATTGACTCGGATTTTGAATGATGAAATATGCGCACGCGTCAATTAGTATATGCTCGATTTCCACATCAGGAAAATCGAGGCTGACTTTGGCTGCCACCTCACGCCACAGCCTTGAACTTTCAAGCATGTTCTCTTTCGTCACGGAGGTCAGCTTTTTAGATCGCTTTCTCGCCAGCTCAAAACTTGCACGAACCACACGATCGACTTCTCGGGTAGTGTAAGACATGGTATTGAACCCGCGTTCGCCGTCAGCTTCCTTCACGAATCCTCTGGGTTCGCCGTAGTAAATGCCGCCAGCCAACTCGCGGATGACGATAAAATCCAAGCCTTCGCCGATAAGGTCTGCCTTAACGGGTAAAACGGGAGCGAGCGCTTGCCTACCCCGAATCGGGCGGAGGTTCACAAAGAGATCCAGCTCTTTGCGAATGGCGGCTACGGCTCGTTCGGGGCGTTCTTCACTGGGCACATCATCCCAACTAGGCCCGCCCGCGGCGCCGAATAGGATTGCATCGGACAACTTGCAAAGATCCAACGTTTTGGGCGGCAAAGCCGTCCCCATCTGATCAATAGCGCAACCGCCGATTAGGGCGTATTCGTATTCAAAGCGATGTCCATATTTCTCTTGAATTGCGTTTAACACTCGAACTGCTTCGGTGGTTACCTCTTGTCCGATTCCGTCTCCGGGCAACACACTAATTTTTGCGTCCATTTATTCTCCATAACATTTTATTTTATTGATAAAGCCTCAATAGCTTGGATTTTTGGGAAGGTGTATTTATTGAATAGCCCCGGATCAATGCGGCCATTCATTACAATTTAAGATAACTCAAGGCGGTCACAAGAATATAGGCGGCAATGAGGATGACGCCGAAGGGCCGCTTCAACTTGTCTCCCGATGCAAATATCCCAACCCGAAAAACGACCAAAATGAACAACATTAGCGGGAAAAGGAGTTTGAAGAAGTGCGGCGGTGCTTCTAATCCGCCGCTTGTCACTGCCGCAGCCGCGCCAGCGACAAAAAGAACGTTGAGGATGTCGGCGCCGATGACGTTTCCAACGGCGAGCCCTCCGTGTCCCCTGCGTGCAGCGGTGACGGCGGTAACGAACTCGGGAAGCGAGGTGCCGAACGCCACCAATGTGGCGGCAATGATGCTTTCGGGTACATTTACTCTTTCGGCGACAATCTTGACAGACGGAATCAGCACCGATGACGCGCCAACTACCAATATGATGCCGACCAACAATTTAATGCCGACCAGAAAGGTATTGGCAGAACTGTCTTCGTGGAGATGTTCTTCCGGTGCGCCGCCAGCATCGCGTGACCAGCGAATAGACTGCCACATGTACACAACGAGCAACACAAGAAAGACAAATCCCATGAACCGGGGAAGCCGGCCTCCGGTGTCAAAAGTTTCATTCAATGAACCAAAAGGGAGACAGGCAATTACCAGCAGAAACCCTGCTCCTAATTGGATCCAACCCTGACGATTGACAATTTTTCGATTGAGCGGCAGCGGTGCAATCAGTGCGGCAGTGCCTAGAATGAGTCCGGTATCGCAAATGATTGAACCGACAGCGTTCCCGAGCGCGATATCCGGATCGCCCTGAATAGCGGCGAATACGGAAACTGCAGCTTCAGGCGTTGTTGTCCCAAGGCTGACAATCGTCGCACCGATAAGCGTTTGCGGGACGCCCCACCGCGTTGAAAGGGTGACGGCTTGCGCCACCAGCATATCTGCACCTTTCCCAAGGAGATAAAGCGTGACTGCGATAATGACAAACAGCCAGACGATGTGGAGATTGCCAATCTTGGATTCAATCCAACCTTCGATTCCGTGAGCCTCATGAGTTTCCGCAGGGTCCCCATGTGCGATTAGACTGAAGAAGAGGAGTGCAATGATTAAAACGCCGATTGATTTTCGTGTCATATTATGTCAGTTGGCAGTCTGAATATAGTTGATTGCCCGATCCAACCTTTCAACCACTTTCTCCCTGCCTAGCAGGGCGATAATGTCAAACAATCCCGGACCGCCGGAAACGCCGGTGAGGGCGATTCTTAACGGCTGCATCCCGCGAATTCGTTTGATTTTCTTTTCGTCAAGGTAATACCACATTGCAGTTTCGATGTTTTCCATCTCAAACACTTCGATTGACTTTAAGACCTCACGCAAACCTTGCAGAATTGCGGCAGGGCCGCCTTTCCACCACTTCTTGATTGCCCGCGGGTCATAGTCAAAGTTGTCCGTGAAGAAGTAGCCGTAGTCGGCAATATCCGCCAAAGTTGTCATTCGATCCCCAACCGACTCGACAATCTTCTCTAACCGAGCTTGGCAATCTTTCGTTACGTCGGTTTCCAACAACCCGCTCTTCCGCAGAAAAGGGAGAACCGCATTGGTCCGCTCAGTCAAGTCAAGGTTCATAATGTACGTTTTATTCAGCCATTGGAGTTTGTTAATGTCGAAGACACCCTCACTTCTCCCGATTCGCTCGACGTTGAATTTCTCAACCAGTTCGTCCAGAGAGAATATTTCCGATTTGTCGTCGTAAGACCAGCCCAGCCGAACGAGGAAGTTTATCATTGCCTCCGGCAAATAACCATCTTCGCGGTATTTTCCCACAGCAACCAAATCTCCGTGGCGCCGTTTACTGAGTTTTTCACCTTTGCTGCTTCCAAGCACCAGCGGCAAGTGCGCAAAAACCGGCAATTCAAATCCGAGGGCGTGACAGATTAAGATTTGTTTCGGGGTATTGGATAGGTGATCTTTACCGCGAATAACATGGGAAATCCCCATCTCGTGGTCATCAATTGCCGACGTGAAATTATACAAAGGATAACCGTTGGATTTGACAATAATGAAGTCATCGAGGGCATCGGCTTCAAATGTAACATCGCCTTGAACCAAATCGCGCACGATTATTGCGCTGTCCGATATTTTTAGCCTAACCGTCGGTTTTCGACCAGCTGCGTTTAGCCTGCTTCGATCCTGCTCTGTCAAGTGTCTACATATTCCAGCATAGTGAGGCTGACGTCCTTCAGCGAAGGCGTTTTCGCGCATCTGCTTCAATTCGTCAGCGGTGCAATAGCAACAATAAGCATCACCACTGTCAAGCAACATATGTACGTATTCTTGATAGAGGTTTTGGCGTTCGGATTGGATATACGACCCACAATCCCCGCCCGCAATGGGACCTTCGTCCCAAGTGAGTCCCAGCCATTCTAACAACTCATAGATTGACCGCGTGGATTCGTCCGAAGATCTGGATTCATCAGTATCGTCAATTCGGAGGATAAATTTTCCGCCAAAATGTCTTGCAAAAAGCCAGTTAAATAGCGCGGTGCGCGCTCCCCCGATGTGGAGGGATCCGGTTGGAGACGGTGCGAAGCGGACTCTAACCGGTTTATCCGATACCATTCTAATTTTTACCCCCGCTTTGAATACAATCTCGACGTGTATTGCATTGAAATTTGATACACTTTAGGGTATTTTAGCCAAGTTTAGAGTGAAGCAAATTCAACCGAATCAAGTGTCAACTCTGGCGTCAGATAGCCTGCCGTAATCTCCGCTGAATGTTCAAAGATAAGCAACCAGTTTTCCTGCCGGGCCTGCTTGAGCATTCGTTCCTTGGTCTCCATCGTAGTCATCGGAAACAGATCGTAACCCATGACATAGTGAGTTTTTAGGTGCGACGGCGTGGGAACTAGATCGGCAAGAAAACAGGCAATTTTACCTTCAGACCGCACGACCACGACCTGATGATTTTCCGTGTGGCCTGGCGCGGACTGCACTGACACGCCGGGCGCTATCTCTTGGTCATGAGACGTAAGCACCACCTGCCCGCGCTTTATGAGCGGCTCCCAAGTGTACGGGAGATAACTGGGTTTGCTACGCGGGTCCGGCTGCTCGGCGTATGCAAGTTCGCCCCGATTGATGTAATATTCAGCGTTGGAAAATGTCGGTTTCAGTTCTCCGCTGCTATCCTTGAAACAGTTCCCGCCGGAGTGGTCGAAATGCATGTGTGTGAGAATGACTTTGGTGACATCCGCCGCTTTTACATCCACGCCTTCAAGGCATTTTACCAGATCGGTCTGTGACCTGTCCAAGTCGTAAAGAGAGGCGAATTTATCGTCGTAAATCGACCCCATGCCCGTGTCGACCAAGATGGTGTCCGCCGCATATCGGATTAGCAGGCAATTTAGCCCAAGCAGAATTCGATTTCGCGCGTCCGCCGGATTGTCTTTTTCCCATATCACTTTCGGGATGATGCCGAACATGGCGCCGCCATCCAAACGAAATGTGCCGGCGTTAATAACAGACAACTCAAATTCACCAAACTTCATAACAAATTCTCAGAGGACAATTTCCAGTACCAAATACGCCGGATACTTATCCATTTCCGGCTGGTAA
Organism: Candidatus Poribacteria bacterium; assembly: GCA_028819845.1. GTDB lineage: Bacteria > Poribacteria > WGA-4E > WGA-4E > PCPOR2b > JAPPKS01. The sequence goes on along the minus strand of JAPPKS010000027.1, from coordinate 185,730 downwards.
CTCACGTATGTCTCGACCTAAATCTGATGGATATCCAATTCCGTCAAGGGTACATAATATGGTTTCGGAAGATCGCCGAAAATTGGGCGGAAATATCCGATGCCAGCGCGTGAAATCTGGAGGTTTTCCGTATCGTAAAACCGGAGATCAATATTACGGGGGATGACCTTGCCGGCATCGTCAAATTTTATGATCTCATCTAAAGGGAATAACTTTGGTTGAAGCCCGACTTCGGTGCGGGTAATGGCTGCGACATGGTTGGCTTGCCCTTTGGCAAATGCATCTACCGCTAACCATCCCGCTCTGACGGCGGAATCCCGATCTATCTGTATCGGCGCCCCGCACCGCTGCAGATGTGCGAGAATGAGATGACGAAAGCTTGAAACCGGAATTGCGGGTGAAAGGCGCCTTTTCATGGCGGCGGCGATAAGTTCTGAACAGCCGCCCGGTGTGGTATGGCCGAATGCGTCAATTTCTTCCTGAGAACTAATCATCAATTCGCCCTTCCGGTTTCTAATCCCTTCGGCAATTACTACGACAACGTTGCCTATCTCCGCATACTTTTTTTCGATTGCCGCGGCAAGCCGATCAGCGTCGTAACGCACCTCTGGAACGACAATCAGATCTGCGTTTCCATAAGCGGCTGAAAGCGTTAGCCAACCCGCATCGCGCCCCATGGTTTCAACAAAGAAAATTCTGTCATGCGAATATGCAGTTGTGCGTAGATCGCGTACACAATTTATTAGGCGGCTGGCGGCTGTCGGGAATCCGAGGCAGAAGTAGTTGACAATCTGCGAATAATCGATAGAGTCCCCGTTGGGTGCATTAAGGCCGACATCGTTATCTATGGTTTTTGCGACGAATGTCGTCGTGAAAATCTCCGACAGCGCAGCACCAATGCTTAACGTATCATCGCCGCCGATTGGGATAAGTCCATCAATGCGAAATTTTCGGAGATTGTCGATAGCCTCATCCATTTTGTTTTCGGCGATGAGATTGGTACGCGAACTTTTGAGCAGCGTGCCGCCTTGGTTTTCGTCTATTAAATCGGGAGTGAGCGTAAAATAAGATCCGCCATTGAGAACACCGCGCCATCCCTTCATAAACCCGATTAATTCAAAACCGAGTTCTTCTGCCTTGAGCGCCACGCCTTCAAGTGTAGCGTTCAGCGCACTCGTATCTCCACCGCCAGTTAAAACACCAATGCGCTTAGCCATTTTAACTCCTTTACATGGTATATCCCAAACACACGATATCCCGCTTACCAGAAATACTGCTCTGCTTTCTCTCGTTTTACGTGGTAAACGCGGCTAATCTCAGCAATGCCGCCGAGACAGTACTTTTCGGGAGCGCTCGGATGGTTTGCCGGGATACAAACTTTGTAGGAATCGGCGCGTAGTTGATAAACGCCGCCCCAAGGCGTCTCGGGGAGGGATTCAAGCAAACTCGCGCGCCAACCCTCAATCCCCGGATCAGCGATAAGGTCGTCCAATGCCTTGGGGTATTCATTGGTATGTCTGTGGTACTTTTGGATGGCGATCGAAATCTCTTCGACATGCCCGTCCGCTTGGCTGACTTTGCGGTATTGCAGCCACGGGCGCAGGGCGAGCGCCGCGATGAGCAATGTTAACCCGATTAAGATGAGCAACTGAACGCGCGTCATTCCCGTTGCGTCAATATCATGAAAAGATTTAAAGGTATCGGAGTTGGCATCATTGGCCGAATTCGGTATTTTAAAGAAGGTTTTGTAAGGCATATGAACTTCTAGTGATTTTCAACGGTATTTATTGTACATGGCAAATTGAAATTCTGCTTCAACGCAATCTATTCAGTTAACGCCTATCTTGTGACAATCAGATAAACGCCGCACCAGACGAGAAACATGCCAACGACGTATCGGACGGTGAGCGGTTCGCCAAGCAGCACTAAACCAGCTAAACTCGCTAACACCAACCCTCCAAGCCGAATAACCGGCGCCCCCACAGAAATTGGCGCCCCTGCGCTGAACGTGGCGTATAGCCCCAAGGTAACGGCGCTAAATGCGACGCCCACGCCCAAAGCCGCCAAGACACCTGATGTTTGAGCGTGTTGCGGTACGCCGCGAGCCCACTGCCACGCAACCCAGACTATCCCCGTGAGGAAAGTACAACTCCCGTACAGCAACAATCCTAAGCTATTCGAAAGTCTGCCTGCCGCGAGTTTTACGAAAAAGTCAGCGCTTGCCAGCGCCAAAGCGGTAATGAGTGCATAGTGGATCCAGCCCATGATTTGAGCGCATCTCCAAATTTCTCGGTCTGCTCTAGTTTGGGTGCCGGAGAGGTTGACAATCATGTACTATAGCACCCAAATTTACCATGCTCCAATACCGCCGAGCAGCAGCTTGCGTACTGACGAACCTTCTTCACGCAATCGCGCCACACGAGGACCGCCAAAGGGTTCGCGTGACTTCATCCAAGCGTTTTGATAGCACATTAGACAGACGCGGCGCCTTTCCGATGATTTGTTCTCCGCACCCCGGTGCCAAGTCCATCCGTCAAACATCACCGCTTGACCGGGTTTTGCGAGCACATATTTCTCGTCAGGCAACTGCACACTTCCACCTGGCGGCCGAAAAGGCGCCCTGTTGCTCCCGGGCACGATAACGATTGGACCGTTATCCATGGTGATTTCGTCAAGATAGTATCCGCAGTTGATATGGCCCGGCGGCTGGCTACCATACGGTGATAAAGCGGGTTCCATGGGCCATGGATTGTCACGATGCCAATTCTGGTCGGGCGCACCGGGATCGGTCACTCTTCCGGTTGCACTGTGAAGTTGAACGCAACTCCCCAATAGTGCGCGCATGCGGTTGAACACGGGCGGGTTATCTAGCAGAAAACTAAAACGATCGTCCTCTTCCAGAAGCTCGCCAATAAACTGATCTTGGCGGCGTTCAAAACTTTCGTCCAGGGCTAGGCGCAACGACTCGACCTGTTCCATGGAGATTGCGTTTTCCACGATGAGGTAGCCCCAGTTCAGGAAAAAAGCAACATCGCGTTCCAGACTAGGATCCGCGTCACGGTGGCTCTCGTGAATTTCCCACTGATCCGGGATAATTGAGCGATTATCGGCCAAAACACCACCCTCCGAATATTATGATTGAAGCGCTGAACCGCCGCTTCAAATGGCAACAGGGACTACTGGTTTCCGGCGGGGCAACTGGGAAACTATTAGCGGATAGCCGTTCGATAAAATCGAACACCTCAACTCTGCCTGACCAGTTTCTGGAGCGAACGCAATTCTCTCGGAGGATCCATGCGGCTGCCGTAGTCGCTCCAAGACACCTCAGCGACGTAGATGTCTCCTTTAGAGTCGGCGGCAATGCCGTGAGGCGAATAAAACCTGCCCGGCTCATCGCCGTAGGAAAGGTCGCCCACCCTTGCCAGAACGTTCCCTTTGAGGTCTAGCACAGAGACTCGCGGCCCAAGGCGCTTTCCGGCGACGTTTGTCTGGATACCCCCATAGTATTCGCCGACGTAGACTAACTGGTCGCTCCGATGGTCTACATGAATGCAGGCTGCCCTCGACAAGTTGACCCACTGCGCCTCATACTTCCCGTTGGAATCAAACACTTGGATTCGGTGGTTTTCGCGATCAGCGACGTAGACCCAGCCCTCTTTGTCCGTCACGATGTTATGCACAATATTGAACTGGCCCGGATCGGTACCGGACTCACCCCAGGAAAACAGCAGGCGTCCGTCGGGCGAAAATTTGTGAACGCGGGCATTTGCATACCCATCGGCAACATACAGGTCGCCGGTTTGGGAATCTACAGCGAGGTGCGTCGGTTCGTTGAAGGGGATGCCGCTCATCGCCGGGGAGTGCTGGTTTTCAGCACCGAGGGTCATCAGGAGTTTTCCGTCGGGTGTAAATTTTCGAACGGTATGATCGAAGTTGTCCACGCAATAAACCGAATCGTCGGGCCCTATGGTGACACCGTGCGGATTAGTGAAAATTCCGTCTCCCCAAGTTCGCACCACATTTCCACCTGGATCGAAGACAATCATCGGGTGCGTCCCCCGGTTAAACACATAGACGTTGTCCTTCGAGTCCACAGCGACAGCCGTGGCTTCTTTGTACGTCCAATCCTCCGGCATATTGCCCCAGTTTTTGCCTGAGACTTCGTACGTAAAACTCCCGCTACCCAAACTGACCATATGTTACCTCCGCGATGAAGAATGCTTCGATTATTTTACAGCGTGCCACCGCTTGTGAGTCCTAAATTTGTGCTATTTTTCCGACCTTAGCCGACGAGCCATATATACCGCGCTACAAAAAGCACTGCGAACAGATAAATCAGCCAGTGCACCTGCCGACCACGGCCGCTGACGAGTTTTAACAACGCATGCGAGATAAACCCGAATGCAATGCCTTCCGTGATGCTTATGGTTAGGGGCATCATCAACAGTGTCAGAAAGGCGGGGATGGATTCGGTGAAATCGTCCCAATCTATAGACACCACATTCTTCAGCATCAGACATCCGATGATAATTAGCGCCGGCGCGACCACCGGATACAGAATTGTATTTTCTCCAATTGCGTGTCCAGCCCCTACCATCTTTATTAGCGGGTTGAAAAACAGCGCGAACAGCATTAGAATTGCAGTAACGACGTTGGTTAAGCCGGTTCGTCCGCCGGCTGAAATCCCTGACGCACTCTCAATATAACTGGTGACGGTAGATGTACCGAGAAGCGCACCGGTGCTGGTGGCGACCGCATCGGAAAACAGGGCGCGCCGCGCCCTCGGCAGCTTTCCATCAACCATTAAACCGGCTTGCTCGCCGACGCCGACCAGCGTTCCGACGGTATCGAAGAGATCCAAGAAGATAAAGATGAAGATTATAGCTATAAGCTCAGGATTCACGAAAATGTTGGGAATCTGGAGCTTGAAGAAGGTCGGCGCAATTGAAGGCGGTGCCGAAACAACGCCCTCGAACTTCACCTGCCCCGCAATGAGCCCGACAACAGACGTAGCCAGAATACCTATCAAGATAGCGCCGCCGACATTGCGAGCGAATAGAATCGCAATCACGACTAGTCCGAACAGCGACAACATCACGGGCGCCGATTTCAGGTTTCCGAGCGTGACATAGGTCGCCGGGTGGTCGACGATAAGCCCTGCCCACTCCAAACCCACAAGTGCAATCAATAACCCAATCCCAGCGGGAATGGCGTTCCTTAACGAAACCGGCAGAACCCCCATCACCTTTTCGCGCAACCCGACAAAGGAGAGCAGGACAAACAACGCTCCCGCAATGAAAACTGCGCCGAGCGCTTGTTGCCACGCCACACCGAGCGTAAGACAAACCGTGTAGGTGAAATAGAAGTTATGTCCCATGCCCGGTGCGAGCGCAATGGGATAGTTGGCGAGGAATGCCATCAATAGCATCGCCAGCGCGCTGGTAATGCACGTCGCCGCCATCACGGCGCCGGAATCCATTCCCGCGGCTGAAAGCACTGCGGGTTGGACGAAAATAATGTACGAAAGTGTCATGAACGTCGTACAGCCCGCAACAATTTCGCGTTTGACAGTCGTCCCGGATTCTTGTAACCGAAACAATCTTTCAAGCATGCATCACCTTTTTAAATAGAATTCATCTGACAGTGTAGAAATCTCCAAAATAGATTCGTTTTGAATTCCCTAAATTGTATTCGATTAAAATTTAGATTGCAAGCGTTAATTTACAGGTGTAAATCCGGTAAAAAAACACGGTGACTGTAGGTCGGGTACATAGGTGTTTCTAAGCGGAGAAAACCACGGCACAAAAGCTACGGGATGTCTATGATTTCATTTGATGATTGAGGATGGCAACGAAACGGAAATTGGCGATTTACCGGTGATCCGGTGTTGGTGGTTACCTTTTATGGAATTGCACCGGCCCGCTTGTGGTGCGGGTTCATTGAAATCGTAAGGTAACCAAAAGGTAACCAAGAAAAAAGATCTTTACGTCTTTCGATCGGATTGTTATGCTAATAATTTAGCAGTCATTATAGTAGAGATTTACGACTTTCACAGGCGGTGAATCGAATACAATGTTAAGGCAATCGAGAGGCGAACAGGTGAAGCATTTCACGGAAAAAGCTGGAGTTCAGGGATTTTCAATTTATTGGTTTTTGGGTATGATTAAGCGTGCGAGTAGGGAACGATCAACCTAACGAATGGTGAGGGCGAAATCGTTCGCTCGCGATAGTTTTGGTGTCCGTGAAGACCAATTACAAATAATTTGTGCCAAGCAGACTTTTTTGTTTGACATTCGGCATTAGGTTGCGTATAATAATTGAACAATTCAAATATGCGAGGGAGCGGCATCCGCGGGGGAGCGACATCCGCGAGGTGTCTCTCCCTTTTTTTTTGCTGTTAAAATTAGGAGGGTAAAGCAATGGAAAATGGACGATTGCCGGGGGAGACGGTGCTGGCGTACACCTATTTTGAGATGTATCGTGATGCGGGGGATGAGCGCTCGTTAGATGCGCTGAGCGGCCAAGAGGTAACCGGGAAAAGAAGGTCGGTTTCGATGATTAAGAAGTGGTCGGTGCAATATGATTGGGGCGATCGCGTTGCGGCATTCGATGCATCGGTAGCACGGCGCGCTGCAGACGCATTATTAAGGCGCCGGGCGTCTGAAATCGAAGCGTTTATTGAAACGGATATGAAAATTGCGTCGCGGGTTCAGGCGTTGTGCCTCAATCAACTTCAAGCGCTGGAAACCGAAACGGATATTGGCGAACTACGCCAACTGGTATTAACTTACAAAGAGGCGCGGCTATGGATGATGGAGCTCACGGGCGCGCTAGAGGAGGACATACAGCAATGAGAAAGCGAAAGAAGTTTCATGAGGTGCGCTACCCGCAAAAAAGGGTATCGAATGGCCGAAATGCGGATACAGCGCCGTCCGGAACACCAACAGCGGAAACAAAAGACATCGAAGCCGGGTCAATGCCGCCGTGGGAGGATGCGGACACAACAGCATCCGACGCGGAAGAGTTCCGGACTTTGAGGATTAATGGTATCAATGCTCCGGACCGCGCCGATGTGATAGAAGTTGAAAACGGAAGGAAGTATTTTGACGGAAGTTGGATTGGACGCAAGATTGACGATAATATAATCATCCTGACGGATATTGAGACGGGCTTTTTCAGGGAGTGTGTTGAAAAGGATGGCGGGGGTTGGTATGGCGATCCTAACAAGCGTCATCTAGAAAGATACGGGTTGAACCCGTACGCATTTAATGAGAGGAAGTTCAGGGAGGAGCACATTCCCGTGGTTGAGGAAAGGGAACGTGAAAACCTTGCTGTCCGACTGATATATCGCAAAGCGTATCACCGCGCGACAGCTCACATCGCGGAATTCGGTAAATCCACCGAGATTTTAGTTCAGGAGTGTTGGTTTAAGTGTTATCTCCCCTGGCCTTGCCTTGAGAGGGACATTCCGCGTTCGGTTGAAGTTGCCAATAATATACTGCAAGAATTAGAACCGGAGGTTAACGAGCAGGTTAAAATAGTGCAACCTAAAATCAAAGCAGAGATGAAACTCAGGAAGGCGTCCGGGGAATATGACCTCACCGATTTGTTACTTGTACCGGATGGGGTCCCACAATGGACGATGCTACCGAAGCCTTCCAACCGCGACGAGTTAAACGAGTTAGAGGCGTTTTATGAAAAAGATCGGGCGGCGGACCGCCGCGTCAAGGAGAAACAGGATGCGCGTGATCAGGGAAAGATAGGACCGATGGGGTCGTATAGCTTTCATGACGTGTGGGATAGAGAGACTACCTTGGAAGACTTACAGAAACGGGTAGCAGCAAGAGGATGGTAGGTTTTTGGAGGATGGGCAGAACGGAAAAAATAGTAGATTCGACAAGTGTCGCGATTCGGAGATCGCTCCTACGGGGATTGGATTTTTAGTCTGAACTGTGATTGGTGTGATTAAATGATGGGCTATGATTAAGGGCGCGCATAATCCTTACTTGTTGGTACGGAAGGCGATTGGCTATCGCTGAAGCTGATGTAGGTTGGGTAGAGCGGATTCATACAAGAATTGCCCAGTCAAAAAATTTCAATGCCAACCTAACCGCATTCAACAGTCAACGAGTGTAACGAAACCCGATGCTTTTCAAATATCTAGAGGTTTCAAAAGCGTTGGGTTTCGCTACGCCAATATTGTGAAGGTCATCGTAGGGAATTTGGACAACGATTGGGCAAAGTGACGGTGTTGGCGTTATCCGCTCTACCCAACCTACAAAAACTACAAGAACTGAATGCATCGTCGGGAATCGGAATTCCCTCCTACCAGAACTCATCTCCTCGTTGGGACGATCTCCATACCGCTACTCACAACTACGGTATACCACACCCCTCAAATCCCCCTTATAGCGATGGATTCATTCCAGAGTGATTTACCTGTCGCCCCGCTGGCGCTTTTGCAACTGGGGTTGGGTTCACCATGACACGGCAGCTCTCCGGTTGATTTGCGCTGCGAAATCAGCCAAATACCTTAAAAACGTTGGGTTTCGCCATGCCAATATTGTGAAGGTCATCGTAGGGAAATTGGACAACGATTGGGCAAAGTGACGGTGTTGGCGTTATCCGCTCTACCCAACCTACAAGAGTGGAAGCGGTCGCGATTCGGAGATCGCTCCTACAAGGGATTGAATTCTAGAATGCCGGCGATAGGATTTGATGTCTGAACTGTGATTGGTGTGATTAAATGATGGGCTATGATTAAGGGAGCATAAAAGCAGTCGGTGCGAGCGGGGAAGGCGATTGGCTGTCGCTTAAGCTGCTGTAGGTTGGGTAGAGCGGATTCATACTTGAATTGACCAGTCAAAAAACCTCAGTGCCAACCAACCGCATCCAACAGCCAACGAGTGTAACGAAACCCGACGCTTTTCTAAAATCTAGAGGTTTCAAAAGCGTTGGGTTTCGCTATGCCAATATTGTGAAGATCATCGTAAGGGAATTGGACAACGATTGGGTGAAGCGACGGTGATGGCGTTATCCGCTCTACCCAACCTACAAGAGTGGAAGCGGTCGCGATTCGGAGATCGCTCCTACAAGGGATTGAATTCTAGAATGCCGGCGGTAGGATTGATGTCTGAATTGTGATTCGTGTGATTTAATGATGGGCTATGATTACCTGCTCTACCCAACCTAAAAAGACTGCACTCTCGTGAATCTAACGCCTGGCTACACGTCCTCTCATCAATCACGCCGATCTTTTTGCCCGTGTGGATTCAATAAGAAAGTAAAGGCTATAGAGAAAATTCGGGAATTTGTATTCTCCCCGATTCTGGGTAGTAGTAAGCGCACCGAGCTGTCTCATGCGTTTAAGAAAAGAGTCAAGGACATTTAATTCGCCGTTCGACAATCCTAAGTTATCGATTATCTCTTTTCGTGTAAAAAGTAGCCTGCGTTTGTCCGCCAGTTTTCGCAGAATAGAGCGGTATGTGTCATTTTGAATGCCGCGAAAAATTTGCGGTTCTATCCATTTTGTCCCAACAACATCGGCGGCATCGAATATGCCATCACTTACCGCTTCTTCGTCAAGTTCCAAAGTCGGCGCAGCGCGCCATATAGCATGACCAATTTCATGCGCCAATACGGGATGCCCGCCCGTAAAAGATACAAGCCTATTTAATTGCTCGGTTTCAATTCTGGCTTTAGTGGAATCGAATGCGCGTTCGTAAAACTCTCTAGCCTCTGCATCCGACCAGCGAGAAATATCAACAATGTCAAAAATGCGGGCTATGGAAGGATTATTCGCAATCATCTCTTGGCGTCTCTCCTCTAATCCGACTATAAAAATACAAAGAGGAATGGGGCTTTTCGCGAGCGCAAATTTGTCCACTGTGCTCTTTAACCAATGCGCGAATTGTGTGGACGAGGCGAGACCGTTAATGTCGTCCAAAATAAGCAGCAGCCCTTTCGCGTGCCGATTTAGCGCTTCCAACAAACCCGTCATGTTTGTTACAAAATGCTCGGTAATTGATGATATTTCATCATCCCCTAAATTTAACTCCAGCGAGAGACCGAAAGCGCCTACCTTCTTGATTTTATTGTCAACGAAATTACGGATTGTCTGATGCCAGGGGGTTTTTATGCTTTCGTTAACCAACTCATTGAGTATCTTTTTCATCATCTCATCTAACGCATTAACGCCGCCAAGTAACGTATGGCACCCAACGATATTGTGTTCGCGGTCCAATAGTATTCGCACTACATCAGCTATTGAACTTTTACCGATACCGCGTTCACCGCTAATGAATGCAATTTTTAACCGCGTTTGACCCGCACTTGCTTGCGCCAGCCCGCGCAAATGTTCAACTTCTCCGTTGCGGCCAACAAAAAACTCGAACGGTACTGGCACTCCCGGACTGAATGGGCTTGACTCAATATCCACGTGAAATACCTCCGTTAAATCCCGATCCTGCAGATGCCAAACTCTCACCATTTTCTACATGCAATTGCCACCCGGCAATCGTAAATTCTATCATAGACGTTGCTAGTCTACAAGGTTGAATGTACTCCCAATGTTGAAACATTCATGATTGTCCATTAGGGTGTAAGGGCGGGGTGAATTTGGTTCACAGAGAGGGCTATAGGAAAACTACCGCCCTCCCTATTCGGTCGGTTGATCGTTGGGTTTGGCTATGCCAACACTGTGAAGGTCATCGTAAGGAAATTGGACAACGATTGGGTGAAGTGACGGTGTTGGCGTTATCCGCTCTACCCAACCTACGATAGCGGAAGCGACCGCGATTCGGAGATTGCTCCTAAAGAGGGTTGTGTGGTTATTTTAGGTTGGAGGGAATTCCAATTCTCGACGACGGGTTCAGTTCTGGTAAGTTGGGTAGCGCGGATTCATCCAAAAATCGCAGGTTACAAAGAAACACCGTATTAATCTTCGGTAAAGGATGTCGTTCGAGGCCGAACAACTTTATAGACAGTTTCACCGGGTTTGATAAAACCGAATCGCCGTACGAGGCGCTCTTGGTCGAGTTCGTCGGTCTGGAGTTTTTCGACTCTCGTTCTCAGGCGATCCCTTTTCAATTCAAGCGCGCTTAACTCGTCTAAATACTCCTGTTTAATCTGACGCGCTTTCTGCCAATTCTGATATTCGCCGACGAACCGATAAGCACTGATGATTAAGACGGGAAATGTGATGATTAACAGCCAAGATTGAAGAAATCGCATGAGGATGGTTTAGAATAATGAGTAACGCGTAATGCGTAATGAGTAATGAGTAATGAGTAAGGCGTAATAAGTAAGGCGTAATGAGTAAGGCGTAATGATCGTGGTTAGTGAGAATTTGATCCCCAGAGGTCATGATTATCTGTAAGAATTTCCGGGCCTTCGGGGAGAATTGCGACGGTATGTTCGAATAGCGCAGAAATGCGCCGATCGGCCGTGACTGCTGTCCAGCCATCTTCGAGCGTTTCAGATTCGTGTGTACCTGCGTTGGTCATGGCTTCGATGGCGAGGACTGTACCGGGCCTTAATCGAACGCCTCTGCCGGGTTCTCCGTAATTGGGAACCTGAGGCTCCTCGTGTAAATTTCGCCCAATCCCGTGACCAACAAAATCTCGAACTACTGAGAATCCGTGACTTTCCACATGGGTTTGCAATGCGGAACAGGCGTCGCCGAGCCGACTTCCCGGCTTTGCGGCGTCAATTGCTTTATAGAGTGCGTTTTTGGAGACTTCCAGTAGACTTTGCGCTTCCGGTTCAATGTCTCCGACAGGAAACGTGTACGCATTATCCCCATGAAATCCATTGAGATAGACTGCGGTGTCAATTCCAATAATGTCGCCCTCTTTTAGAATACAGTCCTTCCTTGGAATGCCATGAACAATTTCCTCGTTAATTGAAACGCAAATTGTCGCTGGATATGGCGGGTGATGCGGAAGTTGATACCCCAAAAACGATGAAATACCGCCAAGTTTCTTAATGGCTTCCCGGGAGATTTGATCCAATTCGTAAGTTGAAATACCGGGACTTACAGCTTCTCCGATTGTTTGAAGCACAATCGACGCGGCTTTTCCGCTGCGCCGCATTGTCTCGATTTCAGACCGGGACTTAATTCTGACTTTATTCATTTGACGCTATTCCCAAATAAATCTCAAAAATAGTAATCCTTCACGCCGAGCACATGGCGCCAAATCTACGGTATGATATAACGATTGATTCCGCAAAAGGGATTCAGTAAGCTAAGCAACAATCTCGCCACGCAACGTGTGCGCAGTCGCTGAATTGATATTCACCTGCACGACGTCGCCAATTTTTGAATTTTCTTTCGGAAATACAATCGTTTTAAAGCTGTTAGTTCTACCGTGGTATTCATCCGCGTTGCGGCGAGACTGTCCTTCGACCAACACATTCGTGTTGCAGCCAACCAACTCCTGATTGATTTCAAGCGAAATTTTCTCTTGCAACGAAATAATCTCCCGTAATCGTCTTCCCTTTTCCGTGCTGGTCACATCGTCATTTAGCGACTTGTAAGCAAGCGTACCTTCACGCGGCGAGTATTTGAACATGAATGCGGAATCGAATCGGATTTCATCCATGAGGTGGTAGGTTTCCATGAAATCGTCCTCCGTCTCGCCGCAGAAGCCGACAATAATATCAGTTGAAATCGCGAGATTCGGAATGCGGCGGCGCATATTCGCCACAAGCTCGCGGTAGGTTTCGGCCGTGTATGTCCGCCGCATGGCTTTAAGCGTTTTCGTTGAACCGGATTGCAGGGGAAGATGTATTTGTTTACAGACTTTATCGCCGCCTGCAATGGCTTCAATCATGCCGTCTGTTGCGTCACTTGGATGCGGCGATGTAAATCGTATGCGTTCGATGCCTTCTATATCGTTAATTGCAAAGAGCAAATCTCCAAAATCGTGCGCTCCATCGTGGTAGGAGTTCACCGTCTGGCCAAGGAGGACAACCTCTTTAAACCCTTCATTGACTAACCGTTTAACCTCACTGACTAACAGCTTTGCAGGAACACTGCGTTCGCGGCCGCGCACGAACGGCACAATGCAAAAGGTGCACATCTTGTCACAGCCTCGTTGCACGGTCAACCACGCCCGTATTCCGTCCTTACGAATTGGCGCGATGTCGGCGTAGTCTTCGTCTTGGTCGAGCTTCAAATTTACAAACGCATCACCTGCCGCCACCGAGCGGAGCGCCGCGGGAAGGCTGCGATAGGCGTCGGGACCTAGGACCAGATCCAAGTACGGCGCGGCGTCAAGCATTTTTGACCGGGTATGCTGCGCCATGCAACCGCAGACACCCAGAATAAGGTTGGGTTGCAGCCGCTTCCGATGATTGAGTTGTTTGAGGCGATTGAGTACCTTGGTTTCGGCATTTTCGCGTATGGCACAGGTGTTGAGGAGTACTACATCAGCGTCCTCTAACCCATCGGCAGTTTCGTAACCGTTTTGCACCAAGATACCAGCCAGCAACTCGCTGTCGCTCACATTCATCTGACACCCATACGTCTCTATGTAGACACGTCTTGAGGCGTGTAGTTGAATCGCCGATTCGACTGCCGGCGCAGCTGTGTATATTGGAAGTTGGGATTCAATTGGAATTTTCGAGTTCACGGTTTTATCCTGTTCGACACGACATAAACTACGGTAGGTAATGCGCCACGTAGAAGCATCTCGCCAAGTGATATTATACTCATGAAAGCAGGCATTATGCAAGCGAATTCACGAGTTTTTCAGATATGATTCGATGAACTCCGCAGCATGGAAATTGAACCGCGGATAGATGCGGTTAAAGAATTTTGCAGAAGTTGAAATATTGTGTATAATATCACTTCAAAACACATATTGCCGTACCATATACAACTCGTCATTCCAGAACAACCGGCGTAAAATCTGCAACTTTCCTCAAAAGATTGCCGAGAAAACGCAAACCTCAAATTAAACGACAGCAGCCCGTTGACACGAAAGAACTTCGGATTCATCAAAGGAGAAATTAATGCCAATATTTTCGCACGACCAATTGAATCGGATTTCTACCGAGATTTTTGAAGCAGCGTCGGTGCCGCCGGAAGAAGCGCAAATTATCAGTGAACTGCTTGTTGACGCGAACCTAGTGGGACATGACTCGCACGGCGTAATTCGTATTCCGCAGTATATCAAGCGGCTCAGGAATGGTGATATCCAGCCGGGCGCGCCGATGGAGATTGAACGCGAGTCTCCATCACATGCCGTAATTAACGGCAACTGGGGGTTTGGACAAGTTATCGCCACAAAGGCGATGTCGCTCGCAATCCGCAAAGCGCAATCCAGTGTCATAAGCGCCGTAAGCATTTACGACTGTAACCACATCGGACGACTTGCCAGCTATACCATGATGGCGGCGGACCAGGGACTGATTGGTATAACAATGTTGAATGCCGGCGGCGCGGCGTTATCGGTGGCTGCGTACGGCGGCATCGATAGACGACTTGGCACAAACCCAATTTCTGTCGCGGTGCCGGCTGGAGATGCGGATTCGATTGTTTTAGATATCACTAGCAGCGTTGTGGCACAGGGGAAGATTGATGTTGCTGTTAACCGCGGCGATTCTGTTCCGCTTGGTTGGCTGATTGACGGCACAGGCGAGCCAACAACAGATCCTCGCGATTTCGACAGTCCGTCTCCCGGTTCGATACTGCCGCTCGGCGGCTTGGCGGGACACAAGGGATTCGGGCTAGGTTTGATCGTTGACGTGTTAGCAGGTACACTGTCCGGCAGCGGCTGCAGCGGTTCAAATAATACCCGGGTCTGCAACGCCACGTTGATGATTGTCATTGACATCGCTAAGTTTATTCCACTTGAAGATTACGACCGCCATATAGATAAACTTGTGACGTTCATGAAATGTTCACAATTAGCCCCAGGTTTTGATGAAGTGTTGATGCCCGGTGAAATCGAGTCTCGCCAGAAGCAGCAGCGTTTGAGTGAAGGGATACCGGTCGATGACGAAACATGGCGCCAGATTCAGGAAACGGCGGCAAATGTCGGCATATCGCAACTCAATTATTGATTTGGAATAAAGGCGGACGAATTACTTATATGAGGACTATTATCAAGCCCTTATTGACGCGGCTCCACTCACGGTAATGCGGATTCGGCCAAATACCAAGAATTTGACGTAGAATCGTTCCAAAGGAATACGAACATGGAAAAGCATGGCGACTTCAAATCTGGTTACGTCTCCATTATAGGCGAACCGAATGTCGGGAAATCAACCCTGTTGAACGCGGTGATGCAAGAAAAATTAGCCATCGTCACGCCCAAGCCGCAGACGACCCGCAATCGAATCACGGGCATTGTCACCACAGATGAATATCAGATTGTATTTCTGGATACGCCCGGTATACTCAAGCCAAAATACCGCCTTCATAACCGTATGTTGGACGCAGCATACAGTGCACTCAAAGACGCCGATCTTACGCTGTATTTGGTTGACGTACACCATATATCCACGCCCGCCGCGGAACAAATTCTCGCCGCGATAAGGAAAAATGGGCAGAAATCGATTTTAGTGATAAACAAGATAGATTTGGCGCCAAAGCAGGCGCTGTTGCCAATTATCGAAACGTATAAAAAAGAGCCTCTGTTCGCGGAGATTGTCCCGATTTCCGCGAAGACTAGGGACGGCGTTGGACAACTTCTGCGGCTTATCGTTAAATTCCTTCCTGAAGGGCAACTCTATTTCCCCGCCGACCAAATAAGCGATTTGCCGGAGCGATTCTTTGCGGCGGAAACGATACGAGAAAAGATACTCCTTAAAACCCAGCAAGAAATTCCTTACGCTTCAAGCGTCGCCATCACAGAATTCAATCAACGGGCAAATGGGACAATTTTCATTAGTGCTACGATTTATTCCGAACGGCCATCCCAAAAGCGAATATTGATTGGGAAAGGAGGGGAAATGATTAAAATCATTGGGCAACTAGCGCGAATTGAAATACAAAAATTCTTGAATGCTTCGGTATTTCTGGACTTGCATGTTTCGGTCAAGAAAAACTGGCGGCAAGATGAAAAGAAACTCAGAGATGTGGGATATTCGTAATAAATTTTACCCCAAATTATTTAAACGAGTTTGAGGAATAGCGCGGTTTCCCGTTGCCAATCATTCAAAATCTTGAAATCAGCGGTGAAAAATAAGCACAAAAAATGCTTGATCCGATTTTGATTTTTTGCTAGACTATCATCCATATCTGGGTACGTGTCCGTTTTGAAATATCATAATTATAGCCTTAGACATCACCAGCATTACTTTAGCAATATCCATCCCTTGATACCAAATGAAGACAGTAATGACTTCGGACAGAGTTAGCGGCGATTCACCCGACTCATCCGACCCATCCGCACCGCACCAGCCGCCCGAATTTCCATCGTCCGCCCCAACTTCAGCCGTACGCACACCTCACAATTCAGGATTGAATCAGGCATTAACTTTCGATCGATTTGTCGTAGGGGAAAGCAACCAAAAGGCTTACGAAGCTGCGCTAGCTTTGACCGACCAAACCGCCGACGTAAACAAGTTAATTGTCCACGGCGGCGTTGGACTTGGCAAAACCCATTTGCTGCACGCCATCGGGAACCACTTTCGACAAAAAAATCTGAATCATACCATGTACTGCCCATCCGCTGAAAAATACGTGGGCGAATGGATTCAGTCGATAGCAAGTCCGCAGAAATCAAATATGTTACGACAGCGGTACCACACCATTGATTTGTTATTGATTGACGACATTCACTATTTATCCAAGCACTCGAAAATTCAGGCGGAGTTTTTTCATTTACTCGACCACTTGAGCCAGCAAAACCAGCGAATTGTCTGTACGTGCGATCGACTGCCCCGGTTTCTCAAAGACCACTTAGCGTCTTCAAATGTCCTCAATAACGGCTTAATCGTTGAAATTTCACCGCCTGAATTCGATTTACGGGTTTCGATTCTAAAGCGGAAGCTACGGGAACGGAATTGGGGACCTGTGCCGTCAAAAGTGCTAGATTATTTAGCCAAGCATCTGACACAACACGTTCGCCAGCTCGAAGGCGCGTTGAATCGTCTCATGGCGGAAGCGGGTTTGGGTTCGAAATTGGATCTTGAAATTGCACGCCGCGTCTTGGAGAAGCGGTCAAACTTGAATCTCTCGGGCGCAATCACGCTTGAAACGATACAAGAGGCAGTCGCTCGATACTTCAATCTTACCCTATCCGATTTATGTTCGCGAAAGCGTGCACGGCGATTCGTGCTTCCGCGTCAAGTCGGGATGTACCTTGCCCGCGAGCTAACCAAACTTTCCCATTCGCAAATCAGCCTAGGTTTTGGCCAAAGCCATCATACTACTGTTATCCGGAGTTGCCAACGAATCAATTCACTTCTCCAGGGAGATTTAGTTCTCAGCCAGTCCATTGAATCGTTGAAAACAGAACTAACGCAACCCCAAAATTGAACAGATTCTTACCGTTTACGATGCTCCGGAGAATCGTGGAAAGATTCAACCTCCACACTTACCAAGGCGTGTTGACATTTGTGTAAAGCTGCCTGTAATCGTAGGGGATGAACCGATTGAATAGCGAGGGCGATAGTGTTTATCAGGCCACCTCGCCCATTGACCAACGCGGGCAGGGAACTTCCAACCATACAGATTGAGTCGAGTTTGGTCAAACAACCTACAGCAGTCCGAAATCGTATCTGATTGTGAAAAAAGGGTTGGGGAACCCAACCCGTACGAAGGGTCATGTGTCTGCGCACCGTTCTTGATTGTCCGGTTGCGATGAAATGTCAACAGAACCTAACGTTTGCCGATAAATCAGCTGGATGTATCTTGCTTATCTCCAATCCTCCTCTCAAACCAAAGGGGCAGGTTAAAAACCTGCCCCTACTTTTTTGATTATCACTGATTGACATCTTCAGGCGAAATGGTGTATCATTTGCCCGTCACCAAGCCGTATTCGATTATGATCACATCATTGAACTTTTTCTTACGGAATGGAATTGAACAATGGGCACGGGCGTTCACGCATCTGATGAGACGGACGGCTTTAAGTCAAAGGCAAAGTATTGCCTGAAATGCGCAGGCCGGCTTGAGGACAGAATCATAGAAGACAAAGCGCGCCGAGCATGTACGGCATGTGATTTTGTATTCTACCAAGACCCGAAGCCTGTCGCGGGCGTCCTTGCGGTGCGAGACGGAAATTTGTTACTGGTACAACGCGGCAATGAACCGAAGCGCGGCCGGTGGAGTTTTCCGACAGGTTACATTGATGTTGGTGATTCTCCCGAAGAAACGGCAATCCGGGAGGCAAAGGAAGAGGCAAATGTTGACGTACAACTCAATAGCTTACTCGGGGTTTATTCCGACAAGCGGCGCACTGTCGTTCTTGTCATCTATACCGGTACGATTGGTGCCGGCAACCCAGCGGCTGGTGCAGAGGCATTAGACGCACGGTTATTTGATCTTCAAGATTTGCCGATACTAGCATTCGACCACGACTACGACATATTGACGGATTTGTTTTCAAAAACTCAAGAGCATAATAGAACAGAAATGGTGACGCGTTAAATAAACTCTTCGAGAGGCAACAAGAATACGGCGCCATCGCCATTGAATTGAAACACGAGGCGTCCCAAATCCCTAATTTCGCGCGTAGGGAGGATACATGGCACATTCAATTCTGGAACGGTATCAGAAGGTATTTTCAAAAGACAGGGAATTAGCGCAACGTGCAAACCACACTTTTCCGGACGGTGTTACACATGACAGCCGGTTTGTAGATCCATTCCCGGTCTACATCGACCACGCGCAAGGGTCGAAGAAATGGGGAGTTGACGGGAAGGAATTTATCGATTATTGGGCGGGACACGGCGCGCTATTGTGGGGACACAATCATCCCGACATTGTCGCGGCAGTCACCCAACAGATGCAACGGGGTACGCATTATGGGGCTAGCCATCTGCTCGAACTGGAGTGGGCGAGTTTAGTGATGGAGTTGATTCCCTCTGCAGAACGTGTTCGATTCGTCAGTTCCGGAACAGAGGCGACCCTGATGGCGATTCGACTTGCGCGCACTTTTACCGGCAAGAGCAAGCTGTTGAAATTTGCGGGACATTTCCACGGCTGGCACGATGCCGTTATATTGGCGGCAAATCCGCCTTTTGAGGCGCGAGTTGCAGGAATTCCGCAAGGCGTCCTTGATACAACGGTGATTTGTCCACCGAATGATATTGACGCAGTCGAGGACTGTTTGCGAAGTGATTCAGATATCGCTTGTGTCATTCTGGAGCCGACCGGCGGCTCCTTCGGCACAATTCCAACAGGCGCGGCATTTCTTCAACAGTTACGCGCACTGACCCGTGATTACGGTGTGCTGTTAATCTTTGACGAAGTGATTACCGGTTTTCGGGTTGCTCCGGGCGGCGCTCAACAGTATTATAATATCACACCGGATTTGACAACGCTCGCGAAGATTTTAGCTGGCGGTCTGCCCGGCGGTGCGGTTGTTGGAAAGCGGGAGATTATTAATCTTATCTCAATTAAAGAAGAAAGGATTGCAAAGCGCGGCAAGAAAATGCCCCATCCGGGCACCTTTAACGCCAATCCGCTTTCTGCGTCGGCAGGCACCGCCATGCTGAAAGCCGCTCGGACGGGCGTCCCGCAAAAACAGGTTAACCGCACCGCGGCGACGTTAAGGAGTGGCTTGAACGATGTTATCGACCAGCACCGCCTTGATTGGGCAGTTTACGGCGAGTTTTCAGAAATCAGGTTTCTCACCGGACACGGCGTTCGTGAAATGCGTACTGCAGATTTCAAACCTAGCGAGTGGGATTACCGCACTCTTAAAGAGGGCGGCAATCAAGTATTACTCATGAACCTGCGATGCGGTCTGCTGCTCAACGGGGTTGACATTGCCGAATCGGGAGGCATGACAATGGTATCCCACACAGAATCAGACATACAAAAAACGTGCACAGCGTTCAATCAGACCGTTGAATGGATGAAGGCAGACGGGCTTTTGGATTAAGATTGCAGATATTGAGGCCTGGCTGCTTACGGAGGTCTCGAATTGCAATTGACCAGTGCAAAAATTAGGAGATTTAGATGAAAGGAATTGATGCAGTTGCAAAAGTATTGAAAATTGAAGGCGTTGAATATCTGTTCTGTTTTCCGGCGAACACGCTCATCGACGCTTCGGCTAAGATTGGGATTCGACCGATTATGGCGCGTACGGAGCGAACCCTAATCAACATGGCAGACGGATTTAGCCGCATATCCAACGGCGAATGCATCGGCGTTGCCGTGGTACAGCGAGGGCCGGGAAGCGAAAACGCTTTCGGCGGGGTAGCGCAAGCGTACTCTGATTCCGTTCCCATTTTGGTGCTTCCGGGCGGACTCAGCCGACGGAGTCTCGGCATTCCCACCAATTTTGAGGCGGTAAGGAATTATACGGGCGTGACCAAGTGGGTCGCCCAAGTAAATGTTGCGGACCGCATACCGGAAATGATGCGGCGGGCGTTCAGTTTGCTACGAATGGGACACCCGGGACCTGTGATGCTTGAAACACTTCAAGATGTAGAGGATGAGGAAATTGACGATGATTTCGCCTACACACCCCCGAAGCCCGTCAAACCCGCCGGAGATTTACAGGATATTGAAGGAGCGGTCAAAGCGCTACTGGCTGCGGAGCACCCTATGCTGCATGTAGGGCAGGGCGCCCTCTACGCAGACGCGTCGGAAGAGTTGATGAAATTCGCTGAAATGTTACAGGTGCCGGTGATGACAACGATGGCAGGGAAGAGTGTGTTTCCGGAAAATCATCCCTTGTCAATCGGCGCGAGCGGCTACAGCGGCACGGGTATGGTCAAGCACTTTTTGAATAAAGCCGATCTCGTATTTGGGATTGGGTGCAGCTTTTCAAAGTCCATTATGGCAACACCGATTCCTAGCGGCAAGGTGCTGGTTCAGAATTCAATCGATGAACTCGACATTAACAAGGATTACGCTGTCGACCACGCCATTCTCGGCGACTCCAGGATTGTGTTGAATCAACTTATCGAAGAAGCAAAAAAACAACTGGGAGACGAGGCGCCGCGGGATAGAAAAGAGGTCGTAGATGAGATTAAAACGGTGAAGGCAAATTGGTTGTCAGAGTGGATGCCGAAGCTAACGTCGGACGAAATTCCAATCAATCCGTATCGCGTCATCTGGGACTTAATGCACGCTGTGGATAGAACACAGTCGATCGCCACGCATGATTCCGGAAATCCACGGGATCAGATGCTCCCCTTTTACGAGACGATTGCCCCGCGCAGCTACATTGGTTGGGGGAAATCCACACAGTTGGGATACGGGTTGGGGTTAACAATGGGCGCAAAACTAGCGGCACCAGAAAAACTTGCCCTCAATGTCATGGGCGATGCGGCGTTTGGCATGGCCGGGCTGGATTTTGAAACTGCGGCACGAGAACGCATTCCTGTCCTTACAATTCTCCTCAACAACTCTGCACTCGGCGGCTATGAGAAACACATGCCGGTGGCGACAGAACGCTACGGCACGAAATTCCTCACCGGGGACTATGCGAAGGTGGCGGAAGGCTTAGGCGGCTATAGTGAAAAGGTAGAAAGCCCCGCCGAAATAATCCCGGCTATCCATCGCTGCCAGAAAGCGCTTGAAGATGGCAAACCCGCCCTACTCGAAATAATTACGTGTGAAGAAGGCATCGTGTTTTCGAGAGGTTTTTGAAGCCCAGTGGCGGAAACAGGTCTTGCGCTCAAACCCCAAAAAAAACCGGATTAGGGTTATTAGTCTTTGGTTGACTCACAGCCTGAACCGACTATGTTGACATCCCAAACCCCTCCCGAGGCGAGTCCGCCATCAGCACTCGTGCGCCTAGATTGCTTGAGCAAAGTTTACAAAGAAGGCAACCTGCGCCGAACAGTTATAGATGAGTTGAGCGGCGCATTATACGAAGGCGAGTTTGTCTGCCTTTTGGGGAAATCAGGCAGTGGGAAAAGCACGTTACTAAACCTTATCTCCGGAATTGATACCCCCAGCAGCGGACATGTATTCATACGGCATGGCAATCGTGAAATCGCCATCACCGGACTGACCGAATACCAGCGAACCCGCTTCCGACGTTGCCACATCGGCATTGTTTTCCAGTTTTTTAACCTCATTCCAACGCTCACCACGTTTGAAAATGTAAAATTACCGCTAGAACTTGCCGGCCTAACCGCACGCAACGCACTCGCCCGTGCGCGCGCTCTGCTTAAGCAAGTTGGGTTAGGGGACCGCCTCAATACCTATCCAGACAAGCTGAGCGGCGGGGAACAACAGCGGGTAGCGATTGCGCGTGCTCTCATTCATAATCCTCTGCTGCTGCTAGCCGATGAACCGACGGGGAATCTAGACGCAGAATCCAGCGAAACCGTTCTATCTCTATTGCTTGAGATGAGTGTCAAAGCAAATAAGATGTTGTTGATTGCCACGCATGCGCCTGAAATAGCGCAGCGCGCAGACCGGGTTTTACATATTCAAAACGGAAAGCTCGTGGGCGATTAAAATTGGAGAACACCCCGCCCAAATCTTTGAAGCACGAACTCTTCCTCGGCGTAAGGCGGAATAGATAAGAAACTTGGTAGGTTCTGTTGACATTTGGAAAATTGAATCAATCTTTGCGCCGCGTGTTTTTGGGCAGACACAGGACCTGCCCCTACATAATCCTTGTAGGAACAACCCTTGTGGTTGCTCTTTTAAGTCAGACACATCCTCCGATTTGGGTTTTTGGCGAATCAAACGGTCGTATGTTGCATTAGCGGCACCAATATGATAATACGCCCTAATAACTGCAAAAGGGAAAGGGACAGCATACATCGCAATTTCCACAAGTTGACTGATGGAAATCGACAGAAAAAGACGCCGTATTGGAATCGTTGACACGTTGTTCCACTTGGCACTGGGACACGCTTGGCGGCGCCCTCTTCAGAGTGCTTTTCTCATCATCGGAGTTGCATTGGGGGTAGGGATAATTGTTGCAATGGATCTCGCCAACAATGCGGCGAATCGCGCTTTCACCCTGAGCACTGAAGCTGTAGCCGGTAAAGCCACTCATCGGATAGTCGGCGGGCCTAACGGTCTGAACGAGGAGGTTTATGTTGGGCTACGGCGCCAGTTGGGCTATCGGCTTAGTGCACCGGCCGTAACAGCATACGTCACGGTCGACGAATTGGATGCGCAACCGATGCAACTGTTTGGGGTGGACAGTTTTGCCGAATCTCCATTTCGAAGTTATCTGGTCGATGAGCATATCGGTTTTGGAGACACTGAAACGCTCAAGGCTTTTGTGACTCAACCGCGAACGGTTTTGATGAGCGCGGAAACCGCTCTCCGATACAATTTGGTAAAAGGGGAGAAACTCCATGTGCAGGTTGGCAGCCGGAATGCTGCGGTGGAGATTATCGGTCTGCTACGTCCAGCGGAGGAACGAAGTCGGCGTGCCCTGGACGGCCTGCTAATTGCGGACATTGCGACTGCGCAAGAAGTTTTGGGCAAGATTGGCATGCTGGATCGAATTGACCTAATTGTCCCTGACGGCGATACAGGCGCAGCAATTCTCAAAAAAATCGCCGCAATCCTCCCGCCCGGCGCCCGTATTGAGAGACCCGATGCACGCAGCGAGTCGGTCTCGGAAATGACCTCCGCATTCCAACTAAATCTCACCGCTCTCAGTCTACTGGCGTTGCTGGTTGGCGTATTCCTGATTTATAATACCGTCGCCTTCAGTGTCGTCCAGCGCCGCCCAGTATTGGGCAGTCTACGTGCTTTGGGCATGACTCGAGGCGAGATTTTCACGATTGTTCTGATTGAGGCGGGTGTGCTTAGCATTATTGGAACTTTAATAGGCATCGGATTAGGGATATTCTTGAGCCGCGGCGCCGTGCAACTGGTTACACAGACGCTCAACGACATCTTTTTTGTAGTCACTGTACGTCAGATTGATGTCCCGCTGCACACGCTGGTCAAAGGTGTTGTGAGCGGTATTGGCGCGGCATTAACAGCGGCGATGCTGCCAGCTTACGAGGCGTCCCGTGTACCCCCCGCTGGAGCTATACGCCGCAGCAACATTGAAGAACGGACTTCCGCCGTTTTGCCTTGGGTCTGCGGGGCAGGGGTAGGCGTGCTACTGTTGGGCGTGTTTCTGCTCATTCCAGAATGGGATTTGAGTGTTACGCTTGCCGGCGTATTTGCCGTAATTATCGGCATCGCACTACTTGCACCGATAATGACCTTAGGGCTGATGCGTGTCATCGAATTCGTTAACCGTGCGATAGTTTCAATTCGACTTCCCGACACAACGAAAACCACAACGCCTCGCATTGCCTTACCGGATACCAATTGCGGTGAAGGCGATTTACCCAAGCCGAACCCCAATACACAACCCATCAATTTCGAGTCCTTGAAGGAATCGCGTTTTGCGTTTCATGCCCTGGTGCGTATGGCGACCCGAAACATTAAACGTTCGCTAAGCCGCACCTCAGTCGCCATTGGCGCGTTGATGGTCGCGGTCAGCACGATAATTGGCGTAAGCGTGATGATTAGCAGTTTCCGCTTGACAGTAGATCGGTGGCTGACAGATTTGCTGCATGCAGATATTTTTGTTTCTCCGCCGGCGTTAGGCCGTACGGCAGCGCCGCTTGATCCCGCGGCGGCAAAGAAGTTGGCATCGTTCCCCGGTGTGGCTCAATTTGCTACGAGCCGCGTTGTGGACGTACACACGAGTGAATATGGCGTAATCCAACTGGTTGCAGTTAATATGGACATTGCCGGCGCCAAACGACACTACAAAACCGCTATGGGGAATCATGAGGCTACATGGCATGCGCTGGAAGGCGGAGGACTTATTGTGAACGAGCCGATGGCGAATCGGTTTGATTTGGGTGTGGGCGATGAAATTACATTGTTCACGGATTACGGCGAACAGCGATTCCCAATTGTGGCTGTTGACTATGATTTTGATGTCCAACACCGGGTGTTGATATACGATTCCATCTACCGCAAATTTTGGACGGATACCCACCTTTCCTCTGTAGCGCTCTTTGTGGAACCCGATGTCGAAATTGACGCCAAGATTGATGCTTTGAGAAAGACGTTTTCCGGCAGCCTTAACTTGACGATTCAATCTAACCGCCGGCTTCGAGAAAACAGCCTTGCAATTTTCGATCGAGCATTCAGCACAACGGCAGCATTGCAAATGCTTGCCACGGTGGTGGCATTTATTGGTGTTCTCAGCACGTTGATGAGTCTGCAACTTGAGCGCAGCCGAGAAATCGGCACATTGCGAGCCATCGGCATGACACGGCAACAACTGTGGAAATTGACCTTTTTCGAAACAGGACTGATCGGAGGCAGTGCGGGGCTGATTGCTATACCGACGGGGATTCTTTTGAGCGTGATTCTTATCTATGTTATCAACCTCCGTTCGTTTGGCTGGACGCTTCAGATGCAACTTCAGGCGGTACAATTCATACAGGCGTTCGCGGTTGCGCTAGCTGCCGCGCTGTTGGCAGGCATTTACCCGGCGTGGCGATTAGGAAGAACGCCGCCTGCTGATGCGTTACGTATGGAGTAATAACGCCAAATGCCCGTGTCCGAACCGCATGATGTCTAGCAAAAGTTAAGGCGCCATAAACGAACCGAAGGCAGCAACAGTCTAATCTTTGCAGAACACCGCTATTTATGCAACTTCGATGATTGCTTGACACCGTTAGAAAAAACGTGATAAAATTCGTTGATTTTCATGCACATAATTTTATAGACAATTACAATCTCGCTTCAGTGTAGGAGTGAATACCATGAAAAAATTCGTTATTCTCGAAATCGTCGTCATCATCACTTTTGTGATTGGAGTTTTCGTCGGGTATCTGTGGTTCAAACCGGACGAAAGTTATCAAAATTACTATAAACGAGCCGACGCGGCATGGACAGCAGCTGAGAAATTGAATACGCCGCCCGTTACACTGGACGACCCTGATGTGGACCGTATCCGGCAGGTCAGAGCCGCATATCGGACCGTTTTTGATGATTACCCTGATAGCCGTTGGGCGGATGATGCGATGTACCACATGGCAGCGGAGATTGCACGAACTGATGAAGAGGCATTTGTTCTCTACCGGCGTCTCATTAACGACTATTCGCACAGCGAATGGGCAGATGACTCGTTATACCTAATCGCCATGGGCTCGTATCGAACTGCGGAGAGCATTCGAACGGGAGGTAAGTCAGGTTCTGCAGACCTGCATTATGAACGCGCTTACGCGCTATTCTCTCAACTGATTCGAGATTATCCCGGCAGCACGCTTGTCGATGAATCCCGTCTGAATTTAGAATTGTGCCATTACGGAAAAGGCAACTTAGAGCTTGCACTCGAAGGGCTCCAAAGAATAATAGAGGACTTTAGAGATAATTACGATCTCTACATCAGGATTGAATATCGGATTGGGCACATATACACTGAAAAGCAAGATTACGACAAAGCCCGAAAATATTTCGAAAGAGTCGTGCTGTCCGCGCATACGGAATTAGCGCCGCTTGCGAAGTTTGGCATCGCTCAGACACAGTTTGCGGAAAAGAGGTTTGAGGACGCAATCAAGACATATCAGGATGTCATTGACTCCTACCCCGAATCAGATTCTGCGGAAGACGCCCATTTTTACATTGGTTGGGCTTTTGACAAGTTGGAAAAGTATGACGAAGCCATTATCCAGCTTGAGACCGCGATCGAGAAATATCCGCACAACGAGGCTACCCAGAACAACCAATTTTATGTTGCTCAGATTTATTTCAAGAAGAATGATGCGGATGGGGCAATTCAGGCTTACCGGAAGGTTGCTGACAACTCCACGTTTGATTACGATGCGAGACGATCTGCACAATATTGGATTGGTTGGATTTATGAAGA
The DNA here is from genome assembly GCA_028819845.1 of Candidatus Poribacteria bacterium. Lineage (GTDB taxonomy): Bacteria > Poribacteria > WGA-4E > WGA-4E > PCPOR2b > JAPPKS01. Next base: position 158,734 of record JAPPKS010000027.1, on the reverse strand, counting down.
GACGGACGATGTGAATCAAGCTGTGGCGGAATATAAAAAACTGTTAAAGAACTTCTTAGAACCCCACCGCGTTGCACGTCACCCATCGAATAACATCAGTGAGAACTACATTAAAGACCTGGAATCACGCGAGTAGTTGAATTCAAATACCTAGATACATCTTGACCTAGAATTGGAAAACTGATAAGATTGAAAACCGGTAGCGGATATAGTCAATGGAGACCACCTGAATTCATTGATTACCGACCGTGATTTCACTAGAAGCGAGCATACGAAAACAGCTAAAGGGGGCGCTATGCGAAAACTCCGAATCGGGATTATCGACCTTGTGACTAAAGGTCCGACGAAAGCATTGTGGGGGCGCGTAATGCACGCCAATTTTGCCAGCATTATGCCGCAAGTCATTGGCGCATGGTGCGAAGAGGAAGGGCACGATGTCACACTTGTGTGCTATACCGGTTTTGAGAACTTAACGGAGGAGTTGCCGCAGGACGTTGATTTAGTCTTTATCGGCGCGTTCTCACAGGCTGGACAATTGGCGTATGCGTTAAGCAACCTGTTTCGGTCAAAAGGCGCTGTTACTGTACTCGGCGGGCCCCACGCTCGTTGTTACCCGCAGGATGCGCAAAAGTATTTCGACTACGTCCTCGGTTTCACAGATAAAGCATTGATTCATGATGTCCTGCGCGACTGTTCGCAGCACCGACCCGTCGGCGTGCACATCGCAGCCAAGCAGCAGCCAAGAACGCTGCCGGGAGTCCGCGAACGATGGAAATTTATCGAACAGACGCTCCACAAAGCGCCGCTCATCAAGATTGTACCAATGATCGGCAGCCTCGGTTGTCCCTACACCTGTAGTTTCTGCATTGATTCGGTCGTACCGTATCAGCAATTGAGTTTTGATGTCATCAAGGATGATTTGCGGTTCCTGATGCGGAAGTTTAGGCGGCCGCGCGTCGGTTGGCACGATCCGAACTTTGGCGTGCGGTTCAACGATTATATGGATGCCATAGAGGAAGCGGTGCCGCCCGACAGCATTGATTTCATCGCGGAGAGCAGTCTCGCTCTCTTGTCAGAGCCGCATTTGAAGCGGCTCAAATACAATGGATTCAAAGCTATCTTGCCCGGAATTGAGTCGTGGTACGATATGGGAAATAAGTCGAAGACCGGCAAAACGAAAGGCATTGACAAAGTCCGGCAAGTCTCGGATCATGTGAATACCATGTTACGGTATATCCCTTACGTGCAAACGAACTTCGTGTTTGGCCTTGACGTTGACGAAGGCGCGGAACCCTTTGAACTCACAAAGCGATTTTTAGATATGACGCCGGGTGCATTTCCCGCCTATTCGCTGATTTCGTCGTTTGGACAAGCTGCTCCGCTCAATCTCGAATACCAGCGCTCCGATCGTGTACTCCCGTTCCCATTTCACTTCTTGAACAACAACCACGCGATGAACGTCAAGCCGAAGCACTATGTTTGGCCGGAATTTTATGATCAGGTGGTCGATGTGAGCAAGCATTCGTTTTCACGCCATGCAATAATCAACCGATATCGTGTGATTAAGGATACTATCCCGCGATGGCTGAACGTTGTCAGGGCTGTGTCTTCGGAAGGATTTGGCCGAATTAAGTATTTTACCGAGGTGCGCCAACGGCTAGACACGGATAAGCAGTTTCGATCCTATTTCGAAGGCGAGACTACCGAACTTCCACAATTCTATGTCGATCGCGTGCGCAGAGACCTTGGATCACTGTGGGAATGGCTTCCGGACGGAGGACTGCATCATGACCCCAACGCTTATCTCAAATCGGAGGATATTGCGGTTCAAACACCTTCTAAAGTCAGAGATGCAATTCAAGCACGCGCAACCGCTTCCTAGGGTATTAGCAGTGATGCCGCGGACCTTGAGCCAGCGTGAGTTAACACGCTAACCACGAAGCGGAGTTGTATGTTGTGAAGGCACGCCAATTACCGTACTGATGCAAGCATATGTGAATGCATCATATCATCCCACCCATGCAGTCTTGGGGTTCATGATATTTGGGTCATCATCCAGGGTGAACTTTTCAGATTCGTTTGATGTCCAATCGTCATCACCGGCACCTTCAAGTTCAAACCCCGCGTCCTTTACCATCTGGTAAACTTTGTTTTTCTGATCCCCCCGCGTTACGAGATAACCATCGACAAAAAGTGAGTTGGCTGGATACAGCGCGATCGACTGGAGTCCACGTAGATGCCCCTCACGACCGCCGCCGATGCGAATCTCGGCAGTTGGATTGACGAATCGGAACATACAGAGAATCCTCAAGCAGCGTTCCGGTGTCAATTGGTTGAAATCGTAGATTGGATTTCCGCCGATGGGGACTAGGAAATTGATTGGGATGGATGGGACCTTCATACGGCGAAGGGCATGAGCAACGTCCAGAATGTCTTCATCGGATTCACCCATTCCAACTATCATACCGCTGCAGGTTTGCAAACCCGCCTCTTTTGCCGCGTTAAGCGTATCGACCCGATCTTGGTAGGTGTGTGAACTGACAATGTTCGGCGTGTGTGTTTCGCTCGTATTCAGGTTGTGATTGAGACGGTCCAACCCAGCCGCTTTGAGTATCTTCGCTTTCTCTAAATCAACAATTCCGGCAGAAAGACAGGTCTTAATTCCAACTTCATGACTGATGCGCTTGATAATATGAGCAAGTTGTTTGGTTCTTTTTTGGGTTGGCCCTCGTCCACTGGACACCATGCAGTAGCGGTAGACGCCGTTCTCTTTAGCATCATGCGCCTCTTGAAGGATGTCATCTTCGTTTTTCATTGCGTACTGCTTTATTGGGGCTTTAGACACCTTAGATTGGCCGCAATACCCGCAATCTTCGGGACACAGACCATTTTGGATATTGTTGATTTTGTGAATTTTGACCTTTTTCCCGAATGCCGCCATACGCACATCGCCCGCGGCGGCGGCCATGCGTAAAACATCGACACGCGGATCCGCCAACATCATTTCCGTGTCCATCCGTGGAAATTCAGCGCCGCGAAGTGCAGTTTGCGTCCATGCTTCATAGTCAATGCCCATAACATAAGCCTCCTAACGCCGTCTGAAGTCAATGCGATTGGTAATTTTATCATGTATCTGAGAAGTGAGCAAGCGATAAAGGGAGTAATTCCTCAATCAAGCAGTTAGCCGCGTCAATTACGTATTGCGGATATGGAGTGGAACCGAACAGAAAATGGACAGCGACATCGGGCATTGCAGATTGACACCGAGAAAAAAATTGCCTGTCATTCAGTGTCATGCTAAAATATAATTTGCAAAAATGAATGTGACTTTAAAAGCACAACCGTTAATTTCTACCAACCTGTTTGAACAATACGTGTCAAAGCTAATTTAGGGCGTTTCAGGTGCTAATAACCGTTGGAACTTCTATCGCACGGCATTTTACTATCGCCTTCGCTATTCGCTCAATTGATTATATTCAGTCGCTTAATCCCGCCAAATACCTTACTCCAGCATGGGGCGGGGCAAGATGCCCCGCCTACAGGGTGGGGTGGCTAACGCGGGGCAAGATGCCACGACTACAGGGTGGGGTGGCTAACGCGGGGCAAGATGCCCCGCCTACAGCGTGTGGCGGCTAACGCGGGGCAAGATGCCCCGCCTACAAGGTGTGGCGGCTAACGCGGGGCAAGATGCCACGACTACAAGGTGTGGTGGCGAACGCGGGGCAAAATGACCCGCCTACAGCGTGTGGCGGCGAACGTGAGGCAAGATGCCCCGCCTACATGGCGTGGCGTCGAACTGTATAAATGGAATTTTCAAACAGGTTCTAAACGACACTGAAGCAGCACCACCGTATAGAAACCGCTCAACTTTATCATCGGAGGAACTCAATGTATAAAATTGGCTTAATTCCCGGCGACGGAATTGGTCCCGAAATTACGAGAGAAGCCATGAAGGTCGTCGGGGCAGCAGCCGAAAAAACAAACTTCCAGTACGAAACAGTCGAATACGATTTTGGCGGCGACCGCTATCTTGAGACGGGCGAAATCTTACCGGACTCTGCGCTAAATGAATTTCGACAGATGGACGCAATTTTTTTAGGAGCAATTGGACACCCAGATGTTCAGCCGGGGATATTGGAGAAAGGAATCTTATTAAGAACCCGTTTTGAATTGGACCTGTACATCAACCTGCGCCCGGTAAAGCTGTACCCAGGCGTGTGGACACCCATAAAGGACAAAGGGCCGGAAGATATCGATTTCGTCATCGTTCGTGAGAATACCGAGGGATTATACGTTGGAGGAGGCGGCTTCTTGAAACAGGGAACGCCAGATGAAGTGGCGATTCAAGAACTCATCGCCACACGCAAGGGAACAGAACGCTGTATCCGCTACGCATTTGAGTTGGCAAGGAAGAGGGACAAAGCGAAGAAGTTGACTTCATGCGATAAAGCAAACGTACTTACCTATGCACACGATCTCTGGCGCCGCGTGTTTGAGGAAGTAGCGGTTGAATATCCCGACATTGAGACAGAATTCGCGTTCGTTGATGCGACAACGATGTGGATGGTGAAAAACCCCGAGTGGTTCGATGTTATTGTGACATGCAACATGTTCGGAGACATTATTACGGACCTTGGCGCGATGATTCAAGGCGGAATGGGCGTCGCCGCATCCGGGAATCTCCACCCCGGGAGCATGGCGATGTTTGAGCCCATCCACGGGTCCGCTCCGCGTTACACCAACAAGAACCAAATCAACCCCATCGCCGCGATATTTGCGGCCGGTATGATGCTTGAATACCTAGGGGAAACCGAGGCGGCTGGATTAGTAGATGGAGCAGCGAGCGACCTTCTTGGGAGCAAAAAGCTACGAGATCTGGCCGCGGGAAAAATGGGATATACAACCACCCAAGTCGGGGACATGATTGCCGACTCCGTGTCGACATGAAACATGGCGCAGGTTACGGGGGAAGATAGGATTTTTTCCAATTACTCTTAAATTCGGCAAGAGATTCCCTCATGAGACAACTTTTCTACATCTGCTTTGTCTGCTTTTTCATATTCATACCGCTTAGTGTTCCCGTAACACCGGGGAATACCGGCACATCATCGAACACGCTAGATACGACACATTTCCGAATCCATTTCCAATCTCATGCCAAATCAGCGCAAGAAGTTGCCGACATCGCTGAAATTTTTTATTCGCAACTAGATCGCTTGATTAACGGGATGGCGATAGGTAAGATAGAGATTTGGATTTGCGATACGGAAGCGCAGTTCCAATCGGCCGTCCACGCACCAATTCATGACTGGGCAATCGGTTGCGCCTTCCCGTTGAGCCGGCGTATTGTCATACAGAACCCTCGTGTAATCATTGAACGAAAGTTCCAATTGTCGCAAATTGTCCGCCATGAAATTGTGCACGTTATTTTTGGACAACGCACGCAAAAGGCAATGAAATCCATTCCTTTGTGGTTTGTGGAAGGAATTGCGATGTATCTATCGGAGGAATGGACGCCTAATCACCACAAACTCTTGCTCAAAAATATATTCTCAAACTCGATTATCCCACTATCGGACCTCGCCTCGGCATTTCCTCGGTCCGAAATTCAGGCTCAACTCGCGTACGCGGAAAGCTTGAACGCCGTTGCGTGGCTCGTGGAACTCAGAGGAATCAATACGCTGTGGGAGATTATCGCACGACTTGAAAACGGCGATGATTTAAACAGCGCTTACGAACAAACGCTCGGTTGGAATCTGAGCACATTTGATTCAGAATGGCGCGCCTCGCTTCCGCGGCGTTATCACCGAGCGGCGATATTTGCCAACCCTTATATCCTTTGGGGGGTTATTACGACAGTATTCGTTCTGATTTTTCTCTACCGCCGGAAGCGATTGCGGCAACGACTTGCTGAACTTAATCGCGAGGAGTCCGAGATAGATCCGTTTTTTGAGCCGGACAGAGATTCCACAAATGACTAAACGTCAGTCCTGCGAGTAAGATTGTCCAACCTCACCTTGAATCCTAGAGATTGCGGCCGTTGTCAAGGAGAAGTCAGCGCCGGTAATTTTTGCTTTTCCTGCGCAGTATTCAGTCATTCTCAACAGAAAATCAATAACGGGAATTTCGGGGGCCGGTAGGCTAACTGACGTTTGGCACACATAACAGTGTGCGAATTCGTATTGATAGGTACTGCCGCCCGATGGCGCACAAATGTTGGGTGTTCGACCGCGTCTTCAGTTTACATTGCGTCGAAAAAGTCGATTAAATCCTTGCCGTGCACAGCCGCGTTTACCTGCTTGTCAATTTTTACAATGGTTCCAGCTTTATCAATTGCAACCGTCGTGCGGCTACTCATGCCGTCCGGTTGGTCAGTGGCACCGAATAGCAAACTTAGGGTGCGGTCCGTGTCCACAAGAAGCGGAAAGTTCAAGCCGTAGCGTTCGGCAAACCTTCGGTGAGTCTCAGCGTCCTGCACACTGACACCGAAAACTTGTACATCGCGTGCTGAAAATTGGCTCGACTCATCCCGGAGCGAGCAAACCTCCGCCGTTCACCCGCTGGTAAAGTCTTTCGGATAAAAAGCCAGAACGACGTTTTTACTCCCAACGTAACCGCGCAGGCGATGCACAACGCCGTCCGCATCTTCCATTTCAATATCTGGCGCATCCATACCAACTTCCAGCGATTTTAAGTCTGTCATCCGATTCTCCTGTGTATTTGCGAGTTTATTTTAAGCCAGCATTATATCAATCCGCACCGCAGCCGTCAAGACCGATTCAAAACGCACAACCGTAATACGCTGTTACTCATGGAGGAGCATCCGCAGATTCTCCGGTTGTGCCCGCTGCACCGCGAAACCGGATTGTTGCGTTGGGATTGAAGCCGTAAATTAATAGACACAATCCACGAAAAAGTGTAGAATAATCGGCACGGTTAGAAGCGAGACTGTCGTGTAAATCCCGCATTGTGCAGCATTCCCGGTTATTAATCCGAAATGCTTCAATTGGACTATTTCGTTTGATGTTTGATAAAACATCAAACAGAGGTTAGCGTGCAAACCAAAATATTTGCAATATTAGGTGGTTATTTTCGTAGAATGTCCAAAACGGCGTTGTGCTTGCAAGAGGAAATTAATGCTTGGCTTGCGGTAAATCCAGGAATCGAATTTTAGATATTAAGCATTCTTCATCCGGTGGAAGTGCAGAGCCAACCAAAATAATTTTCTCTATATGGTATAAATTACATGTAATGAGAGTTTGCGCGCGAATACCTCAATTCGTCGTTATTGCTTGCTACCTGCGTGTTAGATGGATATTGAATGATGGAACATAAGCATACCTTTACTAACCGTTCTTCACGCAGTCGTTATACGCGGCGGCGGTTCCTTGCAACGTTAAGCAAAGGGGCTGTGCTTGCGGGACTGGGCGTTTTTGGCGCAGGTTCGGAAGTTGCCGTGCCAGGACTGTTTGGCGGAGGACTCATCCCCAACGCTTGGGGGGAGATTGCACCGAATTTACTCCCGAAACCGGATATGATTGTTCACTCGCAGAATCCATTTAACGGTGAGTTTCCGCCGCACCTGCTTGACGCGGACGTAACGCCCACTATTCGGCATTTCGTGCGCAACAACAGCAGCATACCGAAACGCGCCAAGTTCGGCGATTTACATGGTTGGAAATTGACGATTGATGGGGAGGTTCATAGAAAACTCACGCTTTCGATGGACGACCTAATGCGTTTCCCAAACGTGACAGCGCATGCGGTGGTGGAATGTGCAGGAAATGGCAGGAGTCTATTCACACCGAGAGTTGACGGAACGCAGTGGATTCGTGGTGCGGTCGGCTGCAGCAAATGGACCGGGGTGCGCTTGCGCGATGTCTTGAAAGCCGCGGGCTTAAAAAATACCGCCGTTTACACCGGTAACTACGGCGAAGACCTACCGGTTGATTCGGGGGAAGCGTTTTCTCGGGGGATTCCGATTGAGAAGGCAATGGATGAGCATACGTTGATTGCTTTCAAGATGAACGGAGAGGATTTGCCGGCGGCACACGGATTTCCCGCGAGACTGATTGTGCCGGGTTGGATTGGCAGTGCGATGCAGAAGTGGTTGAACCGCATATTGATTAGAGATCGAGTTCATGACTCGAAGAAAATGAGCGGGTACTCTTACCGCATACCGGCACATCCTCCGGTGCCAGGAATCACATCGCCCGAAAACGAGATGGAAATTGCCACGTCAGCGTTAATCAAGTCGCTCATCACCAGACCTAAATCGAACGCCGCCACGGACTCTGATAGACTGGAAATCAGTGCAGGGTCGCCTGTTCAGGTTGGGGGCCACGCATGGTCGGGAGAAAACAAAGTCGATAAAGTTCAAATTTCAACTGATTACGGCATCAAGTGGCAAGAGACCAGGCTGATCAAACCGTCGAATCGGTACGCTTGGTATCATTGGGAGACCGAAACCGCCTTTGAGAAAAGAGGATACTATGAAATATGGGCGCGTGCGTTTGACAATAAGGGCAACGCACAACCTTTCAGGCAACCTTGGAACCCCGGAGGATATCTCGGAAATGTAATTCATAGGGTTCCTATTTTAATTGATTCCTGATTGCAGTATGCCGCGGCGATACCGGTTTTTTTGCTGAACTTTATCTCTAGGAATGGCATTCCCCGATATCAAACCTCCCGACCTTTCTATTCTACTTTACAACTTTCCCTCAACGCAAGAGACGAAAGTCACTGCCAAAAAAAATAATCGACGCACGGTCCAAGACGTTAGCATTGACCATGCACCTGCCGAGTTGAATCACTTGCTCAAGACAAATCCCACCGGTTAGATAGCAGCCTACGCTGATTAGCGTCTGGCCGTCTGCATACGACACGACGACGAACGGGAAAGGGCTAGCCGGAGATTATCACATTGCAGCGGAGAAGCCAACCGACATTTGCTGAAGTTGTTGAGCCCCAGAAAACAGCGGTGCGACCGCCCGTGTTCGCCGGCAGTTTCTATCCAAATTCTCCAGAGATTCTGTCAACACAGGTACGAGGGCTCATTGACAATGCGGAACCAAGATTTATGGATGGTGAACTCATCGGACTTATCTCGCCCCATGCGGGCTACCATTTTTCTGGCCGCGTTGCGGGACACGCCTACAGGCAGTTGGCGGGAAAGTCTTTCGATTCCGTAATTCTTATCGGTTTAAGCCACCGCCATCCCGTGCAGGGTGCAGCAATCTACGGCCGCGGCCGGTTCCGAACGCCGCTTGGGGAGATTGAGATTGACGGCGAATTAGCGGGTGAGATATTGCGGCGAAACCGGAGGGTTGTCCATCTACCCGAAGCACATGTTTACGAGCACAGTTTGGAGGTACAGTTGCCGTTTTTGCAAGGGGCGATTACCGACTTCCGCATCGTCCCATACTTGGTGCAAGACGACTCGCCCAAAAACGTCATCACGTTGGGCAAGGCAATCGCCGAGGCGATGCGCGGACGCTCTGCGCTCTTGATTTGTAGTACGGATATCTGCCACTATCCATCGTATGATGAGGCAGTGCAATCGGATCAGGTGGTCATTGAAGCAATACAGCGCTTCGACGCTGATGAGTTACGCAAGCAGATAGCGGACTATCTGCGAACTCATGCCGTATCCAGACTCCACTGCATGATGTGCAGCACTGGCGCGGTTTATGCGACTCTGGAAGCGGGGAGGCGACTCGGTGGAACACGGATAGAAGTGCTTGAAGCTGCGAATTCGGGAGATGTTCGCGACGGACGGCGAGATCAGGTGGTCAGTTATATGGCGGCTGCTATCTATTGTTGATTGAAAGCTGTCGTCCTGATAGTTGCGAGCCTTCACTCCAGATTCTATGCCCTTTTTTTTGGTACCCCTGTGTGTGTAACAACGCCCGCAATTGTGAATCATTGGCAGGAAAAGCCCGGAAACAGCCGCCAGCGGGCATTTCGATTTTGATTTGGATAATACCGTGAACGTGTGATAGAATGCGCGGAGAGCGGTTTTTAGGTGAAATTTCGATGTGTTGGCATGAAATATGCGTGTTACTTTTAGACATGTTAAAGAATATAGTGACTACATCTTACGTTTCGATCTATCAAAATTCGGACTAAGTTATGAAACGCTTAATTTTACTGTTTCCATTTTTTGTTTCACTGATTATTTGCATAGATGGCCGTTCCGAATTGCCTCACCAGTTTCTGTTTGGGCATACACATCGCGTGCTTGCGATTGATTTCAGCCCAGATGGGCAGTGGCTTGCCTCCGGCGGCGATGGTGAAAATAACAAATATGAAATTTACATTTGGGATGCCGCGACAGGCGACCACATCTATACGCTTAACGGGCACACCGGCCAAATAATGGACCTTGCTTTCCGGAATAATGGCAATCTTGCATCGGCTTCTGTAGACGGAAGTCTGCGGTTATGGGACGTTGGCGCGCAAGAAGAGATTCGCCAGTTTTATGGACAACAGGACGGGTTGACATCAGTAGCTTTTTGCTCTGAGGGAAAATGGCTGGCTGCGGGTTCGATTGATAAGGTGCTCAGATTATGGGAAGTTGATACTGGCCGGCTAATTTCGACTTTAGAAGGACATGGCGCTACCATCTGGGCCGTAGCATTCAGTCCCGATGGCGAAAGGATAGCATCCGCGTCAGAAGACCGAACTGTTCGTCTTTGGAATGCTCCGGACAGCGATGGAAACCTGATAAATCAAACACCGACCAATATCTTTACCGGTCATACAAACCGCGTTTGGTCTCTGGCATTTCACCCTAATAAAAATCTGGTTGCTTCAGGGTCATGGGACCACACAGTGCGCGTTTGGGATGCTAATGCAAGCAGCGAGGAAGCTGTCTTTCAGTCCCCCTTCGCAATGTACAATCGCGAAGTACTTTCGCTTGGCTTTAGTCCGGAAGGGAGATTGCTAGCGGTAGGGTTGCGCCACGTCGAGAACGACAACCCGCTAAAACTGTTGGACTTCACATCGGGCAGCACACTCAGATCGTTCGACTCGAAATCGCGGCATGCATTGGACTTTAGTTTCGATGGATTTCGATTGGCCACCGCGGGAGCAGTTGATGGCACAATAATCATATGGAACTCCAGCCATTTGACCCCTACGCTTAACCATCCCGATGACGGCGATCTCATTGAAACGGCGCAAATTACCCTAAGTTGGGAGGCAGTCGAAGACTCGGTTTATTACGATGTTGAAATCTCCGACAATCCAGACTTTATGGAGGAGACTAAACTAAAAACGGTTACAGAAAGCCAGTTTGACTTTGAAGTCAACGGAGAAACACCAGCCTATTGGTGGCGTGTCCGTGCGGGCAGCCTCGGACAGGTCGGCGAATGGTCTGAACCTAGGTCGTTTAGCATACCGTTTGAACCACCCCTTACCTGCGACGTTTTAATCCTGCCGCCGCGCCGCCAAGTAAATTTGGGGGAGGAGTTTCATATAGAAGTTAAAATTCATTCTGCAATAGATCTCGCAGGATTTCAGTTTGATCTTCAATGGACGAATCCCAATGTTCTCAATCTAGTCACGGTTACCGAATTCAGGAATATTTTTGGTGAATTTGGGCGTGGCAAAGCCGTTGATATTAATCGGGATTTGGGCGTGTTCAGAGATGTTGTTGCAACCAAACTTGGCGCCGGTGGTGTGAGCGGAAGCGGCACGCTGTTAAAAATGTTGTTCAGTGGCAAAGGCATCGGCACAAGTACCATTCGATTGAATAATCTCAAACTTGTCAACTCGGCAGGGGAACAGATTCACTGTAATATTTACAACTCACAGATTGAGGTCGCAGATCCAGCAAGACCGTGGGATGTCAATGGAGACGGAATTGTTGACGTTTTCGATCTCAGCACGGTTGCAAAATACTTTGGAAAAGAAATTACTGTGGATTTGGGGCTGAATCCTGACGTCAACAGTGACGGAGTTGTCGATCTCAAGGACATAGTTCTTGTTGGAAACTACATTGGTGAATCCTATCTGATGGACGGACAAGGAACCTCTGCTGCACCGCATTTCCACCAAACGAAGGAAGTGTACATAGCATCCCGCCATCGACCGATTTTATTACCAAAAACACGCAATGCGCTAGAACGTATCTACACAATTTTGCAGCACAGTCCTGATAATTCTTTACCATTTGTTCGAACAAGACAGGTTTTACGTCATCTGCTGTCATCGGTTTCGCCTAGCCAAGATATATTATTTCAAAACTATCCGAATCCGTTCAATCCGGAAACATGGATTCCTTTCCAGCTTGCCGCAGACGGGGATGTGACAATCATAATTCACGATGTTAATGGAACACTAGTCCGTAAACTTGCGTTGGGCCATGTCGAAGCTAGTTCGTACATCAGGCGAACTGATGCGGCCTATTGGGATGGGAGGGATCGATGGGGTGAACCTGCCGCCAGCGGTGTATATTTCTACACCATCTCAACGCGGTCATTCAAGGCTACTCGGGCTATGACGATTGTGAAATAACTCTGCTCGCGAACTTCCGATTCGCAGGTTTTCACATAGAAATTCAGTACTTCCTCTCCATTTTAGCGGGGTCCGGTGGATTAGCGCAGCAACACATGCCAGTATGACGGGACGATGCTCCATGTATTATAGGTTACGGCGACAATCTATCAAATATACCTTATACGCAGTTTGGCTTTTGAACTTCTTCGAGTTTTGCCTTTTGCCCGCGCCCGCCCAACAGACCTTCCAATGGCGCAGCTTCACACGAATCCACGATGGACTCAGCAGCAACAATGTTCGGTCGATCGCAGAAGACAGCTTCGGACAGATTTGGCTTGCGACGAGCAGCGGTTTGAGTTGTTTCAATGGTTTCTGGCATGTAATTGAAGTTTCAATCGGCGATTCGAGCAGTAGTGATATTAATCATATTTTTAGCGATATAGATGGGTTCATCTGGGTGATGACTAGTGGGGGCGTCTTTCAAGGGATGCCGCGCAATGGCGGGATGGATTGGGTGCATCACTACACTACGGCTGATGGGTTAATCGACAATTCGATTACGGCAGCCGTGCGGCGCCAGAATGGCGAGATTTGGGTTGGAACGCCTTCTGGCGCCAACTGGTTCGATGGGAACAGGTGGCGTGCTGCGCCAAATGCTGAAGAAGGCAGTGTTAACAAAGGCGTACGTGTCGTTTATGAAGATAAAATGGGTAATTTGTGGTTTGGGCTTTCACGGCCAAACCGCCCTTACTTAGTTAGCCGTTTTGACGGCGCCGAGTGGGAGGTTTTCCGTATTGAGGACGGATTGCCGAACGGCGATGTAGAAGCGATTACATCCGATCCCTTGAACAACATTTGGGTCGGAACGACTGAGGGGGCAGCGATTTACGACGGTACAACTTGGCAGATTATAACTTCGCCGGAACTAATCGGCAACAGAGTCCAGTCCATAAAAATTGACGTTGAAGAAACAGTGTGGATTGGCACCAGCGTGGGAATCAGCCTGTTCAGCCGCGGAAGATGGAGGCATTTGACAAAAGGACACGGGTTGGCGAGCAACAATATCCAGACGCTGTTTGAATCACGGGAAGGTGGAATTTGGGTGGGCACACGAGATAACGGTGTCAGTTTCACCGATAGATTGTGGAGATCGATTACGACAAATGACGGATTGAGTGATAACCAAGTGACATCAATGTTGACGGATGGCGGCGGGACAACGTGGGTAGGCACTCGCAACGGATTGGTTCGGTATAGCGGCAGGAAAATCGAATCGGTAGAAGAACTACTGGGACGCGACATACGCGTGCTCGCCGAAGACGCCGAGGACCGCCTTTGGGTCGGTACAGACTCGGGCATTGTGGTATTTAGTCCAATAATTGCGGATGAGCCTTCCATATGGCGGCATTTTCGGAGAGCGGATGGGCTAAAAAATGACAGCGTTCAATCTTTGGCCGTTGACGCAGCGGGTGATGTTTGGGTGGGTACAGGAATTTTGCTTGCCGATGAACCGGGCTTCTTCCCCGGTCTAGATCGATTTGATGGTGACCAATGGCATGCTGAAGAAGACATTTTTGAGGAATTCGGCGAAATAGTCGCCGTGATGTATTCAGATTCACGAGGGCGTCTGTTTTTTGGCACTGTTGGCGACGCTGCAAGCGATGGCGAGTTGTGGGTTTACCATGGAGGAATTTTGAACCGGATCAGCCCTAATATTAGCGGATCCATCAATGCTATTATGGAATCTTCCGACGGCAGCATATGGATTGGGACAAGTGATGGCATCCTAATTTTAGATGGAGAAGCGCTGCAGCAGACGAATCGACTGACGACTGATGATGGATTGGTAGATAACCGTGTACAAGCGCTATTCCGGGATGAACCCGATAGAATGTGGATTGGCACGGTTGATGGGGTCAGTCTGTTTCAGACCAATCGATTTGCGCGCTCAATCACGGCAAGCGACGGTTTAAACAGCAATAACATCTCCGTCATCATCAAACCGGCTGATGGCGTGCTCTGGTTTGGGAGTAAGGATAACGGCGGCGTCAGCCATTTTAATCAGGAGATGATACCGCCAACCACGCGCATAATCGAAGGTCCCACAAACGGTGAAATTGTTGGAGATACGAGCGTTATCTTTAAGTTTGAAGGAGGAGATCTTAGCACGCCAACCCGAGAACTACGCTATCAATACAAACTTGATGGCAACCTACCAATGCCTACCGATGACGACGGTTTTTCGAATCGTGTTTCGCTGACAGGCCTGGCGGAAGGCGGCCATCGATTCATCGTTCAAGCGATAGATCGAGAGGAAAACCTGGATCTGCTCGGTGCGCAGGCAGAGTTTATTATCGATTCGAAACCGCCAACTGTTCTAATAACCAATCCGAAGCGCGGCGCGGTCATCAAGGGAGTTTATGGAATCGAGGGTAGCGCGACCGATATGGATTTTCACGATTACGAGATTCAGATTTCGGGTCAATCTGTGTTCACCTCAAACCAACCTGTGGACAGAAATACGCTCTATCGGTGGGATACGCAAACCGTACCTGACGGCACATACAATATTCGGCTCACAGCGAGAGATACACCAAACGGCGACTATGACCGCGAACATCGCGCCGAGGAGATGATATCCGTCGAAGTAGACAACACCTTACCCGGTGCAAAAATTAAGCAGCCGTTACCTGAAGCTACAGTTTCCGGAGAAACCGAGGTTGAAATTGAACTGACCGACCTTCATCTGATGAGCTATCGGTTAGAATTCACACGTGCGGCATCGAAAACTGACACGCCGGAAGAGATTACATCGGGTTCAATCTCCGACAGCCCATTATCTATTGTGAAACAGGTACCGTGGAATTCATCAACCGTGTATGGCCATGTAATGCTTCGGGCAGCAGTTGCAGATGCAGCCGGAAACGAAGGGGTGTCAGAAGTTGTTCCCATTTTCCTCGACAATGAAGGCGCTAAGCCAGTTGTTGAGATTCATCGGCCGAATGGAATTAATCCGATCTCGAAGGAAACAGCCGTTACCGCAACAGTCGGCGTTGGCACAGCGCCCGACACTTTTATTGAAAACATAAGCCTCGATTACCGACGTATAGATGACCTCCAGGGTTGGAAGCCGCTGCGCGGCGGCCGTCTAACTTTGAATAACGAAGAGATTACACGATGGGACACTACTGCGCTCCCTGACGGCGAATATCTGTTACGACTATCCGCAAAGGACAGCAATGGATATTCGTCAAATTTCGAACGGAAGGTGTTTTTGGATAATACGCCGCCGACGGGCATCATCAGATTCCCGCAAGATGGGGATGTTCGAAAAGCCGAACGTATAGACGTAATTGGTACGGCGACGGATGAAAATTTCGAAGGCTTCGAGCTAGAATATTCTGTAAATGGCGAAACATGGATACTGATTCCAGGATTGAACACCTCGGTTGAATCGGAACGACTGGGAAGCTGGAACGCGGCAGCCTTACCCGGCGGCGCTTATCTGCTGCGTCTCACAGTCGTCGACAAGGCGGGTCTAGAAACAACGACAGAGGTAAGCGTGGTACTTGATGACTCGGATGTTATTTCGTTAATTACCTCACCTAAGCAAGATGCATACGTCAGCGGTCAAGTAAGAATTACGGGCACAGCTAACGATCCAAATTTTAATCGATTTCATTTGGAATATCGGCTTGCAGGCGTAAATGGTGCATGGCGGCCAATTCCAGACCTATTCAGTCCCGATAAACCGAAAGAAAACGAACCTCTCGCAGATTGGAATACGCCTCAGCTCGATGAGAACTTCGAAGTCCGATTGACGGCTTTCGACGATTCGGGAAAGAGTGAAACCCACATCGTTCCGGTGCATGTTGATAATCTTAAGCCAAGCGCACACATTATCAAGGTTCAATCGCGACATGCGGAATCTCAAGCTTCGGGGATACTATCGGGTGAAATCGAAATTTTCGGTGAAGCAACCGATGTCCACTTCAAAGACTTTCGCCTAGATTTTCGCCCTACCGATTACAGCGGCGATTGGCAACCGATTCCCGTGCTGAATTCCACAAGACCTCGACGGAACACGACGCTCGCTATTTGGAGGAATACGCCCCAAATTGACGGCGAGTACGAAATTCGCTTGGAAGTTGAGGATAAATCGGGCAAGTCAAATCCGGCTTTTATGCGCGTTGAAATTGACAACCAATCTCCGATTGTTGAAATCTCTCAGCCTAGTCATCGCCAGTTGGTGTTCACCACCATTGAAATTATCGGTACGGCGAGCGATAAATATCTCGAAGCCTATCAACTAGATTTCAGAGCAGAGGGGACCGCCGAGTGGCAGCAGATAATTCGCGCTACCCATCCCAAGGAAGCAGCGGTATTGGGAGAATGGGAACCCCCGATGGTAGACGGCGGGTATGAAATCCGCTTGCGCGCTTTCGACTTTGATGGGTCAAGGCAGCCGAGTGAGTCAATCGTACAGGTCCTCGTCGATAGGTTGCCGCCGCAAGCCGAAATACACTCTCCTACGGTGAATCAACAGCTACCCCGAAGGGTTGACATTCTGGGAACAGCGGACGATCTGAATTTCAATGGATACGTTATCGAATACAGCGGCGGGCAATCACCCGATATCTGGCGGCCGATATCCAAAACGGGGTTTTTGAAGCCGGTGAACGAAGGGCTCCTGGCAGAATGGAGTGTCCCGGAATTATCGTCTGGCGAGTATTCTTTGCGGTTGCGTGTAGAGGATGGCGCCGGCCATGAGAGCGCCACGTCTGTCAAGGTGTTTTTCCGCGAGCGCGTGGAGCGCCAAAATAATAGTGTTGTGCAGAGTGAAGATGGAATCGCCAGAATTGTTTTCCCGCCAAACAGCTTGCCAGAATCGACGTACGTGACTATAAATCCAGTTCAATCTGCGAATGGGCCGTCCTCAGCCTCCAGCGATGAGATGTTGAACGGCGGCGGATCGCCGAATGTCATTCCGCGCTTCGATACAATCTACAATTTTGAACCGGCAAATTTGCAGCTTCACCGCCTCAAACCTGCAACGATAGAGTTTGCCGTGCAAGAACTTACACCGGCCATGCGAAATGAAGCATTAACAATTTCTCACTGGGATGGCGATCGGTGGAAACCCATCGGCGGCACAATCAATGAGCGGCAGGGCACGATTTCGACTGTTGTATCAGGTTTAGGGCAGTACGCCGTAACAACAGCACCTCCCGTGGAAGTTGACGGCGACGTAATCATCGCCGACTTAACCTGCCAACCGCGCCTCTTTTCGCCAAACAAAAACGAATCAACATCAATCTCGTTTCGATTAAATCAACCAAGCAATGTCACGGTGCGAATCTACAATGAGGCAGGACGGCTGCGGCGGAATCTAAGAGAATCAGAACAGCTTTCAACGGGGCGGCATGTCTTTTGGTGGGATGGGCGCGACGACGATATGCGGCGGGTTGTCAGCAACTTTTACATTGTCACGGTTGAAGCTGAAGGAGCGTTAGCGCGAAAAGCCGTTATCGTACAGAACAATTAGCGAGTGACATCCGTTTCAATGATATGGACTTCCAAAACTGTCTTGACAAAACCGGGGACACTTCGCATAATATCCACGATGCGATGCTGTTTTTTTATAATCTTCATGTTCACGTCGGCGAGTGCAATTTACGCCCTCGAAGAAAGAGCGTCGACCGGCGTGCGTGCCATCGGCATGGGAGAAGCGTTTATCGGTGTCGCCGACGATGAGAACAGTGTTCGCAGAAATCCCGCGGGACTTGTCCGATTGGACAGATACGCCCTCGGATTTGAACAGACGCCATCGAAGTTGTTCGGTGTGTTGGAAACCAACTGTCTCAGCGCAGTCTTGCCAGCGTCGGAAAAAATTGCGTTGGGTATGGATTGGACCCAAGTTGGGATTGTGGATGAAGAACTCGATTCAAGGCGCAGCAGTTTCAACTTCTCCTACAGCTACTCTCCATTGTCCCTACTGTCGATTGGGGCAAACCTGAAATACCTGACATGGGGCATTACGCTCGATAAGCAATCTGAAGGCAACGCCACCGGATGGGGAACGGACGTTGGCGTACTTCTTCAACCAAACCGCAGTTGGACATTTGGATTCTTGGTGCAGGATTTTATCGGTTTTGGAGCTGGACATGGCTTTAGCCGCGACACATGGATGCGCCACGACACCGGGGTAAGCGAAAGAGTATTCCCGACAAGGTATAAACTGGGAGCGGCTTATCGGCCCATACCCAATTGGCTCATTGCCGCGGATGTCACGGACCGCATCCATGTGGGTGCAGAGTTTCTGCCATACGCCAATTTTGCTATTCGCGCCGGAATCCAAAAAGATTTGGCATCGCTTGAATGGCCGAGTTATTCGTTGGGTGGACGCGTAACATATCGATGGTTGGATTTCAACGCCGCGTATCTCATTCCCCCAACCCTGCCGCCAACAGTTTATGTTGGTCTTTCGCTCAACATAGATTTTCGGCGGTTGCCGGTGCGGATTGAGCAGGTTCGTATAAAAGACCTCTATCCGGTCCATTATAATTACTACGCTTCGCCAAATAGGGAGGTGGAAATCATTTTTTTGGAGGAGCCTATCACGCCGCCGGTTTTCACTGACGCCGACCGGGATCGGTACTATCCACTAATGCCGCTAGATTCAATCGGCAGGATCTGGCTAAAAAATGAGAGTAACAAACCGGTGACTGTCAGGATTGAATTGTTCATACCACAGTTTGTCGCCGATGATGGCACGGTAGTTGCATCTGATATTGAATTGGAACCCTTAAAGCGGGTTTCTGTGCCAATGCGCCAGCTCGTTTTATCACGCGACGCCCTAGCGTTAACCCAAGCACAGCCTGTCGAAGCGAGAGTCAAAGTCATTGAGAGTGGTGGAAGTGCATACCGGACTGACACTGTCACTTTAACGTTACACGGCAACCATACAACACGGCTGGATGATGTCGCCAAACTCGGATCATTCATCTCCTCTGAAGATGCGGCAATTCAAGCCTTTATAAATTCCATTCGTACTGTATTTAACGACAGGATTGCATCAAACACGGTTCCGCGCAATTTGTATACGGCTATGCTATTGTTTAACGCCTTGCATGGGGTGTCTTATGCGACCGATCCAAATATTCCGGGTGACAGCGGCAGCATAGACGAGATCAAATACCCCTTCGAGATGCTCGAACGCCTCAAGGGGCAATTCAGAGGGGATGGCGGAGTTCATGCTTTCGGAGATTGCGACGACAGTACGGCGCTATATTGTTCGCTGCTAGAATCGGCCGGGATACAGACAGCACTCATCCAGCTTCCTAACCATGTGATGATGGCGTTCGATTTGGGGCAAGTTTCTCTCGATTGGGCGGAAGCGGTGGATTTGCCTGATAGTTACTATCAGCCCATTAACGGACAGGTTTGGATTCCCATTGAGACAACGCTTATCAAAGACGGATTCATCGCGGCGTGGCAAACGGCAATTGAAGAAATTCGAGCAAAAGGGGTTATTGACTCGTCTACGGTTGAAGACGCCTGGGCGAAATACGGAGCGAGTTCCTTGCGCGGAGCGGAAAGACACTTTTCTGTTCCTGAAACTCGAATTAGATCGCGGATAGACGGCGATTTAGCACATCCGTGGTTTCAGGGTTTTTTGGAATTTTTCTCGCAGGCGCCGCCATAGAACACAATCGGGTGCAATTGGTTTGTAGGTTGATTTTTGGCCAAGTTGATGTGCGGCGCCCGGAACGGTTAACACCGTACGAACAGTTTTTGAATTACCCGCTCTAGCCAACTCACAAAGACTACCATAAATTGTCTATCCCCCAGCAGAACTGCGGGTGATTGTTGATTTCAATGTGGCGTTACGTTAGCCATACATTTTTTTACACCAAAGGAGGACAACTACCATGAAGCGAAAATACCCTATTCTTCTCACAATTTGCTGCTTGTTCGTGATTGCGGCTAATCCCGATTCGCAGGCAGAAGATACGGTAACCGCCACATTCACCTTTGGAAAGATTGAGGTGCTTAAATCCGGTGAACGGGAATGGGCTTTTTTGGAAAAAGGTGCGGTCTTGAACAACAGTGATCTCGTGCGTATGCCGCCGTACTCGTTAATTCGGCTAAAGGATGCGGACGAGATGCTTTTACCGACGCTTCCGGGCGGGCGTGAACTGCCTATCAGCGTTTTAATCGAGGAGGGGCGCCTACGTAGGAATGAATTCAAAGGCAAGCGTGTTAGTGCGCCATTTGACAGCCGCCCTGCAATTGATGTGCTGCCGCTTGGCAACAGACCAAAAGGGGAAAACCGCTTCGAGGCGCCTGCCGCAGCTCAACCAACGCCGCTAATGCGGGGTGAACTGGAAGCGCTTCGCCGCGAACTCGACTCGCTTCCTGAAGAATTTGTGCCTTTCATCTCTCGAAGTCTCCTGCCGGATAATCATGCGACGACAGATGCGTATCCCAGCACCAATCTATCTAGCGCGCTTACCCTTTATCGCGACACGCTCAGAGAAATTGAAGCGAAAACGGAAGCGGCTTCAAATCGTTCGCTCTTGTACGCCCAACTGCTTGGCCGGATTGAGATTGGTGCAGATCTCGTCGTGAACGGCAAGGGCGACCTTTTCGTTGTGTTTGATAGCGGTGTTCCCGTCAATGGGAGTAAACAGATTACCGCCAATCATCAGCTCATTCACCATAAATCGGGGACAGATACCGTTTGGATTCCTCTTCAGATTACGCCTCGTCGACATAATTTCACAACCGCATGGTATACAGCCGGACGGAACCTGGAGGACGGACTATAGTAGTGGAAAATAATCGGTTGATATGGACATGCTAGGAAAAACAGATACACTAGGTCTGTTTGGAGGTTCGTTTTGTTCCGCGTTTTCCCCGATACGCATCAATTTATGTCCTTCAAATGGGTTCGTGTACAGAAAACATATCTGCTCATCGCGTCCGTGAGCCTCTTGCCGTTTATGGTAATGGGGCTGTTGCGCGAGTTTGAACTATTTGAGTTTATAGAACTACAAACACTAGATGGACGGTTACGCTTGCCGTCTATACAACGACCGCAAATTTCTCGCCAAATTTCGCTCATTACGATTGATGCTGAAAGCGAAGAAATTATTCAGCCGCTCCCGTGGCCGCCTCCCATTTATGCTTCGCTGCTAAACTACCTTCAAGAAGCGAATCCCAAGGCAATTGGCTTAATCGCTTGGTTCAACCGCGAATGGCCGGGGGATCAACACATCCCCCGTGATAAATTGTTCGCCATCCGACCTTATACATCAGTAAGCAACACCGGAAATCGACGTGCTTTTCCGGAGGTCACGAATTGGAACCAGTTGCCTCCCAGCTTGCAAAACGCGCAAGACTCAAGTTTCAGCGAGTTTGCCTTGAACCGTTCCGATGGTATCTACCGTTCAGCCCAACTCGTCGTCAAACAGGCCGCGGAAGAGGAATACCGCTACTCTCTCGAAATGTTAATTCTGTGTCAAATCCATGGCGTTCCAGTAACATCAATAAAGGTCAAAGAAGATTTTTGGAGCGGTAAATTTCTACAATTGTCACGTCCGTCCGGCGCACCAATTCGGATTCCTATTGATTTGCAAGGCAGGCTGTTCCTGAGATTTGCCGGAGACATTTCCGATTTTCAACCCACCTCGTTCATTAAAGCATTAACCCAGTCTGAATCAGACATGCCGGGATTCCGGCAGAAATTTGAGGGGAAATCTGTCCTAATCGGCATTACAACGGCTAGCGCCCCGCAGGCTTCGACGCCATTCGGAAAAATGTCTGCGCTCGCACTCCGCGCTAATTTGCTTAACGCCCTGCTGAATCAAAATTTTATCTGGCGGTTGAGCGGCAAGGCAAACCTTCTCTATCTTGCATGTTTTGGCATCGCTGCCGCTATAACAACAGTCCTTATCAGCAAAACCCGACAGAGCTACAGATTGATGTTACTCATCGCATGTGGATTGTTGTTCCTGCATTTCATTATTGCTTTTGCAATGATTGTGCTATACAACATTTGGATTGAGTTAACTGGAACCAGCCTCGCCCTTATCCTGTGCGGTGTAGGGAGCAGCTTTTTCCTAGCGCATTTTCGACTGCGGCAGCTTTTCTCGCAGTTACAGACGACGCGGGAAGAACTTGTCAGAGCCGAAAAAGAAGCAGTTTTTGGAGTGATGTCCGCGCGGGTACGGCACGAACTGCGAAATGCCCTGAACCTAGTTCGTGCACCTGCAGAGATGATTCGAAACAATTTCCAGAAACAAGATCCCTTGAAATTACGGGACCGCCCTGAAGAAATCATCGGCGAAATGGATGGAATCATTGACCGGGTTACAAAACTGGATGAAATGATTGAAAATGAACTCAGCTTCTTTCAAAACACACAGTACAATCTTCAACAGCAAGAACTAGGGCCGATTCTGAAATCTGCGTCGGAGATGGTGGAACCGTTGATTACCGACAAACAAATTAATGTACAGTGGAATTATCCAAGTGACACGCGGAAACTCTCCGTTGACGCTGACAAAATGCGAATCGTCTTCGCGAACCTAATAAAAAACGCTTGCCAAGCTATGACGAAGGGCGGCGAATTAGAAATCGCCATTGAAACACCGTACGAATCTTCCTCAAAATCCGTAACCTCCGTCCAAATCAGGGATACCGGGGCTGGCATCCCCCCCGATGAACTAGAGCGGATTTTTGAGCCTTTTTACACAACAAAACCGCGTGGATTGGGGCTCGGATTGGTTAATGTTAAGAATATTGTCGAGGGACATGGGGGAGAGGTACGTGTGGAAAGCGTAGTCGGCACCGGAACGACATTCTCGATCCAACTACCTGCAGTTCAAGAAAAGGAGAAAACGTCAGTGGGGACATGAGTGCATCGGTTCATAGCGTTCAAAATGTACCGTTTGAGCTATGGATCCTTGGACTTGCGCTTCGCGTTTAACGTTACATGAATCCATCACGCATTTTAATTGCAGACGACGAACACGCAACCTGCAGCTACATCGACAAACAAATCAAAATGGAATCGTCGATTGATGTTACGGTGGACTTTGCCTACGACCGGGACGAGGCAATGGCGCTATTGACAGGCAATTCCAACTATAATCTAATTATAGTCGATCTCTGGATGCCGGATGCAGGAGGCATTTTAGATAGAGAAGCGGGGTTGAAAATCCTTAAACACAGTAAATCTCGGCACCCGGCACCGCAGGCAATCGTCATCACCGCGAACATTTCGTCGAAGACTGCGCTTGAAGCGAGCGGTTTAGGCATCTACGACTACATCAGCAAGCCAATTGACTACACCCACCTAATTAACATCATCAAGGGGGCGTTAAATCAAAGCAACAGCGATGCGCTTGATTGGGAGCCTTCCTCTACCGCGCATTCAGAAGAAACCGATGCCCACGAAATCGTCGGCAGCAGTAACGCGATGATTGAGGTGATGAAAAAGGTAGGGAAAGTTGCGCTTTCGGACGTTGATGTCTTAATCTATGGAGAGAGCGGTACCGGTAAGGAATCCGTAGCGCACGCCATTCATGCGCTCAGCCCTCGCGCGAAAGGGCCATTCATAGTTATGAACTGCAGCGCCATTCCGGCGGAATTAATCGAAGCGGAATTATTCGGGATAGGGAAACGGGTTGCAACAGCCGTTGACCAACGTCCGGGGAAATTTCAGCAGGCGGATGGCGGCACAATTTTGCTCGATGAGATTGGTGATTTGGACCTTGCCATGCAACCCAAGCTGTTGCGCGTGTTAGATTCTAAGGAACTTCAAGGAATCGGGATGGATGTTCACCGTGTCAATGTGCGCGTTATCGCCGCTACCAATCGAGATCTCCGCGCGGCAGTGGAAGCAGGTAGCTTTCGAAGCGATCTCTATTATCGCCTGAAATTCATGATTACTTTACCTCCGCTGCGTGAGCGCGAGGGCGACATTCGGATGCTTGCATCGTATTTCCTGAATAAGTTTCTGCGCCTGCCGGAATCGGGGCAAATCCGCGGATTTGACGAGACTGTCTTGTCGGCGTTTGAGCGGTATCAATGGCCAGGCAATGTCCGTGAATTGGAGAAAGCCGTTCAATATGCGGTTGTCACTTGTACAGGAAATCAGATATCGCAAGAAGATTTACCCCCTGAAATCTTCAGTGCGCCAGAAGTAGAAACGCTCGGGTTGCTCCCAGACCGGGACACTACTCCTATACGCAGCTTACTCAACGTCCCAACAATTAAGGATGCCACCCAAGGCTTCGAGAAAATCTTTCTGGAACACAAACTCAAACAGAATAACTGGAACGTCCGGGCAACTGCCCTACAAATTGGAATCAAGCGCCAGTCATTGCACCGCAAAATTAAGGAACTCGGTCTGAAGCGAAACGAAAATCAGACGTAAGCCCAGGCGATGCATTATTGACCACCATCTAGGACGCTACGACAATAGACATCATTCCTAATTTACTCAATGTGGTTGACAAAACCGAAGCGTTACGGGCAACCACAAGGGTTGCCCCTACAGCGTATTAGCCCAACGTGAGGGTAGTCGTTTTACACCTGCCGCCCCGCTGGGGTTAGATGTTGATGTGTAACAGTGACTTCTATATACCTGTCGCCCCTTTGGGGCTATCGGGCGGTGGAATAATTTTGGGAAGATGTCTAATACAAAAAATTCCAATTCGTTGGCTTACAAAACCGTTCATGTGATTTTTTTAGAGTGCTCTATTGCATTTAAAACGAAGATAGGGCGGTGTTAAAGGAATTAGTCTGCATGACTTCCTTATCCCGCCCACACTGTCGCCTCAGAGTGACAGTGTTGAATTTGAGTGACAAAAATGGGACGAAAATTGCAATTGCGCCGGTTTGATGACGGGAGGTTGAAGTTCGTGTGCAATCCCAGTTTTGCGCTTAATGTAGAACATCCAACCTAACTTCACTTTTTTTTGTTCATTTTCGAGGCCGCCGTCTATCGCTGGCACACATCTTGCCTATGTAATTCAATGAAATCCTTCTCCTACCAGAAATTATGACCGAATATCATCATTGATACAGGAGCGGCTCGATAGATGAATCAATCATCTCAAATCTCCGCTGAAGCGTCCGTTAAAAATTGGTCACCACAATTTGAATCTGTGCCCGCAGATTTGGGTATACATCCGGAATCTTTTGCAAAAGCATCAAATATAAGTCCGGAGCAAGACGCCGTTGCAACGGAGGATGCGGATGGGGCCATTAGACCACCCTTGGATTCCGACTGCGAGAAAGACGCGCGCGGCGGCGTTCTGCACACGTATCTTTCCCAGATGGGAGATTTTACACGTTTGACGCAAGACGAAGAATTAAGCATCTTTTTAAAGATTGAGAAGTACCGCAAGCGAATCAATGAATGCTATGAAGAATTGATGACATTTCCGCTTGAGATTGATTCGGAAGATTTGCCTAGCCCCCATTACTTGAAAAAATTGATTGCCGCTAAATCTTTCGTTCCGCCCACACAAGAGTTCCTTTTGGAACTGGTGGGACATATCCAATTTCTGCAAGCGGAAATCCACACCGCTAAAAACCGTGTTGTCGAGGCGAACCTGAGATTAGCCGTCTGTATTGCCAAGAAATACCAAGAGCGCGGACTAGATTTGCCTGATCTCATTCAGGAGGCAAACATCGGGTTAATTAACGCTGTCGATCGCTTTGATTGGCGGCGCGGTGTGAAGTTTAGCGCGTGCGCTTCTTGGTGGATTCAGCAAGCCATCGGGCGCAGCATTGCAAATCATGGGCGGACGATTCGCATCCCGTCGCACCTACTCAGCGACATTAGTAAAGTGAATCGTGCGAAAGCACGTTTTTTTCAAAACACCAACCGTGAACCCAATCCAAAAGAAATCTCAGAAGCAACCGGGCTTTCAGCCAAAAAGATAACGGAACTGAATCGGATTTCGGCGGATTCCATGTCGCTGGAAGACTGCATTAGTCCAGACACGGGCGGTGAGGTTGAAGCGCTAGTTCCATGCGAACAGGCATCGGATCCCCTAACAGGCGTGATTACGAAAAGCCTAATTGAAGAGGTTAATCTGGCAATCGGCGCATTGCCGCCCCGTGAGAAACAGATTGTCTTTTTGAGATACGGTCTAGAAAACAGCGAAGAACACAGTTTACAGGAAATAGGGATGATGTTGAACCTGTCACGAGAACGGGTTCGGCAATTGGAAGCTAGGGCGTTGAGTCGGCTGCGCCATCCCTCTCGAAGCGATAGACTGAACGATTTCCTCTTTTCGTAATGCGGTGACTTCGGCGTCCTATTGTGACTTTACTCGTTTGACAGCGCCGCTGCACAGCCGAAGTCGTGCCATCCGCACCCTCCTAAATCGGCTTTTGCCACCTAGCGAAACTAACTTATACCAATCACTCTGCCTACCCCGGTTTTTTTGCGGCATACAACTTTGCCCCGAAACCAATTTTATCTGAAACTAGTTTTTCCCGTTTACCCTTTCTGTCCTCACCGGCCTTCAAGGAATTCCGACGTTTCCACATGTAATTTTGCTGGGACAAACCGCTCAATATGACATGCGTATCAATCTGGTTTATTCTCTCACCGCGAAATTAACGGCCACCATCGGAAAAATAATCTATCTCACTCCATTTTGTGATATACTTGAGGCAAGGTCTAGGCGAACTTTAGAGCATGTTGACCAATCGGTTGGTTTACACGGATAGATTGGGCATCGCACAGTCAACTAACGCCATTCCTGTTTCGGTTTGAAGAACAAAAGACGAGGAGCGATTAAAATGCGGACGAGAACTGCAGTTGTCTACGAACACAACAAACCGGTTATTGTCGACGATTTAGAATTAGATGAACCGAAAGCGAACGAAGTGCTCATTCGTATGGCCGCGACTGGTGTATGCCATTCGGATTTGTCCATTGTGAACGGCACCATCTATTACGATCCGCCGATCGCGATAGGGCATGAAGGGGCAGGGGTAATTGAGCAGGTCGGCGAAGGAGTTAGCTACGTAAACCCCGGCGATAACGTTGTGCTCTCATTCGTCACCTTCTGCGGGAATTGCCGTATGTGCCAGAATAATCTCGTTAGGCTATGTGAGGGTTTCCGCGCACCGCGCGCCCATTTGCTGGACGGCACTTGCCGATTACACAATAAATCCGGACAACCTATCCTTCAAATGGCGCGGATCGCTACCATGTCGGAGTATACCGTTGTTCCAGAGCAGAGCTTGGTCAAAATTGATGCACATTATCCGCTTGAAAAGGCAGTCTTGGTCGGATGCGGCGTAACAACCGGCGTTGGCGCGGTGTTAAACACCGCAAAGGTCGAAGCGGGAAGTTCGGTTGCGGTAATCGGCACCGGCGGAGTCGGATTGAATGTGATTCAAGGGGCTGTGCTCGCTTCGGCGGAACGCATCATCGCGATAGACCTTATTGAGAACAAGCTCGACTTCGCAAAAAGTTTCGGCGCAACGGATTTGGTGAATGCGTCGACGTGCGATCCCGTGGAAGCGGTTCTCGAATTGACGGACGGCAAGTACGTCGATTACGCATTTGAAGTCATCGGCTACCCGAAGACGATTGAGCAGGCTTATGCGATGATTCGCCCCGGCGGAACGGCTGTCGTCATCGGCGCTTGCAATCAGGATGTACATATAAGCATACCGGCTCAGAGTATCGTTATGAAAGAAAAACGGCTTATTGGGTCGTTTTACGGTTCATCCAGCCCCCGCGCCGCTATGCCTAAACTGCTAAAACTTTACGAAAACGGCAAGCTCAAACTCGATGAATTGATTACGCAGACCTACCGCCTTGAACAGATTAACGACGCCTTCGCCGACATGGAATCTGGCAAGAATGCTAGGGGTGTCATTCTGTACGATAACTAACACGGCAAACACGTTAATTCTTACCCCAATCCCTCCAATTCTGAAAAAAATCGCCATCCGATCTAATCATTTGCTCCGCAAGTGCATCATAATATAATAGGAGGCAATAATGCTGGAGTCATTGCCGCCTTAAGCCGCACAACTTCGGGAGCGATGAATATGGCTAACAGCGATGCCGAACTAATCCAACGCACCTTGGATGGCGATGAAACAGCGTTCGGGTTCCTGGTCGACAAATACAAAGGCGCAGTCCACGCCCTCGCCTACCGTAAAACCGGGAACTTCCACACGGCAGAAGACATTACGCAAGACACCTTTCTCAAAGCCTACCAAAAACTTCACACGCTCAAGGATTGGCGGCATTTTCCCGGTTGGCTCTACAGAATAGCGTCACGGCACTGCTTGATGTGGCATCGCAATCGGCGGGCCGTGCCGCAACCGCTTGATAAGGTTGCAAGCGGTCACATGGATGCCCTGGCGCGGGCTAAGCACACCGACCAACAA
This sequence comes from Candidatus Poribacteria bacterium, assembly GCA_028819845.1. GTDB lineage: Bacteria > Poribacteria > WGA-4E > WGA-4E > PCPOR2b > JAPPKS01. Next base: position 129,790 of record JAPPKS010000027.1, on the reverse strand, counting down.
ACCCGACAATCGGTACGCGACGGGCTGGAAGCGCTGCCGGAGAGCCAACGCACGGTCTTAACACTACACTATCTCGGCGGGATGACGTGCGAGGAGATTGCGCGGTTTATCGGCACGTCGCGCGGTGCGGTCCTTAACCGGCTGTATCATGCCCGACGCCAATTGAAAAAGGAGATGATACCGATGATGGAGAATACATTGGGAGCATTTCAGTTGCCACCGACCTTTACCCAACAGATGATGAATCAAATTCACCGCACACCCCCAACAACCGCGCCCCAAGGTAAACCAATCTTGCCGTGGATTGCTGTGACGGCAACGCTTGTCCTTGCCCTATTTTTCGGACTGGGGCAACAGTCAATGACGCGGTTTCAGCAACCGTACAGTCTCGACGCAACCGAACCAGTGAACCGGGTTGAACTCATTGACGCAGCGATGCTTCCCATACCAGAGACAAAACCCGATCTGATCAATCGTCCGGGGCAATTGAACCCTCGAGACGACAAGAAAGGTATCGGACCGAACGGAACATCTTTCTCTGCGGCTGCAAGGGCCGAAATGGGAAAAGAACGCAACGGCAGCGAATGGACGCAGACAAACGGGCCTTTCGGTGGAAGAACTAACACACTATACCGGGCGTCAGATGGATCGTTATATGCATTAACAGATATGCAAGTGTTCCGTTCTAGCGACGATGGCGACTCATGGGTTCAAGTCTACAACGGGGTAGCTGCCAATCCTGCCGATTCGTGGCTATCCGGAACAATCACGGACGCGAACGGCGTATTGTACATAAATACAGCCGCGACCATTTTATATTCGGATAACCGCGGCGAATCGTGGCAACAGATAAACTACCCGTACGCGGCAAACAGAGAAATCAGGACGTTCAGCGTCATCGGATATCGGATCTTCATCAGTCGAGCTAAAGATGGCGTTGCTTACTCCGATGATTACGGCGAATCGTGGAACTCCATTCAAGACGGTTTACCGGCTCAACCGCCCGACAAATTTGTGACAGTTGGAACAACGCTATTCGCTAGGGTGGACAATGTCATTTTTCGGTTAAGAGAAGGCGAAACGTCGTGGACGAAAATCACAAACCTTCCCGATCTCCGATTTTTCATCGCCGAAGAGCAGGCTTTGATTATTGGAAGTCAGATCGATTTGCGACGTTCGGTTGACGAAGGCGAAACTTGGACGTCTACAGCAAACATAATGAAAGGCCGCAAATCTTGGTCGGCAGAAACCGTAGGGAAAACTGATTACTTGCAGGACGTTTTCGTGCTTGCGACTGCTGGAAAAAAGGAATTGCAGCTTGGAAACCTTGGTTCGATTCTCTTTACCAGCGCAGGTAAGACTTCGATGCCCGAGACACCTGGATTGAAGATTCAATCTCTCACAATTCTATACGTCTCTGCGGTCGGTGATACAATCTACCTCCTGCTAAACGACGGCAGGTTGTTGCGCTCAACAGAAAATGGATTTTGGCGTATAACGCAAGCATCAGGATTGTCCAGTAATTCCATCTCAATTGACAGCATGGCGGCGCTATCGGAAGGTACGGTATGTATCGGCAACTCCGCGGGAATATTTCGGTGGACGGACGGCGACTCGTCGTGGAAACGAATTAACAATGGATTCATCGGTACGATGGTGCGGAGTCTCGTGTCTTTCAAGAACGCGCTGTATGCCTCGACATATAATTGCAACAGTGTTTTCAAGTCTGTAGACGGCGGAAACCGGTGGATGCCGATTCATGGCGGCTTGCCGACGACAGATGTGGGGGCACTCGCCGTATCGGGCGGGTCGCTCTATCTCGGAGTGAATGAAGAAAACTTCACCGGAACGGACGATCCAACTACCGGAGGCATCTATCGTTTAGGAGATGACCGGAATTCATGGATTCCGGTGCAGACGGAGATGCGCACGGCTTACGTAGAGAACGAACGGCGCAGAGGTTATAACCAAATGTACAGCGTTGACGTGCTTGTAATTTCCGGAGAAACCTTCTACATCATTGCCCAAATGGGAAGAGGTTCCCGACTGTTTCGATGGCGGAGCGGCGAGCGGTATTGGACGGATATCAGTCCTCATCCTGAAGATTGGATATATATGGGGGAGAATGAAATAACGGGCCTTGCTGTAGCAAAAGAGACTATTTATATTGTTGCTGACATGGACCTCTATCGCTCGCGCAATAGCGGAGACACATGGTCGAGACTTGAAATTCGAGCGGCACCTTCTTCGCGCTACCTTACCCAAATTACGGGGGCTGAGGTTTTGGGGAGGGCTGTCTTCGTCTCGTCTCGCGAATCGGGCGTGTTACGGTCAAGAAACGGGGGCAAGAGTTGGGAAGCGGTCAACGGCGGGTTGCCGCAGGGGTATTCTTCGGAACTTCACGCGATTGGGAATGCGCTGTATGCAACGGACAGTGCTCAAGGTATCTATCGATTTAAGGATGGCCGGGATACTTGGGAATTCGTTAAACCGTCGGTTTCAAATATGTTGTCGGGTGCACTGACGATTGCGGACGGGACGTTATACGCCGGCATGGGAGAGAGCGGAGTGTATCGGATTGCATTGGAGGATTGATTTGCCATGCCCAGCCGTTTACTCACCGGCGATTGCAAAAAGTACATTGCGGCTGGCAATGTATAGCACGCTGTCCTTGGCGACTGGGGTGGTGTAGACCGCGCTGCCCATGTTGACCTCAAAAATCAGCTCCATCTTTTTGCCGGCTTTTAGGACGGCAACATCTCCGTCTTCGTCGCCGATATAGACCTTCCCGTCGGCAACAAACGGCGACCCCCAAATCGCGGCATACGTATCATACGTCCAGTAGTGTTCACCAGTGTGGGCATTCAAGCAGTACACAAATCCGCTCAAATCCGCCGTATAGAGTAAATCGTCATGGATGGCTACCGTGGACATCGTACGGTTATAATCTTGATTCCCAAAATGCCAGACAGCGTTGCTCTCGGTGACATCGCCTTCACCTGCGGCGTCAATCGCCCATAAATGTCCAACCCCCTCGCCGTGTTCCGGGTCTTGACCCACACCGACGTAAATCCGGTCAGCATAAATGACAGGGGTCGAGATAATGCTGTTGCGTGTGCCTCTCCCGCCGAGTTCCCAAACAGAATCCTTCGGATTGCAGTCAAATTTCCAAATCAGTTCCCCAGTTTCAGGTTGAAGGGAGTAGATCCAACCGTCACCGCCCGGCATGATTACCTGCGGTTTTCCGGCGATTACCCCGTAGGCGGGATTGGACCACTGGCCGTGAAGAATGTCCTCTCCGGGCGATGCGTCTTCCCAGACAAGTTCGCCTGTTTTTTTGTTTAGGGCGATGAAGCTAGGTGCAAACGGCGAAGGGATATGGATGTGCCCTTCATCAACACCGTTGCTGGTAATTACAAAAAGCAGGCCTCCGGCGCCAACTGGGGAACAGGTGGCGAGGTTATGAGGGAACACGTCGAGTTCATCCATCATATCGTATATCCAGATTATATCGCCGTCAATATTGCTGGCATCGGTTTCTTCCACGTAAGGGCCATCGTTTTCGCCATCCAAGAATCCTTCCGTGTCGATGCAGACAACCTCGCAGCGGTTTGAGACGTAGTACAGCTTATCTCCTTCAATATAAGGTGCTGAGCAGACGCCCTGCTGCGGCCAGTCGTTGACTCTACCGGAAGGGAGTTTAGTATGTGTTGATTGCCAGAGAAACTCGCCGTCCGATTCTCGGAACGCCATGATTACGCCGCGGTCGCCGGTGAGTTTTGGATTGCGCAATCCTTGGTTGTTCGTTCCGACGAACACCTTGCCGCCGATGAGAATAGGTCCCGCATAGGTTTGTGAGCCGAGAGACGCCCGCCACTTGATGTTTAACCCGGTCTCGGGATCCCACTTTTCCGGCAAATTCGTCTCGTCCGATACCAGATTTCGAGACGGTGTGAACCCCCACATACTTGTCTCTTCAGCGCGAGCATCAAATGTAGCAAAAAGGATTATTCCAATAATAATGCGGCAAATGCTGTTGTTCATCGATCTTAATATTCTCCTGGTGTTCATATTCATACAACTTCGTTCAGTTGAACGTTCAAAGGTTCGCGACAGGATAATTTATTGCACGTTCGTACACAAACCAATTTTTCAGGTCAAGGAACTGAGCGACCTGCCGCACGCGCAACGAATTGCGCCACTACAAACGGAAATGGCAAAGTCCTAGATTTTGAAGTCTTTTCAATCACCCCAAACTTTAAGGTTATCGTAATATATTTCGGATGGGGAATACCCATAGATTCCCGGACTTCCTTCACGATTTGGCAGCGGATCTTCTACCGTAATCGTCCAAGATGCCGGTTCTGGTTCGCCGGTTCGCCACACCTTTCCTTTTACCATCGCTTTATCATCGGCAATGTTTACCGTCAACTTTATGGTATACCAGACGTACGGTTCCCACGTGTAATCAATATGCTTCGCCATTCTGAGGTCTGAAGCCCAAGAGCGGATTTGCAATCGCTGGTGGTTACCCATGAGATCCAAGGTATACCGGTTAGCGATTAGCCCCATGTCCGGCAGATTGCGTTTAGGCTTCGTGCCCATCGCGTCAATTTGAACGGTGTAGCCTCTCATGGCGGGCAGACCAATATAGACATTGGACCGGTTCAACCCGCGCTTGACAGGCGATTTTACTAGGACTTTGTTCCCATCTTTGGCGCGGACGACATATTTTGAGCCTGCCCCAACCCAGTGCGGCGGGTTTTTCCCGTCTTCAATCGACTCAAAATCTTCGACCCAGGGAAATTCGGGAACGACACGGACACGCGCAGCATCTTGTAAATGTCCGACTCGCGCCGACACGGTTCCGGCTTGGCCGCCCCCGTTTTCATTGAGAGTTAATACACCGTTGGAACCAATTGTTCCTACCAATCCGTTAAGTGACCATTCCGCCGCCTCTGCAGTATTAAATTTTCCGCTATTGTCGAAGGCTCGAACCGTGAACTGAACCGTATTTCCCGGCCGGGTTAAAACGTCTGCAGGCACAATTCTGATTGAATTGACATTTTTCGCACCTAGACAGTAAAGCCCTTCCTCCGTCGTGAAATAGATGCGGCCGTTGGCAATCGCTGGCGATCCGTAGATTTCTGCGTAATGCCCCGGCTGTCTTTCAATCCGCTTTGTGTCGAGGGATTGGCAGGCATCTCCGCTTGGACGCAGAATATGAAAGTGTCCGTTCACCTCGGTAACATATATCTTTCCGTCCGCACAAACGGGCGAACCTTTACCAACGGTGCCGAGGCTGTGCTGCCAGTGTACCGCTCCTGTTTCGGCATCAAGGCTATGCAGATTCGCCGAATTGTCCACGACGTAAAGCCTTCCTTCGTGTATTGCTGGCGAGGCATAACCGACCTGACACTCGTCATACCGCCAGATTTCATGCGTTGATGTAACATCCCCCGTGCCAGTAGCGTCAATGCAAACGACACGCCCCATCGCCGTGCTGTCGACATTCTCTTCGCCCTGACATGCGTAGACTTTTGTGCCGTCTACCACAACTGAACTCTGGATGCCGCGTTTGCTCAATTTAAAGCCCCACACGGTCTCGCCAGTGCGGACATCCATTGCATAGACAGATCCATCCGCGTTGCCCGCTATCAAGAGGAATTGCCCTTTAATCGCCGCAACAATAGGCGTGGAGTAGGTAGTATCCAGCGGCCGCCCGCCCGGCGCCGCCACCCACACGACATCGCCAGTGTTCTTATCAAGAGCGAAATAGCGGTGTCTCGGCACCACATGACTGCCCCAGCTTGTGTTGAGGAAGCTGATGATAACGAGATTGCCGGTCACAACCGGAGTATGAATACGCCCGCCATAACCGGAAATCCTTCCGAATTCTTCCGTCAATGAACGTGACCAGACAATCTCACCCTTTCCAGTAAAACAGAGGAATATACCACTTATGGTATGGGCATAAATATTACCGGTATTCGTGTCGCCAGCCAAACTCGCCCAACCGAGGCGGTTGAATGGGATAGTGCTGTGAAAAACGTTGATTCGATGTTGCCAAAGCAGTTTCCCGGTTTCGGCGTCAAAGCAGGCGACCTGCTCTTGTTCGGTGATGTCCTGTCCGACTCGACCGATAACATAGACTCTACCATTGAGGACAATCGGTGTGGAACGACCGATAAAATCGGCTTTCCACATCAGGTTTTCACCGTCCTGAGACCAATTTGAGATGAGTCCCGTTTCGTGAGACACACCGTTCTGGTTGGGGCCGCGCCAACCCGGCCAGTTCCATTCAGCAGCCCAGGCATCAGTAGGAAATTGAGCTAAAATACCCCCATGCAAAATCAGCAGCAGATACAGAAGAAAAAATTCAGTTTTACGAATCATCTGGAACCGCATTGGCATTCCTCATCATTCATACTCATTGACGTCTATCCAACAGTCAATATTCAATGATTTGACATTTTTCAATCAAATCTCGCAGGTCCTGAATAACATAGTCAGGGACTGCAACGCTCTCATCAATCTGACTTGTGCCTGTATCAATCCACACCGATGATAAACCGGCCGCATTCGCACCTGCAATATCGCGATTCAAGCTATCTCCGACAAAGACGAATTTTGAACGGTCAATATTTATTGTTTCTACTGCTTTCGCAAAAATGTTTGGGGATGGTTTAATGTTACCATGGTCTGAAGAAAAGATAATAACATCGAACAAGTTACGAATTCCTACGCGATCTAATTCGAGAAAATAAAGAACACTTGAGGACCAAATATTTGATACTATCCCCAATTTATGCGTCTGATGGAGCCAGCGCAAAGCCTTTGCATGCGTAGCTGGAATTGTTCCGACTTCGTGCACCGCAAAGACCTGGACTAACAATCGAATCTCATCCGCCGACAGGTCCTTCGATTCAGGCATTACCGACAGATAACTGCAAACCGGAGAGAATGAATCATAGCAGTTTGGATTTTCATAGTCCGCCAGCATGTTTTTGAAAAGCGCGGCGATTATCCGGTGAATCTCTTCGTCGCCTAGCAGATGTCCACCCATCCGGCGATAAGTCGCGCCGTAATCTTCGGCGTCGGAGAACCGATCTACGTCGAACATAAAAGTGTGCGACACATCAAGAAGGATGACCTCAAACTGATCGATAAATCGTTTGGACATCCGCGGGCACCCATCACGATATACAGAGGGTCTTGAATTACAATTACCATATTTCCGGCACGATTAGAAACTTCCCAGACATTGCGAATAATGCCCCCAAACTTCCGTACTGCTTGACTGCTTCTCAGCCATACCTTTTTTCAGTCTTTAATCAATCGTCACAATTTCTCCGGTCTTGATGGATTCAGTTTCTTTATGGCAGAGTAAGAGGGCGTCTCTAGCGCTAACGCCTGAAAGTATTGCGGATTCACGGCCTTCGACGATTGCATCAACTGCAGACTGTATCTCTTGGGTAAAAGCATTAACGGGATCTGTTTCACCGAGATCGACGCGGTGAACGTTTCCATCGTCGGTCAACAGCGTCAACGGCGTTGAGGTGACCGGCTCACCGCCAAGCGTGGCAAACTCATACAGCAGAGTCGCATTTTCCAGATAAAGCTCAAAACCGTGTGAGAAGGCGCGGCCTTCCTGAGATACTGCGCCCGATGAGCAACTGATCGCAAGCGCTCTGTCGTCGTATATGTATTGGGTTGTGAGGTATTGGGCAAAGCCGCCCCCGGCAAGCGTGCCTTGTGAGAACACTGCGTCGGGCGTCCCGCAAAGCAGTTGAATATAATGCGTGTCGTGAATGTGAAGGTCTATACCGGGGCCGCCGCTCTTTTCTAAATCTACAAAATCATCAGACCAGCTCGGCTCGGAAATGACGCGTTTGAAATGTCCGCCAATCAGATTCCCGTGTTCGCCGCTTTCAACGATGTCTTTCGCGTATGCGAACTCCGCGAAGAATGGCAGGATATGCGCTACCATGAAGCACCGCCCACTGCTTTCTGCAATTTGAACCATTTCGTTAGCATCGTCAAGCCTAACGGAGATAGGTTTTTCGACAAGCACATGCTTTCCGGCTTCCAACGCGGCGATACTTACGGCTTTATGCAGATGGGTTGGCAAGCAGACGTCAATTAAATCAACGTCCGGGTCAGCCAAGATATTGTCAATCGCATCATACTTGCGTATGTGCGAGAGGTCCTCAAAACCGCCGCGGGGTCCAAAGTTCCCCTGTATACCGGTCCAATCCCCCTCGCGCTTTTTCTGGTCTCGTGTGCAGATTGCGGCGACTTCACCGCCCGAGACTTTTTTGGAGGCGCAATAGTGAATGGACCCCATAAAGCCGATGCCTACAATTCCGATTTTTACCACTGTTTTTCCCTCACGCTTCAAATTATGCGGCTCGTGTATTTTACCGCAAAGCCTTCACGCACTCCTCATGAATTTTTCCATTTGTGGCAAGGAACGGCAATGGTTCGCCGCGATAGGCGGACGCATCGGGTGACAATGGGAAACACAATTCACCGGAAGGGTGCGTCATAACACCGCCTGCCTCTTCCAAAATGACCGTTGGCGCTGCGATATCCCAGAGTTTGGTATTGGTATCGAAACTGCCATCAAAGTCGCCTGCCGCAACGGCACAGATATGAAGCGCCGCCGATCCAAGGCTTCTGCCCTTAAAGGGTTTTTGCAAGAAGCCGTTAAGCGACGCGATGACATCAGACGAATAACCAAACAGGCCGATCGCGTCTAATTTTTCGCGGTTGTTGACATGAAGCGGAACTCCATTCAGGGTTGCGCCGTTGTTTTTTGCTGCGCTATACATGCGATCCGCAGTCGGGTCAAATACAACACCAAGCATCGGGACCCCTTTCTGCAAGAGCGCAATAACGACCGCGAAGATTGGGAAGCTTGCGGCATAGTTGGTGGTGCCGTCCAGCGGATCTGTCACCCAACAGTTGTCGGATTTCGCCGACGACATGCCAAATTCCTCTCCGTATACGGCGTGATTCGGGAATTCAGATTGGAGCCGTTCAGCAATCAATATCTCCGATGCTTTATCGGCTTCGGTAACGATATCGCCGATGCCTTTGTAAGTAATCCGGCGAATCTTGCCGAAGTATTCCATCAGGACGCTGCCCGCTTCACGGGCAATGTCTTCGACAGTTCGTAAAACCACCGCCGGCTCATTCATTTCGTCTGTTGTTCCTTCTAGTTCGGTTCGCAGTCTTCATTGAATCGCCCTCCTTATCACTACCCAAAGTGTAAAAAATTGCACTTCGGACGGTGGGATTTCAAATTTCTCAAGCAATTCATAAAAAACGGGTTAAGGATGAGATAGGTTAATCCCACCAACGCTTCTGCTCCTCAACCCGTAACCATAAACTTTCGAAGTTAGTGAATGAGAACCGTGCCAAGTCAAAAATCTCATTCCGACTTTTGATTTGTGGTTTCTGTTTCATTAATCTTCATTTTCAATTCGTTCAGCTTGCGGCGGACTTCCTGATTGTACCGGTTGATTTCCAGAAACTCTTCCCATAGCGCAAGTGCCTCATCCGCATAACCTTGGGAGATGTAATACTCGCCTAGCGCAATATGGGCTACATCGGCATGGGGATCTTTTTCGATTGATTCCTTAAACGCTTCCACTGCAGCGTCAGCCTCTCCTTCGAGCAGAGCAAGCTGCCCCCGCCCGTAGGCAATTAATGCGTGTTCGGGATATTCGGCTGCAAGCGCATCAATTGATTCCTTAGCCCTATCAGCCATGCCATCCTTGTGAGCCGCCATTGCTGCATGAATTTTGGCATCAATAATTTGAACGTCAAGCTGGTGCAGTTCCGCATTACTCTCTGTATTTTGCTTCTGCCGTGCGGCGATCCGCGCGGCGGCTTCGTATTTGGTTTTCGCCCGCGTGTAGTTTCCATATTTATAGCAGACATCTCCAAGCTCCTTCTCGCCGCGGTAAGTGTTGCCTTTTGCATCAACAAGATCCTGGAAAATTCCCGCCCGCTTACTCTGATTTAACTGATAGTAAAGCACCTCGGCCAGGCTCTGGAGTGCATCGGTGGAATCCGTTTTCGCTGCGACCGCGCGTTCAAAAGACTCCATGGCTTTATGCGGGTCGCCCATTTTCTTGTATGCGAGCCCCATCCTCCAGTAAATCTCTGAATCCCTGAACTGATTGAAGCCGACGACGGTTTGGTATGTCTCGATGGCTTTTTCGAATTCATCATTGGCATACTGATTCTCACCGGTTTTTATGATGGCTTCAATAACTTCTCGATTGCTCCTTACCGCCTTGTTTAATACTTCTTGAGCGCGCTGATGCATTCCGAGTTTGCGGTAGCAGATTGATAAGCTGAGATAGCTATATGGACTAATTTCCGCTTCGGCTGCATTCGCGAGTTGAATTGCGCGGAAATATAGTGCCCCGGCATCCCGATAACCTTCCTCCTGAAAAAGCATGTTGGCAACCATTAGCATGGCATCATAATATGTGCCTTGTCCGTCCATTGAAAATTGAAAACTTCTCATAATTTTTTCACCGCTGACGCCAAATCCGGAGTTCGCCTCCGGTGCGGCGCCCATCGCGCGGCTGCGTTCCGCCCCGGGCGGACGGTCGCGTTCTAGGCGTTTCTCCCGCCTAGCTAGACTCCGACCGGCTTGCGATGCTAATGGATCTTCAGGTTTTGGGATAGTCGCTCCCATTAATTGTAATTCTCGTTTGGCTTCGCTAATGGACGCATCTGTGCCTTCGACCTTGCCATACTTTTTCACGAGGGATTGATAGGTTCGTTTGGCTTCCGAGCTATCCTTGAGCTGGTCTTTCTGGATTTGGCCTTTCCTCACGAGTGCTTGCGCCGCACGGTCACTCTTAGGGTATCGGTTGGCGAAGTTGCCATAGATTTCCGCGGCTTGCTCATAGTTTTTGGCTTCCTCATAACTCTTTGCCAACAGCAGTTGAGCGTTACTACTCAACTCATGTTCCGGAAAATTGTTTATGATTGTGTCGAAGAATCCCCTCGCGGATTCATATTCCTTAGACTTCAAATAGTGGACTCCAAGCCGATAGTTCGCTGATGCAGCCTCATCGCTGTCGGGCGCCGCGGCGATTATTGCCTGATAGGTTTCCACGCCTCTCTCAGGCTGGTTCATAGTTTCAACATAAAGCTTGCCTACGGCTAATTGCGCTTGCCGAGCGATTGGTGTGCCCGGATTAGACGCGACCAGCGCTTCGGCTACTTCAATGGCGCCGTGATAATCTTTCTCATCGATCAGTTTCTCGACTTCCCCGGTACCCTTGCCGGAAATACAGCTATATTGGGCAAGTACCATCACAGTTGCTAATACGAATGCGCAAAACCTATTATATTTCATTGTTCGTCCTCCTTATCTTGTAATCCGTCGATAAAGTTTAGGGTAGGTCTGTCGGTTTTCAGATTTTCAACTGACAAGCAGTTATGAATTCAATGCTGTCCAAGTGTTCAATACATATTACTTAGTGCGCTCGCTTCAATGAGGTCATGCAGAAATTTACGGCTGTAACCTTCCTTTTCGAGCAGAGCATCGCAATCTACCGTGTTCCGCTCATTGGGCCCCTTGCCTGTCTCCAAAATCGAATTGGTGAGCCAACTTGTACGAATCCCGTTTATGCCCGAGGTGTAGTTTGTGTTGTATTGACCTTTAGCCAAGCCAACGATCTGATCTACCTTGCAATGCGGATATCCCTTTGGACGCTGAAATGTTAGTGGCTGCGGCTCGCCGCCCTTTGGGATAAAGCGGATGCCGTCTTTAATCTCAAGAACTCCCGCGCTGCCTTCAAGGATAATCCATTCCTTGAAGCCAATTTGCGTGTTGCCAACGATTGTAATTTTACCGCTCGACCCATCCTCCATTGTGACCTCTGAGTATGAATCTACTTCTACAGCTTTCATTGAGATATTTCCATCTTTGTCTTCACTCTTTTTGTCTGTTGTACCGTGCACTTGCATTGGCAACAAGTCTGTCATCCAGAGGAAAATATCCTGCATATGGCTGCCGGAGTCATTCGGCTGCCCTCCGCCGGAGAATCGCGCATCCCCCCGCCATCCGCTGCCGGGCCAATGTTGCGCTAAGTAGACATCAAACTTTTCCAGTTTGCCGATTATGCCGTCCGAAAACGCCTTTCTGCCAGTGACATAGATTTCTTCATAATGGCGCTGATATCCGACGACCAGATGCAAACCCCGCCCCATGGCAATCTTGGTCATTGTAATTGCATCTCCAACAATGTTCGCCATCGGTTTTTCCACGATTACGTGACACCCGGCGCGTAACGCATATTTGGAATGGATATCGTGCAACGAGTGGGGCGAGAAAACGCCGACAATATCGAGATCCTCTTTGTCCAGCATCTCAATGAATTCATATTCGCCGACGTAACGATTGAAACTGTTTTTCTCGTAGTTTTCAACGTGTTCGCGGAGGGCATTTTCCAGCGTGTCTATACTTCGTTCACTGTTGTCAGCTACCGCGGCAATCTCAACATCGTCCCGTGCAGCAAACGCTAACGTGTTTCCGCGCCCAGCTCCACCGGGACCTATCACACCGACTCTAACGATGCTGTTCTTACTCGCCATAACAAGAATGGCTCCTATCCTTAAGAAGAATGGTTAACTTAGACTTCGATAATTCCGCCGAGAATGCGGCAGCGTTGGCGGTTTGGGTTTCTATTGTAGCGAAACGTTTTTTTTCGCTTAGAGGCCTAATTGTCTGAGAACATCCTTCGTCGAAACCATATGTTTGGCGACCCCTAGTTCCTTTGGCGCCAAACCGAGCGCGAGGCCAATCATCTGCGGAAGGTGGAAAACTGGCACATCGAGTTTGCGTCCGACCACCTTGCTGACTGAAGGCTGTTGGAGGTCGAGATTCATGTGGCAGAGCGGACAAGGCGTCACCATGCAGTCGGCGCCTTTGTCCTTTGCCTCGCCAATGTGCTTTCCCGCCATTTTGAACGCGGCTTCCTCGTTCTCCAAGTTTATGGGAAACCCGCAGCATCGCGTTTTCCCGTAGTAATCCACAGGCGTTGCACCCACCGCTTCAATCACGCGTTCCAATGAGGTTGGATTGTCTGGGTTGTCAATTCCCATAACATCCGCAGGCCGAAGGATGTAACAGCCGTAAAACGGTGCGACGCGCAAACCTGTTAGCGGCTGTTTAACCATGCTGCGTAAATTTTCTGTACCGACCTCCTTGATTAGGACGTACAGAAGGTGCGTTACATCCACACTCCCGTGATATTCGTGTCCACCATTTTTGAGAACTTCGTTGACTTCTGCACGATAGCCTTCATCCTCGGACAGCTTTTTATTGCTTTTGCGCAGACAGCCGATACATGTCGAACAGACCGTCATTAGCGGCAAGTCTAACTCCTCGGCGAGCGCAAGGGTCTTGGCATTGTACGTATCGGCTAGCACCGGATTCTGTGCTTGCAGGACTCCTGCGCCGCTGCAAGGCGCACCGGTAAGTTCAATCAACTCTATGCCAAGCAGGGGCGCAATCTTATGGGTGGACTGGTTCAGTTCAGGACAGTTTCCCTTGGCAACACATCCGGGAAAGTAGGCAACTCTCATTCACTCCTCCTGTATCAATTCTGAGGGTCATAATTTGGTGTATGTTCCATTCTCGCTAGCAGACAAGCGTTTAATCTCGGCGCGGCACCGGCATCTATTGGCTGCATACGTTTAAATTGGCTGAAACACTATCTGACTATAGCTTTGAGGTATTCCCGCCTCATCGCGGCAATGTTTGAGATTGAAATCTCTTTAGGGCAGACTGCTTCGCATTCCGCATGGTTGGAACAATCTCCGAATCCTTCCTTGTCCATCTGTTCAACCATATTGAGCGCGCGCCGTTTTCTCTCCGGTTTTCCCTGCGATAACAGCGCGAATTGTGTAATTCTCGCCCCAACAAACAGAGACGCAGATGCGTTCGGACACGCCGCGACGCACGCCCCGCAACCGATACACACAGCGGCGTCCATTGCTTGGTCCGCATCATCTTTAGGTATCGGCAATGCATTTGCATCGGGCGCCTCACCGACATTCACAGAGATATACCCCCCGGCTGCCATGATTCTATCGAAAGCGCTGCGATCCACAACCAAGTCTTTAATGACTGGAAACGCCTTCGCACGCCAAGGTTCGATGGTAATGGTATCGCCATCTCTGTACTCACGCATGTGAACTTGGCAGGCGGCGGTTGCGCGCCTTGGCCCGTGAGCCACGCCATTTATCACAAACCCGCACATACCGCAGATACCTTCGCGGCAGTCGTTGTCAAATTCAATCGCCTCTTCGCCTTTTTTGATGAGATCTTCATTCAGCATATCAAGCATTTCAAGAAACGACATATCGGGGGAAGCATTACTGATAGTGTAAGGTACCATCTTACCCGCACTGCCAGCGTCTTTTTGCCGCCAAATGAGCAAATTTAACGTCATGTTTCTCATTATGGTTAAATTTAATTATTCAGAAATTGGCGCTCACGCCATTACTCAAGACGCAACGCCCCTAAAGTAAATTATTATGGGGAGCAATAAAAACCCAACCGCCATGGCGGAGGCAAAGACAATACCCACTGCGTAGATAAAAGGTGCATAGCGCGGGTAGCCGATGCCGATAGATTGAAAAGCGCTCCAGAAACCGTGTCTAAGGTGCAAGCCAAGCAGCAGCATTACCGCAACGTATCCGATTACAGTCCAAATATTACTGAACTCCTCTTCCACCAATCTGTATATATCCCTAACCTCTTCGCCATGAATTTCCGTGAGGTGTGCGTCAACGTATTCTGCTTCGACGCCCGGACCGAACTTGAACATTTTGAGATGAATGATTACGAAGGCTAACAAAACTATCCCTGTAACGAGCATACTCACAGAACTCAAAGATTTTCGGCTCGGATGCCCTGCCCCAGCGGTTTTGAAATACCGCATGGCGCGGGGGCGCGCCTCCGTTTTGCGTACTGCAACCGATATCCCCATGATGATATGGACCGCGAAAACGGCGACGAGTCCAAGTTCAATAACGATGAGGATTTCGCCGAGGCTGTGCAACCAATGCGCATATCGATTAAAGGGTCCGGCATTTTTGTGGAGGAGTAGGAGGTTGCCCGACAAATGTTCAAGAATGAATACACATAAAACTAAACCTGTTATACCCGTCAGAAATTTTTTGCCGACCGAAGACCAGACAATTGAAGAAAATCGAGACATAACTTTAAATCAATTCACAGTTCGAAATCGAAATTGTTTCATCATCTCGCACGATGGGCCAATGCCGCGGCGAAGATCGGCAGGTACGGCGACACCGCTCTTCGACCGGATAGGCTGATTCTCTGTGGTATCCCTACTCTGTCCCCTTCTTTACTTCCAACTCTTCATGAATGCGCCGGACATCTTGGACCTCCGTCACCGATGGGTGGGTGCCGGGTAAAAGGGGTTTGATTTTACCTTTCAGGGTGGCTTTAATCGCGATGCCTGCGTTCCGAAAAGCCCAACCGATACCCGCCGCTTTTATGGGCAGCGTGCGTTCATCAAGCACGCCGGTGTGCGCTACACTTTCGGTAAAGTGCAGGACGTGTTTCGCGCCGACGTTGTCCGTCAAGCCGGCGTCAATCGCTAATTCACGAAGCTTAATAATCTGATCCATCGGGGCAACATTCTTTGGGCAGACCTGCACGCACTCCACACACCGCGTACAATCCCAGATACCGCCTTCCTCGCTCAATTCGGTTAGCCACTCATGGGATTTTGCGTGGCGGGGATCGCCAACGACACGGTACGCCTTAGCTAATGCCGCAGGCGCCAAGAATTTTGACGTTTCCTCCAGCACGGTACAATCGCTCACACATGCACCGCACATAACGCAGTTCATCGGTTGCTGCAGTTCGACCATTTTGCTGTGCGGCACCTGATACTCACGATCGGGCGGTTCGCCCTCTGTCTCGATCCACGGCTTGACCTGCTGTATCTTGTCCCAAAACATCTCCATATCGGTCACAAGATCTTTGACCACCTTCATGTTACCCATCGGCTCCACACAAACCTCTTCACCGTTGGGAGCAAGTTTCGAGAGGGCAGTTTTGCAACCCAACTTTGCGTGACCGTTCACCCTAAAGGCACACGAACCGCAGACGGCGCTGCGGCACGAACATCGCATCGTCAGTGTGCCATCAATATCTTCACGCACCTTGATAAGTGCGTCTAATACGGTCGAGAAGTCTGGTAAACCGTCCACTTGATAGGTGTCATAGTGCGGTTCTTGGTCTTTTTGCGGGTCGTAACGGTATACTTTTAAATTCGCTTGTATCATTCATCATCTCCTTAAGAACCGCAGCGGTTAGCGGCTTGCAACTCGAAAAAACACACGGATTTAACTATCCACAGACCGCGCGGCGCTGCCGTCGTACATCAGTGCTAATATTTACGTGCCTCAGGCTGCCATTGGGTAATCGTCACCGGCAAATAGTCAATTTTAGGACCGTCGGGTGTTTGGTAAACAACCACATGTTTAATCCAGTTTTCATCGTCGCGTTCAGGGTAGTCGGTTCGGGTATGCGCCCCCCGGCTCTCCCTCCGGGCAAGCGCACTAACGATAATCGTTTCCGCGCAGTCTAACATGTAATCTAATTCTAGGACTGCCAATAAATCCGTATTGAACACACGCCCCTTATCGTGAACGGAGATTTCGTTATAACGATTACGAACTTCACGGATTTGGCGTTGGGCTTCGAGCAAACCGGCTTCGTCTCGAAATACACCGGTGTATTGATGCATAATCTCGCCCATCTCTAGCCTCAAGGCTGGTGCCCGCAGGTCGGTTGAACGCGCAAAGATGTCAATTATTTTCTGCTCTTCTATCTCCACAGCTTGATCCGAGACGTTTGGAGGATTAATGCTCTTGGCGTACTCCGCGGCATGCGCCCCGGCTCGCCGGCCGAATGCGACGCAGTCGAGCAGGCTGTTTCCGCCCAAACGGTTTGCACCGTGCGCCGAAACACACGCTACTTCGCCGGCAGCATACAATCCGGGGAGCGCCTCTACACCATCGCCGTTTTGCCGGTAACACCGTCCATCCACGTCGGTCTTGATTCCACCCATAATATAGTGCATTCCCGGCCGAATTGGCAGCGGCTCCTGCGTGATGTCTACGTTAGCGTAATCCTGTGCGAGTTCGTATATCTGGTGGAACGCTTCCAAGATACGGTCTTTGATATGCCGGCAATCCAGCAGCACACACCCGTCCACGCCGCGCCCTTCTTGGATTTCAATGGTTTCGGCGCGCGACACAATATCGCGTGAAGCTTTCTCCAGCAGTGTCGTGGCGCCGTAGCGTTCATTCTGCATAAAACGATCGCCGTCGGCGTTCAGTAAATAGGCGCCCTCGCCGCGCGCGCCTTCGGTGATAAGGAAGCCGTTGGCGGGCAGGGTTGTCGGGTGGTATTGAACCATCTCCATATCCATGATTAGCGCGCCGACCCGATAGGCCAATGCTAACCCGTCGCCCGTCACAATTAGCCCATTGGTACTCGGTTCATAAACACGGCCGCAGCCGCCCGTACACAAGATGACCGATTTTGCCTTAAAGACCTCTAGTTTGCCGCTCACGATCTCCATCGCCACTGCGCCGCAGCAGGCGCCATCGTCCATAAGCAGCGTTGTCACGAACCACTCGTCATAGGATTTGACATCCATCCGGAGCAGTTGTTCATACATGACGTGAAGAATTGTTTGCCCGGTCATATCCCCTACGTGGCAAGTGCGGCTTTTGTCCGTACCGCCGAAACCGCGCATGTGGATACGCCCTTCATCGTCGCGATCGAAGATAACACCGTGATGTTCAAGCGTGAAAATATCCTGAATACCTTCGCTGCACAGAATCTCAATGGCGTCCTGATCGCCTAAGAAGTCGCTGCCCTTGACGGTTTCGTAAGCGTGAACCTCCCACGAGTCGGCAATACCGAGTGCCGCGTTGATGCCGCCCTGCGCCGCAGCCGAGTGCGAGCGTGTCGGGTAAACTTTCGACATCATGGCTACGTCCGCGCCTGCCTGCCTCGCATGCAACGCAGCGCTCATTCCCGCCAATCCACCGCCAATAACGAGCACGTCGTGTTCAATCATAAAACTCCCTCTGCATTCTTCCTAATGCTATCGCAAATGATCCTAATCTTACCAAGATTCGCATGATGTTGTCAATGAAATTCTTTACGCCGGTTGGCTGATCCCAACTGTTAAACATAACACATTCATCAACGCAAATGCAAGCGCTATATCGCAAGCAGTACGCTTCCCGAAACATATGAACTGGAATCAACTCAACGTGCTTGATTTTTCAGTAAATTCGTGCTAGAATGGGGAGAATTCATGGAGAGAGGTGCGCCAGAGCCAAGACAGAACTGAGGAGATATTGAAATTTATGAAAAAAACGATTGTGCTTTTGATTATTGCTTGCATGTATTTCACATATGGAATTGGGCTGGCATTTGGGGTTAGTTTTCTAAAATTTGAGCGCGAGTTTAGCGGAAAAGGCAGCACAAACGGGGCATTCAGCAAAAACATCCACGTTGCATTTGACGCCGAAGGCAACATTTTTGTGAGCGATGCTGATAACAAGCTGCTGCAGAAACTGTCGTCGACAGGCGAATTCTTGATGCAAACCCCTATGGATCCTAAATCGCCGCAAAATATTCTGAAAAAGCCGGGCGACATCGCGGTAGATGGGGAGGGCAACATATACGTAGCTGATAACACCGCGCACCACATCAAAGAAACAGAAAATCCGAAAATCTACATGTTTGCGCCGTGTGTTTACAAGCTCAATCCTAGCGGTGAGTTGATGCACACCTATTTCGTTGACCCCGTTGATGTACGCCCAAAGCAGGTATTGCCCGCGCACCTGATGATTGACGAAGACGGCAAATCCGCCTTTGGGATTCAGCCGAAACTGCATGACCGTAAATTGCTAGTTGATGTCAACCGCCAAAACCAGCTGTACGTACTTGACCAGAAAAAGTCCACAGTCAGCATGTTTGGCGCAGATGGTGAAAAATTAAGGGAGTTTGGCAGGTACGGCGCAGCGAACGGAGAATTCGACGGCGATGCCTCCGACATTGAAATTGACAGCGCGGGGAATGTGCTAATTGCAGACACCGGCAACCACCGCGTGGTCAAGTTTAATCCGGACGGGCAATTCGTGCTGAGTTTCGGCATTAAAGGACGCGGCAGCGGCGAATTCACCAAACCGCTGGCAATCGCCGCGCTGGCGACCGGCGAGATTCTTGTCAAGGATGCCAGCCAATTCAAGCGTCATCTGGGCGGATTGCCAGCCGGCGGCTTGATGACGTTAATCTCGCCGTCCGGCGTTGGGATTGCCGATACCGTTACGGCGAACGCGCGGAATAGAAATACGATACTCGGTCAAAATATGCCGGGGCAATCCGATTTGGACGTATTGCAGCGGCGAATTCGACTTCTGGAGGAGGCAGAATACAGGCGGTATTTCAGCGAATATTTCGATGAAGAGGACGATAAAGATAAAAATAAGAAAGAGGAAGACGAAGATCTGAAAGCAGCGGCAGTCCGAGCGACTATCTATCACAATGTCATCGCCAGGGTTCAGAAATTCGACAGCAACGGCAGATACAAAGACCGCGTAATTTATGAGGTCGATAAACAGAGCGATACAGACCGCGACATCGCATTTCTGGCGTTGGATTCCTTGGGCCGAATCTACCTGCGTAATGCGAGCGATTTGACTATCCATCAATATTCAATCGCCGGGTTCACGATAAAGCCGTCGCACATGAACGCGCTCTACAACTCCAGAGCAAGCAACATTGACACCGAGTTTCTTGAAGACTACGAGGATATCGACGCGCACGCGGACGTGATAGATCAATTCAATCAGTTGCGCATGGATAACACCTTTTTCTGGACTTATGCCCTGTCGGAACGCTGGAATCTGATGTTGGTCGACACCGTCACCTACGGTGAAATAGACGAACGCTACACCACGCCTCCCAAACGCGAGGACAGCTATGACCTAGATACGAATGCGCTCACGAACACTTTCGCTGCAAACCTAAAATTCATCACCAATCCAAATCCTTACCAATATCAAGAACTAAACTTATATGCCGAACGGGTTGACGGCAGGACGGAACTTGGCAGAAACGCAATCTACCAAGACCTGAATCGACAGCGCCAAGAAGATGAAGGCGATGCCGAATCATTAGCTGTCGGACTAAACTGGGATATCTTGTCCAAGATGAATTTGTGGCTTGAATACTCCGATCTCAATCCCGCCGATACAAGCCGCAACTATACCCGCCGCTACTTCGATGTTTCTGGAGATCTCTACGAAGTCTTCGCTATCCGGAATCAGAGAAAACAGTTTTTGGGTGAATTGTCGATAAAATTTTAATTGGCGGTATGGACAATTTATACCGACGCCATTTCTCGATTCACCATTCGACTCACACCAAATAACCCCTGAGCGACAGCGGGCGTGTAGAATCTCGAATCCTACACACAAATTAGCCCCAACGGGGCGATAGGTGTATAGAATCTCGGATTCATGATGCCTGTTGTCATGCCCGGCGACTTAACCAAAATCAATCCGTCCCCCGTTCCTTCACTCTGCTACTTCTACAATCCACCCCACTGTTTTGGCAGGTTTGTATTCTCCGTCGCGCAGGTATTTCGAGGTGTGCCAAAAACACAACCGCTCTCCGTCGGGCAACCATGTCACTTTCACCAAGTCAACTGTTGTACGCGCGATCGGCAATGCGCGGTTCGTTTCCATATCCAGCACCCATACCTTCCACATTATCCCCATACAATCCTCACGTTCCAGATAAGCCAGCCGAACGCCTTGGGGCGACCATGACGGCGATGTGTGTTTGAGAACTCTTGACTCATTTGGCAAATCCGTAGAAACAACGTGGAGTTGCTTATTTAGCAGCGCGCCCGACACCGCATCTCCAGAAAGCACGTAAGCAAGGTTAGTTCCGTCAGCCGACCAATTTACCTGTTTAACACGTTGGGAAGACGTTTTGATCTCTTTCAGTTTTGTGCCGTTAGTATCCTGGATGCGAATCCTGGCGTGTCCGGAGGCGTAGTGTTGGTAATCCAAACCAATTGCAACTCGATTTCCATCTGGAGACCACGAAGGCGGGTCTAGGTAACTGAAGGCGCCAATCCGACCCTTGATTGGTATCCGCGCCATCTGGGCAAGCTGGGATTTATCGCTATTAATTCGATAAAGGTTATGAACCCCATCTTCCCAACGCCGGAACGCAATCTGATTTGCCGTCGGCGACCACGCCGGCGCATCCCCGGCAACCAGCTTGATTATGTGGGGATTATGCCGATTAATTATAAATACATAGCTGTCCCTTCCCTCATATCCTTCAAACGCAATAAGATTGCTGTCGAGCGACCATGATAGATGCGGATTATAGAAATTCCCTCCGCACAGCCGCTTGAACCGCCTCGCATATCTGTCCGTCAACCAGAGTTCGCTCGCTTTCCAGTATTGCCCGGATAGGTTGGTGCGTTTCAAAAATGCAATCATTTTCCCGTTAGGCGACCAGTGAGGCGATTCACCACCCTCAATCAGTTCCAACGTCCGAACGTTTGAACAGAGGGCTTTATTGAACTGAACTCCCTCGATTTCTTCAAACTCGCCAATTCCAAACCCGTCCATCCAACCGTATTCCCCGTTTGGAAGTTCAACCTGATACCAATTCGCCGACGCATCAACGATTGGCAGTTCGACGCCATCGTTAAGTGACAATAGCACGTCTGAGGTTTTTTCAGCACTCGGCTCCCCAGTAATTCCGCTGTCTCTTTTGGCATAAACAGGTGCTTCATCGCGAACGACGATTCCGAATGGACGTTTATCCGGTTCAACTTGAGGCGCATCGGTGTCCTGATTCTCAAAGGCATACACATATCCGTCGTGCGACGTGATGTAAAGCATTCCGTCCGCGATTGCCGGCGCCGCGTCAAAGTAGCCTTTTGCTTCGTACGACCAAATCTCCGCTTGTGATTCAGCGTCAAAAGCGTGAACTTTTTTATCGCGTCCGCCGATGTAGACGACCCCATTTGCCATGACCGGATAGCTACTCGTACCGGGCGTGAAACCGCGCCAAAAATCGGCGTTATGGTGCGGCATCGTTGGCCGCAACTTTCCGCGGGTGCAAACATATTCGTTGCCGCTAATCCTGACGCGGCTCCTGACTTGGTTCAGTAATGCGCCGGTAACCGCATCCATGATAAGAATCTTGTTCGGAAATACGCCAACGTAAATGTTTCCGCCTGAAGCAATCGGCGGGGAATCCATCCAGTTCTCGGCTTGGTACTGCCAAATCTGGACGCCCGAATCCGATTCAAGTGCATACACCCGGTTGTCTCGCGCACTGACGTAGACGCGGTTGTTCCAAACTGTTGGTGCGTACCGAATGGCGCCGCTAGTTTGAAACGTCCACCGTACTCCCCAATTTTCGGCGTCGAGCGCGTACAACTTTTGGTCCTCTGAACCAACGTATACGGTTCCGTATGCCGCGGCAACGCTACCGATTATGGGTCCTCCGGTCTTGAATTTCCAGCGCAACTTGAGCGGCGGATTAAGGCGCTGATCGGAACTTTTGCCGGAGAAATTCAGGTCGTGCATGAACATCGGCCAATCTTGGGGCCGAGTCGGCGATACAGTTTCGGCCCGTTGACTCACCCCGTCGGGTTTTGCGGAAGGAGTCGCATCTTGCGTGTCCTGAGATTGACACGACCATATGGCAAAAACAAGTAAAACCGAAAAAATGATTCGCCTCATTATCGTCCTTTTCAGTAAGATTCACCCCTCTGAGCCAGTTTTAGCTACTAGCGCCCTCAACCTCCGGTAAAACACCGGGTTGTCCTTTCCCGCCTCCATTAACAAATCGGTTAGTTCCGATTTAGATAGGCGTTCCAGCTCTTGACGAATTTGCGACTCGACGACACCTTCATCAACCCGCTCGTAAACCCATTCAAATAGGACCGCGGCAACATGCTGACAGACATCAAACCCTTGGGAATATGAACAGGTGCAGTTGCCGTCAATTCCATCATCATCGTACCAGACTTTGACAGTGTAATTCGGGGATGATCTTCCGGCCATTTCGGCATCAATAGCGGTTTCGCTAACCTTCAGATTCTTCACCAATCCCGATTCGTAATCGTCGTATCCACGTCCCGCCAAAGTATGGCCGACCAGTGTGTAGATGTCATCCTCAGTAACGTTCTTTAGCTTCATTCGCAACACCCGCAACTTGTTTTGACGTGCACATCAAAATCCGCCATAATTCAAGGTAAATTATAGGCGATTATTTGCGCTTCGTCAACGCGCAATTGTGCTGTCCGTGACGCATGCAGGGGATCTATTCTATTGACACTAACCGTTTGTTGAGTTACACTTTCGTCACAGATGAATCTGTAGGTATTGACTCCACCGCGGAAAGGAGAGTTTATGTCCGAGACTCATCACCTGACGATACCCTCACGCCAACGCGTTGTCCTCGTTGGAGTAAAATTAAAAACGCAACTGAAAAGTGATGTAGAGGATTCGCTAGAAGAGTTGGGACAACTCGCGGAGACCGCCGGTTTCGAGGTGCTTCACAAAATTGTTCAACCCAGAGATACACCGGATCCCGCACACTTTATCGGGGCGGGGAAGCTAAAGGAATTGGGCGCATTGATGAGCGAGGCGGGTGCGGATGCGGTCGTTTTCGAAAATGAACTCACGCCGGCGCAAACACGCAATATTGAAAAGGCATTGGACACAGTTGCCATCGACCGAACAAGCCTAATTCTGGAAATCTTCGCGCAGCGGGCACAGACGAAGGAAGCAAAACTACAGGTGGAGTTAGCCCAGTTACAATATGCCTTGCCGCGTCTGACTCGGATGTGGACCCATTTGTCCCGCTTGGCGACGGGCGGCGGCGGAAGTACGGCTGTCGGTGCAGGGCGTACCGGCGGCGCCGTCCGCGGTCCGGGCGAAACGCAGCTACAAATTGACCGAAACTTGATTGGTGCGCAGATACTACGCCTCCAGAAATCCTTGAAGGCGGTTGAAAAACAACGGCGCGTTCAGCGAAGCAGCCGAAGCGAGATGATTAAAGTGTCGCTGGTTGGTTACACAAATGCCGGCAAGTCAACGCTCTTCAACGCGCTGACCGGCGAAAATCGGCTTGCTGAAAATCGGTTGTTCGCGACCCTCGATCCAACCACACGCGTCGTTGACTTACCCGACAACCGGCAAATCTTGTTGACAGATACTGTCGGATTCATCAAAAAACTCCCGCATCATCTTGTCGCTGCATTCAAAGCCACACTAGAGGAGGTTGCTGAAGCGGATTTGCTTCTTCACGTGGTTGATGGAAGCCACCCCCAGGCGGAGACTCAAGTCGAATCCGTGAACGACGTGCTCAAATCGTTGAATGCCAACGACATCCCCACAATCATCCTACTGAATAAAATCGACCTATCCGAAAATGAGGAACAACCGCAACTTCTCCGTTTAAAATTTCCCGACAGCCTCCAAATTTCTGCACAGACAGGGGCTGGGCTTGAAAAACTGAAGACCGAGCTTGCTGACCGATTCGCTTCCACGGACATTGACATGTCACTCCGCCTCTCTTATCGTGACGGCAAGGCGTTAGACTACTTGTATAAACACGGCGAAGTTTTTGAGGCGGATTATGGCGGCAACGCCATCCGAGTCCAGGCAAGGCTTCCGCACCGCTATCTGAAGGCGTTGAATCAGCTTGCGGCGCATTCAACCTATGAGCTGCGATAAACAAGACAAGGACTTGTATTGAATGGAGAAGTATTCCTTAAATGGAGTTTTTCCGCCAAAGGAAGGGACAATAACACCCATCGGAAAGCGTTTAAACGATTGCTTCACGAAGGGAAACGCGCATGGATTTTGGTTGATGCGCTGGCGGACCGGACACGTTTCCACCTTAACTTTGTCGACCATACCTTTTCTCAAGCGGACGGTGCTGAGGCTATCCAGACATTACTCCGGCAGCTTCTCAGCCCTTCTCAAGGCTTTAACCGAACCTACCTTCTCGCACAGGAAGGTGCTGAAGTTCCGTGCTACGATATAACTGAACACATTGGCAGATGCCTCTCCGGCGATTACGCGGTCGCCGATAGGTTGAAAGGCCGCACCATTTTTCACCTCCGTCAAACCGGCGCGCAGACGGAGGATCTTCTGTCTGTAGACGGCGTTCGCGCGCACGCGCACCGGATATTGCAGCCGTACGTCCGCGAATTCGCCGAATACTTGGACAGAGCCGTAATCGGTTTTTGCTGTAACCTTCCGACCTTTCTGACCCCGCTCCGAAGTGAACCGCAATCAATTCCTTGGAGCGTGGAACTTGTCAACCAACTCGAGACCGACGCCTCGGTAGAATTCCTCCGATTACTTCCGTTGATATTCCATGAAACGTACGACTCAGCGGCAATTCGTTGCCGTTATTGGGAGCATCTGACCCGACAGTTCGCAGAGATTTGTATCGGCGGACTGAAAAAGTACTGCCGCGAGTTGAATCTACAATTCGCAATAAATATTCCCGCGTCGGCGCGAGCGTTGGAAGCGGATATTGGGGAATTACTCAACTGCGCCGATCGCCCCATTTTCAGCCCAAAAAAGACGGATCAGCCGTACCGTTTCTTAATCTCCAAGTGGGCCGCAAGCGTGCCGAATATTGAACGCTCTGGGCAAATCAGCATCTGCGCACCGGACACAACATCAAGTTTCGGTTCAGACCGACTCGCTTATGGCAGCGCGTTGGGATTCAATTCATGGATTTTGCCGGAAAATTCCTCAACCGCACCCGAAGACACGTTAGTAAACCTGAATCGCTTCCTGTCAGTTGGTGTTGCGACAAGACCGATGCTCATGATTTCGCCGATTCACAGCCTTTGGACAAAACCCGATGGAAAAGTCTGGGATTGGATAAAAAAAGAGTGGAACTGGCTGTGTCAAACCGTTTGGGCACTCGGATATGACTTCGATGTAGTCTCGGAAACGGAATTGACCGCGGCTACGGTCAATAAAGGTGCAATCCATTTTGATAAAACCGCTTACCCGCTCATCTTGCTCCCAACTTGCCTGTCGCTCCAGGAACAGACGGTGAATCTGTTGACGCAATTTGAAAATGCGCGCGGCAAGCTGATTGCCCTGCCTCCAGTGCCGTATTTGCTCAACGGCAGAATCGGCGTCGACCCCTATCCGCTCGAACGCTTGCTTTATCGGTGGCGCACATCAATTGTAACCGGTGAAACGATGAACGAAAAAACGGAAAGTCTCAAACGGCTGCTGCGAAAGTGGGTCAATCCGGCGATACAGGTTTACCGGCGGCCCGACAATATTCCGACGGACTGCCTGGCGATTCATCACCGCCATTCGGACGATGTTGAACTGTTCTATCTTTACAACCGAGAGGAAATGCCGGTTGAGGTCCTCGTCGAGATGAATTGGGAGGCAGCTACACTGAATGAATGGAATGCTGCGACCGGTGAGCAGGGGGGTTTAGACTGTTGGCACGCCGACGCAAAAACGTACACGACGCTATCCTTTGCACCCCAACAGGGAAGGCTAATTGTCGACCAAAGGGTGATGCGCGAAGCGTGATGAAGGATAATGTGACATAAACTCAAGTCTATGTGAACACTTTTGATTTCAAGGATAGTTCGCACGAATGCTCAAGGAACTGAACAAAAGCGAATGGCTTTCGCTGTTAAACATCCCCGAAGACAGGATACCGAAGGTTTTAGTGCTGCGCGGCACCCGGAACCTGAGACGCAATTATTACAAGCATCGTGCTTATTTTACGGATTGCTTTGAGATTGGCTCACCAAACGGAATTTTCGAGGACGTGCTGATTGGTACGAATCAGGATACCGATGTCGGTTATGCATCTGTGTACGGGGATTCAATGGCTTCCGAAATCACGCATGTATTCGGTGTGCTGGGGACGTCCGTCGTCATCCAGACCGGTTGTTGCGGCGCGCTGGCGGATTGGATTCAGCCAGGCGATATCGTGTGTGCGACATCAGCGCATTGCGGAGAAGGGGCGGCACAATACTATACGCCCGAAAAGCGAGAGATTGATGCGTCGCCCAACCTCGTTGCCTGGCTTACGGCCGCACGGGTTGAGCCTGTTGCAGTACACAAAGGTCCAATTTGGACGACATCGGCGCTGCTTGGAGAGGGGAAACAGGAAGTTCAGAAATGGTCTCGTCAGGGCTATATCGCGGTGGACATGGAAACTGCGAGCACTTTCGCAGTTGCAGAATATTTTCAGATGGGTAGGCTGTCGCTGCTGTTCGTTTTTGATAATCCCTGCCAAGGTGAGCACATTCTCTTGAACGATGCTGAAAAACAAAAGCGGAGAGCGATTGGGGAGCAGGTCATGATTGATGCAGTCTTCGGTTTTATAGAAAGGGGCAGATTTTAACTGTAAGATTTTTTCAAAGCACGGAGGGTTGAATGGAAAGCCACACAGACACGATAATTGAAAAAACGGAATCGCATTTCTTTCCGGTATTTAACAGAAGCCCGTTGGTTGTTGATAAAGCAAGCGGATGTCTGGTCTGGGATGTGGACGGGAAAGAATATATAGACCTGACTTCGGGTTGGGGCGTGACGACGCTCGGGCACAGTTACCCGGTTTTGATTCAGGTGATATCAGAGCAGTTAGGGTTGTGCATGCAAGCTCCAAACTGTAATCTGTCTTACACGATTCCTCAAGCTGAAGCCTCGGAACTGCTTTGTGAGATTTCGCCGCCTGAACTCACAAGGGTCTTTTTTACGAACTGCGGTTCTGAAGCCGTAGAGGGCGCGATCAAGCTTGCCCGACGAGCGAAAAATAAGCCGGGGTTCATCGCTTGCCGGAACGGCTTTCACGGCAGAACGCTGGGCGCCGCATCAATCACCGGTCAGGAACGGTACAGAGCGCCGTTTGAACCGCTATTGCCCGGGATGAAGTTCGTTGAATTCGGGAGTTGCGCGGCTATCGAAGCTGCCATTGATGAGGAAACAGCCGCAATTATCGTAGAACCGATTCAGGGAGAAGGCGGTGTAATTGTGCCGCCAGCCGGTTATCTGAATGGTCTGAGGAAAATTGCGCATAGGCATGATATCCTGCTCATCTTCGATGAAATTCAGACCGGCATCGGCCGGACGGGAAAAATGTTCGGCGCCAACCACGAAGGCGTGACACCGGATATTCTCCTTTTGGGCAAATGCTTGGGCGGCGGAATTCCCGTCGGGGCTATTGTTATCACTGAGGATGTCGCTGCAACAATCGAAAAGGGCGATCATGGGGGCACCTTTGCGGGCAATCCAATCGCGTGTGCTGCGGTTGTTTCCGTCATCCGAGAGTTGCTAGCGCATCGAATCCTTGAACATTGCCAAAAGGCTGGAGACATCGTAATAAACTCCCTGAGAGAGATTCAACACTCTACTGCTGAAAAGATTGTTGATATTCGCGGACGCGGTCTCCTGATTGGGTGCGAATTGTCGTCTGATGAATTGGCATCTGCCATTTCAAATCAGTGTCTGGAGCAAGGGGTCATCATCAACGTTGTGCACGGTAAAGTAATCAGAATATTTCCCGCGTTGAATGTAGATCTTTCACTCTTGGAGAAAGGGATGCAAACGATCGCAAACATTATGGGTTCTTCACTGTTAAGCGAGGACACCTAAATTGCCCTAATAGCATAATGGCGCCCATGTTTGTGCATGAGCTACGTGAGAAATTGCCTTGAACTCCGACTGGAAAGAACTGACATCCCGATAAACAGTATTCTTGAGCATGGTGAACCGTGAAAGCTTATATCTCCATTAAATTCCGTGAAGACAACAGCAACAAATATTGTATTCAAAAAATCTCGTCTGCGCTTGAGCGAAACGGTTTTGAAACAGTATGTATCGCCCGTGACATTGAGAATTGGGGGCAAGTCGAATTAAGTCCTGAAGAGTTGATGCAAAGGTCATTTGCTGCAATCGAGTCGAGTGACGTGTTCGTGGTCGACCTATCAGAAAAAGGGGTAGGCTTGGGCATCGAAGCGGGCTACGCACACGCGGTGAAAATTCCGGTTGTAGTAATCGCAAAAGCGGGTTCAGACATTTCAACGACACTACAGGGGATTTCGCAGAAGCTGTTATTTTACGAGACTTTCGATGATCTTGTTCAATTTTTTGAAGTGTCGATGGTTCCCGATGTTCGGCAATGAGTATAGACTAGGTTTAACTAGGGCGCTATTCTCGACATGTTGAAGGCAGATTTGGAATACAGTGCCCGGTCAGTCTACAATCAATGTCTGAACCTTAGCCTCCAGGTCATGTTCCCAACTGCGCCCGGCGATTTCTCCCGCCGCGTTAATCAGGATGAACGGATGCCACCCGACAGCATATCGTTCAAATGTCTCGCCTTTCGCGCCGTCGACTGTAGCTGGGCGGTCTAGTCCGATCGAGCATGACAGCGACTGTTCAGTAATGTGTCGTTTGACCGCCTCAATCTCGGTGGCGGCGCGACATACGGCGACGCAGACGAGGCCTTTTTCACCGTAAACCTCATGCAAAATATTCAACAGGCGAATCCATTGTATATGATTGGAGCGCTTCAAATCCCAGAAATGTAGAACTATCGTCTTGCCTTCCAACTCTCCGATGGATACGGGTGAACCGGACAGCCAATCTACAACCGCCAACCCCGGCGCCGTCTTGTTCAGCAATGTATTGAAGCGATCTTCGGCGGACGCGGCGTATGACCGCTGTAACTGCTGCTCCTGCGTCGGCTCTGGTTTATGTTCGGACGGCGTTAGAGTTAAAACTAAATCGCGTTGATTCACCGCGATATCCTTGAATGTTTTGCGGTACCTTTTATGGTAGACACCCATTGACACGACCGGACCCTTTATGTTCGGTAGTTCAAAATCACCGTACACGTTAGTGTAAGCAACGGGGTATCGGTAGCTGGAGAAGGGCGTTTCTTCGCCACCTACCATGACCCGCGCCTGTTCAATCGGTTTGCCTTCGGCGTCCACTACCTTCCCGGCGAGATATGCTATCGCCATGACTAGTTCAAAGTCGTGCCGTCGGTTGGTTTTTAAAATTCTGACTTCAAGGTCTGGATACGCCGGATGGAAAATGTACAGCGCGGAAATAACCGCCATAGAAAGTTCTTCCATTCGATAATAACCGTTTTCATCGGTGCGGCTTGACCAGTGTTGCCCCGCCTGATTGATGCTAAGTTGCACGCCGCTAACCGGCTCGCCAGAGTCGTCAATGACACGCCCTTCAACAAAAAACTGCCCGCCGGCTGGCAACAGGACGAAATCCGCAATTTGGGTCATCACCGCTGTGGCGGTGAACTGATCGGTTTCAGCATTTCGATACCCGTCTAGTTTCACATAGATTTCGTATTTATCGCCAACTATGAGTGAAATATTCTGGAACCGCCCATCGTCATCTGTCACATCGACAATGGTGTCAGCACCGATACCTCGTTGATGGTCCCAGTGAATCAGATGGACGTTCGCCAACGGCATCGGTTTGCCTTCACCGTCAATTGCTCGTCCGGAGACCGCGATTCGCTGTTGACGTTTCATTCGTATTTCAACTGGCAAATCCGGTTGGACCTCAATCTCGACCGTTCCTCGCAATCCCAATTCGCTATTTACTGCTCTGAGGCCAAGATTACTTCCAACTCGCAGTCCGTCAACAGTGAACCTACCAAACCCATCTGATGTGCCGTATTTTTTGAGACGCATCCGATCGTTTGAAATTTTCGCGCCGGCCACCGGTTTACCGGTCTCGTCCACAAGCCGGCCGGTCAGATCAATCCCTTTCGAAAATTGAAAATCGACGGTCACAGTTTCGCCTTCAACGACCTCCACACGTCTCTCAACCTGTCCGATGTCCAATCTCTCGGTCCAGCCTATATCTTGATAGCCCGGCGGTGTATTAGTGTGCACGACCGCCTCACCGGGCACGGCGTCAAATTTGTAAGCGCCGGTTGCATCTGTTATTATATGGTGAGCCCCCAGTTGAGATCCTTGCGGACGGACCGCATCATTTAATCTGATAGTATGGCCGGCAATCGGTTCGTTTGTGTCCAGATCGGTCACCCGCCCAGTGATGAAACCGCTCCGAATCAGGGCAAAATCCACATTAGTAACGGTCTGTCCGCCAGTGACTGTAATGAACTCCTCGGGAAGGGCAGTCCATCCTTTCGGCCCCTGATGTAGATAAAGGCTGTATGTACCGGGGGCGACATAATTCAGGCGATATTTTCCCCTTCGAACTGGTGACTGTCCCGCCCCAACGGTCGGATAGATGCCCTGAAGCGACACCATCGCGCTTTTGACCGGCTTCCCGGTGTCCGCATATGTGATGCGCCCCTCAATCCTGCCCTCACGCGTCAGCCGGAAATTGAGCCTTTTTCCGCTGACCGGCACGCTGTGGCGAAACTCCTTTGCGTATCCCGATGCTTGGACATCAAGGCTTATTTTTGTACCTTGCTGCAATCCTGGGAGCACAAACTCCCCATTAGTGTCCGTCTTGACGCGTTTAGGCAAGGCAAAATGTGACAATCTATCTCCGCGTTCCCCTTGACCACGGAAAACGGATTGAATCAAAACCTTCGCGTTCTTAATCGGATCGCCCGCCTCATTCATTACTTTGCCAGTAATGATTTTTGGGGCTTCAAGTTCAATCTCAACGTCTGCCGTACTTTGGAATGGATATTCCTTCCACCAAATTGCATGATCGGGATGCGCAACAGCAATCTGTAAGAAATTCAGCGTGTTCTTAAAATTGAAATGCGTCGATCTGCGTTTGGTAGGCGAAATTTCAAA
Source organism: Candidatus Poribacteria bacterium (assembly GCA_028819845.1). Lineage (GTDB taxonomy): Bacteria > Poribacteria > WGA-4E > WGA-4E > PCPOR2b > JAPPKS01. The sequence goes on along the minus strand of JAPPKS010000027.1, from coordinate 97,835 downwards.
TCGAAAAACCCCATTCTTCCCAGTGCGGGTATCATATTTACGGTCAGGGTATGTGAAATATACGGATTCGGCGTCCCCTCCACGCGGATAGGACTCTATGGCATATTGAAGTTTAGCATCCGGTACCGGTGCACCGTCATTGTCGACGACCCGGCCTGAATAAGTTATTATTTCCTCCTCTTTCGCCGCTGCTACCGCGGGGAGTTGCGGCGTGGCGGTCCTTGCACCGAGTTTCCCCGAATTTGACCCGAGTCCAGTTGAATTTCGGTTTTGCTCTGTTAGTGCGCGATTTGAGACTCCCACCGGGTGCTTTCCCGCCGGGGATGGAATTCCTGAAACAGTAGGGCGCGATGTGTAGTGATCTGGCGTAAAAAATTTCACCTCAATCGGCCATCGGCTCTTGTACGATTGCGACAACCCGATCTGGTTGTTTGGGGACATATTCGGCGAATCGCCTATCCCAATTATTCCAATCAAAACACACATTGCCGTAATCAGCGAAAATAGCACCTTGCTTACTGCTGTGCTGCCCCACGTGAACCCTATGGTTGGAGATGGGATGTGGCGAATCTGCTCCATTAGCTGCATGAGGAACCCTCCTTCGAGATTGCGGCTCTTTACGAATCTGCCGTAATGCTCAGACAGTGCGCTGCCAAGCTGCAGCCGTGCACGGCGCAACTTGCTCTTAACGGTATTGACGGAAACACCGAGAAACTCTGAAATCTCCTTCAGCGAATAATCACCTGCATAGAACATCGACACGACGAGTCGGCTTTCGTCAGGGAGCTCTGACATTGCCTGTTCAAGGTCTACCTGCCAGCCCTGTGTGGGCACCGTGTGTTCAGGTTGAATCTGCAGTGAGTCGTCCACTGCCTGCTCCAGCGCAATCTCGCGCCGGCGCTTATTCGTAACGCGCTCCAGCCAACGTTTGCATTCGTTTGACATGATTGTATACAGCCAGCTCCGGAAGAGATGCGGATGCCGCAGTTTTTGGAGATGGCGAAATGCCTTTAAAAAAACCTCTTGCGTAATGTCCTGTGAATCGGCTGCGTTCCGCACCTTCTGATAGGCATAGGTGTAGACCATGTCCTGATACTTGTGCACGAGCACACCGAAGGCATCTCGATCGCCTGCGAGCGTTTGAGACACTAACTTTTCGTCGGCTGTATACATAATAAACACCTAATCCTAAAACGAAGCATGGAACCCCTATTTGAATTACATAGACACATCAAGTGTACCAGAGGTTGCACCGCGTGGAAAAAATAGTTGAAAAACTCAAGAAATAGCACCCAAGAGATGTCTTAGACAATTGAATCCCGCTTCAATGAGAATATAAAACACACAACCGCGACAGGGGATAGGAAGGCTGTGTTTATGGGACAACTACATCAAAGGTGGGGCGAATAGCGGACGGAGATGAAAGACAAACCAAATTTGCGATAACTAGGCAACGGGGCAGATCTTGTCTATGGCGCAAATTCTCTTCATGATTAGATGGACTACACCGGAATCGTCTGTTATGGACCGGCAGACTGCAATTTGATGGGTTATCCTGCGGATAATCTTGACGCGAGAAGTTTTCGAATTGGATGAAACGGAATAAAAAGGCGGGGTTTTTACCAGAGAGGTGTTTACATAGATTCAGGCCGCATAAAAGCCAATTGCAGCACCGCGGCTGCCGCAGATAGCGATACGCGTTCGACCCAACCTACACCGCTGCGATTCTAATAGATTAGCGAAGCGAATCAGGATTTAGCAGTGACCGGCAATTTACTTTGTTCGTGTCGTCTTCCCGGGAGTGCTGTCCTTTTCGATGATAGCAATGTGCGGCAGGCGCCACTCTATGCTTGCAGGACCCACGTCGAACCATTCACCCGATAATCCCATCGAAACGAAATCTTCCTCTCCCGTGTCTTTATCGTGCGGTTCATGGGGCGCCCAGTTTGTGAATGTCACCGGCTCACCGTTCGCCCAAACCCATTCCCCTTCGTTCGCATAATCGGTCAGTCCAATCCAGCACCGATTTGGTCCAAAGGTTTTTGATATCCAGTCCTGCTCTGCTGCATCGTTGATTGCAACGAGATACCCATCTTCGGCAGCAGCATGAGTGTTGGCTTCATTCCAACTCTCGCTACGAATTCGCTTGTACGCGTGCCCATTTGCCGGATTCACCACCCACGCTGCGCCGACGCCCCGTGGTGACGTTGATACTTCCGCAGAAACTTCGACTCGACCAGTGGGACCTTCAGGCCAATTCGGAAGTCTGTCGAGCGTGAAAACCAAATCTTCTCTGTCTTCTCCTTGTCCTAGCAGGAAGGGATCTGCTGACGCCGAAAGCCTGTGATAGTTCACCGTCATTGTGTAGATTGCCGATTCATCTACGTAGTATTTAAAGTAGCCGTCAGCGTCTGTCTCATTCGAGGAACTTGAGCTGCCGCTACCCGTCCCGTCGGGCGTACGGTGGTTTACGCTGACATTAATCCTCGCACTGGAAAGCGGGGTGCCATTGAGAAACACAATGCGTCCCCGAATGTAATTCCGCAATTTCACTCTGACGTCGACATTCTCAACGTGCACGTCCGGCTTAATAGCAAACGCAATTCCCTGCCAAGGGGAATTCTCGTGCCGGTACACGGTCAGTGCCGCAACCTTTACGGAAACGATTTCGCCGCTGGTCCCGGACGAATGATAAAACTTGGTGGCCGGTGTTAATCGGACTTTTGCCGGCGGGATGTTGCTCATCGAAAAACGTCCCATTTCGTCAGAGTGCGATTCTGAAAGTGTGATGAAGGTTCCTTCGGCTGATTCAAGTGAAAACGGTAAAAGGGATAGCCCAAATCCTGCAACCGGGTTACCTTCCAAATCCACAACACGTCCGGACAGTGTAGAAGTACCTTCCAGAGCGGCGCCCTGCAACGATGCGGCGAATGAAAATACCATTATCGCAATAACTAGCCGCAGCTTCTCTCGACGAAGCGCAGTGTATAAACACTTTAAATGTAACCAGTCCATGGTAGATGCCTCCTTCGGAATGTTGTATACGACCGAGGACGAGTCCCTCTGTGAATGACCCAAATCGGTCTTTTGACGAAGCCAATTAGGGTTTGATTTCTTGGCAACCCGGTTTTTTTACCGGGGAATGACTAGACGATGGCGTTGCCACTCACATATCAATCGAGCTGTAAACGCTGTTTCTAGCTGGATGTACTCTTAGCAATCGTTTAGCGTTCAGGGCGACAAATTGTTGGGCGTCAACGCCGGTTTTTCCCGGGCGATTCAGGTCTTTTCGTTTCGGAGTCATTACGCCCTTCATAGAATTCATGTCGATTTTCATTGGATTCGCTCCGGTCTTTATAAACATCATTATCACGGAGCATTTCAGGGTCATCTGGCACATTTGGAACAAAAGTAGCGTCACCTGTATCTTCCAACGACTTCAGTAACCTCTCCAACTCATTCACCTCAACCCTGCCGGGCGATTTCCAATCCTCAGCTTGCTTCATTTGGTTTTCCAATTTGGGTGGGACGATTGGCGCCGGGATCGGCTGTTCCAAACCCTCCGGAAAATCCGGCATCTCTAGCGTCGGTGCGGCGTGGCGCGGTGCTGCCACAGGCGCGGAGTCGTCCATTGCCGAGTCGGATGCGGAGGTCCAAAGTGATGAGCGGGATACAGGTTTCGGTTCGAAAGCGTTCGCAGGTTGCGAATCTGCCTCTGACGGATGCACTACGCCGGGCTCGGAACGGGCAATCTCCGGTCTATCATCTTCAAATATGCCGGCAAAATTCACCCATAGCTTCGCCATTCCTCGCCTCGGTGCATCAGCGGGTTTGCCGTCCGGACCAATAAAGCCAATCTTGACATGTTCGGGCAGTTTCTCCGCGAAAGGGAAGGGCTGCAAATGTTTCATTATAGCATCCGTATCTTGAGCAGAAAGTCCCATAGCGGGCATAACTATATCTCCCATGTCTACACCGCCGTTACCGTTCAATTTAAAATAGGTGGTGTCCGCTCTCATCGGAAAACGCGTCCCATCTTTGGCTCTGGCAATCGTGACAAATTTGCCTTCATTCCATTGTTGTGCGAAAGTTGGGTCTTTTAATGCTTCTTTCACATAATAATGCGTCTCCAAAAAATGCTGGATCCTTGCTTCTTCAAACTGTGTCGGCGACGTGTCCGCTGGCAGCCCCATACGTTCTAGCATACTGTTTTTGTAATCGGCATCATGTCCAAACAGGGGTTGCTCGAAAAACTGCTGCTTAGAATGTAGCAGATTGAACCTGTACATGAGGAATGAATTGTATTCCGCACCGTTCACGATTAGCAGGCCTTTATCCAGCAACATCTGCAGGTATTCTGCACGCGGATATGCTCGATCGACTTTTGCCAAGTCGATGCCGCTGAAATTTATCTTCTGCGAGTCAACCCAAGTGTCAAAATTGATGTCATGCGCTTCCATAAGGGCTTCGACGGATTGCGGGCTTTGAAATGAGGTTGAAGCGGAAATGTGGCGCAAACGAGTCAACTCCTCGTCCGCCCCTTTGACGACGGTTGTCCACCAATAGTCCTGTAAATAGTTGCTTGTTGCAATCTCTTCCAGTGAACCATCGCTCTGGCTAAACACAACATGCTGTCGATGTAAAAGTGCAGCGAAAACAGCCGCCGCAACAACTCCTAGACCAATCACTACAATCTTCCACTTTGACAAGGAAACCAACATGATAGGTGCTCCTTTCTCCTAATGCTTGACTGTTCGTGGAGATACCAGATGATTAAACCTATACACCAACCCTTCAGGCGTTTTTTTACTCATTCAAACTGGCTATTAGGATGGTTGTTCGTGAAAGTGTGTTTGGATTTACACATTGTAGCGCTGCGAACACTCAGTAATTCGATTGTTCATTACCATGCGGTTATTTTTCACCGAATTGTGTAAATTTAAGGTTAATCGTTCTCATTGGGTGGTGACGAGGCGAAACCTTGTCTTTCGATGATAGCCTTCTGGGTCATCCGCCACTGTGGGCTTTCCGGTCCAACATCAAACCATTGTCCATCCTGACTGAGACCCATGAAGACGTAATCTTCTTCACCGAGCGGCGACTCGGTCGGTTCATTGGGCGCCCAGTTCGTGTAAGAAATCGGCTCGCCGCTGGACCATCGCCATTCACCCTCCTTTTCGAAATCAGTTAGTCCAATCCAATAGGGCTCGGTACCAAAAACTTTCACCAGCCAACTCTGCTCGGAGGCGTCGTTAATCGAAACCAAGTAGGCATCCTCGGTAATCGCTTTCGCTTGAGCATCTTCCCAACTTTCACAATGAATGCTTCGATAGGCGTGTCCATTTTCAGGATTCATCACCCAAGCTCCATCTCGGTTCGGCGGCGCGGCGCGATCCGGAGTTCGCACAATGGGAATTGGCTGGCTGTCAAGCGCTATGACCAAATCATCATGCCGTTGACCGGTTTCGAGAGCGAACTGCTCCGAGATCGCCGATTGTCCTTGAAATTCAACGGCTACTGCATAAACCCCAGGTTCATTCACATAGTGCACAAAGTAACCCGCTTCGTCAGTGCGTGGTAATCCTCCGCTACTTCCCGTGCCTTCCCCATCAAGTGTACGCCATCGCACGCTAATCAGAACTTTCGCCTTGGCAAGCGGTGTGCCGTCAGCAAATACAACTTGACCCCGAATGCGCATCCGCGGTTTAACCACCACTTCAAAATTTTCAAGGTGTGTCCCCGGCTCAATGGTAAATGTAATCCCACCGTGTGGGGGCGGTTGCTGGGAGTCCGCATAAAAAGTCATCGCGCCAGTATCAATGGACAAAACCTCCGCGTCTACAAAATTGTCTTGGTTATAGCTGTGCGGAGGCATGTCATCGCTTGTTACAGGATTGGGCTGTGCCATGAACTGAAGAGGCCCGGGTTTGATGCCCGAAATCGAAAACCGCCCCTCTTCGTCCGTGTCCGATTTGAACGTGTACGGCTGTGCGTCCCTCCTGAACCAATCATAACTGAACATTGGCATGATTTTGCCGTCAAATGACATCAGCGGTCCAACAGCTATGGGGAAACCCGCGATTGGATTGCCGTCTATGTCGACCACGCGGCCCGATAAGGCAATTTTATCGGAACCGCTCACCGATGCAGCAGTTGCGAATTGCGGACTTGGGGATTTGGCGCCCCCAGCCACGGCAGTGGTTTCTCGGTCAACTGGCTCGGAGTTCGGCTCCACTGAGGCGCGGTTGGCGGACGCCAATGGAGGCTTCCCCGACGCGGCAGGAATTCCCGTAATTGACGGGCGTGCGGAGAATGGCGGCGAAGCAAGCAACGCGACCGGGATGGGGCGGTTCGCGTCTGGCGGCGACAGTGCAGTTTGATTGCCTGCGTACGCTTTCGGTGAGCTGTCTCGTGCTCCGATAAGTCCAATCAGGATGCACAATGCCGTAATCAACGAAAATACCGTCTTGCTAACAGTTGCACTGGTCCACGTGAACCCAACTGTTGGCGGTGGGATATGGCGTACCTGCTCCATAAGTTGCATGAGGAATCCTCCTTGGAGTTCGCGGCTCTTCATGAATCGACCGTAGTGTTCAGACATCGCGGTGCCGAGTTGCTGCCGTGCTCGATGTAACTTGCCCCGGGCGGTATTCACGGAGACGCCGAGAAATTCTGAGATTTCCTTCATCGAACAGCCGCCCATGTAGAACATCGACACCGCCACGCGATTATCGTCCGGGAGCGCGGAGATTGCACGCTCTAAGTCCACCTGCCAACCTTCTGTTGCGGCAGTGTGCGCGGGTTCAATCTGTAGGGCATCGTCCGTAACGTCGTCCAACGCAATCTCGCGCCGGCGTGTTTCCGTGACCCGCGCCAGCCAGCGGTTGCACTCGTTGGACATGATTGTATACAGCCAACTTCGGAACCGATGCGGGTGCCGCAGTTTGCAGAGATGCCGATATGCCCGGAGGAAAACCTCCTGCGTGATGTCCTGCGAGTCGGCTTCGTTCCGCACCTTCTGAAAGGCATAAGTGTAGACCATGTCCTGATACTTATGCACGAGCACACCGAAGGCGTCTCGATCCCCCGCAAGGGTTTGAGACACTAAGTTTTCGTCGGGTGAATTCATTATATACACCTCAACCGAAACAACACGCCACAGCACCCCAACAGCCCAGACAAAACTACTTATTAGACCCATCAACCGGGTAAAAAGTTATGTCTTCGCGAAAAAATTCGGGTGTGGATGCACCTATCGCAGCGGGTCACCTTGCCCCAACACACCAATGATAGGCGGGGCATCTTGCCCTGCATTGCTTATGAATCATCGAATCACGGCGCGGGTAAAGAGTTACTCCGCAAAAAAATTTTGCTAGCGTGCTCCATCTTCAATCCAAACAATAAACAGTTGAAAACCTAGGCTGCCGCGTGTAAAATGAATGGGGCCAATCATTGATTTCACGCTCGACTAAGGTCTAATGCGATCGGCAAATTACGATAGCATCGCGGTAATTAATTCACTCCAAGAAAATCTAAAGGAGTTGAAAAGACATTAAACAACCTCATCCAAATTAGACCCACACCACCCAGAATGGTTGACATCAGGAGGTTTAAAATGGGAAAAATCAAACCGCATATTGAAATCACACCCGGAATTTGCGGCGGTAAACCTCGCATCGCCGGACACCGGATTCGGGTGCAAGACATCGTGATATTGCACGATAAGATGGGCAAAGACCCATATGAGATTGCCAATGACTATCCTTCCATTACATTGGCGGATGTCTATGCCGCACTGGTTTATTATTTGGACAACCTAGAAGAAATTCGCCAAGACATTGTAGAGTCGGAGAGATTAGAGGATGAGATGCGTGCCAAGACCCATTCCCCACTGATGCAGAAAATCGCGGAATGGAATCAAAATCATGCCTCAAACGATTAAATTCCGCCACGATGAGGATGTTAATGCAGGGATTCTAAGAAGATTGTGGGTGTCGTTTACCCAGACAATAAACTAGAATTGAAGAAGATGGTAGAATTGCCTTTTGATCCGTTTTGGAATTGATTGATGGACAGGTCATTCCGCAAGCAGCGTATGAATTTGAATTTCCAGATCCTCCGCCCAAGCGCGCCCGGCAACTTCTCCCGCGGCGTCGATCAGGATGAATGAATACTGCCCGAACGCATATCGATCGAACGTTTCGCCCTTTGCGCCAACGACCTCTGTCGGGCGGTCTAAGCCGACGGAGTAGGACAGCGATTGTTCTACGATGTGTCGTTTGACGGTTTGGACTTCTTCTGAAGCGGGACAGACAGCGATGCAGACAAGTCCTTTTTCTCCGTACGCGTCCTGCAACATGTTTAACAGGCGTATCCAATGGACATGATCGTCGACGTAACTCAAATCCCAGGAATGTAAAACAATAATCTTCCCTTTCAAGTCTCCGATGGCGGCGGGAGAACCGGACAGCCACTCAGCTACTGCCAACTCTGGCGCAGTTTTGCCAAATAAGGTTTCAAACCGTTCGTCAAGTGACTCCATGTAAGATACGTGTGCGTTCCAGCGTGCTCGGTGCTCGGGAGTCGGCTCCGGTCTCGGTTTGTTCGGCGCTAGGGTCAATACTAAATCACGCTGATTAACGTTAATGCCCTCAAAAATCTTGTAGTCAGTGCCATTGGTGGCGTAAACTGACACAACCGAGTCTTTGATGTATTTCAGTTCAAACTCACCTAGTAAGTTCGTGTCAACGCCGGAGTAAATGTAACCGGAAGAATCCTTTTCGGCTTCAACCGTCACGAATGCCCTCTCAATCGGTTTGCCTTGGGCGTCCACAACCTTCCCGGCGAGGTGTCCGTCCGCCTTGACCAGCACTAGGTCGTGCCGCTGATCGGTTTTCAAATTCCTAAATTCATGGTAGGCATATTCCGAATGGAAAATCCGCAACTCGAGAATGACAACTGTCGGAAGATTTTCAAGGCGATAATCCCCGTTCTCGTCAGTTTGTGTTTCCGAGTGTTGCGACTCCAGACTTGTAACTAGCCTCGCCCCGTGAACTGGGTCACCAGAGGTATCGGTAACGCGCCCTTCAATAAAATACGTATCGGTGGCAGCTGGCGACAGGACGAGATCGGGAATTTGGGTCATCTCCGCCGTGGCGGTGAAGATTCCAGTTTCCGCACCCACATACCCTTTTGCATTTGCCCGGATGCCGTACTCATCGCCGATTATCAGCCCGATTTCCCGGAACCGGCCATCGCCGTCTGTCACGGCGGCAGTGGAACTCCGCCCCATGTGTATTTCACGGTACCATCGCATCAACTCGATGTTTGCCGTGGTAATAGGTTTGCCCGCTCGGCTAACCACCCGCCCAGAAACCGTTACACGTTCGTAACGTTCCATCCGAATCTCGACCGACGCTCCAAGTTGGACTTCGACTTTAGCCGTTCCGCGAAGGTTTATTCCACTGTGTTCTGCTTTAAGAGTTAACTTCTGTTCGGGCAGCAGCCCGCGAACGGTAAACTCGCCAATTTCGCTCGATTTTCCGTACTCCTCATCCCACTCCCGTTTGTCGGAAATGTCGGAAATCCTCGCGCCACTGACCGGTTTTCCCGTTGCCGCCACCGCTCGAACAATTAAGTCTATCCCTTTCGAGAATTGAAAATCAACGGCGACAGTCTCAGCCTCGACGACCTCCACATGTCTGCGAATGCGTCCTATATCCAGATAACCAGACGGCGCACTAATGGAGACGAGCACGCGTCCAGGCGCAGCGTAAAACCGATAGATGCCGTTTTCGTCCGTTCTCCCACCGTCACCTAATGCCCCGGACGGTATAAAACTGACATAGCTATTAGCAATCGGTTCGTTTGTGTCCCGGTCGTTTACTCGCGCGGTGATGAAGCCGCCGCGAACCAGGGACAGGTCAACGTTGGAGACTGTTTGCCCTTCATCGACCTGAATGTTTACTTTGGCGACAGCCGTCCACCCTTCTGGTCCCTCATCAAGAAATAGATTGTACATTCCGTGCGGGATGTTATGCAGAAGGAAATTGCCATTCGCATCAACGCTAGCTCGTCCCAACACCTCCGGGCCCGGAAGGTCGATACGCAGTAGACCGACGGTTGCACTTATAACTGGTGCACCGGTCTCGGCGTAGCTGAGGCGTCCCTCAATCCGGGCTTCACGTTTTAGCCGAAACTCCAGCTCTTTCGCACCGACCGGCACACTGTATTGCCTCTCTTCTGCGTACCCCGGTCCTAGAATCTGGAGGTTGATTGTTGTGCCTTGGGGAAGTCCGCGGAGAACGAACTCGCCGTTGGTATCGGTTACGGCGGGTTGAATGGGATACACATCCATGCCCAAATCTCCTTCGGGCATCCCCGACGTTGGATAACCGCTAAACAGATATTGAATACGCGCTTCCGCATCCAGAATTGGATCGCCTGCGGAGTTCAGAATTCTTCCAGAAATGACCCCCGGCGTGCCGAGTTGGATTTCGATATCCAATTTGCTTTGGAGCGGGCAATTCTGCCACCCGATTGCGTACTTGGGATGCTTGGCGACAATGCTAACCTTATCCCGCTCCTTGACGCTAGGGCGCGGGAATTTAAAGCGGAACGTCCCGTCCGCCCCCGTGCGAGCGACAGATTTGGACGGATCGAGTCTTATTGAGTAAAAGACTTCGGCATCCGCTACCGGCGCGCCGTCGCTGTCAACGACTCGACCAGAATAGATTAGATTTTCACCCTCGTTCCCTGCTGCAGTTGCCGGGAGTCGCACCAAGTCATTCTTTGCACCGCGGTTCGACGAAACTGATTTTTTGTCAATTGATTGGCTGCCTTGCCGTGTCGGGGCGCGGTTGGAGACAGACAGCGGATGCTTTCCCGAAGGGGTTGGAATACCTGAAACCGAGGTACTCGCTGCGTATTGATCCGGTGTGTAAAACGCCGCCTCAATTGGCCATCGGGTCGCATCTGACCGCGTCGGCCAAAGCTGGTTTCCTGACAACTCTGTTGATGTGTGGATTCGTCCTCCAATCAATCCAATTAAGACGCACAATGCCGTAATTAGCGAAAATAGAGTTTTGCTCACCGTTGTGCTGCTCCAAGTGAAAGCCATAGCTGGTGTTGGGATGCGGCGAATTTGCTCCGTTAACTGCATGAGAAACCCTCCTTTGAGTGTGTGGCTCTTCAAGTATCTGCCGTATCGTACAGACATCGCGCTGCCGAGTTGCTGGCGCGCCCTATACAACTTACCCTTTACGGTGTTCGCGGAGACACCGAGAAATTCCGAGATTTCTTTCAGCGAGCATTCGCCCATATAAAACATCGCCACCGCCACCCGATTATCATCGGAGAGCGCAGAGATTGCCTGTTCAAGGTCAATCTCCCAGCCCGGTGTGGGGACAGTGTGCGCGGGTTCAACCTGCAGGGCATCGTCCGCAGCGTCCTCTAGCGCAATTTCACGCTGCCGTTTTTTGGATACCCGTTTCAGCCATCGGTTGCACTCGTTCGCCATGATTGTATACAGCCAACTTCGGAACCGGTGCGGATGCCGCAGTTGATAGAGGTGACGGTACGCCCGCAGGAAGACCTCTTGGGAGATGTCCTGCGAATCGGCTTCGTTCCTCACCCTTTGGAATGCGTAGGTGTAGACCACGCCCTGGTACTTGCGCACGAGCACGCCGAATGCGTCTCGATCGCCCGCAAGAGTCTGAGACACCAATTTTTCGTCGGATGAATACATAACACCCACCTATCCAAAACAGGAGAAAAATCAGCGCCGCAATGAAAATGGGCGCAACTATTATCTAGACACACTTCGTGGATTGGAGGTTATGCTGGGTAGAAAAAAATTTTGGGGAGGGCAATCTCCGCACAGGCGGATTGACTGTCTTTGGACGTTAAAACCTGCCTGGAACCGTGAAGGAGTATCCTGATTTGAGCAATGGTTCGTGAAAGCGCCAGTAAATGACAAGGGCGTTTACGTTCATTCTCACCGGGAGCGGGGAAATTTGTCGCGCGGGAGATTATTGCAGCCCATCATTGCGAAGACTGAAGAAGCCAAGGTGTGCGGCAGCATTTCATGCTCGGAGCGTGTTATTCAACGGTTGGAGAGTTTTTAATTCTCTCCAACCGAAATTTGAAGGAATAGGACTATACGCAGCAACTTTACGCTGGAAGCTGAACCCAAGCCGTAACATGCGGCGGCAAGATGAGCGGACGTTTCGACGCAACAACTTCCGCCCTAAGCCGCTCGCCAAGCGTGTCCAGATCGACCTTTTGAGCGGTTGCGATTCCGTAGGCTTCCAAGAGCGGGATGAGGCTGCGAAAACCGTGCGCTATGAATTGGTAACCCGCCCAAGCGGCTGGACCGCCAACCGGAGCCGAATATTGTAATGTGGGTTCAGGCAGGCCGGCATCAACAAACGTGCCGTATAGGTCAAGACCCATGCCAACATTGGCGCCTGAGCGGCGGAAAACCTCTATCCCCCACTCCGCTAACTGGTTCAGTAATGGGGTAGTTGGGCGGGCAGTTGCCTTATAGGTCGAGAACTCAACCTCCTGAAATGCGACGATGCCACCCGGGCGCACACGCGCCGCGAGCTGCTTCAACGTATCTACCGGGTCAGCCAGATACATCAGTACCAAGCGTCCAATTAGGGCGTCGAAATCGCTCGGCAAGTCCAGAGTTTGGGCATCCCCCGCCACAAATTGGATGTTTGCCAAGCCGGCTTCCTGTGCCCGCGATTTGGCAGTTTCGAGAATCTCCGCGTTCATGTCAACGCCGACAACCTCCCCCTCACTGCCAACTAACTCGGCGGCGGCGAACGCTACATCTCCCGCACCGCTGCCGATATCAAGCACTTTCATCCCCGTAAAAAGACCGGCATCCCTGAGAAGGCGCCGGGTTATGTCTTCATACAGCCCCGACTGCTGGATTAACCGCTCGGTCTCTTCCTTGCTGCGCCCCATGGTATACGTCATCTCTCTATTTGTGTTGCTCATATAAATATATCCCCCTTGAGTTAATGGAAAAAGTGAACAAGATAGTTAGACTCGGTGATTACGGTTCAATCAATTTGTGGAACAGTATTTCGCCATCAACGATGCGTTTTATGACGACGCTTTTCGATGTGTGCCGGTTCTCGTCGTAGCCAGAGATGAAGGTTGCTCCACTGTAATTCTCCGTGGCTGCAATCTGGTCGCGGATCATCGACGGTGTCAGATCGTCCGCACGGCGCATGGCGAGCGCGACCAGCCTGATGGCATCATATCCGCCCGCTGCGCCTCCATCGGGCGTTTCATCAAACATTGCGGTGTACGCAGCCACGAATTGGTAGGCATCTTCGCCCAAATCACTCGGTTCCGCCTCGGCGGAAAAACCGCTGCTATAAAAACTCCCGTCAACAGCCGCTCCGGCTGTGGCAATCAACGCGGTGTTGTCCCAGCTATCGCCGCCCAAAAAGGTTGCGGTGATACCGAACTCCTCTATAGCTTGCCGAACCGCGATCGGGACTTCTGGGATGAAGCCGGTACTAAAAACCACGTCCGGTGACGCTTCGGCAATTACAGTTAGTTGCGCGGTGAAATCGGAAGTTCCTGCCGTGTAAAATTCATTAGCCGCAATCACGCCGCCCTGAGCGGTAAAGTTGTCAATGAAGGTTTGCGACAAACCCTCCGAATAAACATCTTCCTGGTGCGTCAGCACCGCCGCGGTGTTTGCCTCTAATTCTTGCATGGCAAACTGAGCCATCACCTTCCCTTGAAAGTCGTCTGTGAAAGCCGCCATGAACACAAAGTCGCCCGCAGCCGTAACCGCCGGATTGGTCGCGGAGGTTGCCATCATCGGTATCGAGTTGCGCTGCGCAATTTCCCCAACGACCACGGCGTAGGTTGATCGGTTCGGTCCGACGATTGCAGAAACGCCCTCTTCGAAAATCAGTTCTTCCGCAAGCGCTGCAACATATTCGGTGTCGTTTATATCCTCGCTTATGAGGCGTTGCGTCGGTATGTCGCGGGGGACGAGTTGTATTCGTGAGCCCCGCACGCCGCCCGACTCGTTCAGTTGCAACGTTGCTAATTCCGCACCGTATCGGCTGTTATTTCGGTTTGGCGAGGTGTACAAGAATCCAATTTTAACCGCTGATTCTCCGTCATCCGGGGGCGGAGGCGTTAGCAATTCTTGGAACGGCTCGCAACCCGCAAACAGGGTGCTCATTAAGATTAATGGAATCAAAAACCGACTAATTGATCTGGATGCTGTCAATCCGCTGCGTCGATCTGTCATTCAAGTTCTCCTTGCCGTTACGGCTCAATCAGTTTATGGAACTGCGCTTCGCCGTTGACGATGCGGTTAATCACGGCACTCTTGTTCGCGTGACGGTTTTCATCATAGGCTGAGAGCAAAGTTGCCCCGCTGTAATTCTCGGTTGCGGCAATTTGGTCGCGAATCGCCGTTGGTGTCAACTCGTCCGCACGCCGCATGGCTTGAACGACAATTCTGAGCGCATCGTATCCGAGCGCCGCACCCCCGTCCGGCGCCTTGCCGAAGATCGCCGCGTAGGCGGTAAAGAATTGATGCCCCTCTTCACTCAAATCGCCGGTTGCGGCATTGGCGGAAAAGAAGGTTGAGAAAAAACTCCCTTCAAGCAGTTCTGCATTATCGGCAATTAACGCCGCATTATCCCAACTATCGCCGCCGAGTAAAATCCCAGTAATGCCGAGCGCCCTCGATTGATCAACCACCAACGGAATTTCAGCGGAAAACCCCGGCAGGAAAAACACGTCCGGCGAGGATTCAGCTATTTCGGTCAATTGCGCCGTAAAATCTGTATCGCCCCTCATGTAAAATTGCGCGTGTAGGACATCGCCCCCAATTGCTGTAAAGTTGTCGACGAAAGTTTGCGATAAGCCTTCCGAATAGAGGGAGCCGCTGCGCGTAAAGACTGCAGCGGTTTTTGCATCCAAGTCTTGGATGGCAAATTGAGCCATGACTTTTCCCTGAAAATCGTCAGTGAAAGCCGCCATAAACACAAAATCGCCAGCAGCGGTAACGCTTGGATTGGTCGCGGTAGTCGTCACCATCGGTATCCCGTGCTGTTGAGCAATCTCTCCAATGGGTACAGCGTAAGAAGAGAGATTGGGACCGACAATTGCTGACACCCTCTCTTGAGTAATCAATTCCTCCGCTATCGCAGCGGCATGTTCGGCGTCGCTGATGTTCCCGCGGGCAACAATTGCAATCTCCTGTCCGTGCACGCCGCCCGCGCCGTTCACTTGCAGCGCCGCCAATTCTGCGCCGTTCAATGTGTGGCTGCGCGTCGGGCTGCTGTAAATAACGCCGATTTTGATTGGAGCGTCGTTATCAGTCTCTGGTAACGGCGTGAGCACCTGTTGAAATTGCTCGCAACCGGTAAGCTGCATAAATATGCCGATCGCTAAGATGAAGAACACCGCAGTATAAGAAAAATACGCCAAATCCTTGCGGCAACGTGTCACAGTTTTATTTGCTCCTTGAAATGTCAACGAATCTCCCCTTTTACAGTTTGTCTATCCAGTTTCAATCGATTGCAATATCATCGAGTATAGGCCAGTTTCATTGGGTTATCTAAAAACAACGTTAATCCGCAAATCAACGGATTGGGTTACCAAATCCGACGTAACTTCCACGCCTAAATCGGGAAACGGCGTAATCCATTTTGCTTTCGTAAAGCTAGTGTAGCGCCCTTCAACTTCAAGCCAACAGTCGTCCCACATTTTCTTCTCCACACCAACACCGCTCGTCCATGCTGTGGAATAAAAATCCTTGGATGCCCTACCGGATTCATAGCCGCCAATGCCGCAAGGCTCCGGATTGAAACACCCGTTGTAGTAGGCATCAAGCCGCGATTTGGCGAGGCGGACGCCTGCAAGTACGTAAATGCCGGACTTCCACGACTGCAGCGTTCCGGGACTAGCACCTAGCTTTAGCGCCAGCCCGAAGCTATTAGTCCTTTGAAACGTCCATTGCTCGGACCAACTCTCCCCAAGTTGGTTTGGGGCTTCAGATGTTCCCTCCTCCTCAATATTTCCGTAAACGCTGCCGCCGTGGTACAGGTAGTCAAACTCGCCGCTGAAGAAAAAAACGTCCTTACCGAATGGTACGCGGTAGCCGATCTGATAACCAAGTCCGTTAATGCCTCCAACCGTGTTCGATTCTGCACGATTTACTTTTCCCTTTTGAGTCGACACATTCTGCGGATGTGTATTGTCGACAGTCTTGTTGTAATAGGCATCAATGAAGTCCCCTGCTGATATAAAACCGGCATAAGGACCTGCGTGGGGATGTGTAAACCCCAAGCACGAAATTAACATGAAGCAGCAGAAAGTTCCGATCAAAATGTTATGGCTCGAAAGGATGCAATTTCGCAAACTTGTTTTGTTGAACCCTTTAATCATATCAATCCCCTACCAATAAAGATTAAAAACCTAATCTTCACTCCTTCAAATCATTAAAGCGGCTGCAACTCTGCGATATTATATATACATCCTCTAATAAATGCAAGTGCATAGGGTGACGCACTGCGCCAAGGGAAAAAGACTGAATTCCGATGCTTCGGCTGACTGTGGCAGCGGTTACGGGGAGGCTTTTCGCCACTCAAATGCGGCGAAGCAGGGACGAAAAGACAGGATACAATGAGCCAATCGGTGTATGGGCAACTCATCCCTCTCAACCCACCGTTACCCATGTTGAATTATTGATTGTATTCTTAAAACTATGATAAAATAGAAGCGATTGACCATCCCAATCAAATTTAGGATAGGGAGGAGATATCCATGACGACTTCCAATGCGCCGCAGATAAAGCAGATTGAAGCGAAAGCATCGGTCTGCACAGATTGCGGGCTGTCCGAGACCCGCACACAAGTTGTGTTTGGCGAAGGAAACGCCGACGCGGCGTTAACATTGGTTGGTGAGGGGCCTGGCGATCAAGAAGATAGGCGTGGGCGGCCATTCGTCGGCAAGGCGGGGAAGCTACTCGATGAAGTCATGGGGGACGCTCAAATCAGAAGGGAGGACATCTGGCTCACCAATGTCATCAAATGCCGCGCCTGCGTCACGGAAGACGGTTTCACGCGGAACCGTCCGCCAAAGATGGAGGAGATAAAAGCCTGCCATAAATGGCTGGATGCAGAACTGAACTTAATTCAGCCGGCTGTGATTGTTTGTATCGGTGCGCCAGCCGCGAACCGGCTGATTCATAGGAATTTCAAGATGACTCAAGAACGCGGGCGTTGGTTCACGGATACCCAATACGCGCCGTTCGCCATTGCCGCGCTGCATCCAGCATATATCCTGCGCCTTCACGGCGACGACTTCACCGCCGCCCGCCGATACCTCGTGGAAGATCTCATTGAGGCGCGAGAGAAGGCGGAGGACGCGCCGCAACGCCAACAGTTAACGCTGTTTTGAGAATCCCGCGCTCGTCGGCGGTTTAACGTAGTCTTCACAATCCTAACCGTTTACAGCAAAGTGCGGTTTGAGGAATACGTCCTATCCTATCGCCATGTCGGGATTTACAGAACACAAGCGAATTGCAAGCGCGTTTCTGCTATACCTCGTCGTTGTATTATCATAAATTTATGTCGAAGCCATCCAAACTCTCTCCGCGAAAACAACTCTACCTACTGACATGTGTCCATGCGGTTGTCGATACATATGCAACCGTTTTCCCGCACGTACTGCCGATATTACTGAAAAAGTTAGTGCCCCAAACTTCTGCGAGAAATAGCTACGCTGGAGTTCTAATTTCCGTGTTTAGCAATTTTGGCTCCCTCGGACAACTCCCCTTCGGATGGCTATCCGACCGGGTAAGAACAGTCCATTTTCTGACCTTCGGGATAGCAGTATCCGCAGCCGGCATGAGTATGTTGGGGATTGCCCCCACTATTTTGATGCTTGTGCTGTTGGTTGCAATCGGCGGATCAGGCATTGCCGCGTTTCACCCGCAAGCAACCGCGCAATCCGCTGCACTGTCGAAACATAACACAGGATTTGGGGTGTCGCTATTCCTTATGGGCGGCAATTTCGGTCGAGCCGCCGGACCGTTAGCCATTATGTACCTGCTCGTGTATACCTATGGGATAGAATCAATGGCATGGTGCATGATTCCAGGGCTTCTTGTTGCGGTACTCGTACCGAACACACTGAAGATGCCTTATACAGTTCCGGCTATGTCTCCGCAGCGTGGGTTCGGGGCGCCGACCCTGCCTGAGAAGCAAAAAGATGTTTGGCGCGTGACGCGCCCAAATCTGAGAATCTTCGTGGTGCTTTATATCATTGCGGTTATGAGGACGATAACGGCGATCGGTTTCGAAAACTTTCTCTCTTTGCACCTCGACGATCATCAGTATTCAAACGCCGCCCGATCAGCGGTTATCGCGCTTTTCTTGATCGCAGGTTCGATCGGCATCATAATCGGCGGCTGGCTTTCAGATCGAATCAATCGGTACGGTCTGCTATTATTTTCTTTACTAGCGGCGCCTCCGTTCTTGTATGCTTCTCTGCACAGCGCAGGCGGCATATTTCTGATTCTTCTCTTCACCGGAAATTGCGTCCTATCAAGTTCGATTACGGTAAATATCGTTCTGGGACAGCGGTTGCTTCCTGAACGGGAAAACATAGCGTCCGGTGTGATGATGGGCGCGGCTTGGGGCGTTGGCGGCCTGTTAATCACGCCCGTAGGTGTGCTAAGCGATTACTTTGGGTTACCGATTGTATTGGACGGTTTAGCCATGCTGCCGTTAGTTACTGCGGTATTGATGTTGTTTCTTCAGCGCGGCCAGAATTAGCATTTTAAGATTCAGCCATCTACGTAGTTTGAAGAAATCGTAAGGGTATTACTTCTGATGAAATCCGGACTATTCATCACAGGAACGGACACTGAAGTTGGAAAAACTGTGATTGCTGCTGGGTTAGCGGCTACGCTAAAGGCGGCCGGCGTCGACGTCGGCGTTATGAAGCCGATCGCCAGCGGCGGCGTGTTTTCTTCGCCTTCCCGCACCGGAGTTGATGGGCGTATTATCTCCGAAGACGCACTCTGCCTCAAACACGCCGCTCAAGTGGACGACAGTCTAGATCTAATCAATCCTATGTGTTTTAGTGCGCCGCTTGCACCGTCGGTGGCAGCAGAGATTGAAGGTAGATCAGTCGAATTGGAAAAGATTGACGACGCATTCAATCAACTCAGTCAAATTCACGAATTCATGGTTGTGGAAGGGGTCGGCGGGATTGCTGCGCCAATCTGCGGTGACATACTTGCGGCGGACATGGCGCAACGTTTTAGACTGCCACTGCTAATCGTTGCACGCACCACACTCGGGACAATCAACCACACAGTGTTGACCGCGGCGTTTGCACGTTCCTTCAATCTCCATCCGTGCGGCGTTGTATTGAACGGCTTGCAGCGCGAATCGGCGGGGTTGGCTGAAGACACAAACCCGAAAGAAATTACTCGACTCACCCGCTTGCCGATTATCGGAATTGTGCCGTTCGACGATCGAATCCGAGAGAATAATCCAGAACCGGCGCTGTTTAAACTGCTCATCGGCAATCATTTGGATGTGGCACAGTTGGCGAAATCTGTGGATATTCCACAATCTGCCATTACGGTGAGATCAAATTGACAGGTTTTGGGAGCATGATAAATTGCCAGACAACACGCCGTTGTACCCGTTAAAATTCGAGCCAATCTACAAGGAAAAGGTCTGGGGCGGAAGAGGGTTAGAAAAGCTTGGGCGAAAACTCCCGGGAAGTGCGAGCACACGTATCGGCGAATCGTGGGAGGTGGCTGATCTCGGTGTAAGCTCACCCTCTGGGGGCGGCGGCTCGGCACGCTCTATTGTAAACAACGGTCAATTTCTCGGCACTTCGTTGCACGAACTCATCGCGCGATACGGCGAGAGACTTCTGGGGCGGTTGTCGCCCGGCGTCTCGGGCAATTTCCCTTATTTGTTCAAATACATCGACATTCGCGAGAACGTGTCTGTGCAGGTACATCCCACTTCTGCATATGTCCGCAGCCACCCTAAAGCATGCGTAAAACATGAAGCGTGGTACATCGTGGATGCAAAACCGGGAGCGGTCGTCTATAAAGGTATCCGCGAAGGTGTGACGCCCCGGCAGCTTCGCGGCGCCATCGCATCCGGAACGGTTCAAGAGGTTGAAGCAACGCTGATTAAAGTGCCGGCGAAGCGCGGCGACTGCCACTACCTGCCGAGCGGCACCTGCCATGCGGCTGGTGCGGGGGTGCTATTAGCCGAAATTCAGAACGCCTGCGACACCACGTTTCGAGTGTATGATTGGGGCCGAACAGACCGCGAGCTGCATATTGAGCAGGCAATGCAGTGTATCGAGTTCGGCCCGCCCGACGTTAGCCAATACGAAAAGCGGGTAACTAGACCTAGCCGGATTGGCGACGCTGCACAACTGCTTGCGTGCGAACACTTTCGTATTCATAAGGTTCACGCAACCCGAAACGCGATGCGGGAATTGGCATTCAACCAAATCTCCGTCTGGATGGTGCTTGAGGGCAGCGGACAAATCGACCCTAACAACGGAGCCGCGCCTGTCGAGTTCTCGCGGGACGAAACACTTTTTTTTCCGGCAAGTCTTTTGAATGTTCAGATCTCGATATTTCAAGATGCGGTCTGGCTTGAAATTACCTTTCCATGAAGTTCAGCGGCATGATATTGACGTGAAAAATAATCCAATCTTCTGTTCAACAGACGAATCTGGATAATTTTTGGCGGTTTCGACTTTGATTGTTGATGGACGAACGTTTGCAGTCTATTCCTGAGGTTGCCTTCAGCATTAAATTCAGATGAAGGAGGGCTAACATTGACAGAACAGCAAAAATATCTTTTTGACTTGCAGGGGTACATCGTATTGAAAGATGTGGTACCGTTAAACATCGTTGAGGCGTGCAACCGCGTGCTGGACCGATTTGAAAATATGCCGCCGGAGGAATTTCCGGCTCCTCTCGTTCTCGGAACACCAAAAACAGAGAAAGAGCTTTACATCTCAAATATCCTTGAGAGCGACCCGGCTTTTATTCCGCTAATTGACATCCCCGAAGTACTGTCCATCATCGAAGGCGTCACCGGCGGCGAGTACCGCCTGAATCATACCTATACCATCTACCGATGGAAAGATGGATATACACCGATGCATATGCACGCCACTCCGATTATCTCCAAATGCCAATACCACTGCCGCAACGGTCAAATGATTTCCACCTTAACCAAAGCAGTGTTTCCAATGATTGATTGCCATGTTGAGGACGGTAGCTTCGCAGCAATCCCGGGCGCGCACAAGAGCAATTTTCCGAGGCCGTGGGGCGAGCATCCGGACGAAAATCCGGTCTTGACGCCGATACCCGCAAATGCGGGCGATGCGATCATTTTTACGGAAGCATTAACACACGGTTCAGTGATGAACACTTCAGGCCGCCGAAGGCGAACTGTTTATTTCTGTTACAGCATCGGTTACATGCCTGACTGGGGCGGACAAGGGCTGGTCTTTAGCGACCGGGTCATGGAGTCCCTAAACGCGGCACAGCAGGAGATTATTCGGTTGAAGTAGGTATCTTCAATCAGACAATCAGTAGGCGGGCGTAACGCACGATTAGACGGCGCACGGCGGACATAAGGCACGACTAGAACGAAACTAGAGGCTACGAACATGGCAGAAATTTCATCGGTCAAGGCGCGTGTGTGGATGAGCTACGTGAACGTCGTCAACGGCGTGGACGAAGACTTCCGTGACATGAAAGCCCACGGTATCGAAGGCGTGGAGATTAACATGTATCCTGCGATATGGGTGGGCGACGAAATCGACCTGAATCAGGCGTTAACATGCGCCCGAAAATACGACATGAAGCTCGCGTTTACGATTGAGAACATCACACTACGGGCAGATCGCGTCGCTGCACACGGCATAACGCCAACGCCGTGCGTTATGATTGGCGGCGCATATCATGGAAAAGCAATAGATTGGAATCGGTTCTCTTTCGCGCCTAAACGGCAGGAAATAACGATTGAGAAGCCCGTTTTCGGCAGCGACTGGACACTCGGAAACGGCAGTTACTACGCCGAACTATTGCCGCCGCATCATGCGGAGGTCGTCGTGAAGGAGAAGGATTACGACGGCCGCCAACACTTGGCAATAATTCCTGCGTCGATTGAGGTTGACGGCGAGCACACCTATCGTATGCAGTTTGATCTATCCGGCACACGGGGTGATCTTGACAATGTCATGCTAGCAGTCTATTGGCGAATGCGCGGTCCCATTTTCGAGCAGCCGCAGCCTGCAAACTATTTCGGCAACACAGCAAGTCCCCACGCGGCTGGTACCGCCGAAGGGCTTCGCGCACAGCTTAGATACGAGATTGGGAGGTGGGCGGAGGCAAACGGCGGCGAATTTCCCGCCGATATTGTCATGGGAGTGCGTATCGGCGACGAGGATTTTTTGCAGACGGTGCCGAACGGTCCCGCGAATCCAGCTCAGTCAATGCCGCTATGGGACTATTCAGACGATGCCATTGCTGCCTTCAAACGATTGAATCCCGACGACACCTATCCGCGGCATTGGACGTATCGCGAGGCGTTCGGAGAGCGCGCCTACGCCGATTGGATGTGGTCTTACCACGGCGCCTGTGTAAATCTTCTACGAACTGCAAAAGATACGCTGCGCCAAGATGGTCTCGAGTCACTAAGAATTTATCGGAATCTTACGCGCTGCAACACCTTCTACGTAGGCAACGACCACGGCGGCATGGGCCTCGATATGTGCGCGCGCGAGATGGACATTGTTTCCGCAGACCCCTACCCAGCCTCGGACCGCGGCTACAATGACAGCTCGATACCGCGTGATATGAGTTACGTCGCCGGCCTTGCCCGGCGGCATCGGAAAGAACTGATGCCGTGGATGCAGGGCCATGAAATTCAGCACCCGTCCGTCGCGCATCTCAATCGGCTCTATGAGCAGCATGTTGCACAAGCGCCGACGCGGATAATGTATTTGGGCTATGGCAACCATGAGCGGCCTCCGAAAGGCACGGCTGCCACCTTTCCGGGCGGGAACCCGGACTCATGGGAGGAATCCCGCCGGCTGAACAACCAGTTCCGCCAACGCGCCAGTAGACATGTAAACGCTCGCGTTGCCGCCGTACGCGACTATCATGTGTGGAGCCTAAACTCGTTCGGTGAAGTGGACTGCCTTGACCGGCTATTCACGGACATTCTCGGTGAAATATCCGATCCGCACGGCACGCCGTTCGACCCGATCGAGGTTCGTTCGCTTGACGCGCTCGATTGGGGAGAGCTTGCGCATTACAGCATCGTGGTTGCTGCGCTGCCGCGCAGGGTGCCCCCGCATTGCTGGCGCCGCTTTGCAGAATTACCCGGCAAGTGCGTATTGCTTGCTTCCGACTGTGGAACGCTCACGGAGGATGAAGCAACGACCGGTGTCCGTTTTTCAGGTGAGATTGCGCATGGCGGCGAGGTCTCAACGATTAAGGGGGTTGCCCTGCCGAGCTTGTACGTCCGTCCTGTTGAGGTTCGCCCCGACGTGCACAGCCTCGGAGTATACGGCGGAAAGACTTGCGTTTGGCGGGTAGGCTCCATCCTCTTTTCCAGCGCACGGATACGGCACGAGGCGGTGCCGCAATTCGTTGAATGGCTGGGCGCGTGTGAGTTCCCCGAATTAATTGACGGTTAAAACCGAAGCAATGCCAGTGCTGTCAGGCGCCCTTAATAGCATATTCCTCCATCTTGGAATGCAGCGTGTTACGATTGATACCGAGGAGTTCCGCCGCTTTGCTGCGGTTCCAACCTGTCCGCTCAAGAACAATTCTAAATAACGCCTTCTCAAAACCAGCGCGAATCTCCGTGTAAAGCAAGCCATCAGTTCTATCGGACTCAATGTACTCGTCAACACGTTCCTTAATCATGGCATTTAACTGTGCGCCGTAGCTTGTATCCGCATTGGCATCGGAAGAAGCCTTAACCGTGACGAGCTGGGGAAAATGTTCCGGTAGAAGTACGTGACCCGAGCACATCACCAATGCGCGTTTGAGCGTATTTTCCAATTCTCGCACGTTCCCTGGCCAGTCGTAATTCACTAGTATTTCAAATGCTTCAGGCGAGATCGACGCCTCCGGCAGATTATACTCTCCGGCAAAGCGGCGAATAAAAGAATCGACGAGATCCCGAATATCCTGTTTCCGTTCGCGCAGCGGGGGCAGATAGATTGGAACAACATTGAGCCGATAGAACAAATCTTCACGAAATGCGCCTTTTTGAATAGCCAAATCGAGCTGCCGGTTCGTCGCAGCGATAACGCGCACGTCAACGTGACTCGACACATTTGACCCAACTGGCTCAACCTCGCGTTCCTGCAGCACACGCAATAATTTCATCTGCACTTCTGTAGGCAGCTCGCCCACCTCATCCAGAAAGATTGTCCCACCATGAGCTTGTTTAAACTTGCCTTGCCGGTCTGCATCCGCCCCAGTGAATGCGCCCCTGACATGCCCGAACAGGGTGCTTTCGATTAAGCCCGGCGGAACCGCGCTGCAATCGACCACAACAAAGGATGCCTCTGCTCTCCTACTGTTCTGGTGGATTGCGCGGGCAACCAACTCCTTCCCGGTACCACTCTCACCCATGATAAGCATGGTTTCATCAAGCATCGCGGCGCGTCCAATGATTTGAAAAACCACGTGCATCGCAGGACTATCGCCCACAATTTGAAATCTTCCGTCCTCTTCGGAAGACGATGCGGCGGCTGTATCGGTATTCAGAGTGCGTTCCTGATTGGATTTTAAATCTGCGAGTGTCTGCTTTGCTTGATTAGCGGCATATGCAGCGCGGGCAACGAGGTCGGTTACGGCTATAATGTCAAAAGGCTTGGTGATATAGTCGTAGGTGCGCCGTTTGGCGGCTTCGATGGCGATTTGCGTCGTGCCATGCGCCGTAACTATTATAATCGAGACTGTTGAGTTTATTTCTTGGATCGTCTCAATCAGATCCAGCCCGTTAGTATCAGGCATGAAGATATCAAGCAGTATCACGTCAATCGGTATTGTCCGCAGCAGGTCAACTGTCTCGCTGCCGTTGCGCGCACAGAATATGCGGTAACCCTCTTTCTTAAGGGCTTTCGTCAGTACGAAACGAATGCTTTCGTCATCGTCAGCGATGAGAATTGAGTAATTCATGGGTATTCACATTTGGAGCACGTATTTGCGTTAGGCAATCCGTGCCAATCTTGAGATTCGAGCGTTCGGGTTTCAGATTGGGAGTGTAATTATGAAAGCCGTACCTTGGGTTAGCGCTGCATCGACTTCAACAGTGCCGCCGTGTTCTTCAATAACCTCGCGGCAAATCGCCAGTCCAAGCCCTGTTCCTTTGTGCTTCGTGGTAAAAAACGGATCGAACAGATGCGGCACGATATCCGGAGAGATTCCGGCGCCCGTGTCCTGAACACGAATCTGAACTGTCCTTTTGTCTGCCGCTTCCGTTCCGCTCGGAGGCTGCTTTGAGCGGGCATCAGCGCCAGCGTCATCACTTTGGGTTTGGATTGTCAACACGCCGCCTTTTTCCATGGATTCGATTGCGTTCCGGAACAGATTCAGTAACACTTGCGTCAACCTATCCGCATCGACGGCGACGGGCGGACAGCTGTCCCAACGGCTGTATTGGACACGAATCCGGTTTTGATCGAAATCGGGTTGACAGATGGACAGGCCATTTTCGATAACCTCGTAAAGATTGTGCAGCTTAAAATTCGTGGGGTGCCCCTTGCCAAAGGTGAGCAACTGTTCAATAACGCCATTGAGGCGGTCCACCTCTTTAATGATGACGTCGATACACGCTTTAGTTTCAGGATTCGATTCACTTTCGAGTTCGAGGAGTTGCGCCGCCCCGCGAATGCCGCCAAGCGGATTCCTAACCTCGTGGGCAACGGCTGTGGCGAGCTTGCCGAGCGTTGCAAGCCGTTCGGATTGGACGAGCGAATCAATCATCTCCTGTATCTTAACGCGTTGGCCCAAAATTGAAGCGATGATTGTCAAAATGCGAAGGTCATCTTGCGCAGAGAATTCATCTGAAGCCTTGTCGACTGTTAGTGTCGCTGCCACCTGTTCATCAACGATGACCGGAATACACCAGAAAGCAATTGAATCTTTGGATTGAACCGAAGTTGCATCGGGGAGGTCAAGTTGCTCAAGCGGTTTGCGTGTGTGCGGGACGCCAATCGCCTGACCGGAATCCAAAACTTTCTGCTGAATCTCGTGGATTTGACTGTCTGTGCCGCGCCGCAGTTCTGCTTTCGTCAATCCGAACACGGCGCCCATGGTTCTTGTTCGTTTACCATCGTGCCAGATTCTCAGCGTGCCTCGATACACCCCCATTCGGTTCGCGAGGATTTTCATAATTTCTTGGAACAGCTCGTCCAGTTCTAGAGCGGCGTTAGCAGATTTGCCGACTTCAAAAAGCGTTGCGAGGTCGCGTACACGACTGCCAAGGTTTTGGAGTTCCTCTTCATTTGTATCTCGTTTTAATTCGGACAATCGTAGTGTACGAGTGATCGCCAGCGCAATAAAGGGATACACCGTGGCAACAACCGTCGTTACTCCGGCAACGTACATCCGATCATAAAACAGGACGATATACAGCCAATTTGCAAAGGTTGTTAAAGCAACCAACACCGCTTGGCCGATCCGTCCGCTATATTTTCCCGCAAGGATTATGATTCCGTAGTAGATGTGCATCACAATTTCGTAGCCTTGCGGATAATTTGAACTGTATGTAAAGAGATTGATGAGTACAACAAGGGTTGCGAGGAAGATTGTGTTCATGGCCGGGCGAGATTAATTCCGCAAAAAATTATCGAGCATCTTGAGTCCGATGCGGCCGCTTTTTTCCAGATGGAATTGTGTCGCAATGAGGTTCTCGTGTGCGACAACACTGCAAAATTCCACGCCGTACGTCGTTTTGCCAATGATGTGAGATGAAATCCGGGGAATCGGATAGTACGAATTTACAAAATAGAAGTGCGCGGGATTCGGGACATCGTGAAAAAAAGGGTGCGATTGGGTCTGATTCACTTCATTCCAGCCAATCTGCGGCACTTTTAAAATGCGGTCTGCTTCAAATTTTTTTACAACACCGGGTAAAATGCCGAGGCACGCGGTATTTTCTTCTTCGCTGTGATCGAACAGAATTTGGATGCCGATACATATTCCCAGCATAGGTTTGCCGGCATTATAAACCTGCTTCAATATCTCCGAGAGCCCTCCCGCCTTCAGGTTGTCCATGGTTGACCGTGCTGCCCCGACACCGGGGAAAATTACCTTTTCGGCAGACAGAATGGTATCGGAATCCGCCGTAATCACTCCATCGTAGCCTAAGTATGCCACGGCGCGTTCAACGCTTGTCAAGTTGCCTGCGCCGTAATCGATAATTGCAATCATTTAAATTCTTGTTTCAGCATGTTTTAATCGCCACCGAACATTGAAGAATAAAACCGCTTGCACATTTCTCATGGGTTGATTTCGTCAAGTTTCTTGTATAGGTTCGCCATCTCGATTGCAGCCGCAGCCGCTTCCGCGCCTTTGTTCCCCATTTTGGTCCCGGTACGCTCAATGGCTTGCTCAACCGTATCGGTGGTAATCACACCGTAAATTACCGGAACACCCGTGTTGGATGAAACGTGCGAAATGCCTTTAGCGCTCTCGCTTGCGACAAAATCGAAGTGCGGCGTCGCGCCCCGGATTACGGCGCCGATGCAAATAACTGCGTCATATCGATTACTTTCTGCGAGCCGTTTTGCCGTTGCGGGAATCTCAAACGCACCCGGCGTCCAAAATATATCTACATCATCGAGACTGACCCCGTGGCGTTTCAGAGCGTCCAGCGCCCCATCTAACAATTTGGTGGTAATAAAGCCGTTAAATCGACTGACGGTAATGCCGACCTTCAATTTGCTTCCAATCAGATTGCCTTCATAAATGTTCGGCATCGTTAATCACGGCGCACATCTTTATCTTGCGCACCCTCCTCTTCATCAATTGTGTGCAGCAGCAAATGTCCTAACTTCGTTCTTTTGGCTTCGAGGTAGCAGCGGTTGAATTTATGGGGTGGGGTCTGCAGCGGGATTCGTTCGACGATTTTGAGGTTGTGCCCAGCCAGTCCGCTGACCTTGCGCGGGTTGTTTGTTAAGAGACGCATCTCAGTTACACCCAGATTAGCCAAAATTTGCGCACCGACGCCGTAATCGCGCAAATCCGCAGGGAAACCGAGCCTATTGTTCGCTTCCACAGTATCCAGCCCTTCCCTGTCTTGCAAATTGTAAGCGCGAATTTTGTTGCTGAGCCCCATGCCGCGGCCTTCTTGGCGCATGTACACCAAAACCCCCCGTTTTTCTGCTTGGATGAGTTCCATAGCTTTATCCAACTGTTCGCCGCAGTCGCAACGCAGCGATCCAAATACATCTCCGGTGAGACACTGCGAATGGACGCGCACCAACACTGGTGTTTTATCTGAGACATCCCCTTTGACGAGTGCGATATGGGTCTTTAGGTCGTCGAGGCTTTCATAGGAATAAAGTTTGAAATGCCCATGCTGCGTTTGAACATCCGCCTCGGCGACGCGTTTGATAAGCGTTTCCGTCTGCCGCCGGTACGCGATGAGATCGGCAATGGTGATTATCTTTAACCCGTGCTTCGGGGCTAGTTCCAAGAGTTCAGGCATTCTTGCCATTGTGCCGTCTTCATTTAAGATTTCACAGAGTACCCCCGCAGGATATAGCCCCGCAAGCAGCGCAAGGTCAACGGTCGCCTCGGTATGCCCGGCGCGCCGCAGCACGCCGCCATCCATCGCTTGCAGCGGGAAGATATGCCCCGGCCGTACAAAATCTTCCGGTGTCGTCTGGGGTTCGACAAATTTTCGGATTGTGTGGGCGCGTTCATAGGCAGATACGCCCGTGCTCACGTCTTTTGCGTCGATGGTTACGGTAAACGCAGTATGCAGCCGGGCGGTGTTTTCGGACACCATTAGCGGAAGATTCAGCTCTGCCAAACGAGCCGCGGTGGCTGGGAGGCAAATCAAGCCGCGTCCGTACTTCGTCATAAAATTTATCGCATCGGGCGTGACCTTTTCGGCCGCCATTATCAAATCGCCTTCGTTTTCCCGATCCGGATCGTCGGTGACGATAATCATTTCACCATTACGAATGGCTTTAACGGCTTCCGGTATTGTGTTAAACGTCATAGAAATTCCCCAAGAACTCTGTCTTATCCTACTTTGGCCGGGGAGTTTTCCCGACAGAGAAAAACTGCGCTCCTCATTTGGCTAATAATGAATGTGCTGAATTTACGCGTGCTAACTAACGTAGCCGTGTTCCCGCAAAAACGCCAAATCAATAGTCCGGGACTCCCCAAGGCCGGAAACTATAAGCCGTTCGACATAACGCCCTAACAAATCAACCTCAACATTTACACGCGCACCGACTCTTAACTTTCCGAGCGTTGTTACTAGTTTGGTGTGTGGAATAAGCGCCACTTCAAAACTATCATCGGACAATTCCGCGACGGTTAGGCTGACACCGTCTACACAGACAGAGCCTTTATATACGATATACCGCATAGCCGTAGGAGAAACCGTGACGCTCATCATGGACGCTTCGTCCCTCCAGCCGCTCACAGTACCCACTTCGTCCACATGCCCTAATACAAGGTGCCCGCCCAGCCGATCGCTCAAGCGCAACGGCAGTTCAAGGTTAACTGCGTCTCCAGGTCTAAGTTCGCCGAGAGTAGTTTTGCGAGACGTTTCCGCGGAGATGTCCGCTGTAAAACTGTCTTCAGTGACACGAGCCATAGTCAAGCAGACACCGTTCACTGCGATACTGTCGCCGACATTGCTCTCCGCTGCTGCTTGCGTCGTTTCGATTGTAAGCGCGGCAATTTGACCGCCGCGCTGAACCTGTTTGATAATCCCGACAGTTTCAACGATGCCTGTGAACATAATCTTCTGTAATTCTGTAATGTGAAGACTCCGAGTGCGCTCACAAGTTAGGATTCAAATAACCTTCTATGAGGAGGTCCCCATCAATGGGCGTAACTGTTAAATCACGAATCGTGTAAGCCTCTGACAGGTATTGAATCCCGACTCCCCCGATTGGCCCAGCCGCCGCCTCGCCGCCAATTAACTTTGGTGCGAAAAAGAACACGACCTTGTCTACAATTCCCGCCTTTAATGCAGAGGAGTTGACTTCCGCACCGCCTTCAACAAGCACACTGGTGATGCTTCGGTGTCCAAGTTCACACATCAACGTTCCCATGCAAACACGGCCGTCTTTCTCTTTGACGGTCAAAATTTCTGCACCGGCCGCCTTCAGGTTCGCGAGGTCTCCCAAATTAGCACGTTCGGTCACAGCGATGATTGTACCCGCACTATGGTCGGGGTTGAAGATTTTCGCTGTTGGGGGTGTACGTCCGTGCGAATCCATCACAATACGTATTGGATTTTTGCCGTGCCCGTGAGGCAATCGCGTCGACAACGATGGGTTGTCGTTCAAAACTGTTTCAACCCCGACCAAAATTGCATCAACCTGATTACGAAACTCATGTCCTTTCGTCCTGGACGCTTGCGACGTAATCCATTGGGATTCGCCCGAGGCAGTGGCGATTTTACCGTCAAGGCTGCACGCGGCTTTGAGGATGACGAACGGCTGCTTGGTCTCCGTATATTTAAGATACACTTCATTGAGCCGCCGCGCTTCCTGCTCAAATAAGCCGACTTTCACGCGAATGCCAGCATCTCTCAGCTCACGCATGCCGTTGCCGTTCACGCAGGGATTCGGATCTTCAAGTGCAACAAAAGCCTGTGCGATTCCCGCCCTAACAATTGACTTCGTGCACGGCTGTGTACGTCCCCAGTGACAGCACGGTTCCAGTGTGACATATAGGGCCGCCCCCCGAGCGAGGTCACCGGCTTGATTCAATGCATGAATCTCTGCATGCGCTTCCCCAGCCTTCTGATGGTATCCCTCGCCGACAATCGTGTTGTCCCGCACGATGACCGCACCGACTAAAGGATTGGGGCTGGTACGGCCGCGGGATTTTTCGGCGAGTTCGAGCGCATAACGCATGAAGCCTTTATCTGTCGATGACCACTGGGATGACCGGGACAAATACCGCTCCTGATACAAAAAAAAGCCCAAAGATCAGTCTTTGGGCGGAAGAATCGCGACCGTGCCTTCTCCCTTCCGGACTATTACCGTCGGCTCTGGAATCACACCAGATCTGTCCTCGACATTTATCGTGGACTCGCGGACTATACCGCCGATGGGGAATTCCACCCACCCCCGAAGACGCTCTGATTCTCTTAGAGGGTGCGCGTAGGCGCATCAAAAGCCCGCCTTCGCAATCACCCCCTCAGTGAATATACTAGTTTGAAGAATATTATATCATAGCTTGTTTGACAAATCAAAAAAGTTTATCAAACCGGTATGCAAAATGCGTCTCAACTCTCTTTTTCGCTTGATTATTTTCGAGAGTTCACTTATCATCTGTTGGGATATGAGAGGTAGCGTTATGGATATGCTCCGAGACTGCATCGGTGTAATGATTAAGCATTACGCGATGGGACCTCAGGCGAAATAATTTTACGGTAAGCGCATAAAGGAGTCCATTAGCAAAAATGACATCAGCCCTTGAAGACGAGCTTGTTGAGGCATACGAACGGGAAGTGGAAAGATTAGTCTCCAAGCAACGCAAATACCGCGATGTGCTCGGCGGCGCGGACGTCGCTGCAGTGGTTCGTGCGTTTCGTTTCACTTTTGAGCACGGAATTGAAAAAGTGACAGCTCAGATGCTCTACGATATGATTGACGACGTTAACGGAGAATAGCGCATGCTGCTAGAACGAATCATGCTCAAATCCTTTGGGTGTTATGACCGAAAAAATTTTGATCTGAGCGAAGGCATAAATCTGATTTTCGGCCCAAATTTCAGCGGCAAGAGCACACTCGTTAGTGCAATCTTCTTCGCACTGACTGGCAAACCAATTATCCCGCGCGTTAACCCGTCGTCAATGGCACGGTCCGGCGCGTCGAGCGGCACAGCGGGGCTGGGGTTCTGCAATCAAGACGGCCGTTATCGACTCTTTCGGTCAACGAACGGAGACGTTCAAATCCGCCGTCTAGAGAACGGCGAGTGGCGCATCCAAATAACCGGGAAACGCACGGCGGACACGGAGCTTCAGCAGATTGTTCATCTGAACCACCTCCATCTTTCTGCAGCATCCTTCCTGAGAGAGGGCGAAATCTTTGAATTCCTGACCCGCATGCCGGCCAGTCGGCGGGATATCTTGTATGCGCTGCTTGGCATCGATCGGCTCATAGAGGTTCGCGAACGGTTCATTGACGGGCGCCGCCTATCCAAGCGCGAGGAAAAGCGGGTTCAAGAGCATCAACGCAGCCTGCGGGTAACATCTGTCAAGGGGCATGGGGAAGAAATCAAGCGGCTTGAAGAGGAGCTGAAAGCCCTGGAAGCGCAATATGAAAGCTTAACAAGCAAGGGTGCCGAAGACGGCGACGCGCTGTTAATCGTTGAACTGAATCAGACCCGCGACCGGCTCCAGCAGCAGATAGATACCTTGGGTAAAGAACGCGCCTCAATTCTCAGCGGCTTTACCAATCCTGCGCATCTACACGACTCAATCAAGGCGATTGAAACAGCAATTTCAGAGGCGCGCGGCTTGGAGGCTGAGCGGGAGAGTGTCATTCAGGAGGTCGGCGTCCTGACCAGCCAGATTCGGACGCTGAACGGGGAATGTGAAACCTTACACCAGTTCATCAATAACCAGCGTGGACATTGTCCGACCTGCCATCAGCCGATTCAGCGTGATACGATTTTGCACATCATCGAAGAAAAGTCGTCCGCGCAAGAAAAACACCAGCGTGAACTTGACCAGAAACAGGCAATCCTCAATAAACACACTGATGACGTCAGCACATTGCGCGAACTCGACCAGCGGCGCCAACTCTTGTTGAACAAAGTGGAGATGCTTGAGCGTGTCGAAACCCAATTTGCGGAGTTGCAGCGTGAAATTGAGACCGTGGTAGATCGGCTGAACGTACTACAACCCTCCGCACCGCCGCATCGGGATACTACCGTTGAATCGCAGCCGGATGCGGCGCAGTTGGCTGAAAACCGGCGCCGCATGAAATCAAAAATTGACACATTGCGGGCGCGCCTTAGCTCACTCAACGCGGAAGAGGCGGTGTTAGCGCATAAACTCCAAGAACTTCAACGCGTTCAAACTGAAGCCGAAAAGATGCTACGGACACGTCTTAGGTTTGAACTTGCTTGCGCTGGCGTGGATAAAACTATTGAAACACTTCAGCAACAGATTCTGCAACCCGCCGAGGAAGAACTTCAGCGTTGGTTAAAACGAATGAACCTTTTCGATCGTGTCAGCATTGACCTCAAAAGCCAACACCTGCTCCCGTCTCTAAATATCGACGGTGCGGAACGCAATCTGATGCTGCTCAGCGGCAGCGAAAAGATGATTCTTTATCTCTGCTTCAAAGCCGCGCTGTCAACTGCGTTGGGGAATAATGGCTTTTTTGTCTTCGACGATCCAACCCTGCATTTGGACGTAGAACGCAAGCACTTGATGATCTCGTTTATTCAACAACTTGCCGCCAATCACCAGGTCATCGTAACCAGCAACGACACCGATGTGAGACATGCACTGACGGATTCACACATAATTGAAACAACCGGTGAATAACGTCCGTGCAGATGTCCTGCCATACAGCCGCCATCCGCCGTATCGCGGGATAATCACCCAAAAGTAGTAGGCATACGCAGTGTGCCTGCTACTTTGCCATGAGCTTAAACTGCTTTAGTCCTCATTATTTCACAATCACCATCCGACGCATCGCGGAATAATCACCCGCCCGTAGTTGATAGAAATAGGTGCCGCTTGCCACCGCTTCGCCGCGTTCGTTGTGTCCATCCCAATACACCGCACTGCCTTTTTCAGTATAGAACCCTGCCGACTGAAGCCCCAAATCGAAATGACGCACCAACACGCCGCTGGCGTTATAAATGGAAAGCGCGGCATTCGCGTCACGGTCAAGGTGATACGGAATCCATGTCTCCGGGTTGAAAGGATTCGGGTAATTGGGGAGAAGCTGCGTCTTTGCAGGGACACCGGCGTTGGTTGCCAGCCAACTGCGCAGCAGGTCCGCACCGATTCGAACTTCCAGCATCATGTCAGACATACGCTCTAACTCCCTTAAAGCCGACCGCAATCGGCTGAGAGTCTCGGAGCCCATCGGCGTAGTACGGCTATGGGTGCCCTCCTGCTGAATGTTTTCGCGTGCCGTGGCGTAATCAAACCTCACGCTCGCGGTGTAGACAGATGGCGCCGCCGAGACAATACCTGATTGGCCGAATAGACGCGCCACACGAACAAGGTCAAAAATATCGACTTCACCATTCCCGTCAATATCTGCCGCAAGCCCTTCACCAGTTTGCCCAAAACTACCGCCGACTTTTACGAGATCGAAGATATCGATTTGCTCATCTCGGTTGATGTCTTCAGGACGGAATTCGACGTATGAAAACACTATCGTTTGCGATTGTCCATCCGGGTTGGTCAGGACAATTTCGACATCCCCAACCATACTTGCGGGGATTGTAAAGGTGATTTCAGTAGGCGAGATAAATTTTACGTCCAGTATCTGCATGCCGCCGACGGAAACGCTTGCTCCTTCCTGAAAATTCTCTCCGAGCAATTGGACTATTGTGCCTTCGGTTATTATCCCGCTGTCTGATGTGACACTGTCAAGGATCGGCGCCGGGACTCTCGGCTCAATCTGAACATCAATTGTATCCGACTGGCCGTCAGGATTAGAAATGACAATTTCGGCAGCCCCAACCGCATCTTCGGGGATTGTGATGCTGAGTTCGGTGGCCGAGATGTACGTTACGTCCAGAATTTCAATGCCGTCTACAGTAACGCTTGCACCTTCTTGAAAATTCTCTCCGATTAATTGAACGACATCGCCGCCGAAGATTATGCCGCGATCCGACACTACGCTGTTTAGGATTGGCGCGGGAACTCTCGACTCAAGCTGAATATCGAAAGTTGTCGCAGGAAAATCGACGTCATCCAGTATGTGCGTTACCTCGGCGAGAACTTCCCCATCTTGTTCGACGGTGATTTTTATCTCATCGCCGACTTCCGGTACTGGCGGAGTTAGAATGAAATAGAAAACGGCATAAATTCCTGCACCGCTTGCTTCCCCAGTGCGCGCGGGTCGCGATGATTCACGCGGGCTGGTTGTATTCTCCACCGTAACATCAAGCCCATCTATCGGATTGCCGTTTGCATCTGTTACCGTACCCTTTATCAAAATCGAATCAGTCGCGTAGCTATTCATCGGTACAGCCGTGCATAGCAGAAAAATTATCCCCAAACAACAAATTGCGGTGCGTTTCATGATATACTCCTTATTACCTCAATATTTTCTCAAACTCTAAATCTGCATCCATTGCTAGTCGTCAATACCCTTACCTTCAAATTACGTCTACAAAATGGGGTGCGTTTCACGATATTCTCCTGCATCTTTGGATTGATGCACCAGTCGTTATACTGACATTCCCAACGCTGCGCTTTTGCTTAGCCGAACGTGACTCTCGAAACCGAGTTTTTTTCTTGAAAAATCGGTTTCTACAACGGATTAACTAGCTAACCTGCACGCCCAAAGATGCGGCGACGCCAACAATTGACTCCCAGACATCGTCGGCGATCGGAATCCCATCGCGTTTACGCGCGGCGCGGGTGCGAGACTCCGGGTCGCCCGGCATGAGCACCGCTTCAAATCCGGGCGCCGGCGCAATATCCCTAATGCGATCTCCCATCTCATTCACTTGGTTTGTAAACGCAGCTAACGGGCGGAACAAATCGGCCTTGAGTACAATCATCGTCACACCTTGGTGCCCCATTATAGCGCCGCCCCGGCCAACATCGGTGAACGTATCGCTGCCCGTAAAGATTCGTCCGAGAAACTCCACCGCCATCATCAGCGCATAGCCCTTGTGTCCGCCAAACGGCAAATAAGCACCCCCGTCAAAATAGTCGTTTGGATCCGTGCTGGGAACACCGTCTTTGTCAACGAGACACCCGGCCGGCAGTTGATCACCCCTACGCCGCGCATCAAGGACTTTAACCCCCGACACGGCAGTCGTGGCGAAATCGAACATCATCGGCGGCGCTTCGCCGGCGGGGAAACCCATTGCCAACGGGTTCGTATGCAGCGCCCGCTCTCGTCCGCCGTATGGGACAGTTGCGGGTACTTCCACTCCAAACCCTCCCGCCCAGAGCATCGAAATCATGCCTTCAGACGCCGCCATCTCTACATAGTGCCCGAGGCGCCCAATGTGGCAGGCTTGAACAAGGCCGACGACCGTGACATGATATTCCTTCGCTTTTTCGATTGCGGCCTTCATCGCATACTTAGCCGTGACATGACCGAAAGCCCAGTTGCCTTTAACCAAGGCGCTTGCGGCGGTTTCGTTTAGGATTTCAGGACGAGCAGTCCCGACAATTTCGCCGGCTTGCATGCCTTTTACATAGTGCGGCAAATGCCAGACGCCGTGTGTGTCGACCCCGCTGAGGTTTGCCGACACAAGGTGTTCTGCAACAATGTCAGCGTTGTGTTCATCCGCACCGCCCTTCAGTAGAATCTCTCTGGCAAGCGCCTGAAGTGTGTCCGCAGTCTTGACTATCATTCATCCTTCCTAACAAGTTCGTTTTAGATGTTCACGCGCTGTCCAGACGTTAGCGCCGCGTCGAACGCCCCGAATTCAGATTGAAACCGGTCTGCCAATTTGGTAAAATAGAAATAACGCTGCTCCCAGAAATTGTAAAAACCGTTGCGTTATTCTTGCACGAAAGGCGAATAAAGTCAAGAAGATAAAGTACGGGCTATTCTGATGAGGAGATGTTTCGAACGCTTCTGCACGTCGTTGACAACAACGGCTTTCGCCGGCAATTCGCATTGTGCTTCCGTATACCCTAACACTGTTTAGGATTTACGCAGGAATTTGGGCGGGCACAAGACCTGACCTTACATCGCGTTCATTTCCAGTAGGGGCAACCCTTGTAGTTGCCCCCACCATTATTGTGTAATTGGGAAGGGAAAAATGGAGAAACGGACTTTAGGAAAAACTGGCCTTGAGGTGAGCCGCCTGGGCTTAGGGCTTGCCTGGATAGGATTTGAGCTGACACTGAATGAGACGCGGCAAGCCGGTGAGGTAATAAATACGGCGCTTGACGCGGGTGTGAATTTGCTCGACACCGCCGCCTGTTACGGTATCAGCGAAGAGTTAATCGGCCGCACGGTTGCGCACCGCCGCCATGAATTTTACCTAGCTACCAAATGCGGGCACGGCGGGACAGGTGCTGACTGGTCTGCAGAAACTGTCAATGAGAACATCGACCGCAGCTTGAAGCGGATGCGGACTGATTACTTGGATATCGTGCAACTGCACTCCTGCGGCGTGCACATCCTAGAGGAGAGCGACGCCGTGCAGGCGCTATTGGATGCGAAGAAGGCGGGCAAAACGCGATTCATCGGCCACAGCGGGGATAACGAGGCGGCCCGATGGGTCATTGAGTGCGGGTTGTTTGACACGCTCCAAACCAGTTTCAACCTCATCGACCAACGCGCCCGTACGCGCCTGTTTCCTGCTGCAGAAGCTAACGATATTGGCATCATCATCAAACGCCCAATCGCCAACGCCGTATGGCGGGCAGCCAAGAGTCCCAGCGACTACTATGACGATTACTTTGAACGCGCGAAAATCGTTGATTCGATGGGCCCCATTCCCGGCGCGCCGGAGAACCGAATCCTGCTCCCGATGAGTTTCACGTTCGCCCACGATGCGGTAGACACTGCAATTGTCGGCACCAAAAATCCTGAAAATATGCGACAAAACATCGAGTTGTACAATAGCGGCCTCTCAATCCCACTAGAAGCCGTTGCCGAACTGTACCGCCGCTTCGACCGGGTTGGGGGAGGTTGGGACCAACTCAGTTGATTTTCGTGGGGTATGGTTACCCCCCTGATAAGGGCTTCCTATAACCCACAAGTCCAGAAATTCGCATGGAGCCACGCAGTGGGAGGGAAATCCTTCTCCCGATTGTCGAGAATCAAGCGACCAAATAGGGAGCGATCAACTGAGCGGATAGCGAAGGCGATAGTTTTGGGGTTGATATCACTTTTTTTAATCGAGTTGAAGGTGACGTGTAATCTTTGGTTGCAGTGACTATAATACTAGTCCACCGGCGATTCGAGTTTACCCAATAGCGTTCGGCGAATGAAATCCAACCCTTGAATAGCGAGCCAGCGGCGGATATAGTCGGTATCCTGATAGTTGCGGCTGCGTTCGAAACGGAAAGAGTTCCCCGGCCCCTGCAGAAGGATGTAGGTCGCATTTTCCTCGAATGGTCCCACCACCGCTAGCCCTAAACCACCGGCCGGAGTGACCTGTCTCGTAAGCGAGGATGCGTGTGCGCGAATTTCTGTTTCCCCTGATTGTGGCGTTACTTCTGACCCCTCCAGCGCTTCCGCCAAATTTGCCGCAGGCTTTGTGTGTGCAATTGACTTGCCGTACCCGGCCTCGATGAGATCTCGAACCAACTGCCCGTCGGTAAGCGTATCGACAACCCCCAGCTTCAATTTACGTTGGTCCAATAATTGCCCCACCACATCCGGCAACGACTCCCGTCCGACGCCGTAAACCGCGACGCCCAGCCGCTCTCTAAGCGTAGCCTCCATTTCAGCAATCAGTGCGTCCGCTTCTGCCTCGGTGTCGGCTTTGGCTGCGATTCGCACATCAGTTTGACCCACATGCGCCGCCAACCCAACCGTCGGGTTAGTTGAAGTCATCAAATCCCCGATTGCCCGATCCACGTTGCTTTCGCCAACAGCGCAGGTCCGTAACACGCGCACATTTGTAACCTTGCTCCCGCCCATACGCGCAACAAGCAGCGGAACCACCGAATGCTTCAGCATGTATTCAAGCTCGCGCGGCACGCCGGGTAGAGAAATTACACAGCCGCGTCCGCGCCGATCCTCGCTCAAAAAACACGGTGCAGTCCCAACGGGGTTGGATAACGGCGTGGCACCTTCGGGAATATACGCTTGGCGCTTGTTGTTTTCCGCCATCTCGCGGCCAAAGCGGCGAAACCGTTCCGCGATTTCCGCTTCCAGTTCATCGCTGTAGACGAGTTTGCGTCCAGTGGCATTGGCAGCCGCTTGCCGCGTGAGATCGTCCACTGTGGGGCCGATGCCGCCAGAGGTGATGACAACGTCCGAACGATCCAACGCCCGGTCGAGAATCTCTGTAATGCGCGCCTCATTGTCACCAACGGTAGTCTTGTAATATAAATCTAACCCGATATCGCGGAGCGCGATGGCTAATCGGTTGGCGTTCGTATCGACAATCTCGCCCAGCAACAGTTCAGTGCCAATCATCACAATTTCCGCGTGCATCTTCTTTCCTATTCTTCGACTTCCCTCAGTTTTTCTCTGTGTTCATTCTAATGAGAATTTTGTCGATTTCTGATTCTACGCTATCCAGTAACTCCTGATCCGGGTACGGCCTCTCAGACGGTTTTATAGGTGTCTGTTGCGCAAAAGTCCTTATCCGCTCCTCTATTTCCAAAGTGCTGTACGCGTCTTTTGACGCAGCGCGTGCAATCTTCACTGCCAAATCGACTGGAAGGAGAATCGGCCTAACTAAACCAGCCTCGTTCCACGTGCCGTTGCGTAATTTCCTTTTCTTGGTCGTATACCACACAGACACAGATTTCTCGTCCACGATTTTACATTTTCCCCACCATCCGTCCACTAGTGCGAGACCTCGATAGGGTCGCTCTGAATACGGGTCAATTCGCATGAACATTAACAACCTTTCCCCTCTCTTGAATCCAGGGGTGCCTGATATCCATAATCCCCCTGCCTTTTTTCTTGTTCTGTGATTATCGTGCGCTCCGCCGGGAAGCATGAATTTCACCCAGTTCTTTCCGTAGTTGGGTTTCCCTTTTATCTTCTCTTCGACCTTTACTGTAACGTCCGTCGTGTACTGGGGCCAGATATTTCTCCGATACACAAATTGCACATTCGTAACTTTACCCAAAAACACCAGATCTGATTTATCGACCATCGTGGTAATATCAAGGCCTTCTGGGGGGAGAGTACGTGTTGACCCTATTAAGAGAGGCGTCGATGCGAGCAGCAGAAGAGGCGCCAACTTTCGGTAAATTTTAGTCTTCATTCTCAAATCCTCCTCCCACTCAACCTGGGCGAAGTTGTCACAATTAACGACAACCGTTCACCTTCAACAGGAGTCCAACACCGTGCCGTTTTGGCTGTCGTGGCTATGGACAACAAAAAGGACGGCACTTGCCGATGCAGCGGCTGGACAATTCCGACGATACCTTCGGATTGATTTACAATTATGTCACATTTACGAAACTGAAGTCAAGGATTAAGCCAAAAATGTGTTGACATCATCCGGGCATACGCATAAAATTGGGAGCATGAAACCCCTCAATTCGTGGGAGGCACACCCATGTCCCGATAATCGAGTGCATAACGCCGCTCACAGAGCTTTTCAATACATATCTTACATCGCGCTAGTCTGCAAATAAATCCAACCTTTGGGCTTTTTTTTACACGAGCCACTATTTATGACAGGAGGTTTATCATGCGGCATCGCCCGTATCCAATGGCTGACGGTGTGAGAAGCATTGCGCTCGGCATCATTTTCAGCCTGCTAACCTGTGGGATTTATTCCCTGTATTGGCAATACAAACAGATGGTAACACTCAACGCGTGGTTAGGGCGGAACGATTACCGATTTTGGCTTTGGCTTTTCCTCAGCATCCTGACGTGCGGTATTTTTAGCTTCTACTATGAATACAAAATGGCCGTAGGAATCAACGAAATTCAGACTAACAGCGGGCTGATCGTGAGCAGTTATTTAGCAGTAACATGCGTCTTGCTCGCAATTTTTGGGGTCGGCATCGCATCCCTTGCCATCCAGCAGTGGGAAATCAACAAATTCTATGATGCGCGCGACGACCTTTAATCACCTACATCTTGCGCGAGTTTTCCTGATTGGACTTGCTCTCGTCGGTATATACACCGCCTGGTTAGGCATATCGCCCGAAAAGATGACACTGATTCCGTGCCTATTTCGCGTCATCACGGATATGTCGTGTCCCGGGTGCGGTATGACGCGCGCCTGTGTCTCGCTTGCACAGGGAAACATTACCGCAGCGTGGCATTTCCATCCGTTTGTATATTTTATTGTCCCGTTAGCCCTCGGTATCTCATGCGTTCCGACCCGCCTTCAAGATACTTGGCTGAGGCTCTCCGAACCCATCCGAAACTGCCTTCCTTGTATCGGAATTGCTCTAGTTCTCGGTGTCTGGATCTTTCGCTTAACCTAATTCTAGTGCGCTCAAGCGTTGTGCAGAATTCGAAGGTTGCGAGGAGCGGGTATGGTGTTACAGGTGAAGTGTTCCGCTCTACCAAACCTACATGATTTGGACAGTAAGGCTTGACCGACCGGACGTTTTTGAGGGACCATCGCAATGCTCAAAGTTAATTGCGGCGGCACGTAACCAATCGCCGGTTAGACACAAGGTCCTCATTTCAGAGGGTTAAAGATGCTATACAGGCAACACCTGAAATTCAAGTTGGTTTGTGCGGGAATCGGATTCTTGATGCCGGAGGGGAAATTGCATCGGTGAACAGTCTCGTGAAGCGTGAGTTTCCTCTTTTGGAACAGACCTTGGCGTTGCGTACGCAGTTGATCGACATACTGACCGATGCCGATCTCGGCCACGTACTCCCCGGAAATCCATCCCTCGGCGAACTGTGCTGTGAAGCTGGGCAGCACGACGAGATTTACATCGAGTCCTTCCGGACTTTCGTTCTAGATTGGTCGCCGCGGCACGCGCCGTACGGAGCCCAAACACAAGTTGAGGTACCCAAAGAGTGGTACGCTAGCTCCGATGATTCGCTGAAGGCTGCACTCACGGCGCTCTCCGAGGAGGACATACAAGGCAAGACCATCGACCGCCAAGGTTACGCCGTGCCGGTTGGGGTACAATTTCACATCTACCGGGAATCAGTTTTAATCTTCTGCGGCAAGGCGAGCGTCTACCTACGCGCTCTGGGAAAGCGTCTCCCCCCGCAGCGGCAGCAATGGATTGGTTGACAGCATCGTTAGCATTGAAAAACCAATCGACCAACGCTAGCCGTCCATCTGGAATCAAGGAGAGGTTTCCGCTTTTCAGGTGAAATTTGTGTGGGCATTACACGGTCTTCAATCGCCGCGCTGCCTTCCACTGCCGCCAGAAATTGATACCGACACTGAATAAAACGGCGGCGCCGATAATTCCTAACATCAACCCCAGTATCGCGAATCTAGAAGAACGAATTCCATACCAACAGCCGGCAACAAACGCCGTGGCAATGAAGAAATCTTGGATACATTGCCGCCTCGCCCTTCTGAGTACGGCGCGCAGGTTTTTTCGCCGCTCTTGTTTCACATAATCTGACAGCAATTCGACTGAGATTTGCGGCGGGTAAGCGCGAGCTTCTTCGGGTGAAACGTCTCGGACGCATCGAAACCCAATGTTGCTCGCAATGTAGTCGGGCGGCGCGTGAAACCGATTTGCGCTGCGGAAATAACGCTGTGCAGTTTCATCTCTAACCTCTAACCATGACCCGCCTCGCAAGACCTTGT
Organism: Candidatus Poribacteria bacterium; assembly: GCA_028819845.1. Taxonomy (GTDB): domain Bacteria; phylum Poribacteria; class WGA-4E; order WGA-4E; family PCPOR2b; genus JAPPKS01. The sequence continues at coordinate 54,949 of JAPPKS010000027.1, read as the reverse complement.
GTTCTTCGCCGTAACTGCGGTCAATGTAGTGACTCTGCGAATAAGGCCTAAACCTATCCGAGGTCCATTCCCATACGTTTCCTGCAACTTCATGCACACCGTATGGGCTTGCTGCGAGAGGCCGAGCACCCACGGGCGTGGGTTCATCCGTGAGAATCTGTGCCAAATCTGAAGGCTGCGCTGTGGTGTTCCCGACTCCGATTCGTCCTTTCATGCCGCCGTCCGCGCAGTCTGCTGATGGTTGATTGAGAAAGTCGTCTCCCCACGGATAGATGCGTCCGTCTGCGCCTCTGGCGGCTTTCTCCCATTCCGCCTCGGACGGCAAACGTCCTCCTGCCCATTCGGCGAAAGCGTTCGCGTCGTTCCAATTAACGTGAACGACTGGCAGGTTTTCCTGGCCGTGCACAACCTTTCCGTTTTTCCAATCGGGCGGCGCAGGATGCCCTGTCGCATTCACAAAGTTAGCATATTCCGCATTCGTGACAGGATAACGGTCAATCCGGTAGGCTCCTAGGTACACAACGTGCATCGGCGCTTCATTGTAGTTTGCGTATTCAGATTGAGGCAAAATAGTGCCATAGAACGGTTCAATATCCGTGCCCATGATAAACGCACTCGGCGGGATAACGACGTCATCTGTATGAAGCGCGCCAGGCCGTTCCAGACCGATATCTGCGTGGTTGGCGGCTTGCGAGGCACTGCTTCGACTAGTAGCGTTCATCGGCGAAAATTCCAATCGTGCGTTGCGTATTTCGTTTTAACTAAGCAATCTGCAGATTCCAGCTCTCGGTCCGAGAGTTCACCGTCAATCAATTGCACACCCAACTGTTCCTCGAAACCGGCGGCGACCGCATCTTCAATCTGCCGCCGATTAATCTGTACACATTCGCCAGTGTTGATAAAAGCGGACGCTCCCATGAGATACCGGTCAAAGCCGGACTGCCGCGAAGCGAGCGCTAGCACCTCGGCGGGCGGCATGTCGAGGGCGATGTAACCTTGGTGCATCACGCCAATCTGGTTGCGGCGCTGGGATACGCCGGCGATTTTTTTCCCGCCGAGCATGACATCGTATTTGGCGGGATTAGCCAGGCAGATATTTGCGAGATTGGTTCCTGGGTACCTTTCTTGATTCGCCGCGTTCGGCGCCAACGTTTCAATCTGTGGATTTGCGACTCCGGCTTTTTGGAATCCGTGAATAAGACAACCGCTGATGGCGTCGTACGAGGCCGAGATTGATTTCGGTAAGATACCGTCATGCGGCACAACCACCGCATATGTGACATCCCAGCCGTGAATAACTGTACCGCCGCCCGTCATTCGGCGAACAAGCTCGACGCCTCGTGCGGCGCATGCTACGGCATCAACTTCGCGCGAAATTTGCTGAAAGTACCCAAAACTGAAAGCGGGCTGCGACCAATCATAAAACCGCAGTGTGGGTTGAGGGCTGGCAGCTTGACGAGAAAGAATCGCCTCATCAATTGCCATGTTCATCGCAGCGCTATGTTTTCCGGTCCGCAAAAACCGCCAAATGTGATTCATAGATTCTCTGTATCCCCAAGTATTTCGCTTTCATTCAGTACGCTTTAATCCTGGGTCTTCACCGTGCGCCGGATACATTGCCAACCACACTCATGGCGGCTGAATTAATCGGCTATTCATCGAACAGCCCCATATAATCCTCAAGCGTTTCCGCACGGCGGATGCAAGTCAATTCGCGGTCATTTACAAGGTATTCGGGAGGACGCATTTTGACGTTGTAATTTGAACTCATCGTGTAGCAGTAAGCCCCCGCATCGTGCACGACAAGGCCCGCGCCTTCATGGGGGGTCGGCAGGCGCCTATCCTTGCCGAGAAAGTCCGCGGACTCGCAGACAGGTCCAACTACCTCGTAAGTTTTTCCCTCGCCGTCAATCGGTTCGATAAAGTCGATGTGCTGGTAAGCATCGTACAGACTCGGACGAATTAGTTCCGCCATGCTGCCGTCCGTTACGATAAAATGCTTGTTGTCGTTGGTTTTCACGCCGATAACACGATTTACAAATACGGCTGCATTCCCAACGATAGATCGCCCGGGTTCGATAATTAACGCGATGTCACCGGTCAATAAATCTCGAATCGAATCGATAAGATCCTGCGGCGTTGCCAACGTGTCGCCGCTGCGTTCGTAATCAATTCCCAATCCGCCGCCGATGTTCAGGTATTTCAGTTTGAAACCGGCTTGCCGGATGGCTTCCACGAATTGCATCATCAAGGCAGTCGCATCTCGGAAGATACGCACCTTCTTAATTGTCGATCCGAGATGGCAGTGGATACCGACAAGATTGAGTAGCGGCTCAGTTCTAATCCGCTCAAGAAACCACTCGAGGCGTTCATTTCGGATGCCAAACTTGGAGTTTTTGATTCCCGTCGAAACATAAGGATGTACTTCGGGATCGACATCCGGGTTGATGCGAACCAGCACGTCAACTGGTTTTCCAACCGTCTTCGCGGCTTGTCGAATGTGTTCCAAATCGAACTCGCTGTCGATATTAATCATCGTGCCGTGCCTCGCCGCTAGCGTCAGCTCATTCATCGTCTTACCGTTGCCGTTCAACACCATATGCCGCGGATTAAAGCCGGCGGATAACGCCATACTGAGTTCATTACCGCTCACTAACACGGCACCGCTGCCCAACCCGCGGAGATGTTTGAGAATCGTCATGTTGTTGTTCGCTTTGACAGCGTACCCGATGATGGACTCAATTCCCTCAAGGGCAGATTTATAATCCATATAATTTTCTGTAATCTGATTGAGGCTATAGAGATAAAACGGACTTTCCGGAATTTGCTCTTGAATCGCTTTAACCTTCAGCGCTTCACAGTATAGGTAGCCGTCTTTAACGTGAAAGCTCATGTCTGTTAATGGTCTTCCTTTCGTAGGCAGATACGGTTTTGCGTAACGAATTAACAATGTGTAAAATGGCGTCTTGATTTATATCAATGTTATCATCCGATGTGTGAGAAAACCAGAAATTTAATCTTACTCGCCAATCAATCATCGGCCAGAAATTTTCGTGGTATTCTGCTTTGATTTGATGTCCAATCCGCCAATTATATCCGACTTTGGAGATGATGTGCAAAATTTCGTGCCGCGCCGTAGCTGCGGCAAATATCCTTGACGGTCACATCGCAATTTGCTATTATACTTAGCCACGATTTGCAGAGAATTTGTCGTACGTTAGACACCCTGTGCCACTAAATGGATAACGTAAAAATCCTTCCAACCGCCCGTAAAATCCATTTGATGTGCAAAATCGCCGCACCGAATCAAGATCGGTTGTTTTACACCAAAAACCCGCTGCAAATGAACCCTAAGCATCGTAGGAAGGCACTATGCGGACGCGAAATGTATTCCTGACATTTTTTGCGGTTATTGTAATCACTTTGGTAATTGGCGTATTTTTCTTTTCGCGTTCTGCATACCTGCTCAATCGGGTTCGAATTGTGATAGTGGATGAACTTGAAAACCAGTTGAATCACCCAGTCACCATTGGTAAGATATCCGGTAATGTGTTAACCGGATTGAAAGTCCACCAACTCGAGGTCGCCAAACAACATCCTGACAAGCCGAATCCCATTCTGATTGATGAGGTTAATGTTAAGTATCGACTTTGGGGATTAATGCAGGGTAAATTTGTCGTCCAGCGGTTCAATCTTTACCGTCCACAAATCAACGCATATATTGATCGAGATGGCAAATTCAACCTATCATCGCTAATGCCGGAGAAAACCACCGAATCGAGTGCGAGACGCCCTCAACTCGTGATTGCACGTGCAAACATTGAAGATGGCGGCATCTCTTTTGTAGATGAAACGCGAAAATTCAAAATAGCCATCAGCGGCATTCATAGCCTCATAGATAACCCGAAGCAAAGCGCCAAATATAATGGAAGCATGAACATAAGAGATGGCAGCTTTGAATTGAACGGCATTTCGACGCAAATTGACGAACTCGTAACCGAGTTTGAGTTTTTGAAAAACCAGGGCGAGTTGAAAACATTGCGCCTCACTGTGGGAAATTCTTCCCTGACGATTTCCGGAGGCTTGAATAATTTCAACAGCGAATCTCCGAGTAACGAGCGTTCGACGCCTATCCTAGATACACAAATTGGCCTCAATGTCGATCTGCGAGATCTGCAGAAATATGTCCCAACTTATGAATTGGAAGGGTTTGCACAAGCCGCAATACAAGCCAAGGGATGGATTGGCGACATTGTTGGACAATGTAATCTCAAACTTCCTCAAGCAAAGATTAATCAGATACCGCTTGAAAATTGGGTTGCGGACGCCGAGTTTACCCAGGATCGATTTCACTTAAACGCAATTAATGGGGAATTAGCTTCCGGATCAGCTACGGGCGACGCAGTTTTTAAGTTGGCTTCAGAAGGTGTGAAGTACAATGGATCGTTGCAACTTTCCGACCTTCAAGCGCATCAGGTTTTGCCCACGGTCATTGAACTGCCCGAAGATTTTTTGGTTGTCAATGGGCGTGTCAACGGCAAAATCCTGTTTCGCGGGGGCAGCGCTAATTTGAACGGTTTCCAACTGGATTCCAACCTAGAATTGAGCGAGGCTTCCCTGAACGATGTGCCTATTCGACTTTCAAAAGCGCGCTGCGATATTGAAAACAATCGGTTATCCGTGTCGGCAAATCTTGATGATGCCGAAATTCGCCTTAACGGGCCGCTTGGGTCGGCAGACCCATCTGCCATCAATCTAAATATCACCCAGATAGATGTCGGTAAACTTTCTCGGATCTTGAGTTTACCGGACCTGAGCGGCAGTGGCACGCTCACAGGAAGGATATCACCGAATCCTCCCCTCACCGCAACGTTTAGTATACCCGACGCCGCTTTATACGATGTCCCCATTGGTGTTTTGCGGGCGGAATTTCACTATGCCGAAGGCCGCGTTACGCTCCATCCGGTGAGCCTTGTAAAGGGCGAGAGCGAAATAATGCTCACCGGAGTAGCCCGGATGGAAAACGATATCCCTGTCGATTTCAGTGTAACCGCGCAGCCGCTTCAGATTGCGGATTATGTTAGGCTTGCCGGAGACGATTATCCTATTGAAGGAATTGCAACCGGCGAACTCAAACTTGATGGGACGCTTGCGAGCCTAGACGGCCGGGGAAACCTCCACGTCGCGGCCGGCCAAGCCTGGGAATTGGCGCTTGATCCACTAACGCTTCCATTAGAAATCCAGGATTATGTTGTCAAGACCCCCAATTTTGAGATATTGGTTCGTGGGCAGCGCGGCGTGCTCAACACAGAACTGACGCCGGATGGAGACTATGACATCAGCTTCCAAAGCGAGGCGATGCGGTTGGCAGAACTTGCGCGCGCGAAGGGGATAACAGATTTCCAATTGGACGCCGATCTTGTCGTCCTTGCAACCGGTCGTGCAAACGTCACAAATCCGAGGGTCGATCTGAGCTTTGATTTCTCAAAGGTCTCTTACGCAGGAAAACCGCTGCGCGATGTTCACCTTGAAGGTATATACATGGGCGACAAACTGCACTTTGAAGGTTCAGGATTTGACAACACGTGTCGAATCCAAGGGGTAATGGAATCGGTTGAAGGAAACCCATACAAAGTATTCGTGGACGGTAAGGGTGTAGACGTCAAGCCAATCCTGCGGATTTTTAACGACACGCTGTCAGATAAAATCACGGGAAGCGCCGACGGCGCGCTGGAAATCTCCGGAACCCTCGCGGACACATCCCAATTCACTCTGAACATGACCCTACCTTCCCTCGCGCTTCACGCTAATGGGAGGCAGTTGATTAATCCTTCCACTGTTAAACTCAGTTTCGCCGACGACGTTTGGCAAGTTGACTCCTTTGAACTTGCGGATAGCCGCGACCGCCGCCGCTTACTACGTGCAGCGGGGACTCTGGGTGCAGCGGCATTTGAACCGGACCCGCCGTCTTCGACGCGGCCGTCGGCCGAAAAAGTCCTGCCTCGAGAACGGTTCGATTTCACTGTCGAGTCTGAAGGGTTTGCACTCGAATACCTAACCGATATTTTAGGCATGACGCCAATGGTGTCAGGCACAGCCCGATATAAACTCACCGGGAACGGAACCGCCGAAGATGCTCAATTGGTGTTGGATTGGTCGCTCGAAAATCTGTCCGTTAATTTACCGTTAGAACCCGTCACCATTAGTGAAGCCGCCGGACGTTTAGTTTACAAGAATCGGAACTTGATTGTGGAGCAGTCCAATTTTCTCTGGCTCGATAATTCCATTCATGTTGACGGTAGTGTGCCGTTAAATCTCAGTGCATTGCCAATGTCTTTTGAGGACCGAATTGCTGCAGACGCCATGCGTATCGAATTTCGCGGCAAGCAATTTCATTTGGCGCCTTTAACGAAGTATCTCCCGCAACTATCTCATCTTCATGGCTACGCGGATTTGAGCGGCGAAATGACTGGCAGCCTTCAACATCCGGTATTGACCGCATCGGTTGATGTAAAGGAAACAGAGATGCAACTGTTCGATTTTCCGCAGCCGATTGAAAATCTGCAAGCCCGCATACGAATACATGGCGGCGGCAAATCACAATCCGATTTCGATACGCCCTTGTCAAATGCGGACAATGCCCGCGCTGGGTTCACGAACGATTTAATTTCGGTTGAACTGGAATTCGTCAACTGGAACCTTGCCGGCGGAAACTATCGAGCCGCGGGAAGATGGAACTTATCAAAAACGAAAGCTCAATCCTCACTATTTTCAATTCCTAGTTTTCACGCACCAGCCTCGTTTCAGTTGCAACTTGATGGAAGGCAGGTGAATCTCACAAAATTAGTGAACTACGTGATGCGCGGGAAGCAGTCCGCCCTAATGCGTGAGTATGATTTGGAGGGTCATGTGGATGTCTCATTAGCGCTTCAGGGTAGCGGATTTCAAGCGAATCAAGTATCCGGAACGCTCAAATGCAGCAATCTACGGGCTAGCATCAATAAGTTGCAGTTCGACGCTGAACAAAAGCATCTAGACGAATTGAATCGCGGCGGCATTTCGGAAGCGTTAGGACTGTTATTTTCAAAGCATGGAATCTCAATTCCCCCTAATTCGTCATTCACCGTTGAAAAAGGAGATGGCGGGCGGACGGTAATTATTTGGGAAGATAGCAATCAACCATACGTTGTTAGAGAAGGTTCAGATAAACTCCTCATCTACAAAAAGCACAATGTACAGAATTTGGCGCCGATTATATGTCGGTATTCGGGTGGGGGATTTACCATTGAATCATTCCATATCGGACAACCAGGTGGGGGATTCATAGATGCGTCAGGCACGTGTGACACCGATGGGAACCTAAATCTACAGTTGGAACTCAGCGAGCTTCCGTACGCGTTATTGTTACCGTCATTGACGTTGACACTGTTTAACACTTCTGCTTTGTTGGATGGCCGTTTCTCTAGCCGGATTGCCCTGGGCGGCACCCTTACCGAACCCACTATTGATGCGGAATGGGATACCTACGCAAAGAGCAAAAATGCGGAATTTTCAGATAAGGGATTTACGAAATATAACAATCGAACCCTGGTTATGGGAGATACAATTCGGTTGGGAAATGCCGACAATCAGTTGTCAATCTCCGGCGAAATTCCGATAAATCTCTCCTTCCAGCCGCTCAATCTGCCAGAACGGTTTCCGGAATTACCCATGAACCTGCAATTAAAAGGGAAGAATGAATCAAAGATAATGCTCGATTATCTAGCCTTATTGTTCCCTGTATTGCTCGAAGACTCGGGTGGCATAGCCGAAGTGGATTTCAGCATTCGGGGAACAACCGCTTCACCTTACTTGGTCGGCGAAGGAACTGTCCATAACGGCATGATGAAATTCAAACACCTCGACACACCGATTTCAGGTGCGGCGATGCGTCTGAAGGCAAGCGCCGGAAAAATTAGTATTCCCGCTTTCAGTTTTCAGATTGGCGCCGGGGAGTATGCCGCCCCAAAACCAATTGAATTCAAAATGAACGGACTGCTGCCCACGGATTTCGAGGTGCAACAATTCACCGTCACACAGGCGCAAATCTCTGATTTTGCGCGGAGTTTCTTAACCGGAGAAATTATCTCTGATTTTGAAGGATTCGTCACAGCAGAAGCGCGTTTACGATTCCCTATCAATCGGATAATCACGCCCGGTGAAACCGCATGGACGCCGAAGATTGCCTTGCCGGATGTACACAATTTGATTGAATACGCAGTTGGCGATTTAAACATTCAGCATGTGCTGGTGAATAGCATGGTGGAAGGTCTGGACTATACAATAAGTAACCCGGAGGTGATTAAGGTTCGCCTAAAAGATCGGACAGTAAAGCTCGACGATTTTACTTTAGAAGATCAGAAGTCCAATGCAGACGCACAGCGCCTAAAAATGACCGGTTCCGGAAGTTGGAAATTGGGCGGTCGGTTGGATTTTCGCATGGATATGCATCATTTCAATCTCGGCTTTATCTCTGATTTTTTTCCCGATGCATACGCGATTCGGGGTTTTCTTAATGCAGTGTTAGACATACGCGGGACAGACGCAAATCCAGAAGTCATTTTCGAATGGGAGACGCCGAGGTTTTCACTTCGTCATGCCCATCTGGACGAATTTACGGGCAAAATTGTGTACAAAAATAAGAAACTGCGCCTAACCGGCATAGATGGAAATAACGTGCGCTTCTCCGTAGGTGCCAATCGAGCCAAGTTTTCAGGACTCATTCCATTTAATCTTTCTTTTCTCGAATTTAAAGCAGAACCGCTTCAGCACGACGAAATCGAGGGTAGATTAGATGCGGCTATCCGCAATTTAGATTTTCTGCCGCTCATTATTCCCTCATGCGATTTTGCTGATGGTACGGGCGAAATTGGCGTGACAATCGGGGGACCTCTACGGTCGCCGCAATTGAAAGGGGTTGCAAATCTAAGGAATTTAGAATTTGACTTCCCGGATTCGTACACAAAAATTGAGAAAACTGAGATTGACATCGATTTCACCCATGGTGGACTGAATATTCGGCGATTTGATGGCAGACTAAATGGCGGCGCATACCGGATAAACGGCTCTGTAGAATCAGACTGGCATCGTATACAAAATTTAAATCTTACTGCAGCATTGAGCGGCGGATGTGTTTTTGAGATGCCCGGCGTGTACTGGGTTGAACTCGAGCGGGCAGACCTTGCAATTAATGGCGGGTTGAAACTTCCGGAACTCACAGGTTCTATCCATATCACCGAGGGGCGGTACGAGAATCACTGGAGGGAATTAGTTGAGAATTGGTTTGATAAAGACGCAGGCATCCAAACTGAAGTGTGGTTCGACTACCCGATTGTCCGTGATTTACGATTGAATCTTGCGGTATTCGCCGACGATAATTTACGAATGGAGTCCGACATCGGCGAACTTGAAGTCGCAGTATCTGTCGTAAACGGCAAGATCGTCGGACCTATTCAAAAACCCATCTTTGATGGGCGCGTGAATTTGTTGGAGGGCCAGTTTTCATTGCTGGACCACCTCTTTTCTATAAATGAAGGCTCATTTATAGAAAACACCAACCCATTTGAATTTAACCCCCAATACAAAATTGATGCCGAAACCATCGATCCGATTAGAAACATTCCCTTAGTAACAACCGATGACCAAGAGCGTACGAAAGATCTGAACATTAAAGCCCGTTTAAGCGGTTATCTCAACGAGCATCGCCCACCCGAGTTTCAGGTTGAAGTTCTCCGAAAAAGCGCTGGCGAAGAGTATCAATTTACCTCAAGGCAGATCGTTCGCATTTTGTCGTTCGGCGGCGCCGACACTTCTGAGCCGCTATCGGCGGGCGCTACCTCAAACCTTTTGCTGCGGCATTCTCAACGCTTTTTGGGAAGCCGTGTTGCGGATGCCGTGGGGTTCGTTGATGACGTGCGGTTTGACATTAGCCCTAGCGCGTTCGAGGCGTCACAATTCTTCTTTACCAAAGCCATCTCCGAACGCTTTTTTCTAACGTCCGGTTTTACCTTCCAACTTCACACCGAACCTCGCATTGAAGTTGAATATCTGATTAATAGACACATCACGGTAAAAGGTGAAAAGAACGAGCAGGGCAAATTTGGTATCGATCTCAAACTTCAACAGAAATTTGGGTTGACGCCGATTCGTTAGGCGTTAAATCCGAAGCAAAATTAAGTCATTCGCAAGATGGATTTAGATGAAGCGCTCAACCGAGAGCCAAAAAACGGAACACCGTTTCCTTCCGTATCTCATCATTAGCCTGATGCTTGCGTCCAACCCTGTGTTGGGAAAGTTGCACAACCATCAGGTCGTCAATATAGTATACCTCCTCGACGGCAACACCATTGATGAATCTTCTCTGCTCGATGACCTCCGACACAGAACTAAAATTTCAATAGGAAAACCATCCTCCCGCTACACGATTCGAAAGAGCATTGAATCAATCTATGCAGTCGGTGAGTTTTCTCAGGTGGAAGTTCTTGAAACCGCCGCGCCCGGCGGCGTTTTGATTCGATTTATGCTTTCCACGAAAATCACCGTACAGCAAATCCAATTCACCGGAAATGACCGTTTGAGCAAAGATGACCTTTTTCAAGTGATGAAATCACGCCCGAATGAAGAATATCATGAGCAAGTTGCGAGGCAAGATAGACAAAGAATTCTCGATTTATACACAGATGAAAACGGCTATCTTCAAGCAGAAGTGTGCTTCATTCCGCCCGATCCGCAACTTGCACGTGAGGTCAATCTTGTGTACGAAATCTCCGAGGGGCGGCAATCCCTGATTCGGGAAATCGGATTTAAAGGGGTAAGAGGGATTGCGCCTAAAAAGTTGGGCAAGGTGCTGCATAGTAAGGCAGGAAAACCTTTCCAGAAGCGCCGCATCGAAGAAGACATTGACGCCATCAGCACATTATATCGTAAAAACGGATATCTCACCGTCCATATTCAGCCCGAACTGTATTTTGATGAAAAACCGCAACTGGTTTCTCTCATGTACCAAGTGCGCGAAGGGAAAAAAGTCATTGTCAAACTAGTGGGTGATAATGTCGACAGCCGCGAACTCAGAGAGAAATTGAGTTTATTCAAGCAGGATGGCTATTCGGACACAATTCTTCGAAGCAATACACAACAAATTTGCCGCATCTACCAACAAAAAGGGTATTTTGCCCCGGAGGTTGAGTACCAGATTGAAAGTGAATCGAAGGATGAAGTAACCATTCGTTTCGATATTCATCCCGGCGTAGTGCTGCACATCGGTGAAATTAATTTTGCGGGGAATGCGGCATTTACGGCCGCCGAACTTCGGCGAAAGATGGAAACCCAATCACGCAGCCGCGTCGGTAGTATGATTCCGGGATTTGGCAGGTTTTTTCCTAAAGGGATTTTTGATCCGGAGATTTTGGAAAAAGACCGCCGTGTACTGAAGCTGTTTTATAAAAAAGCCGGTTATGCCGACGTTCAAATCAAACCGGAAAAAGAGATTGATGAAAAAAAAGGGCGCATCAAATTAATGATTAACGTTATAGAGGGAAAACGTCAGATCATAGAGGTTGTGAGCATTAAAGGAAACCGCACAATTAAAGCTAGAACCTTGCTATCGAAGCCCGCTGCAAAACCGGGGGAACCGTACAGCACAGACATTGTGGCGCGCGATGTGCAATCGATCCAGTCCCATTACAGTAAGGAAGGGTATATCTACGCAAGCATTGAATCGCACTACCAGCCGGAAACAGGTAGGCTGGTTTATCAAATCTCTGAGGGCATTCAAGCCAAGTTTGGCAGGTTCTACTTTGATGGGGAGGGGAGAATCAAACTACACGTTTTGGAGCGAGAATTTAAGAACCTAGACGGCACCGTGTTTAACCACGAAAAACTGATTGAAGGTCGTCGGCGATTGTTTAATCTCGGAATCTTTCGCGAAATCGATATTCAAACGCCTGGACAGCTTGAAGGGGAAAAGGTCGTTGATGTCAATGTCGACGCCAAAGTCAGAGCTCCCGGTTCAATGAGCTTGAGCGGCGGTTATAGCCCGTCGGAAGGCGTTCGGGGAACTATCGGTGTGACTCACAATAATATTCACAAACGCAACATGCGAGCAGGGATGCAGTTTCGAATCGGAACGCGAGGTAACCTGTATGAACTTACCTTGGTTGAACCGTGGTTAAAACCACCAATCCTTGGACATACAATCGGCACCCTTCGCCTATTTGAAGATAATTTGGAAGAAAACGATGACATACGCGCCCGCGGCGTAACGGCCAATCTTGCGAAACGGCTTGGATTGCATAGTAACTTGGCTATGCAATACAAATATCAGGAGTTACATCAGAGCGATAGTGACAGAAGCACCATTGTGAGCAGTTTGGGAATCTCGTTTCATCGGGATAATCGGGATAGCTTTCTTAACCCCGGAAATGGATGGTTCAACGAGGTGGCAGTAGAGTATGCCGGCGCGTTTCTTGGCGGCGAAACCCGTTTTGTGAAATTTACAACGGATAATCGCCACTACAAGCAGATTGGACGGGTAGTTGTCGCGAATGCGCTCCGGCTTGGTTGGTTGCGCCCCAACCGTGCCCGGGAGATTGACGACCTCCTCTCATTTGAACGTTTTTGGGCGGGTGGATCCACAACGGTTAGGGGGTACGATGAGCGGTCATTAGGCCCCAGCGAATCGGACAATCCTCGTGGGGACGTTTTGTTTGTTTTCAATACAGAATTGCGCTACCCAATATTTAAGTTCATTGGCGGTGCCTTGTTTTTTGACACGGGCAACGTGTGGGATAAACTGAAACTTTCGGAAGTAAAAGAAAGCCTCCCTTGGTCGGGAGTCGGAGTCGGGCTTCGTATTGAAACGCCCCTTGGGCCCGCTCGTTTGGATTTTGGTTTCCCGCTCACTGAGAAATACTCACGCCGCATCCATATCGAACTGGGGCACGCCTTTTAAACAAAAATACCTTGACAAACGAATAGCTACTATGTATAATTCACATTCGCGTTTGCTGGCGTAGCTCAACGGGCAGAGCAAGTGATTTGTAATCACTAGGTTGGGGGTTCGATTCCTCTCGCCAGCTCCATTCTTTGTACACCGGCTGGGGAGATACCAAAGCGGTCAAACGGGGCAGACTGTAAATCTGTTGGCTATGCCTTCGGAGGTTCGAATCCTTCTCTCCCCATCACGTATGGCGCACAGCAAAACGCGAAAGCAGTTCAGATACAACGCGGGAGTAGCTCAGGTTGGTAGAGCATTGGCCTTCCAAGCCAATTGTCGCGGGTTCGAACCCCGTCTCCCGCTTGGCGTTCTGATATTTTTTTGGTAGTCCCCTTTGAATTTGGACAGCTATTTCGCCAAACTCCCGAGTGGCATTTCACTGGAGCGCGGTTTGCTTAATGGCGAATCCGGCGAATGTCGGAACGGGGACATGTTTGCTGTGCCGGCGTAGCTCAGCAGGTAGAGCGCGTCCTTGGTAAGGACGAGGTCACCGGTTCAAGTCCGGTCGTCGGCTTCAGTATGCGTTTCAAAACCGATATGTATTAATATTCGAGTAACCGATATGCCTAGAGATGTCGTTTCGTTAGCGTGTGATGATTGCAAACGGCGAAACTATGTGACGACAAGGAACAAAAGAAAACAACAATCGCGTTTTGAGTTTAAAAAATATTGTCGTTTTTGTCGGAAACACACACTACACAAAGAAACTCGATAAAACATCAATCATTTCCTTGCTTGCAGGCCAGTGGCTCAACCGGCTAGAGCATCGGTCTCCAAAACCGAGGGTTGGGGGTTCGAGTCCCTCCTGGCCTGCCTTTTTATTGAAATATCATTATGATAGGGCGCGTAAAAAAATATCTACAAGAAATTCGAATTGAATGGGAAAAGGTGTCCAAACCTGACTGGAAGGATGTCCGCGGGAATACGCTCGTCGTAATTGTAGCATGTGCGATTTTAGGGTTTTTCCTGTGGCTTGTCGATGGAAATGCCGCGTACCCCAATTGGACCTCTGAGATTGGACTGGTTTTGCTCATCGTTTTAGTGCTAATCGTTCCTTTGATTTTGAGACGTTATACACCTAAGTGGAAACTATCAATTCCCATTTTGATTCTTCCCCTAGTAATTGTTGCGTTTTTCTATTTTGATCCCGATCCTAACCGGGGGGACATTAAAGGTTTCGGTTTGTCTTTACTTCGCGATCTGTTTATCCGCCGCTAAACATGCGTCTACGCCGTTCTGTGCCGTTCCCACGGTTAACTTTAATGGATAAGAGAAATCTATGACCGGCTTCTGGTATATTATCCACATCTATTCTGGGCATGAAAAAAAAGTCAAGGTAAATCTTGAGCAACGGGTACAGGCGGTAGGTTTGGAGGAGGAAATTCTTCAAGTCATCATTCCGACAAAGGAAGTGGTAGAAGTCAAAAACGGCAAGAAACGGACGTTTGAACGCCCTTCTTATCCAGGATACATACTAATCCAAACCGCAAATGAATTAAGGGCAGATGCAGAAATTGAGAGTAGCCAGAAAAGTTGGCATCTGATCCGCGACACCCCCGGCGTGATGAGTTTCGTTGGATCAAGTTCCCATCCACCGCCGCTTGCTGAAGAAGAGGTGCAAAATGCCCTTAATATTTCAACGGATGAAGAGAAAAGGAGACCCTCTCCCGTCGTGGACTATGTCGTTGGGGATAAGGTTAAGGTAATTGATGGGCCATTCAATGAATTCCCCGCGGAAATTCATGGCATTGACGAGGAAAAACAGCGATTACATCTTATGATTTCGATTTTTGGTCGAACAACCCCTATTGAACTTGAATTTTTCCAGGTTGAGAAAATTTAGGGTATCCTTGGAGAGTTAAAAATGGCAAAAAAAATTGCGGGCGTCGTAAAACTTCAGCTCGTGTCCGGGCAAGCAACTCCGAACCCGCCTGTGGGTCCAAGCCTTGCGCCCTATATGATTAATATTCCAGAGTTTATCAAATCCTTTAATGCGCAGACTCAAGACCAACCAGGTTTGGTTGTTACCACGGTCGTGACCTGTTTCGCAGATCGATCTTTTAGTTTCGAAGTAAAATCACCACCGACCGCGGTGCTGTTGAAGCAAGCCGCAAGAATTGCGAAAGGATCCGGCGAACCAAACCGCAATAAGGTTGCCTCTGTGACCCCGGAGCAAATCAAGGAGATAGCGCAAACCAAATTGCCGGATTTGAATACGGTAAGTTTGGAATCTGCGATGCAAATGGTCAGAGGAACCGCCCGGAGTATGGGAATCACGATTACGGGATAACACGGAGGATAACCATGAAAAAGAGAGGCAAGCGATACCGGGAGATAGCGCAAGCCGTTGATCGCCTTAAGTCTTACGATTTAAATGAAGCATTACCTCTATTGAAAAAGACAGCGACTTCGAAGTTTGGAGAAACCGTGGATTTGGCTGTGCATCTCGGTGTTGACCCAAGACATGCAGAACAAAATATCCGCGGTACCGTTGCATTGCCGCACGGCACTGGTAGGGAGGTGCGTGTAGTTGTATTTGCCGAAGGTGAAAAAGCGCGCGAAGCAGAAGAGGCAGGCGCGGATGTCGTCGGCAGTGACGACCTTATTGAACGGATTGCCGGCGGCTGGTTGGAATTCGATGCTGTCGTGGCAACTCCGGATATGATGCGAAGAATTTCCTCGAAATTGGGGAGGATTCTTGGACCAAGAGGATTAATGCCTAATCCGAAGGCAGGAACCGTTACAATGGACGTTGGAGAGGCAATCGCTAATATCAAAGCCGGTCAGATTGAATACCGTGTCGAAAAGCAGTCAGGCGTCATTCATGTTCCTGTCGGCAAAAGTTCCTTTGATGCGCATCAGATTCAGGAGAATATTGAGACGGTCATGAGCACCTTGATTCGGGCACGCCCCTCTTCAGCAAAAGGTAGGTATTTGAAGAGTGTAGCAATTTCGTCAACTATGGGCGTTGGGATTCGGCTGAATCCACAGCAATTTAGCTAATAGACTTCTTTCCAAAATAATTCCGCCGGCCGATAGCCCCAGAGGGGCGGCAGGTGTAAAACGACTACCCTCACATTGGGCTAATACGCTGTAGGGGCAACCCTTGTGGTTGCCCTTAACGCTTCGGTTTTGTCAACCACATTGAGTTAATTAGGAAAGATGTCTAATACTAGGTTGCCTTGAAACTCACCGTTCGTGCTTAAAATTTGAATATCATTTTGAAGAGCGGTCGTAGACAGTAGGTGCAATTTGCTTAAATGAGAGATTCAGCCTACCGAGGCTTGCATCGCCATGAAGACGATAGGGATTAGGTTCTGAAGTTATGTGCCTATTGTCGAATTAGAAGTTAAGCCTCCAATATGATTGGAGGCTTTTTTTTGGAGGTTTAGAATTTAACCTTGTATGTTAACAGGCACCAAGCCTGTGGCTGCGCGAGAGGATTTAGAATGCCTAACCAGAAAAATGTCGAACAAGTCGAACAAATCCAGGAGCGTTTTCAGAATTCTGAAGTCATAATCCTGACAGACTTTCAGGGGCTGACAGTAGCGGAAATTAACGAACTGCGCCGTCAGCTGCACGAAAAAGGTATCCAATATAAAGTTTACAAAAATACGTTAATTCGTGTCGCCGCCCAATCGTTGGGGATTGAGAGTTTAGAATCGTACCTCCATGGGACAACCGCCGTAGCATTAAGCAGTGACCCGGCGATGCCTTCGAAGATCTTTATGGATTTTAGCGAAGAACACGAAAACTTAAAGATTAAGGGGGGTATACTCGGTAAAAAGGTTATTGACGCCGCAGCGGTCGAGGAACTTGTCAATTTGCCGTCGCGTGACCAGTTGATTGCGCGTGCGGTCGGTGGTTTAAGGTCGCCATTATCCGGCTTGATGTCCGTTTTACATCATGGTTCACCCTTGACCGGGCTGGTGAATGTATTGAATGGTTCGATCCAACAAGTGACAACTGTTTTACAGGCAATTGCCGATCAGAAAAAAGAAGCCGAACAGGCATAAATTTTAATTGATGATGAAGGAAGGAATTCAACAATGGCTGATGTTGAAAAACTGATTGAGGAAATCAGTAATATGACGGTTCTGGAACTTTCGGAATTAGTGAAGGCTTTAGAAGATAAATTTGGTGTCAGTGCAGCTGCGCCGATGATGGTGGCGGGCGCCGCTGCGCCGGCGGGAACAGCGGAAGGTCCTGCTGCCGAAGAAGCTCCGGAAGAGGAGCAAACAGAGTTTAATGTACAGTTGAAAGAAATCGGCCCGAACAAGATTCCCGTTATCAAAGAGGTGCGGGCTATCTCCGGGCTTGGCTTAAAAGAGGCTAAAGAGAAGGTTGAATCGGCGCCGACAGTTATCCAAGAAGGCGTCAACAAAGAGGATGCCGAGAAGTTTAAAGCCCAGTTGGAAGCAGTTGGTGCAGTTGTAGAAATACTCTAAATATAATTTTCTCAAAAATAACTAACCCAATAGGAAGTAAAACCGTCGAGAGTCGCGGGTTTGACTCGCGATCGACACATTGAATTCGCTTCTTATTGGGTTTTCTTTTACGTATGGAGTCGGTTCACCCACGATGATTCACATTTTTTATCTTGTTTTTAGCCAATTGGCAGTCGGTGGTTTGGGGTTGCTGCTTATTATTCCCAAGGGTTTAGTTGGCCGCGGCTTTTACAGGCTGATGGGATCAATTTATCTCTTAGTCATGATCTTAACGCGTTTTGCAAACCTTGCGATTAACCGTCAACCAATCAGCCTCAAAAACTTCGTCTTCTCATGGAGTGGACACGATTCTGCATTCGTCGCCGCCTTCTTGTTTCTGACGTTAATTTACACAATTAGCCTATGGATGAAATCTCAATTCATTAGTCGAGGCCTCCTATTCATTGCGACAATTTTGGGGGTCACGTGGATTGTCAACAGCGCCCAAGCCTACTTAGGTAAAATCGATCTGCCGGCGGAGGCATTCCTGTTGCCCCTTCAGTTTTTGGTTTCATCCGTTCTGCTTGGTGCGGTGAATAGCGGCATGTGGTTTGGCCATTGGTATCTCGTTACCCCGCGCCTGCCTGTCGTTCATTTAAAGAGATTTAATCTTATCTTTCTTGTTTCACTCGTCATCTCAATTGCCCTATTTGCGCTTAACCTCTTTCTTAGATGGCAATCTGAGAACGCTACTCCGCTAACCCCATTTCATCATATTGTTTTTAGCCTCAGGCTGCTGGTTGGATTCGGCGGATCTGTCATACTGTATTTCATAACGTGGTACTGCCTGCGCGAAAAAGCGGTGGAACACGATGCCGTCGGCGCAACACGGGCTGCGACAGGTTTTCTTTATGTCGCTATGTTGACCGTGTTCACGGGTGAACTTTGTGGACGGCTGCTTTGTTTGGAAATTGGGTTTATATTGTGATTGGGCGAAGGGATAAAACCTTGGATGGAGTCGGAAAAGATTACGGCAGAGATTTATTAAGTGTAGCATCAAGCCTATGAAGAGCAGCATCTTTGACGGTGGGATTTGATTTGTATCGGTAATAATGGTTGAATACTTTGCTTACATGCCGTTCGGTTTGGCGCATTAACGGGACATCTTTTTTTACGCGGCCAGGGCCCGCATTGTATGCGGCAATTGCGAGCGCGAGGTTGCCATCGTACCGTTTTATCATACGGCTCAGATACCTAACGCCGGCTTCTAAGTTTTTGCGCGGATTAAAGCGTTCATCCGTTTGCGCATTTTGTGATGGCTTGCGTGGATTCCGATAATTTGGCACTTTCAATCCAAGTTCCCGACCCGTGAAAGACATCAACTGTGTAAGTCCAACCGCCCCTGACTTCGAAATCGCATTCGGCTGGAAGTTTGATTCTACCCGCACCATGGCGAGAACAAGTTCAAGCTCGACGCCGTAAACATTCGCAATCTTAACGGTTGAAGAAGTATCAGTGGCCGCATTGACCGTTACCGGTTGCCGCGTTTTCTCGCGGAGTGCTGGGCGCGCGGAGGATTGATGGGTGTTAGAGGTGGGTTCATCAGGGTTGGAGATGGATTGATTAGAGTTGAGGACGGATTGATTAGGGTTTGGAGTAGATTGATCGGTTTTGGTTTTCGGGAGAGGGCCAAATGTAGCGCCGACCGAAAGAATATGTTTATATTCCAGACTAGGCTGAGCCAAGTAAGCATAGTGGATTAGTTTGCCCCAGCGGTTAATAGAAAGGCCTAAACTCCAGTTTAACGGTTTTTCCGGCCTTCTAAAATCAACTGCTGATCCCAACCGAAAAGCGACGCCGTGCGCTCCCGTTTCCGCTCCCGCTTTAAACTTCCGTGCCGTCGCGTCCAACATGCTATTCAACTGCAAATGCTTGAGGGGGGTCCACGACGCACCCAACGCAAACTGCGTATCATACGTCTCAAGAACATGTCCATTTCTGTCCGGAATCTTTACACCCGCAATGTCAAACCCGCTTGCGCCCAATATGAGATTTGGGGAAATTTTCACGATTAATCCCAAGTCATAATTCTGCTTCCATCTACTGCCGAGGTAAGGGGCGCGCCTATACCCGATATTTCCCCCAATCATCCAATTTGCGTTCAATGATCTCGCATAGGACAGGATGGCTTGATTACGCCCTCTCTCGAAAGTGCCGATTGGGTTGTTCGGATGGTCAAATAAGAAACGATCGTCACCCTTCAGATCCAGCAGGCTGAAACCAAACGTCCCAACGTTTTGATGAATTGGATACCCAACAGAAAATGCGCCCTGAGAAAGATCGTAGATAAAGTTCCCCTGTTGCAGGCTCGCAATTCCCGCCGGATTCCATAACGCCCCTGTTGAATCATCAACGCTGCTGATATAGGCGCCGCCCATCCCCAATGCCCGGGCTCCGATTTCAGGACGATCCGCAGCCACGGCGAATGAAGCGAACCATAGCGGTATGAGCGCGGCGCCAACCGTGAAATGATGACAACGCTTATGACAACTGAATGTAGCGAGCGCTATCCACGCTCTTGCCTTTCCACCGAATTTCAAAATGTAGATGAGGACCTGTTGCATGCCCACTACTCCCGCTTAACCCAATAAACTGTCCACGTTTCACTCTCTGACCGGTTTTTACTCGAATGGCTGACAGGTGTCCATACCATGTTGAATACCCGCCCGTATGTTCGATGACAACGATTCGCCCATATCCGCCGTCCCACTTCGCTCGAACGACTCTCCCACTTTTGGATGCGTAGACACGTGTTCTCGGTTTGGCTCGGAAATCCGTGCCGTGGTGGAACCTCAACCTTTTACTAATGGGGTGGCGGCGGTAACCGTAATTAGAAGTAACCGTCAAACGCGTGCGCAGTGGGGCTCTGAAGCCGATTGCATGAGGACCGGGGATGAATAGCTTCTGCTTAGGCCGAATCAGGTGCGGAGATCGCAACTTGGGATTGGCGCTTCTTATGCTTGGCCACGAAACGTTGTGTTTGCGTGCAATTTCGGATAATGTGTCCCCTTGCTTAACTTTATACCAAGTGCCATCTTGCCGCTGGGAAGGTGCGACCCGGGGGATAAATAACTTTTTTCCAATGGGGAGGCGGCGTGCAGAAGGAATACGATTGTTGCTAAAAATGGACCGGACGGATACGTTGTATTTCTTCGCAATGCCCGATACGGTATCACCCTTACGTACCCGATGGTATAAACCCCATGCCTGAGACGCGGCTGCTAATGTTGATTCTGTCACAAGAAAGAAAATCAGGATGGCGACGATTGCGTTTTTAAACGAAAAACGAGATCGCAAATAATGGCCGGCACTCGGTGAACACTCTTGCATCTAATACTCCTTCATAACGGATGTTTTTGAAAAAATCGTTTGCTGAGACTCCTGGCGCGATTTTGCGATATGAGGGCCGCACAATACCATTAAAGATTAATTGGGAGGGTGTCTCGCTCTCCCGCCAAAAAAATATCTCGTCTAAACAAAAACTTTCAGAAATTAACTCGGTGTGACTGTTAGCAATATCGTTTTGGTATCTGTAAGAACTTCGGTATCGGTATCAACGCCTGATTCCTTAACCGAAATGACTTGGCTGACTCCTGTGGCAATCAGTTGTATGACTTCAACCTTGACTTCAAGGGAATCCAAAGACTTAGGCGCTGTCCAGAGCGCGCTGTGTTGGTTTACAACGGAAAGCTCTCCGTAACCTGTTACGTTCACCCAATTGAGTATTAGGTTTGTACCTCGAATTCCGTCAACGGTCGCCTTCAAGTTGACCGCCTCTCCCGTCTGTACAGTGCTTTTGCTCACCTCAACAGCAACGTTGAGTGATTGGTGATTTGCGTCTACCTGTGTCAAATTATCGGTGTCTTCTTCCGGTTCCTGCACTGGATTCTGAATGCTGCTTCCGCCGCAACCAACCAGCAATAAGACGAATCCCAATAATACGATATGTGAACAGATCGGTTGTTTGCATAAATTTATCATTGTCCTCTCCTTGAGCGCGAAACTTGAAAGATTAAGATGTATTGAAAAAACGTCCCAATGATTCGTAAAGTTTCAATAAGACGCAGAGAGAACTCGTGCAAAATGCCAATCTTACTAACTGTTGCCGCGTACTGGTGTACAGGAAAAAGGTCAGGTACGCTTCACACAATAAACCGAAATGGTTGACAGGCGTTCTTCCGGAAACACGACGTAAACCTGTTTTTCATGCGAAAAACCACAAAACTCAAGCAGTTTCAAAAATCCGACAGCGTTGCTTCGGCTCGGTTCCGAGATTATAGCTTCACCATCCGCGGTGAGATACGTCTGTAACACAGCGATGAGGGGTTGCCAGTTTTTTTCCTCGTAGATGACATCTGATGCTAGGATGAATGAAAATTTTCCATTCACGCACGGTGCGTTCCAATCCATTTGGGCGAATGCCGCTCTGTCTTCATACCCATGCTGCCAAACGTTGTAACGAGCTAACAGTAATGCCTGTATTTCACAGTCGGTAAACAGTACCTTGCCACCTTGCTGGCATCCCACAATTCCAGCGAGTCCTAATCCACAACCGACCTCCAAGATGCGCTGCCCCGCCAATCTCGCATCAAGATGAAGGTGGTGCGCTAAACCAATTGATGAAGACCACAGATATATCCAGTAAGGAAGATGTAGTGTTCCGTCAAAATCCTCTCTACTTAATGACTCAAGAAACGAATCCGGTTCCTCCACCACGGTCATAGACATCTGCCGAGATGGGAGTTGAATGATTCGTTCGGTTAATGGAAAACGGTCTTCAATTTGTCGGAGAAAGTCGAGATTCTGCATGACCGTAGAACGGACCGCGCTGAAATGTTACTAGATTGCGACTTGGAATAGCGTGAAAATCTTCACGCTCAATCCAGGACCCCGGTGAACTCTCATTCGTTCAAGGCAAAATGCACCCAGCACTCTGCAGAAGATCAGCTATTCAGTCAATCATGCACCTATCCCGTGCAATTCCGTGCTTGATGCTTCGCTCCAAAGCGGCGCTCTCTATACGAACGCGAACACGCGCGTCGGAGCTCCGGAACTGCGTACTAATTTCAGTGGTGCAATCACAACGTAAAAATTTGTGGGTGCAAGGCTCAGATTGCACAGATCTTCCACTTGCGGAATACCTGCGCCGAGAAAGGTGTGATGGGCGGGAAACTCTTCTGTCTGGTGTCCGGACATGGCATCAATGCTGCACGCGTCCGTACCGATAACCTTTATGCCTTTCTCCGTGAGCAGTTCAGCGGCATCACCGCTAAAGCCGATCCACTTACGATTGAAGATGTCCTGAAATGCATATCTGTCCATTCCGGTTCTCATAAATACGATGCTTCCCGGAGAAATATCCCCGTTCCTAGCCATCCAAGAATCAACATCTCTCGCATTTACGGCATCTTCCGGTTGCTTGGATTCAGAAAAATCCATCAAGACAGCGTGACCCGTCAACTTATCTTGAGGGATTTCGGCGATAGTATACCCATCGGCATACATCAGGCACGGAACGTCGATATGCGTGGAATAGTGGCCGGATAAGTCAACGCGGCTCTCAAAGTAACCGTCCTTCTCCATTGTTGCTGTGTCGTAAATTTTGGCAGGCTGGATTGGGAGTTCCCGCGGACTGTCTTCATCGACTGGGTAGGACAGATCGATGACGTTCTGAAAATTGATTTGCATTTCTATTGGTACTCTACATTTATCAGCGTTTTCTCTTGAACAATTCGGTAGATTATAGCACTGAATCGCTTCAAAATCAAGTCTGAAATCGCAATAAATTAAATTGCGGAGGTACTCTTTTCGGCTCTGAGAATCTCGCGGCAGAAGTAGCTTAAATTCAAAATTCGCCTATTGATTTTCGATGTCTCGTCAACCCGCCGCAAATTCAGATTCGGTGCATAATCGGCGGCGGCAAACCGCACGTGTTTCGCACTTGACGGTCATGTACCGCCATGGTAAAATTCGGTTCTCTCTGCACACTGTAAAGTGTTGGGCGGATTTAGAGTCTTGTTCTACGCGAGCATCTTTAACATGAGGTAAACTGGTTGTTGATGTAAATGAGGAGGAATCACGTTCATGGCATTGAAAGTCGCCGTGGTCGGTTTGAGCGGAATCGGTACTGACCATGCAACTTGTTACGCAACCGACGAGTTGGCGGAGTTCGTAGCTGTCTGTGACGTTATCAAAGAGCGTGCGGACAGCGTGGCGGAGCAGTTCGGTGTGAATGCCTACTACAGTCTCAAGGAGATGCTGGAGTGCGAATCCGAGCTTGACATTGTCGATGTCAGCACGGGAGGGAATGAGAACGGCAGTTGGCATTACGAGCCGACTATGCAGGCGTTAGAGGCTGGCAAGCATGTTCTCGTCGAGAAACCGCTCTCCAATGATATTCACGAAGCACGGGAAATGGTCGCCAAAGCAGAAGAGCATAACGTCTACTTAGGCTGCAACTTGAACCACTATTTCACACCTCCGGCAGATCGGGCGAAGCAGTATATTCGGGATGGTGAAGTGGGAGAACTTGTTTACTGCTTGCATAAGATAGGGTTCCCCGGCAGCGAATCGACCTATCGTCCTCTAGACTCATCCAAAATTAAGGGCTTCCCGTATTTTCACATGAAAGCTTTTCTTTCCCACCCATTCAGTGTAATGCGGTATTTCTGCGGAGATGTTACACACGTGCAGGCATTTATCGGTAGGCCAAGCTTTCGCAAAAGTGCGGGCGATGTCATGTTGTCAATCAACAGCATTCACGTCAAATTTGCGAATAACTGCGTCGGATACCTTCTTAGCCAACGCGGCGACGCGACATTTGGCTTGGGGGGCTGGTGGAGTATTGAAGTGGGCGGAACCCGAGGCACGTTCTGCGTGGAAAATTGCATTGAGAAAGTAACATTCTGGCATGGCGCCGGGACTGCCTCACAACCTGAAAAATTGGATGTCGGGGCATCATCAATGCCCACCGTTACAAATTCCGGTGTAAAGGACTTCGGACGGACTTTTCCCCTTAGAATTCAGGCTTTTCTGGAAGACATTACAAATAATGTGCATCAAGACCATCTCAGGGCATCCGGCAGGGATGCATTGGCAGCGCTAGAATACACATGGGCAGCCATGGAATCTTATGAACAAGGCGGTATTCTCGTACGTCCCCATCCATTGCCTCCATTGCGCGGAAACGTCAAAAGTCATGCGGATTAGTTGGCGTAGTTCAGAAAAGTCCTGTTCTTGACATGCGTTATACCCAATAGGGTGTTATCCATTCTTGCTTAACCTCCAAGCCGAATCCAGGACCCTCGTTCGGCGCAATGTAGCTGTCCTTGGGTACCGTCTCGCCTTCAAACGGTTTTGTCTCTTCTAACGGCACTCCGGGGGGTGTTCCCACGAAATATTCCACCCAAGGTGTGTTGGGCATTGCAGCGGACAGATGAAGTCCATACTGCGTCAAACCGCCGCCGTGAAATATGACCGTCAGTCCGGCGGCATCCGCCATGTGGCAAATCTTGACGCATTCTGTAATCCCGCCAACCCAATAGATGTCCGGTTGAAGAATGTCCAAACACCCTCTTTCAATAAGCTGCTTGAATGGCCACCGGGTGTATAGGTGTTCGCCGCTAGCGAGAGACACCCAGTTTACGGCGTTTCGCACCTTAACGTGCCCATCAATATCTTCCGGGATGAGAAATTCTTCAATCCATTTCAGCCGGTAGGGCTTAAGCCGGCGCGCTAAGCGAATCGTATATTCGACATCGAAAGCCATGTAGCAATCAAGCATTATCTCGACACTATCACCAACAAACTCCCGCGTTTCAGCCACGAGTTTTTCGTTCGCGTTCAATCCTGATAACCCGTCCGCGGGACCATAGGGGCACGCAAGTTTCACGGCTTTGAAGCCGAGTTCAATCTGCCAATCCGTGTCGTTGCCGGTCGCGTATGCGAAAATCCTATCTCGAACCGGTCCGCCTAACAGCTCATAAACCGGCTGGTTCTTGATTTTGCCGATTACATCCCAGAGGGCAAGATCTACCGCGCTCATTGCGCAGCTTGTCAAGCCAAGCGAACCGTAGGGTTTCGACATTCGGAACATCATATCCCAGATTTTCTCAATCGCGAAGCAGTTTTCACCGGCCAGCATCGGAGCGAAATGGCCGTCAATGATTGTCGCCACAGGGTTACCGAACGACGTTTGCCCGAGTCCCCACGTGCCGTCTTCAACGGTAACTTTCACAAAAACATCGCCCCATTTCGGCATCCAACGCGACCGGTGGCGTTTGAATCTGGGGTATTTCGACATCGGGTTGGCAACCTCCGCGCTTTCGACCCAAGACGGGCGCCGCGGCGGCGTGTGCTTGTTGACGCGTGATGGCATGTTTAATTTGACCGCTTGAATCTCTTTAATCTTCATCATTTACTCCTGATGATATCTTGTTCAACAAACAGCCGTCAAATGTTGACCATGCAGCACCCGCAACCCTGCCGTCTTTAAGATCGATCTCTGTTGCGTTTTATCACGGGAAACCGATGCATTCGGAGGTGGTTGAATGTGCGGCTATTTGCTTTAGTGTGAAGCCGGCATCTGCTCTTCGGCGGGGTCAATGCGGACGGGGCAGACTTTGAGTTCAGCCGTATGTGTAACCGGGTCATAACCCGAACCTGTTAGGATGTTTACAGGTACATCGCTGAAGCTAAAGCTGGCGAACACCGTACCGCGCGGCGAACGCTGCGTGGCTTTAACTCGTATCTTTACCGTACCGCGTGCACTGGTCATCTGGCACCAACCGCCATCCATTAGCCCCCACGCCTGAACGTCGTTGGGGTTCACCTCTAAAGCCTCCTCGGACAGCAGATAGTCAATGCCCTGCGAACGGCCAGTTTGTGTGCGTGTGTGGTAGGACGCGAGCCGGCGTCCGGTGGTAAGCCAGACGGGAAAGTCGTTGTCTATCGTCTCTGCCGGGTCGCGATAGTATATACGTGTAAAGATACCGCGGCCGTTCTCGAATTTATCTTCGTGCAGCATCGGTGTGCCGGGGTGTCCCTCGTGAGGCACCGGCCATTGGTACGCCCCTTCGTCAATCCGGTCCCAATCGATACCCGCGTAGAGGGGTGAAGCGCTGCAGAGTTCGTTGAAAATCTCCTCCGCCGATCCGAATGCGAATCCCTGAAAACCGAGTCGTTTGGCAATCTGGGCAACAATCCACCAGTCCGGCATTGCCTTGCCCGGCGGCGGCACACCCGCACGGACACGCTGGACTCGGCGTTCCGTGTTTGTGCACACGCCTTCGGTTTCGCCCCAAGCGGCCGCGGGCAGCACGACGTCTGCAAGTTGCGCCGTATCGGTCAAAAATATATCAATCACCACAAGATGGTCGAGGCTCCTGAGTGCGTGTTCGCAGTGCGCTCGATTGGGATCGGAGAGCAGTGTGTTCTCGCCGTCAATAAGCATTGCCCGAATCTGTTCGCCGCACAGGTCGAGCGCCGTAACTTTGGTGACGCCCTTTTCCAAGTCAATGTCGGCACCGTACAACCTATTGAATTTCGCTTGGTTCGCCGGATCAGTGACGGATTGAAAACCGGGGTAGTTGTTCGGAAGTGCGCCGCTGTCGCCCGCACCTTGAATGTTGTTCTGTCCGCGCATCGGGTTAATGCCCGTTCCCTCGCGGCCAATGTTACCCGTCATAAGGGCGAGGTTGCACAAACTCTGTACATTGTCAACGCCGCAGATATGTTCGGTGATCCCGAGCGTATAGTAGATTGCAGCTTTGTCCGCCATACCGTACCACAACGCCGCAACCTCAATATCCCGTGCGGGGACGCCCGTTATCGTTTCAGCCCACTCCGGCGGGAACGCCCTGACATGCTCAAGAAAATCCTCACTGTCAGTCGTGCGATTAGAGATGAACTCTAGGTCAATAAGCCCCTCGCGGGCGATTACGTGCGCCATGGCGAGCAGTAGTGCAACGTCCGAACCGACTCGAATCGGGAGGTAGAGATTCGATAGCCCCACAAGCCCAATCCGCCGCGGATCAGCAACGATTAGCTTGGCTCCCCGTGCGACCGCTTTCTTGAGGCGCGTTGCGGCGACAGGATGGCATTCGGTCATATTTGTGCCAATGCAAAATATAACATCGGGTTTCTCCATGTCAATAAGCGGATTCGACATTGCGCCGCGTCCGATTGTGGCTGCCAGACCGGCAACCGTCGGCGCGTGTCAGGCGCGGCTGCAGTTGTCTATGTAGTTCGTTCCGAAACCGGCGCGGATAAACTTCTGCATTAGGTACGCCGCTTCATTCGGCGCACGCCCGGAAGCAACGCCGTAAATACTGTGTCTACCGTATTTCTCCCGCACCGCACGAAAGCCGTCAGCAGCGCGGTCGAGCGCTTCGTCCCAACTTGCACCGCGGAGTTGACCGTCGCCGCCGCGAACCAACGGAGTTGACAACCGGTCAGGGTGCTGCACAAAATCGAAGGCGAACTGCCCCTTAACACAGAGCGCGCCTTGGTTAGCCGGACCGTCCATCGCGGGGTGGATACCGATGAGCCTGTCTTTTTTGGTCAGCATGTCAACTGAGCAGCCGACGCCGCAGTACGGGCAAATCGTGCGCGTCTTCTCGATTTCGCCCGGAAGATTCACTGCGCGCAGTGCCTTCTTGTCGGCAAGCGCCCCGGTGGGGCACGTCTGTACGCATTGTCCGCAAAAGGTGCATGCGGAGTCTTTCAAAATGCCGTTGAACTCGGTCGTAATCTGCGTGTCAAAACCGCGGTTCATTACACTAATGGCGTAATCTCCCTCCTGTTCCGCGCAAACACGCACACATCGGTAGCAGGAGATACACAGGTCGTAATCGCGCAGAATAAAGGGATTCTCGTCGACCGTGTTGCTAGCGCCGGACCGTTTTCCGTTGAAGCGCCCGGTACGCGCCTCGTAGCGTTCGACAAGGGCCGTAAGTTCCTGTGACGCATAGCCGCGCAGGGGATTGACATCAAGTTCTCGGTTCTCGGAGGCAACCATTTCAAGCAAAACTTTGCGGTGTTTCTCAATCTCCCCCGTTGCTGTTCGGACGTCCATACCGGGTGCTGCCTTCGTGGTGCAAGAGGCAACCGGATTTCGCGTCCCTTCAAGCTCGACAATGCAAAGGCGGCATCCGCCGAAGGCATCCAGGCGGGGATCGTAACAGAGCGTCGGAATGTCTATGCCATGGCGATGCGCAACATCGTAGATGGTTTCACCCTCTGAAAAGGTCACCACTGCGCCATCCAGTGTAATTGCGGCAGGCTGCACGTCCGTCGGGACGGAATTAATATCGTTCTTCAATTTTTCACGATTCGGTTTTGACACTGCTCAAGTCCTTTTGGCATAGAATTCGTATTTTATCGTGTGATTACGCTGAAATCACAGTTCATATCTGTCTCACGGCTCCACGTGTTGAGCAACTCGTTCCGGAAAATACTTCATCAAGCTGTCTGTTATTAGCGGCGCCGCCATCCCGAGTCCGCATGCGCTCGCCGCCTTCATTGCGCTGCCGATGTCTTTTACCTCGCCAATCCATTTCCCAAGTTCCATGGGGCCCGCCTTTCCATTTAGGCGCTCGGTGAGGCGCTGCGTACCGATTCGGCACGGAAAACACTTTCCGCATGACTCTTCGGCGAAAAATGCCATGGCGCTGCGCGCCGCTTCGACCATATCCCGGCTGTCATCGAACACTATAATCCCCCCAGCGCCGAGCATTGATCCCTTGCTCCGCAGGCTCGTCTCATCGAGTGTTAGGTCGAGGTCCTCTCCCGCCAAGAAACCGCCTGAAAGCCCTGCCATGGTAACCGACTGAATCGAACGGTTTTCCCGGGCGCCGCCTGCCCAGTCATAGAGCAGCGTCTTCAACGGCAGCCCAAACGGTACTTCGTAGTTGCCGGGTTTTTGGATGTCGCCGGAAAGGCTGATTACCTTTGTGCCGGCGTGGCCGTTCATCCCTAGCCCTTGATACCAGTTTGCGCCATTACGCAGGATGTGCGGTACCGAGGCGAGGGTCTCGACGTTGTTCACAGCCGTGGGTAGATTCTCGTAACCGTGTGTGACCGGATAGGGCGGGCGGTTGCGGGGGAATGGATGTTTCCCTTCCAGACTATTCAGCAGCGAACCTTCCTCGCCGCAGATGTATGCACCGGCTCCGCGTCTCAGATGAATCCGAAAACTGAAATCACTCCCTAGCACTTCTTCACCGAGGAAACCGGCGGATTCCGCTTCAGCAATCGCACGTTCGAGAACATTGAATGTGCCGGGGTACTCATATCGCAGGTAGATGAAGCCGCGCGCCGCGCCAGTGGCGTAGGCTGCGAGCGTCATTCCCTCAATAACTGCATGTGGGTCGAAATCTAGGATGGCGCGGTCCTTAAAGCACCCGGGCTCGCCCTCATCCGCGTTACAGATGACGGTTTTAGGCGTTCCAGGGGCTTCGGCAACCGCTTTCCATTTGAGTCCGGTTGGAAAGCCTGCACCTCCGCGTCCGGCGAGTTTGCTGTCTGTGATAAGCGCAACTACCTCGCTAGGCTGCATCTCTTTGACAGCCCGCCGATGCCCTTCGTAACCGCCGGTTCGGCAGTAACCCTCAATGCTATATCTGCCCGGCGTGCGAATCTCGGCAAAGACGCACTCTTCGATGCCGCCAGGATTCCGCGGAGGTAATGGAGGCGGTCGGGCTTCTAATGTTCTTGAACTTACGCCAACGGATACACAATGCCCTTTAAGTACCGGGACGAAATCGTCGCAGCGCCCGGCGCAGGGCATGGCTTGTGCGCCTTCATCCTTGAGTTCTTCGATGATTTGTTTGCCGCCTTCCAGACAGCAGACGGGTCCCATGCAGACGCGCGGCGCAATTTGCCCGGGCGGGTTTCGGGAGAAGTGGTGGTAGAAGGTAACGATGCCGAAGAGGTCTGCCAGTGGAATTTTTAGCCCGACAGCCGCATCGCGGAGGGATTCATCTGAAATAAAACCGTCCCGGTCGTGAAAGGCGTGCAGCAACGGAAGCAATGGCGCCGGTTCTCTGTACCAACGCTTGATTAGTTCCTGGTTCGTAGGAGTTTTCATCGCGCACACCCCCTTCCAAGTCCGATTCAAACTTGCATTTCAGCGCACATACCGCCTCACGTGTTTCGGCAATAGTAGCACGCAATAGGTGACTTGTCAATCGGATTTTTTTTGACACTTTTTAATCTAATTGGTGCACTTAACTATTAGTCGCGCATAACGCTGGATCGCAGGCAGGTGGTGTAATCCCTGTAAATCTGCAAGAGTTTTACTATGCGCGTTGAGCAGAAAATTAGCGATGCCGAATTGGTGCGCAAAACAGTGGCGGGCGACGATAGTGCGTTTGCGATGCTAGAAAGCAGGTACAATGCGCGTCTGCACTCATACGCCTTCAGGAAAATGGGGTACCGAGAAGATGCTCAAGACATTGTCCAAGAGGCATTTTTTGAAGCTTACCAAGGACTGCAAAAACTTGAACGACCGGAAAAATTTTCCGGCTGGATTTTTGTCATAGCATCTCGACTCATAACTAAAGCGTACCGAAAGCGTGAAAAACAGGTTGCGTGTACACCGCTCTCGCATCGGGCAGATACCGCAGACTTAATCGAGGTCGCCTCAGCCATTGCGCATCGCCGCGCCGAGCAAAATGCAGAAATCACCGACCTGCTAGACGAGTTTGAAATCGCAATTGACCGACTCCCCGACTCATTGCGAGAGCCGTTACGACTACGGAATGCGGACATGAGCTACCAAGAGATTGCCCAAGCTATGGATATTACCGAAAATGCCGTCAAACGGCGGATAGCTCGCGCTCGAAAAAAGCTAGGGGCTTTGGTAGGTGGCAATCCGCCGGATTGGTCATAGCAAGGGTCTAGGAACATTGGGGGCGGAAGCCCACAGCATCTGAATAGTAATTTGGAAGTTTGATATTCTTGAGTCTTTACGACAACAATTAGGGAGCAAAATATGATATCCAAATGGCATGTTACGACAATTGTAGCGATAGTCGCTATTGTGTTAGTCATTGTATTATTGGGAACAACCGACAACACAGTGACTGAAAGAGAGATAGTAATAAGCCCTACCTCGTCAATTGAAGAAGAATATGAAAAGTACATAAACTCGTTAGTTGCGAAAACTAAAACAGTGAAAGATTTTGAGGGACTGTATCTGAATACCCATACTCACCCTCATCCGTCTCCTAATCCACCGAGCACGTCGGAATCCAAGAATAGCGTGAACGATCAGGCATATTCGCTTCACGGTCAAGAGTCTGGCGACCACGGCTTTGAAATTGAGACGGATCTAGTAGCACTAGAAAATGAATATCAATCTCTGCTAAATGAGGCATCGCCTGAAATGGCCGAGATGATGGAAGACATTCGGGCACGCGTTGAATCTATGTCCATAGAGGAGGTGATTAACACAGATTTGGTAGCGTTGGCGAAGGAATATGCGGATAAATAGATTCAAATTAACCTAATCTTTAAACCTATGGAGGTACACCGGTGATTTTTCGTTTTAGTTATATGTGTATTGTGTATGTTGCTATATTAGCTTGCTTTATTGTTGGAAGCTACGCGGGTAATTTGAATGCGATGTCTGAAGCACTTGCCGCCAAATGTGCTACACTTGGCAATCTCTTTAGAGAGCAAACTAGCATTCGGAATAGCATTAGCGGTATTCGCTCCGAGATTGAAAAAACGAAAGCCAATATCAAAGCCGTACAAAACAGCATTGCCGTCTATGAGCAAGCGATACGTAGCTTGGAGAATGAAATTACGCGTTTACGTGCTGCACTCGCCGATGCTTTAGAAGAGGGAGATGCGGACGCGGCACAACGGATCAGGGCAACTATTGACGCTAAGGTTGCCGCGTTGAATCAAAAGCGATACAGCTTAAACAATCTAAAATCTGAACTCGCTTCCTTAAACAATACGCTTAGCAATCAGCAGTCGTCGCTTAGCGACAAGGTGAACCAACTTTACGACGTGAGCCGACGGGTAGATACTGCCAAAGCAGAAGTATCAAACCTCAGGGCGCAGCTAAGTGCTCATCGAGCTGTGCATGAGGAACATGGAGCTGATCACCCATAGCAAAGCAAGCCAGCGGAATATGCGCCCCTCCCATTCTCCCATTTTCAAGGAGGTAAATGATGTTACGACAAAGTCAACATTTTTGTCAAAAAGAGTTGGCACTTTTGGGGGGAAGTCGTATAAAATAGGTAAGCGTATCCTGACAAAGTTGTGGGTTGGGGAACCCGAGCCACAACTCGAGTCCCCCTAGTAGTCACCCGAGACCAGACCTCGAATCACTACATGCAAACAGTATAACCCTTAACAACATTTAGTGTCGATCGAAATTACAGGGGTTGCGTGATTCGAGAACGCAACTCTGTCTTTTTTTAAGGCCAACCACAAACAACGTGGAGGAGTAAAGTTCATGAAAACTATACTCTGGATTGGAGTCGTTTTTATTTTTACCTGGTGTATTTTCTATTTTACAGTAGGATTAGGACATCGCTACGAGTTTAGCCCATTGGTGGCCGCATTAACAATCATTAGCGCCTGTGGCTGTTTACCCCTTTGCGTAAAAACATTGTATTCGAAATATACGAAGAAAAAAGGAGGTTATTAAACAGATTAGTGTGTTGAGGAATCCGAGCCTCAACTCGGATTCCTCTGAAGCTACCCGAGACCAGACCTCGAATCGCTTCAAGCCAATAGTATAACCCCTTAATGCCGTCAGTTTCGATTCAAGAAACACGGGGATAAGCGATTCGAGGAACGAAGTCGCATCCCAGTTTTTTTCTCGATCAATCACTCAATCGCAAATCAACATTAAGGAGGTTATAACTATGTCCGCTCTAACTCTAAGGCAAAACCCGTTTTTTCTAGTTCTAACACTCGTAACGATCGTCGCTTTTCTGAATCTTATTGTACATGTTCAGCCCACGAAGGCACTCACCAGGTTAGAAATCGCTGGTCTTATTGCTCTCGGTTTGGCCGTTATCGCTATTATCCTCGCGGAAATACGTCACCATCAAGCAACGAAAAAAACCCTCGAACAAAAAATCAAAGGAGCCGAGGCGGAAAAAGCAACAATCGAAGGCAAGATTCAAGCTTTCGATACTAAAATCGACACCCTTAATAGGGAAAGAAGTGAGGTAGACAACGAACGCAGATCAAAGTATGCAACCATCAATAGATGTGACGGAATCATCACCGCTTACAACGAGTGCACATCACCAAGCGACAGAGCCCTTATGCAAGATAGGTATGATATGGCTGTTGCCGACAAGAAGGAGGCAAAAAAAGCCATTGAAAAACTAGATCTGCGGATAACTCATTACGATTTAGCAATCACAATAGCAAAACAGAGCAAGGAAAGAGAAGTCCCCTCACTCGAGGCGGACCTTAGAAAGGCACAAAGCAAACTTACCGGCTTGAAAACGGAACAGAGTACTAACGAACGTTTGTTAAGAGACGCAAACCGTCGCCTTGGGATCGAACAAGGTAAAATCTCGACTTATGAAGGGCTACTTCCGCTACACGAACATCACGCTCACTAAGGAGATGTGCCATGACACTAAAACTGAAACCCAGAATTATTCTAATTGCGGCTATTATTAGCAGTCTTGCCGTCTTAATGTCCCTTATCTGGACAAAGTTGCCTTCCGGTAATAATCAACCGCAGATAGAGACTGTGATTGAGTTGCCTACAAAAACTGTGGAGGAAGTCTTGGCAAGCCCAAGCCCTTCACCAAGGGTGGCGAGATACATACGTGATACTTCTAATCACGTCTACCCCTAGCAAGCGTCATCCAACAACTACCACCCGAACCGGGCCGGAAAAACAGAAACACACGGACGTCCTCACGCCGCCCCGGCCGTGCATGGTGTTTCAACGCCAAACCCACACCAGGATGAGATAGTTCGCCAAGAGTACCAAGATTTTGAACGCCATTTCCAAGAAACCCAAGAAACCTTGGCATTTTATACTCAGAAGCTCGAGGATTTCGGTGTAGATGGTGAAAATGTCATTGAAGTCGTCGAACAAATCCAAGCGGACCTTGCCGCCATGTCCCCGGACGAAATCCTAGAAGTAGTATCGGATCTGAAGGCGTTCTACAGCCAATACGGGTTGGACACTTCACCTCTCAATTAACTCTTTATTGTCGAATCCATTGCCCCGGTGGGAATGCCCTGCCGGGGTGATGGCTAACCATGAAGCCCCATTTCCCATACGCTGTGAGTTTCCCGGTTGCATAGTTTGCCGGAATCTTTTGACCCTCCCTTTTCATCTTTGATCCTTGCAATCGCGTCCTGTTTTACGAGTTCTGTACACGCCTAATGTGCCGAGATTGCATTTTAATTCCAAGCAGCGCAGTTTTCACATCGCCGACGGTTGCTTACCGCACTCAAATAAGGACGCAGAACCTACGAAGAGTGAATATCCGATGATAAAGCCTTCAACGCCCGCTTAATTTGCCCACCGCTAGTGAAAAAACTATAGCCTCGGGAGTTGTATCCCATTCGATAATCGCTCAGTTGATCGTTGCTCACACCGTCCACGGATAGCCCACTCATCCCAATTTGCTGTTGGTATCGTACCCGCCAAAACAGATCGTCTGACTCAATTTCTGTCTTCCTCCAGTAGCGTTTCATTACACGACGTGTGGATTTACTGATGTCAAGCCTACAGCTCTATCAGCCAGTCTTGCTTTCTCGGATATCCAAAACTGCTCCCTTGGCGTTCCTTAACGTTTACCGCGACCGTTTTGCGCAATCATAGGTGCAGATTTCCCGGATTCGTGAAGATACGTGATGTATTCGGTGAACATGCTGTCGTTTAGAATAATCCCAGTGGCTTGTATCCTATTGCCAGTAAAAGCAGTTCATTGGCCGGACACTGACGACTGTGCACTGGCACTGTCTTCTCGCATCCACTCCTCGCGTTTCGATTGTGCATGCCGATAGACTTCAGGTCTTCTAAAGCTGTCATCTGGGTTTTTGCTCAGCGTCCGGAATCAACGATTTTGCAATTCGGATGATTTCAGGTTGGTCTAACTCGCTGATTAAGGCAAAATTGACCCCGCCTTCATACCATTTAAGAATTAGCGTTTGATGGCGTTTCATAACCTCCACAGGTGTTCCGTGGAATTCTCTGATTCGAACTCCCTTACCTGCGCGGGTTTTCGAATCTCGCTGCTTCCGGGGCGGCTTGCGTTTTGATTCAAATAGAGAAAACTCCATCAACCCATCGCTGTATCGTAGATGCACTGTCGGTCTAGGCGCTCGAAGCGGCACCGCTCGTTTAGAACCGAATGCAATCTGTGTAATCTGCTGTAATTTAAACCCCGGCGGGAGATACGCCGGTAGCACTAACCGACTATCCAGCGCGTTTTTTGCATCTGCCAAAGATATGGATTTACCGCGACGTCGTGAATCGGCGGACTTTGATTCCTCGTCACGTCGGAATTTTGTCAATCCTTCCTTTACTTTGTCGGGTTGAAAACTAATTTGGGTATAGACTGACAGAAATCTGAGATTCTCTTTGGCGTCAAAGTGCTCAATTCTTAAGATAACTCCCTTATCCTCCGCTATCCAGACACGCCGTGTCGGTCTATCCTCGATTTCGGGCTTAGGGGCAATCGTTAATACGTTGGCCTCAAAGCCGGCAATCTTTTCTTCGGAGGAGTGGAAATTAAGCGTGTAGTTCTGAACTAATAACTCCGAATTGTCCTGCGACAGCCGCTCAGCAATTTTGTGCGGTGGGCGGAAAAATGCCCTTCCGTCAAAATGATGCCTGAAAGGCGCATCGGATTTAAAGTTCCCACTTCCCCTTCCGCGTTTCCGCCCGCCGCCGCGAGTTTTTGGGCGGTAACCCTCCTTTAGCGGCGCCACCATCTTAACATGATGAGTTGAAGGCGGATGGTGGACGACTAGCTCCTCGCGCGCAAAGCAACCGTCATGCGCCCAACTAATTGTAAGCCGTTTGCCAACATAGCTGACCTCGCGTTCCGCTGTCTTCAGACGCTGAAAAATATCGGAAGCAAGAGCAGATGAATTGTCCGGCGCAGCGTCCGCTGCGGCATTCCATGCCAAAATTAGCAGAGCAAACGCGGTGTTCAAGATTTGGCGTTTTTGCCTGAAAAACATGGATTTAATCTCCGAAATGGGCATCTAGGTAGACTTCAGTTTCTTCTTGAAATTCTGTGTCAGTGATTTCAAAGGGTTGATTGATGTCGGTGTATTGCGCCCCGAAATTGTCCATTCCATAATCCGTGTGAATTGCCACGTATAAGTCGATTGGATCATCGTGGTAATTCTGAGTTGGGCTGAAATAAATTAATCCTAACACCAGACACGCTAGGACAATTGTGCCCGCAACTGCAGGAATTGGACGGAAAATCCATCGGCGCCGGATATGTCTGGATCGGCTGCGGTCCTTAGTCCGCTGACCGCTGACTATCTGTGCTTGAACAACTTCCCAAATCCCCGGGGGTGCCGTCTGCCGCAAATCTGCAATCCGCTGGCTGTTACACTTGAGTTCTGAAAGGACTTCGGCGCATTCACCGCAGGTGTGTATGTGCACTTTAATCGCTTCACGTTCCTGTTGGGTCAATTCATCATCAATGTACGCAGATAGCAGTTTTTGAATACGTCGATGTTTCATAGGAGTTCACCAATCTTTCTGTTTCAAAACCTTTCTCAACGATAGCCTCGCCTCATGAAGCCGTGATTTTACGCGTCCAACTGAGCAATTGAGTACCTCCGCCAATTCATCGTAGGACAAATTTTCCATCTCACGAAGAATCAGAATCTTTCGGTAATCGTGTTTGAGTTGCGCCAGGGCGGCGTGCAGTATCTCTTGCTGCTCAACAAGGAGTACCTCTTTTTCAGGTGTTCTGGAATCTATGGGCGTCCAGGCTTGCGAATCGTCCATTTCCGTCGGCGATGTCTGCTGCCGCTGCCGCCGGTTTTTCTCGTTGATGCACATGTTCGTCGCAACGCGGTAAAGCCATGTGGAAAACCGAGATTTGAATTTGAACTGCCCAATCTTTTCCCAAACCAATAAAAACACATCT
Organism: Candidatus Poribacteria bacterium; assembly: GCA_028819845.1. GTDB lineage: Bacteria > Poribacteria > WGA-4E > WGA-4E > PCPOR2b > JAPPKS01. The sequence continues at coordinate 17,312 of JAPPKS010000027.1, read as the reverse complement.
TGGGTAATGTCTTGCGCATCTTCGGCGTTGCCGAGCATGCCGAAGGCGATATTGTAGACCTGGTTCTGATATAGGCGGACAATCCGTCCCATCGCCTCAGCATCGCCCGCTTGGCAGTGCTCAATTAAATCTCGTTCCTGTTGGTCGACCAGTTCTTCAGCCTCTGTGGAGATGAAATGTGCAGCGCCTACACTTACCATAGTAGACAGCACAACCTTTTGTTTTTCATGATTGTTTTTTTTAGACAAACAACCCTGAAAAAGGTTCGCCTTTTGGGAGAATTACGCCGCCCAAAGATATTTTGCCACAGACCCGCGCTTGAGGCAAGCCGAAAACCGACTTAGGACTGTACTGCGACGACACTCAGACTAGGTCTTGATAATCTAAACGGCACGGTCGTCATTCGCAATGAACGAAACGGGCGGAATGCCCGCCGCGCACCGAGTTGTACAAGGGATGAGCGCCAAATCTACGCTTGACGATAAGATGACTACATGGTAATATACACCTTGTCATGAAACAGAAAATCTGGAACGTCAAAAGCCCCAATATTGAGACTAGCACGCGGCTCGCCGTGCGGCTTGGCATACCGCAGTTAATCGCGCAACTGCTCGTCAACCGAGGAGTAGTGACGGAGGTCGCCGCGCAGGAATATTTGTACCCAACGCTCTCTAATCTTCATTCGCCGTTCCTGATGCACGGTATGGAAAAAGCGGTTGAACGTATTCATTCAGGAATTAAGCGCGGCGAAAAGATTTGGGTCTACGGCGATTATGACGCCGACGGGACGACGGCTGCATCGCTTTTACTAAACATATTTCGCCATTTTGACGTTCCTGCAAATTTTCACATTCCCAATCGATTTGACGAAGGATATGGCCTCAACAAAACCACCCTCCGTAAATTAAGGGAAGACGGTTGCAATCTTCTAATCACAGTCGATTGCGGCATCACCTCAATTGAAGAGGTAGACTTTGCGAACGAAATTGGGATAGACGTGATTATTACGGACCACCATCAGCCGCGTCCCGATGCGCTCCCCTCCGCTTATGCGGTGATTTGCTCCAAAATGCCGGAGAGCGAGTATCCTTTTGAAGACTTGGCTGGTGTCGGATTAGCCTTTAAGCTCGCGCACGGTTTGTTCGGTGGTAATGAGGTGCCTCCAGTATTGCAATCTCAACTGGATTTGGTGGCGCTTGGCACGGTCGTGGACATCGCAACGTTAACCGGCGAAAATCGCGTACTTGCAAAATTGGGGCTGGCAGAACTCAATAAACGCGAACGTCCGGGCATACGCGCGCTCTGCGAAGTAGCAAAATTTAGTCCCGATAAACCAATCGTAGGACGTACGCTATCCTATGTGTTGGGGCCTCGTATTAATGCTGCCGGACGGATGGATGCCGCCGAGAAAATCGTTCATCTGCTGACGGCTGAATCCGACGAAAAGGCGCTGGCAATAGCCAAGAAATTAGACGACGAAAATCTAGAGCGGCGGAAAGCCGAAGACCGCATTCGCGAGCAAGCCATCGCCAAGATTAAAAAGGATGTGAATCTCGACAAAGTTAAAGGGCTTGTCATCGCGCACAGAGAATGGCACCGAGGCGTTATCGGAATAGTCGCCTCGCGGATTCTTGAGCAATATTACCGTCCCGTGTTCATTCTGGCAATAGACGGAGACGAAGCCCACGGGTCAGGACGCAGCATCGACGGCATTAACCTCGCGGACAGCCTGAACGCTTGCGCCGACCTTTTGGTCAAACACGGAGGGCACACAGCGGCAGCCGGGCTAACCATTAAAACCGAGAACATCCCCAAATTCGAGCGGCGGTTTAATCGCTACGTTTGTGAACATCTCGCCGATGAGCATCTCGTTCAACAGTTGAGCGTAGAATTTGAAATTCAGATGCCCCTTTTATCCTTGGAAACTATTGAAAAACTACAACTCCTTGAACCCTTTGGTGCGGACAATCCCGCGCCGCGAATCGCCATGCGCAACCTGGCGCTTGATCGGCCGCCTAGTTTAATTGGCAAAGAGAATAATCATCTTAAATTATGGGTGACTGACGGCCGCCAAACTGCAGAAGCCGTCGGGTGGAATATGTCCGATTATTTTATTTCATTGAAAAATCAAAATGTGCGCCTCGATTTGGCATTTGATCCCGGAATTAGCGAGTGGAACAACGCCCGCAGCCTCCAGCTCACCATCGCCGATCTTCAAATCGTCTCGCTTGACGCCGCTTCACAACAACACCTGTACCCAACCGATGAGATGGAGAGCCCGGTCAAGATCGTTGATCGCAGAGATACAAAAAGTAAAGGTAAGTACCTCTCAAAATTGCTTAGTCGTGGTGAACCCACCCTCTTGTATGTGCGAGACGACGAGGCGTTGGACCAACTACTTGAGATGGTTAATGCAAAAGGCGATTTCTTGATTTCAAGGTGCGGCGCCGATACGCCCGATACTGAAAGGCGCGCCATGGTAGAAAAATTTGCGCATAGAGAACTGCTTTCAGTTGTATCAAGTTGCACTTTGCGCGACGCGCCTCATGCCGCGCACCTCGTTTTTTGCCACCCCGTCCCGCAACCTTTGACGTTTTTCAAACGATGCCAACCGGCTTTCCAAAAACCGGAAACGACATATATCCACCTCCTCTACAACGCAGACGACATGGAGTGGATGCGTCAACGGCTATCTCAGCAATATCCGGAGCGGCAAGTGCTGGAGGGGTTGTACAAAAGGCTGCGATTCTTGAGTAAAGCAAACGGTAAAGGTCTCTCGCTGGAAGAAATTATTGCAGATGCCGATGCGGCATCCATTCCAAAACCGGCAGTTGTCAGCGGGATTTCAATCCTCGAAGAATTGCAACTGCTGACGCGCGATCCCGGCCTGTTTGAACGTGGAATCCAACTTTTGCCGCCGCCATCGAAAAAACGCAATCTCCACGAGTCTGAAACTTACCTGAACGGCGAACAGATCAAACAAACTAGTCTGTCTTTCTCGGATTTTCAGATTAGACAAAATATTCAGGAAATTTGGAAGAGAATAAATTATGAGTGTAGAAGCGCTGATTAACCAAATCGAAGTCTACAATCCGGACGCGGATTTCGACCTCCTGCGGAGAAGCTACGAATACAGTGAAGAGCACCACAGCGGCCAACAGCGGAGATCTGGCCACCCTTATTTCACCCACTGTCTTGAGACCGCGAAGTCCTTAATTGATTTGAAATTGGATGTACCCACAATCTGCGCCGGGCTTTTACACGATGTGCTAGAAGATACGTTGGTGACCCGCGATGACCTCGCGCAGCTTTTCGGAGAGTCCATAGCTCAACTTGTCGAAGGTGTTACCAAAATCGGCACCTACCATTTCAAAGGCAGAACCCAGCAAACTCAAGCTGATAACTACCTGAATCTGTTTTTAGCTACGGCAAAAGACATTCGCGTTATTCTCATTAAGCTCGCCGATCGGTTGCATAATATGGAAACCCTGTCATTCCTACCTATTGGCAGACAGCAGGAAATTGCGAAGGAGACGCTTGAAATCTACGCCTCCCTGGCTCACCGATTGGGAATAAATCGATTCAAAAGCAGACTAGAAGATTTAGCGTTCAAGTATCTACATCCCCTCGAATACAGAGAGATTGCCAGTCTGCTTGCTGAGAAACTCGATGAGAGAGAAGCTTACACGCGGAAAATGGAAGGGGTAATCGTTCAGGAATTGGAGGCAGGCGGGATCAGAGCAAAAGTCCACGGGCGCCCCAAGCACATTTACAGCATCTATCACAAAATTCACCACAAAGGCGTTCCCTTCGAGGAAATCTGTGATTTGATTGCATTGCGAATTTTGGTAGAAACCACCGCGGACTGCTATGCAGTGTTAGGGGCATTACACGGTAAGTGGAAGCATATACCGGAGAGATTTAAAGATTTTGTCGGACTGCCCAAGAGAAACGGCTATAGGTCGCTGCACACCACAATCCTCGATCGGGATCGTCCTGAACGAGGCCGCCCCATAGAGATTCAGATTCGGGCATTTCAGATGCACGAAGTTGCCGAATACGGCATTGCCGCGCATTGGAGTTACAAGGAAGGGTTGCCGTCAACGTCAGAAAGCCAGTCAATTTTCGCGTGGTTGAGGCAGATGCTGGATGACATTCAGGAGCTCAAAAATCCTTACCAGTTCATCCAATCTATGAAGTGGGAGTTGCTTCCGGATGAGGTTTATGTCTTTTCACCCAAGGGCGACCTGTATTCGCTTCCAGCCGGATCGACGCCAATCGACTTCGCATACAAAATTCATACGGATATTGGGGAAACATGTTGCGGCGCAGAAGTCAACGGGGTGATATTACCGCTCAGGCACCGCCTGCAGAACGGAGACCGCGTAAGAATCATGACCAATTCCAAAGCGCACCCAAGCCGGGATTGGTTGCGGTGGGTCAAAACTACACGCGCGCGAAACAAGATTCGGCACTGGTTTAGAGAACAAGATCGCGCACAAGCCATCGAACTTGGAAGAAGATTCCTCGAAATGGAATTGCGCCGCCAGCATCTTGATCTGCGGACTTATCTGAAATCGCCCGAGCTACTGGCGTTCGCGAAAAAGTTGAAACTCAACACAATTGATGACCTGTTGATGCAGATTGGGAACGGGAAGGAATCCGCTGAACACGTTGTCAATGTGTTACACCCCGAACCAGATACGAGGGAGGGAAGGGAGGCGCCTGTAGATGCGGTTCGTCCGGCGCCGGCGATTCAGCTTGAAGGGATTGATATTGCGCTTGTGCGTATCATGAAGTGTTGCTACCCAATTCCGGGCGATGAGATAATCGGATATATTACACGCGGCCGCGGTGTCTCGATTCATCGGGCAGGATGTCCGCGTATAATAAATGAGACGGAGCGGGTTGTCAATGTCGAGTGGAAACCGGAAATCCTTACGACCTACCCGGCTGAAATAGCCGTCCAGTGTGACGATCGTCCCGGTATGCTTGGGGAGATCGCGACATTAATTGCGCAATTCAAAGTGAACATCGTAAAGGGAAACCTCGCACACTCGTCAATGCCCGTTGAGGGAATGGCGCATGACCGGCTCACGTTAGCGGTGAACGGCATTGAGCAGCTAGAAGCGGTCATGGAGTCAATTCGTTGCTTGAAAGGCGTACAAACCGTTAGCAGAATCGCTGCAAGAAATTGAACGCTTTTCCATTGAGTCACAGCGTACCGCTCAACTTGCCGTTTCCAATGCAAGTTCCGGTTCACCTGCGCCCGAAATCACCTTTACCACTTTTCCAGACTTTAGACATCGCACACATATCCGAATTCGTTTATTGCCGGCTTCGGTTTGAATTCGGACGCGCTGTAAATTTGGTAACCATCTCCGCTTGGTATGCCGGCGGGATTTGCTTATTCGGTGGCCTGTCATCGGCTTTTTGCCGCATACGTAACAGATACGTGCCAATTTACCTCCCTCCCTTCTCGATTATTTGAATTCCAAGATAAACGCAACCTGCTAAGCATATCATAATACATCCGTGAAATGCAAGGTTTTTTGGGAAGCCGCCAACAATTCCGGATCGCGCGCTTCAGGAATGAATTTGAAAGTGAATACTCAAAATCTGATAATCGTTGTTGGCATCGCACTAGCTTATTTTGCCTGCGGCGACGATTCCCCGGTCGCTCCTCTTCAGCAACCGGAGGCGCCTCAAGTCGGAGCCGTGTCCGGTAGAATCACCGATGCCAGAACGGGCAATCCAATTCCTCATGCCGCGGTTACCCTGTTGACTCAGACGACAAAATTGGGGGTTAACGGAAAATACATCTTTTCGCAAATCGCCTATTCGGAAACCTTGAACCTGACTGTTGAAGCCGCAGATTACGCAACTCAAACGCCGACATTTGCGTTGAATACCAAAAGCCTCGTGATTGACATCTCTTTGGAACCGTTAACAAATCCTGAACTGGAGATTCGGCAATTTCTAAATTCCCTTTCCAAACTGGTTGGATCGAAAGACGGGAACAACGTCGAGGCGATACAAGCGCATTTTTCGCAATCATACTTAGCGGGCGCCGATCCGGTCACCCGCTTTTTCGGTCTGCCAACCGGCGTTATTCCGTCGAATTATGAGCAGGTCATCCCATGGATTAATAAGCTCTTTGAAACGTACAACACCATCGAATTTGATTTTTTCGGCATAATGGCAGAAGTGACGCACACCCAAAAAGCTTCGGCGCAGTTGAACTTCGACGTGGTTACGGAAAAAGGCGTTCGATCTGAAAAACAAAAAATCGTCTCCGAATGTGAAATCTTTTTCCGCAAAGAAGCGTCTCATTGGAAAGTAATCTTCTGGCAGTTTTCCAAATTTGATATTCACCTGTAGTGTTTTACTTAGGTACGCGGTGTGTAAATCAAAATGACAGCCCAATCTATCCAAAATCAGATTGAAGCATTGAGGACGCAAATTCTCTATCACGAGCGCAAATATTACATTGAATCTCAGCCGGAAATTTCGGATGGGGAATTCGATCGGTTGATCCGGGAACTCGTGCATCTTGAAACCGCGCACCCAGAGTTTATCACCCTTGATTCTCCAACGCGGCGTGTGGGCGGTGAGGCAACGCTCGGCAGGCGCGCACAACACCGCGGCCCGATGTTAAGCCTCGATAACACCTACAATTTTGAAGAATTAGGCGATTTCGACCGCCGCGTACAGAAGGCGTTGCCGGACCAGCCGATTGAATATGTTGCAGAACTGAAAATCGATGGACTGGGGGTCTCCCTGCTCTACGAAGACGGACGGCTGGTACGGGGCGCGACTCGGGGTGACGGCGAATACGGTGAAGACGTGACCGCCAACCTTCGCACAATTCGCACAATCCCTTTAAGATTGACGCCAGTCCAACCCATGCCTACCGTCGTGGAGGTTCGAGGCGAAGTGTTCATCCCGCGGGATCAACTGGATGAAATCAACCGTCAGCGAGTTGAAAAGGACGAGCCGCCGTTTGCAAATGCCCGAAACGCAGCAGCCGGTTCCGTCCGCTTGTTAGATGCGTCTGTGACTGCATCTCGCCCGTTAGATATTTTCGTCTACACCCTCAGTTACGTGGAATCAATTGAAATAACGCAGCACACCCAGGCACTCACATTGCTTGCTGAACTCGGGTTTAAGCTCAATCCGGAAACGCAACTGTGCTCCTCAATAGAAGGCGTCGCCGAATACTGTCAGCGCTGGACTTCCCAGCGTGAAAGCACGCATTACGAAATTGACGGTATTGTCGCGAAAGTCAATAACATTCAGCAGCAACAAGAACTTGGGGCGACGGCGAAAAGCCCGCGTTGGGCGGTCTCCTACAAGTTTCCCGCGCATCAAGCAACGACACAGATTCGTGAGATTGGAGTGCAAGTCGGGCGAACTGGTGTGCTGACCCCGCTTGCAGTGCTTGACCCTATCCAGTTAGCGGGCGCAACAATCACGCACGCCACGCTGCACAACGAGCAGGACCTGATTCGGAAGGATATCCGAATCGGGGACAGCGTCGTCGTTGAACGGTCCGGCGATGTTATTCCGAAAATCGTCAGCGTGCTGGCGGAAAAGCGAAACGGAACAGAGAAAATCTTCCGCCTGCCGGACGAGTGTCCCGCCTGCCAAACCTCGGTGCAACGTTCGGCGGACGAAGCTGCTGTCCGTTGCGTGAATTCGGCCTGTCCCGCCCAGTTGAAACGCCGCATTGGGCATTTCGCTTCACGAAACGCCATGAATATTGACGGCCTCGGTCCCGCGGTTATTGAACAGCTCGTTGAATCTGGGAAAATTCGAGATATTGGGAATCTCTACACGCTAGAGAAAGCAGATCTGTCCGAACTGGATCGAATGGGCGACAAATCAGCCGCGAATCTTATCAAAGAAATCGAGGGGAGCAAAGCAGCCCCTGTGGAAAAAGTATTATTTGGATTGGGAATCTTGCATGTCGGGGAAAACATGGCTGAGTTATTGATGGATAGCTTTCAATCAATCGACAATCTGGCATCTGCGAGCGCAGCGGATGTCGAGAGCATACACGGCATTGGTCCCAGGGTTGCGGAGAGCATTGTTGACTTCTTCCGCGAACCGTCCAATCAAGATTTCTTAAGCCGGTTAAGGACGGCAGGACTGCAATGGTCAATGAATACAAATGAAGCGCAAGATACCGCTCAAACATTCTTCGCTGGCAAAACGGTTGTGTTGACCGGCGCACTTTCGCAGATGACCCGTTCGGAAGCCTCCGAGCGGATTAAGAGCTTAGGCGGCAAAATCACTTCAAGCGTCAGCCAAAAGACCGATTTTCTAATTGCAGGCGACTCGCCGGGTTCCAAATTCGATCGCGCCAACCAACTTGGCGTCTCAATTCTAACGGAAGAAGAGTTTCTTGAAAGACTATAATCGAATACATGTGCGGCTGCGGCACTTTGCATTTTCCTTGACAGGTATATGCATCAAGTCTATAATAGGCGCTAGCATATATCGCAAGACAGGACAAAAATTATGGCAAAGATTCCCTTTATGAAGCTCAGCGGGGCGGGGAACGACTTCGTGATTATTGACAATCTCAAGCGCATCGTCCCGTATGAAAACACGGATTTTGTGGCAAAGATTTGCGAACGCCGAATGTCTGTGGGCGCCGACGGTATTCTACTCGTTGAAAATTCGGAACAGGCTGATTTTAAGATGCGCTATTTTAATGCGGACGGCGGTGAAGCCGAGACATGCGGCAACGGCGCGCGGTGTATCTCTAAGTTTGCGCACATCAACGGCATCACTTCCGATCGAATGCGATTTGAAACTAAAGCCGGTATCTACGAATCGGAAATTCTCAAATCCGGCGTCAAAGTGCGAATGAGCGATCCGACAGATGTGCGATTGAACTTCCCGCTGCGGCTCGAAGACTGCGTGTACACCGTCTGTTCCGTCAATAGCGGCGTGCCGCACGTGGTGTTTTTTATTGAAGATCTCGAAGCGGCGGACGTTGTTAATCTCGGTGCACAAACACGCTATCACGGCGATTTTCAGCCCGCAGGGACGAACGTAAATTTTGTACGAATCAAAAACGAACGAGAAATTGATGTTCGCACGTATGAACGGGGAGTGGAAGACGAAACCCTCGCGTGCGGCACCGGCTCAATCGCGTCCGCTGTATTATCTGCATTGCTCGGGAAGACAGTTGCGCCGGTTGCGGTGCGGACAGCAAGCGGCGCTGTGCTGACAATCCATTTCGAGCTGGCTGATGGGGGTGCCAAAAACGTGCATTTGGAGGGAGACGCGCGCGTCATCTACGCCGGTGAGCTTGAAGAGGGCGCCTGGAATTACTGAAGACAATAGGCTATCAAGATATTGAAGGAGGTTTCACATGTTTGAAGGATCCTTTGTGGCTATCGTAACGCCGTTCAAAGACGACGAATCGCTCGACGAAAGCAAACTCAAGGAACTCATCGAATTTCAGATTGCTGAAGGGACACACGGGATTGTCCCTTGTGGGACCACTGGAGAATCGCCGACGCTTTCCCACTTGGAACACGACCGCGTTGTGGCGTTGACCGCCGAAACTGTTAACGGGCGCGCGTCTGTAATCGCCGGATCAGGTTCAAACTCAACAGCGGAAGCGCTGCGGTTGACAAGACACGCCAAGTCAGTTGGCGCAGACGGTGCATTGGTCATCACGCCCTACTACAATAAACCGACGCAGGCTGGCCTATATGCCCACTTCATGGCAATCGCTGACGCCGTCGAAATCCCCATTATCATCTACAACGTCCCCTCACGCACTGGCATAGACATCCTCCCCGAAACGCTCGCCAAACTCGGTGAGCACCCAAACATTGTCGGCACCAAAGAGGCGACCGGACTAGTCAGGCGTTCCAGCGACATTGTGCAGATGTGCGGTGAGGATTTTATCATCCTGTCCGGAAACGACGATGACACCTTTCCAATTCTAGCTGTCGGCGGGAATGGGGTAATCTCCGTCGTTGCCAACGTTGCGCCCGCCGATGTTGCAGAGATGTGTAACGCTTTCAAAGCGGGCAACATTGAACTCGCCCGTAAACTCCATTACAAAACGCTGCCCCTCGCGGTAGACCTCTTTATCGAAACAAATCCCATCCCTGCAAAGACCGCCCTCATGTTGATGGGGAAACTCAACGGGAAAATGCGGCTTCCGCTGGCGCCAATGGCAAGCGCAAATGCGGAAAAGCTCCGCCGGACATTGGCGGATACGGGCTTGCTTTAGACAATCGCCGTAACTCTAAGGTACCACGCTTTCCGGTGTTTTTTCATCAGTCTATAGGTGAATGCTGGTTGGACTCACCATTTCACCAATTGGATTCAGATTAGTCATTCAAGGGTTTACACGATGCGTCTAGAATAGTTTGCGTTGCCGCGGTGAAACTTACGAAATTTTACGGCTGATGTTAGATAAAAAACGGAAACTGGTATTAGCGGCAATTGCCTTCCTTTCAATCTGCGCGCTTGCAATATTTGGGTCGAAGCACCTTGAACAACCCAATGCTCTCGTTTGGTATAGCATCGTCCCGCCGCTATTCGCAGTCACATGCGCTATTGCAACGAATCGGCTCATGTTTAGCCTCGGGTTAGCTGTAGTTGCCGGCATTGTCCTCTCCTCGGTGAAGAGCCAGCCTGCTTCCATCTGGATGTGGGTTCCCTCCGTGTTCAATCATACCTATTCCGTGGGGAAGTCCGTCGCAGACTCATTTAACCTCCTCATAATTCTCTTCATCGTGCTGATTCTGTCGACGATTTCGGTGGTAATCGTTTCCGGCGGCATCCAAGGCATAATCAATTGGCTCACCCGATTTGCGAAAGGGCCGCGCTCAACCCAGTTTGTCACGGTGCTGATGGGGTTTGCTGTTTTTATCGACGACTATGCCAACACCATGATTGTTGGATCTTCGATGCGGCCCGCAACCGACCACCAACGCATTAGCCGCGCAAAATTGGCGTTCCTCGTGGATTCCACGACTGCCCCAATTGCGGGTCTCGCCGTGGTGAGTACATGGATTGGTTATGAGGTAGGGTTGTTCACTGACGTTGCGAACTCAATCGGAATACAGCGGGACGGTTACTCCATGTTCTTTGACGCGCTAGGATTTCGATTCTATTGTATGATGACGATTATTTTCGTTATCGCAAACGCCGTCAGCGGTGTAGATTACGGCCCGATGCGGAAGGCGCAACTTCTCGCCAGAAAATCAGGGGCAGTGGATTCCGGGGAGGCAAGGTCGAAATCGTCAAGAGTATTCACGAAATTAAAGCATTCGCCTTCAGCTATTATCCATCCGCTGGCTGCACTTGTTCCCATTGGGACGCTTTTCGGCGTAATGTTCATAGGATTTTGGATTGACGGCGGCGGCCGCGGTTCTATCCTCTCTCTATCAGATTGGCGGAATGCATTATCTAACGCAAACAACGTAAAAATTCTTTCGATTGCGTCCGGTAGCAGCTTTCTTTTGGCGATTGTGTGCGCGAAGCTGTTTTCCCGGATTAACCTATCCGAAATTGGGGTTGCAATACGCTCGGGCCTTAAGGGCAGCCTGCTGCCCACGACAATTCTCGTCTTGGCGTGGGGTTTGAAAGCTGTATGCGACCAACTTTCTACCGGCGGTTTTCTCGCGGCGGCGGTCGAAGGCGTGTTGTCACCGTTATGGTTCCCCGCGCTCCTCTTTATCGCGGCGTCCGTGACCTCCTTCGCCACCGGCACGAGCTGGGGCACGATGGCGATACTTATCCCGACCGCCATTCCTGTGGCTTTTTCACTTGATGGCAACGTCTACGGATTAACGACAATGATTAGCTTAGGCGCAGTGCTAGACGGATCAATCTTCGGCGACCACTGCTCGCCCATCTCCGACACCACAATCATGAGTTCCATCGCAAGCGATTGCGAACCCATTCACCACGTACACACCCAACTCCCGTACAGCCTAACTGTTGCAGGACTAGCGCTTATCTGTGGGTATATTCCGGCAGCGCTGGGAGTGTCATCCTACGTCGCAATCGGCGTCGCGGCGGCTTTAATCGTTCTGCTGTTTTATATCGTTGGTAAGATTGGCGACCGTCAACAGTTGGCCTAGGTCGTGGCAAATTTTATGTGAAACTGTCGATAACCGTAGGGGCGAGGCCACCTCGCCCTTTGACCAACGCGGGTAGTGCGCTCTCAACTATACAACTCTTGTATGTTGGGTTGAGCGATTAATTGACCGAATAGTGAGGGCGATAGTCTTCTCCGAAACCACCACCGATCAACGATACAATTCGCATTTAACAAAACGCGTTGGGTTACGCAACGGCATGACAAGCTACAAGCACAATCGACTCCCGGTACCTATGTCCAGTATGTGACACTCTTCAACAACCCCGCTTAACCCAACCTACAAGAACTAAAAACAAGTGCAATGATAATCATTGATTAGGCGTTGCGCCTAATCAGAAAGGAGACAACAATGAAAAAGAAAGCGATAATGATACGAGTCGGTATAGACAGCGCTAGCGCGAAACGAGCAGGCATAGACAGCCCGACTGAGAAGTGGAACGCACCGTGCAACCCAGAAAACCGTGAATTTGTGTATGTGCCAGATCCAGCCCACCCGCCGAAAGATCCATCGTTGGACGGATATTACCAGAACATAATCACGCCAGCGTTAAAGCAGTTTGGCAGAGATAACAATTGCCATATTTCTCTGCGCAACTGGGTATGCAATGAATCGGCACACTTAGATCCTGATTTTCGCTCGGGCTATCTCAGCTATGGCAACACCTACAATAACAAAGGCAAGCCGTTGAAAGAGTTTTGCGAAGAAGATGGCGACCGATTTGTGATTTTCTACAATAGCATGAAGCGCATTGACAAACCAAAACCTCTAGAGTATGGCATTATTGGGATACTGAAGGTGCAGGCAGTTAAGCAGGTCAAAGATATATCAGATGAAGCGGAAATCAAAAGAAATATCCATACTCGACGCGACCCACCTGTGTGCACAGACGTTGTGGTATTTGGCGATCCGGAAGCATCGGGTAGGCTTGAAAAATATCTGCCGATTGGGAAAAGGCGGTGCAACAATAATTACTATGTAAAAGATTCTTTAGTAGATGCATGGGGCGGTGTTTGCAAGAAAGACGGCAAAAAACATACAGGGTGGTTAAACATGTCGACTCCGATATGGCTTTGCAACGCGCCTCGTTTTTTCGAGTGGTGGGAACAACAGAATCCTAGATTGATCCACAAAAATAATTAAGGAGATTAAGCTGCACAAGATGAAAATGACCATTAGTAACTATGCAATATGGTGGAGCATTTCGGTATCTACGATCAGGCGTTGGATGAATCCTGGAAAGTTTTTGTAAGTTGGGTTGAAATCAACCGAGTGAATAACGAGGGTGATAGTTTTTTCCGAAACTCAACGATCAAGCGACCGAATAGAGAGCACGATAGAGATTCTCAGGTGTATAGAAACCTGATTCAGCACCCATCAAAAGCCCCAGAGGGGTGACGCGTACTGCCACCAAAAAATTAGATGCGATTACCTTGGGACCGCCCTACTTTTGCTTGACCTGTCACAGTAATTTTGATAGAATTGCACTCATCCGTAATAAGAACTATCAGAGATGTGCACAAATGTACCAGCGATCCTCCCATTGATGTGTGATATGCCCCTGAATGACACTGCCCGAGTGACACTGATAGACGATGCCAAAATTCCGTAGCGTATGTCGAAATACATTAAGGAATGGCCGAGGCTCTTTTTTTATGCGATTAGATGTTCCTACCCCATCTGATTCTGAAATTCTAAAAACTCGCATTATAGAGTCACTTGTAACGCAAGGATTTACAATGCGAGGTGATGAATTTTGCTTGCCTGACGATCTGGATAAGCACAAAATTAGGTCGCTGCACACAGAGGCGGTAAATCATAGAATTGAAGAGCGCAAGAGAGGACTTATTAAACATGAACGTCTACTCTTGCAACGATTTGCTTCTGGAAAAGAAATTGTTCCGGACAAAATCTCTCCTAAGTTGGTTCTTGTACACTCAGGGTCACAAGATGAACTCTTGTTTCGATACGCAAGTTTGCATTGGAGTATTCCAGTGTCTTCTGGTTATGGCCGAAGAATCAGATTTCTCGTAGTGGACGAGAACACAGAAAAATTAATTGGTTTGTTCGGTTTGGGAGATCCAGTATTCGCCTTGAGGAATCGAGACCAATGGGTTGATTGGCATAAAGAAGATCGCAACGAAAGACTTCATCATGTTGTAGACGCTTTTGTGCTGGGAGCGGTTCCTCCGTATTCTTTTCTAATTGGCGGGAAGCTAATAGCTCTGTTAGCGCTCAGTAATGAGGTGCGCAAAGCGTTTAAGCAAAAATATGGAGGGAAGGCATCAGTAATTCGGAAGCGGAAACAGTCGGGTGAGATTGCTTTAGTAACAACGACCTCCGCGCTAGGAAGGTCATCATTGTATAACCGTCTCAAATTTAGAGACCGCCTTGCGTTTGAGTGTGTAGGTTACACGAAAGGATTTGGCGAATTTCATTTTGCCAATGGAATTTATGAAGCCATCACGAGATATGCGAAATCAAACGCTACAGCCACGGCCAGCCATGAATTATGGGGAAAAGGATTCAGAAATAGGAAAGAGGTAGTTCAGAAAACATTTGCTAAGTTAGGGCTACCCCGGAGTTGGCAAAATCACGGAATCAAAAGGGAAATATATGTTTCGCCACTGGCCGAGAACACTCGTGATTTCCTGAAGGGTGATGACCGAAACCTAGATTACTACGATCAACCCGTCAATGAGTTGTTCGGTTGGTTTCGTGAAAGATGGCTTCTTCCTCGTAGCAAACAAAACGAACAATATAAGCAGTGGAGACCTCAAGAGTTGGAGTTGTGGGGGGATAGCCAAAGTAGGCCCGGCTCAGTTGAACGAGGGAATGTGAGTATCAACCGGCAGAGCAAAAAGAAAACTGCAATAGCTAACGACAAAAAGGAACGCCAGCAACTAGTCGCCAAAGCGATAAACAGAAGGCGGACGCTCGAAAACGCTTTTGAGAAGCACGAACTTTCAAAGTATCTCACCTACGAAAAGTTTATTGACGTATGCATCTCAAAAAAGAAGGCTTTCACAACGACCTCAAAATCCTATGCCATCAGCGATGAGGCGATCGGGGGTAGTAGTAACTACGTGAAGGCAATCAGAAGCACTGTTGCTGATCTTGAGATGCTTATCAAGGGGATTAACCACGGAGATAAAGGCGCGACGTGGATTCGCTCTTTATTTGTGGAACTAAAACCTGAAACCGCATCCGCCCAAAACATCCTGCTACCCGATAAGATTGCGAGGGATGGCGAAAATAATGAATGAATCAGTTGATTTTGGAGAATTACCCCAATCACTCGTTGACGACGTCCTCGAACGCACCAAAGGGATTGGACAAGAACTATTGCAATCCTTTGAAGAGTTGCGGGATAAAAAGGAAGAATGGCGCGGGCAACTAACTAACTCCGGTATGGTGAAACATGACTCTAGCCTGCGACCAGCTCGAAGTCCTACCACTTGTGGTGTTGATGGTTCTCACGCGGTTGAGAGGCTCTTGGCTACAGACTTGGTAGTAGCGGGTGCCGTGGCGGTTGAAGGTTTGACGCCGCCTTCTGAAAAAAGGTTTTGGCCCGAACCACAGCATTTTGTCCATGTTGCAACCGAAGTTCATAATCCCGATACAGGTTCCATTTTGCGGGCAGGAATGATTGGGATGGAGTTAATTTTAGCCCAAAGTGCTCCACATGGGCTTGTTCTATTAGATGGTTCGTTTACCTCTCCCATCATTTACTTTAATCAAGGGTTTAGCAAAGCTAAAGAGTTTGCCGATCTCAAAACCGTTAAAGAATATCTGGTTAAAGAAATCAAGTCATTTTTGACCGCGTATCACTGTGTTCTAGCCTCCCAACGTAGTGATCGTCAGTGGGTCGCAGTACCGAAGTATACTACCCATCGAGAAATAGGCAGGAAATTGGGCTGGCCCGCCTCCCACGATGACCGCGGGTTGCTAAGTTCCGTTCTGGAAGCGGGTGAGTATACAATTCCCACATTACTTTGGCAACCTACCCAGCCTTGGCATCTCAATACTTCAGTAGTTGATGATTTTACTGATGTTGCGGAACGTGATGAGATTAACGAATTGGTTGCGCAGGTTAAACAATTTTTAGGTAATATCCACGTTCTTTATTATCGACCTCACGCTTTTATGCCGGCTTTGCGCTTAGAAATGAGTCGAGCCATTGCCAACAATCCTGCTAGGTTGAGTGTCGTTTTACAAGGTATTAAAGACCAATGTGGCACAGCCGCTATTATGGAGCCATATCCCCTTTACCTAGCGGATAGAATGGTCAAGCATTTACCTAGGGCTATTCCCGCTTTTCGCCAGATAACCAGCCAGTACCTTGCGGAAGACTATCAAGGCGACATTGACGATGTCTTCGTTGGACTTCACAGTTATCGTACAGAATCAGGGAGGTAAAAATGCCCGATCAAAAATTAAGCCAATTGGTTGATCAGGCCGAAAGAATCGGCGTTATTGGTTCTCCATCTTCTACAACAGAACTCGCCCTTGACGTTTTGGCGAGTGCCGTGAACAAAAAGTTAGTCGGCGAACTGGCATTGTTTCGCTACATGCAAGACGGCTTTGATCATTACGCATTAGGGCAGATTTCCGAAATTACTCTAAAAAATACTTGGCATGAAGACTCCACGATGCGGAGTTTGATTCGGCAACGCGGCCAGGTTGATGCTGTTAGTGAACGACAGGACACGCATCAAGGCGAGATGATTGTGAGTGCTGTGTTTTCCGACCAAAATGGCAAATACCATCCCAGCAATTTGGGGACAGTGCCAGCTACAGGAACTTATACTCAACTTGTAGACGATCGAGTTCTAGATGTGCTACTTGAACCATATAAGGATCAGGTATTCTATTTGGGTTACGTCTATGGTTCGAAACCCAAACTTCCCCTCTGGTTCAAACACTTTGATACAGGCACCGACGGAGCAGGTGAAGCCTATCATCTGGGGATTTTTGGTAAAACTGGTTCCGGCAAATCAGTTTTGGCAAAAATGATTATGCTAGCTTATGCTCGTTACAAGGAAATGGGAATATTGGTGATTGATCCACAGGGAGAGTTTTCGCAGGAAGCTTCGGGCGAGGGAGTTTTGGGTAGCTTGGCAGTGACCCCAATTGTTTGGACACGAAATTGCCGATGTTAAGAAGGTATTT
>JAPPKS010000003.1 GCA_028819845.1 Candidatus Poribacteria bacterium | reverse complement strand
CAAGTGGCTCTTGAAGCTATCAAGAATCAGCAGACTATCAGTCAAATTGCCAGTGAATACGGTGTCAATCCGGCACAAGTTAGCCAATGGAAAAAACAGGTTCTTGAGGAATTACCTCAACTGTTTGCCAATGGACGTTCAAAACCGGCTTCCGACAACGACAAGTTAGTGTCTGAACTGTATCGCCAGATCGGTCAGTTGAAGGTAGAACTGGACTGGCTTCAAAAAAAAACTTCGCGCCTCCGTTGAACAGAAGCGGCAGCTTGTTGAACCGGAGTGCAGTTCATTGTCGATTGCAAGGCAGTGCGAGCTCTTAGGCTTGTCTAGAGCATCGTTCTATTACTCTCCTATAGGGGAGTCACCGCAAAATCTGCTGTACATGCGTCTGTTAGATGAACAGTACACCAAGAGGCCGTCCTACGGGGTGCCTAAGTTAACGAAATGGCTTCGTTGTCAAGGATACGCCGTCAATCCGAAACGGGTAGCACGGTTAATGCGGAAGATGGGATTAGTTGCTATCTATCCCAAGCCCAAGACCTCCAGAATGGGCAAACCGTCGAAAGTGTACCCCTATCTGTTGAAAGGATTAAGCATCGCCAGACCGAACCACGTCTGGGCAACTGACATCACCTATATTCGCTTGAACAATGGCTTCGTTTATCTGATAGCCATTATGGATTGGTTTTCCCGTTATGTGTTGTCATGGGAACTTTCAAACTCCCTCGACGTGTTCTTTTGCCTATCGGCTCTGGAACGAGCACTTGGTAAAGCGAGCCCATTAATATTCAACAACGACCAAGGAAGTCAATTTACTTCCGAGGCGTTTACTGCTAGACTTGAATCTTCAGACATAGCCATTAGTTGGAACGGTAGAGGCCGTTACTTTGACAACATCTTCGTTGAACGACTTTGGCGCAGTGTTAAGTATGAGGAGGTTTACCTCAACGACTATGACTCAATGAACACGGCTCGGCGCCGCTTGAGAGATTATTTCAACTATTACAACCGAGAGCGGTCACATCAATCGCTCGAATACCGTACACCTTACGAGGTGTATTTTCACTAACTTCAGGCGTTGAAAATTGACCAGAATTAGTCAGGTTTTATTACTTAAATCTCGTTAGTTTCTGTCTAAAGGATGGGGGTAAGTTATCAACTTCAGGTTACAGAACTAGAATTACACCTGTGTTACACTCTCATACAACCGCGACAACGTGTCTTGCTTCATTCTAAATTTCGTTCCGTGATTGTGTCCGGTTCTGGCATCAAAATCTACAAGTATTAAACCATTTTCAATTGCATCAATGAACCTACCAGCATCAAACTTTTGCAAGACGAAAATCTGTTGATAGTGAAAGTGTTCAATCTTATCGATCTTCTTCACCGCTGTTTTTATGTAGAAACAGTTGAGGAGTTTCGTACCTGCCTTGTGAGCCAAATCGTCAAAACCCCAGTAGGGTTGCGGCTCAAGTTCATTAAGGTCAACTCTCTGGTCTACAGACGCTAACCAGTCTGCATGATGTGAAGCAACGCACTTTGCATCGAATGAAATTTCTACTTTCCTTTCTTCTCGATTTACTATTACACCAAAACCCCGATCGGATCTTGCCAAAGCATGTATGGTTTGGCGGAAACTCCTCTCATCTGCTGGATATTTTCCTCCCGCGTTTTTGTGCGGCCAACCGTATAGTGGTAAGAGAACCTGAGGTACTAATTTTGCGGCACGTGGGGATGGTTCTGAATGAAAAAGGGTCGTGAGTGAAGAAGTGTTGATGCGCTGTGTTTTCAGTTCCCATTCGGCAGCGTTCGGAATGGGCAAATTGTTTTCTTCAATGTCTAACAGGTCCTCCAATGTATTACCAATGCCACCGTCATTTCCAGTCCTTGCATTCGCAATCCAACCCCGATTTCTAATTACTTTTAGTTTTTCGACTAGTTCCTCTTTGGTGAAAAGTGTCATCGACATCTCCCATTTAACTTAGCGTGTTTAGTGGCTCGGAATGTATGACGTGGGTCTTGGGAAGGATTTGTATACAACTTTGTAGTTTTACATTGATATACTTTTGAACCTGATAAAAGTTCTTTTCTTTTTCGAGTTTAGTCATTCTGGCGGACGCCAGAAATCGAGCAAGTATTCAAAAGTTACACCCATTGTGATGTAATTACTGGGCCAACCAAAAATACCGATTCGGTTTACAATGTTCGTTCGATCCCAAATAATGATGTTTCTAAGTTCGTATCCTCTTTTTCGGAGTTCCTCTATCAGAGACACGTGAATTGTAATTCTCTGATTTTCCCACCACATATCAGGAACGTTGATGACGCAGTGCGCTTTCGGCTTTAGTATAGGCAAAAGATTCTCAAAGATGTCACCCATTGCTGATGTATAACGCTCCAATTCAAAGGTCCCTAAATCCCTCGGGTCTTGCGAATACTGTTCTATTTTGTCGAGTTGTTCATTTTTTCGGTGTCGCCTAGATTTGTTTTTTCGTTTGCGGTTTAGTAAGTTTGCGTAGGGCGGCGATGTGAATATAAGTGATAGACTGTCATTTGATAAATACTCATTTATCTTTATGGCGTCATCGTGAATAGCAACCGGGTGAGATGCATTTAACAAACTCTGAGGAGCTAACCGTTCTTTGCATAAACCAATGTAATCTTCCTTCAAATCAAAGCCAACGCTGGTACGATTCAGATCATCCGCTGCGACAAGCGTAGTCCCACTCCCAACAAATGGGTCGAGTACTAATTCACCTTCGTGAGTAAAAAGTTCTATCACCTTTTGAGCCAAAGAAATTGGGAACGTAGCGGGGTGAACGTTTTTGTCTCTGATATCCCTGGATTCATACCTAAACTGCCATACGCCTAATTGACATTTCAACCACTCCTTAGCAGTCATGCAGTTAAGGTTATTAGGTTTACAAGCACATTTACGCTCTGTATTTAAATTTAATTTTCGCCTGTAAAATCCTGAATCTTCCAGAATGACAGGAGGAATTTCAAAATCTGTCCCCTGGTTATTGCTAGGCATACTGTCTAACGTCATGCCTTCTCCTTACCGTTACAGAAAAATAATTGGCCATCAATACCAATATACACGGTTGCACCATTGAAGGTGGTACAAAAACACCACGAACACAAGATATTTTCGACAACTAACACAGAATGTAAAAGGAAGCCAGCCAATTCTGATAGTTGTTAAAGGGGGAGCGAGTTTGGTGCAGCAGGAGCGTAAGAGTTCCGCACTCCCACTGCCATCATTTCATCCAGATTAGGCAAGGTCGAAGCGGTCGAGATTCATGACCTTGTTCCACGCCGCCACAAAGTCATGCACGAACGCCTCGCCAGCGTCATCACACGCGTAGACTTCGGCGATGGCTCGGAGCTGAGAGTTTGAGCCGAACACGAGGTCGACGCGGGTGCCGGTCCAACTGATTTCCCCAGTCCAGCGGTTGCGCCCCTCGAAAACATCCTCAGATGCAGCGGACGGGCGCCACTCGGTGTTCATGTCAAGCAGGTTCACGAAGAAATCAGGAGACAATGTATCGGATTGCTTCGTAAAGACGCCGTGTTCAGATTGACCGGCGTTTGCGTTTAGGACGCGCAAGCCTCCGACGAGAACCGTCATTTCCGGCGCGGTCAGCGTCAGCATTTGCGCACGGTCCACCAGCAGGTCTTCGGCTGCACGCTGGTGACCGTTTGCAAGGTAGTTGCGAAATCCGTCGGCGCTCGGCTTAAGCACAGCAAACGACTCGACATCAGTTTGTTCTTGCAACGCATCCGTACGTCCCGGCGCGAAGGGAACCTGTACATCAATACCGGCGTTCTTCGCCGCGGCTTCAACCGCTGCACACCCACCGAGTACGATCAGGTCGGCGATCGAGACTCGTTTGCCGCCGGGCTGCGAGTCTTTAAATTCCCCTTGAATCTCCTCTAGGGTTTCAATTACCGTGCCCATTTCGGACGAATTGTTGACTGCCCAATCCTTCTGCGGCGCGAGGCGTATGCGTGCACCGTTAGCGCCGCCGCGCTTGTCGGTGCCGCGGAAAGTTGCCGCAGATGCCCAAGCGGTCGACACCAGTTGGGAAATTGAAAGCCCTGATTCGAGAATCTTGCGTTTTAAGGCGGAGACGTCCTGATCCCCAATCAAATCATGGTCCACGTCAGGAACAGGGTCTTGCCACAGCTGCGGCTCCGCAGGAACCCACGGACCGAGGCACCGCGTGCGGGGCCCCATGTCGCGGTGAGTCAACTTATACCACGCCTTCGCGAAGGCGTCCGCGAACTCATCGGGGTTCTCGTAAAAGCGTCTGGAAATCTTTTCATAGGCGGGATCCGCCTTTAGTGATAGGTCAGTTGTGAGCATCATGGGGGCGTGTTTCTTGGACGGATCGTGCGCGTCCGGCACGGTGCCTTGCGCCGATTCATCTTTAGGACTCCACTGCCACGCACCGCCGGGACCTTTCCCCAGTTCCCATTCGTAGTTGAACAGGTTCTCGAAGAAGTTGTTGTCCCACTTGGTCGGCGTGGCTGTCCAGGCACCTTCCAACCCGCTGGTAATTGCGTCGCCGCCAACCCCGCTGCCGAAGCTGCTCTTCCAGCCGAGTCCTTGCTCTTCAAGGTCGGCGCCCTCGGGTTCAGGACCGACGTACTGGTCGGCATCGGCGGCGCCGTGGGTCTTGCCGAAGGTGTGTCCGCCAGCGATAAGCGCTACCGTCTCCTCGTCGTTCATTGCCATGCGGCGGAAGGTCTCTCGAATATCTACAGCGGCAGCGACCGGATCGGGGTTGCCGTTGGGTCCCTGTGGATTCACATAGATTAAACCCATCTGGACGGCACCGAGCGGGTTCTCGAGATCCCTGTCGCCGGTGTAGCGTTCGTCGCCCAACCACGTGGTCTCCTTTCCCCAATAGATGTCCTCTTCTGGCTCCCAGACATCTTCTCGCCCGCCGGCGAATCCGAGGGTCTTGAGACCCATCGACTCAATGGCGCAGTTCCCGGCGAAAATCATCAGATCTGCCCACGAGATTTTCCTGCCGTACTTCTGCTTGACGGGCCAGAGCAACCGGCGCGCTTTGTCAAGGCTTGCGTTATCGGGCCAACTGTTGAGAGGTGCGAAACGCATGGTGCCGGAGGCTGCGCCGCCGCGACCGTCGTGGATACGGTAGGTGCCGGCACTGTGCCACGCCATTCGAATGAAGAGCGGACCATAATGACCGAAATCGGCGGGCCACCAGTCCTGCGACGTCGTCATCACCTTCTCAATGTCCTGCTGCAAGGCTTCCAAGTCGATTGTTTGGAACGCCTCGGCATAGTTGAAATCCTCGCCCATTGGATCGCCCGATGGGGAGTTTTGGTGAAGCGGTTTCAGGTTCAACTGATTCGGCCACCAGCGCTGGTTGGCTATGGTACCCGCGTTAGAATGTCCCATCACTGGACACTTACTTTCGTTGCTCATATTTCCTCCAATCGAATTTTATATTCTTTTTCAAATCAGGTGTGAAACAGAATTAACGCCCAAGATTGAGTCATCAATCTTTGGCGGTGGTTACAAGATAGAATCTCCATTGTGATTGATTTGGGAGGCAGTTTCAGTCGTCCTCCCTGTTTGGCCGGTGGATGGCACCAAGCGACCTACAGTCAACTAAAAAACCTATTTATCCTGGCGCTGCGCGTATGAAAATTACAGTTTTTACAGTCCATAAAAAAAGGGGTTGTCTACGCTACATTTGGGTAAATTTGTAGGTAAATGATGACATGACAGATTTACTTATTTTTCGCTTATTTGCGACATCCAAAAAAACACACAGTGCGGCGAAAATCCAGATATAGCACCGGTTTCTGGCGCCGATTATTGTAAAGTCTCTCCGGAAATAAGTTGAGAATGCTCATTTTTGGTAAACACCAAAACCAACGAAACTGAGGACTACACATTGCTGTCGGTGAAAAACTGCACGGTAGTTTCTCTTGGAATTGGATCGTTCTTGACGGGTCAATTCAAACTACGATCGCCATCCGATTCAACGTCGAAATCTTCGCCAGTCCTTAATAGCGCTCGAGTATTGTCGTGGAACTCTCGATCACTAGAATTTGAGACGTATTCGCCGCATATTCTGCGCAAGACGGCGTCCTCTATAATGCTGTCGATGTAACCGTAGTCGAGCTTGGTTCGCCGGTGTATTTCCGCGGTATCTACACCGTTTTTGTACATTCCGAGTACCTCGTGTTCTACCCGTTTACGCAATATCCATTCTTTCAACTCATCTTCAGTGACCCCGGTCTTCGCAGTTATTTCATCATAACTTTTACCATTGCGCAACATACCGTGCGCTTTGACTTCGTCTGCCGTTTTGTGTATCACTTGGAGTAAATCTTCAACGGACCTAGATTCGGATTCGGGCGATTGTGATTCAACCAATTGCGCTTCCGTTGGCGTATCCTCGTCATGGTTGTCCTGCGTGACTGTTGGGAGGGGCGGTTTTACGTTTTTGACGGCTTGGTTCAGCGTTAGCAAGGCTTTGGGAACGAGCGAAATCTGTTCTTTTGGGCTAAGGGACGAAATTGTGGATTCCAAATTGTCAAAAGCGGCGTTCAATGCAGTCACAGACTTGGATTCTAAATGTCGCATGCTCTTTTCTCTTTCCTTAGCGTAATTAGCCTGCATTAGCCCATATTGCTTAGCCCATTTTCCTGCGTTGTATCGGTTGTCGTTTGGGTTGACGGTGCAGATGGCTTCCTTGGCAAATCGGTGGTCGGCTTTTGCGTCGCCGGTGGAACGCTCTGGATAACGTTCGACTAGTGCGTCAGCGACTTCGGTGGTGCTATAATCCTGCGCAAACAATGCGAGCCATTCTGCGAGTTCGGATTGGGATTGGTGGTACGGGTTTTTGAATTTTCGTGTCATTTTCGAACCCCTCTAATAATTTTGATATGTCGATTGGGTGATATCTTGGCTTCCAATGCCGAAAAATGTCGAGATAGATTAAGGTACTTTTATTCGCAGCGTCACTGTAAATAGGTGGAAATTGAACATCTTAATAGTAACCCAAATCGTGCAATTTTTCAAGCCCGTTTTGAAAAAAATGCTTCTTAACAGCGTAGGCACTAACGATGTAGAATATTATTGATCTTGCTTTTCTCTTTTGATATACTCAAACTACCTTCGATCTAAGTCATCACCGAGGAGATGGATCCAATGGCTAAGGCTACCGATGAAAAGGCATATTCCATTTTTGATAAGTGCACTATGGATGAGATTCACAGAGAAATCCAGGATGTGTATCTCTCAGATGCACGGCCATGGGTAGTGGGCTATAGCGGCGGGAAGGACTCAACAACGGCACTTCAACTGATATGGTACGCCCTTGAGGAACTTCCGCCTGAGCAACGCCAAAAACCGGTTTACGTGATTACGTCCGATACGCTCGTCGAGACACCTGTGATCGTGGATTACATCACGAGCACTCTCGAAAAAATTGAGCGGGCTGCCAAGGCATTAGGAATGCCGTTTCAAACACACACCGTGAGACCAAAAACGGAAGAGACGTTTTGGGTAAACCTCATCGGCAAGGGATACACAGCGCCATACAGTAAATTCCGCTGGTGCACTGATCGGATGAAAATTCAGCCTGCGAACCGGTTTATTCTTGACAAAGTTGCCGATTATGGCGAAGTCGTTCTGATTCTCGGTGTTAGGAAGGGGGAGAGTTCTACACGAGATCAGGTGTTGAGTTTGCATCAAATTAAGGACTCGCGTCTGTCCCGGCATACATCACTACCGAACGCGTTCGTGTATACCCCAATTGTTGACTTCGCCCTAAACGATGTGTGGATTTACCTGTTTCAAGTGCCTTCGCCATGGGGTAACGACAACAAGAAGCTGTTTGCCATTTACCGCAATGCTAACGCCGGGGAGTGCCCGTTAGTGGTTGATGAAACAACTCCTTCTTGCGGCAATAGCCGATTTGGTTGCTGGACATGCACCGTCGTCGCAAAAGACAGATCGATGGAAGCCATGATTGACAACGGCGAGGATTGGATGATGCCGTTGCTCGAGTTTCGGGATTTCCTTGCTTCAACCCAAGAGCCGGATAAGAAAGCTAAGATTCGGGAACATCGCCGCCGCGGCGGATTTGTCAGCGAACGAAATGGGCAGTTGATTCGAGGTCCCTACAGAATAAAATTCTGCAAGAAACTTCTACGAATGCTCCTGGAAACCCAACAGAAGGTTAGGGCGGAGGGGCCTGATCCGATCATTGAGTTAATCACGTTGCCCGAGCTGGAAGAGATTCGTAAAATCTGGCGGACGGAGCGCCAAGATTGGGAAGATTCCGTACCAAAGATTTATCGAGATGTGGTTGGTGAAAAAATGGATTGGATTGAGGACGACCTAGGAACGTTCACATCGTCCGATAAAGCACTTTTGGAAGAGCTGTGTAACGATGCCGGAATCCCAGTGACACTTGCTGCGAAGTTACTCGACACAGAAAGGCAATTTTACGGAATGAGTCGGCGGGCGGCAATATATGACCGAATAGACGCTATCTTTCACGAAGATTGGCGGTCTGAAGAAACCGTGCTTGCCGATCTTGAAAGGGACGTGGAGACTATGAACTAATGATCCTCCACCGACTTACGCTCAAAGATTTTGGACTCTTTTCTGGCGAACAGACGTTTTGTCTGACGCCGCGAATCAAATACAAGAAGCGGCGCCCCGTCATACTAATTGGCGGCAAAAACGGGACAGGCAAGACAACCATACTTGAAGCCGTACGCATGTGTTTGTACGGTCCTCGATCGCTTGGTAACCGCGTCAGTCGGAAGGAATATCACGATTATCTCGCTTCAACCGTTCATCACA
This sequence comes from Candidatus Poribacteria bacterium, assembly GCA_028819845.1. Lineage (GTDB taxonomy): Bacteria > Poribacteria > WGA-4E > WGA-4E > PCPOR2b > JAPPKS01. The sequence continues at coordinate 57,052 of JAPPKS010000003.1, read as the reverse complement.
GCCAAGCGACTTTGATTCAACCGAAAAGTGCGTCTGTTGCACTCGAATTTGAATATGCTCACAGCGGAGAGAAGAATTCCTATCATGTTGAACGTCAGTGGGAAATACGTCAAAGCGCTAAAGAGCCTGTCCGGGAATCACTAATCATTCATAAAGATAACGAGCCGCTTCCTGATTTTGAAGCCGAACATTGGCAGGACTTTCTCAGCGAGTTGATTCCCATTGGACTCTCACAGCTCTTCTTCTTTGACGGCGAGAAAATTCAAGGATTGGCGGAAGATGCTTCTAGTCCCATATTCCTTGCCGATTCAATCAAGTCGCTGCTCGGTGTTGACCTCGTCGAACGATTACAGTCTGACCTCAAAATTTACCTGAATCGGTCAAAGAAGGATACCGGCACTGAGCAACTCGCCCAAGCCATCTCTTCTGCTGAGAAAGAAAAAAGCAACCTTCAAACCCAATTGAATTTTGCCGCCGAAAAGAAAGCTTCCCTTGAAGCGCAAGTTGGCGATATTGAAAGCCAGATTGCTCTACAGGAAGACAAGATCGCGAAGGAGGGAGGTGGTTACGCTCGCCAGCGCGACAAGTTGAAAGTGCGTCAGGCGAAATTGAGCCAGAAAATATCCGATCTGGAGAAACAGATTCGGGATGCTTGTGCCGGGCTGTTTTCGTTTGCATTGGCGGCTCCACTGTGCGAGCGATTGCGTATTCAGTTAATTCAGGAAGCACAAATTGAGGCGTGGGATTCAGCGAACAAAGCAGTGAAGGATAGAAATCGGAAACTGCTTGAGCAATTGGAACAGAGTGACTTTTGGGATTCGATCACGGGACCCGCACCCAGGTCTTCCGTGCGCGTTTCCATCCGCAGCAGGATTACCAGCCTTCTTACCGATCAGCTTCAACGACCTGAAAAACTCAACGATGTTCACCGGATCCACTTCCTTCCAGCACCCGAATCTCAGCGGTTGCTCAATTTACTAGACTCATGTCTTACGAACGAGCCAGATCAGTTTCGTGCCCTGAGTCGACAGCTAGAGGACTGCAACCGACAACTGCAAAAGGTTGAAACCGAATTGGGACGAATTCCCTCCGATGAGGTTCTAGAACCGTTAGCTGAAAGATTAGCGACTCTACATCAACGGCTTGGCGGCTTGCAGAAGGAGTTACAAAGCGAATCAGCGAATATCCAGTCCTTAGCTTATCATCTCAATGCCGTCGAGCGGCGGTTGGACCAATTGTACGAATCGCAGCGGCAAGGTCAAGCTGATTCACGCCGCGCACAGTTGGTATCGGACGTAAGACTTGTGTTGGACAAATATTCTGCTCATTTAACGAACGCGAAAGTCGAAGTCCTGACGAAAGCGGTGGTGGAATGCTTTGGAATTCTATGCCGCAAACACAGCTTGGTAAAGCGAATCGACATTAACCCGCAAACCTTTGTGACGACGCTCTACGATCAACAAGATAGATTGATTGCTAAAGATGAGCTGTCGGCGGGTGAAAAACAGATTTATGCGATCTCGTTGCTGTGGGGCTTAGCGAAAGCGTCCGGGCGTCCGCTGCCGATGATTATTGATACACCGCTTGGTCGCTTGGACAGCGAACACCGAAACCGAATGATTGAACATTACTTTCCAAACGCCAGCCATCAAGTCCTAGTATTATCGACAGATACTGAGCTTGATAAGCAGAACTTCGAAATATTGAGTCCTCAAGTTTCACATGCGTATCATTTGGCGTATGATCAGATTGAAGGCAAAACAAAAGCTGAAGCCCGATACTTTTGGCGAGTCATGGATTCGGAGAGTGAGTAAATTCAAGTGTGAAATAGCATCAATCCGACGGAGGCTATTTTCTAAGCACTTTCTTACGATGCCATTCCAATGCATCTTGGGCGGGATACAGTTGATTATGTTCGGGTAAGAGTATGGATTTATCTCGCAGTTCGGTTAGCATCCACTCCGTTGGACGTCGATCAGACATAAGCAGCGAAACAATAACTTTATAGGTTTCGCTCAAGGAAATTAATCCTTTGTCAAAAGCCCAATGGTGCAATTTGCAGAAGGAAATCCCATTCCGTAAATCATCATTCTGCGATATATGAAACGGGATGATGTGGGCGGCATCAGTCGCACTTTCTCCGTCCATTGTGACGATGTGCAACCGACAGACAGCGCAGGTGTAGTTGTACAGTCCCATGATTGCTTGACGAAACCCCGCCCGACGAATTGAAGTGTCTTCTTGTATTGGTGCTGTCGGTTTCTGAGGAGAAAAGGGGGCTTTGACCTCGTGGATTAGTAACCGTTTGTATTCTCCAATCTGCTGTTCTTCTGCAATGAGACTTTCAATTTCGTTTTTTAGATCTGGGAAGTAAACACGAATAAGAGATTGACGGATAATCTCCCGATGATGGGCATCAGTGAGTAAAACAAAGAGGTCGCCATCCAAAGTCGCATACGCAATAATTTCACGAAGGCGAGAAATTGCTTTAATTCGATCGGTAACCTCCAATGCCTTTTCATATCCAGCATTTGCATGAAGATGCCAGAATCCATCGCTTCTCAAGTGGAAAAATGGTAGAGCGATATTGGGTCTTCGATCTGTTATCCTTGACCAGTATTTCATGAAAGATTCCGCCAAATCTGGGGAAGGGTAGATTTTATTTTCGTGCATTTGTCCACCCTCAATCATTGCGATAACTGCGAGAAGGAGGATAGGTTTGTGAGGGGCATCTCCGTGTGCCTTGTCTATTCGCAGGTGTTCCATCTTGTGGACATATTTTTGTAGACTTTTCGTGGACATATTATTTTTGTGATTCTCTATTTTAAAACCCCCCATTCTTGAAACAGAAACTAACGAGATTTAAGTAGTAAATTCCGACTAATTTTGGTCAATTTTCAACGCCTGAAGTTAGTGAAAATACACCTCGTAAGGTGTACGGTATTCGAGCGATTGATGTGACCGCTCTCGGTAGTAAAAGTTGAAATAATCTCTCAAGCGACGCCGAGCCGTGTTCATTGAGTCATAGTCGTTGAGGTAAACCTCCTCATACATAACACTGCGCCAAAGTCGTTCAATGAAGATGTTGTCAAAGTAGCGGCCTCTACCGTTCCAACTAATGGCTATGGCGTTGGCAAACCAAACTTATTCAATTGAAAATCTAATAACATAATTCCTTTAGTTGAAGTTTTTCTCAAAAACATTTTTGCGATGCCATGCTATAGCATCAGGCGCGGGATAATGCTGAACCCGGTTAGGCAACTGCATTCTTCTTAGTCGTAGTTCGGTGAGCATCCACTCTGTAGGTTTATGATCGGACAATTCGCGTGAAACAACAACTCGATGAGAGTTGTTAAATGAGATTAACCCTTGGTCAAAAGCCCAATGATGCAGTTTGCACAGCGAAACTCCATTCCGCAAATCGTAATTTTGCCATTTATGGAAAGGAATAATGTGTGCGGCATCTGTCGCGCTTTCTCCGATTGCGGTCACAACGCGCAAATTACATACTGCACAAGTATAGTTGTACAGTTGCATAATTGCGCGACGGAAACCCGCTTGGCGAATGCGAATTTTCCTTTTGACTAGCGTCGCTGGTTGCTTTGGCACCAATGGAAGTTTTGTTCCAGCGAGTAGTGACGATGAATGTTCCCAAGTCTCCCGATTTTCCGCAATGAGATTCGCCAATTCTTCCCCGAAATCGGGAAAATAGGTTTGGATAAGCGTTTGCCGAAGCACCTCGCGATTCGCTGCATCAACCAATAAAGCAAAAAGTTCTTCATCAAGTGTTGAATGGGATACAAGTCGACGTAAGCGAGACATGCCATTAATCCGACGCGCACTACTCAATTCCCTTTCATGCCCTGCGTTTGCATGAAGGTGCCAAAATCTATTACTCTTTTTTCCTTTTAAGTGAAAAAACGGCATTGCAATGTTAGGTTGCCGATCGGTCACAATTGGCCAATATTTGAGGAAAGAGTCTGTTAATTCTACACACAAGCGGATATGGTTTTCGCCAAACTGTCCAACCTCAATCAACTCGATTACCGCCAACAGCAGTACCGGTTGGTGCGGCGCGGGACCATGCGCCATGTCTATATTCAAGTGTCTGAACTTGTGAATATATCTTTGTAAGTTGTTAGTGGACATATTATTTTTTCATTGTCTGGTTATAGCTCATATAGCACGAGAGCCGAATGTAAGAAACAAAATTTAGTTTTACTTCGTCCATTGGTGGTCTAAATTTGCGTTGGCAACGCTAAGTGATGTAGTAGCGGTTGATATGCGTAAAAATCCATCGATTCAACTTATGTCAACGTTGTCAATTTTTCTTTTCTAAATTGTTAGAAATTTAGTGCTTCAAATTAATCCCGTCTTCTCGGGTGTTGGGTAGTTGTGCATTCCGAAGGCGAATCAGCAAACTACGAGGTTATAAGCCTCCAACCGCGTAGGTACTACAGAATCCAAGAATTTCTAATTTCGAATGTTTGTTTGCAGTTCACCACTTTCAAATTCCGCTTTCTTTCTGTTCGCTTCATCAATGGATCGGATCGTACCTGTGACACCATGAAAATGAGTCACATCTTGCGCTATTAGAAGTCCGGGAAGTGCATCTCCTGATGCTCTATTTGCATGATATGCCGAAACCGCGCCAACAATTCGAACTCCGTCTTCCGTACTCCCATGAATTACTGGTCCACCACTGACACCATTAATCGCAACCCCATCAATCAAATATGCATTACTAGATTCTTGACGTGCACTAACTTTTCCAGAGAAGAAACAAAGATCGTATGGAGCTACAGCAGGGAAGCCAAGCCATCCTACCTCAACGCCAACAGGGATAATAGAGGCACTAGGGAGAAGAGTGTTAGGCTCTGCTGGAAGAGGAAACTCGCCTTTATTAAACAGTATTACGGCCGAATCAGTCTTCCAATCTGTCAAAATGGCCCGTGCGTTTGATTCTAATAGGACTGTTTGACTTGATGAATGGTCCCTAAGCCGAATAGGTTGTTGCCAATCATCGGCATGGCTAACAACATGCAGCGCCGTTGCTACTCCACAAAATGTCCTGTTTTCGTTATATAGTAAAAGGAATCCTGTTCCATCACCGGCTTGAGTTTCAATTTTTACTATGTGAGGTTTAATTTTATTGACAATCCGGTCCCAGTTCATGGTGAATTCTCCATTTTCTGTAACGCACTAGTGCCGGTCGTGATAGATGATAATTCAAAACCGTAAACTCGAGTTTCGAACTAAAACGACACGTTAAAGTGCCACTGAACGCTTTTCAGCGATATGGGATGAGAATAGTTAACCACAGATTCTGCATTGATTGCCCGAATGCCCTGTACGTCAGCGAAATCAAGAGTATCACACTCGGTGTGAAATGCTCCTTTCCTTGTAGATTCTAGACGATGCCCGCGGACAATCGCGGCCCAGTTTTATTTTTGACTTTTTTTGTATCCTAATGCGTTGGAATTTTCTTAATTACCCGCCGTCGGTAGGCAAAACTAACTGGCAATGTTGAATTACGTCATCCTTCAATTTCTACGGTTCGACTTGCCGGGTCTTGCTTTCAACAATCGTCTCAACATAGCATTGAGTTGACCTGAGACTTTCATTGGGGACGAATACAATTCCCGTCGTCGGAGAATTAGGATTACGATTGACGATTCACTTCAACAGTTTACCATATTTGACCGGTAATCTGTTAATATTTGCTGCGGTGCATTTAAAAACAAGAACTTTAATGACTTGGAATGATAGTCGGCTGTTGCGCCGCACACTACGCATCGGGGAAACTAAATCATGGCGTCATGGAATGAGTTGTTCGCTGATGAAAAATATCGTGAGCTGACCCCAGAGACCGCTGTCTATCGGTTTTGCAGCATGGTGGAAGCCGCATTTGAGGAACGACCGTTGAAGATTTGGGATCTCGGCTGCGGTGCAGGACGACACACCTTGGCGCTTGCTAGGCTCGGTCATGATGTCTATGCGACGGACGCCGCACCACGCGCAGTTGATTTGACAAAACAAAGGTTAGCGGAATTTAACCTATCGGCTGACGTTCGGTTGGCAGACATGGCAGATTGCCCACCGCGACCTAGCTATTTTCACGGCGCCGTCAGTTGGAATGTGTTACACCACAACAGAATTGCCGCGATTCGCGAGGCTGTATCGCATATTTATGATTCGCTGATTCCGGGCGGTATGTTGATGGTCACTCTCAAATCGGACAAAGCTGATTTTGCCGGTCAGGGAACAGAAATTGAACCGGGGACATTCATCCACGATATCGGCGATGAAAGCGGTGTGCCGCACCACTATTTCAACGAGGATGGTGTTCGAGATTTGTTTTCAGGGTGGGAGTTTATGGTGCTCGCGGAACAGGTCATCGCTCACTTGGAGCGGCCCGATCGGTTTTGGGAATATACGCCGTTTCCATTTACGAACTGGGGAGTTGTTGTGAGAAAGCCTTTGTAGGTTGGGTTAAGCGGGGCAAGTGAAATTGACGAAATACGTTGAATGGATATCTGGATTGGCGGTTGTTTAACATTTGATTGGACATAGCGAACCCAACGTTTTTTGGTAATTTCGATTGTGTTGTAGAAATTAGTGGCGGTTTGATAATTTGAAAAGCGTTGGGTTACGCTCCATGTATTTTCCGAATCGCGTTGTACGGGAATCAGAACGGATTCCTACGCAGGACTGCTTTTTGGATTACTCGCTCAACCCAACCTACAAAAACTTTAAAGACCGGAGTGTGCCTACTACTTTATCGCGGCTGGAAGCCGCTCCCACAGGAGGGGTGTTGAGGTGAAGACTAAAGGAAAACTATCGCCCTCCCTATTCGGTCGATTGATCCTTCGCGGTTCGCTCAGTTGATTGCTCAACCCAAGCTACAAGAGTTATTGCTGCGTTTTAGAAACCGAGTTTTGAAGAAAAAACTCGGTTTCAAATGAAGGTCGCGATTCGGAGATCGCTCCTACCGAGGGCAATTCGATTAGCTGCGATAAGAAGGCGATTCTGGTACCAGTGTACGCACTATATCTGTTTCTTCGATCGATTAGAATTGCCTTAATTCCCGCACGTTCCGCTCCGTGAATGTCGTCTTCGATTGAGTCACCGACCATCAATACTTCAGAGTTGGCAGCGCCAAGATCGCGTAAAACATACTCAAATGCCTCGCGGTTGGGTTTGAAGAAACCCATCTCCTCGCCAATGTAGATGCTTTGGATAAATCGGGATAATCCACGATTCTTGAATTTGGCTCTTTGACTATCGGACGGGCCGTTCGTTAGTATGACTGCTTCAATTTCCTTTGCTCCTAAAACCTTAAACATAGGAATTGCATCCGCGAATAGTTCTATCTTGTGCGTGATTTCCTGGATGTAAATACGATTCAATTCCGAGGTCAGTTCACAAATCTTCCCGTGGTTAGCTTCTAAGACATCGGCAAACCGGTGAAATCTATATTCATCTATGGTAATGAATCCGTCTGCAAACTGGCGGAATAACGCAGGTGCTACGCGGTTGAAACGATTCCAAAATGTGTCTAAGTCTAACGCATGCGTTTTCAAGACCTCGTTTATGCGGGACTTTGCATTTCCTTCGGCTTTCTGAAAATCGAATAGCGTATCATCTGCATCGAAAATTATGTGTTTAATCATCGCTGCGAGGTTAAGAAACCAAGTTTTGAAGAAAAAAACTCGGTTTCAAAATATGTCAATTGGATATCGGGGTTTGAAATTGTCTAGAATATATTAGGATATAGCGAATCCAACGCTTTTGGTTATTTCGATTGGGTTTTGGAAATCAGTGGCGGCACGATAATTTGAAAAGCGTTGGGTTACGCTCCGTGTCTTTTCCGAGCCACGTTGTACGGAAAACGGAACGGATTCTTACGCAGGACTGCTTCTGGAATTACTCGCTCAACCCAACCTACAAGAACCTTACAGACCGGAGTGTGCCTACTACTTTTTCGCGGCTGGAAGCCGCTCCCACAGGAGGAGTATTGAGGTGAAGACTATCGCCTCCCGCCTCAAACGGTTGATCCTTCGCAATTCGCTCAGTTAATCGCTCAATCCAACCTACAAGAGCTTGTTAATTCAATCGAGTGAGGGTTCGAATCCCGGCGAATCTTGCATCAGGTCCTCAACGCTCTCGGAAGTGCCCTGCAATTCACGCCGAACTCTGAAGTTCAATTCCCACAACGCGCATTTGTTGCTATCCCAATGCAGTAATTCCATGGCTCGGCCATAATCCAGCCATTTATACTCCGAATGTTCATGGGATAGTTGCAAATGGTCCTCTTCGACCTTGACGCCAAAGCAGTGTTCGGGAATAACCAAGACATCGCTGCCCCATCTGAAGCCGCATACATTTGCCACGGGAACCATGGCGAACGAATCGAGTTTTAGGAATTCATTACTCGGGTCGATGCCAGCCTCTTCGTGAGTCTCCCGTTTAGCCGATTCCAATGGAGATTCACCGTTTTCTCCGCCCCCGGCGATTCCCTGCCAATAACCGCCTGTCGAGGATTCGCGCCTAAAAAGCGCGTAATGAATCGTGTTGTCCGGCGTGATTCCATAAGGAAGCACCAGGACTTGAAAAGGCGCACGGCTCAAAGGTTTTCTCCAAATCTTGTTAGATATTGAAGAGGTCAAGAAACCAAGTTTTAAAGAAAAAAACTCGGTTTCAGGATTTTTACAGACGCGCTTCAATCTTCGCCGTATTCTTTATTCACCCACGGCGGCTCATACTCATTCGTGAATGACGCTCCAAATTGCGTCATGGAACCAGTTAAGGTTTCGTCCAATTCTGTAATGCAATTTTGCGTTAGTTTAAGGGGTTGAAAGACACCATCTATTGATGCTTTCAATACTCATTATTTTACATCAGACGTCAACCAATGTAAAGCAACAACCGTATTCTCGTCGAGATTACGGGGTGCCGTTGAATGCGCGCGGTCAGATATGCTATACTAGCTAATCTTCAGGTGCCGTGGGCACCTGCGCATCGTGAAGGGCGATAAGGATATGATTGGCGAAACGGCAACTGCATGGCTTGAAGAGAAAAAGCGAAAGTACCTATACGGGCTAGATCGGCAGACGACGATGGTTATGCTCGGATCGGCGTTGCTTTTGATATTATACCGAACGTACAGCCGGCGGCGTTTTTTTCACACTCACTTTGCAGATAATTTCGGGGACCACGCGCTTTGGGAACTTTACCCCTACTACTACTGGTTTTTATCAACTGCGGTTACGTTGCTGCTGATACCGGCGCTGGTCGCGATATTCGGAACAAATCAGAAAATTAGAGACTACGGCTTTCGATTAAGCAATGGCAAGTTAGGTTGGGGGCTAGCTGCCGCTGTTTGGGCGCTTATGGTTCCTTGTGTTATCCTCGCCTTACAGCTGTTTCCGGCCTTCCAGAGTAAGTATCCGCTATGCAAGTTAGCTGGGAGCCGCTGGCAGCTTTTTGTCCCGTACGAAATCGCTTACGGCGTCTATATGTTCGCCTGGGAATTTTTCTTCCGCGGTTTTATGCTTTTCGGTTTGGAGCGGAAGTTTGGGAACAATAGCATCCTGATTCAGACCATTCCATTTGCTGTGATGCACTACAACAAACCGTTACCGGAAGCGATCGGGTCGATATTTGCGGGGGTGTTTCTCGGTGTTTTCGCATTGGAGACCCGGTCTTTTATTTACGGTGCGGCAATTCATTGGTTTGTAGCGATGACGATGGATGTGTTGGCGGTTGTGTGGAAGTAATTTACCGTAGGAGGGAATTCCGATTCCCGACAATCGAGCGATTGGATACGGAGTGCGATAGTTTTTGTAGGTTGGGTTAAGCGGATAAAAAGACATGGACGATATAATTCGAATGGATATTGGAGATTGAAGTTGGCTATAGGTTGTTTGCATTTAGCGAACCCAACGCTTTTGGTTATTTCGTGGTTGCTTATGAAATCAGTAACGGCTCGATAATTTGAAAAGCGTTGGGTTACGCTACATGTTTTTTCGCCAAGCACGGCGATTGGTATTAGTAGTTTTTTGGTGAGAACAGGATTAAAGACTAAAGGAAAACTATCGCCCTCCCTATTCGGTCGGTTGATCCCTCTTGGCAAGGGGGAGGACTTAAAGGGTGTGTGTCGCGATTCGGAGATCGCTCCTACAGGCGTGGATTCCCGTAGGAGGGAATTCCGATTCCCGACAATCGAGCGATTGGATTAGGAGCGTGATAGTTTTTGTAGGTTGGGTTAAGCGGATAAAAAGAAATGGACGACATAATTCGAATGGTTATTGGAGATTGAAGTTGGCTATAGGTTGTTTGCATTTAGCGAACCCAACGCTTTTGGTTATTTCGTGGTTGCTTATGAAATCAGTAACGGCTCGATAATTTGAAAAGCGTTGGGTTACGCTACATCAATTTAGATAAGGGTGTTGTTTGGATATTCCGGACTAATGTCTGCCATTGTTACCTAATTGGGTTTATCCGCTCAACCCAACCTACAAAAACTTCTTAGACGACGCACTAAGTGTGACTACTGCGCTATCGCGGCTGGAAGCCGCTCCCACAGGAGGTGTGTTGAGGTGAAGACTATGGGAAGACTATCGCCCTCGCTATTCACTCGGTTGATCCCTCCCTATTCGGTCGGTTGAACATTCGCTGTTCGCTCAGTTGACCGCTCTACCCAACCTACAAGAGCTTGGTGAGGGGGGGACTTTTTCGATGTGGGTCGCGATTCGGAGATCGCTCCTACAGGGGAGAGATTTCAATTGACAATGGCATGGATTACCTTATAATACACAACCGTGGAATTGACCTATAAAATCTGATAGAAATATACATTCGAAACAAAATTCAACATGGAGGAAATAATGAGCAGGAAAGTCTTTCCACCGGAAAATACGAGTTATCCAATTGTGGATGCCCATGTAAGCAATATGGAGCAGTATCGTGAAACGTACGCGGAATCGGTGACAGATCCAGACGGGTTTTGGTCTAATATTGCCGACCGGATAACATGGTTTAAGAAATGGGATAAAGTTAGCGAGTACGACTTTGTTAAAGCGGATATCAAGTGGTTTGACGGCGGGAAGCTGAACGCATCGTATAACTGTCTTGACCGGCACGTTGAATCCGGGCACGGCGATGCGATTGCGCTCATCTGGGAGGGAAATAATCCGGAGGAAGACAAGACATTTACTTACAGTGAACTGTTGGGTGAGGTGAAACGATTTGCGAATGCACTCAAAGCGGAAGGCATACGCAAGGGCGATCGGGTTTGCATCTACTTGCAGATGATTCCTGAGCTACCGATCGCCATGTTGGCTTGCGCCCGCATCGGCGCGGTGCATTCGGTGGTGTTTGGCGCGTTTTCGGCGGAATCGCTGCGCGATCGGATCAACGATTCGGCGTGCAAGATGTTGATTACGCAGGATACCGCGGTACGCGGCGGGCGCGGCGGACTTCCGATGAAGGCGAACGCCGACCGTGCGGTTGCTGAATGTCCTTCGATTGAACGGGTAGTCGTTGTACGCCGAACCGGTGATCGCATCGACTTCGGTTCTTCACGTGACCTCTGGTGGCACGACGCCATGGAGAACGCAATCGAAGCGTGCGCGCCGGAGTGGATGGATGCCGAAGACCCACTGTTTATCCTTTACACGTCCGGTTCGACCGGCCATCCGAAAGGTGTGCTTCACACGACCGCCGGTTACCTACTTTATACATCCTACACCCACGAGTTAATTTTTGATTACCGCGAGGGGGATGTCTACTGGTGTACGGCTGACATCGGCTGGATCACCGGACATTCCTACATCGTGTACGGACCGCTTGCGAATCGAGCGATTAGCGTTATGTTCGAAGGCGTGCCGAACTATCCCGATTTTGGGCGGTTCTGGCAAGTTGTGGAGAAGCATGGCGTCAACCTATTCTACACGGCACCAACCGCGCTGCGCGCCTTAATGAAGGAGGGCGATGCGTGGGTCGAAAAATTTAACCGATCCACACTGCGGCTGCTTGGGACGGTGGGTGAACCGATTAAGGAACCGGAGTGGCTCTGGTACTATAACGTTGTCGGGGAAGGACGATGTCCAATCGTCGATACGTGGTGGCAAACCGAAACGGGCGGTATACTGATTACGCCGTTGCCAGCAACGACGCCGCTCAAACCGGGCTCCGCAACCTTGCCGTTCTTTGGCGTCGTGCCGGTGATTTTAGATGAGGCGGGCAACGAGGTCGAAGGCAATCCCGCAAGCGGATACTTGTGTATCAAAACGGCGTGGCCAAGTTTGATGAGGACGGTTTACGGTGATCACGAACGCTTTCGGCAAACTTATTTCGACCGGTTTCCCGGTTACTACATGACGGGAGACGGCGCACTGCGGGACGAGGACGGTTATTATTGGATTACCGGACGTGTGGACGATGTGCTGAACGTCTCGGGCCACCGATTGGGCACCGCCGAAATCGAGGGAGCGATCGGCCAGCACGCGACTGTGGCTGAAGCGGCAGTTGTTGGATTCCCGCACGAGATAAAGGGGCAGGGAGTGTATGCGTATGTCACACTGATGACCGGGGAAACGCCCACTGACGAGATTGAAAGCGGCATTATTGGGGCGGTCCGCCAGCATATCGGACCGCACGCTACGCCGGATAAAATCCAGTTTACACCGGCGTTGCCGAAAACGCGGTCAGGCAAGATTATGCGGCGTATCCTTCGAAAGATTGCTGAAGGCGACCTCTCCAATCTCGGCGACACCTCCACGCTTGCCGACCCGGCGGTGGTCGATTCGCTCGTCGAAGGGCGGAAATAATCTTTGTAATCACAAAGAGAAGCTAACTGAATATCGTGGAGGTACCCATTTGCCCTCAGCGGAAAAGATTGTGGACGAACTAAAGACATGGGATGTGACGCATGTGATTGGCTTGCCCGACAATGGGAGTGCAGAAATTTATCGCCTGTTTGACGGAGATGCAGAGGTGGATGTCATCACCGTGAGCCGTGAGGGAGAAGCCTTCGCAATTGCATCAGGCTTGTACGTCGGTGGAAAGCGTCCAGTCGTTTTAATTCAAAACACGGGGTTTCTGGAGTCAGGGGACGCCTTCCGCGGGACAGCCTTTAACATGAAGATTCCGTTGGTGACGCTAATCGGCTATCGGGGGTATCATTCGATGGGTGCAGATGACGATTTCGTCGATACGGCGGCGACGTTCCTCGAACCGACGCTGAAAGCGTGGGGGCTTCCGTACAAAACGATTAAAACGGACGATGATGTTGGGTATATCAGCGACGCCTTTCGAGAAGCTGATGCGACATCTATGCCGAGCGCGGTGTTGATTGTTGGTATTTGTACGTAGACGAAACGCATTCTTGCTGCACGTTAGATGTATGTAGTGATTAGGAGGTCGTTACTACAATGGTAAATACCGGTAGGGGTACTCAGATTCCCGACGTTAAACGACTGGATAAAGGGCACGATAGTTTTTGTAGGTTGGGTTAAGCGGAGCAAGTGAAATCGACGAAATATGTCGAATGGACATCGGCATTTTACGTCGTGCAGCGTTTGATTGAGTGTAGCGAACCCAACGCTTTTGGTTATTTCGATTGTGTTTTGGAAATTTGGAGCGGCTTGATATATTGAAAAGCGTTGGGTTACGCTCCGTGTTTTTTCCGAGCCACGTTGTACGGGAATCGGAACGGATTCTTACGCAGGACTGCTTTTGGTATAATTCGCTCAACCCAACCTACAAGAGCTTGGTAAGGGGGAGGATTTTTGTCCTTATTCCCCTCCTTACTAAGGAGGGGTTAGGGGAGGTTGTAGGTTGGGTAGAGCGGGATTGTTGAAACATGTGGATTGTTGGAAATAAGATTGGTGTGTTGATTGAGTTCAAGAAATGCGTGCCTGCAGCGAAACCCAACGCTTTTCTGTCGTCGTAAGGTTGGAAAAGCGTTGGGTTACGCTCCGTGTTTATTCCGAGCCACGTTGTACGGGAATCGGAACGGATTCTTACGCAGGACTGCTTTTGGTATAATTCGCTCAACCCAACCTACAAGAACTGTGGGAGGGAGATCCTTCTCCCGATTTTCGAGGCAGGGATGCCTCTCCCACAGCGAGAACGCCTGTCGGTTCATTACAATAATCATTCCCCTCTTTACTAAGGCGGGGTTAGGGGTGGTAAGCCGCCAAAACTTTTTCATTTATCTAATTTTTCATAGTGTGATAAAATGTAAGCAATTTCAATTTCATCCTTTGAAGTTAACTCATTTACTAGGAGGAAAAACATAATGGGAAAATTAACCTTGTTGTGCACGATTGTCATGGTAGTCGCGCTGGTGCATTCGGGCATCAGTGACGCGGCGATAGATCCCTCGACTGCAATGGGAATATGGTTGTTGGACGAGGGAAGCGGCGATACAGCCTACGATTCGTCCGGCAACGACCATCACGGGACGATTAACGGCGCCCAATGGGTAGACGGAAAGTTCGGCGGCGCATTGAGTTTTGACGGTCAGGACGATTTCGTCGATTGCGGCAATTCTGAACTATTGCGAATTAGCGCCGGTTCCATGGCTGCATGGATAAGCATTAACGTCAGCGACGACAGCGGCTTATCCGCGGTGACACTTCCTTATGATGACGGGGACGCGTGGGACGATCCTTGGCGGAGTTTGGGTCTGGGTTCTTGGCGAGGCTCGTTGCGTTACTGGATGGCAATAGACGGGAACAACGCCGAAATGCAACCGGGCGACATCAATACGAATCAATGGTATCATCTGGTGGCGACGTTTGATGGAACAAGCCGGAAAGCCTATCTTGACGGCGAACTGAAGTTTGAAGCTGAAACGCCGGGTACGATTATTTACGGCGATCCGAAGCCATCGTTTGTCATTGGGGACCGTAATGTAAACCGTGCCGCGTCGGGCGAGCGCATGAACGGTCTCGTCGACGATGTCGGCGTGTTTAATGTTGCGCTAAGCGATAGCGATGTTTCGGATATTATGAACAATGGCCTGCAAGGCGTGGTTGCGGTTGAACCGTCCGGCAAACTGGCTACGACTTGGGCGACCGTAAAAAACCGGCGTGATTAGCGTTTGAACCTTCGGAAGGCGTCGCGCCTTCCGAAGGTTGTTCAAATTCTGGTGTGGGAGGTGAGGACCAATGGGGCGGTTTATTCAAACATGCGTAATATGCGCGGTAGCCGTACTGATGTGTAGCGGTGCCGGCGACACAAAAATTGACCCGGAAACGGCTGTTGGTGTATGGTTGTTAGATGAAGGCAGCGGAAATACCGTTTCGGATATCACGGGCAACGGGAATGACGGGGAATTCGTTGGCGAACCCAAATGGATTGACGGGGTGTTCGGCAAGGCGCTGCATTTTGACGGTAAAGACGACATGGTTCCGGTCGGTCAAAATGAAGTTTTGCGCGTGAGTGAAGGAACGATGATGAATTGGATAAATACGCAAACCGCCAACGACATCGGTTTATCTTCGATGACCATTCCATATGACGATGGCCCGGCGTGGGATGCGCCATGGCGGAGTTTGGGGCTGGGCACATGGCAGGGTCAACTCCGATACTGGATTGCCATTAACGACCAGAATCAGGAAATACAACCGGGCAACATTGAGGCAGATCGCTGGTATCACGAAACGATTACCTTTGACGGCGAGACACGTAAAGCATACCTCGACGGTGAACTTGTTCAAGCGGTCGATGGGCCGGGCGAAATTACGTATGGGAAACCTACACCAACCGCTGTTATTGGCAGCGCAAGTATCGCGGTTCCCAGAGAACTGTTTAATGGATACGTAGATGAAATCGCGATTTTTAATGTCGCACTTAGCGAAGAGGACATTAACGACATTATCGACAACGGACTTAACGACATCTTAGCGGTCAATCCCAAAGGGAAGGTGACCACGACTTGGGCAGATATCAAAAGCGATTGAAGTAACGCAAACCTAGGGATTGCATCTGTGCACATGGCAGCTCGAAATCCCCCTGAAGAATTGCTTTGGCATAGCGTGGACTGTTACTGCACGACATGCCCACGCGCTCCTTGTAGTTGAACAGAAACCGAGTTTTGGGGAAAAACTCGGTTTCTCAGCGCGTATCAGTTGAAGCCGGTGAGAAAGTTATGAAAGCCAGAGAGTGTGTGCATCCTTTCTGGCTTTTTGGTTTTATAGTCACTGCAACTAAAAATTACACATTACCTTCAATCCAATCAAAAAGAGGTGTCAACCCCCCTAGCCCCCCTTATCAGGGGGGTATCTGAATGTGTGTAAATATGAATGTAAATGGCTATATGGCTGAAATATCGTATCTCGTTTAACAGCTTCTATAAAGGGAAATGCGACCTCTAATCCAGGCTGAAACGAAGACTGGCGCAATTGCAGCGGGTAAACCGAGCGCGTTAAACTCCCTGACTGCTGGTTGATCGCCCTTAGCCAAAATCCGTTGCATTGTTTATGGGAATCATTGGAGCGCGCCGCGGAATGGAAGTTACGGGCCTCGTTGCGTACGGGGCACACCGGGCGGCAATTGGATATAGTCTGGAGAAGCCGATGTTACGATTCATGTTGGAGATTGGCTAACTGTTGACGTCCATTCCGGGCTATGTTATAATCCCAACCGTGTGGATTACGGGAAAAAAATGAATTTTTCGGAAGGGAAACCTTGATGGCGGATCGATTAAAAAATAAGGTGGCGTTGATTACCGGCGGCGGGACGGGTATCGGCAAGGCGATTGCCATTATTTTTGCACGGGAAGGCGCAAAAGTGGCTGTTTCGGGTAGGACAGCCAGCACTTTAACTGAAACCGTTGCACACATCATCGATGAAGGAAATGATGCGATTTACATCCAAGGTGATGTATCTATCGCAGCAGACGCCGACCGGATGGTTGAGGATACTGTCGCAAAATTCGGCAAACTTGACGTGTTGGTCAACAATGCGGGGGTTCGGGCAAGTATTTTGACGGTATTGGAATTGACTGAAGATGAATGGCAGCGAACGTTTGATATTGATGCAAAAGGGACGTGGCTCTGCTCGAAAGCGGCAATTCCTGAAATGCAAAAGGCGGGCGGCGGTTCCATTATCATGATTTCATCCAATTGCGCGTATATCGGACTCCGCAAACAGGGGGCGTATAATGCCGCCAAGGCAGCTCAAGAGCTCCTGATGAAATGCATGGCGCTTGACTTTGCACCCGACAAGATTCGCGTCAATTCGATTTGTCCGGCGTGGGTTAGAACGGAGATGAACCGCGAACAGTTAGCCGAGATGGAAGCCAATCCAGATCAAGAGTTTCCGCCCGGCTTTAAGTATACCGATGTTGTTGACCTGCATCCCATCGGGCGAATCGGCGAACCGGAGGATGTGGCATGGGCGGCCGTCTATTTTGCGTCCGATGAATCTACTTGGGCTACCGGCTCTTCGCTCGCACTCGACGGCGGATACACGTGCCAGTAACCAGTAATGTACGTCCTCGAATTGAGGTAGACCGCTAAATTAAACAGAGCTGGCAAACAAGGATTATGGAGCAACATTCAGTGAAATTTAAAGAAGATGTGTTACAGCGTAACGATTTAGTTTACAAGGTGCTTCCGCCTCGCTGGGTATTTGGATTGCCTATCGGCAACGGCCAGATCGGCGGCATGATTTGGGTGGAGGACGAAACGAAAATTGTCGTCACACTTGACAGCGTTTGGGCATGGGATTACCGGCAAACGCCGATACAGCAACCTGAGACGAATAACTACGCGCGATTTCGCGAACTCATGGCTGCGGGCGACGAGGAGGAAGCCCAGCAGCTTTTGAGGCCCGGAGGCATACAACCCACCAAGACCTACGTGGGCCGCCTCGTGGTTGATGTGGGGCGAAAAATTACGGGCGAGGCGCGTTTACGCTTAGCCGATGCTGAGGTTGGACTTGAAGCACTGGCGGACAATGGAGAGACGATTCACCTAGAGTTCGCCGCCTATGCGAATTTACCCGCCATCGCGGTACGGCACAAACCTAAATCGGCGATAAAGGAGATTCGGCTTGAGCGGCTTCCGCCAGACGGCGTCGGGCTCCATGATGTCCCGGACCTTGTAACCGGTGCATCGAATGCCGTTGAATGGATACGCCAAGACATTCCAAGTAGTCCGTCGATTGTGATAGCGTTGCTTTCGGGCGAGACACAATCCTTTGCAACCGTCCAAGTCGCGCGGAATGGCTTAGATCCCGTAGAAGAGGCGTTAAAAGTACTTGAGTCGGCGGCGGTTAATGCGAACACACACCGCGAAGTACACCGTTCTTGGTGGGCGCGGTTCTGGGAGAAATCTGCGGTTCAGATGCCGGACGAAAAAATTGAGTCGGTCTGGTATATGGGATTGTATATGCTGGCTTCAGCGAGCCGTGAGGGCGGTTGCGCGGCGAGCCTGCACGGTCTCTGGTCGCCTGACAGTTGCATCCCTCCGGCGCTCGGTTTTTATATTTGGGACTTTTATTCGCAGCATTGGGGGCTTTATACAGCGAATCAGTTAGAAATCGGGGAGGTTTTTTGCGATCATTTCTTGTCGATTCTTCCGCGCTTAAAAGAAGAGACGCAGCGCTTTTATGGATGGGACGGGGTGTTCGTCCCCGGATTTATGATAGTCGATGGATCATGGATTTATCTCGGCCACACCCAATTATTGATTTGGCCAGGAACCAGTGCATGGGTGGCGCAGGCGTTCTGGTGGCAATATCTGTACAGTAACGATGTCGATTTTCTGCAACAGAAAGCCTATCCGTTTATGCGAGAATGTATGTTGTTCTATGAAGGATTGCTCGAAAAAGAGGACGACGGCAAATACCATTTGAACGTGAGCTACGCGCCCGAATTTAAGAGCTGGATCCGCGACGACACACTTAGCTTAGCGGTGATTCGATACCTCGTTGATGGGCTGTTGCGAGCAGTAGAGATACTTCAGCACAATGAGCGTCATCTCGCCGCCTGGCAAGACATAGCAGAGAATCTCCAAACCTACCACGTAAACGATTCGGGACTGATGTTCGGAGAAGAGTTGCCGTACACAGAATCGCACCGCCACATGTCGCATCTTGGACCGGTCTACCCGTGCGATAGCCTAAACATTGACGGGTCTTCGGATGATCGCCAACTCATCGACCGGACGATAAATCACGTCATCCTTAACGGTTACGGTACATTCGTCGGGTGGGCGTTCGTTTGGCTGTCCGCGATTGCCGCTCGAGCCGGGCGCGGACAGATGGCGTGGTGGACGCTCAAGCAGTTCGCGGACGCTTTCGTGCCCTGTAACACGTACAATCTCAACCTGGATTGGGAACGGAACGGTATCTCTATCCAGCCAGACACCTTGTGCGTCGATGGAAATATGGGAGCTGTAGATTCGGTCAACCAGATGCTCTTGCAGAGTTGGGGCGGCCGTGTTCGTGTGTTCCCGGCATGCCCCAGCCATTGGCGCGACGTCCGGTTTGACAACCTTCGCTGCGAGGGCGGCATACTGGTGTCTGCGGTGCGTTCAAGGGGACAGACACTAGGCGTTCGGCTGGAATCTGCGTCAGAAGCACGAGTTCGACTGGAAAACCCATTTAGTGATGCCGGCGGTTATCTCAACGGAGCGCCGATACAACCTGATGCGGACGGAGATCTAGTCGTCAATCTTAGCGCCAACCAAGCGGTATGGTTGACCAACACATCCGAAATGACAGGTACTGACTTGGATGAGTTCACCGTCGAACGGCCGAATGAATTGCGGAACCCGTATGGGCTGAAATACCTTGAAGATGCGTGGTTGACTGATAATCCGGACATTCCAAACGTACACCCCCACTTTCGCGATACTTTTATCTGATTGGGTGTCAGCCTTGAGCGGGTAGCGTCTCAAAAATACTTATCTGAGGAGATGCCTTAGCCTAATGCCCTCCACCCGGGAGATACTTGATAGAAACGATTTGGTTTACAACGTGCTGCCGCCTCGTTGGGTTTTTGGGTTGCCGATTGGAAACGGACAGATTGGCGGGATGGTATGGGTAGAGGATGGAACGAAGGTCGTGATTACGCTCGATCATGTTTGGGCATGGGACCTGCGCGAGCATCCCCGGAATGACCCTGAAAAGCTTCGTTTCGACAATTTGGCTGAACGCAACGGGCACTTACTCCGAAAGGACCGTCTCACAGACATTGAAGCCGGCCGCCTCCCTACTGAAGCCGGTTTCTTGACGGACATACTTTGCTCGGTTGACTGGAGCCTGTCACTGCCTTCAAAAACGCACGTGGGCCGCTTCGTCATTGAATTGGATCAAAAAATTACAGGTTCTGCCCGCCTATGTCTTTGGGATGCGAAGGCAGTTATAAATCTCCATACGGAAGCTGGGGAGGTAGTACGCCTCGAAATTCGCGCCGATGCACGTATGCCGGTAATCGCCGTATCGCACAACTGCAGTGATATCATAAGGGATTTTCGACTCGAAAGAGTCGCGTCCGACGATTTGATCCCGCATCGACCGCCAGGCGAAGTTTCTCCGGCGTGGTATAGACTCCCGGATTGTGAATGCGGGAAAAGCGGGGAAATTAGATGGCTGCGCCAGGACATCCCGCATAGCCCGTCGTTGGTGCTCGCGTTCCTACCGAGTGACGAGCAGACATTTGTAACTGTGCAGGCTACTCATGACGGCAACGATTCCGTGGAAGCCGCCGTTAGTGCGCTTAAACAGGCGGCGTCCACGCCTGAGCGGCATCTCACGGAACACCGCACGTGGTGGCAACGGTTTTGGGGGCGTTCTAACGTCCAACTGCCAGATGCGAAGATTGAGTCATTATGGTACATGGGGCTTTATCTTTTAGCGTCGTCCAGCCGTGAAGGCGGCGCTTCGGTGAGTTTGCACGGGCTCTGGCAACCAGATAGCCGCATGCCGCCTTCCTTGGGTCTCTACATCTGGGACTTCTATCCCCAATACTGGGGGATTTATGGCGCAAACCATCTGGAGTTGGGAACAGCCTACTACGAGCACTTTCTCTTGATCTTGCCTCGCCTGAAAGAAGAGACTGTGAAATTTTACGGTTGGGATGGTGTTTTTGTGCCTGGCCAAATGGCGATTGATGGTTCATGGCTACTCGCTCCGTGGCCGCATGTCCTTTTTTGGCCGGGAACGAGCGCTTGGATAGCGCAAGCGTTTTGGCAGCACTATCTCTATAGCGGAGATGAAGCGTTCCTCAGGGACAAGGCATACCCCTTCATGCGTGAGTGCATGTTGTTTTACCAGGGTTTTCTGAAAAAAGGCGAGGACGGCAAGTATCACATTTATCCCACTCAATCGCCAGAGACGGGTGGCTGGGGAAGGGACGATACACTTTCACTTTCCTTGCTGCGCAATCTCATCAGCGGGCTGTTAGAAGCGGTCAATATAATTGGATTGAATGAACCGCACCGTGAGATTTGGGCGGAGATACTGGATAATCTGCCCGATTACCATCAGGGTGATTCCGGTCTGTATTTGAAAGAGGGCGCGGCTTATACCCGGTGTCATCGCCACCTGTCCCATCTTGCGCCAATCTATCCCGTTGGCGACATCAATATTGACGGGTCAACGCAAGAGTTGCAACTCATTGAGCGATCGCTCAATACGGTAGTTTCCAAGGGATATGGGATCTGGGTGGGTTGGTCATTCGCGTGGGCTTCAATTATCGCCGCGCGGGCTGGACGCAAGCAGATGGCGTGGTGGACGCTCAAGCAACTCGCGGATGCCTACGTCTCATGCAACACATTCAACCTGAATCTCGATTGGGAACGGAACGGCATCGCATCAGATACAGACGCCTACTGCCAGGACGGCAACATGGCGGCTGTGGCAGCCGTCAACGAGATGCTTTTGCAGAGTTGGGGAGGACGAATTCGTGTTTTTCCAGCATGTCCGCCGCATTGGCGCGATTGCCGGTTTGACGGACTGCTTTGTGAAGGCGGCATAGAGGTGTCCGCCGTTCGTTCAAACGGACAAACTTTGGCGGTTCATTTGGCGTCTGCATCGGTTCAACAGGTGCGTCTC
The DNA here is from genome assembly GCA_028819845.1 of Candidatus Poribacteria bacterium. Taxonomy (GTDB): domain Bacteria; phylum Poribacteria; class WGA-4E; order WGA-4E; family PCPOR2b; genus JAPPKS01. The sequence continues at coordinate 34,975 of JAPPKS010000003.1, read as the reverse complement.
CTCAATCCATTTGAGCCGCGTGACGGTTATCTCGATGGACATCGAATTCAACCCGATTCAAACGGCGATTTGGTACTAGACCTGAAGTCTGGTAAGGGAATGTGGTTAACCGCAACGGCAGAAATTGAGCCTTCCGACTTCGACGCGTTCTCCGTCAACAAATCGGCAGCGATGGTGAACCCCTACGGATTGAAATACCTCGACGATGCATGGTTCACCGAAAATCCGGATATCCCGGCAGTACACCCCTATTTCTGCGACTCTTTCGTGAAAGCATCCCCGGTACATTATGTTTCGATCGGCGTGTCATGAGGTTAAATGCATCTCGTGGACGGCGCAGTAGACTCCCGTTGTTTTATAACATACGAACACATACCGACTCTTACCGCTCAACACCGTTCTCGGATTGAGCGGTTCAAAACGCTACGGTAAACACACCATGGATGAAAAATTTCCCAAGAGAGCGGTGCACCTCGATTTCCACACGATGCCGAGGGTTGAGGACGTTGGAATTGAATTTAACGCCGATGAATTTGCGCAAACGCTTAGCGACGCACATGTGGATTTCATCACCGTCTTTGCGCGATGCAACTTAGGTTTTGCCTATTATCCAACAGAGGTCGGTATTGTTCATCCGGGAATCCAGACGGATGACATGCTTGGCCCAATGATTGAGGCGTGTCACGGTCAAAACATCAGGGTAGCGGCGTATATTAACGCCGGGCTCGACCATGAACATGCGCTGCGGCACCGGGAATGGTGTAAACTAAACAAAGCCGGACAGGTTTACAATGTATCGGAGATGGGGCATTATTTCAGAAGCATGTGCTTGAATACCAGTTATGGAGAACACCTCCTGCGCATGGTGGACGAACTCTTGACGAACTACCCCGTTGATGGACTTTTTCTGGACTGCTTCGACCTTTCACCCTGTTACGGCGTAGAATGCCTTTCCGATATGGACGCATCAGGTCTGGACAAATTCGACGACGATCAGGTCGGCGAATTTTGTGTGCGAATGACGGACGCTTTTCTCGAAAAGGTCAAAAACCGAGCGCGTCAACTGGCGCCGGGCATTTATCTTTACTTCAACGGTATTCGCTACAGAAACCAGCCAACCCATATTGAGTTGGAGGTTCTTCCTCCTGCGTGGGGCTACGACTATCTGCCTTTCGCCATCAGATATGCGCGTACTTTGGACAAACCCTACTTTACGATGACCGGCAGATTTCATAAGAGTTGGGGGGACTTTGGCGGGATAAGGACTGAGCATTCTCTAAGGTTCGACTGTTATTATTCGATTATCAATGGAGGAACCTGCTCAATTGGTGACCACATGCATCCGCGCGGTAAGCTGGATCCGGAGGTGTATCGGCTGATTGGAAATACTTATGCAGAAATTGAAGCGATGGAGCCGTGGACGGCGGGGGCGAGCGCTTTATCCGAAATTGTGGTTCTCGATCCGCGTCTGAGCCGGGTTCCGGGTGAATACCGAATTCGACAGGGACACAGTCTCCAAGGTGCTGCAAGAATGCTGTCGGAATTGAATTGCCAGTTTGACATGAGCGACGGGGATATAGATCTTTCCGGTTACCAAGTGGTGATTCTACCGGATGATGTCCCATTGGACGAAAAACATGCGGCGTCGTTAGCCCAGTACCTTGAGAATGGCGGTGCGATTATTAGCTCTGCCTATGCGGGATTAAAACCGGATAAGAGTGGATTTGCGTTAGATGCTTACAAGGTGAATTACGAAGGGCCAGAGCCGTATAATTTTACCTTCTTTGAGGCACAGCCCGGTATAAATTATGAACTGCCCGATATGCTGACAACGGTATACGAGCCGGGAATTGCCATGACTGCTGCGGAAGGTTCGGAAGTCTTAGCCAAGCTGCATAAACCGTATTTCAACCACGAAGAATGGGATTTGTACCACGAACATCTTTACATTCCGCCCAAGGCGGACACGGGCCGGCCGGCGCTGGTGAATTGCGGAAATGTATTCCATTTCAGCTTCCCGATCCTTAAACACTATATCAACCACGCCGTCGTTCCGCACAGAATTCTGTTCCGAAATTGTCTGGTGCGCCTGCTTCCCAATCCTATCGTAAAGGTTGACAACCTTCCGTCCTTTGGCCAGGTTACTGTGACAGCGGCGGAAAACCGGCGGATGGTACACCTGCTCACGTATGTGCCGGAACTGCGGGGCAAAGCGCAGATTATAGAAGAGCCGATATTTGTGCGCGACATTAGCGTATCACTAAGAATTGATGAGATATTTCCCAAATCGGTCTACCTTGCGCCTACCGGTGAAAAGCTCGACTTCACGGTGTCGGAAGGGTATGTGCACGTTTCAGTTCCTGAAGTCTGCGGCTACGAATTGCTAGTGTTTGAGGCGTAAGCGTGACGTTGTCCTACAGCTTGACAAATTTCAGTCATTGACATAGTTTTAAAATTTCGTGCACCAATTTAGATATGGAGGAATCACTATGTTCAAGAATTTAGCTCCGGGCGGCATCGGCATCCAGGCGAATATACACGAATCATTAGAGTTGGCGAAGTCCACGGGATTTGGTGGGACGGATCTCAACATCGTCGAAGCAAGCACGTTAGCTGAGACGCACTCAATCCAGTATGTCAAAGACCTTTGGTCGGAGGCTGGATTGCAGATGGGCGCATGGGGACTAGAAATCGACTGGCGCGCGAGCGGCGCAGCATATTACGAAAGCCTATCGCGTTTCGCCAAATTTGCGCAACTCGCGGCTGACCTCGGCTGTTTTCGCTGCACCAGTGCTCTACCGGGGTGGTCGGATGAACTCACATTTACCGAGAACTGGGATTTCCACGTTAAACGCCTTCGTCCTGCCGCGGAGATCCTAAAAGATAACGGTCATGCGCTCGGTTTAGAGTATATTGCGCCCAGCACAAGCCGCGCATCGTCTAAGTACGGGTTCGTCCATAGCATGGACGGTATGTTGGCGCTCGGCGCGGGGATAGGCACGGGCAACGTCCGCTTACTGCTGGATGCATGGCACTGGTATGTTGCGCACGAAACTATTGCGGATTTAAAGAAACTAAACGTGGATGATATAGTGTCCGTCCACATTTGCGATGCCCCGGCGGGCGTTGATGTGGATGATCAGGTCGATGGCGTGCGCGCAATGCCAGCCGAAACGGGGGTTGTGCCGCTGGGTGAATTCATCCGAATTGTCAGCGACCTCGGCTATGACGGTCCGGTTGCGGCTGAACCCCTGAGGAAACCGGCAGATCACATGTCGCCGATGGAAGCCGCACAAGCCACATCCGAATCATTGGATACGGTTTGGAGGCAAGCCGGTATATCGTAAGTATGCGCGCGGCGGTTCATCGGTGTTTTCAAAATTGCCTGGCACAAACGGGGCGTTGCGTGGTCTAATCACACCGTCTACACGAAAGGCAGAAGACTTTTCGCTTAACTATTTGAAAGGATTTGAATCTATGCCGGTTTTTCAGACTGCGGCTGAACTCTACACCTGTTTTGGCGGCTTGTTGGAGCAGATGGAATCTCAGACAGAAGCGGAGAATGGACTGAAGTCGCTGGATTTAACCATCAGGTTTACATTCACAGAACCGGCAGCTTCCATGTCACTGATTTTGAATCACGGCGAGCAATCCATCTTTTACGGCGAATGTGAGCAAAACCCTGATTTAAAACTTGCTATGACAGGGGATGTAGCCCATCGGTTCTGGATGGGTGAAATCAACGTAATGGAGGCGATTACAAAGCGGCAGATTGTGTTCGACGGCTCGTTGTCAAAGATGCTAAATCTTGCGCCCCTGATTAAGGCTGCAATCAAGGTTTACCCGCGGTATTTTCAAGAATACCGCACACAGTGTTTGGCAGAGTCTTAAGTCCAGCGTGCTCCCATTCGATCGAACACGGTGAAACCTACGTCAAGTCTACTCGTTTCTATCCTTAGTACACTTTAACAGAGGCACGCCGGCGAAATACTCGTCACATTTCTAAATTGCTATGTGACTCTGAAACCGACTCCCAGATTGGACGAAAATGAAATTTGCCGCCCAAACAGACCGGGGAATCCGCCGCGCACACAACGAGGATTGTTTCTATGTCAATCCCAAAAACAATCTGTTCGTGATTGCAGATGGGATGGGCGGCCACAGCGCAGGCGGAATTGCTAGTCAGATGGCTGTAGCAGTATTTCAGAATTGGGTGGAAGAACTAAACTGCGACTCCACATTCAGCCAATCCAAGGCCCCATCTGAAAAAATCAGTATACTGACGGAACTTACCATGGAATCGAACCGCCGTATTTACGCTCAATCGCAGCAACTCGGTATCCCGGACGGTATGGGCACAACACTGACAAACGGTTTCCTAAATGGCGCGCACCTCTGCTACGTTCACGTTGGTGATAGCCGGCTCTACATATTAAGGGATGGCGCGTTAACGCAGGTTACGAAAGATCATTCTCTCGTTCAAGAGATGGTAGATGCGGGCAAAATTTCGCCTGAAACAGCACGTGTGCACCCACAACGAAACATTATCCGTAACGCAGTTGGCTTGGAACCGACATTAAAAATTGACACCGGTTGTTATCCGGTCAAACAAGGCGATCTCGTTCTTGCATGTACCGATGGGCTGCACGACATGATTGTTGACGATGCTGAAATCGCAAGACTCATCGCCGCTGCACCAAACCTCGATGCCGCCTGCCATAACCTAATTGACGCCTCGCTTGACTACGGCGGCGAGGATAACGTCACGCTGATTCTCGCTACGCCAGATTGAGTTCAGCGGTAGAAAGGCGAGGCTTTATAGCGACTCCGGCTTAGTAGCCCCCATTTGCATCTGGCAACGGCTGCCCGCTAAACGCCGATTTCACCGGGGTATTATTACACCGTTTGACACACAACTAGGGTGTAGCGCCGCGCCATTCATCTTCGGCACAAGTGATGTCGATTACATTTCCATCTGGATCAGCAACCTTAAAAGATCGCACTGGCGGTGTTTCCATGTCAATTTCATCCCGAATTTTGACATCATCACGCAACAGCCGTGCGCCTGTCTCCCGAAGAGCTTTGTAAGTACACTCTAAATCAGCCACAATTAACCCAAAGTGTACAAATTCTGTTCCCTCCTCTAACGGCTGACGTTCTTCTCCATCATACTGTATGATTGTCATGTTGAGTGTACCGTCGGTGAGGTCGATTCCCTTGCCGCTTGGACGATGGCCGATATATTTCAATCCGAGAATCTCATAAAACCGTCTTGACGCTTCCATATCGCCCGCTCGGATTGCAATATGCCTCAATGAAGCCATTGGCAAGTACTCTCACTACCTATTTTTTGAGTCAGAAAGGCAGTAGTCTTTAACACCGTCAACTCATATTAACGACGACTTCAATTCTTCAAAGTAGTCTGATGCAAGCCTGTTTTCGGCAGCATGGGTCATCTCGTAGCGCTGACACAAAGTGATGTACCGTTCGATGAGTTGTGTGCGCTCCGCAGGCGGGATTTCATCGCCCGTGGCAATCATGGCCCTATACGCACAAATGGAAGCTTTCTCCACTCGTGCTCGAATTACATCATCATCCGACATGGCGAGTGCCCGTTCAAAGTATTCAAATATTTCTCGTGCGAACTCGGCATCCAACCCAACCTCGTGCGGTAATGGAAAGCAACCCGGATGAAGTCCGCGGGCATCGGCATTATCGTGGAGCCGATTTATATAGTCCAAAATGGGTTGTGCTGCGCCTCCGTAGTGCAATCTAACAAATTCGCCGCAGAGCGCTTCATCATCAAGCTCAGGGTCCCAAATCAGGCGGGCGATGATGTAGTTCCGCAGGTCGCATAGCTCGCCGGTCGTGCTGCTGCCGTTCGCCTGCATGAACACCCCTTTGGCGTTATTGCGCAAAAAGTAACGGACATTGGGACCAATAACGCGCAGGTTCGGAAAGGGCAAATCATAGGCGTGGAAATTCGTGTTGTAGTTCCAAATCCAGATGTCATTGCAGATCTTCCCCCACTCGTCCGCATCCCGGCAGAAAGCACGGTTCTTTTCGCATTTTGAATCATCGATTGGGTGCAACGTGCAACACTCGATGCTGCACAATTGGATCTGGACATTGTGCCTCGGGCGGATGGTTATCGGGGCTTTCCGTGTGTACCAATACGCGAGCGTCCCAATTTTCACGTCTGGATGAGCCTTCTCGACTCTTTCAGCTACAGCATTAACAAATGTAAGCTGAGCACCCATTGGTGTGTCTTCACGCCCGTTGATTTCTTCACATGCATTACAACGGCAGTATGCGTTGGTATCAGCTTGACTCACACTGATATTGCGTGCTAAGGGTTGGTCGTTTAGTCTTTTAATCACGGCTGCTGCCGCAGTTTCAACAACCTCCGGATTAGTGACACACAATTGCGGCCCTCCGCCGCGCGTGCGAGTATCGCGCTCACCGTCCACCAACGCATAAAATTCCGGATCGGATTCCCCGTATTCGTTGTATGGCACCAGTAGGTGGAAGGAGTGGTTGATAAGCGATTGACAGGTGTTGCCGCCAAGCCGGTCTTCACCTGTGACGGTGTTGACCCGGAGTTTTGCGGCAAATTCGGGATGCGCCGCGTTCTCCCGATAGAAGCTCCACCGAAACGAAAATGGAGGGGTGTAGGTACGAGTGCCGCACGGAATCTTTAGCTCAGTTGCATCCGGTACGTGTGTATGATCGCATGTAAGAAAACGCACGCCCAGGTAATCTTCGAGAAATTGGTATACGCCGTAAAGTGTACCGCGCGGACGACCGCCGGCGATTACCAGGCGATTTCTTTCGATGCTAATTTGCAGTTCTTCCTCCTGCATTGCAGAGGGGTTTAGATTCGCTGCATCTGCGCCAATAATGACATGACACGATGTCCCTTCAGCCGCTGAACGCAGCGGAAGCTGGAGTCCTGTGCTACGACTAAACCACCGCTGAAATTCTTGCGCCGCATATCTTTCGGAAGGGATTGCCTCATCAGCGATCACAATATCCCATGCGTGCATTTGGGAGCAATCTAGGTAATCCCCGCAGTCTACAGCTTTCGAGGCTGGCATTTTTCTCGCCATTCTTGCAAGTGTTGCACATCGACCACCTGAAATTCTCGGAGCTCATACGTGCAGTGAACGTCACATCCGGTGTTACCGAGTGTGGAAGTTTTCTCCATCACGACGTCACCTCATTCGGTCGGGCATCTGTCGGATTCACATTTTGTACGCCCCAACCGAGAGCGGTTTTTTGAGATAATCAAGTATATCCCTTTCAGCAGCGTTTTAATGACGGGCACGGGGTAGATCCATGTGATATAGCGAAACTTGCCAATTCGCCGGTAAATCTGATAAACAGCGTCTGCTCCACAATGAACCCTGCCGGCGTGGTCAATTAACCGCATCCCCGCGTTTGACTCAATCTCGAGGAGCTGCGGATAAAGCGCGTGGAGATCTTGTGTCTGCCTTGGGGTATAGAGAAACTGGTCGGCTTTATCTCTGTCGCGAATACGGCGGATTCCACTAATACAGAAATTGCACTCGCCGTCGTAAATAATTACGGGTCTGGCCGGTTCGGTTACGTTGCCCGTTTTCATGCGAAAATTCTCCATAAATGTTTCGCTCCTTACATCTCCTCAAGGGCTTCAATTCCCAATAGTGCCAGTGAATTTCTGATGACGACCGCCGAAGCGCTTACTAACGCCAGTCGGGCTGCCACCAACGTCGCAGGTTCCGCCGCAAGCACAGGATGCCGGTGATAAAATTGATTCACGGCCTGCGCGATGGCGAACACATGATTGCAGATGCGAGCCAGAGTGAACTCGCCCGCGGCTTCTGCTACGACGTCGGGAAACTGAATTAACACGCGAAGGAGTTCCAACTCTTCGGTGTTTCCGAGAAGAGAGTAATCCGGTTCAATAGACGCGAGACCGCGATTTTTTGACTTTCGCAGAATACTGGCACAGCGCGCATAGGCATATTGACAATAGGGGCCTGTAAAGCCGTCAAAGGAGATTGACTCTTTCGGATCAAAGTTGATATCAAGTTCGGGGCGCGTGCGGAGAAGGTAGAATTTAATGGCAGCTAGCCCAATAGCGAGCGCGCGCTTTTGGATTTCTTCATGAGACAGTGTGTTTTCGGTATCACGCCGCCGAATCTCATCTTCGGCGAGTTGCCGCATCTCTTCAATCAAGTCATCGGCATCAACCACCGTGCCTTCCCGTGATTTCATCTTGCCTTCCGGAAGATTGACCATACCGTAGGAGAGATGATAGCATCCGTCCGCCCATTCAAAATCGAGCATATTGAGCAATTTGAAAAGACATTGGAAGTGGTAATTTTGCTCTGTAGCAACGACGTAGATTGAGCGGTCCGGTTGATGGTCGTCGAACTTTAGCTTCGCTGTGCCCAAATCCTGTGTGATGTAGACGCTGGTGCCATCGTTACGGAGCAGTGTTACGACCTTCTGGCTTCCATCCTTCTCGGCGCCAAACTCATCAGTCGGAAGTGGGGCTATGACTGCCCCGCTTGCAGCTTCGTTGAACACGCCCTTATGCAAGCCAATTTGAACCAGGTCTTTTCCAAGCGTGTAGGTGTTGGATTCGTAATAGAATACGTCGAACGCAAAGCCTAGTCTTCGATAGGTTTCCTCGTAACCGGAATACACCCACTGGTTCATCATCTCCCACAGCTTAATTGTCGCCGGGTCGCCTGATTCCCATTTTCGGAGCATCGCCTGCACTTCTTCTTGTAGCTGTGGACTCTTTTTGGCTTCCTGATTGTAGCGCACGTACCACTCGCCGACGAAGTGATCGCCCTTCGTATCGGTAGATTCCGGCGTGTCTCCGTTCGCCCACTTACTCCACGCCAGCATGGATTTGCAGATGTGCACGCCTCTATCGTTCACAAGGTTTGCTTTAATCACCGTGTGCCCTGCGGCTTCAAGCAGGTTGGAAACGCCCATACCGAGGACACCGTTTCGAATGTGCCCTAAATGCAGCGGTTTGTTGGTGTTAGGCGACAGGTACTCGACCATTACCCGACGACCGTTTCCCAAGTTGTTGTTGTCGAAGGCTTTTTTCTTTCGGATTTCAGTGCACACGTCCCCAAACAGTAGACTGCTGTGAAGCTTAAAATTCACATACGGCCCAACGGCAGTTACGTTTTGAATAGACTCATTCGGCTGAATTTCCGCGGCAATGGATTGGGCAATGTTTGCAGGATTCTGGCGAAACTGCTTCGCCAAGGGGAAACACCCGACCGCAAAATCTCCAAACTCGACTTTCGGGGGATAATTTAGATTGAGATTCTGGGGACGCTGACCAAACACGGTTTTACAAGCGGCTTCCATCGCCGATAGAATCTCGGTTTTAATGTTGGCGATCGACATCATCCCTCACTTTCGCTTGTTGAATCAGTAGAAACAATGTTTACGTCCTCGCCAAAATCGATATCGTTGTCCGCAAACGCATCAAAATCTTCATCGTACTCATCATATTCAACTTCGACCTCTACATCGGGTACTTCAATTGTAGGGGCTTCATGCCAGAGTCGTTCAAGATTGTAATACGCACGCTTTTCATCCAAAAAGATATGCACAACAAAATCGACATAGTCCAACAAAATCCAATCTGACTTACGTTCGCCTTCTCGATGCCAAGGGCGTGCATCCCAATTGTCCTTCAACTTCTCCAAAACTGCTTCAGAAATTCCTTCCACCTGGATATCCGAGATGCCGCTGCATATCACGAAAAAATCTGTAAAGCCCGCCATGGCTCGCAAATCGAGAATCGAGGTATTGTGCGCCTTTCGGCTCAACGCAGCAGCTGCGGCAGCTTTCGCCATGTCCAGTGTATTTTCTTCCATGGTGGCTCCTTTTCGAAGTGTTACCATCAACAGTTTGCCGGATGCCTAGGTATTATCCGGCGCCGCAGGTTTTTCGTAATGCGGCGTTGTAGGCGTCAATTGTGTTCGGGTGGATGGCCTTTCCTTTAGTGAGCAGCTGCTCAATTTTGTAACGGCTGACTTCTAATACCGCCCGGTTCAAATCTTGATATGCCAGTTTATGGACGATATCCGCCTCTTTATAGGTGCGCTGCGGTTCAGCAAAATCTGCGACGTACAAGATTCTGTCGATAAGGGGCATTACGCCACTGCCGGTAGTGTGCAAGCGAATGGCGCTGAGAATTTCAGGATGGTCAATGCCAAATCGCTTGGCGGCCAGTTCGGCACCGATGCGCGCGTGCAAAATCGATGGGTTGGCACGCTCAATGACATCAAGATGAAGTCCGAAATGGGCTGCGGATTTGAACAATTCCTCGGCACTCATCCATTTTGCGCAATCGTGCAGCAGCGCGGCAAAATTTAACTTTTGTAAATCGGCAGAATATCTTCTCGCCAAATCAACTGCCGTGTCACGTACAGAAAGGACGTGCACAAAACGTCTTGGCTGGAGATTATCTTTGAGGTAACGCTGGATTTCAATGGTCTTAGGGTGTTCCAGCCAATCTCGTTCCGCACTGACATCATTATTCATCGTTACTGTTAATGTCGTCTGCTCTTCCCGCCTTTGACAGGAATTGCGCGAACGCCTCCCGCTCTTCATTCGTCATAGCTTGTACACTAGGCAATGGTGTGCTAATTCTGTATTCCTCGTTGAACCATTTACCTAAGTCAATCGATTTACAACGAGAACTACAGAATGGAAAGTGGGGCGGCAACTCTTTACCCTTATCATCAAATTCGTAGGATTCGCCACAGATACTGCATCGGAGGGTCAATCTGCATCACCTATCTGTAAAGTTCATGTTGAAAAATATAGTCTTCTACAGTATGGGGCACTAGGTATCGGATAGAACGTCTTTCCCGGACACGCTCACGAATTTCGGACGCTGAAATATTGAGACCGGTAATTGAGTAAACCTGGACGCGATTGTGAATATTGGGAAGCGCTTCTTCAATACAGTAGTTTGGTCGAGTGGTTGCAATGAAATGGCAGGTATCGAGCAACTCATCAAAGTCCTTCCAGATTGTGAATTCAATCAGCGAGTCCGCGCCAATAATCCACGCAAATTGGCACGCGTCCCCGTAAATTGATTGCAACTCCTTTATGGTCTGAATTGCGTAGGATGCGCCGTTGCGATCCAATTCAATCCGTGAGACCTCAAAATCAGGATTGTCCTTTATCGCCAACCGGGTCATCTGATAGCGATGCTCAGGATCGATGATTTCCCAAGGTACTTTATGAGGTGGACGCGCAGATGGGATAAAAAGAACCTTGTCGTAACCTAATCCATCGCGCACCTGCTCTGCACTCAACAAATGGGCGTTATGAATGGGGTTGAAGGTGCCTCCCAATATAGCAATTTTCATGATGGCAGTTGCGATTTAATCGGGTACAGTACGGTATACACCAATACTGAAGGTTCTTTAATAATGTCATTTTCCCGATTGAATTATACTTACTGTGTGAAAACATGTCAATAAGAAACCTACCCCTGCGCTGCGGCATAGCGTGATTGTAAGGGCAGCGGGTTGATTGATTGATAGCTTTTCTTACGCTGTTCCCGTGTTCCACTCTCACACCGGACTACGCTTCTCATTTTCCCGCCTTTTTTTCGCTAGCTGGAAATCGATTGACAAGATAGATGCCAAGCACAACCAGAGGTGTCCCGATGCCGAGTCCGGGGGTTAATGGTTCCTTAAGGAGTAGGTAACTGAGTGCGATTCCCCAGAGCGGCGTAGTAAAAAACAGGACAGCGACCCGGCTGGGAGGGTAGTATTTCAGCACCAGGGTCCACGCAACAAGACAGAAACCCGCAACCACCGCACCCTGATACAAAACGGCGAACAATGCGGGATTAGAAAATCCATAGCCGACTTTCCCTTCGAAAATTGCACTCAATATGAAAAAACACGGTATCCCCACCGCCATCTGGGAGGTAAGTAATCGATACGGGTGAATCGACTGAACCAGCCGATTTGTCAGAGTAATTAGTAGACCAAGCTGGAATCCGCTTAGAAGCGTTAGCAAATCTCCGGCGAGATGTCCGCTCGTGTCACCGATTATGTTGTCACGAAAGACAATCAGAATTCCGCTAAATGCGACGATTAATCCCACGGTTTTCCATCGTCCCAACCGATCTCCCGGAACGATGAAATGTGAGACGATGGCGACAAAAAATGGATGCGTGTTGACGAAGACAACCGACCGTCCGGCATGTGTGAGGTTCGTACCCCAGTTTAAGCAGGATGTTTGCCCCGTAAATAGGAGTCCGAACAAGAGCAACCGCAAGAGTTCGCCCGCCTTAGGTTTCAGTGACTCTCCTTGTGAGGTTGCCCATAATGCGATAACGAACAACCCAATCGAATACCTTAACCCTGCCAGAGCGAACGGCGCGAATTGCTGAAGTCCAACCTTAATCGAAACGGAAATGCCGCCCCAAAGCAGCGCCAAAAACAGCACGAACAACACTACTTTTATCGGAACATCGACTGCACCGGTTTTTTGATTCGATTTTGGCCGCATTAATCTCACTATTTGCAATGTGCTCCTTACCTTGATTCAATTATTTGCAAGTTCAGTCAGTATCAGTGGATTGTCCACCTACCAAACAAATTACTTGGGTGATTCTTCTGTCTCACGCAAATTGCTTCCCGATGAACAATCGATCTTCGATTCTTGGTCGATTTCAAAATGTATTTCTGAAAGGTTGGGAAGCGACAATATGTAGGCGTCTTCACCGTCATCCGGATAATATTTCCGGCGAAAGTCGGCAATCTCAAAGCCGAATTGACGATAAAGGTTTAGCGCCGGCAGGTTGCTGGTACGCACTTCCAAGAAGACTGTTCTTCCGCCCTTTTCCCTAATGTGCTCTAGGGATCGCGCGAGTAGGTATTTGCCAACATTTTGGCGGCGGCAAGTCGGTGCCACCGCAAAGTTTGTGATATGAACGTAATCCTCAACCATCAAAAAGTTAATAAATGCAATCGGCGCGCCGTTAGCGCGAGCGACGAGAAAATGGCAGTGTGGATTCGTCCGGTTTGCGCCCTGCTTAAAGGCAATCTCTGGCCAAGGGAAAGCAAATGATTGACGTTCAATCTCTAACACAGTCGGGAGATCGTTTTGCTGCATATGGTTAATCTGAATGTCGATTGGAGGAAGTTTTACGTTGACAACTTTCAACTTGCGGTTCTAACCTATTTTAGTCTTGATTCGCCTCGCCGAACGCTCAATCTCACTGCTTCATTTTAGCCTCAAGTCGTCCTTCTGTCAATCCTGTTATGCAGAGTTGTTTACGCTGTAAACGATAGAAATGCTTGACAAACAGGCGATATAGAAACTAAAATTTGGTGAATGCCAATGCGTTCAGAAAGATGGGCTGACCAAAGCAAATTCTAGCTTTCGATTCATTATCTCCACGGCATAATGACATTCAAATTACTCAGAGAGGGGTAATGGCAATTTGGGTTGTAATTAATCGTGAATTCTCCGGGAATTCCCCCTGTATCTGGAATTGTCAACAAATGAGCGTGGATTTAATTTAATGAAAAAAGGTAACCAATATGATACCTACACCTGTCCTAGTGTCTTGGTCTTCAGGTAAAGACTCCGCATGGGCGCTCTACACGCTGCGCAAGCAGCCAGAACGTTATGACGTACGCGGAATATTTACTACGATAACTAGGACATTTGATAGGGTTTCAATTCATTCTACACCATCGTGGATTTTAGAGCAGCAAGCCCAGAGATTAGACTTGCCACTGTACGAGATTCCTATCCCCTATCCCTGCTCTGACTCACAGTATGAGTCTGCTATGAGTGCGTTCCTTAATCAAATTCAGGAACTGCCCGCGGATATCGCCGCGTCACATCTTGCATTTGGAGACCTCTTCCTTGAGGACATTCGGAAGTATCGTGAGGAAAAATTGCGCGGGACGGGCTTCACACCGATTTTCCCGGTATGGGGGCAAGACACCACATTACTTGCTCGAAGGATGATTGGGTCGGGAATGAGGGCGATTGTTACTGCGCTTAATCCAACCATGATACCAGCAGAGTTCGCCGGCAAATGGTTCGATTCCAACTTTTTAGCAGACTTACCGGAGGAAGTAGACCCGCTGGGCGAGAACGGAGAGTTTCATACGTGTGTCGTTGATGGTCCGATGTTCAGCAGCGCTATTGCGGCCAAACCCGGAAGAATTGTAGAGCGAAAAATTGCCGCCGCGTCAAATGAAGGTGATGACCTTGACAACGCCGGCAATGACTCTCCGGCGTACGTCTACGCTGACGTAATTCCATTGACCTAATGCTTTCCTACCAAATTCCGCAACAAGCTGTTGCTCCAAGCCGCCATTGTCTGATCTGAAACTTAGGAAGGCAACACGTATCGTATGAACCTCCGTTGGTTTTGTCCACGGATTGCCGCGTATTGGTAACGAAGAACATTCCCTCGCGATATTAGTTTTGTGGGGGGATTACGGTCGACAATGTCTCGATGAGTTCGTCTAGGTACACGTGCCGAAAGAACTCTGAAAGCCGCTTCTGTCTCGGTTTCATCGGGAGCAATAAAAAATCGGAACGGCTAACTTGGATGGTTTCAAATACCATGCGGTAGGCGTGACTTGTGGCGTAGCCAACAACCAGCGCATAATAGTCGGCATATTTATCGAGATAGGCGTTGAACCTATCGGCGCCCAACTGGATTTGCGCGATGTTTCTGGGAGACAACTGGAAATCGTAGCGCACGACGGGTTCTTCAGTTTCAAATTCTTCAGGTACTGGCCCGTAAAGCCCCGAAAGCGTAACCTTGTGAATCTCCTGTTGATTCTCTCCAAAAGCCGCTTGAAGCCTAGTGTTGATGATAGCGTGTGTACGAGACAGCGAATACGGCTTTTTCCCCGCACAGGGTATTGACAAAAGAACCTTCGTGTCCCTAGGGGGTACATAACTATCTGGAATGACAAAGGAATCTGGTGTGTAATTCAGCGAGAGGCTCCTCGCTTCTTGGCTCGTAGTCTGGAAGAGTTCCAGTTGATTGGGGTTCCTCTTACCGGCGCGCCGGTTTTCTGAGGTAGGGGCTGCCGCAATCGTTCTCGCCATTCGGCTGGCAAAAGATTCATCGTTCGCCATCAACCAGTCGATAGCCGCACGTATGCCGCGGCCAGATGAGGCATGCCGGCATATTTCTTCCAGCGCATCATCGGCTTCAATCGCACGTTTCATGCGTGACAGCAACTCTGTTTCCAACTCGAGATTGTGCAAGGCGATTGCCGCATAATATTCGCTCTTATATTTTCCAGTCGAGGTCCGTTTATAGCTTGCCGCTTCCATTAAGGCGCCCTGCATCTCATCAAGCGAAACCTCGCTGCATATTCGGCAGGTACAAGTTAGCTCATCCAACTCCATTAGTTTGCGCTTTGCTCGGGTCAATGGATCCGCGTAGTTGAGGCCGCGCGCCGCCTGAATGTAGCTTGTGCTGTCGAAGCTATCAATACCCATGTATGCCAGGATAGGCGCGAGTTCGCCTGAAACTCCGAATGCGTGGATGGGCGTATGTTGGCGTGCTGAATCCGGAATTGCCCTTTGAACCCCGCAGATTCGTTCGAGCACCTCCGAATCCTGCTTCCCGCGCAGCGGCACTAAGGAGCCGATCGCAAGCCCGAATGCGGGCAGCACGCCCGAAAGGCGGTCAAAAACCCTTTTGACATAATCTTCAATATCCGACTGAGACTGCCCATGGCAGCAAACGTATAGAAAAGGCGGTTGTGTTTTGGTTGAGAGCACAGTTGCCACACGGCAGGCGTTCTCCAGACTGAGGCTCATCCGTTTTTCGGCTTCCGATCGTTCTAGCCCCGGCGGTAACGGATAATCTAAGGAAGCGAAGATTTCTCCGCCAAAGTCCTCTTGGAGCGCAAGAATATCATCGGCTTCGGTTTCTTTTTCAATACCAAATTCCGTCAAGTCCAACCCCGCGTTGTAAAGCAGCTTAAATCCGCCGGAGTCGAGAAACAGCGGGGCATTGTAGGCACCGTTTACCTCTTGGTACCATTCACGAATGGATTTATTTCGCCACTTCGCTAAGATTTTGCCATTGATGGGAAAGTCTAGAAAGTGGAGGACTTGTGATAACATCGGCGTGTCGCGCTTCATTAAATCGCGGAGCAGATATTTCCAGAGTCCGCCGCCGCGCGGAGTAGAGCCGGTCATAAATGAAACCACCGGATACAAAATCGGTGTTGACAGTGGTGATAAAACTTCGCCATTTCGTAACAGGCGAAGTTCGCCGATTCTACCGTTTTTTCTTTGGACAGTCGTATGGTACGTTGGGGTTGTGGTCATTGTACGACGTTTTTTCCGATGGTACGTTTAAGGATTAGCGATGCAATAGTGTTGAGTGGAATCCAATCCGAAGTCATTTCGGTTCATATTCACACAAGGAGATTTCGGCCGATTGATAATCGAGGCTAGGACGCCTCTGACACAAACTACTGAGTAAATGTACAATCTTTAGTCACATTGGCTGTAAATTTTGGATTCATAACTTCCCTGTGCGATTGGGACTGTATGTTCAGAAGGACGGAAAAATGAACTGCTTCAGAAAGGTGGTTCTTGCGTAAAACGCCCTCGTTGTACTGCCATGTCCGCGCCCCTTGGTTCTCGGCTGAATATACACTCCCATTTTTCCAGTCAGAGTTGAAAAGCCTCTCGTGCGAATAGTCTCTCTTACCAAGTCATAATCATCCTTGATTTGGTCATATATGTCGGGATTATCCAAGTCGAAGGTTTTCACAGTGTAAAGTATTGAACGCTGTTCCTCTTTGCTTTCCCAAATTCTGGCAGCAACGATTAGCTTCCTCAATTTGACTAATAGGTGACTATCCTCAAAATCGGTCCTTTCAACATTGTAAGAGTCAATCATCGTAATTGCCATTGTTTCCTTTACCGTCAACTTGCCACCCTGCAGATATTTCAGTGGAATGATTTTTAATTCCCACGAACCAAAATTAGGAGATTGAGAGGAATTACTGGGTAAATTGAGATGGCGTTCAAGAACGTGCCCTGCCCAACCTTTGTTCGGTTTCCCTTCTTTGAATACCGTTACCTCGTATGTGTCAGCTAAAAGCCGAAGGTCTTGTCCAACGAGCTCGGTCAGTTTTGAGAGTGCTTCCTGCCTTTCCATGTACAATACCTCTCTAATGAATTCCTAATCACTGCTCAGATAGCTCATCCAGGCGTTTTTGTGCAATCTGGTTGTACGATTCTTCTTTCTCAATCATGACCCATTTTCGGTTGTGTTTTTCTGCCGCAACGCCAGTCGTCCCGGTACCGGAAAACGGATCGAGAATAAAATCGCCTTCATTTGTTCCCGCTAGGACAAGCCGTTCAACGATTTGAAGAGGCTTTTGTGAAGGGTGTTTGCCATGCTTTCGTTCCGTAGGTTTAGTTAGCGGGATTTCCCACATGTTCCGCATCTGCTTATTATTATTCATTGATTTCATTGTATGATAGTTGAACGTCCACTTCTTCGCCTTCTTACTTTCATTGTTGACTGCCCATAAAATGAACTCTGTCGACTCCGTGAACATCCTACAGGTAATGTTCGGCTGCGCATTCGGTTTATACCAGACGATCTGGGTAATAATCCGCCGGTCAAAGATGTTTTGCATAATAAACCCAAGTGTGAAGATGCTGTGAAACGAACCGAAAACGAAAATATTTCCATTTCGCTTGACGACTCGTAGAATTTCGGTGACCCAATCGAGCGTGAACTGGACATATTCGTCTTTTGAAAAGATGTCCCAACCCTCCTGCATGGTAACATGGGAACTAAACGCCCACCCCAACCCTTTCTTTTGGGACATGTTGAACGGCGGGTCGGCAATGCAACAATCGAAGACGCTGTCGGGCATTGAAGGCAGGAAGCTCAGGCAATCGCCGTGTAAAATTTGCTTTACAGAAAAATTCCCGGGTGAGGTATCGGAAGGTAAGATTAAATCCGAATCTGATGGAATGACCTGAAATTTATTTTCTGACAGGATTGCGGGTTCCGATCTTCCGTCTGGAATGAGAACGTGATTCGGGGGAATTGGATGATCTCCCGTCATAAGATACTGAATCAGTTGGGCTTTATTCAAATACGAATATCTTCTTAATCCACGTTTTTTCGCCTCCTTTCTCAAATCTCTGTCTCGCATTCGGTCGAAATTCATTGGATAACCCTTTCTCAATTCCATGTCAACCAGTCGCGCCAAACGGACAAATCTGTCAAATCAAATAACTTGTGGAAAATGTCATCGTCAGAGATGTGTGTAAAGATATGACAAACAACTGAATCATAGGAAACCTCGGTACTATTACTACCCGGTGTCGGCGAACTTGCGGGATGCGCACAAGTAAAGCCACTACGGTCATGTTGCGGGGCGATGGGCGTCGTTAAGATGGCACGCTCGCCCTCTATCGTCTCACTGACTGCGTTGGACTCAGGAACGGGGTTTTGAGCATGCCCCAAACTGTCTGCCATTGAAATTCATCGAATTCAGATAGCCCTAGTTGAATGCTCCCCGGTAGCTCTTTCAATAGAATGGTTCTTGCCGCTCGATCCCAGACTGAAAAGATGCTTGAATAGTTAGAGTCGGTTTCCGGCTGAAATCGGGAGTGATGCACGCGGTGCATATTGGGAGAGACGAGTAACGCTCGAAGGCAGCGATCGTATTTTTCAGGCAGGTTAACGTTGCTATGATGGAATTGTATCACCGGGAGAAGAATCAGCTCATACAGGATGACTTGCCACAAGTCTAGTCCTATCAAAGGGATGACCCCAAGCCTCAAGATTGACGAGATTACCAGTTCGCCGGTGTGAAAACGCGTGGCGGTCGTCACATCCATGTCGGGGTCGCTGTGATGCATTCGATGGAAACGCCAAAGGAATGGAATAGCATGATTGGCGCGGTGCCACAAATACATCCAGCTGTCAAACACTAGAATGGCAATTAACGTCTCTGCCCAGATTGGCAAATTCAAAGCGTGCAACAATCCGATGCCGCGTTCATGGCTCCAGCCAGCAACCATGGCGGTCAAGCCGGAAAAGGCAAATCCGATAATCGCCGTGTTTATTATGGCAATCGACAGGTTGCGTCCAGCGTGCCGAACCCGATGTCGGCGTTCCCGGAACAGCGGCAGCCAAGTTTCTACACACCAAAGAATCAGTAAAACAGCGATTCCCAATAGCGTCTTGGTCCCGCTAAGCGTTGCTGCGAAATCCATTTTCCTACCCTAAGGTTGAGCCCAAGCCTATCTGTGCGTGCTCGCCGTTCTATTCGGTCATATGATTCGCACCGAAAAGTAAAGTGCAATGGGTTGTGGTATGACCTATTTTCACTCTCCAATCACAACGCCGTATTGGGCGACAACTGCGCCTCTGTGAATGCCTTGATAATGCAAGTGCCGCTCACCAACGATTGACTGCGTGCTCTGGACTTCGACGGTACCGATCACATCTCCCATGGCGTTTTCGTCAACATCCCAGCAGCAGAAGGGTTTAATGGTGTTGTGTAATTGCCTGAGTATATTTGCATGCCTGTCACGAATCACGATGTTTACCATTGCATCTGCCTCATCAACGTTCAAGAACCGAAACCAGTCGTGCGACCCGGTGTGGATTTCGGGGAAAAAGAGGTGCCGCCCAACATGGCCTCCCTCCGCAGATGCACCCGGGAGATCGACTATACTTGTCCCGCTGTGCATATGGCGTTCCGCTGCAATGGACTCGTCGCTCCGAGCTTCAAGGGAAGATTTTATTTTGATTGCATCCATATCAGGCGTCCAGCATTCAAATGAGCCAAGAGTCTGTTCGTCCGACCATACAGGGTTACCCGTGCCATCCTCTCTTGCTATGAGCGTAACTTTTGCTTCTTCCTGCCCAACATTCACAACAATTGCCCAATCGTTCCATGCGGGCCCAACTTCAGGGAAGTAAAGTGTGGTTGGACCGTCTGAAATAACCTGCCCGAATTGCCCCACGGACGTCTGTCCACCCTGATAGTGCAGATGCCGTTCGCCAACAATGAGTTGCGTACTCTGCACTTCGACAGTTCCAACCACATTTCCCATGGCCTCCTCCGCGAGATCCCAAGTACAAAGCGGTGGTATCTGCCGATGGTGCTGTCTAATAACGTCCCCATTTCTGTTCCGAATTACCATGTTCACCAACGCTTCTGCTTCCCCAACATTCAAAAATCGGAACCAGTCCCGTGCGCCGGACACCAGTTCTGGGAAAAAAAGACGTAAACCGACAGTTTCATATTCGACCGCTGCACCCACAAAATCCATAACATTGGAGCCGCCGTGCATATGCCGCTCTGCAACAATCGGCTGGTCAGCCGTGAGTTGCATGGAGGAATTCTCTCCAATTGCTTCAACGTTCGGTGTCCAGCATTCAAATGCATCAACCTCCTTCTCCTCGGACCAGGTAGGCTGACCGTTTGCCGGATTCCTCGCGATCGCCAATACTTTAGTGGGTTCAGTTCCGACATTGACGACCTGTACCCAATCCACCCATGCGGGCCCGAGTTCAGGAAAATAGAGTGTTGTTGCTCCTGGCATCGTTACATCTCCTAAAAATTAGATACACATATTACCAATGTCTCGGCGTAGAACATAGTCAGCTAAATTTATCTCCTATCGAATTGCGATGGGATTGCCCGGCGACCCCGTCGCGCCCTTGAGTCTCAGCGGGGAAAAAACAAAAGCGAATTCGTACACTTTGTCTCGCACCAAGTCTTCAGTAATCAGGTTTTCAAGGTTGTAGATGCCGTTTTTGGGTAAAAACAGTTGGTGCACCGGAAACGACATGGATTTATCGGGATTAGGAACCACTTCAATTGCCCAAGTATCGGCGCCCGCCATCACAATTTTCTGATCGACCAAATATTCGCCTGCTTCCATGCCTATACCGGGTTCGGTTGTACCGTAGCGTTCGTTATCCGTCATCCAATACTTCCCCCAGCCGGTATGGAATAGAACGAAATCGCCCGGTTTGATTTCGGTGCCTTGACGCTCTAACGCGCCTTTCAAATCCGCCAGCGTGATTTCATAGCCGCCTTCCAAATGTTCGACGCCCTTGTAGCTTGCGATATCAATCAGAACACCCCGTGTGAAGAAGACGCCAACGTTTTCTACACCGAGCTTAATCAATCCCCCGGGTTTTGCGAAGTCGTGTCGATTAAACCCGTTGTAGTAGAGATCTCCGATACCGACGTGTCCCAATCCATCGAATTGCGTGCCAACCTGACCAATCTGGCCGCTGAAGATTTCGTCGTGTGACGTGAGCTGATTCTCGCCAGATGGGTCCGTAGTGTGCGGAATCATGAGACTGTAGTGGCGTGTACCAACGAGCGGCATGCCAGCTTCGTAGACCCTTCCAAGCTGATAAATTTTCCCCTTTTTGATTAAACTAACAGCCTCCAACACCTTTGCGGGGGTTATGCGGTTTGCCGCACCGCGCTGATCGTCAGGACCCCATTCCGATGGGTACCATTTTGATTCTTGGGTAATTGTCCAGGTTGTCGTCAAAGCCATCAATAATATCACCGTACCGGTGAGAACTACACGTTTGATTCGCTGTGTATGCCTGCTTGTCATTAATTTCTCCTTGCGATTGCCAACGTTTATGCGCTATAGCCTAACCACGTTAGAATGGATAATAACAAAAGGTGACGACTTGAAAGCGCTGCCTTTCCCTACTTGAAACAAAGTTTAGCAGAATCAATAAGCTAATTCAAGAGAATTCATTGACACAGTACCACCTCAAGGCAGTAAATTAAAGGCTTGACGACCGCTTTTTTTCTCTGTATTATCTTCCTGTGGAAAGACCGAAGTATTGCCAGGTTAGATGGTTCGGATGCTGAAAGAATTTTCATAGCGCCTTATGGGAAGGTAAAGAATATTTGCATGCTCGTTGACTCACATGCTCACATTCAACTCGATGCGTTCGCCGCGGACCGAGAGGAGGTATTGGAAAACGCACAAGAAGATGGAGTTCACTCAATCCTCACGATTGGATTCGATGTGGAGACCAGCCGCGGCGCAATCAAACTTGCCGAACAATATGAGCAAATCTTTGCGGCTGTCGGCATGCATCCGCACGATGCGAAAGTATTCAATGACGAAACGAGCAAAATATTTCTCAGCCTCGCCGACCACCCGAAAGTAATCGCGCTTGGTGAAATGGGGCTCGACTACTACCGAGATCGCTCGCCGCGTTCGATTCAGAAAATAGCGTTCGAGCAGCAATTAGATCTTGCAGAAGATAAAAACCTACCCGTCGTCATTCACAATCGAGAAGCCTACCACGACATCATCCCAATTTTGCAAGCGAGGCGCGGGCGTATCCGCGGCGTGATGCACTGCTTTTCCGGAGTAGTCGAAACCATGCGGCAGAGTCTTGATCTCGAATTTTACATCGGACTCGGGGGACCCGTGACGTATCGAAAATCTCATGAGTTGCAGGAGGTAGCACGCGAGGTACCAGCTGACCGCCTTCTTGTGGAAACGGACTGTCCGTGGCTTGCGCCCCAATTTCGGCGCGGCAAACGCAATGAACCAGCCTATGTCCGAGCGATAGCAGCAAGGATTGCCGAACTTCGCGGCGTAACGTTGGAAGACATTGGGGCAACAACGACACGCAACTTTGAGACTCTGTTTGGTAGAAGCGTACAGGCCGGCACATGATGAACAGGCTCAATTTTCGCACCTACGCAATGGTAATTGCACTCACCTGTATTTGGGCGATTTTCACCGCATTAACCGACGGTACATTCCTCACGAACCGAAACCTTTCGAACCTTTCCCGGCAGGCGTCGGTGACTGCTATTTTAGCTGTCGGAATGGTGTTCATCATTGTTTCAGCAAATATCGATCTCTCAGTCGGCTATGGCTCCGGACTGCTTGGGGCAATTGCCGTAATCATACATGTCTGGTGGGAACAAAACCCGATAGTTGCAATCCTTGCAACTATCGCACTAGGGATACTGATTGGCGCAGTGCAGGGATATTTCGTAGCGTATCAGCGTGTGCCCGCTTTTATTGTCACACTTGGGGGTTTTATGGTCTGCCGCGGCCTGATGTTGGCAGCCACAAGAGGCGAAACTATCCTACTCCCAAACAATTGGTTCAAAGCGATAGGAAATGCCTACCTGCCAAAATCAATCGGTTGGGGGTTAGCAATTACCGCGCTGATTTCGGGCGCATATGCCTTCTATCGCCAGCGGAAAGCCCGTGTAAGTTACGGGTTGGCTGTGCCTTCGACCACAATTTTTGTTGTGAAAATTGTCGGAACATCGACGACAATTATCGGATTTGCCGCCGTCATGAACAGCCATGAAGGAATCGCGGTGCCGGTTTGCATTTTGTTCATGTTAGTCTTCTTCTTTCACTTCATTGCAGACCACACTCGTTTTGGGCGGTATGTTTACGCTATTGGCGGCAATTCGGAAGCCGCTTATCTCTCCGGGATCAACGTCCGAAACGTCACGCTGCGCGTCTTTGCAATCATGGGTGCACTCATGGCGGTCGCCGGGGTTGTGCTTGCTGCGCGTGTCGGCAGCGCAAGCCCCGAAGCAGGTCGGTTACTTGAGTTAGATGCTATCGCAGCTTGTGTTATCGGCGGCGCAAGTTTAATGGGCGGGCGCGGCAGCATTCCGGGCGCGGTATTAGGAGCGCTCGTAATGGAAAGCCTTAATAACGGCATGAGCATGGCAAACATGGATGCCTCATGGCAAGATATAATTAAGGGGGTCGTATTAGTAGCAGCTGTTTGGTTTGACATTATGTCACGGCGGCGCGGCAGGTGAGGACACAAAAATTAACTCTTACAGAAACTGAAAATTGGAGGAGGTTATGACGGTGAATTGGATGTACTTTAGAAATAGCTGAACATCTTGCCGTAAAGCGCAAGAGTTTCTTGACGCAAATGATTTTCAAGTAGATAGCCGAACCGATGCGCGTAAGGTGAAGCTGAATCCAACGGAAGTTTGGGAGCGTATCAAAACTGCCCAATCCATCCACGTTGCACGGGGCAAGGAGGTCAATGTTTTCAATCCGGATGTCGGCTTGCGAGATGACATTCTCAAAGCGGTAATGGGACGAAGTGGAAATTTGCGTGCACCCACACTGCAAATCGGGGAGTCGTTTTTCGTTGGATTTAATGCGAAACTGTACGATGCTATACTAATGTTATGAACGCTGTGTGATACAGTCACACTGGCAAAGCTACCGGCAAAACCCTATTCACTGAACGAGTGTATGAGAAGTTTAACAGATTATCGCCGTTTCCAAATCTCCACATTTCCAAGCTGAATATCTTTGATATAATGTATTTGAAGATAAGCAGCGACTAATGGAAGCACGGCGGAAATCCGCTCTCTGTATATCACTATTTTTGGCTTCGACGCCTCCAAGTCCGCAATCACCTCTTTCTGCAGCGGCTCCGGTTTAGCATAGGCGATTTGAGGGAACCTTGTTGGATTAGGTCTGTTCGCAAGGAAATAATTCATGCCTTGGTTAGCAAAATCGAAGATTGGGTCAGAAGACTCGGTGTTTTCTTGGATATAATTGACCACCTGTTCAATCTGCGCCGCCTCGTTCACTGGTGTCAAAACCCGCCCTGCCCGCTTTAAGCGTACCTCGGCATATCCCCCTGGGATTCTTCCGTAATTCGTAAAATTAACTAGCATCGTTTCAGCCTGCTTCAACGGTTTGGCTGCGAATACCCCGTACAGATCTGTCCTGATATACCAAAGCAAGCCCACCACAAACATCATAGAACAAATTAACAGCGGTAGATTAATTCGGGACATTTGCACGCTGCGGACCGTAGGCGGCGACGCATCACGACATTCACCATGCTCTACCGTCATTTTAGCATCGTTGGTTGTATCGGCTCTTGTCAGTTCTTCACTCGTTTTTACCTGGTGTGTATTCTCCGAAGATCCACGCAACCTAAACGCCAGCCACATTCCTTCAAAGAAAAAGAAGCAGATTAACCAGATAAAAGAAGAGCTAAATAATACATGGTGCCAGTCTGAACGACCTAAAGCTGTTCTGAAATAAATGATACCCGCCAACAGAATTATAAGCAACTTCCAATCCTCCACTTTCCATTGATTTGCAACTGCGCGAAACATCAGAAAGGTTAAAGTCATCAAGTAAACGAGGATGGGGAAATACCACATAAATGTCTTGCTTAAAATAAAGTCCGATAATGTGACGAGAGAGGTAATCTTTGATAGTTCTGCCAACAGCGGGATAAAGGGCGTTCCCCAAATTTCCGTGTGATACGTGAATTGAATCCATGAGCTTTTAACCGCATCATCTATCGCACCGTGGACGCCAAAAAAGATAATGAACGGGGCAAATGCTATTATGACCCCTAACTTATACGTTAGAAGCGGCGACAAACACTTGCCCAATGCACCATCCCTCACCTGCTGTACTTTGTCTTTTGAAGAACTAGGATTCGCCGCGGCTCCACCATTATTGACCGATCTGCAGAAAATGGAGGCGAAACCGAATACAAATAGGAACACGCTAGAGGCTGCCCAAGTATACAAACCGGTGTCAAGACTATAGAACACTGCCAATGTTGTACAAACTCCTGCCGCTGCGAGAATCGATTTTCCATGTCCGGGACTTCTTTGAGTCCATTTGCATAGCAGCATCAGAGTGAGAAACCCCAGAATATGCCGATCTGTCACCGGAAGGTACGCTCGCGGTGCTGCCAATCCAAACGTCAGCAAAATTAAAGCCAAAGAAACAAAGAGAGCCGTAGCTCTTCTTCGAAAACACTGCAACGCGAGAAGATAAAAACAGACATATCCCAGTGGATACACAATATGGTGCAGTTTTCTATCCGCCTCTAGCGTTTCTCCAAAGAGTTTCATGGCGAGCCAGGGTTTGTATGCGTTTTGAACAAGCCCGTGCTGTAGGTAGACATCTCGATAAGGAATGCCCCCTCGCAGCAGTTCGTTTACTACTGCCGCACGTTCGCCTTCGTGATAAAGGTCAATACCGCCCATGGCGTTCGCACCGGTATAAGCATGGCTCAGACTGGCATTGCTATTATACATAAAGGCGTAAATGAGAGCGGACATCATGATAATGTTCAGAATAGACACTCTCCGTTGCAAAGCCATGTGGTAAGGCCGGCTGGCGGGGATTTGCTGCTTAACAATTCTTCGGGATGAACGGAGGTTTAGCAGGGTAGAAATTTTCAAAGCGGCAATTGCTATGAAAGTGACAATTGCCAAGATTGCCGCTGCATGCTTCACCCTGAAAAACACCGTGAGAAACAACAGCAGGATGGACGGAAAATAAGTGACAGAATCATTTCGGAGTATATCAGCGAAACTATAAGGTGTTAATTTTCTCAGCAGTATCGAATATCCAACCCAGAATCCCCAGGTTCCCAGCACAATAACAAAGAGCATTTGCCAACACGCTATTGCTGCGACCTCTTTCGGACTTCCAATAATCAGAAGAAAAACGGTCAGGCAAACCCCGCAGGCAATCGGTATTCCATGGAATGGCATAGTCTCCCTAGCCCAAAGAATTTCTCCAATTTTTGGCTCTCCTTCCAAACGCGCCTCGCCCTCGCGCGTTTCCAGTTTTTCACGCCGACGCCTTTTCGAGACCATCAGGTGGAATGAAAAAAACAACACTTGGGCAATTATGAACAGGCTCGCCGGCGTCCCGAATTCTCCAGCAAATTTGCCAGGAAGGTGTACTCGCTCCAACACTAACAAGAAAAGTAGATACGTGAGCGCATTTTCCCGCAAGATGCGCTCTTTAGCGTTGTTAGTCAATTTAGCGCAAACCGCCGAGAACGTCACCCATAATCCGCAACTAATCAGGACATAAACCGGCACGAACGCGAGTGCGGCTAAATAATTTACAATCTCCTGACGCTCGGCTACAGTACGTTTGGCAAGTTGATCTGACCCAAATTCAGTAAAAAAATGGAGGTGTTCCTTGACATTAAAACCCAATGCCAATGCGAAAACAAAGCTGCTTCCGGAAACTATCACCGCAAAGGCTTGGTTTCTATGTTGCCGCGCGAGGTTGAAGGTGTCGCGAATAGCGTTACGCATAGCAAGATGCTCCAATCGAAGAAAGCCCAAGCTCGTCTTGATGGACGCTCACATAATATCTGAAGGTAGAGTCATGCCTCCTGACGGTTCAGAAAGGACTATCGTGGATTCAATTGTTGAATCAAAGGGAATGGGACGCGGATGCAGTGCTTTTTAATGTCGATGGCACCCGCACAAAGGCGGGGTGAATGCTGGGTGCCAAATTCTACTAACCGCTTAGGTAATCAATGAAATATTGCCGTATGCGGGCGACTGCATTACGCGGTGATGGGCGTCGGCGGCTTCGGCAAGCGGAATTTCTTTGCCAACACTCGGACGGAGTGTACCGTTACTCAAGCCGGCAACCAAATATGCGTGAATGCTGGCAAATTCACATGCCGATGCATTTCTCAACGACATCCCTACGATACTCGCATCGCGGCTCATCGTGTCACGGGCGTTGATTTCCACAGCACCTCGGCTGCCGATTACGACAACTCGTCCGCCCATCGCAAGAGTAGGTAGATCGTTGCCAAGGTTGACGTTTGCGAGCATTTCGAGGATTACGTCGACACCTTTCCCATCGGTAATTTCAATGGCTTGGTCGAGATGATTTGGCGCGTGGTGGTCCAATACATAATTCGCACCGTGTTTGGCAACCAAAGACCGCCCGGCTTCTGAACCTACGGTGCCAATGACTGTCATTCCGCCAGCACGGGCTAACTCGACCGCCGCAAGACCGACACCGCCGCTTGCACCATGGACTAAAACAACTTCTCCCGGTATTACCCGTGCACGTTGAAACAGAGCGCGATACGCTGTTCCGTAGGGCACGCCCACGCTCGCACCTTGAGCAAACGTCACAGAATCGGGGAGCGGATGAACGTCGCCAGAATGGCATACGGTTCGTTCTGCATAACCGCCGGTAACCGTGCCCGCACAGTACACGCGATCTCCCACCGACACATTTGCCACGCCATCCCCAACTGACTCAACGATACCAGCGGCGTCAATTCCGGGTGTGTAAGGGAGGTCGGCTGTATAACCGTGAAGCCCGGACCGAATGTATGTGTCTACGGGATTGACGCCAGCGGCAAATACCTGTATTACGACTTCTTCAGCACCGGGATGCGGGTCTGGTATGTCTTCTAAGATCATTACTTCCGGTGATCCGTGCTCGTGTACTCTAATTGACTTCATAATTCCTTCCTCCTATCCGTTGGGCGGTTAAACATTCCGAAAATTATAGTTCATTCACCGTCTTTTGCGTTCGAGGACCGGTAACTAATTCGCAAGGGTGTCCCGTTAAAGCCGAATGCCTTGCGGATACCATTAATCAAATACGCTTCGTAGTGGTCAGGGATTTTGTTGGAATGACGAGCAAAAATTAGAAATGTTGGCGGTCTCGTTTTTATCTGCGTAATGTATTTCAATGCGGGCCGTATTTTTCCAGCCCGCGGTGGTTGGTGTTCATTCTTTAATCTCATCAACAGTTCGTTTAACTCATGTGTTGGCACCTCTGTGCAATACTCGTAATTTATGTCTAGACTGAGATTGAGTAGATTCGATACGCGTTGACCTGTAATTGCGGAAACAAAAAGTAACGGCACGTAGGAGAGTTGGGATAGTTGTGAGTAAATAGACTCGACAAATTCGTTGTGGGTCGAATTGTCTTTCTCGATTAAATCCCATTTGTTGATAACCAAAATACACGCCTTTCCCTGTCGGGCGATGTAACTAGCGATTGTCTTATCTTGACGTGCAATTTTACGGCTGGCGTCCACAACCAACCACGAGATGTCACTCTGGCGGATACTGCGAATTGCTCGTTGAACGGTCGATTGCTCCAAATCGTCGCCAATAGTAGATTTGCGCCGCATCCCGGCGGTGTCAATCAGTTCAAAGGCGACATGGTTGTGCACAAAACTGATATTGACCGCGTCATGTGTTGTCCCGGGACGTTCATCAACAATCATCCGCTCTTCCCCTAGAATTCTGTTGATAAGCGAGGATTTACCCACATTAGGGCGGCCTACGATGGCAACTTTTATAGCCATTGAAGCGACGGTTGCATCTACGTCAGTCTTCGGAAGCGCAAATATTACTCTATCAAGGAGGTGACTGAGACCGTCATTTTGCGTACATGAAACAAAAAAATGGTTGTCGAATCCCAGCTCGTAAAACTCTACCGCATTGGCTCTGAGTCGTTCATTATCCACTTTATTCACAACAACGAAAATCGGTTTCTCCGTTTGTCTTAGCGTGTTCGCAATATCCAAGTCCTGCGGCATCATCCCGGTCATTGCATCAACCACAAACAGAACGATTTCCGCTTCATTTATAGCGGCTTCTACCTGCACCTTAACTCTATCAATTAACGAATCTTCGGGAGCAAGCTCCATCCCACCGGTATCTGCGATCGTGAAACATTTATCCATCCAATCGACATCCGCATAGAGTCGATCTCTCGTCACACCCGGCCGATCATGAATAACAGCAATGTGTTTTTTGGCAATCCGATTAAAAAGCGACGATTTCCCAACGTTCGGCCTGCCGACGATTGCAACAATGGGTTTTGGCATGATTACCGTACCTTTTTGGAAGCTAGCTCACTCTCGCGCTTCTGCTTGTGTATTCAAATTCAGCCTTCTTGAGACGGTCAGTATTGACTTGATTACGACAATTGCCGGAAAGGCGAGGAGTACACCCCAAAAGCCGAACACAGTTGCGCCGAATATCACCGTGAACATTATCACCATCGGATCGACATTTATGGCTCTGCTCATGACTTTCGGCGAGATTAGTGAGTTGTCAATCGCTTGTATACCAAAAATTGCGCCCAACAGAATTGCAATCCGAAATAGCAAACCAATCGAATCAAAATCGCCGGCGGCGAACCCCATCAGCAGCGAGAGAATGGCAACGCCGCCTCCGATAAATGGCCCAAAAGTAGGAATAGCATTGCACAGTCCCGCGAGCAATCCAATGACCAGTGCGAACGGCACACCGATGATTGAATACACCACTACTGAAATGATACCGATGATAAAACTGACGGCAACCTGTCCCCGCAAGAATGACTCCATAGTACGGTTAATCTCTGTCAGATATAACCTCACAATAGTGCGATGCCTATCGGGAAACAGATTTACCAAATCTTGTGTATATCGGTTGAACGATTGGCCCGCGTAAATAAAGACAATGAGCGCCAAGAATACCGTCGCTAAGAATCCGCCGAATCCGAAAGCAATAGTTGAGAATTTCGTGACAAACTTCACGATGGATTCGCCGACTGTGCGCGCCAATCCAGAAAATCTTTCGGTTAACTCACCTTGTAACAAATTGGCAAAATTCGTGCCACCAACTGATTTGAGCAACTGACTGTCTTTCAGATCGGCGAGGACCCCTCGTTTCGCACTCACACCTGTGAAGCGCCAATCAGCAGGATTGGTTCTGCGATAGATCCCGCGGCGATTACCCGCATAAATTGTACCGTGTTGAGGCAGCGAAGCCAGTAGAGGAACTGATGACGGAGTTGGCTCGAGTGACGCCTCGATTGGTTGCCACTGTGCGTGATTCTGCAAAATTCGGAGCCTAATTTGCGACATCGTCTCGTCTAAATGAGCGTTCAAGTCGAACAGCCACTCATAAATCCCGTTCGATGTCCCCGCAAAGAGCCGTTCATGTGCTACAGCGAGCGCATGAATTTCCGCATCGCCGAGTCCTGCCGGTGTAATGGGCGTCCAAGTCTTACCTTCGTCGACACTTTTATACACGCCTAAATTAGAAGCAACAAATACGGATTTTGTACCCTTGGCTGAACAGGCAACACTCAATATGGAAATTTCACCTTGAGACACTCCGGTATATTCATCAACACGCACCTCCTCCCAAGTTGCGCCGCGATCGGTGCTGGAATAAAGTCCAGTGTCAGTTCCCACATACAACTGCGCGAGATTCCATGAAGGTATTGCAATCGCTTGAATAGATTTTCCAGCGAAAGCGTCTGTTCCGATCTGTACCCACGTGGTGATGTCTGTTTCCATATTGTCCGTGGTTTTAGGTACATACAACCCCTGTGCCGTGCCGACGTGAATCTGATGGTCGCCTGTTCCCACAGCAACCGCTTGAATGGACTGTCCAATCAAAACTCCCCCGGTTATGTCCTCAGGCCGGTTTTTACCATCCGCAAAGCGGTAGATACCGTGTGTTGTTCCGAGGTAAACTATGTTAGAACCGTCAGGTTGGCGGTGAACGGCGACTGCGTGGTATTCATTGCCAATTGCGAACGGCAACATATGGTTGTAGAATCTCACCAATCCGCTAACCATGTCCCTCGATTGCCTGCTGACCTGTGGTATTATGTACAGCAATAACATAGCGAACACCCCAAGGGTCAAGGCAGTTAGGACTACGCGGGCTGTCCTCCGGGACAGATGCAAACGCCTGCCCCGTGTCAGCGGAATATCCTGTATGGTGTTGAGCAAAAATCGGAAGAAGTAAGCGAAGCCAAACCCCAGAATGAATGGTAACAAGATATTCGACAAGTTTATGAACAACCAGATACTTACCATGGCGAGCAGAACTTTGACCACGCTCTTAACCTCTACTTGCCGATAGATGGAGGACAAGAGAAAGATAAGCAGAATCGGAACCATAGGATGCAATAGCAGAATCCTTTCCCCACCCGAACCTTTTCCCTCTGGCCCGATAAAGTAGGCAAACGCAACCCAACCCGCCGCAAGCACAACGGTAATAATGGCATAGACGGAACCGTTTGCCGTCCCTTCATTTGAGTGTGATTGATCACCAGGGGAACTGTTCGTCATTCTGACGTTATGACAACCTATGTATTAGGTGTATTTCAAATGAGTGGAGTGCTACTATTGCATCCTGAGCCGAATTTAAGCGAACAACACCAATATAAAAGTCAAGCAGATTGCAGAAAACAAATGCACACCCCTGGTCATGACCTGGGGTGTGACTAGAAGTAGTCATTATGAAATCGAAGTTCCTAACAACGCCTTTTTTAACCGCAACAGATAGGGCGACTTTTGAAACTCATTTAGGCGGTAGCAGCCTCACGTTCCGAAGTACCACCATTTTCGAGAGTCTCGACAACGCCAGCACCAACGCTGTCGCCCCAAACATTGACCGTCGTTCGGAATCGGTCTAGCAGCCAATCGATTGTCAGAATAAGCCCAATCCCTTCAATCGGCAGGTCGACGGCTCTGAGGACAATAACCATTGTGACAAGCCCAGCCTCGGGAATCCCGGCGGCGCCAATTGCCGCGAGGGTAGCTGTCAGAACAATAACTGTCTGTTCTGCTGGTCCTAGGTGAATTCCGTACACCTGTGCGATAAACATTGCGGCAACTGCTTCATAAAGGGCGGTCCCGTCCATGTTAATCGTAGCGCCGAGCGGCAGGACAAAACTTGCAGTTCGGTTTGAAACCTTATTTTCCTTTTCGACATCCCTCATGGATAACGGCAGCGTCGCGGACGAGGAAGCTGTCGAAAAAGCGTTCAATAGCGCGGTACTCATGCCCTTCGCGTACCTTAGCGGATTCCTTCGTGCAACTATTAACAGGATAAGTGGCAATACAACAAAACCGTGCACGCCAAGTCCAAACACGACGGTAAAACTATAC
The DNA here is from genome assembly GCA_028819845.1 of Candidatus Poribacteria bacterium. Lineage (GTDB taxonomy): Bacteria > Poribacteria > WGA-4E > WGA-4E > PCPOR2b > JAPPKS01. Next base: position 2,172 of record JAPPKS010000003.1, on the reverse strand, counting down.
TTACCGACCGCCATCAGCTCGGGCAGGAAATCCTTAAATCCGCCAGCGTGACCAATACGCCCGGCGACGAGTCCAAAGATGCCGACAGGGGCGAGAACCATAATCCAGTGCACCAATCTCATCACCGCCTCATTCAAGCCCGAAATAACACTTATAGCGGGGCGACCTTGATCGCCGAGAATTGAAAGTGCAGCGCCAATTAATAACGAGAAGAAGATCAGCGGCAAGATATCCATTCGTGCCATTGCGTTGAAGACGTTGTTGGGAATCATTCCTTCTTTTCCTGTCGATTTGTCTCCAAGCAGCACCTCTTTTAGCGTTCCACCCATATCCCGTTCTTCTTTACCCTGGACTTCTTGCGCAACGGGCAATTTTATCTCTAGCCCTCTTCCATTCTGTGATAATACAGGATCGGCGGAAACTACCTCTCCGTTCACGCGGCGGAACGGTAGATGCTCGCCGCTATCGGTTGCAATATGGAACACGCCTTCTGCCCTGTTTTTCCAAGATTTCACCGTCGCGGAATTCTTAGTCATGGATTCGATTTCGCCCTCTACTAGCTGATCAGGCAGCCTCAGGACGTATTTTTCACTATAACGTGACCTTTTCCAATGGCCGTCTGTCAGGTTGACGGTACGGTTACCATCACCGCCAAGTGTATACGCCAACTCTGGATTCTTTTCGCCGTGTGAGATGCCTTTACCGGGTTGAACGATGTTGACCAGAATAATGCCAATCAACACTGAAATTGCGGTAGTCGCCATATAGTAGAGAACTGTGCGCCCACCGATGGACCCAAGGTTACGTATATCGCCCAAGCCAGTAATCCCAACAACCATTGAGAGCATGACAAGCGGAACAACAATCATCTTCAGTGCATTTAAGAAAATCTCGCCGAGAATGGACGTTTTTGCAGCAATATTGGGCAGCCAACCACCGATAATTATTCCGACGACAATGGCGACTATGATGCCAATGAGGATTTTGTGTCCTCCGCTATTTTCGGCATGTGCGTTATGATTCATTTACTAATCTCCGATGTTGACCCCTGAGGGTAGTGTGAGTTTTAATTATTCGCGGCGCGACCACACTTGCATCGCCCGCTATAATTATACTATTTCCATTGCCTACTGAAGTTTATGTCGGACAAAATCGTAGGTTTTGTCCAACGGAAGCGCCATTTCAACCAAAGAAACCGATTTTCGCGGATGCCTGTAGCGGCCTACAAGGTGACTGGCGCCTGTCACTCCGTTGAGCCTATGACGTATCGGAATATACTTCTTATACACTCTTATACACGCCTTAGAACCTGTTTGAAGTGTCCAAATCCGTCTTCCGAACAAGCCACATCGGGGTAAATGCCTTGAAATTCCGATGATTATTGCCCTGAAATGACCGAACAACGGCTCTGCTACATACTTTTCAAACAAGTTCTAACCATGGTTTTTTACCTGGTAGCCATTTTGGATTGGTTTTCCCGTTATGTGTTGCCATGGGAACAGTCACACTCACTTGATGTATTATTTTTTCTATCGGATTTGGAACGAGTCCTTACTCAATCAATTCCTTTAATCTTTAACAACGACCAAGGTAGGCAGTGTTCTTTCGAGGCGTTTACTGCAAGACTTGAGGTATCTAACATTGCCATTAGGTGGAACGGCAGAGGCAGCTATTATGAAAATATCTTGATTGAACGATGCTGGCATGGTGTCAAGTATGAGGAGGAATATCTTAACGGCTATGACTCAATGAACACGGCTCAGCGTCGATTAAGAGATTATTTCAACTTTTACAACCGAGAGCGGTCTCATCAATTGATGGGTTACCGTACGCCCTACGAGGTGTATTTTCACTAACTTCAGGCGTTGAATATTGACCAGAATTAGTCGGACTTTATTGCTTAAATCTCGTTGATTTCTGTCTAATGGACAGGGGTAATTTATCTGTGACGCCGCTTGTTTTGCTTTTCTTTCTCAATACGCCATTCCAATCTATATCGCAACAGTGACACCAGGGCTAAACGCTAATGTTGCAACGTCTGTGAGATGAAGAGTTTTGTGCGTTCGTGCTTTGGGTTATCGAAGAAATCCGCAGGGGGGGCTTCCTCTACGATCATTCCTTCGTCGAAGAAAAGGATTCGATCTGCGACTTCACGTGCAAATCCCATTTCGT
>JAPPKS010000014.1 GCA_028819845.1 Candidatus Poribacteria bacterium | reverse complement strand
ACCTTCAACCGCCTGATTAAGAGTCAGATGCTCTGCCAATTGAGCTAACGGCGCAAAGACGACAATGCGTCCAGAGGGACTCGAACCCCCAACCTATAGATCCGAAGTCTATCGCTCTATCCAAATTGAGCTACGGACGCTTTTCACTGAATTAAAAATCAGCAGACTGCGTTCTATTTTCAATCTTAAAAAGAAAAATGGGGTGGATGATGGGATTTGAACCCACGACCACTTGATCCACAGTCAAGTGCTCTACCGACTGAGCTACATCCACCATCATCATGGCACGCCCGGCAGGATTCGAACCCGCGACCTACTGATTAGAAGTCAGTTGCTCTATCCAACTGAGCTACGGGCGCAAAAACTTTAATACTATGGATGGGTAGGTTCGAGCACGCTTTTCAAACGTGTTTGCCGTTAAGCGCACTAGTCCGAAAATTCAAATGCCCCGCGTTTAATTTCGATTTATTAATCGGGGCGAGAGGATTTGAACCTCCGACCTTCTGCTCCCAAAGCAGACGCGCTTGCCGGGCTGCGCTACGCCCCGATGCCAAAAGCAGACTAAATATACCACATTTTGTAGGTAGTTGCAAGCCAAAATTCAGTATGGCAGTGATGTTCAATATCTCTGAGGGAAACTGCCGGCACAGTGACAGAGTCAAGATTAGATTCAGATGGCGGTTTGGGAAAAAGTTTGTTAAAATGCGCCTAGAGAACGGTGGGCATCGAAAAGTCGTGACAATAGGTGAATCCAAATTGTAATGCCTGCAAGAGCATGGCTAGTACGATAGCGGAAACACGAAAGACTACAACACCCCAATCTATAGTCAATTCGGTTCGTATTTACGCCTATTGCGGCGGGTTCGGTTTCCCGCCGTACCTTCTGACGATAAATACCGGTTCGGTTTTGGTTGAAAATCCGAACCTACCGCGGTGAATGGCAAAGTTTTGGTCGTTCTATGGAAATTTAAGATTATGCCGCTTTTGGATAATAAATTCCTCAAACAACTTGATCGTCTACAATTTCGCTGTAACGAGATATTCCGGGGTAGGTTTAAAGGTGAACGGCGAAGCCTCAATCGTGGTGTCGGCATAGAGTTTTCGGATTACCGTCCCTATGAACTTGGCGACGATTTGCGGCATATTGACTGGAATGTTTATGCTCGGTTGAATCTGCCCTTTATAAAATTGTTCAGCGCTGACGAAGACCTTTCAATCTTCATATTTGTTGATAATAGTAAATCAATGAGTTTTGGGACTCCGGCAAAATTGGAATGTGCTAAACGCATTGCGGCCGCTTTTAGTTATATCGGTTTGGCAAATTTTGATAGAGTTTCCATCATTACGCTCTCTGATCAGGTGATTCCAATTGTACCACTCATATACGGGAAAAGCCAATTCCCGAAGGTTTCCAGATCGATTGGAGCAATAGCCGCAGCGCATGAAACCCATTTGGGGTCCTGTTTGACACACTTTGCTGCTGGTGCAAAGCAATCTGGCGCGGCGATCGTCATCTCAGATTTTTTGGACTCAGATGGTTATGAACTAGGACTCAAGCAGCTCAAATCTCGAAAATTCGATTTGACCGTCATTCAACTGCTGAGTGATGAGGAGTTGCGCCCGAAACTTTCAGGTGAATTGCGGCTAGAAGATGCAGAATCAGGTAAGAAAAAAGGACTTACAGTCAGCGATCGAGCGCTAGCTAGCTACAGGGAGCGGGTGGACGCATTTTGCGATGGCTTGAAAGGTTTCTGTCTGAATCAGGGAATTACGTATATTAAGATTGACAATCGTGTGCCGATTGAGGAATTCTTCTTACAGAATCTGCACAAAACCGGTTTGATTTTGTGAACGGAGTTTTAAACCCGGTGCCGATTACCACTTTCTTTGGCGAGAATCGTTGACATTGGGAAATTATGTTGTCAATCTATGGAGAATTGGCTCCTCTATACGCTGATATTCAAAAAGTTCGCTTGAATCGAACAAAACCTCCAACTCCCGTTGAGCATTTTTCGGTGAATCAGAGGCATGAACGATATTATGGGTGACGTCAATTGAGAAATCGCCTCGAATGCTGCCTGGTTCGGATTCGGCAGGGTCTGTCGCACCGTTGAGCAAACGGACAAGTTCAATCGCGTTTCTTCCTTGGAGAGCGATAGCAACAATCGGCGTTGAAGTCATGAATTGGATTAGATAGCTATAAAACGCTTTCCCCTGATGCGGGAAATAGAGTTCTTCTGCTTTGTGGCAGGGAAGTTGAAGTAATTTCAGACCGACTAGTTTAAGACCTTTGCGTTCAAATCTACCAATAATTTCGCCGATTAACCCTCGCTGAACACCATCGGGTTTAATCAGAACCAGTGTTTTTTCTTGCTCCATTTGACCTTCTATCTGCGTAATTCATGACCGTATTATCTTCCTAGACCGTCCTTAATTCGATCTAGGCCGCGATTGATATCTTCGAGCGATGCCGCGAATGAAAAACGTAGGTGTTTGTCCGCGCCAAATCCGTTTCCCGGCACGACACCCACCTTCGCATCCTCAAGCAGATATGCTGCCATGTCCATAGAACCGTGGATTGTTTTTCCGTGAATTGTGCGCCCGTAATGCGCGGAGAAATCCGGGAAGATATAAAACGCGCCTTGCGGCTTGACATAGGTAATGCCTTCAATTTCATCGAAGCGTTGAGAAATTACATCCCGCCGCTCCTCGAATGCCTGCCGCATCTCATCCACCGCCGATTGCGATCCACTAATTGCGGCGTGGGCGGCTTTCTGCGCAATTGAGGTCGGATTTGAGGTGCTATGAGACTGGATTCGTGACATCGCGCTAATGGCTTTTTCGGGTCCGGCTGTATACCCAATCCGCCACCCTGTCATCGAATATGCTTTGGATACCCCGTTGACAACAAAGGTGATTTCCTGAATTTCGTCGCTAAATGACGCTATACTTTGATGCTTCAGATTGTCGTATAACAGGGATTCGTAGATTTCGTCAGAGATAACGTAACTACGGTGCTTAACCGCAATCTCAGCAATCTGTCGGAGCGTGTCTGTATCGTAGATGGTACCCGTAGGGTTGCTGGGGCTGTTGATAATTATCGCTTTTGTGTTATTTGTGATCGCCTTTTCAATCTGTTCCGGGGTCATACAGAAGTTTTGTGCGGCGGAGGTCTCGATAACAACGGGACTTCCATCGGCTAGCGTCACGATTTCAGGGTAGCTAACCCAGTATGGTGCGGCGAAAATGACTTCATCACCAGGGTTGCAAATTGCTTGTAGAATGTTATAGATTGAATGCTTTGCACCGCAGGAAACGATAATCTGCGACGGTTTATACGTTAACCCGTTGTCCTTTTTGAATTTCTCGATGATGGCTGCCTTTAGTTGCGGGGTGCCGGCCGCGGGAGTGTATTTGGTAAAACCGTCGTGAATTGCAGCAATCGCTGCATCTTTAATATAGTCTGGCGTATCGAAGTCCGGCTCTCCGGCTCCAAATTTGACAATATCAATGCCTTCAGCCAACATAGCGTTGATTTTCGCAGTAATTGCCAGCGTTGATGATGGTGCGACTTTTTCGCCCCGTTGAGCGAATGATAGCATTAACAGTACCCTCCTGAAATTTGATAACTGGTGATTGGCGGAGCGATTTCTCACCGTCCGTTCTGAATTGGTGAGTATAAGCCTCGCTCACGCAATCCTTCACCATTCACAATATTGCTACATCTTCTTTTCGAATTCTCTCAACAATTCCTTCTGTTTTTTCGTCAGAGATCGGGGAATTTCAACTTTAATCTCCACCCGAAGATCGCCTTTACGCCCTGAAGCATCGTTAATGCCTCGCCCGCGCAATCTCAACTGTTGGTCGGGTTGTGTTCCCGGGGGAATCTTCAGTTCTACTTGTTCTCTCAGCATTGGGAGGCGAATTTTTCCTCCTAAAGCGGCAAGAGTGAAAGGCACTGTTATCTGAGTGACCAGATTCAGGTCTTCCCGCTTGAAATTTGAATGGGGTTGAACCGAGATTTTTGCGTGCAGAGAACCGCAATTTCCGCCGTTTACGGATTTTCCTTGACCAGTGAGGCGAAGCGTTTGCCCATCTTTAATTCCCGCGGGGATCTTTACTGTGATAGTGCGATTATCAACTCGAATCTGCTTCTCGGCACCGAATACGGACTCCTCAAAAGAAATTGTTAGTTTGGTTTGAAGGTCACCGCCGGAACGCGTATGGATGCGCGAGCCGCGCCGCGTAAACACATCGCCGAAAACATCGCCAAAATTGCCAAAAATTTCCTGACCGAAAATATCTCCAAATTGAGAAAAAATGTCGTCGAAATTCGTGAACCCTTGAAATCCTGAATCGTGCACGCCAGCATGCCCGCGTATATCATAAATTTTCCGTTTTTCCGGATCTGACAGTACCTGATACGCATTGGAAGCTTCCTTGAATTTGTCCTCGGCATTTTTATCACCTGGATTTTTGTCCGGATGGTATTTTACTGCCAATTTACGATATGCGCGTTTAATGTCTTCAGGAGAAGCCTTCTTACCGACACCAAGCACTTCATAATAATCCTTTTCTGGCATCTCGCTTCCTCCTCATGCGAATAGGTTGGACGAATTCGCGAATTTAGATGTCAAGCTGGCTATCAGAGATGGTGCGTTTAATTTTTCCGCGTTGCTACTCTATACAGTAACTGTCGAAAAATATTGTGCTTTTCGATTGACATCTCAGTAAAAACGGAATAAGTTATCATTGCGGCGCGGGAGGTCTAAACTCGGCTGCGATCCAGAATCTCCGCGATTTGGATAGCATTTAAAGCGGCGCCTTTGCGTAGATTGTCAGCGACAACCCACAGATTGAGTCCGTTTTCGATCGAGGTATCCTCACGAATTCGCCCGACGTAAACGGCGTCTTCTCCGGCAGCATTTACTGGAAGCGGATATTCTCGATTTAGCGGTTCATCAACCAGGGTCACGCCCGGCGCCCCGGCAAGAATTTCTCTCGCTTCGTCCGCCTTGAGTTTACGGCCGGTCTCAATGTTAATAGACTCGGCATGCGCGAAAAATACTGGCACACGAACTGTTGTAGCCGATATCCCAATGGAATCGTCCGCGAGGATTTTCCGGGTTTCATTGGCCATCTTTATCTCTTCTTCACTGTCGCCACTTTCGGAAAATGGCCAATCGAACGCGACATTGAATGCCATCTGGTGCGGGAATAGTTCTTGTTTGATTGGACGCCCTTCCAGCGCCGACACGGTTTGGTCAATGAGTTCAACGATGGCAGCGCCGCTTTTGCCCGAAACGCTTTGATACGTGGAGACGACGATGCGGTTTATCCCGGCAGCGTCGTAAATTGGCTTAAGTGCAACAACCATCTGGATGGTTGAGCAATTTGGATTGGCGATAATCCCCTTATGTTTGATTGCCGCGTGCATGTTCACCTCTGGAACAATAAGCGGAGTATCGGTATCCATTCGAAAAGCGCTCGTATTGTCAATAACGAGGCAACCCTTTTCTACCGCGGTGGGAATAAATTCGCGGCTGACCGATGCCCCTGCGGAGGCAAACACCAAGTCTATGCCGTCAAATGAATTATGCGTCAACTCTTCGGCCACAATCGGTTCATCTTTGAATGTCAGAATCTCACCCGCCGATCGATGAGAAGACAGCGGTTTAAGAGAGGCAACGGGAAATGCCCGCTCTTCCAGTATGCTCATTATGGTATTGCCGACAGCGCCAGTCGCGCCGACAATAGCCACACGGTAACTTGTGCTCATATCAAGATTATACCTCTAGAAAAAATGTTAACGAAAATTTTCAATCTGTTGAAATATTCTACCACACTTGGAGCGGAATTCGCAAGTTGAGCCAGAATTTTTCAAAATTACCCGTGTCGTATTAGGCGGCAAAAAATTGCCGGGAAGAGAGACCGAAGACAAAAAGCTGAGAGATGGAGTGCATGTGGAATGGTTAAGATTGAGGGAATTCTCATTAATGGATAGGATCCAGCCTCGCCGTCTTATTGAACACTTACACATAATGGTTAGGAGTTACGCAGTTGAACGTTAAAAAGTTCGTAGTAGGGCAATTTATTGCCCGTTTTTGCAAAAGAAATATGTCAGGTCAGGGACGTAAACGACCTGCAGGACGCGCAATAAATTGCGCTACTACAAACTGAACTGATTAAGTCCTAAATGATACGAAATCATACCGTATGCAAGCTAATTTCACCAACCTCGGGTTGTAATTTCTAGTCCGGCTTCCTAGACCGAAATCGTAGTGAGGCGGCATAAAGGAGTAACCGAATGAAGCGCACGATTTTCGAAGATTTATACTGTTGGTCAATATTCAGCGAGATGCGCCAGGTCGACTTTAATGGACACCTGTGGGTGCGGCCTGAAGGAAATATCCTCATCGATCCGGTGCCGATGATTGACTCAGACCACGAACAATTGAATAAGCTCGGCGGCGCGGCATGGATAATCATTACGAATCGAGATCACGAGCGGGAGGCACACGTATTCAAGACTCGCACAGGTGCGATAATTGTCGTGCATGAAGCTGATGCCGATGCGCTATCCGTTAAAGCCGACCGGCTAATTGCCGATGGTGAGGAGGTTGTCCCTGGATTGCGTGCAATCCATTTGCCGTACGGAAAAAGCCCCGGCGAAATCGCGCTTCACTTTCCGGAGAAACGGGCAATCCTAGCCGGAGACATCATCGTTGGTGAACCGGTTGGGCATCTGTCACTTTTGACCGACGAGAAGTTGGAGAGTCCTTCCAAGGCGGCGCTGGCACTCCGGAAAATCTTAGCATTATCGTTCGATGCGATTCTTGTCGGAGATGGACACTCAGTGCTTCAAGATGCTCGCCAGCGCTTGGTGGAATGCCTCCAGCTCCGTACAGATATTTTCATCAACCGAATTAACATTGACGAGATTGAATGGATGAAGCGGAATGCTCCAACGCCGTACGATTTTGAGGAAAAGGACATCGATCCGTTAATTGGGGGAAACCATCTAGGGTATCGGTTAATCCGTTTGCGGCCGAACAACGCGAGTTTCCCAATGCACATGCATCATTTTGGAGAAGAGATGTTCCATGTGATTGAAGGTTCTTGTACCCTAAAAACGCCGCGTGGCGACCTGACTGTAACGGCGGGTGATTTCATCGCCTTCCCGCCCGGTGCATCGGGCGCCCATAAATTCATAAATGCGGGAGACGCGCCGTGTACGTTACTTGCGGTTGGCATGTCAATCGAACATGATGTCAGCGAATATCCGGATTCCAACAAAGTTTTCCCTTATGTAACACAACGCATTTACCGAAAGGATGAGTGTGTGGACTACTGGGATGGCGAAATGTAGTTTTCAAGGTTGCGCTGCGGAAGGGTACGATGCCCCTTTCAAATCCTGTATTTAGCACCATATTATTGGATTATATGCACACGGTTTTTCCCGCGGGTTGTTTCGTCCGGCATCACGATTGGTATTTCAATAAGGGCAATGTATTGCCCAGCCACGCTGATGTCGATAGTGTCGTAAGGAAGCTGTCCTTCTACACGGTAAGTGTAGAGGTATTTGGCTAGTCCTCCCCCTGTAGCATTGAGGTCAAAGAGGGAAACCCCATGGAGTTGTTCTTCGCCGTTTCGGCTCGCTTTGGAGATGCTTACGGCGGCGTAGCGGTTCCTGGCGTCAACACGTAAGCCTTGCGGCATGTTTTGCAATGCCCACCGCCACGCTTTCTCCCCCGTCCATTTGTAAGCGAACAACGTCAGCCCATTTGGGTGGGCGGCAGGCGGCTGCTGTGCGCCCTTCTGCAAGTGATACGGGATATAAGTGTCGCCTGTTACGAATAGTGCGAACGAATTGGTTGCTGCAATTGTGCCCGAGGTCGCGGTGATTGGGACATCGCTGACTTCAAGCGGCGTCGTGAGTTCGGCTTGCCATAGCGGATCGACTTTTCCATGCGCGGCATTCACCGCATCGAAGATAAACGCTCTCCCGTCTTCCGTCGTAACGTTAATAAATTTTCCGTCCGGCGAAACGCCGACGCCTCGCCAAAACTTCACTGCTTCAAAGTGTGGTTTGAGCGGTTCAAAGGCGTATTCCCACCGTTTTGCTCCCGATACACCGTCAATTACGCATAGCGTTCCCGGTTGAAATTGTGGGGACGCACGGCTGCTGATTGTATCGTACACAACCGCGATGCTTTTTCCATCCCGGGAATAGTCAAACCATCTGATTATCATCGGCAGCGGCTTGCCGCTCGGCCATTTCCATTTCAGTTTGCCGGTTTCTCCATCGAATCGGTACAGTTGGGATTTTTTCAATGCCGCTCCGTCTTGAGTCCACGAGTGAACGCCGGCGACGAGCAAATCCCCGTTCTCTGTAACAGCGATGCGGTAAGGGCCCGGATACTGTACCCATGCATACACGTCGTTCGGGCGGTATGGCGTTGAAGTATTGATGTCATCCGCCATGCGGTATTTCCACAGCAGGGCAGGTTTCTTGCCGGACAGTTTATAAGCATAGACGAAGCCGTCTGCAGACTGCTCGCCGATGTAAAGCCGCCGGCCGTCGGAGCTAAACGCCGCGTGCTTCGTGTAGCTCTCTGAAATTCGTGTTTTCCAAATCTTCTCGCCTGTGAGCGGATTGATGATTGCCAAGTGACCAGCATCCGTGGCAATTGCTAATTTTTCGCCGTCCGGGGAAAAGGCAACGGTCGTCGCCTTCGCCGGCCTCTGCAAATTCTCAAATAGTGACAGCAAATCGTCCAGTTCAATCGTGCGAATAGGATGTGCGCTCGGCTTGAGAGGCGCGGTCACACTTGCGTCAAATCTGCAGCCATCCCCCCATTGTGTTTTTATGCGGTAAGTCTTATGCGGCTCCCACGCGAATTGTATCAGAAAGCGTTTGTCACCAAATGCCACCACCGTTTGGATAAGGGAATGTCTGTTTTCAATACGCTCCGCCGCTGACGCTGCCGTCACTTCAAGGACGGACAACTCCTTTATTGAAACACCCTCTTCTAATTCAACAGCTATTCCAAACCGGGTAAAAACAACGTTTCCCGCAATTGTTTTCGCGCTCTGCACTGTACCTATTGACGTGAATAGAAACATCAACGAGGCAAAACAGATACGCCGCCGCAGTTGCATGTTCATTAAACACCTCCGTGGAAAAGTAGTAGGCATACTCCGTATGCCGTTACCTATGTCCCGCTACTGGCATCGGGATTCAATGCAATATGTGGAATTTACGGCACACGGAGTGTGCCTACGACCATGCATCACCCGAAAAGTAGCAGGCATACTCCGTATGCCGTCATTCGTGTCCCGCTGCGTGCATTGGGATTCAACGCAATATGTGGAATATACGGCACACCGCGTGCGCCTACGACTATGCATCACCCGAAAAGTAGCAGGCATACTCCGTATGCCGTCATCCGCGTAGCGCTGCTGCGACTGGATTTCAAATCAAAATGCGTGAGTTACGGCACACGGAGTGTGCCTACTACTATGCCGTGAGCGTTCAACTGCGAAAGTCCTAACTTGTTATACCACAACACGCCGCAACCCCCGGCTCAACCGCCTTCCCAAAAGCACACCGATAAATGTATAAGCAAATCCGCTAACAAAAATCATCGTGAGGATATACCAATTTGCATAGAAAAGGCGATGAAGCGTGATGCTCAGTTGAAAATCGGTGTATACACCGAGAGCATCGCAGATGCCGAATACGAGTGCCAATACGAGGACATTCTTGCCTCTCTGCGAAATTAAAAAGCCGAATTCGAGCAATAGCACAATCGTGCCCGTGTAGAGCAGCGTAATCGGGGTGAATAATCCAAGCGTGACGCCGCCCAACAGCAAGCGAACCGCCGAGACTAAGGTAATCACGCCTGATTTGGGGATGAGCATCAACAGAGATGTGAGCAACGTGTAATACAATATTTCGTTAATTAACCCGTTAATGAGGAATGAAATTGGTCCCAGCAAAGCGGCGGTCAAATTGGAGAGTAGCGTCACCGGCACGCTAACCGCGATGAAAATGGTTGTTCCGAACAGGGTAATCAAGATGAGCTGTCTCGTCGAGAAGCGGTTGAAGAACCCCCGGTGAAAGCGCAGCAGAAGAAACAGTCCAAGTCCGGTTGCGCCAAATGCAGCGCCGGTAACCATCAGGGCGTGCAGATTAGGCGTTTCGATGAGCAGCGGCCGCTTAGCACGCAGAACAGTCTTGTCGCTGCCCCAGATTTTGACTTCGATGTCGCGGTCGTAACGCCCTGTGCGGACAAAATCTGCGCCTTTCACACGAGCGGAATCGGGATTGAAGTAGATTGGGAGCGGCACGGCGGTTGTAACCCCGCCTGCCAAGCTGGCGAACGCAATACTGCGATTCGTGCCGGCGTTGACGGCGTCGGGCGGTGCAAGAAAAGCAACGGGTTCTCCGTGTTTTATGTCGAGATTGATTGCGCTAACGATAACGTGTATGATGTCCTGACTGTGGTTGCGGACGGACACAGTTTGGTACGTTATCGGTTGAAAATAGTCCACAGCATGAGCCTTTGCCCCGAACCATCTGCCAGCCCTTCCCAACAGCGTACGATGGTAGTAGATTGCATCTGGACGACGGCGAGAATCGACAACCCCTGTCGCGTCAGTGGGCATCGTAATGTCTTCAATCGAGAGTTGCGCAGCAATCTCGCCCACGGTTGCCGAACGCAGCGGCAGCGCCGCAGACCGGTTCCATTGCGTTCCGGATTTATCCTCGAAGAAAACCGTCGCGGCAATCTGCGCAGAATCAGGCAATTTATCGTTCGGAATTTTTAGCTCGAATTGGCTGTGCCAAACCTCCGCTTCAACTGTAAAATTCCCTGACGCAAAAAATGCGGTTGCCGCTTCTCGTTCCAACTCATGAACCGGGAGGTTGGATGGGTTTCCGAGACGGGGTTCGCTGTGCCAAATTGATTGGGTTTGCAATACCTGGATGACTGAAGGGATGTAAAGCACAACCTGAAACCTAACGGACGCTTCCAATCCGTTCCGCACCAAAACCATAGCTGCCATTTCGCTGCCGCCTAGGACCAACGATTTGGCGCTCCGTTGTTTCGGATCTGCTACGGTATTCCGGGGGGATGGCGAACTTGGATTGACCGTCCCGTATGGAATCGCAATCTCAATCGAACCGCGTGGATTGTTTGCGGGCGCCTCGGCGCTTATGGCTGCCGATTCGCCCTTGTCGTAGGTAATCTCAAATCGATATCTTTCCCCTGCGTCCCAACGAAAATAGAGCGGCTCTGTGCGGCGCGGATACCCGCCGAGATTGAGTTGGGCAACGAGTTCTCCCTCCGAACCAAATGCTCGGATGTATTTGACCGACTCTTTACGATTGGAATCAAAATGGATGCTTGCGCCCATCGGAATAAAGGCGGCATTCCATGAAGGTGTAGGTTGTTCGGGCCGCTCTGAACAGCCGTAAAAGGCAGCATACAAAGGAATTAAGAGAGCTAGAATATGTAACGTAAACCTGTTTGCGTGTTTCATCTTAAGCATTGCCATCTAAAAACAAAAAACCCCAGTCTTCATTTAGAAAACCGGGGTACAGTTCGCTATTCCTAAACCCGCCGTTTCGGTAAAAGGAACGCATTTTCTGGTTCACAGCCTTCCCGCGAAAACTCTGTGTGAAACGCGATTCAGGTAGGTCTCCTGACTGGCGACACCTCGTGTCCGCCTTCCCATCTCAACCTGCCGGGACAGTGGCATCGTGGACACGATTATTCGTCGTTCACAGTGGCGGGGCCGTGGCGGTTTTTCACCGCGCTTCCCTATTCTCCACAATCGCTATTGGATTGCTGGCGCCTGAATCGAATGAATATTCAGTTTTATTTTTTTCTTCGCTGTTCAAATAGTAACAGATCCACGCGGGCTATTCAAGCAGAAAAGGAATTGGGTAACTGTGAACTGCTTGATTTGTGAGGTTTAATCGCATCCGATTGCCTAAACTTGTGTAGCAATTGCACCTTAATCAACAAACATAACTGTCTAAACATTGGGGGTAATTTCAAATACCTGTTTCATTACAACTGCTTTTAATTAAGGGTGAATGTACACCAGAGCGAGCAACGCCCTGACGGTAAACCAAAAAACACGCGCAATCGTGACGCTGTGGGCTGGCAATTCTAGCTCCGGAGGCGCATCGCAGCCTATAATTATCGGCGGCATAACCGTGTCCGGCAGCGGATCGCACGGATTATCGTCTACGATAGACGGTAATTGAATAACCACGACAGGATTGCGCGCCTGATTCCCGTCAGACGGTGGATAATCGGCTTGTAATGCCGCTAAATCACACACGCCAGCACACAAAACCGCCAGTAAAACCGCAAAAACGCACTTCATTTGAATCCTCCGTTAAGTTTGAGTTTACCCCAAGGCGTTGTAATTGATGGATAACGCCGAGTCCACGGCGTTGCCTCGCAATAATACAACTGTTGTCGAAAATCTTCATTCGACCGAGTGTACCTCTTTAATCCTTATAATCCAATGCCCAAATGTCCTCACAGGCGATTGATTTTCTCTCCATATGATCGATCAATAACGATACTTCTGGTCTAATGCTTACATATCTTCACATCGCAGCGATTCTCTGAAATGGTCGCAAGCGGCATAATGGCCATTCATGGTATAAAATTGATAATCGAGACACTTTGTGTTGGCAGCCGAATTGCGTACAAAAGTTTTTGTCTCGTCCTCAAGCGCAAGCTTCGGCGTTTTTTCTTTGATATAGGACTGAATTAGCACCTTAGGCAATCCTACAGTTTACTTACCCCCAATGTCTAGACAGTTATGCTCGTCTATTAAGGTGTAATTGCTAGGCAATCCGGCTGTGCTTCAACACCTAGGTTTTTTGAAAATACACCTCGTGAGGTGTTCTAGTATTGAGCGACGTATGAAGCCGCTCCTCATTATAAAACTTGAAATAGTTGTTCAAGCCGCACCAAGCAGCGTGAACTGAATCATAAGCGTGAAGATAGACATGTTCATACTTGACGGTCCGCCAGAGACGCTCAATTAAAATGTTGTCAAACACGCTGCCTGCACCCGTCCAACTGATGCGAATGTTAGCCGATTCAAGCCGAGCCGTAAAGGCATCTGACGTGAACTGCGCGCCCTGGTCGCTATTGAATATCAAAGGCCGAGAACAACTCAATGCCCGTTCCAGTGCCGATAGGCAAAAGTAAACGTCTAGTGTATTTGACAATTCCCATGATAACACATATCGAGAGTACCAATCCATAATCGCCACTAGATACACAAAGCCGGTGGTCAAGCGGATATAGGTGATATTAGTTGCCCACACCTGGTCCGGTCGAGTGATAATTGAATCCTTCAGTAAATAAGCATACTTTTTCGACGGCCTGCCATGCTTGGAGAGACGGGGCTTGGGATAGATGGCAACTAAGTCCATCTTTCGCATTAACCGAGCAATCCGTTTGCGGTTGACAGCGTAGCCATTATCACATAGCCAGTCCGTCATTCGAGGTACACCGTAGCACGGCGTCTTGATGTACTGTTCGTCAATCAGACGCATATAAAGCAGGTTTTCCGGCGACTCTTCCGCCGCGGGTTGATAATAATACGAAGCGCGCGGCAACCCTAACAGTTCGCATTGTCTCGAAACCGATGGAGCACCGCGCTCTTGCTTGATATGCTGCCGCTTCTGTTCTAATGGAGCAGTCGAGTTTTTTTTTGAAGCCAGTCTAGTTCTACCTTCAACTGACCGATTTGCCGGTAGAGTTCAGCTATAAGGCGGTCGTTGTCGGAAGTTGATTGCGTGTGTCCGTTCGCAAAAAGCTGGGGTGATTCCTCCAGAATCTGTCTTTTCCGCTGCCTGACCTGATTCGGGTGAACTTCGTAGTCACTGGCAATCTGCGCCATGGTGCGTTCATTTTTAATTGCCTCAATCGCCACCTGCGCTTTGAATCGGTTATCGTACTGCTTTCTACCACCCATGTTAAACAAACTCCTTTCGCAGTTATTGGCATTGCTGAGCCTTATTATGGCTCATAACATGGCCGTTTTGCCAGCAAAAAATCCACCTTAAGACACTGTCTAGTTTTTGGGGGTAATTATAAGTTATAAGCCAAAGGAAAACACCAAACCAAATCCAGCCAAACATCATGTCATTTGAAAACCATTTCTAGCGTTTCATTTGAGTAGCATGACAATAACCGCGACAACGGCTGCGATGCCGCCAAGTCCACCTACGCCTGTGAACAACCAAGTCAACAGCGAAAGTTGCCCGTCATGCCTATTGCGGTCAGCCTCCAAAACCTTCACGCGTGTTTCTTGGTCAACAGTCGCTTCGTGCATCGCATTTAAGAGCGTTTCAACTTTTGTGCCCTGCGCTTCCGATGCTTTGAGTCGAGCGTCATGTTCTCCAATCGTTGCACACTGTTTCTCAAGTCGTTCGTGATGGTGATCCATGCGAACTTCCATCCTTGAAACAACATCGAGAATTCTATCCAGCTTTGCCTCTACTGTGTCAGCCACGTTCGGTCCCTCCGCACTCGGCATCATTTCACGATTCGGGGGTAATGTCGGAGACGTGCGCGGTAGAGCACCTTGCAGATTCTCGCCACCGCACACGTCACACACCGCGCCTTAATAAACGGCACAACAAACAACTTTCCCCACGTCTTTGGTTTCCTAATCGCAAACCCAATTTAATTCGGATTCAGCTCTTTTAGAGTGGGTTTAGCCAACGGCGAAACCCAAACCATTTGAAACCACCAGACGAGAGAAAAGCGTTGGGTTCACTGTGTTTAACCGAACTACGAAAATTGAAAGTAATCCACAAGATGAGCATTTGCTCCCAACCATCTATCAATCTTACCCAATAGTGGACTTGGGTAGTAGATCACATTGGGACGATGACGTGAATCAAATACCCCTGTTGCGTTTGCGGGCATCGTAATGTCTTCATTTGAGAGTTGCGTGAACAATCACTAGTTGCCTTGCGCACATCGGGTAATTCTTATCGTTTGCGCAAAACCGAAAGATTAAAAGTGTAACCGTCCTACCACGCAAACTGCATCAAAAATTTGCATCGTCTAATACTTATAATCCAATGCCCATTTGTCTTCACACGCCAGCGATTCCCTGTCATGCGAATTTGGACTAGCACCAGCGTGCATAGTGTAGTCTTGCCATGCAGGACAGTTGCCTATCCCAGAAGTTTTTGTCGGATCGTATTTCACATGCTTTAAGCCCGCAGCGTGGCCCCACTCATGGGCAGCCGTGTCTCGAATACAAAGATAGCCATCGGTTTTGTTAGCATGTGTTTTCCAATCCTTATAGTAGTTGAAACCTATATCAACCTCATCTATTAAAGGCCCAATGCCGCCTATCAGCCATATATATGTCACGGCGGCATTCGGACTGTTTTCCATGCCGACCCAACTCACTACATTTTTGTTATCGTAGTCACCAGCCTCGGCGTCAATCAGTCCCTGACTTCGATAACTAAAATCTATTGTCGTGCCATCCGATCGCTGAATGTTGCTCCATGAATTGGCAGCAGCCGTAACATCGGTTGTTAATGACGGCATTCCTGATTGTGTCGGATTGATATACCAATCCACTGGCACATGAAACGTTGCCCACTCCCACGGCCCAACAACACGACTTTGGACTTGCTCGCATGGGTACGTGTTATGGCAATGCGAGTAAACCACTAACGCTGGATTTGCTATGGCTGCAATCACAAAAATTGCGATGCTTATTTTCCTCACTTTGTTTTCTCCTTTTCAAATAGACGTTTAGAACTATCAATCAAAGTACTTTTCTGGGCTAGTGTTAAGGAATTCTCATCGGTGTTACTTGCAACATTTTTGATCTGGTTTTCAAGTAGAAGTGCAGCAGCCTTGTCTTCGATAAAAGCCTTGCCCAAATTCTTGGCAACATCAAGAGACAACTGCATCGGCTTCACCTTGTCTTCCTTTTTGTACCAAAACTCTACCTTATCTTCCTTAATCAACCGTTTGCCATAATCATCGTAGATTAAACGGTTTTTGCCGTAAGGATAGTTGGCATAGTAAGTCGTATTCTGGTCATTCGTCAGCATAATAAACACTTTTTCGCCAACTTCAAACGTGGCTTGTGTGCTAACCCACATGCCCATGACCTCTTCTTTATGCGGAACATAGGCTGTGCCACCGAGCACCATGAACTTGATATAATTAGGCCCGAAATTTGGCTCACCCTTAATCATGGTATCTAATCGAACTAGAACATCGGTACAAATACAATGTTTCTTGGGACCTAACAGGTTCTCCCGATAAACACCAGTTAGAAGTGAAACAGTACCAATGGCAACTATATCGCTGTTATCTATGCTTTTAAGCAAAGAATAGAGCGACAAATCATCGAAATAGCCACCGGCAGCAAACGACGTTGGAACCACCAGTCCCATCACCAGCAAAACTACAAATACATACTTCATCTGAACCCTCCTTTAGGTTTGTTATGGACCGTACGAATACTTTTGGTCTAAAGCGTACTTATCTTCACAATTCAAACTTTCACGCCAATGCGTATTCTTGCTTGGGAAATGCCCATTCATAGAATAATGCGCATAGTCGGGACTATTTGTTCTGCTTACCGGCAGATCGGGATCGTAATAAACATCTTCTAAACCCGCCACATGCCCCAATTCATGGGCGGCTATCTCTTTGATACAATAATAGAGACCTGACTGCCCGTGCTTCTTAAAGTCTTTGTAATAGTTGAACCCGACATCTAATTCATTTATTCGATTGCCGTCAACATTAACATGGTAGGTGAAAGCAATGGTCGGATTATGTCGCCCCATACAACTATAAGCCATAACATTGCGGTTGTCTTTCACATTGGCGTAAAATTGGTGCGACTCATTCATGTTGTACTTGAACTTAATCTCACTACCCTGAAATTCAATTTCCGACCATATTTCACCCGCATCTCCACAATCGGGCGATAAAGAGGGATTGCCCGCAGGTCTAGGGCGATATATATTGTTTACCCAAACGACAATTTCATACACGCCATCACTGTTTTTTTTCTCAGGTGGCCATACCTTGTTTCCGCGTACTATCATCGGATCTTCAGGGCCAGATCCATTATTATGACAGTGGGAATGTCCTAGATTCGGACAAACAATTAAAAGAGCGGCTAGCACCAAGCCAAATCTAATCATCATTTCTTCTCCTTTCTAATAATCTTGTCAGATTTCTTTTTCAACTCATCGGCTAACTTCTTTGACACAATGGCTTTGCCGTCGGACTCTCGAACGAGCGTCTTAATTTCGTTCTCCAAAGGCAATGTTGCATTCGCGTCCTTGAGATATGACTTAAGCAAGGATGTCGCCAACTCTAGCGGCATTTGGACAGGCTTGGCAACCGCATCTTTATTATAGTTAAACGACACTTTGCCGTCTTTTACCAAACGTTTGCCAAACGTCATCATGTGCACACGATGCCTGCCGTGCGGATAATTGGCGTAATACGATTCGCCTTCGTTAGTATTGTTGGCTAAAAACAGTAAGACCTTTTCGCCTACGGCAAACTTAACTTCTTGTAACAAGGCTTGTGTCAAAACACGACCAAGGCTTGGCACATAAGCACTGCCGCCGTGTATCGCAAATTTAATGTGATCTTTGCCAACATTAGGCTTGCCCTTGATAAGATCGCTTATCTTGACAAGCACATCGGTCATCACAAAATCGGTGTTGTGTGGCAGGATGTTTTCATAATACTTGGCAGACATCAACACCACTGTGCCGACAGCGATAAAATCGCTTTTATCTGCCATATCAAGTGCACCGTGCCACGCAATTTCTTCTGGTGTCAAGCCAGTAAACGAATACGGCTGTCTTTCGCCCCAGCACACTCTCGCGCACAAGAGCGCCAACAATACCACAAATACACACTTCATTTGAAACCTCCCTTTGTTAGCGTCAAAAGAATTATTTCCCAACAATTATACCATAATTGCAGTACCAGCGCCGCCAAACCGCGCCGGCACGACCTAAGATTTTAATTACCGTTTGTGTTTTTACGGCCTCCAGATATTTTGCAATTATGGCATTATTCGCAATCGGTAAGGGGTGTGACGCTTGCCAAGCCCGGCGACCGCGCTTACCCAACACTTTCGCACAGTGTAGTTGATTGCGGGGTTGCGAATTCCCAACTAACGTAAAATCAATCGAAATTACCATTTTCAGGCTTGCGCCTATAACCATTTTCCAGTGAATTGTTTTGATTTCCTCTAAACCATTAATTCGTTGGAAGAAATCAGAACTTTCAAGTTAACAACGACTACGTTATAATTGCGACGGATTAATTTCCATCAGTCAATTCATCTCATCACCCCTCTTTCTTTTAATGCGTGCGTTAAGTCTTGTACAGCTTGTGGCAATGGCATAAATGGTTTTTCAATAGTCTGTATTACTGCTGGTTATATATCGTTTGATGCCGTGTGATCATCGGCTTAATAATTCTGGTCGACATCATCGTCGTGCATCGCTGACGGGGTCGCCTTCTCAACTTCAAAGTATTCCTCGAGTTGAGCAAGCACATGGTTCGCCCGGCGTTTCCAACCAGCATGCCATTGTTTGAATTTATCCGGATTGAGGTCTACAAGACGTTGATAATGCGCTAGTTTCTCCTCATGGAATCGAGTAATCAACTCATTGTCGACATCCGGATCGGATTGCAATTCAATTTCAACGGTTTGTCTCCATGCGGCGACCGCCCCGCTGGTGTTGCGCCCCCATGCACCATCGTCAACGGCGCCCGCCATGCGCTGGACAATCTTGACGGCAGCCTTGCCGGCATTTACAACGAAGTCGCTATAGATATATTGAAGAAATTCGGGCAGTTCCCATGTATGATAGCGTTCAAGATAATCGACATAAAACGCTTCAACGATGTCTTGGCGTTTTATGAGACCTTCGACGGACTCGGGCGCGCCCGGGAATCGGTGGCGGTTTTTGGGACGCCAGATATCCCAGCTCTGTTTCGTGATACCGTCGCATGATATGCCGCCGACGTTCGCAGGTTCTCTGCGGTTAATTCCCTTCTCGCTACCGATGATTAGCTGGATGATTTTTGTTCTGTCCATTTTACTTTAACCTCATTCCGTTAGTTTTAGCACGAGCGACTTCAACCTTTTTCGACCACGGGCTAGTCGATTGTTCACGACTGCCTCGCTGAGGCCCAATTCTTGAGCAATCTCCTTATGGCTCATACCGCTCAATCGCAGTAGTAATAGCTGCCGCTCTGAGTCGGGAAGTTGTTCGATTGCCCTTGCAAGCCTGTCTCGCATGTCGACGAGTTCTTGCCGTTGTTCATCGCGCCGATGTGCAAGCATTGCGGCGTCATTCGATACCTCCGCTTCATTGGCGTCGCGAGAGAGTGAAAGGCACTCAATCAGTTTTTGGCGTTCTCGATACGTCCTTGCTATAATCTGAGATGCTATGCGGAACATCCAGTTTGCAAATTTTTCCGGTTTCTTAATTCGCCACAGATTCCGCGAGATGTCAATAAAGGTCTCTTGGACAATGTCTTGAGCATCTTCTTGGTTGCGCATTTTATTGAAAGCGAACGAGAGTAGGGGCGATTCGTACCGACTATAGAGCAAGGAAAAAGCGTCCTTGTCGCCCTCCAAAACCTGACGCACCAATTCGGCGTCGCTAGATTTTTCGCCAGCTTGCATCCCACTCCCCAGATCTGCAAAAAGTGATTGGGGTGTTTACACCTTACCATTGTAAACATGTATGACTATGTGGCTAAAATCTATCACTAAAAATGAAATTTTCTTTTCACGGGCATCGACTTGTAGGGCGATTTATGGTATGATTTTGCTCACGGAAAGAGCGTTGGGAGTGCAAAATCCAGATTTACGCGGATTCCCTTGAAGCGGTTAGGAAAGCCGAGTCTTGAGGCAGTGAACCTGCGAGGTTGGGAAGTGGGGGTTGTGTATTGCCAAGCTGTAGTTTTTTGTGAAGAAATTGCTCGGATGTATCCACTAAATTTTGAGTGGTAGTTTGTTGAAGTTCTGATGTTGCTTGTTACGGTCCTCTCCAAGTATTGATAAATTGCAAATAGGGGAGGGACCGTTCTGATAGTTTTCTTTCAACAAGCCTATTTTTTTAAGCGGGCGTGCCGATGATCCCTGATGAAGTCTACGTGCAAAAAACTATCGAAGGGGATGTGGAATCATTTAATGAGCTTGTGCAGCGCCATCATACCAGAATCTACGGGTTAGCTTACCGCATGCTATCCAATCCTGAAGATGCGGCGGACGCAACACAAGAGGCGTTCTTGGAAGCGTATAAATCGATAAAATCGTTCCAGTTCCAATCAAAGTTTTCGACGTGGTTGTACCGAGTCGCAATCAATACGTGCCAACAATACATCCGCAAATCCGACTCTCGTGCGCGTACGCTTTCGGCATACACAAGAAGCGTTGAAGAAAACGACGCGCAATATGACAGTGATTGTCCGGATCGGATTTTGGTGAAATCGGAGAGCGATCGGATGGTACAGGAGGCAATCAGCCAGTTGCCGCCTAAACAGCGGATAGTTGTTAGTCTATTTTACATGCAGCATCTGAAATATCATGAGATTGCCGAAGTGCTAGATTGTCCGGAAGGGACAGTAGCATCGCGATTAAATACGGCGATAAAGACCCTCAAGTCAAAACTGCAAAACCCGCACCATCTATAATCTTTACGAAACGAGAGGACGGCTATGGATCTCGATTGCAAGCGTGTTATTGAAAACCTGAGTCTACATTCGAATCCGGACCTTTCTCACGAAGAGAGAGCTGAGTTCAAAATACATCTCGTTCAATGCCAATCCTGTCAGAAGGAATATGAGGAGATGTTGCATACGGCGGCAGTTCTTGAAAGCCTTCCTGCGCTCGATCCGCCGCCGGATCTCCTTGGGCGGACTCAAGAACGGATTACCCGGGAACACCGGCGGCATGGTTTGGCTTTCTTCGCCAACCCATTCGCCGGTATCCTCAGGTTACTGAAGTTGGATCCTCCTCCGAATTTTGTCAACTGCACAGCCGTGCTCTTCTACCTGATGCTCACAGTTTTTCTGGCGAAATTGACCTTTTTTGACACAACAGAGCCGACGCCGGTGAGCACACCCAATAGGTCGTTGCACCCGGATGCACAGATTGTGGGTGTGCCGTTGGGTTCGATTAAGGCAACCGTGCAGCGCATTGGGACAGAAGAGGAGTCCAAGGAGGGTTCAACCAAACTTGAATAGATAACTGGGTTTTCGCGTTATTGAATCAACACATGTACAAATTGGCGTCGAACACCAGCTATAGCATATTTGTGAAAAAGGCACGGGTTGTGCAACCCGTGCCTTTTATTATGTCTGTTGACTGAATGCGTTGGTCGGATACGTTCTCTGCTGCTGTAGGATGGAGATTCCTCATCGAACTGTCGAGCCAGGGATGCCTCTCCTACGGAAAAAGACTTGCAGACTTACTGCTTTTGAGTTGACCAATACATCTGTGAAGCAGTATAATTTCGCCAAAACCCCTGGTTGTTTGAGACCGCGAATCCGAAAGGGTAACCACGAGGGTTGCCCCTACAACTATTATGTTGCGTTCGATTCTCACGTTTGTACGGTGTTTCGGAAATGAATCTCCAACCCACCGATTTTATCCTAGAAATTGGGAGCGGACACAATCCGAAAATTCGATCCGATGTCTTATGCGACAAATTCATTGATGATGACACCCAGCGGGGAGGAAAAATTGTAGCAGATCGGCCGGTGGTTGAAGCCGATGGGCAGTATCTACCATTTGCGGACGCATCGTTTGATTATGTTATTTGTTCGCACGTGTTAGAGCATGTTGAAAATCCCGATTTACTAATTTCTGAACTGATGCGTGTCGCCTCGCGGGGCTACATAGAGACACCGTCCGAGATTGCCGAGCGGCTTTACGGCTGGGAATATCATAACTGGGTTATCAATTTAATCGGCGGTCAGTTAATCATCCAAAAAAATCTGACCAAAAATCCGTTCGGTCAGCTTTTCCACACGCTTGCGGCTCGTGATAGAAATTTCGCCAAATTTCACATCGCCCACCATGACATCTTTCTCGTGAAGTATGAATGGGCGGGCAAAATCGACTACAAAATTCTCCCGCCGGATGCATCGCCGCTAGATTTAGATTCACCCGAGACGATTGATACCATGCTAAATCGGGTCAATTGTGTACCACTTTGGCAAAGGTGGTTTCGAGTTGCGAAAGGTTTCATTCCAAAACGGGTTGTGTTTAGAACGAAGACTTTTTTAGCCAAGCGGCGCAAACTCCCGAAGAAAACGTTGCAAGAGATTGTTGTGTGTCCGGTTTGTAAAGGATCGGTAGCGTGGGAAACTCATCAAATCTGCTGCGGACACTGTGATATCAACTATCCCATTGTCCGAAGAATTGCTCGGATGCGGCCTCCGGCGTAGCGAAATCAAAGAAACCGAGTTTTGAAGAAAAAAACTCGGTTTAAAGCACCACGGTTTACGCCGCTGGGCGGCAAGAACATAACGTTAGCGAGTATCTACATTCTACATGACCATAAAAAAACGGAGAAAACTGACCAAAAGCTGGAATAAGGAGTGCTCACACCAATGGAAGGCCTTCAAGATACATTCAATAATTCGGAAGAACGCAACGTCATCATTATCGGCGGCGGTACGGCTGGCTTTGCCGCTGGCGTTTACACCTCGCGGGCAATGCTTGAACCGCTGCTCATTACTGGCGATGCGCTCGGCGGACAGCTCTCGTTGACGTTAGACTTGGAAAATTATCCAGGCTTCTTCGGCACGGAAGCCGTGGAATTCATCCAAGGCATGCAGAAACAAGCCGAGCGCTTTGGGACGGAAGTGCGGTTCGACACCGTGACAACGGTCGATTTCAATCGCCATCCGTTCTATGTGAAGACGTATGAAAAGGAGTATCATGCCAAGGCGGTCATCATCTGCACCGGCGCCTCGCCGCGAACACTGAATATCTCCGGTGAAGCAGAATACGGCGGCCGCGGAGTTTCGTACTGCGCAACTTGTGACGGATTTTTCTTCCAGGACCAGCGTCTGATTGTTGTCGGCGGGGGCGATGCAGCGCTTGAGGAGGGACTGTTTTTGACAAAGTATGCCTCGGAGGTTTATGTGGTTCACCGCCGAGATCAACTCCGTGCAAGCCAAATTATGCAGGCACGCGCCTTCAAGAACGATAAGATGAAATTCATTTGGGACACGGTCGTTGAAGAGATCCAGGGCGATAGCGACAAGGTTACGGGGGCGCTGCTCAGAAATGTAAAGACCGATGAAAAACAGGTGTTTCCAATTGATGGTGTGTTTATCTTCATCGGGCATATCCCGAATACAGACCTGTTCAAGGGTATTATTGACATGGACGACCAAGAATACGTCGTCGTCGATAACCTCCAGCAGACCAATATCGAAGGCGTTTTTGCAGCAGGTGACGTGCACGATCACGTCTTCCGCCAGGCGATTACTGCCGCTGGTACGGGGGCAGCCGCAGCCATCTCGGCAGAGAAATTTATCGCTGCGTTGGAAAACCGCACCTACCCCGGGCAGTAGGATCGGCGTGCGTCATTAGGTTACGTCGGATATTCTCTCGGTATGTCAATCATCCGGTACGCCAAAAACACCTTCTCAAAATCAGCGTGGTGTGCATATAACGCCTACCGCCAAGGCGCGCATTTCCGGCGAAGACTCGCCGAAACAGAAAGGCGGTTGAACGGCAGCCGTGAGGAAATCCTTCAATTTCAGTGGAACCGCGTGTGCAGAATGCTCAAGCACGCGTACGAAACGACGACGTATTACCGCGAGCTATTTGATTCGCTGAGAATCAGGCCTGAAGCCATTCAACGTCCATCAGATTTGTTACAGATTCCGACGCTGGAGAAATCAACAGTTCGGGTGCGGTTAGGCGAGCTTGTCTCCAACACATACCCAAAAAGTCAGCTCAAGCGGAACGCCACGGGCGGATCGTCGGGCACTCCGCTAGTCTTCTATCAGGACAACGGATATTGGAACAGGCGTAATCTGAGCGTATACTACTTTGACCGGTGGGCAGGTTGGGATTTCGGAGAGCGGCAACTGATTATTTGGGGGTTTCCGGCGAATCACTCAAAAGCGGGCAGGGCGAAAGAACAACTGAACAGCTACTGGAGAAATCACTGGTGGTTCAATGGGTTTAACACGTCCGAAGCGAAGATGGTGAATCTCTCCAAGAAGATGGAGCGGTGGCGTCCTCAAACAATTCTCGCCTACGCGTCGTCGCTCTATCAATTTGCGCAATGCCTTCATTGTAACGGACTCACACCCGACTGGGGGCTTAAAGGCATAATCTCCTCCGCAGAGATGTTGTACCCGCACTACCGTGAACTCGCCGAACAGGTTTTCCAAACGCCGGTTCATAACCGCTACGGGAGCCGGGAAACTGGACTCATCGCTATGGAGTGCAGCGCTGGGCGGATGCATATCAACTGTAATGACATTTACCTAGAAATCGATAGCGATGAACCGTATACGAAACCCGGCGAAATCATCATCACCCACCTGAACAATTACGGCATGCCGTTTGTACGCTACCGAATTGGCGATGTCGGTGTGCTTTCCAACGAGATTTGTCCGTGTGGAAATCGCACCCCAATTTTGGGGGATTTATTGGGGCGGACGACAGCAACCTTCCGCAGCAAAGACGGGCGGTGGATACACGGCGGGTACTTTACCCAACAGTTTTATGGGATAAAGACGGTAAGCCAGTTCCAATTGATTCAAGAGAGTTACGATTTGTGCAAGCTGAAACTTGCCGTAGACGACGCATTTACGGATGACACGCTCGGATGGATCGTCCACAAAATCAAAGACGCGCTTGGAGCTGATGTGCACGTCGAAACCGATTTTGTCGAGAAAATCCCTAAACCGCCATCCGGGAAAATAGCGTATACCATATCCAAGGTGACGGCTAAAGAGCGCCGATGATTGCCGTTTATCAAGCACGCCGCTAAGATCGGGCGTTCGATGCAATCCACGGAACGCCTTGTATCGTTATTCTCTGCCCGGTGACGCTAACGGATACTCTAGTCGTTGCAACTAAAAATTATACATTTACTCATTGGTTTGTGGGAGAAGCACCCTAACCTCGATTATAAATCAGTCAATCCCTCCTTGCCTAAATATGAACCCAAATAACTATAGCGTTCGGTCAGATGGCGATGCGTAAAGCCAAAGCATCTTATTTGTTATTCGATTGGACTTGAGCAGCGCTCCGGTTTTTTCCACAATCTATTTTGGGAAGCGTCGGCTTTTGTCCGACAAAATACACCGCTGACGCCAGAATATGCGAATGTTTATTGCGCATCAATAGGTAGTCCAGCCACACCAACGGAAACGTCAACCAGCCCACAATCAGGGAAATCAGTTTCGCCGCCAACAGATTGCCAAAGGAAAAGGCGAGGCCCACATATTCCCTAAAAATCCAGTGCAGCGATGCGGTGGGTCCCGCACAGTCGCCACCCTCAATCTTCGTGAATGCCCGGAACAGATAGTCAAAGCCGGGAACAGTATATCGCTGGTAATCGTGCGGCGAAGCGTGAAATGCTTGCAAAAACGGTACGCCGGCGCACACATATCCGCCGTCTTTGAGCGTCCGATGGATTTCGGCGGCTACCTGAATGGGCTCCCGAACATGCTCTAGTACCGCTTCGGTGATTACCGCATCGAAGACCTGATTCTTGAACGGCAAGCAATGTCCGTCTGCCAGAATATCAACATGAGGGGTTGCTTCGATTTCAAGATTGATTACGTTGGGCGCGCGCCGATCCATTCCCGATCCGAGATCGAGGATTTTCGCGTCGGGTCCGACTAGCCGGATAATCCGTTTTACGGCTTTTTCCCAACGCGGTGCGGGATACGGACATCCCATGAAAAGCGATAGAAGGCGGGATTGACGTAACCGGCGTTTGATTTGGGCGATGCGGTCTGATGGAGGGGGTTTTTGGGACGACATAAAAGACTAGGATTGCCAGCGGAGCGATGCGTGCGGTATTCTGAGAATTCCGATTTAGTATATTACACCTTCTTAGCCCTGTCAAGCCGATCCCTGACAAGTGGTGAGTTATGGACGTGCGCCGAATTCCACAGGATTGACTTTTTGACGATAAATCGGGTATAATTATCGTCGCCGCGGCATGTTTCGTTATGTAACCGGGCGTCTTCGAATGAGGGAGATTCAGGATTAACACGTTATAAAACTGGGAGGGAAATACAATGAAGAAAGTTTGGACTTTAACCGTAGTAACACTTCTGATTACGGTTGCGGGTGCGTTTGCGGCGCAAACAACAACCGTGCGGGGCGATTACCTGGAAGCGCGTTCCGTTAGTGTCTATGTGGGCGCGTGTCACGCACAGTCCGAGGTGGTCGAAGGCGGGAGAGAGGCAACGCTCGTTTGGAACATTCACCAAGGGGAGTGGAACGGTGTCTCACTCGATAATTTAACCGTTGTTGCGGTTGTAACTGCAAAGAAAAACCTCGAAATGGATTCCGAGAGCCGACGAAGTGTACTATATCTCGACACGGAGACCACGATAGAACAACGCGCCGCGTTGGTTAATCTGATAACCACCAAACGCAGTGCGGTTGTAGGAGAAATCGCTAGCACGAAAATAGAGCCCATCGAATTCACCAAACAGGATTTGAAATATGAACTTCGTGTTGGCGAAATGTTGTCCCTATCCGCGTTGCGCAATCCTTGCGAATATTGCACCCAGCCGCATGAGGTCTGGTACAAGCCCCTGGAAACAATTGACACCGCCGTTGTCGGGAAATCCAATATCTACCGGTATAAGGACACAGTTCTCGCTGTAACGTGGAATCGCAGCGAACCGTCGAACAACATTTTCGTTGGGAGATTCGTCATGTAAACTGTGCCTCCGCCACCATGGACATACTTTGTGGGTTAGTTCAACTGGGAGTACCGACGTTCAAGAGGAGAATAGATTGTTATGAGTTCTTGGAGACGCAAATTACGAATGGGTATGATTGGCGGGGGCCAGGGCGCCTTTATCGGTGGGGTGCACCGTATCGCAGCCGCGCTCGATCAACAGATCGAACTTGTCGCCGGCTGTTTCTCACGGGATACTGAAAACACTCGGATTACCGGCGAACAACTTCACCTCTCCGCCGCGCGTTGCTATGCGACCTATGAAGACATGGCCGCGGCTGAAGCCAATCTTCCCGAAGATGAGCGAATTGACTTCGTCAGCATCGTGACACCGAATGTCTCTCACTTCCCTATCGCAAAGACATTCCTAGATGCGGGGTTTCACATCATCTGCGATAAGCCGATGACCTACACGCTCGAAGAAGCGAAATCGCTCGCCAATCTTGTGGAGAAGACGGGGCTTGTCTTTGCAGTAACTTACAACTATACGGGGCACCCGCTGATAAGGCACGCCCGCCATCTATTCCGTTCCGGCGAAATGGGCATAGTCCGCAAGGTTGTTGTCGAATACTTCCAAGATTTTCTCATGGTACCGCACGAGAAACTCGGCCAGAAACAGGCTGCTTGGCGGGTTGACCCTGCACAGTCGGGTATCGGTGGCACTATGGGTGATATTGGCACGCACTCTGTGAATTTGGTTGAATATGTTACCGGCGATTCGATAACTGCACTGTGTGCCGACAAAAGCACGTTTCTTCCGGATCGGACGCTTGATGAAGATGTAAACGCGTTGCTCCGTTTCAAAGGCGGGGGAAAGGGCGTATTGACTGTCAGCCAAGTCGCTACAGGGGAAGAGAATGGGCTGATTCTTCGCGTCTATGCATCCGAGGGCGCTGTCAAGTGGGCTCATGAGAATCCGAATTATCTTGAACTCTATCGTTACGGCGAACCGAGACAGACGCTGGGGCGCGGCCAAGGCTATCTTTCTGAATCAGCAGCCGCGTGTACGCGCATTCCGCCCGGACACCCGGAAGGATATCTGGAAGGATTCGCTACAATTTACGTTGGCGTTGTTGAGGCAATCCAACGGCACATTGATGGCAATCCCATGAAGACTGAAGAATACAATTTTCCGACCGTTTATGACGGTTTACGCGGCATGGAGTTTATCTATAAGACCGTGGAGTCTTGCAACAACGGCTCGACTTGGGTGAACCTGTAAACGCCGGTAATTCTTTACAAAAGCGCGGTGCAAGGTACAACGGGGTAACAACACGAAACTGGAATTGTTGGACGTGAATGATAATGCAATTTCTCAACATAGCCTTGATGGATTGGTCGCGGTAGTTACCGGCGCTGCGCAAGGGTTGGGGTTGGAAATCGCCAACCAGCTCGCGCGCCACGGCGCGGCGGTGATTATGGCGGACCTGCAATTAAAAAAGGCGCGAGCAACTGCAGGCGAGTTGCGAGAGATTGGCTTAACTGTACAAGCAGCATATTTGGACATTACTGACAGCAGCGGTGTGACCACTTTCTTTGAGCAAACGGCTGGCAAATACGGACGATTGGACATTTTGGTCAATAATGCCGGTATCGGGCAGAATGTGACTCCCATTGTCGAACTGAACGATGAGGAATGGGGACGGGTATTAAACGTCACCTTAACCGGTACCTTTTACTGTTGCCGCGCGGCAGGCGCAATCATGGAGCGTCAGGAGTCGGGGAGTATTGTCAATATCGCGTCCGTCAACGGTCAAAATCCGGCCGCGCTAGTTGGGGCGTATAACGCGGCAAAGGCAGGCGTGATTAGTTTGACGCGTACACTGGCTCTGGAGCTGGCGGCTTACGGCGTACGGGTGAACTCGGTGAGTCCGGGTCCCGTATACACCGAGTTTAACCGAAAGGGTATGGCGCAGCGCTGCCAAACCTTGAACATCACCGAAGATGAGATGATTGAACGCGTACGCAACGCCATTCCGTTAGGGAGGTGGGGCGAACCGGTTGACATCGCACAAGGCGTCGTGTTCCTTTGTAGTCCGGCAGCTTCGTGGATTACAGGTGAGGTTTTGAGGGTTGGCGGGGGATTGGAAGGTGTGTCAGCTACACCGCCGAAGCGCCCTAAACATTGAACCGTTCATTGCATTATTGATGCAAAAGGGCTTCAATCCGCCGAAAAATGCAAGTTCTCAATCTATACCGGTTTGGGATTGAATTGCCCTAGTTCAATGTCCTAATGTTCAAGGGTGATGTATGATTTTATTGTATATGTAGTATAACGAGAGTGTTATCCGCAGCATTAACCGGGTTGTTATTGTTAAGCGACATTGGCAAAAACGACCTTTCCAACCAACCGAGCAGTATAGACCCCTCCTCTTGCACAAGATAGCGCAGTAAGCCCTCGCCCGCAAGTATTTTCGCAAATTCTTCCCGCCGCGTTCCAACCAACTCTTGAGGGAATGACCACTTCACCGAATTTTCCTTTATTTCGATAGGCGTATTTGGCGGAACTGATCCAAGGTAAGCGTATCTGCCACTATCAATAAGCCACGCGTTTTGGAGCACATCAGGCAAATTTTGCTGAACGTAACTAGAGTTTAGCTGGACGCGGGGAGAAGGGACATTTACGAACGACTCTGCAAGATAAGTCTGTGTCATCCACGCATCTACAGTTGTGTCGTGTAGTTGAAAACCTTCTCTAGCCTCAATTAGTTGTAGTGGAGGCGCAGCGGTGGGCGTTAGGGGCCTTATCAATGTCTCCACTCCAAACATTATTGGCGTTTTTAAATTTGTAGAGGCGATCATGCCGATGTAGCTTTGCAAGTGTGCACGTTCTCTTTCGGCATAAACGGATAATATCGAAAAGCTATTTATGGATACCCAACCGGGCGCGGCGTTGCGCGGGATAATTACGACGCACGAGAAAAACACCGGCAGCACCAAACCGCCAATCCAATACAACTTTGGTTTATTTTGACGGCGTCCCGTAAACCATAATAATCCGCCGAGACTCATCAGATAAACAGTTAAGAATCCGGCTAACAAGAGGATTAAAGGTGAGCGCGTCGAAGGACGGTTTATGAGTAAAGCCTGGGATTTTTCGTTGTGCCTGCGATAGGCGCCATAGCGCGCTTCCTCAATGTGGCGCGGGGATCTGCCCGCTTCCCTGAATAGCCATTCCCAATAATTTTCCGCGCCGGGCGAATCAGAAAAAGGGGGCGCCGTGTAATCAAAAGCGAGGCTTATGACGCTCCCGCTGCCCAAATGTTTTTTTGCAACATAAATTTGCTGTTCGTTCCCGATAAGGATATTTCCGCCGGATCGAGGTTTGAAATCTATGAGATCGAAAGCGGAATTCTTTGACGTGAAACCGAATTTCTGCATCGATTCAGATAGCTTTTTCCTCGTTTGGAGTGTAGCAAGCTTTACAGGCATGAATGGTTCAAAAAATCCTCCTCGGAGTGCATGGAAATTACTCCCCCCCGCTGTAAGTAACGTGCCGCCCCGCTGAATCCAATCGAGTATGGCGGTTTGTTGAGGCGCAGAAATATTGCGTTCGGATAACGTAACGCCGCGAAGAATGAAAAGATCAACGGAATCGTACCCTTTCCAATGTGTCGGCAGATTCTTTGGATCGCCAACATAGGCAACGAAAATATTCCCTTCCACCATATCAGCAATCTGATTTCCATCCCAGCGGCTCAACAAATCTCGGCTCGGCGTCAGTGCAAGTGCAATGAGGTCTGTCGTTTGCTTTGGAGGTGCAGTGGAGATTCCTTGAGATGTTCTAATTCGTCCGTTCTGGTCAATCAATTTCAGTATTAGTTTGGTGGATATACCGGGCAGGAAGATGTAGAGCGTTTTTCGCTGACGATCGGTTCGAGTTAGGCTGAGCGGCGTGGAATACGATTGAATCAATTTTCCCGATGAGGCGTTGTGAATATCGGTAGAGATTTGGCCGCTGAAGGATTCGTTTTGACTCGTGACAGTTACTTGCAGCGGCGACCATCGATCCCGTTTGTGGGTACCGTTTAACCCGAGTTCGACGGATTTAATTTCAATTGCGGCGCAGGCTGCAGAAACGGACGCAATGAGGAGAAATGGAATTAGGTATAAGCGAGAAAAATATAGAATGGACACCAGGAGTTTTTCTTTCTATTGAGATGTGGGGAATTTGCTGCACGTCGATAAGTGTGCCTCTTGAGCTGATTGCCGCCGGTTGAAAGGCAAGATGTACATCATCGAATATCTTAACATAGATACTCCTGTATTT
This sequence comes from Candidatus Poribacteria bacterium, assembly GCA_028819845.1. Classification (GTDB taxonomy): domain Bacteria; phylum Poribacteria; class WGA-4E; order WGA-4E; family PCPOR2b; genus JAPPKS01. The sequence continues at coordinate 43,598 of JAPPKS010000014.1, read as the reverse complement.
CATCGGAATTGTGGGTGCGTTAAATGGAATCACGTTGCAATTCAAGTAAGCGCAGGGGTTTTAAAAGTCGCGGATGGTCCGAGACATCGGCCGCCCCGTCTACTGTCCAATTAATCTAGCCGCCCCAATGCGCAATTACGGCGATTAACCACTGCTCTGGATTGGGTTTATCTCATAATTGATCCTTGCACAACAAAGCAGTATGTGATATTATTTTGCGGATCTTTTTTAAGATGAAGGGGCTTTTGACGAAACACATTGTTTGTTTTGGAGCAGCTGTGGCAAGTGTTGCAGAATTACAACACATATGGTGTCGATAGAATCTCCGCGGCGAATACTTTCCAAAGCCCAATCGCAGCTATAACTTGGCGAAGGTAGAAACGCAGAAACGGTGTACACATTAAGTCTCTTCTCAGTTGTTCACCTTCGTTTCCTTCGGAATATTTTTGAAACTGGAATGTCCTTTAGCCGATGGCATGAAGCTTGCGTCAGCACGGATTTATCACAGTTAATGTCGTAAAACTCAATTCGCTTAAAGGAGAATAACCTATGTTGACGCAAGCACACCGAATTTTGATACCAGTTTTTCTGATGTCTACGTTTCTGATGAATATCGGATGTGGATCTTCAGACGATGCTATTGAGCTAGATACAGAACCCCCCGCTATTCCACGAGGTGTGGAAAGTACCACTGGGAATGGCAAGGTGGAAATTGAATGGTTCCCCAACGGTGAAATCGATCTCGCTGAGTATAAGGTTTGGCGGAGCCGGGATAATGAAACCTTTAACTTGTTGGATAGGGTTTCAGCAGACGAATTTCGATACGTCGATTGGGATGTCCAAAACGGTGTCACCTATTTCTACGCTGTTTCTGCCTTGGACTTCGAAGGCAATGAAAGCGAGTTAAGCCCAGAAAATATCTCTGATACACCGCGTCCATCGGGTAAAAATGTCACATTAAATGACTTTACACTACTTCCAAATCGAAGCGGTTTTGATTTTTCTCAACCTGAAAATGGCGCGATTCCGTGGGATTTGCCCATGACCGATGTCTATTTCGGACCGACTGAAGTCTTTTCCGAATATGACGTATCGTTCACTGTGCCCTATCTCTATTCTGATAATTTTACTGAGATGCAAGACATGGGTTACCACGAAAGATTCGACGAAGTTAATGTCTCACCGTTCTTAGGCTTCACAACCGAATTTGTCGAGTTGATTGAAGGTCACGTTTATGTCTTTTATACTCCCGACGGAAACTACGCTAAGATTCATGTTGTCGCAATTTCAGATAATTCGGTAACTTTTGATTGGGCATACCAGATTGACCCGGATAACCCGGAACTTGCCCCGCCTTTATATCATTAACTGATAATGGCTAAACTTGTGAGAATTCGGACAGATCTACGGCACAAAAAAAGAGCGGATGAACGCAAAGAAAACGTGTGGATAACGTCGTACGTGTTGACATCTCTGGAATAACTACGCAGTACAACAGGCGAAGAATTCCAGCGCAGGGGCAACAAAACTATATTGAGGGATCGATTCCCCACCTTTGGAACATCCTGCCTTTTAGGAGATTCAGTTGATGCACCGAGTGAAAAACCTAATTTCCGTGTGGTTTTTTATGTGTCTGAATCTGTCCCTGACGGCATTGCCTACCCATTCGTTGATTAATGCCGCAAAACTTGACCACTGTCCATTCACAGTTGGCGAGATTCTCACCTACAATGTCAAAATTGCTGGATTGTCCGCCGGAACACAGGTGACCCAAGTTACAGATAAAACAGTGTTAAATGGGCACCAAGTATACCGCTTCGTTTCAGAATCTCAGACGGATAGTGTCTTTAGAAAACTGTATCACTTTCGGGATCGGCAGGAGAGCTACGTTACAACCGATCAACTACACCCGCTGCGGCATGTGAAAGACCTTGAGGACCGAAAATACCGAGCACGCGTCGAAATTGATTTTGACATTGAGCGGGGGGTTGCCCAGTATACCAAAAATGAGAACGGTAAAGTCTTTGAAATCCCGACTGGTATACAGGATGAATTATCCATGGTTTACTTCCTGCGTTCAAAGGAGTTAAACGTTGGTCAGACCTACAATTTCCCCGTATTGATTAAGGATAAAACTCAGGATGTCACAGTCAATGTCTATCGGCGCGAAATGATGAAGACGGAGGCGTTGGGGCGTGTAGAGACGTTGGCGATACGTACCTCGCACGGCTATTTGATTTGGCTCACGAATGACGCTCGCCGTATTCCCGTTCGGATCGAAGCAGCAACTCGAATTGGTAAGTTAATTGGTACGATTGAAAAGGTTGATTCAAGGAAAAAGATGAGGTAAGCCGCATTCGCCGCTCTCGATCTGGTGGATTCCTGAGATTCGTAATACATTATGAAAGATTTTCTTCGTCGGACGGATAGCTATCAATCCCTTGTTGAAATTCTATCTAACCTGCATACAACTTCCACGCATCAAATTGACCCGCCTACCCAGCCAGAACAACACTCTGCGCTTGATGATGGGATACCTAGCAGCAGCGATCCGAACAGTTTAGCATTGGACGCTCCATGGTTGTGGGGATTGCATGGCGCATCAGTCGCCCACTTGTTGAGTACACTTTCATCAGATTTCTCCGATTCGTCTTTCCTAGTTATCCTCCCCTCACATCACGAGGCTGAAAAAGTTGTGCAGGACCTCCCCACCTACGGTTTTGAAGATGCGTTGTTTTTCCCAGAGTGGCAAGACATCTTCTATGAAGGCGTTTCCCCGACCAGGAAAATTGTCGCGGAGCGAATGACCTGTTTGCGACAACTGCTGGATGGGCATTGCACAACAATTGTCACATCAATCAAAGCGTTAATGCACCGAATTGCTCCCAGATCGGTTTTATCCGCATTTTTCGAAACATTGCGAGTTGGTGACGAAATCGCACCTGACGATATTGTCGCGTTCCTACTACGCAGCGGTTACCAAAGAGTTGACCTCGTAGAGGCCAAAGGAGAATTTGCGCGCCGCGGTGATATTTTGGACGTTTATCCGTTAATTGCCGATAACCCCGTCAGAGTTGATTTTTGGGGCGATAATATTGATGCTATTCGCACGTTTGACCTCTCCTCACAGCGTTCTATAGCGAATCTGCGGCAGGTGTCCTTAAGTCCTATGCGGGAGGTCTTCTTGACGCCCGATGCGCTTACCCAGTGGAAAGCACGGGTAGAGGGGTTTATTGAATCAAATCCCTCCCCGGAATATAAAAACGTGATTCATGAGATTACACAACGCCTTGAGGGCGGAACGGATTTGGACGGTATTGAATCTCTTCTTCCAATGTTATACGCGAATCCTGGCCTTCTTACCGATTATCTCTCCGCGTCGACAACGGTTTTACTCGTTGAACCAGCATGGGCGATTAGAGAGGGAAAGCGAACTATTGAGGAATCGAACGCACTTTACGCGAGAAAAATGGAACAAAATCAATTCATGGTTCCATCAAACGAGACATTCGCACTCGTTGAATCGGTAATCCCCGTTTTACAACGGTACCCCGCGCTTCACATATCCTTGACACAACCTGAACCTGCACCGGGAGAGCGGATTGCCGAAATTGACTTTGGTATGCGTCCGCCGGGCGTGCATCGCGGGAATCTTCAGATGGTCATGGACCAGATAAAAGGGTGGGCGGATGAAGGCTATCATGTAAACATCTTCAGTGATAATTCGGCGGGCACCAAACGATTGAATGAGATTCTTGCAGGCCGAAGCATGCTCACCGCGCAAACTGCTGTAAGAATCGGCAGCGTCAGCCAGGGATATCTCAATAAAGAACATAAGTTTGTTGTTATTTCTGAAGATGAGGTGTTTGGCCGCGAGTATCGCCGGCGCCGCCGCACTGGCTTCAAAGAAGGCGCGCCCATTCTGAATTTGGTCGATCTCAAAGAAGGGGACTATGTTGTACATGTATCACATGGTATCGCTGTCTATACAGGGATTCGCCGTCTGGATATTGACGGCAAGCCTCAAGATTTTTTGGTTCTGAACTACGCGGGAGGAGACATACTTTACGTTCCCACTCACCAGATTGATTTCGTACAGAAGTATGTCGGAGGAGATAACGAGGGAAAAGGCCCCCGATTGGACAAACTTGGCGGTACCTCGTGGCAGCGGGTTAAATCCAAGGTGAAAGCGTCCATAGAAGAAATGGCGGAGGAACTGCTTGAGCTCTACGCAATTCGCGAAGCGCGAAAGGGATTTGTTTTTTCGCCGGACACATCGTGGCAGCGTGAATTTGAGGCAATGTTTCCTTATGAAGAGACGCCCGATCAACTACAAGCAGTTGAAGAAGTCAAAGAGGATATGGAGCGGGTACGCCCCATGGATCGGTTAATCTGCGGAGATGTGGGATACGGAAAAACAGAAGTTGCGCTCCGATCGGTGTTTAAGGCGGTGATGGATGGCAAACAGGCCGCTGTTCTTGTGCCGACGACAGTTCTCGCTCTACAACACTTTAACACGTTTAAAAATCGATTCGAACATTTTCCTGTCAGTGTAGAGATGCTGACACGCTTCCGAGCAACTAATGAAGCGAAATTAGTAAAAGCGGGTTTAGAAAAAGGTGCCGTTGACATCGTCATCGGCACCCATAGTCTGCTGTCGGATAGCCTCAAGTTCCACGATTTAGGTCTACTAGTAATTGATGAAGAGCATCGCTTCGGGGTTAAACATAAAGAGAAAATCAAGCAGATTAAGCAAGTGGTTGATGTCATCACCTTGACAGCAACGCCGATTCCGCGTACACTACACATGTCCCTAATTGGAATCCGCGACTTTAGTGTGATTAACACACCCCCTGAAAATCGACTGCCAATTGAGACCTACGTGATGGAGTATAACCCCGATGTGGCAAAAGACGCAATTTTGCGTGAGATGGAGCGGGGCGGGCAGGTCTATTTTGTCCACAATCGTGTGCAGAGTATCGCAAGTATTGCTGCGTCAGTTCAAAGACTCGTACCGCAAGCCCGGGTGAGCATCGCACATGGACAGATGGCCGAACGTCAACTAGAAAAAGTCATGATAGACTTTATTAACCACAAATCCGACGTTTTGGTGTGCACCATGATTATCGAATCGGGGCTTGACATACCTAACGTCAACACAATTCTGATTAACCGTGCTGACGCGCTCGGATTGGCGCAGCTTTATCAATTGCGCGGGCGCGTTGGGCGCGCGCAGTATCAGGCATACGGTTACCTCTTCTATCCGCAGGGGCGTGCGATTACTGAAAATGCACAGAAACGGCTTCGAGTTATTGAGGAGTTTACTGATCTTGGGTCAGGGTTCAAAATTGCGCTTAGAGACCTCGAAATCCGTGGAACCGGCAACATCCTTGGTCCCCAACAACACGGCCATATCGCTGTGGTGGGTTATGATATGTATTGTCGGTTGCTTGAAGAAACCGTACGCAAACTTAAGGGCGAAAAGATTGAAGAATCAGTCGAAACGCGAATTAGCTTGCCAGTGGAAGCATATTTGCCTGATGAGTACGTGCCCGACAGTCGCCAGAAGGTTTCGCTCTACAAGAAAATTGCCGCATTGAAGACGGAAGCGGATCGGAAAAGTCTGTCAGAAGAAATCGTCGATCGATATGGCAAAATCCCTGAACCTGTCGAGATGTTGCTTGAAATTGCCGAGCTTAAACAACTTTGTCAATCATACGGCGTTGAAGGGATTGTTTCGGGGGGCGATAATGTAAAGATTACGTTGGATGACGCGAAGTCGAATGTTGACACTAATAAGTTTGTTCAGTTAATTCAAGGCGATAAACGACTCTCACTTTCACCGCCTGGGCGCCTGATGGTCAATACAGAAGGGATGGTTGGCAAATCCCTCTTACTCGCTCTCAAGCGAATCCTCGTCAGAGCGTTTAGTTGATATTGGAAACAGCCGGTAAAAGCCGTCAACACAGTCCTGTCGCAAGAATTGCTGAATAAAACAGCCTGCCCCATCACCATCAATAGAACCAAGAGCCACAAGGCTAATGATTCCGCAGCGCGATAGATACTCAGCATTGAGCACGTTTGTGCTGAGTCGGCATGCTATTTTTTATGTTTTTAGGCAAATGTACATTTTTGCCTAGTTCCTAGTTCCGTCAATGAATGGGACGATGAAGCAGGTGCAGGTCTTTAGCATTTACGAGGTTGCCTACACCAAATACACAACACTTAGCATATACAACATAGAAAGGAGTGGCACACAATGAAGTATACCTTGAGTGTGTTAGCTGTGATTGTAGCAATATGTTTTACCGCTTGGCGGGTTGTTCAATCGCAAGATTTGGATTCATCTACAGAATCTGTTAATGAAAGTCAAATAACAGTAGCGGAATACAACTGGGAGGGTAACGCGAAGCAGATTTCACTCGCCGATCTGAAGGCGGCGATTGAAAAGTTGCCGCCCCACCGCCAAGAGAAATACGGCGATAGAACTAGTAAGGCGGAGTATTTGGACGAATTGATTGCAGAAAAACTGAAACTCCTCGCCGCCATTGAAAGGGAATTTGACAAAGACGAGGAATTCCTAAAAAAGGCAGAGGACTATAAACACCAGCTTATGGTTGAGCGGCTAACCGAAAATGAAGTCGATAATAAAATCTCCTATACTGAGGAAGACATCAAGCAATACTACGAGACGAATAAAAGCGAATATATTGAAGAACCTGAGGTTCAAGCAACTTGTATTGCCTTGCTGGATGAGGACCGAGCGCAGGAAGTATTGGAGGAGATTAAGGCTGGTAAAGACATCGTCGCAGCGGCGAAGGAACTCTGGGAAGTTGGTGAATTAGAAGGGCCCGGCGTCAACGAAGAAGAACCCGGACGTACTCGCTTTTTCTCGCGAGATGAGGCCAATGAATGGAAAGAGTTAATCGATACCCTCTTTGAAATGGAAATTGGTGAAATGACTCAAGAGGTCTTTGAAACTGACATCCGAGATAAAACTCATTTCATGATTTTCAGTAAAAGGGATCACAGGCCTGAACGCCAAAAAGAGTTAGATGAAGTCAGAAATCGCGTTGAACGGCAAGTAGAGCGTGAAAAGAAACGCCAACGAATCACAGAGTGGGTTAAAGCATTTACAACCGAAGGCAAACTCAAGACTTTTCCGGAACGTATTCCCGAGCCTCAACCGGATGAAGAAAGTGAAGAGGAAACCTCGCCGGCGACGGAAGAAGCTGCGGAAGAAAAATCTGAGGATATGTAAATCCTAAGAACAAAATTCGCCGCCATAAGCGAGTTTGTTCATTATGGGTGGCGAAAGCCAACAAAAAGTATGATTATGGAGGAATTATTGTGAAGAAACTGGGAAGTATTTGTTGCATTTTGCTTAGCGGGTTTGTACTCAACATCGTTTTCATCGGCTGCGGCGGAAAAGCAACCGGTGCTGACGGAACAGTGATTGCAGAGTTTGAATGGGATGGCAAACATCACATTACCCTTGAAGAGATGATGGCGGAGATTGACGAACTCCCGGACTACAAAAAACGGCAATACAAAGAGAAGCAGGAGCTCGAAGAATATATGACCCTCATGGCAGAGAGTCGGTTGATACTCTGCCTTGCAAAAGATCAAAAACTCGATGAAGATGCAGAGATTCTGGAAAAAGTGCACGATTATCTGCATGAATTGATGGTTGATAAGCTTACCGAACTCGAAGTTGACCAGCAGCTAACAACAACTGAAGAGGACTTTAGGCTTTACTTTGAAGAGAATAAAGACAGATTTGTCGAACCTGAACAGGTACGGGGGATTGCCATAGCTGTTGCAAACAAAGCCCGTGCCGAGGAAGTGCTTCAGCAGATAAAAGACGGCAAAGATATCGTTGAAGTTTCTAAAGAACTAATAGACAGGGGCGAAATGGAAGGCCCAGGTTCAAACCCGGCGGACCCCGGCGCAACGGGATTCTTTTCGCGCCACTCTTATCCCGAAGAGGCGCAGCCTTTTGTTAAGGTGGCGTTCGATCTGGAGGTCGGCCAAACAAGCGATGAGATTATTGTTATCGAATTTGGGCGGCCGTATTACATGATTTTCCGCAAAGATGAACATAAACAAGAACGCCAACAAGAACTTGAGGAAGAATATGTGCGCCGCAACGTGGAAAGAGCTGTCGAACGCGACAAACGTAAACAATTGATGCAAGCATGGATTGAGCAGCTCCGCGAACGCGCGAAGGTGAAGACGTACATCGATCGAATTCCGGAGGCACCAAAGGAAGACGATGCCGGCACAGAAACTGAAGCTGCTGAGGATGATTCTTCTTCCGCCGACGATCCCATTGAAAGTAAGTCTGAGGAACGGTAATGTGAGTCGGGTATTTGGCTTTAGGTGAGATCGTAACCTTTAATGCCTATGCCCAACTCAAATCTCCAATTGGATTTTACGGAGGTACATCCTATATGCGCTCCGCGAACTTAATTCGCCAAGCTCTCCTTATATTGTTTTTTGTGGCAATCGGGCACAACGCTCTGTTTGCGCGGACATTTGATGAAATTATCGCTTATGTCAATGACTCCGTAATAACTAAATGGGAACTCGAAAACGTCGTGAAACAACGCGCAATGGAACTACAGACCGCGCATCAATTCAGTCCGCGCGAAGCTATGGAAAGAGCGGAACAGGAACGCCAAGAGCTGCTTGACCGTCTGATTCGCCAGATGCTCCTCGTAGAAACTGCATTAAGCTTGAAAATTGAGGTGACGGATGAGGAAGTGGAACAATACATCCAAAACTTTAAGAAGAATGCAAAAATTGAAACAGAAGAGGAGTTCATAGAACAGTTGAAAAGAGAGGGATATACCCTGAGTGCCTTTCGAGAGCAAGCGAAGCGGAACCTGATGGCGGAGCGGCTATTAATGCAGCGTGTACTGCCAAAACTCCAAGTTAGAGATGCAGATGTCATGAAGTTTTTTGAAGAAAACCGGGAGCAATTTACAACGAAAACTGACGAGGTGCATTTGAAGCACATCTTCATCGCTTTCAAGGCTAGCGAAGCCAAGCGGCAAGCCGCGATTAAAGAGATGGACGCCATCCTTAACGAAATTAAAATTGGCAAGTCATTTGCCGAACTTGCCCGCCGCTATTCGGATGATGAACAGGGTCAGGAGCGAGCTTCATCGAAAGTTGGCGAATTGATTCAGTGGCCGATAGCAGAGATTTCGAATCTCTCCCAGCCATTCCGTATTGCACTTTCTACACTAAACGCCGGCGATCTTAGCGATCCTATTGAAGGGAATGATGGAATTTATCTCTTCAATGTTGAAAGTAAGACTAACCAAACGATTTCGTTCCGTTATCTTGTTATTCATCTAAAACCAGGTGAAGAAGCCATTGAAAAAGCAAATGAACGCGCCAATCTTGTACTACAGGAATTACGTCAGGGCACAGATTTTAATACGCTCGTTAATCAATATTCGGACGATTTGGAAACGAAATCAGATGGCGGCAATCTTGGTGTGCGTTCACTCAACGATTTGAATCCCAATACGCGGAAGGTCATTGAGGCACTTGCAGTTGGAGAATATAGTGCACCGCTCAAAACCCCGCATGGACTACACATCTTCACGGTTGATTCTCGAACTGCCGTCGAACTTACTGAAGCGGAAAAAGAACAAATCCGCCTCGTGTTGCGTGAGCAAAAATTTCAAGAGGGATGGCAGGCTTACACGGATACAATTTTGAAGGGTGCATACGTCAAAATCAATCCGATTAAATGAAGAGAGAAGACACAGAATGGAAGGGAGGGAAAGAAAGGCACCCAAAACTGGAAGACCAAATAGCCAAGACTCAAATTGGATTTCATTTCCTAAATCTCCCGCTTTACTGTATTCTCATTACGTTTTGTGTGTTACTGGCTGTGCATTACGTTTTACATCTCGCGCATTATCAATAACTTTTCTCGCCTGTTTCTCGCTTGCATCTGTTTGTTCCTTGGCCGCCCAAGATAATCTCCCACCTGCCGCTGGCGGCGTTGATACCGCAACGGATGTAAAGAATCAATCCGAACCTTCTCCCGATATCCAAGATACTTCCCTAGAAAACGAGAAAAAGCGCAAGTCCCAACTGGATCCTGATAATACTACCCCCGAAGAAGGTAAAGTCATCGGTGATGGCGATGAGATATTCGTCCAGGAGAATATAGTCCAGATTCACGGAAATGGGCTAATCAAATTTGAGGACGTCGTGCTTCACGCAGACCATATTTGGGCGGATTTTGACGAAAATATCATGCGTGCGGCCGGCAACGTGCGTCTCATTGTTGAAAATGAGGAAACGCATGCGAACGAATTAGTTTACAACCTCGACAACAAAAAAGGAGTTGTGCGGGAAGGGTTTACATACAGCGATCCCTGGTATTACCGAGGTACAGAAATCTTCAAGATCGAAGCGGATGAATCCTACATTCGTGGCGGTTCACTCACGACCTGTTCCCTCAAACACCCTCATTTCTACTTTAGCGCCTCTAAAATCATCGTCAAAATTAACAAAGAATTAATAGCGAAAAACATTGTGCTGAAGGTGGGTGGCATCCCGCTCTTTTATTTCCCGGTCTACCGCCGTGATTTGCGCAAGGATAAAGTCGCTAAGGTGATTGTAAAACTTGGAACTGATAGCTATCAGGGGCCGTTTGTCAGCATCATTTTGCCACTCGCACGCCGGCAGCGGTATGATGGCGCGCTGCTGTTCGATCAGAGTGCACGCCGAGGCGGCGGTAGGGGATTCGAGGGAAAATATCGTGTCAATGACGTCAAATTTCAAGAGATTCTTGTACCCATTCCCGATGATGCAACACCAACTGAACGCGCGAATCTTGAAGAAAAAGCCGAAGAGTTATCAGATCGATTGGAAGGCAAATATGACAATTTTAAGATGCGCCAGATATTCTTGGAATACAAGATTAGCGAAGACGATGTCGCACGGGCGCATGAGGAAGCAAACGAAATCTACACACAACTCCAGGCGGAAGACGGCGATTTTGCCGAGATAGCTCAAAGCAGTTCTGACCATCAAGATACCCGTTATCAAGGCGGAAATATGGGTTTTCTGGTGCACGGAGAGCGGGACGAGGACGGCGAACTTAGGCTCAATCCAATTTTGGAAAACGCTGCTTTCCAGCTGCAACCCGGGGACATTAGCCCGATTTTGCAGACCGAAACAGGGTTTCACATTTTAAAAGTAGAACATGTCATTGAGGTGTACGGTGAACGGGAGATTCAGGTGCGTCGAATTGACATTGTGGTGGAACCAAGTGACGCAACTCGAGAATCTATTCAAGCTACCGCGGATGAAATTCAGGAACGTGCAAGCGCCGGTGAGACGTTCGATCAGTTAGCTGCCGAATACGAAGAAGCAGAAGCAGCCAGAGTTAATCAAGGCGCGTGGATGCCATTAATTGAAATGGACAATCGTTGGCGGTATTCGGTGCGTCAGTTTGAACACCCTGGTGAAATCACACCGCCAGTAAAGACCAACCTCGGGGTTTATATCTTCCAATTAATTGAAAAGCAGCCGACGCCTAGTTTTGAAGACATTGCTAGCCAATTTGAAGCAGAATGGGCTGCTCTGCAAGCGGAAAAAGAGGTAATAGAAGCCCGGGAAGACCCAGAGGAACAAGATGGGGCAGAACCAGAGGAGAACGGCGAACCTCAATCGGATAGTACACATGACGCAATACAGTATACGGAAACTGATAACACAATAGATTCGCCGGAAGAAGAAAACTTGGACGAGGAAAACGGAGAAGAGGAAGCGAAAGTCTACGAGAAGTACGGCTTTCGTGGCAAGTGGGAAATGCCGCGGAATGTCGCTTCACAAACCCAACGGCTTTATCGGGGTGAATCGAGCCGCGTTATCAAAACTAAGAAAGGGTACCGCATCGTCAAAGTTGATAGGAAACGCACTTTCAGGGGCGATTTGCTATTTCTCGCCGAAGACCAATATTCGTCTAATCGCAAAAAACCCTTCCGAACCGGACAAAAGTGGACCATGCGGTGGGGGCATAACCATGTCATTTATACGCCTTGGGATAGCCGAGCCAAAGGGCGGCGGCCTGTGAGTTGGGTGAGTCGCGTGCTGTGGGGCGCACGAACTTACAAAGAAGGATTAGGAGAGAATGAGTCGACCATTGACTCCTTTTCCGTGGTGACTTGGGGTTCCGCATTGTCGGCACGGGATACGGACGATTATGACGAGGATGGCAATTTGACTTTTTCTCGGGAGACCATCGGAGAGTTCTTGGGGCGTTTACAGGTGAATCACACCTTAGATCTCACAGGGGAAGGGACAACAACTCTGCAAAAACTGCCTGCATTCACGGTCTCACTGTCTCGAATGCGCTTCAATCGGCTGCCGTTGTTCAAAACGCTAAATTCCGGTCTAACCTGGGTTGCTGATAAATTACGCACTGACCGCCCCATTCTTTCAATGGTTTCTTTCCCTACGCTTGAAAACACCAGCTTTGATTTCGACACTGCCTTGGGCAACTTCTACCGCGAACGATATAGGGATGAGGAAGATGTGTTCTTGCAGACGATGGATCTTGGCTTCGATCTCCGGAAACAATCGACCTCACAAATTATGCCTAACCGCGAGTTGTTGCTTGATGTTACGCTGCAAAGCAACCTAATTTGGCATTCCAAAGACCGAGCTGGCAACCAAAATATCTTGCGTGGTGTGTACAGTACACGAGCGACCGCGAGCAATACGCTCTTTCGAATATATGACATCGGCTTTATTCCTGGCGTACGCCGTATGCGGCATCAAATTGATTCGAGTCTCAAATTGAATTATCAACCACCTGTTGAAAGGGAGGAAGATGACCTTTACCCGTTTGGCCCCAGCACTCACTTCTTTGAAAGAAAAAGTCTCGCTTATGTTTTCCGTACGAGCATTGAAGTGAAGACGCGCCGCAGCAAATCTGCGCTCCGGCTTCTAGACTTCACAACTCGATTAAGGGCAGACTTTTCCGAACGCGCCAAGGAGAGAAATCGAGAATTCGACCTGATTGAAAGCGATTTAAGGATTACTCCGCTGGCGAGCCGTAAGATGACTATTACAATGCGCACAACCCACAATCCTAATGAATCAGAGATTGGCGGGGAACGATTCAAAATGGTCGGTTTTCGTACGAATCTCAGATACCGGCGAACAACGTGGCATTTTTCATTGGGGAGTTCGTTCAATAAAAGGACAACACGTGCCAGACGGGATTACACGGCGAGTTGGAGTTTCCGTCCGAATAGGCTCGTGGAGTTTGACTTCAACCTAATTTATGATTGGATTGAACAACAGTTCTATTCGCAAAGTATCGCGGTACGACGGAATCTCCATGACTGGAATCTTACCATACGGTGGAATCGCCGCGGCATCAGGCGCGGTACAGATTCTGACAATGTCCGCCAAGATTTCATTTTTCAAATTAACCTAATCGAAGAGTCTGCAGCTTCGGTTGGGCTTGGGTACGATGCGACAACGGACACGTGGGGCTTCCGAAGTCTGCCCGCAGGCGTGCCCTATAATGCCTTTAGCGCTGGAACGACGCTTGGACGTTCTTATTTTTAAGGGCAAAGAACCTCAGCAATTCCTTCTTACCCTCTATTCCATGTGCTTACTCACGTCCCATAATTTACCTTTCTAGTCTTTATTGTTTGAATTTTCAAATCAGTCAAGGCTGCTTGTTGTTACCCTAGAACTTGTGATATAATCCCACCCGGTAAAACCAAGCTACCGTATTCAAGTCAGATTTATGTAGTGAGGAGAAATCAACGATGATTAATACACTCGTATTTGCCGGCGGGTCTTTGCATGACTGGCAAGGTTGTAGTGAAGCAATCATTGAAATCTTATCCCGGCGTGATGAATTTAAAATCACCAAAATCGAAGAGGATCTTGATGCCCTCACCGCTCCTCGGTTGGCTCCTTACGACCTCATCGTTTTCTATTATACCCTTGGCGAAATGTCGGACGCCCAGAAAAACGGGTTGTTAAACCACATTGCTTCGGGAAAAGGCTTCGCGGGTGTGCATTGTGCCGCCGATTCGTTCAGAGAGTGCCCGGAGTATCGGGCGATGATTGGAGGGCATTTCGTCACGCATCCCCGTTACCGGGAGTACCAGGTGAACGTCTCAGATACTACACACCCGATTACAGCGGGCATTGAAGAGTTCATGGTCACGGATGAGCAGTATATTTTAGACTACGATTCCCGCGTTAATGTACTCGCCACGGGGTTGAGTAAGGGCGGCACGATGCCTGTGGTTTGGACCAAAAATTGGGGCGCAGGGCGTGTCTTCTATCTTGCTCTGGGGCATGACGCCAAAGCTTGTAGTCAAGAGATATTCGGAACGCTTCTACTGCGCGGCGCGCTCTGGGCAGCCGAACCGAGCGAATAAATGAAAAAGCAGATTACCGATATCCAGATTGATGAAAAAAACCCTGACCGATGCGCGCTTTTTCTCGATTGTCATCAGTTTGGAGTCGTCGATTCAAGTTTAATTGCTGTACTCGGTTTGCGAATAGGCCTGGAAATTGAGGCGGAGGTGCTTCAAAAATTAATTGAAGCGGACGGAGTCACAAAGACCAAGAACTTCATTCTTAATCTATTGCGAAATCAAACCTATAGCAAACAGCAGTTAATTGATTTGCTCGGACGAAGGGGATGCGGCGAAAGAACTATTGATACCGCGCTGGCGGAACTGGAGGAGCTGGGCGTCGTTAAGGGCGAGAACTATGCACGGAGCTGGGTTAATCGTCGTCTGCGCCTTAAGCCGCGCGGAAAAAGGGTACTGAAGCGCGAATTGGTAAGCAAAGGAATTGACCAATCGACCGCTGACTGTGTCCTTGACACGATAGATGATAAGGACGAATCTGGGATGGCGTTAAAAGCCGCACGAAAACAGGCGGTGCATTACAAGTCCCTTTTACCGCATGTAGCCAAACGACGCATGCACGATTTTTTACTAAGGCGTGGATTTGACGTTGATACAATTCAGCGAGTTATCGATCGAGTGTTAAAAAACTAGTATTGGACACGTAGCATAGAACCGATGCCTGCAATGCCGACTCATCCCTGCATAGTCCGCTCCTTCACTCGAGCGGCATCGGAGTGAGATTTTCCGGCTACTGAATATCCCGAAACCGCTTAAAACATAGAAAAATCTATCTCTTTGGCGGTTATGAATTCCAGCAAGGCTGGAACACCTTCCTTAGTTTTCTGAATTCCTCGTTTGATTGCGGGGACAATTTCATCAGGTGTAGTTACCCGTTCCCCATATCCGCCGAAGCACCTCGCCATATCTGCATAATGACCGGAAATATCCGTGCTGCGGAATTTCTCCGTAGAAACCGGCATCACCGGCAATTCAATCGCCATTGAGAATTTATTGAACAGCAGCGAAAGGATGGGAATCTGCTCCCTGACTGCGGTTTCGAAGTCCATCCCTGTAAAACCGATGGCAGCATCGCCCCAGACGTTGATGCACAGTTTGTCTGGGCTGGCTAGCTTGGCACCCATTGCTAGTCCGAGGCCGTAACCCAGTTGGGTGGTTTTGCCCCAGCCGATATAGGAAAGCGGGGTAACCGGTTTCCAGAAGGGGGAGAGCTGATCACGGGGGCTTCCTGCGTCGTGTGTGATAATTGTATTTGCCGCATCTACGGTGTGCATCAAGTCCCAGATTACTCGATAAGGCGAAATCGGAATTTCGTTAGCGGTAAGCTTGTGTTTCCATTGCGCTAGCCATTCTGCTTTGATGGAATTTATCTGTTGCGCTACTCGATTGAAATGGCCGCGGGGCTTACCGCCCAAGCGCTCACGGATTTCGGCAACCAATGCTTCCAGGACCAGACGGGCGTCCCCCACTAAAGCGTGTTTCACAGCCAGATCTTTGTTGATGTCCGCAGGGTCCAGCGTCGCATGAATAATGGTCTTGTCCGTCGGTATGCGCACACCATAACTGGTGGCGGCGAAGCTGCATCCGATACCGAAAATTACATCGGCGTTATGCAAAAAGTCATGCACGGTTTTTGGGATAGAACGCCCGCCAGAACCTAGTGATAAGGGATGAGATTCTGGGAAGGCGCTCTTGCCGGCAAGGCTGGTGGTCACCGGCGCTGCCAAGATTTCCGATAATGCTCGTAAAGCTTTCCAACCTTTAGCATAATGGACGCCTTGTCCTGCGTAGATTACCGGATGATTCGCATCCAGCAATGTGCTGGCTACGTCACGTATCACATGCGGGTCTGGGCCAGAACGCAAAATTGGTGTAGGAAAATATTGTAAGGGGCCAGAGAGCCCTTCCTGAAACACATCGCTGGGGATTTCCACCACCGCTGGACGAGGACGCCCATTTCGCACCTGGGTAAAGGCTCGCCGCAATGCTCCCGGTACGGCCTGAGGCAGAGTAACTTGTTCGCAGGATTTGGTGATGTGCCGGTAGTTGATGAAGGAGTTGAAGT
Source organism: Candidatus Poribacteria bacterium (assembly GCA_028819845.1). GTDB lineage: Bacteria > Poribacteria > WGA-4E > WGA-4E > PCPOR2b > JAPPKS01. The sequence goes on along the minus strand of JAPPKS010000014.1, from coordinate 27,092 downwards.
TGGGCGGTGTGTTAGTCAGGGCACGCGAGTAGCCCATCGGTATGACGACGATTGGGACGGAATCCCCATACGCCTGGGCAATACCGCCAAAAGCATTCTCCGATCCTGGCCCGCTTTGCATGCAGAATACGCCAATCTGTTCACCCGAGGTTACCCGGCTGAAGCCATCAGCCATATGCAGGCCAACCCGTTCTTGGCGAACGATGATTGGGCGAATACCTATCTTCGCCGCGGCTTCAATAGTTGGGTTGACCGGGTAGGCAAATAGATACTTCACACCTTCCCGCTTTAAAATTTCAGCAATAGCATCAGCGACGTTCATTCCGTTTCTCCCATTTTGGGATATGAACCACCCTTCATACAATTTTTGGCATTTTCTAGAGTTTCATAACCGCCTCATTCAAATATACTAGGTCGTGTTGATTTTTTGGTTTGGCTAATGCAACATACGACCGTGTAATTCGCCAAAAACCCAAGTCGGGGCGATGTCTGACGTAAAAGGGCAACCGAAAGGGTTGCCCCTACAAGGATTATGTAGGGGCAGGTCTTGTGCCTGCCCAATTACTCGCGGCATGGAAATGGATTCAAATTGCCAAATGTCAACAAATCCTAATCAATGATTATAGGCTGACGAAAAAAGGGTTATGTTTTTTTTCTTCTCCTACAGTTGTGGGAGGGCCGTGTCCGGGGAAGAGTTTCACATCATCGGGAAGCGAGAGAAGATGATTTTGAACGCTTGAAATTTCTTGCCTATACGAAATATTTGGACCGCCTACCGAACCCGCAAAAATTGCGTCGCCGACAATCGCCGTGGTGCGCGTGTAAAAACTGCAACCGCCAGGCGTGTGTCCTGGTGTGTCGAGTGTTTCCACCGTGAGATTGCCGACGCTCACTACATCGCCATGCTTCAGCAACCTGAGTTGCTGGCTGCTTTGAGGTTTCGGCTCATCCGCGTGGATATAAGTTGGGCAACCCGTTGCGTTTTCAATTGACGGCAACCCGTCCGCGTGATCGCTGTGCGCGTGCGTCAACAAGATTACAGTCGGGGTAACCCCAATGTCCTGGATTTTTTGGAGGATGACATCTGGATGCGCAGCCGTATCGATTATTGCTGCGTTATTAGTATCGTTGCAAACCAAAATATAAGCGTTAACCGGATAACCGCCAACATTTGCGCTGACGGTGACTACTTCCAAAGCATCGTCGTATCCCGGTTGAACAGGTTCTGGTGCCCAGCGTTCCATCGCAATGTCAACCAATTTTGCGCCGTCAAGATTTAACGCTCGAGCGATTATATGAGTTTTATTTTCTGTTGGCTTTAGGGTGTAGTCTTCCATCTGTGACAATTGTGCCTCGGTGAGGCCAGTTGCGTCTGCGATTTGAGCCGTGCTTAAACCTAGGCCGCGCCTCGCTTTCCCGATGATATCTCCAAATTCATCTTCAAGTGCATAAGCCATAACGAGTTCTTCTCCTTCTTGATAATTTGGAAAAGTAGTGTAACACGAAACTAAATGATGAACAACTTCAAAATTCCGCTTTCCGGGATATCAACAAGCCGTGCTTTCCAAACCGGTGGTAATGTCTCTTCCCACACGTCGCTATGCCCGTTTGCAAATCTGCTTGACACGCAAAATACCGACAGTTAAAATATATCGGCTTGCCGGAGTTTTGCAAGATTCACGGTAGAGGCAGTGCACGAAGGAAATTAGCGTATGCCGACATACGAATACAAATGTTTTGATTGCAGCACACGATTTGAGCGTTTTCAAAGCATGACCGAAGAAGCAATTCAAGATTGCCCGGAGTGCGAAGGCAAGGTCAAACGGTTGATTGGCGCAGGAGCAGGATTGATTTTTAAGGGATCGGGGTTCTACTCGACGGATTACCGGGATGGAAGCTACAAGGAGGCTGAAAAGAAAGATCGGGATGCTTCATCTAGCGGCACCGACGCCAGCAAGAGCAGCGATGGTAAGAAAAGTGATAGTAAGAGCAGCGAAACGAAAAGCAGTGACACCAAGAACGCCGATACAAAAAGCAGTGATACAAAGAGCCCTGACACTGCTAAAACAGCTTCAGACGAGGCTTGAAACTGTAAAAATAGTACCCGTCCGAAAAAGTCTGACAGCATACTAGAGTCTAGGGATATTCTGCCGGTTCAAAACTGGGCTATCGATTGATTCACCGTTCTTTTGAGGCACAAGAGGCATGGTATGAATCAACCTCAAGTTGTTGAAGAGAACACAAACGACCACCGCCATCAACACCATCTTCAGCGTAAATTCCGATTCGCGCTTCTGTTCACGGGTGTTGTGTTTCTCGTGGAGGTGGTGGGCGGGATTCTGTCGAACAGCCTAGCGTTATTGAGCGATGCGGCGCATGTGTTTTCAGATGTGCTCGCATTGTCAATAAGCTGGCTGGCAATCTATCTGTCAACACGTCCCGCAACGCACTCTCGGACTTATGGGTTCCACCGAACGGAAGTCTTCGCTGCATTCATCAATGGGATTTCACTGTTTGTAATTTCAGGATGGATCATTTATGAAGCCGTACAGCGATTTAAACAACCGGAGCCTGTCGAGAGTCTGGCTATGCTTGTGGTTGCATGTATTGGCTTTACCGCCAATGTGCTCATCGTGTGGCTCTTTCACGGGGAAGGGCGTAGAAACCTTAATGTACGGAGTGCTATGCTTCATGTCATCGGAGACACACTCTCCTCTTTCGCAGTAATCGCTGGCGGGGCGCTCATGTACTGGACGAACTGGTACGTGGTCGATCCGATTCTGAGTTGTATCATAGCTCTGGTTATTCTTATTGGAGCTTGGCGGGTCGCAAAAGAATCCACTCACATTCTCTTGGAGGCTTCGCCGAAACACGCGGACGCCCAAACCGTAGCCAAGCATATCTGCAGTATCTATCCCATAAAAGATATACACGATATGCACATCTGGTCTTTGTGTTCCAACTATTATGCACTCAGTGCACATGTCGTTTTGGAGGACCACACCGAAGAATCCGCAAATGAGCTCCGACAGCAAATTACTCGTGAACTCCAAACACAATTTGGTATCTTCCATACGACGATTCAGATTGAGCGCATCGCTTGCGCCCAGCAAGGGAACCTCCTATGTAATTTGTCCCATCACTGATGGAAAATGGGAGAGAAGGATTTCCAGCCTGCCCTAGTCCGGCATCGCGCAAATGAAATATCTTCCCAACATTGCACCTGAATTTGAAAGTTTCAGTGCCAAGGAGAATCAATGCCGCCAAAGAAATCCAAAATCACCGGCTATGCGACCCGCGAAGCTACCTTGACGTTCGCCAACCGGATGCGAACACGATATCCATCTTTCGAGCAAAGTGCGTACCGTTCCCTCGCTGGTACCAATCTAATGACGTCTAAGGTCGGCTACGGTTGCTACCGCGTTCACAATCAATCTGAAGAACATTTCACGACGCTAACGAATGCGATTGAAGCAGGTTGTAACCTGATTGATACGTCGAGTAACTACACTGACGGCGGCAGCGAAACATTGATTGGAAATGTCCTCCGCAACCTTATCGCGGCTGAAAAAATTCGGCGTGAGGAAATCATTGTTGTCTCCAAGGTCGGTTATATGCAGGGGAAGAATTTGGATGATGCGATGCGGCGGGAACGCGCGGGACAGCCTTACCCAGAGGTCGTCAAGTATATGGATGGCTGCTGGCACTGTATCCACCCTGATTTCTTGATTGATCAGTGGAACCATAGTGCCAACCGGTTAGGGCTTGAGTCAATTGATGTTTATCTCCTGCATAACCCGGAGTATTTTCTATCTGACGCCCAAAAACACACCAGGAGTTCTGCTGACTTCAACGATAGCCAAGAGGCGTATTACAATCGCGTTTATCGTGCTTTCGTACAAATGGAGCAGCTCGCGCTCGACGGTAAAATTCGCTGCTACGGCATTTCGTCGAACACGTTTCCAGCGCCGAGAACTGATTTTGAGCATACCTCGATAGACCGTGTCTATGAGGCTGCTTGCAACGCGGGCGCGGCCGTGCATGGGAATAGCCGCGCAAATCACTTCAAGGTGATTCAACTCCCGTATAACCTTTTTGAACATGGAGCGTTGACGACGGTAAACAGTGAGATTGACGGAAAAGACGTCTCCGTGCTTGAACGTGCACAGTCTCTTGAAATTGGCGTCCTCGTGAATCGCCCGCTCAACGCCATTGTGAATAACCACATGACCCGTTTGGCGCAACCTCCTTACGATCCAAACCTGGATTATCCCGCAGAGATTTCCAACGCAGAACGCCAGTTCAGTCAAATTGAAACAAAGCTTGAAGGTGTGTTAAAAAGTTGGGGAATTTTCGATTCGGTGCGTAATCAGGTAAAATTCAACCTCTTTTATGACGTTTCGCAGCAGCTTCCCCAACTTCTCCCGCATGTCCAAAGTCGAGACCATTGGGAACAAATCTTATACAGAAGTCTCATCCCCGAGATTAATGGATACTTAAAAAAGACCGCCGAGGTTTGTTCACACGAAGTGCACGCCCAATGGAAGGTATTGCTGCAACAGTACGTAGAGGCGCTCAACGCGCTGTTCGCCATTCTGACGGACATCTTTAATCGCAGGGAGGCTGAAAAAGTTGAACCCATTCAGCACGCGGTGGATAGACGTCTCTCAGATGAGGAGAAAATGTTCACACTTTCTCAAAAGGCGCTGAATTTTGTGACTTCATCCCCGGGCGTCTCTGTTGTGTTAAACGGCATGAAACGAAAAGAGTATGTTCAGGACGCAATGGGTATTATGAGCGCACCTGATTTTAAGCAGCCGCCCGCATTGATTGAAAGTGTGGCGCGTGCGGTGTAAAATTCCTGCCCAATCGTTAGAATCGTCACACCGGCGAGATTCACAGGAAGCCTCACGAATCCCTTTTTGCGATGAGTCGGTTCAATATCCAGAACAACATGGCGGACAGTATGGCGTAAAATCCTGTCATCCAGACCCAAATCGGTGCGATTCCCATTGAAGTGTGCGTTTCAGATTTGACGACAGCAATTAGGACGCACAGGGGACTTAACAACCTCAGCACCTCCTCAAAGCGCGGAGCGGTAATTGGCATCTGCGATACAATCAACGGCACAAAAATAATCGATAACACCACGGCGTAACTTCGCGAAATTGCGGTAATGTGGGTGCCGAACAGGGTCAAGATAAAGCCGATAAAGTAGAACAACGTAATCGCAGCGGTAAACACTAGGGCGCATTGCAGGAGTTGCCGAAGCCCCAATCCGCCTGTGTAAACCGAAAGCCAAAATAGCGGGATGGTGAGCCAGACGATCCACAGCGTTCCGAGGATTGCCCCAATTAACTTCCCCAGCAGAATCCGCCATGTGCGCAGCGGCGTGGTTTTGAGCAGATCCCAGTTGGTGGATAACCGTTCGGATTGAAACGTCTCTATGGCTAGATGCGGAACAGCAAGAGCAATGATGGTGAGGAAGAAGACAAGTACAGATGTTGCATATACACCTTCACCCATGCGAGTCTGGGGCTGTGTTTGGCTTGCCGCGAATAGCTCAAATGCCGCTGCAAATAACGAAAGCGCAAGCACGCATAAGATGACGAACTGAATGCGGCGAAATTTAGGCTGATGAAAATAAAAACGCAACTCCTTAAGAATGAGTGCAATCATTGTATGCGTTCTCTCGGTAACACTTGATATCTTGAGCATTATACCATATCCCCCTTCAAACACCGCATAAACTTTTTCTGAGTGCCGGTCGTCAAGAAGAACAGTTTTCGAGAAAACTTGAAGCGTGGATTGCGGTTATACCCAAGCAAGATTCATCGCCGTTTTGCATTGCTAAACTTAGATTTGCCCTTTAGGATTAGCATCAAAAATGCTTGTACACGGTAGCGGAAATATGATAATCTATCGCTGTTATCATTTATTACAGATTCGTCCTACAACAACTAATGTGGATTTTTATTGATAGGAGAACAAAAATGCAGAAGAACTTCTTAAGGACTTCGTTGATTGCCACAATAATCGTATTGTTAATCGCTGTTTTGTTGATTAACAACCTTCATGCCGAATACAACGGGGAATGTTGGGTGGTCAGTAATGGTGATACCGTTCGCAAACTCTATCCGGATGGTAAAGCAGACCAAAGAGCAATTCCCAATCTTACTCAGGCACAAACTGCGGAGGTCAATCCCAGGGATGGTACTGTGTGGATTGCAGTATCGGCTGCGAATTCGGTCTACAAGTTTAACCCTTCCAGCGGCGAGTTTATTGCAATTCCGAACATCAAACGCCCCCACTCCGTATCAGTCAATCCGGTGGATGGCACCGCATGGATAGGTGGGCTTGACGTTGTCGTCAAGGTGTCGGCGGCGGGTCAGGTCCTCGCCACAATCGACGGCGTGTACGAACCAGAAGTTGCGGTCAATCTAACCGATGGGAGTTGCTGGGTAACCGACTCCAGAGGGAAAATCGCTCGTTATGATTCCAGCGGGGCGCTTGTGGTAACCTCTCCGGCGAAGCTAACCGAACCAAAATACGTTACTGTTAATTCGAAAACGGGCGATGCATGGGTGGCGGATATGCAGGCGAATATTCTTGTTAAACTAGACGCTAATGGTCACGAACTTGTGCGTCTCACCGATATCCCATTGCCGACTTCACCGCAGGTTAATTCTCAAGATGGCAGCCTTTGGGTTGTCGCCGATTCCTCCTCGTTGATTAAGCTCTCCGCCAACGGTCAGAGGATTAAGGAAATCCAAAACGTTGGGCTGGCAATCCTGGCAATTAGTCTTGATCCGAAAGACGGCAGTCTTTGGATTGCGGATCAGCTTGGATCGACCTTTCAAGGCGAGGTCAGCAAATTCTCGGCGGACGGGCGTAAGTTGTTTGGAACCAGCGAAATTCAAATGCCATCCTACGTTTCCGTGGGTTATTGGCCAGGCGAATAAGACACGTGTCCATATTTCAGCAATTGAACCAGTGAATTGGGTTCGTGACCCGCCATGTTTGCGCTGCTTTAAGATTAATCCTCCCGGAATACTATTTGAGTTGCACACCAAGTATGTAGATAACAAGTCCAAACCTGTACAGAAAGCCTGCATGGATTGTCTACCTCAATTCTCTCGTGCAGCTTTTACACCATTTTTCGGTTAGATTTGAGGACTATTGTGTGTAAAGTATTTTCCTTTTTTCTCCTATTTGCGCTCTTTCTCTTCGCTGTTGGTACCCTAGCACTAGCAGCAGCGATGCCGGATTTTTCGGTAGATGCGGCGAGTATCACATTTTCCAATCCGTCGCCGCTCGAAGGCGAGGAAATAACAATCCGTGTCACGGTGAAGAACATCGGAGAGGCAGCGTCAACGCGCAATGAAGACCTTGTTGTAAATCTTTACGAAGGCAATCCTAACGTGGATAATCCGGCGAAAAAGCCCCTTCGTATTCTTTGCAGAGATGCAATCTTTGGGCTAGCTCCCGGCAAATCTGACAGCGTAAAGACACAATGGCGGCCTCCGCCTGGTACGGTTGAGGTTTATGCTGTCGTTAACCCACCCGGCGATGACAAAGAGATTAAAGAGGTAAACCGGGAAAACAACACAGCCCACACATCTATTACAGCAACGCCGCGTACATACCCTAGAGCAACACCGGCACAGATTCAAACCGCAATTCAGAAAGGTGTGAAATGGGTCAAAGCCCAACAAGGAAAGCACAGCCGAACTTGTGTGCAATGTGGAACTGAAAATCAGCTTATCTCTATCTGTATCATCTGCGGTGCAAACCTGAAAGGGCTGCCAGAAAATCTTCTGCATGGTCCTGCATGGGATTTTGGAGAAGACAGTCGGCAAGAAACCGCGATTGCTTTACTGACGCTGCTTTCGGCGGGTGTCACCGTCTCAGATCCTGTTGTACAAGAAGGGTTGGAATTTTTAACGCATCAGGATATGAACAGTTTGCAAGTTTATCAACTCGCAATCATACTGCCCGCGCTTGTCGCTGCGAATGATTCGACATACCGTCAGCGCGCCCAGGTTGCGGTAAATCAGCTTGTCAGAAACCAATTGCCGGTTAAAGGTGATGAATTCCGGGACCCAAGAGACGATGGCGGTTGGGGGTATGGGACAACCGCGGATGGAGCACATATGCACATGGTAATTTATGCACTCTACGCTGCGAAACAGTGGGGGCTTGACATTCCGCGGGATACATGGGAGCGCGCCGAAAAGTGGATTCGACGTAATCAGATGGAAAGCGGCGGCTGGGTCTACAATCTTGTTGATGGCGGATCGCCTTGGGCGGAGGGAGTCTACGGCAGTATGACTGGAACCGGTCTTTGGGCGCTTCGGGCTTGCGGCGTCCCAGCGGAAGACCCGCAAATCCGGAAAGGGCAGGCGTGGGTTAAGGAGAATTGGTCGCTCACTCGCAATCCTGGATCGATTTCATGGCACTATTACTATCTTGTTTCGCTGCAGCGATTCTGCGACATCCCTCCCAAGTTGGAGACGCTTGCCGGGCATGATTGGTACCAGGAAATATCGAACATGCTCGTCGCCGTGCAGCAACCTGATGGACGCTGGATTGATCACGAAGACTATTTCCCAACGACCTGTTTCGCATTGATGTTTTTGGCTCGCGCCCTACCGCGCCCCACCTCGCCTAACTTCGGCGCTGTTCATAGGAGCCTTCGCTTTTCTCCGCCTGCTCCGCGTGTCGGTGAGCCGGTCCGAATTAGCGTAACCCTGACAAATACGGGTATTCAACCCGATGAGTCTATCGTGAAGGTAGATTTCTACGATGGAAATCCGGAACGGGATGGCAAAAAAATCGCCGATCAGGAGGTCATCTTTCATCGGGATCTTTACGAGACCACCACCACGGTTAACTGGGTACCCACCGAGAAGGGAAGCCGTGAAATCTATGTTCTTGTTGATCCGGATAAACGGATTGACGATTTAGATCTCGAGAATAATACCGTGTCACAGGGGTTGGATATTCGCCCCCAGTCCGCTGCTGCCATTGATATGACGCCAGTCCCTCACGAGATTAGCGATGGCGTCCACCGTATGGGAGATGTGACAGTTGATTTCAACAAACGCGAAGTCACTGTACCGGGCGAAATAAATATAATTAGCGGAGATACCATCCTCGAATTTTTCGCCGTTGGCAAATTTGGCAAGACACATGAAAGTCTCATTATGGTCCATGCCGAACCCTCCCACATTTGGCTTGCACTCATAGAACTAGACATGACTCCGGGCATGAACCTCACAATCGAAGGCGATCCCCGCCAACCTCAGGGCGATTCAGCCGAGGTTTGGGTCGAATGGGAGCGAGGAACCGAAGTTGTGCGCCATCGCGCTGATAAATTGGTGTGGAATGCCATGAAAGAACATCCGATGCAACAGACCCATTGGGTATTCACCGGTGCACGTATCGAAAATAATCAATTCACCGCGCAGAAATACCACAATATTATTGCGGTGTACCGCGACCCGGATTCAATCTTTAATCACCCCTTGCCGGGTGGCAAGGACGATCGTACATACCGCGTCAATACGGATGCCGTGCCGTCAAAAGGTACCCCTGTGAAGGTCATCATTCGCCCAATTTCTGGCGAGGATAGTGAAAAAAAGTCAATGAATCGGCTTAAAGGTAGCTTAATTGAGGCATGGTCATGATTTTCACCGGGCATCGGGGAAGGATAATCGTAACAACAAATGAACTTTATTGAGAAACTAAGAGATGTCCAAATCCTGGTTATGGACGTTGACGGGGTGTTGACAGACGGAAAACTCTACTATTCAGATTCGCGTGAGGAGATAAAGGCTTACAATGTTCGTGACGGACAGGGACTGAAGCTCATCAAAAGTCATGGTATTAAGCTGGCTGTCATCTCAGGACGTACAGGCGAGGCTGTTTGGAGGCGTGTGGAGGAACTGCATGTGGACGAGATTCGTCTGGGTGTGAGCGACAAACTTCCCGTTCTGCAGGACATTTTGCGGCGGCATAACATATCGTCGGACCAGGCGCTTTACATCGGAGACGATCTCGGCGATATTGGCGTTTTGAACTTCGTTGGGTTGCCCGTTGCGGTCGCTGACGCCCACGATACCGCGAAGCGCAGCGCCGATTACATAACGCGCAACATTGGTGGAGGCGGCGCCGTAAGAGAGATCTGCGACATGATAATTTCTCAGAAAGAAGAACGTCCACAGAGTCCAGATGCTGTCGTGAAGCCAATGGACAACCGCCAAGACCGTTATCCCAAGACAAATGTCGTTGCGATAAACGGTGTTCAGATTGGCGGAGGGCGCCCAATTGCGCTTATCGCGGGACCCTGCGTCATTGAAAGTCGGGATCACACGTTCAAGATGGCTGAAGCAATTAAAGGCATTTCGGTAAAATTGGGAGTCCCGTTTGTCTTCAAATCCTCGTATGACAAGGCGAACCGGTCCGCCATAAGCTCCTATCGAGGTCCCGGGCTTGTGAATGGGCTTTCCATCTTAGCGGAGGTCCAAAAAGAGGTTGGCGTGCCGGTGCTTTCAGATGTACACCGCGTCAATCAGGTTAATCCTGCTTCCTCTGTGCTTGACGCGATACAGGTCCCCGCATTCCTTTGCAGACAGACAGATCTGCTCGTTTCGGCTGGAAGCACCGGGAAACCAATCAACGTAAAGAAGGCGCAGTTCATGTCGCCGCAGGACATGAGCAATGTTGTTGACAAGATCAAATCCACGGGAAACCAAAATATCCTGCTCACCGAAAGAGGCAGTTGTTTCGGTTACAACAATTTGGTCGTTGATATGAGTTCGATTCCTATCATGCAGTCCTCCGGATGTCCGGTTGTGTTCGACGCGACGCACAGCACTCAGTTGCCGGGCGGCTTGGGGAGAAGCTCCGGTGGACGAAGAGAGTTCGCGGCACATTTAGCGCGCGCAGCTACTGCAGTCGGGATAGACGCACTGTTTATGGAGGTGCACGACCGTCCGGATGAAGCGCTTTGCGACGGGGAAAACATGATAAATCTGGAAATGTTGGAATCCATCCTGGCAGCCGTTGTGCAGATAGACAAGGTTGCGAAACATATCCAATGACCGCCGGTGTTCCGTTCAGCGTTGCCTGTCGAGGCTGAGCAGCTTAGTCGGACAGGTCCTGCCATCTTCTTCAATTCAGACGTAGTTGACAATGGAATGCAAAGTGTGCGTCGATGCAGCGGTGGAACAGAGATGTATCTACCTCATGCATACATATATATGGTTTCATTCTTGTGATAGAGGAGAATCCGCACCCGTATAAATGTTATGGAACGGCGATTAAATCCTAAAGCCCATGAAATCGCCATACTCGCTGAAGGTTCGTTCGGCATTCTGGAATCAAAAGCAGCCGCCGTTTTGGTGCGATACCTGACGGACAACGTCGTCGCCGTAATTGATAGCACGAAAGCGGGAAAAGATGCCGGTGAAATCATTGGCGTTGGCACTGGCATCCCAATCGTTGGAAGCCTTGCCGAGGCAATGAAACTGAATCCGACAATGTTGGCAGTCGGAATCGCCCCGCCCGGCGGCGAGTTGCTTCCGAAATGGAAATCCATGCTGCGTGAAGCAATCGAATCTGGACTGCACATTATGAGCGGGCTTCATTGGTTTCTGAGCAACGACCCGGAACTGGCAGAACTGGCAGCCCGCCGAGACGTTATTCTATGGGATGTGCGCAAACCTCCGGCAAATCTCCCGATTGCAACCTGCAAAGCAGCCGATGTCGATGCAACCGTTGTTTTAACCGTCGGATCAGATTGCCGCGTTGGAAAAATGGTTGTCGGAATCGAGCTTGCGAATGAGGCAAGAAGACGCGGTTTGAATGCTGCATTCTGTCCAACCGGACAAAATGGAATGATGGTCTCTGGATGGGGAATCGCTGTTGACGCCGTGGTGTCTGACTTTTCCGCTGGAGCGGCGGAGCAGATAGTCATTGAAGGCGCCCAAAATCACGACCTCCTCATTGTCGAGGGGCAGGGATCGCTAGTTCATCCGGGCTACTCCGGTGTCACGTTGAGCCTGCTGCACGGTTCGATGCCTGACGCGATGATATTTTGCCATCAACCCTCCCGAAAAGGGATCGCACGTTACACTGTCCCGTTGCCGTCATTAGGAGAGATGATCGCACAGTACGAAATTCTTGCCAATCCCGTCAAACCCGCCAATGTCATCGGAATCGCTCTCAACTGCTTTGACCTCACCGAAAAACAAGCCCGTGAAGCCGTCGAATTGGCGGAGCGGGAAACAGGTCTGCCCGCCACAGATGTCATCCGCTTCGGACCGCACAAATTGGTTGATGCGATTGTCAGTATGCAAAATCTATGCGCAAAATCCTCTGTGTGACTTTGAAGGCAATCTGTGCGCTTTAAACTGGACAAGAGTATAGTCGTCAGAGTGTCAGTCGTGACAATCTCAATATCATTGGAAAAGCGCCGAAGTAATGCAGTTGATGTGCTCTATGTGTCAACTAATGTCTGGATTCAATTCTGACGCTTTCGTGGTGTCTTTAAGACGAAATGGTGCTGCAGTTCGCCCGCCTTTTGGAAGCCCAAGCGGCAGATGCACATTTAGGAGGAATGGACGCCCCTCTCCTTCGACGACGTCAAGTCCATGGGCGATCGCATCGGGAAGGTAGGATTCATCCTGTACGTGCATGCCGTCTATTCCAAATCCGTCCGCAAGCTTTACCGGATCCGCCCCATCTAAAACTACACCGGCATATTCGCCGGACCGCTGCATAGTGGTTCCATCCGTTTTCGAAAAGAGGTTAGCGACAACGCCATAGCATCGGTTGTTCGGCACAATGTAAAGCACAGGAATGCCGTGATGCGCTGCTGTCCACATCCCTGAATCCGCATAGAACATCGATCCATCGCCGACTAACCCGACTACAGGCTTATCCGGCGCTGCGAGCTTCACGCCGATTGTCCCGCCGACGCCGTAACCCTCCGAACCACCTGCGGGCCGAATATATACGGTGTTGTTGGCTTTGTGCGCCGCGCCTAAATTATCTAAGGGCACCGCAAACTGCTCAATCATGACGTGTCCGCCGCCCAGGCGTTCCAACGCTGCGTCCAATGCGTCGGCTAGTATCCATGGGCGTACTTTACCGGCCTGCGGTGCTACGCGTTGTGCAGCCTGCATCCGTTGTGCACGGAGTGCAGTGGCTTGCTCATGCGCCATATTACGGCGTTCATCAAAGCGGTTCGGTGCAAATTCCTTCGTCGCCAGTTCTTTGAGACGTTCCAGCGTTCGGCACTCGTCTGCCAAAATTGCCAAATCAAGGGTTTGGGTGTTTTTCAGATGTTCATTGTCCGAGCCGATAGCGATAATCTCTTGCGCTGCGGAAAATGTGACGAAATCCCGGGGATGCCCGGTCCCGGTATGCCGTACTCCGATGCAAACAATGACATCCGGATTGAGCAGCTTTCCAGCTTGATCGAACCGTCCGCAATGCAGCTTATGCTTAATCGAAACGCCTCGCATATCGCCGGCTATGGGAATGCCGAAATGCTCTGCAATTGCGGCGGCATGAAGTCCTGCACCGCTTTTCCATACGCCGTCCCCGATATAAAGCAACGGCCGCTCCGCGTCGCACAGCGATCGTGCAACCGCTTCTACGTCATTGTCATCCGGATAGCCGGCACGGAGGTTGGGGATGTCTCCCTCTATAATGTTCGTGGTTACCTGCTGGTCATGCAGCAGCCGATCGTAAACGGCGAGATGTACGGGTCCGACCGGCGGCGTTTTTGCCACCCGTAGGGCGCGGTGGATGGCTTGCGGAAGGCCGTCTGGCTCAATCACCGTCCAATTCGCTTTGGTGAAGGGCGCGGAGATGGAGGTTGGCCCAAAGCTATGATCAAAATCCAGTTCGATTTTATCCAAATAGCTGCCGGTGTCGCCCGCAAACGTGATGACGACAACCGGAAATTTACCGCTCCAGATGTTGATAAGCTGACCCAAGCATTGCGCCAACCCGGCGCCAAGATGAACCAACATGACCGCCGCATCGAGTTTGACTTGGGTGTAACCTCCAGCCATAGCCGCAACGCCTCCCTCGTGGAGTGCTAAGATGCCGTGTATATCAGGGTGCGCATGTAATGCATCGAAAAAGCGCGCCTCGCGCGAGCCGGAGTTATTGAAAACATACTTCACCCCTGACGCCGCGAGCTGTTCAATCATAATCTGAGATGGATTTGCTGAGATGGGATTTGTTTGCACCGACACACTCCTAAATCGAAAGTTAGTTTACTGAGGGAGAGTCAATGAAATCACTCTTATTTTATGTATATGCGCATCAGTGTCAAGCAAAAACTTGAAGATGCGCTTGCCAACTGCACCACATTATTATCTTGCATTTTTGGGCAGAAGCGATAAACTATAGTAAAGTCTTTGTAGGTTGGGTTGAGCAGAGATTATGAAAAGCGCGCAAATTTTGTAAGCGATTCGTGTGTTTAAATTGTTTCATAAGCGTAATGATGCAGCGTAACCCAACGCTTTTGGTTTATCGCGCGGTGTTCAATTTATTGAAACCGGATCGGATTCACGAAAAACGTCGGGTTGCGCTGCGTGTGTATTGCGAACTGCATGGTTCGGTATTCGGAACGGTAGTTGCCGCGTGCACAGCCTTGCGAAAACCCGCTTAAGCCAACCTACGGAAGCTATATTTCCGTTCCACCGGCCGGGGATTGGGTAGACGCAAGACCTCGCTCGGTTTAATCCCCGTAGGGGCAGTCCTTGTGATTGCCCTTGATGCTGAAGTGCGTAACTCCTAACCGTATTGAATTATGCCCATTCAAACGCGAGAGGAATAAAAGATGACAATCTTAGCAAAAAAAGGCCGACTACCCGATTTCCCAGTTTTTCGGCATAGTGTTTTGTCGTGGATGGGGGTTGGTGTGCTCACCGCCATACTTGCATTTAATGTAATGGGTGAGCAAGTTGTGTTGAATTCCGACTCCACTCAGAACGAGGTACTGATTGTGCAAGAGGAGATTAGACACACTAACCAAGGGAATGAAAAGGGGGTCATAGCAGCCGATACGCTCGACTTAGCTGATCATGCGAAACTCGCTTTGAACTATCTAAAAGGCAACATGGACCTCAGGGGACTTGGGCGGTACAAAGGTGCTCCCGGGGCGATTTTCCCCGTTGTCAAGGGACAGCCTTACCACAACGTGATTCTTAATGCCGACCACCCTCTCATGGAACACGTGGTCGGGGACGATGTGGCTTCAATCGGCATGGGCGCCATCATACAAGCTCGCAGTATGCTCGGTATTGAGGAGTATCTTGAAGAGGAGAACATCTTAAAGGAATTGATGATGGGGTTTATCCAACCGAACGGAGCCATAGTGGCTCATGGAACACATCCGGCTTATGCCTTGGATAGCTTCATCACCTGGTATGCAGTTTCAGAAGATGAAGCTGTCAAGGATATGATTGAAAGGGATATTGAAGCCCTTCAGGGTTCGAACGACCACTATCTAATAGACCCGCTCGCCAGATGGTACGAGATAACAGAAAGCGATTCGGCGCGAGTCCTTGCCGACCGTCTGACAAGCCGGTTTGTAAACGAATCGTCACGGGTTCGGAGCGATGGAAGTTTCATCCCCACCCCTCAAGGAGAAATCCCTCCGGGTTTTGAAACCGGATGGGATCCAAATGGTCATGTGGAGTCGAAGATAAGGCCTGGGGCAGGCGTCCTTAGGTTTGCCATAGCGACGGGGAATGTGGAACTGATTGAATGGAGCAAGAAGTTATTTGACTATGTCGAAAGCTTCAGCGGCGGCATCGGTTGGTACCCTGAAAGCCTCTTCTTTAGGGGTTATTCGGGAGTCTCGGGTTGTGAGACCTGTTGCATCAGAAGTATGCTGTTGATGGGAATACTTCTGGCAAAGGCCGGCTACCCAGCATATTGGAATAACGTGGAACGCGCTGCAAGAAATCACCTTGTTGAAAGCCAGTTGCAGGACACAAGTTGGGTAAATCGCCGCGGGCCCAGCCCCGATGAGACGCCGAGAATGACATATCGCGAGGTTCCCGAACGCGTACTGGGCGGATTTGCCGGATGGAGCGACCCAAACGACTGGGTCGGGAAGCGGATGAGCCGCAAAGGCAGCGTACAGATCATGCACTGCTGTATCTCCGGGACTGAAGCCCTTTACATCGTTTGGCACAATATCGTGACGCAAGACGAGAGCGGTGTGAGCGTGAACCTTCTTTTGAATCGGGATTCAAACTGGGTTCGAGTCAATAGCCACATGCCGTACGAAGGGAAAGTGGAACTTTTTGTCCACAATGCGCCGGCTCTCTCGGTCCGTGTACCTGACTGGGTGAGCATACACGATGTGCACGTTTTTGTCGATGACCGGGAGGTTGACGTGTTAGCCGAAGACTGGCACGGCGGTTATGTGCGGCTTACAGGTCTAAAACCCGGCCAGAAGGTCACGATTACCTTTCCACAACGAGAGATTGCCGAAGAAAAGTTCTTTGCGGGGCGCACCTACACGCTTTCTTGGCGGGGTGATACAGTGGTGAACATCTCCCCCAACGGCGTCATCTCTCCCACCTACCAGCGCGGGGACATGCAGCACGGCAGAAGTGCGCCTTTGAAGCGCGTTGTCTACCACGTACCCGACAAAGAGGTGCCTTGGTAAGGGCTATCGAATGACCAAGGAAATGAAAAGGTCGATAGTGCTAACCTCCCGTAACCCCTCCTTGGTAAGGAGGGGAATGAAACCATCCCTCATTCGTTCCGACGATTCCTCTTTTACGCGTAGGTTCGAGTATTGAATCTTGGAGGCTCCAATTACACCTCGTTCAGTGCGCGAAGCTCCTCATCGCTATTGAACTGAAGTGGTCGCAGATGCAGCCCGCCGTCAACAACCAACTGACTCCCGGTGGTGTAGGCGCTCAATCTGTCGGAGAGCAATAACACCGCTGCAGGTCCCAACTCCTCCGGTTTTCCGAACCGGCGCAGCGGAATTTCGCGTTTCAGAATCTGCTCCTGTGTCTCGGTAATTCCTGCCGTAAGGCGTGTGGGATAGTGGCCGGGCACCAGAAGATTGACGCGGATGCCGAAGGGAGCCATTTCGGTGGCGAGGCTCTCCATCAATACCCGAATTCCGGTCTTTGAGATATGGTAGGAAGTTTCTGTGAACGATCGATTAAATTGAGCCGTCGATCCAACGATTAAAATGCACCCCTGTCTGCGGGCAATCATATGCTTCCCGACTTCACGCGTTGCCCAAATGCAGGCTGAAAGGTTAGTATTAATCGTCTGCATCCACGATTCCGTCGTAATTCGGGTAATCGGTTGGTGCCATGCCCAAGCGGCGTTGTTGACGTAGAGATCTAAATGTCCGAAGTTGTCGATGACCTGCGCCACGGTATCAACTACCTGATCTTCTTGGCTCACGTCTGCCCGGATGGAAATCCCCCTAACACCGCACGCTTCAATTTCTTTCTGCGTTTCCAATGGCGGGTTTCGGCTGGCAATCGCTACATCGACACCTTCCTGAGCCAGTGCCAGCGCGATTGCGCGTCCGATTCCCGTACCGCCGCCCGTAACAAGGGCGGTCTTCCCTTTAAGTCCGCTGTCCACACTATCCTCCTACTATTTTTTGGGGGTAAAAAAAATTGTCTGTTACCGCCTCTCCGGTGAAATCCAGGGCTCCCGCGCTCCTTACTCTGGTCCTTGTAGGTTGCGTTGAGCCAACGGTTAAACGTCACGGTCAACCTGAATCGAAGAAAATCGCGGCCGTTATTCACTCTCTTGATCAGTCATGATTTCGAGGTAATCACTTTCCCATGTAAACTCGTTGACTTCAAAAAATGTCTCCGGCATCACGAAATCACTGAGCTTATGTATCGCCCGTTTGATGTGTTTCTGCCCGCCCCTGACTACAAATACGCCGTGCCCCGGCAATAACACATCAACTTCTAGATTGGCTAGTTTGTGGATATCGCGCCGATAGTCAGCCATGCTAAATCCATCCAGATTCAATAAACCCAGCTTGCCGGCGTAAAAAACTGTATCGCCCGTGCATAGTGCGCGCTTCCCATTATCGCTGAATGAAAAACAGGTGGCGTCCTTCGTATGGCCCTGCACCAGTATAGCTTCAACCTCAATGTCCCCGATCTGTATCCGTTCTCCATCGGCAAATGTGGAAACATTTGGGCAGGCGCGCGGCTTAAACTCGGACGGATAGCGGCCATACTTAAAGTTGAGTTCAATCGCAGGGTCGCCGTCAACACTTTCCATTAAACTCGCACCTAGTGTATGCACCCATACCTCGGCGCCTGTGAGTTGGCGAAGTGCATCGGCGCCGCCCCAATGCCCTAAATGCGAGTGGGTGATTAGTATGTGCTTTAATAGCTCTGGGTCGAAGCCATCGGAGATAATGTTTGCCATAATATCATCCACGCCCATGCCCAACCCCGTATCCACCAATCCTAACGCCGTTCCGCCGTCAATTAGAAAACAGTTGCAGTCAAGGGGATAACTTAGCGCAAATTGGTCACTTCCTACCATGTAAACATGGTCACTAATACGCATGATACTTACCTCCGTTGCTCCTTTGATATATATTCTTACCTAGCCTTAACGTCTTTTCAAAGTTTGTTCTAATCTATTTGAATACTTCAGTATTGTTTTGTAGACGAGTTATTGATACACAGCGGAATCGATATGCCGACATTTTCCTATTCCCGGTACGTGTTCCTACAACGTCGGACACCGTCTGTTTGCATCTCTCGTTTTGCGGCTTTGAGTAGCACACGCATTTCACAATAACACTGTTACTGTATTAGCATCAAACTTCAGGTACAAGATTCTTCTTGATTTCGATAAACTCAACGATCCAGCCGCTGGGCGAAATCATAAACGCTACCCTTCGCTCGCCGAAACCCGCTGAAACTTCGGCTATATCCCGCATCATTTCGGCGCCGCCGGCGAGCGCTTTGTCAACATCTTGATCCAAACTGCTCGACATATAGACCAAATGTGTCATACCGTACGGCAACGTTTTCCCAAGCCAATCCTCGTAGACCATCTTCTCCGCCAAGTGCAGATATTTGTCGCCCATCTTGACTAACGGCACGCGGAAAAATTCGCCATCTATTTCGAGTGTCTCGTCTAGCACAATTTCGTTTCCGATTTGGCGGTGAAATTCCAACTCACGCTCAAGATCCGGAACCTTGATACCGATAGTCCACAAACCGGTTAACATTATCAACCCCCTTTCAAGATTGTGTGAATCATCGCTTATTGCCTAAACGATGCCGCAGCGTGTTTTGATTCGCTTCCTTCAGGAACAGTACGAACCTTAACTCAGATGATCTAAGCCGCCAATGAGCGTACTATTATTTCCCTTGTCAAAACAAATGTCCCTGTGCCAGTTTTTTCATTTCCCTTCCGGCTTCATGCCCGACGGCAGTTCTGCCTGTCCGTACGACTCTCGAATCCTGCGCACTTCGGACACGTTCATCCACGATTCTAGTAAATTATAGAGGTTGCCGTGTTGTTCGGCCACACTACTAATCCGCCCGGTCTGCTTTTCAAGTTCCATGGCTTTGACCATCGCGTTAACGGCAACACCTAGCATGGTCGTCGGTTCAATTTGGAGTTGATAGCCCAATTCGTAAAGTTCATCCACGCTCAATTGCATCATGTCAGACGTATATTGGACGCGATCCGCGTCGATTTCGGTGCCTAGGGTACGGATGGTCATCATTGGTCCATCCACCTGGCTGCGGAAAAAGCGGGCATGTTCAACCGACCAACAGATTGCCATAAGGGCATCCGATCCGGCCTCTTGGTAGGCGTTGGCGCGCCGTAACCAATCCTCGCGCCGCGATTCCTCGTCAGGGTGAACTCTTGCGACATAAGTACCCGGTCGCCCGATTACCATGAATTCAGGGTTGAGTTTTTCACCCGCCATTGCCCGAATCTTGTCTGCGGTCTGATCCATCGGCTCAATCGCCATGACGTGTGGTGGAATAAACGGGCATTTATACGGCAAACCGTAATCGTCAATGTGTACGCCCGCAACGCCGGCGCGCTCAAACTCGTGCATCCAATACACTGAAGCATAAGGTTCACCGAATCCCTGCTCGAAGTCCACGACAATTGGCAAATTAACTGAACGGCGAATTTTGCGGCACACCTCGACAGTCTCATCAGGCGTAATTACGCCGATGTCCGGTTGGCCATTTACAAAAGCGATTTGCAGCGACTGTACCCCCACAGCGTCAAAGCCCGCCCGTTCAGCAATCTTGGCGGATACCACATCGTGTACCCCCATAATCCAGATTGGACGGTCTTTTTTGAGCAATGGTGTTAAATATGGCGTATCCATGGTAATTCTCCTTCTGTTTGCGGCAAGCGTTATGGCAAGATTTTCCAACGCTAGATGATTCTGATTATTACCTGCCCGCTTTTTGATAATGCACTGCGCATTCCACCTGCACAGATATCAATGTACGTCTGTAATTTTATAATCTCCAAATTACGGTTTAATCTGCAATTTCTGTCCGGTTCGATGGGATTCGTACGCCGCTTCGACTACAGCCAAGGTAGCGCGGCCGTCGCGCCCTCCGACTAACGGCTGGGTATCGTTCATAATAGATTGAACAAAGTTGTCTATTTGGCGTCGGAACATATACTGTTCGTTGGTACTAGGAGACAATGGCCCGCCTGGGGCGCGAGTTGGCTCGGGCATTTCCACCTGATACCAACCGCGGTCGCTTTGATGCTTGTTCTCCAGCGACCATATCATTATACGGCCATGTTCAGGTGAATCCCACGGCGGCAAATCGAATGTGAGATGTCCCCGTGTGCCATGGATGTAGCCAAATTCCGACCATTCACCTAAACCAGAGCCAATGTGCAAGATTGGAGATAAGCTGCGCCCTACCGTGCCGGTGTCAAAGACGCCCACGGTGCCGTTTTTGAACCGCATTAGAACAACGCCGAAATCCTCCCAGACGCCAATCTCCGGATTGCCCAAGTAATCGCGTGTAACATTTTGGATTTCGGCGGATACAGTCTCGACTTCAGATCCGGTCCACCAACGCCACAAATCCACATAATGCGGCAAATGGTCAAGAATGATGCCGCCGCCAACCCTTTCATCCTTCCACCGCCAGTCATAGTTTTCACGATAGCCTTCCGGGATGAGCTCGTCCGGCGCAAGCTTGACCGCTGCACCCCAGTGCACAACGAGGTAAAACACTTCGCCCAGCGTGCCGTTATCAATGATTTGCTTAATGCGTTCCAACCCAAAGTTGAAGCGTTTTTCATGCCCGAGCATCAGGCGAATTTCATTGTGCTCAGCCGCCGCGATGATATCATCGCACTCCTGCACATTGCGCGCCATCGGCTTCTCTAGCAAGACGTGTTTTTTATGTTCGGCGGCAGCCACCGCCATTTCGTGGTGGTAGGCAGGTGGAGTACATATCGACACGGCGTCAACGTCATCTCGCTTCAGTACGTCTTGGTAGCTCGTCGAAACAGCGCGGGCGTTATATCGCTGTCTCGCCTGAATAGCACGCTCAATGTCTGTATCGCAAACGACGACTAGCTCGGCATTTGGGTGTTCCCAAATCCAAGTTAGGTGTCCCATCCAAGCGGCTACACCGCAGCCGATGACACCAAACCTTACCTTGTCTTTCATCTTCATGAGTTTAAGTAGCTGCAAGTTAGTTTCCGAGTCCATCGTTCCAAACGAAAACTCCCTGTATTAATACACTCGTACCGGCATCAACCACGCGATGCTCGAAATTAAAACACGCCAGTAGACAATCGTAGTCGTCCCTTTAGTCGCGCTTAGTTGAAATGCGGATCGGCAATAGTTCTATAGTTGGAATGTTGGGCAGACGTGGGATTTAACGTACAGCGTCAATACTAGAATGATATCAATATGGTTGACAATACGCAGAAAACAATTATAATTATGCGGCATATTATAATGTAGATAAGAAATATTCTCAAGCATAAAAGGGCTTCCGTCCGTTACTAAATCGAGCTATTACGCCGCCAGGCATTGAGTCCGCCCGCAACACAAAAAACTCAAGGCAAACACGCTAGGCAATGTTTTTAGCCAAACCCGGAGAAACATTTATGTACATTTTCCCTTTAACAACATGTGATCGAAAGACAGCGTATCGAAGATTGCAGTTTTTTGGTAACCACCCATGAATGTTCATGAATCCACCGGCCGTTGGCGTCTTGGGCTTGCGCTATCATTTGTCACGGCGTGTTTCTGGGGTTTGGCGCCCATCGCACTAAAGCGGCTGCTGGACAGCATGGATGTATACACGATTACCTGGTATCGTTTCCTTTTCGCTGGCGGAGTATTATTGATTCCGGTTGTTCGCAGATATGAACTCCTTTCTGTGTTGAAACTTCAAGGAACACGTAGATTACTGCTGTTCGTTACGATTCTGAGTTTATGCTCAAACCACATTCTGTATCTCCTCGGTCTGGATTACGTCTCTCCTAGTACGGTACAGGTTGTTTTCCAATTGGCACCTATATTCATGCTGTTAGGTAGTCTAGTTTTCTTTAATGAGCGTCTTGTCCGCTTGCAATGGATCGGATTTGCAGTATTGGTCGTAGGTTTACTGCTGTTCTTCAATCGTCGGCTTAATGAGCTAATGTTTGGATTCACTGATCTTACGGGCGGCGTCATTTTAATCCTCGCTGCCGTGTTAACGTGGACGATGTACGCACTTGCGCAAAAACAACTGCTTAAAACGCTCCCTTCAGCAACAATTGCACTTCTTATTTATCTCACTGCCATCCTGATTTTTCTGCCGATTGCACGCCCTGCTCAACTGTTCAACCTGAATCGCACCGAGGGATTGCTGCTTGCATTTTGTGCGTTCAGTACATTAATTTCATGGTGCAGCTTTGCCGAAGCACTAAACCATCTTGAAGCGTCGAGAGTTAGCATGATTTTGGCCTTGATTCCGCTAATTACTGTTACCGCCATGGCGTTCGGCGGCAGCCTGTTTCCAGACGTCATACAACATGAACAACTCAATTTCTTGAGTATTTTAGGCACAATCTTAGTCGTTGTTGGCTCTATGGTCGTTGCCTTGCGGCAATAAACCTAATTTTCCCCTGAAGGCGATAATTTATTCTCGAACATGAATGTCCGATTTATGATTTACTTGACTAACCGTTGAGGTGGACTCGCTAGAAGCTAGTTTGAGGTTTTCGTTATCGGGTAAGACGGAATTTCTACCAGAAAGGTGGTATTGCTGTGATTTACTGTTTAGTCACCCACTGGAATTCAACGCCGCGATTTAACTTGGGATTTGGAATGTTCAATTTTTCGCAACTTGTACATCGGATATTGCGTTCATGGAATACCAAATGTTTACAATAACGCTTTGTGTCGTACCTGTGCAGCCATGATTTAAGCCAACCCTTGACTCAGTAATCCAACTCAAAAATCATAGTCACTGTTCAAGATCGATGTCGACGGAGGGTGTCCATGTTCATGAAGATACCTAAATTTGACGGTCTCGTTTCAGTCTTTCGAATCAGTCTGAGTTGCGTGATATTACTCATATTGCTGAAATTTGTTGGATTGAGCCCAAGAACCGCCGATGTTGCCAAGACTACGCCAATAAACGGGCCTGATCGCGATGATATTTTGAGATTTATCCTGAAGCATGAAGCCGGGCTGAATATCCATGAACCCGCACATGTTGGAGGGGTGTCTTACGCGGGCATTACGGCTGTCGCATGGTCAGAATGGCGGAATAAACAAGGCGATAAAGCGAACCTCCCCGCAAATGTAATCCGCTTAGGGGGCGCAAACACGAGTCAAGATGCGTTGACTTCGCCCGATGCAAATATTGTGGTGATAAAAAGGTTCTACCACGATTATTTTGAACGATATCGTTGCTGGGATGTTCATCCGTGCTTGCAAGCTGGATATGCGGACTTTGCTACGCTTGCAGGTAAAAATGCGACACGGGTTATTCAGAAACTGGCAAATGTGGAACCGGACGGAATCTGGAAAACACATACCACCTTGGCAGTCAAGAAATTCAACGATAACATTGACGTGGCATTGAAAGAGGATCCAGATTATGCGTGGAGGGTTTTTCTAAAGTTTGATGACCGTAAGCGCAAATTCCTAAAAACTCTTGCAAAACAGGAGTCATTTTATGCGAGCGCCCTCACCGGTTGGCTTAAAAGATCCAACAACCTCAAAGCGCTTATGAAACCGTACCTATTAAATAATGAAGATTGAAGCACGCATGGATAGAAAAAGCGCTTCTCATCTTTCTACATCAAAAATTGCGCGAAAATAATAGATATTTGAGTACATAGTTTTGCGTTTTAGTCAAGTAAACCCCAATCGAATTGCCGCGATTGAGAAACTGATACAACCATTGAAAATTACAAAATTCGCATAAGCGGAATATCAAATTCCAACATCCATTTTACCCTTCGCCCAGTCACAGCGTTCAATCCATTCCCTTGCGTTGTAAATAATGCCAAGCGGCACGTTGTCCTTCGCCGCAATCCGCTGAAATTGTTCGATTGCTAAATCGTAGTGTCCGAGGCGGTACGAGTTTACACCAATCAACCGCACATTTTCGATTTCTAAACTCTGGTGTGGCAGTCCTAAAGTGATTGCTTTGAAACAGTAGCGGTTTGAGGCAACGTACTTTTGGGCTAGTTCGAGTTGTCTTCCCATCAGATAGTGTGGCAGCCCCCACGCCGGTAGTTCGTTAATAACTTCGTGAAGTAGTGCCTCCTTGAGTTGGGGCGATGACTGCGAGATTAGAACCTGCCTCAGTTTGTCCTTGACCCCAACAAAATCCAACGCTAGTATAGCCAGCTTGGTTTGAACATCCCGAATGCGGGCATCCGAAGCGTGAAGCGCAAACACTTGTTGGTAATGTGAAATAGCTTGATTACGCCTTCCTTGCTGCCAGCGAACATTCCCCTCTACATTTTTCGCTTCTGCAATCTGCTTGACACTCGCGTCGGGATGTGTACTGATCTTCGTTGTTAATTCCAACGTCGCACGGTAACCGCCCGTATGATAGTGTGTATTCATCAACGCCAGCAGATTTGACAGGTCATCGGAATCTAATTTAAAAATTTCCTTGAACAACGGTAATGCAGCGGCAAAATTGGATTCGCGGTACGCTGTCTGTGCACGTATAGATAATTCGGCAATCTTGTGCGCACACACTTTTTGGAAAATGCTCGGAAAATTGAATTGTCCCTTCGCAACCGCAAAATCGTTTTCAGTTAAAGGGACACTCTCTAGAAAGCCTTTCCATTCTTGAACTAGATTGTCCAAAGTTTTTCCGTAGGTTTGCTCAAAATTGCCTGTTGGAAAGACGTCCTTGAATTTTCCAATCCCGTAAGTATCGGTGAGAAAACGAACGAAAGAACCAGCCAAGGTATAGCTTTGTGATGATGCTTCTTTCCAGAACCCCAGTCCCATTATGTGTTTTATCTCTGGAGCATTTTTTAACTGGTGCATGGCTTTGCTGCGTTGGTGCGGCGAAAGCCGCTCAGTATTCCAAGCTGCAGCGACAGCGATTCCCTCATGCAAGCCCGGCTTGAGGCTAACTTTTAGCAGCGGATGCCAATCTGCGGTAAAAGCATGTGCCAATTCATGTTTCATTACTGGATGAGGGAATTCCTCATAGTTTATATGGAAACCGCCTCCATATGGGTCTTCAATTGATGTCTCCCGTGCGCCAATGAGTTGTTTTTTCTGGTCAGGCGACGTGTAGATATAAGATCGGATTTTTTTTGAGGGTTGAATCTGGAAGTATGCCGACAGTTGCGCATGGCGAAACTCATGATCGTGAGCAATCCACTCAATGTCCTTTTCAACTCTAGTACCTTTTTCGTAATACAGCTTGAAGTGTTCAGTCTCCTTCATACCGCCCAGCCTTTTTTCGATGTAACTCCGTGTTGGACGAAGACCGAGTTCACTGTGGTGTAGATAGATTGACACAAATGCCGCAATCATCGCGGCTAGACAAAAGCGGCTCATCAGGCTGCTAAACCTAATCTCGAAACGATAGAGATTTCGGAGGCGCAGCCTCACCGGAGATTCAAGGCCTTCTTTGACTGATAACATGCCCACTGCCAATAGCAAATAGATTCCAGTCAACAGAAGCGCTGTGCCGCGGGCTAAAATGAGCGTTCCGGAAATTGGAATGTATTCATCGTAGATTGGTCCCGGGAAATAACCGAAAGTCGAATGATAACCAAAGACAGGGGGATGAAAAACAAGATTGTGAAGCAGTGGCAGGAGGGTAGCGAAGACATATACGTGATATATGAGATAGGCGGTCCAACGCTTCTTAAACCACAATCCGAAAAACACGCCTGCGCCGGTCGAATACGCGCAACTAATAACAGGCAGGAGAAAAAAGAAAATACCACCGTCTAAAAAATCGCAGTTTTTGATATGGAGTGCATTCACCAAGACAATAGCTAACGGAGGGATTAGCATCAATACATTGGCGCAGAACGATTTCCCGAATAGCCTAACTACGACTCGGAAGGAAGTTGCCGTGAGATTTGTGGATTCATTTCGGAGTTGCTTCACGCATGTTGCGGCGACGTGCGCCCCCGAGAGCGAGATGGCGATTGTGAGGATGGCGCAAAACTCGAAAGCCAACACGTTCAGCAGCGGTATTCGCGTTAAAACTAACCCTAACATAACGAATAACGCAAACCAGATCCAATAAGTAATGGATTTGAAAATCATAGATGGGTGCCAATGTATCGACAGCTACGATTTCGTTATGGCCGATTCAAATCATGGTTAAAATTCACCTAGTAGTGTACTCCACTCCAAAATTTTATTATACTCCAATCAGACATAAAAATCTAGTAGAATTGGAATGACCCCAAAAAACTGGACAGT
This sequence comes from Candidatus Poribacteria bacterium, assembly GCA_028819845.1. Taxonomy (GTDB): domain Bacteria; phylum Poribacteria; class WGA-4E; order WGA-4E; family PCPOR2b; genus JAPPKS01. The sequence goes on along the minus strand of JAPPKS010000014.1, from coordinate 118 downwards.
GAGCTAAGAAGGATTTTATAATGACTAACCGTCCAGAAAGGGGCTATCATGTCGAAGACAAGGCGTCAATTTACACCCGAATTTAAGCTCGAATGTGTGCTAGATATCATCAGTGGGC
>JAPPKS010000033.1 GCA_028819845.1 Candidatus Poribacteria bacterium | reverse complement strand
ATCTCTTTGGCACTTTCAGTAACAACCTCTACCCCGATGAAAAGGGGACTGAAAGACCGCGTTCGCAATTTTGAAGAAGCCATCGATAAGTAACAACCTCTACCCCGATGAAAAGGGGACTGAAAGGCCCCGTCCATGTACACCGTGGCGCCGGAGATTTCACGTAACAACCTCTACCCCGATGAAAAGGGGACTGAAAGAGCAGAAAGCCTTACGTTGGGCAAAGACCGCGATAGTAACAACCTCTACCCCGATGAAAAGGGGACTGAAAGTAAAGCATATGGAGACAATCAATGACTGAGGACACACCGTAACAACCTCTACCCCGATGAAAAGGGGACTGAAAGATGCAAAGTCTCAAGTATGACGGTTAGCCGCCTAGGTAACAACCTCTACCCCGATGAAAAGGGGACTGAAAGGCGTTTAGTGTTCAGGACGGTATACGAGCCTGCCGAGTAACAACCTCTACCCCGATGAAAAGGGGACTGAAAGTTTGTTCTTTGCTTTTGTTGGGATCGGGCACGAACGCGTAACAACCTCTACCCCGATGAAAAGGGGACTGAAAGAATGCGGGGTGTATCCGTCAACCATGCGCCCGTCAAGTAACAACCTCTACCCCGATGAAAAGGGGACTGAAAGTGTAGATACCCTGCGCCTTGAATTTGGCGATTTCAGTAACAACCTCTACCCCGATGAAAAGGGGACTGAAAGACCCAACAATCCGTTCGGTTCCGGAGACGCCGAGGTGGGTAACAACCTCTACCCCGATGAAAAGGGGACTGAAAGTACTCCGCCAGGCTTGCGTATTCCATAGTCTTGTACGTAACAACCTCTACCCCGATGAAAAGGGGACTGAAAGTCTCCGCGTCAATCTCATCTTCCATCTTGGGTATTAGTAACAACCTCTACCCCGATGAAAAGGGGACTGAAAGCAACAACGGCTGACCGGGGGGAGCTGAGGACGGCGTAACAACCTCTACCCCGATGAAAAGGGGACTGAAAGGTTCATTTATGAGCCGTACAGCCTAGCGGAAGTCAGTAACAACCTCTACCCCGATGAAAAGGGGACTGAAAGAGCTCCGGCGGCTCCGGCGCCGGCCTAACACCTAAGTAACAACCTCTACCCCGATGAAAAGGGGACTGAAAGATGATCGTCTGAACAGTCGGGTTCCGCGACCAGTGTAACAACCTCTACCCCGATGAAAAGGGGACTGAAAGTCTACCCTCTCCCAACAGCATCCACTCATAGCAATTTCGTAACAACCTCTACCCCGATGAAAAGGGGACTGAAAGCTATAATAGGGTTCATAGTAACATTTCCTTCCACAAGTAACAACCTCTACCCCGATGAAAAGGGGACTGAAAGTACTTATCAAATCGTCCGGATACGCATACTCTTCATTGTAACAACCTCTACCCCGATGAAAAGGGGACTGAAAGTCCGAACTCCGACTCCAACCACGTCTCATAGCGGTCGAAGTAACAACCTCTACCCCGATGAAAAGGGGACTGAAAGCGCATCAGTATCATATACTTCTTTATTCCAATTATGGTAACAACCTCTACCCCGATGAAAAGGGGACTGAAAGCACGAAGCGTTGCCGCTGAGGGAGCTATTTATGAGTAACAACCTCTACCCCGATGAAAAGGGGACTGAAAGTTGGACACCCCGCCCGCCGGGTTGCCGTCATTATGTAACAACCTCTACCCCGATGAAAAGGGGACTGAAAGGTCAACGTGATAGTACCCAAAGGATCGCTTTGCGTGTAACAACCTCTACCCCGATGAAAAGGGGACTGAAAGAAGCATAATGACCTGTCCCTTGCACGTTAGGACTTACACCGTAACAACCTCTACCCCGATGAAAAGGGGACTGAAAGTGCCCTTGTGCGTTGTCTCGTCCGCTTCCGTCACTTCGTAACAACCTCTACCCCGATGAAAAGGGGACTGAAAGACCTGAATGTCTAGGTGGCGTTTCCCCTTTTTTTTTGTAACAACCTCTACCCCGATGAAAAGGGGACTGAAAGAACATTCTTTCCCACAAATTCAGGGAAACGATCTTCAATGTAACAACCTCTACCCCGATGAAAAGGGGACTGAAAGGCGGTTGACGCGGCGGCGGTCGAGGCGGAGGCTAAGCAAAGTAACAACCTCTACCCCGATGAAAAGGGGACTGAAAGGTCATGTAAAACAAAGGGGGTGAGGTTGGGTGGATAGTAACAACCTCTACCCCGATGAAAAGGGGACTGAAAGATACATGATAGGATTGAAATAGGTGTCTTTGTTGGGTGTAACAACCTCTACCCCGATGAAAAGGGGACTGAAAGCCTCGTTGCGCCACGTTGGCACCGCGAGGAGTTTGCGTAACAACCTCTACCCCGATGAAAAGGGGACTGAAAGTATTCCGTGTCCGGTGCTACCGGACGCTTGAGGATGCAGTAACAACCTCTACCCCGATGAAAAGGGGACTGAAAGCAAAGAAGCGACTGCGCGGCGTCTTTTCGGCTGCCTTCGTAACAACCTCTACCCCGATGAAAAGGGGACTGAAAGTCAGTCCGGCAGACAAAAGCACGATTCGGCATAATCGTAACAACCTCTACCCCGATGAAAAGGGGACTGAAAGACACCGTTCCCCCGCACCAAAGCACCAGTTTCAAGCGTAACAACCTCTACCCCGATGAAAAGGGGACTGAAAGACGCAATCAATATCACGTCCACAAGCGAAGATACTAAGTAACAACCTCTACCCCGATGAAAAGGGGACTGAAAGATCGGCACTTCAAAATACTTTCCGTCCATCACCCAGTAACAACCTCTACCCCGATGAAAAGGGGACTGAAAGATCAGTTCGGCGATTTCATATTGCTTCGCCATGCGAGGTAACAACCTCTACCCCGATGAAAAGGGGACTGAAAGACTGCTATAGCGAATCCCTCGTTCTTGCCGTTAGAGTAACAACCTCTACCCCGATGAAAAGGGGACTGAAAGTGTTCCAAAGCCGGTTTGTTCTTCTGGTAATAATCTGTAACAACCTCTACCCCGATGAAAAGGGGACTGAAAGAATTCTTCAGCAATCTGGCGTTGACTCCAATCTTGAGTAACAACCTCTACCCCGATGAAAAGGGGACTGAAAGGATAATCTGTGACGATTTGGACGATGTCGAGATACTGAGTAACAACCTCTACCCCGATGAAAAGGGGACTGAAAGGAATAAAGAGATTGTGCGGTTCGATGTTATAGATGCGTAACAACCTCTACCCCGATGAAAAGGGGACTGAAAGGATCTGTTAACAGTGACAACGGTTTGCTGTCTTTGAGTAACAACCTCTACCCCGATGAAAAGGGGACTGAAAGCTGAGTATGTCGTAGAATATCTCTTTGGCACTTTCAGTAACAACCTCTACCCCGATGAAAAGGGGACTGAAAGGGTACAACAGGGGCTAGCAGGACGCTAATAGAAATGTAACAACCTCTACCCCGATGAAAAGGGGACTGAAAGTCGAGTAGGTGATATTTGGAATTATTCCCATGTAAGTAACAACCTCTACCCCGATGAAAAGGGGACTGAAAGCTCATTTTCGTTATATGAGCACATATCGCAGTTAGAGTAACAACCTCTACCCCGATGAAAAGGGGACTGAAAGTCCGATTAGGGCTACTGCTAATCCAGTTAGGTTGGTAACAACCTCTACCCCGATGAAAAGGGGACTGAAAGAGAAATAATCCACGGCGTCTCCATTAAGTTGCGAATTGGTAACAACCTCTACCCCGATGAAAAGGGGACTGAAAGGCTGCAAAGAGTTACACCTCGCCGACAGATTCAGACTATGTAACAACCTCTACCCCGATGAAAAGGGGACTGAAAGCGTAGTTATGAATCTTTAAGTCGTCTACTCCCTGTGTAACAACCTCTACCCCGATGAAAAGGGGACTGAAAGGATTGAAGCGCAGTACCATCAGCACGCCGCAGCGGTCGGTAACAACCTCTACCCCGATGAAAAGGGGACTGAAAGACAGCTGCAATCGAAGGGCTCAATCAATCCGAAGTTGTAACAACCTCTACCCCGATGAAAAGGGGACTGAAAGCTGTCTTTGGTCGCCGGATAGGCGGGGCGGCAGGCACGGTAACAACCTCTACCCCGATGAAAAGGGGACTGAAAGAAAGCCCGCGAATCTCCACATCGCCGTTCCCGGACATCGTAACAACCTCTACCCCGATGAAAAGGGGACTGAAAGATGAACGGCGTTCTCGGCATACCGACTGGATTAACGGTAACAACCTCTACCCCGATGAAAAGGGGACTGAAAGTGCTTTCAATGTAGTTTGTCATGCCGCCGATAAAAGGTAACAACCTCTACCCCGATGAAAAGGGGACTGAAAGTGAAAGCATAGATGATAGCCGAACGCTCCAAGAAATTGTAACAACCTCTACCCCGATGAAAAGGGGACTGAAAGTCCGCTGGTTCAATCTCGGCAATCATCTTCGCGCCGGCAGTAACAACCTCTACCCCGATGAAAAGGGGACTGAAAGTGATGGTTGCCATTAACTAAACGGTTTACGTTTTCGGTAACAACCTCTACCCCGATGAAAAGGGGACTGAAAGCCGGCGATGCGATAGCGAACCACCACCGCGACGGCGTAACAACCTCTACCCCGATGAAAAGGGGACTGAAAGGAAAGACAGACGGGGCGAGGTAGAGGATTTTAGAAGTAACAACCTCTACCCCGATGAAAAGGGGACTGAAAGTAAAGCAGACTCACTCGCCCGTCCGATTCGTTGAGTAACAACCTCTACCCCGATGAAAAGGGGACTGAAAGTCCCAATAATTAGAATCACGTTCAAGAAAGTAAATATAGTAACAACCTCTACCCCGATGAAAAGGGGACTGAAAGAGAAAATCATATCCAGGAGGGCATTGCGGAAGATTGTGTAACAACCTCTACCCCGATGAAAAGGGGACTGAAAGGAACGCAACCGCAGACCGTCGATGTGGGTGTATTCGGGTAACAACCTCTACCCCGATGAAAAGGGGACTGAAAGACCAGATCGAGCACAATCCATTTAAGCCGGGATTCGTAACAACCTCTACCCCGATGAAAAGGGGACTGAAAGTGCGTAACGGTCTCGCGTCAAGCGTAGTACCGATTTGCAGTAACAACCTCTACCCCGATGAAAAGGGGACTGAAAGCCGAACAAAATTCCCGATACTTCGGTTCCGACCGGGTAACAACCTCTACCCCGATGAAAAGGGGACTGAAAGCTTGTTGATTTCATCCCAACCGCCAGGATAGTCATATAGTAACAACCTCTACCCCGATGAAAAGGGGACTGAAAGGGACTCGGCATGGCGGTCGGTGCGGGCGTCAAGGGTGTAACAACCTCTACCCCGATGAAAAGGGGACTGAAAGCGCCCGCGAGTAACTGCATCCGCGCCTGTTCTCGTAACAACCTCTACCCCGATGAAAAGGGGACTGAAAGTAACACTTCATTTGCGTCCCCGATAATTCGTAGCATAGTAACAACCTCTACCCCGATGAAAAGGGGACTGAAAGCAGTCCGTTTTACTCCGACAACAATTACGCAAAAAGTAACAACCTCTACCCCGATGAAAAGGGGACTGAAAGTGTTGACCGCGAACCGCGCCGACGGATAGATGTACCGCAGTAACAACCTCTACCCCGATGAAAAGGGGACTGAAAGTATCCATGTTGGCAAAGTCCTCAGGCTCTTCCATAAAGTAACAACCTCTACCGCGATGAAAAGCGGACTGAAAGTGGAAAGGCAAGGTTGGCCATATTGTGTATTATCAGTAACAACCTCTACCGCGATGAAAAGCGGACTGAAAGCCGTCTCCGCCGTCTGAATCCAACCCTGATCGATACGTAACAACCTCTACCGCGATGAAAAGCGGACTGAAAGTAGATGATAGTACGGGCGGCACGTTGGGGCAAATTACTGTAACAACCTCTACCGCGATGAAAAGCGGACTGAAAGGAGGCTGATTTAGATAATGAGAAAAGAGACTGTTAGGTAACAACCTCTACCGCGATGAAAAGGGGACTGAAAGTGGTAAAGCAGTGGCTAGTGCTCAGTGGCTAGTGAAGTAACAACCTCTACCCCGATGAAAAGTATTTGTAGGTTGGGTAGAGCCGAAGGCGAATCCCAACGCTTTCAATACCGAGGCCCCTTCTCGCTCCCCCTTGGCACGCTTACTATTACCCCACATCCTAATGGGGGGATAGAATCAGCGCTCAACCTTACCTAAGACCTCCCCTAACCCCTCCTTGGTAAGGAGGGGAATGATTATTGATAGAGCCGACAAGTCACATTCGTCGTGGGAGAGGCATCCCTGCTTCGACAATCGCGAAAAGGATTTCCCTCCCACAGCATCGCTCCGTGCGAATTTCTGGACCTGTGGGTAATAGCAAGCTTGGCAAGGGGGAGGATCTTCGTGTGATTCGTGCGGATAGAATTTGATCTAAGATAGAAAGCGTTGGGTTACGGAGAAAACTTTCACGCCCCGTACCCAGGCGCTTGATCGTACAACCCGACCTACGAAGACGTGTGACGCCATTGTAAAAATCCCCACTACATGAAACGGCGAAATTTCACAGTAAGGTTTTCCACTATTTGGGGAAAAACGGATAAGTATGCAGTCCCAGACTGCCTTCTACGGCTGTCCAATCGCAGTTTCCTGTCCGATTCCGCTTCAATTTACTGTGAAAACTGTGAAATGTAAAATGTCACCCGGTAAGAGTTCTTGTAGGTTGGGTAGAGCCGAAGGCGAAACCCAACGCTTTTTGATCTCCGCACCAACCACTCGGTGAATCACACCAGTACAATCATCGAAACGACAATCGGCCAGGGTTCTGGTGGTAAAGACTTGAAGACTATCGTCTTCGCTATTCGCTCAGTTGATCCCCCTTGGCAAGCTTACCATTACCCACAAATCACTGGAGGTAGAAGCCGTCTATGTTGGGGCTAACAACGATTTTTCATTTCGGTATTATGTAAACTGTGGGAGGAAGATCCTTTTCCCGACTGTCGAGGCAGGGATGCCTCTCCTACAGTGCGGATGTCTTGTCGATTCATTACAATAATCATTCCCCTCCTTACCGCGAAGGATCAACTGACCGAATAGGGAAGGCGATAGTTTTTGTAGTTCTTCCTAGTTCTTGAAGGTTGGGTTGATCGACGTTTCTAGCACCCTCATTAAGATGTGGGCAATAGCAAGATTAGCAAGGGGGAGAATCTTCGTGTGATTCGCGTGAACAGGATTTGACATATAGTCACTTAGGTTCATATTTACACAAGAAGGGAGCGACTGATTGATAATCGAGGCTAGGAAGCCTCTCCCACAAACCAATGAGTAGAAGAATTATTCCAATTTCGTCAGGTTGAATTGCGACTTGGGACTGTGGCTTGGCGGGCGGGGTGGGCAACCAGCTCAGGCGATTTCTTGGCCCTTGTATTGAAGCTGATAGAGCCGATAATAGATGCCTTGCCGTTGAAGCAGTTCGGTGTGTGTGCCAATCTCGCGGATTTTGCCTCGGTGCATAACGAGGATTTTGTCAGCATTCCGGATGGTTGACAGCCGGTGGGCGACAACGATGGAGGTACGGTTTGCCATCAGGCGTTTAATCCCGTCTTGGATTAAGCCTTCAGTTTCCGTGTCTACACTTGATGTGGCTTCGTCGAGGATGAGAATGTCGGGATTAAACGCCAAGGCGCGGGCAAAGGCAACGAGCTGTTTTTGACCCACGGAGAGTGCGCTGCCGCCCTCTTTGACCTCGGTGGCGTACCCGTCCGGCATTTTTTGAACGAACGGGTCCAGATGTACGTGTTTTGCTGCGGCGACCGCTTGATCCGGCGTTATGTCATCCGCGCCGAGGCGTAGGTTATTGTCGACTGTATCTGAAAACAGGAAGATATTCTGTTGCACGATACTGATAGCGCGGCGCAAGTCATATAGTCTCAAATCTCGGATTTCCACTCCATCAATTAGAATTCGCCCGCGGTTAATCTCGTAGAAACGGCATAGCAGGTTGATAATCGAGGTCTTGCCGGAGCCGGTTTGACCAACGATTGCGACCGTTTCGCCTGGATTGACTTTGAAGGAGATGTCGCGAAGGACATAGTTATCATCTTCATAAGCGAACCAGACATTTTGAAATTCAATTTCGCCTTTCATGGCTTCCAACCCTTTTGGTTTATCCGCATTGACGATTGCGGGCTGCTTATCCAAGAGGTCGAAGATTCTTTCAGACGACGCCATCGCGGATTGAAAAATTGTATACTGTTCGCTTAACTCGCGGATGGGCCAGAACAGGCGTTGACTGAATTGGATGAATGCGACTAAATCGCCAAATGTTAACATGCCCTTTAAACTCTGCACGCCGCCGTACCAGACGATAATCGCCGTGCCAAGCGATCCGGCGACCTCAATCAACGGGAAGAAAATCGAGAAGTAGAATACGCTGCGCAGACCCGCCTGCAAATAAGCCTGATTTCGCTGATCGAATTTTAGGAAGTTCCGCCGCTCTTGGGCGAACAACTGGACTGTGGTCATGCCAACGATATTTTCCTGTAGAAAGGCGTTGATGCGTGCCAGGTGTTTTCGCTGATCGCGAAAAGCGCGGCGGGAATAAATTTGATAAACGGTTGTGGCGCCAAAGATAATCGGCAACACCGTGAACATCGCCAGGGCGAGTTTCCAGTTCATGTACAGCATTATCACCATAATGCCGACGATTTTAATTAGAATGGTGAAGATCGTGATAACCCCTGACGTGAACAGCTCATTGAGTACTTGGACATCGCCCATCACGCGTGTCATGAGGCGTCCAACGGGGTTGCGGTCGAAGAAGCCTACCTCCATTTTCTGGAGATGTGAAAATATCCCCATACGCAAGTCATACATAACCCGTTGCCCTAACATTTGCAGCCGGTATTCCTCAAAATAGCTGAAAACCATGTCTGCCAACATGGCGAGAATCATAAGAAGCGCAATCCCGCTCAATCCGTCCAGCGATCCTACTTTTATGTAACGGTCAATGCCATACCTCATGAGCAGGGGACCCGCCAATTGTCCGCACGTGCTTCCGAGGTTTAGGAACAAGATTAACACGACTTGGCGCCGGTACGGCTTCATGTAGGCGTAGAGGCGTTTAATCAACACGCGATCATAGATTTTACCGAGGTCATCCTCTTCTTTGCTGTAATCGTGAAGATCTTCGCCGTGAAGCACGGGTTACGCCTCCCCATAAAATTCAAGCGCTATTATTGCATCGTTCAAGGAAATAGAAGTGGTTTGTTGGTCCCTGACCGCGCCCAATATCAAGAGAAAACCGGATAGCATTTGTAATATAATCCTTCGCAGTGCCTATCGCCGAAATCAGGTCTTTGCCATGTCCGAGCTGGGCAGCAATGGCAGCGGAATATGTGCATCCGGTGCCGTGCGTATTTTTCGTTTCAATGCGATCGGCTTCAAAAACGGTAAATACCCCATCGAATAACAAAACATCCGACGCACGCTTCCCCGCAAGGTGACCGCCTTTTACCAGCACGCCTCCGCACCCGCAAGCCGATATTATCTTCGCAGCTCGCTTTGCGTCCGATATCGTGTTAATTTCACAATTTGCGAGCAGTTGGGCTTCGTCAACGTTGGGCGTAACCACCGTTGCCAGCGGCATCAGTTCCGAAAATAGGCTATCGGCGGCTTCCGGCTTCAGGAGGGGGTACTGGCTTTTCGAAAGCATGACCGGATCGACGACGACGTTTATCGGAGAATAGCGGCGTAATTTCTTGGCGACAGCCTGAACAATTGCCGGGGAAGACAACATGCCGGTTTTTAGGGCTGCTACGTCGAAATCTGAAAAGACGGCATCGATCTGCGCCTCGATTATGCCGATCGGCACGTCAAAGGCGCGAATCACTTCCTTCGTGTTCTGTGCTGTGATTGATGTAATGACGGACAAGCCGAAACCGCCGTTGGCGTGGATGGCTTTAATATCGGCTTGAATGCCCGCGCCTCCCCCAGAATCAGAGCCGGCAATTGTCAAGATTTGTTTCATCGCTAAACGCCTACATTATCTTGGACACGACTGAGACTATGTTAAATGGGTAGCAATGCTTTTTTGGACATTTGAGTTACATTATACCTGTCGCCCCGCTGGGGCTTATAATGTGTGGTAAATCGGCGTGTCTATACACCTATCGCCCCGCTGGGGCTTTTTTCGCGAGTCGGAGAAGATTTTATCTTCGAGTTGATGAACGAAGATCGCTCCTACAGTACATCCTTCACATCCCCAGAGCAACAGAGATTTGAAATAAAAGCGGTGAATTCCATCTTAATCAAACAATAGATTCAGATTGGTTTCAAGACAAATGGAGTTGCTATAAACGGGGTTTCAAACATGCGCTGAGTGCCTGTAGATGTGCCTTGGCGGTTTGAATCCCGGTTTCGGCGGACATGACGCTAGACATCACCGCAACTCCATACGCCCCGGCACCAATACACTCCGTAACCCGTTCAGGTGTTATACCTCCCAATGCGAAAACGGGAATTTTCACGCTCGCTGCGACCTTCCTGAGTTTTTCTAATCCTACAGCCGGGCCGTATCCAGGCTTGCTTGCTGTCGGGTAGATGGGGCTATACGACAAGAAATCCGCGCCTTCCAGTTCCCTCGTCCGCGCTTCATCACGGCTATGTACCGAACAACCTACAATGAGTCGGTAATCCGACTGTGGGACGACCTCCTCAACGGGCGGTGAATTCCCCGGCAGGTGCACACCATTCGCCCCTAGTTCGGCTGCAATTTCTGCGCGCGAGTTAATAAATAGTTGAGCGGCATAGCCACGGCAAAGCTTGGCGATTGGTTTTGCTAAATTGATGAATTCGACATCGCTCAAGTCTTTTTCCCGAAGTTGAATGGCGGATACTCCCGCATCCAAGAGGTCATGGATTACGCCGTACAGTAATCGCGGGGAACAGCGAAACCTGTCCGTGATGATGTACAGCCTGAATGGTATCACGCTTCGTACCGAATCTAAAGCTGACTCCAATCGAATACAACACCTAGATAGGTGTCCTTCCGTTCGTGCAGACCTAGGTAGGCGTTTTGGCAGGCTACCGGTGAAAGCAGGTGCGTCAACAGCGGATCCGTCTTGAGGGCGCCGGATTCAATCCAACCGAGAATCTGCTGATAGTTGCGCGTGATACTGTGCTTTGAATCATCGGTATCGGGGATGGTATAAAGCCATTCAAGCGCGCCTATCAGTCGAATACCCAGCAAGTGGATCCGGCTCAACATAGGTGTGACATCCATTGTGACACGCGCACGCGGGCTCCCCAGCAGAATAACCTCGCCCTTTCGCCGCGTCATCTGAACCGCTTGCGCAACCAGTTCCGACTTGCCGATGGCTTCAACGCTGATGTCTGCGCCACGCCCACCGGTCCAATCCATCACGGCACCTTCTATTTGAGTATCACCGGGATTTATTGCGTTTTCGATGCCGCACTGTTTGGCGACCTGTATCCGATAGTTTGACAGATCGACCCCCATTACCTCCGCACCGGCAAGCCTGAAAAGCTGCGCAGCGAAATTTCCTACTAGACCGAGTCCGATGACGAGCACCTTGTCCCCCGGGGAAATGGACGCGGCGCGCAACGCGGTGATTGCCACGCCTGCCATCCGCGTGAAAACGGCTTTTTTCCCATCAAGTTCGGACGGCGTCTTCAGACAAAACCGCGTCGCATCCACTTTGACATGTGAGGCGTGATTGGAAAAACTCAGGACGCGGTCTCCCGCACGAAGGTCACCGCAGTTGTCGCCTAAGGCGATAATTTCCCCGTAATTTCCATACCCCGTCTGCATGGGATAGGTAAAGGGCCGGTCTCCTAAAGCGGGATGTTCTGCCTCCAGACCGGAATAGTGCGCTCCTTCTGTACCGGCGCTAATGATGGAATACACAGTTTTAACAAGAACCTGACCGTTACCGAGTTCTTCATCGCGTCTGAACGGCTCCAATACCGCCTGTAACGGCCCTGTGAACGTTACTCTATGCCCTTCCTGCATGTGCGGCTCCGAACCCGTTAAGAAACCGAGTTTTGAAGAAAACACTCGGTTTAAACGACTACTGAAGAAACCGGGGTTTGCGGAAAACACTCGGTTTCAAGTATCTCATTCTGCTCCGTTGGAACGCAAGAACAATACGGTTGCGTGTGTCTACATTTTACTTTGCCATTACATTCAACCTTTGAATGGCGGCAATAGTTGCGGCTTTTTAACGAGCCAAAATTCACCGCGGCTGGTGTCCGCGAGCATTTTCAACAACACCGCGCCGGGGAAATCTTCAGCCATTTCGGTCGCCATCGCAAAAATTTTCGTCTTGCCGCCAATTTGTTTTTCGACTGCCTTGATATCTGGGAAACCCGACGTCAAAATGCCGTCACTGAATAGGACGATGATTGTCGGTTGTATTTTATTCGCGTCATGAAGCGCTTCAAACATGTCCTTGTCGACATAACGCGGGCTTTTCCGCGGTTTCGCGGCTTCGAGGTACGCTATCGCGCTGGAGACATTTTCATCAGTTACAGCGAGAAAATTAGGTTGATAAAATTCGACCTCCCTACTAAACGTCATGATATTAAACTGGTCGTGCAGCTCAAGAAACGCCAACGAATCCTGCAAAATAGCAATAATCTTCTTTAGCTTACGCGGCTTTAAGCCGAGCATGCTTGATGAAAGGTCCACGCAATAAATGATCTGTTGCGGATTCGGCTGTTTCTCAATGAATTTCACCAATCGGCTTTTTGGACGCCCTTCCTCAACTGGCGCAGTCTTTACAGGAGAATTCGCCGTTTTGCGCACAGGCGGCGCAATTCTCACAGTGTTGGTAGTTAAGTTGCCGCCGCTGAAATCAAGCGAGCCGACATCGCCTAACTTTGTCGGCGCTGCAGCCGAAACAACGCCTCGCTGCGTCACCGGGGCATTACTGGTCAGGATTTTTAGGTTCGGTTGGTTCGTTGTAATGTTTGTCTCGGTACGATTCCGTATTCGAGCCCTTTTGGGACGGCTCATCCGTTTGACTCGCGGTTTTTCGACCTTCATCAGCACAGCGTTCACTGCCCCTTCATCCAATCGCAGGTCAGAGTTGGGCCAGAAAAAGAACCCAACGATACCGGCGATAATATGCACAAAGATCGATACAGCGAACGCTCTGCCTGATTTGTGTTTTGATCTCATTCGGGATAACCTTGTCATGAAATGGCACTCGAATCCACTCACATTTTTTCTTTCGGACGCAAGTCATGCCTCAAATCGTTAGCGCGGATTTTCTTTTGATTCAGGGTCGGGATTCGAGTATAATCGTGATTGCCGTTACGTATTATAAACCTTTTAACGATAATGAAACAAGGAGAAAAATGATGGGGCGAACAGGCAGAGCAGTTATAGCACAGGGACAAGATTTCGAGGTTCGCGAGTATCCCGTGCCAGATCCGGAACCGGATACGGTTCTACTCCGACAGGAATTGGCGGGCATTTGCGGTACTGACCTACACTTCTGGCAAAAAGGGTTCGACGAAGAGGTTTTATTGGGGCATGAGAATGTAGGGATTGTGGAGGCACTTGGGAAGGACGTAAAGTCTGACTACGTCGGCAATCCCATCCGTGAAGGAGATCGAGTCATATTCGCACCGGCAGCCGACGACGGCGGGTACGGTTTCCAATATAATCCGGATAAACCGCCGCATTTTCGCGGCGGGTTCGCCGATTACATTTACCTCTGTTGTCCGCGTACCTGTTTCATCAAAACAGACCTGCCGCAAGAAGCAGCCGTGATGACGGAGCCGTTCACCATCGGCGTACATGCCGTGATGCGCGCCAAACTGCAGTTTGGAGATACGGTTGTTATTCAGGGTTCCGGCGCAATCGGGTTGGTGACGTTGGCGTGCGCAAAGGTCAGCGGTGCTGCAAAGCTGATTATGGTTGGCGGACCCGCAGAGCGGCTTGAACTCGCCAGCCGGATGGGTGCCGATGTTACTATTGACATCGAGAAGGTAACGTCGGTGGCTGAGCGCACCGAGCTAGTCAAATCACATACTCCCAAAAACGCCGGCGCAGATGTTGTCTTTGAGTGCGCCGGGTTCCTACCAGCTATCCCGGAGGGATTGGGCTACGTCAAGCACAGCGGCACTTTTTGTGAGGTCGGCCACTTTGTCGATGTCGGCTCGATAGACTTCAATCCGAACCAATTGCTGATGGTTAATAATATCCGTTTAGAGGCAGTATGGGGAAGCTGGGATGAACATTTTGTACGCGGGTTCCCAATACTTGAGAAAAATGAATTTCCTTTCGCCGACATGGTGAGTCATAAACTACCGCTTTCCCGCGTCCGGGAGGGTTTTGATGCGCTGGATGGAAAGTATCGGTTAGGCGGCGAAACGGTCATAAAAATTGCCGTTGATGCGCAAGCGGAGTAATCATTTATGTTAAATCTTCGACCTCTCCAAGTTTGCTAGTTGCCCTTTTAGCACATTGCGGCGCCGGTTACTCTGTGCCTTCTTCTATTCTTTCAACTATGGCGCCAGCCAAAAGCGGAATCATGATTTCGTGGTGTCCGGTAAAGGTAAACCCCTTTCCGCCGATGACTGTCGGGCGTTTGACGACGTTTTCTAGGGGACGGTACTGCTGAATCATATCGAAATCCGCAGTGGTAAAGTGGGTGACTTGATGTCCGAGATTTCGAGCGATCGTTAACGCCTTGAGAAAGACTTCGGGCAGTATCACTGCAGAACCGAGGTTCAGGATTACCCCGCCATCCCCGAGTTCAGCGACGACCGCAGTCAATATTCGAAAATCTGTGAAACTAGTCTCTCCGATAGCTGCACCATTTGCCAACGGGTGTTGATGAATAATATCTGACCCAATTGCGACATGCACCGTAACGGGAATGCCGAGCCGGCAAGCTGCGGCGAGAAGGCTCGTATCCTGAAATTGTGCGTCCAGTTCAATCAATTTTCGTCCCAGACCTTCTCCCATACCGCTACCCTTGGCGGCTGCGTCGCAGATGGCTTCATTCATGAATCGCCCGGTTTCTTCAACCATGCCAAACTCGCCGGACTGAAGGTATCGACCGACATCTTCCGATGTCTCTCCGATGAGGGCGATTTCAAAATCGTGGATGCTCGTTGCGCCGTTGAATACAAGGGCAGTGATAATGCCGCGCTCCATCAAATTGATTAGAATTCTGCTCAATCCACACTTGACCACATGCCCGCCCGCCATGACAATAATCGGCTTTTGCCGCCGATAAGCCGCGGCGATTTGATCGACTAATTCCAAGAAATCGGCAGCTTTAAGGATTTTGGGCAAGCACGATAAATGCTCGCGAATTCCCGTGTGCGACGAAAGAGGAGCGGCAAAATCGCGGACTGACACCTTGTTGATTCGATCGCGAATGGGATAAGTCTTTACGTCGTCGAGATTAACAGGCTTCCAATTCCTATTCTCTTTCATTGCGGATTGGGGGAGGGTTCATTTCAAGAATCCTGATTTCCTATTCAACGATGCGGCGAAATTGTCTAACGCTTCCCCGTCAATGGAACAAACCGGACGTGCATAATCTGTTTAGTCACGACGGAACCGTCGGCTTTTTTTTGCACGAGCATCAGGGATTGCACCTGAAACCGCCCGCCGACGGGGATGCACATTATCCCGCCCGGCTTGAGTTGGCGCACGAGGGGAGGAGGGATGTGATCCGCAGCCGCAGTGACGATAATGGCGTCGAACGGCGCATGTTTTTCCCAACCGTAGTAGCCGTCTCCAATCTTTACCGTCAGGTTTTTATATCCGAGTCCTTCCAGCCGTTTTTTTGCTTTTTGACCCAATTTTTCAATTATCTCAATGGTGTAAACGTGGTCGACCAACTCTGCCAAAACCGCCGCTTGATACCCCGACCCCGTTCCAATTTCGAGCACCTTGTGCTCCTTCTTGGGGTTGAGAAGCTCGGTCATAAATGCAACTATGTATGGCTGCGATATAGTCTGATCGTATCCGATCGGCAGTGGGTGATCTGCATAGGCGCGGGGTTTGTCCACCTCACGGACAAATTCATGGCGAAGTACACGCCGCATGGCGTCTAGAACCCGCTCGTCCGTCACACCTTTTCGGGTACCCCGGACGCCGCGTTGGTCGATTTGTGTCGCAACCATATTTTCGCGCTTGGCTTTGTAATACGCTTCGCCGCGATCGCCAATGCTGAGTTGCGGTATGGCGGCAAATAGAGAACAGCCAAGCAGAAAAAAGATGTAGATAGCGTGCCTCGGTTTCATGTCAAACCTTATTTATTACGTGATTGGGGATTGTGCAGACCGGACCTAGAGTATCCTCGTTAACCTGCTAAGGATTTATGGCTTATAAAAGCGCTTGAGTTGGGAATAAGCCGGGTTCTGTCCCCTAATTTGCTTTCGCGCATCAGGGTGATGATCATTCATCTGGGATTGATGTTTCCATCAACCTCTTGCGGCTCACCCGAGGACTAGGCGGGCGCACCCATTTACGTCCTTCTACTTGGCCTTGCTCCAGGCGGGGTTTACCTAGCTCCCGATGTCGCCACCGGGACTGGTGCGCTTTTACCGCACCGTTTCACCTGTACAACGCATAGTGCGTTGTAGTCTACTCTCTGTTGCACTTTCCATAGCGTCACCGCTCCTGGGTGTTACCCAGCGCCTCGCCCTGCGGAGCCCGGACTTTCCTCATCCCGAATTGCTCGGAACGCGACCATCTACCCAACTCAGGCTGCATAAATGATAACACATCGCACTTTAGACGTCAACTATCCGGTAGTACACCGCGCATCGTATTGCCTCCGGGGTTTTTCCGCGTGTGTCCGTGCACGGCGAGAAAGGAGACTGATTGGTTTTCTGGGTGCACAAAAAAGAACATCGATTCTTCAAAAGTGCACCGTTTAGTGCAAGATCCACGGAGAGCGTGGATATGCTTATCATACCGCTTGAAGGCTACTCCCAGCGCTGAAAAACATAATTCTGCCCGCATGCCTTGTTAGATCATGCCTTTCAATCGCTAGCCGGCACCAGTTTGAAGGAACTTGTTGGTTTTGGCATATAATTTGCGTTCAATCCTATTCGAGCACCTGATTCAGTTTCGACAGCTTAGGCAACCGTGCAATTTAAACCATTTAAATTAGCGGGACGCCGCGTTTCCAGTTCAGAATCACCCTTGTACACATGACGGGGCGCGTGAAAAATGTACTATGAGCAAGCAAAACGCCATGGTTACATTCTTTGGCCCAATCACATAGCTGCACGTAATGAAAGGAGAATACGATGAAATGTGTATTTGTCGTCTTGGCAATTTGTCTATTAGGTTGCGGACATGAACATCCTGAATATATTTTGACTGATCAGGATCGCGACTTAATTGAACACACACATGATTATGCGTCAATAGGTCATGAACACGATTTAACTGAACACAATCACGACTATGCCTCGATTTCCCATAAACATGAATCAGCCCTGATTGAACACACTCACCCCGCAGTTCGTTCAGGCTAAATCGGCTTGAGTTAAACCGCAACCATACCCACACCGATTTACACTCACGGATAAACACTCACGATCATGAGGTACCTCAGTTAACCTTTGATACATGCCCAATTCCGCATTTAGATACGGATTGGAAAGGGAAATCTGCTTTCTTCTATTTCCCTGATGACTCAGGCAATGTCTTGCTGTCGAACGGCGAATACGGCGCGTTAGCAATAAGCAGTTACGGGAGACCCGGTGATTACGATTACGTAGTTGGCGGACCGGTGATAAACTCTATTCGAATTTCGGTAAGCCATAGGGGTACCGACAGCGGCAATGAACGCGGGGAACCGATCCCAGACGGCAAATTGACAGATGCTGAGGCAACCAAGTATGACGCCAATAATTCTTGGGTTGGTTTGGACCGCAATCATGAAATCCTGTTGTATAATTTGGCAAGCCAAGGTGACGTAAGTGGAGCGTCCGCATCACTTTCCTGCGTGCCTGAAGAGGAAAAAAAAGCGCCCGAGCTTGCTTTAAAGCTAACTAATTTAGCAAAGGATTTAATTGATATAATGGAGAGAAGTGAATGACGCGATACGGTGTACAAATTCGGATAGCGGTGAGTGCGGCGAATAAACCAGATTGTGACGCTGCATAGGGGATGGCGCCCTGATGTAGCTCCTTACTTGCCGACTAAAACCTCTGCCCTAGTCACCAATATACCTATTTTTGCCGCTTGGCATGGGTGTTCGCGGTTTCATACTCATGACCGTCCGTGAGAAAAATAAATCGCGCAAGTAATGCCGAGAGTTGTTCTTGGCCTTGGAACAGTCCGCCCACTCCTCTTCTGTTTCCGAATGGTTGGCGTGCAGCGACTCGACAAAGCCACGTTGACTGAAGTGTTGCATGCTGGCGTCCTCGCTGTATTGTTATGCCGAACGGCATGGTGACATCGACTAGTTCTTTTCGAAACAGTGCAATCCGTCTGTATCTTGTGATTCTGTCCTCATCAGAAACCAGAATCCTTTCTATCCTCTTGCTTTATCGCTTCCGCATTTCCGGATATAACGGTTGAATCTCGGTCCCAAATTGCAGTTCTGAGACCGATCGATAGCGTTTAGAGAGATCGATGACAAGATAGGTCGGCACACCGGGCGATGCACCGTACCCGGTAGTGAAAATCAGTTGACGCCCGCCAAGTTTCGCCACGCCGTCTTGGACAAATTCTTTTGGAAAATTCCTCAGCGGTGTATGCCCAACAATCAACACGCCGCCGCCGATGTGTTTAAGAAAGGTGTCCGTTTCTGTAGGCGTGTGCCCGCCAGCCTGAACAACGATAGAGCGGCCCCAAAGCAATTCTTCAAGCACCTTTGAACTCGGT
The DNA here is from genome assembly GCA_028819845.1 of Candidatus Poribacteria bacterium. Taxonomy (GTDB): domain Bacteria; phylum Poribacteria; class WGA-4E; order WGA-4E; family PCPOR2b; genus JAPPKS01. Next base: position 58,180 of record JAPPKS010000033.1, on the reverse strand, counting down.
TGCACAAGGCTAGAAAGGTTTTTTACGGCGCGCGAAACTCCAGCATGGACGCCAACAACGCCGTTTTTCCCGACCACAGCGGTTGGTAGATTAAATAGGAATTCATAATGTTCGTCCGTCATCCGCTCGATAAAATTGAACTGCCGGAAATATGCGCCTTGCGGACTTCGATAAAGCGCATCAATCAGTTGTTCACGGTTGGCTGCGGTCAATCCGTGTTTCTTGAGCAGCGCATAAGTGTTCGCGGCTTCGAACTCGTGATTGCCTTTGAGGCAAATCAACCGCTCTCCTAATGCGCCAAGCTGTTTCTTGAGTTGCATCAACTTGTCAACAATTTTCGTATCGCCGTGCGGTTCAAAAACCGGATCGCCCGGTTTGTGGTCTACAACATCACCGATAATCAGTCCGTAGACATCCGCCCCTGATTCAATGCGCGAAATTAAGTCCGTTCGGTCAAGCCACTGATTAAAGTCACGCCAATGCGCATGAAAATCTGCCGCGATGTACACCGTTCCGTGATCCGGGAGGATTATCAAATCGCCATCGCGCACCAGTTGATTTGGGTAATCGGCTAGCTGCTTTGTACGTTGTGACGGGTTTGATTCCAAAACTTTGGTGGAAGCGCTCAATCCCATTGCTAATAGGCAGCAGAGCGCCATCCAAGTGGATAGATGGAATCGAAGCGCCGCAGATTTCATCGAATTGTTCTCCTTTGCGCCAATTGAACAGGGGATGAGTTTTTCGGCACGACTAGCGACGCAACGTAATGCGATCGACTTGTGCTCAATACCGTTGTTCCCTGGTAAATTATAGCCTAGCCGAACGCCTTAATCAACAAGTTCGATGCGCCTTCGAACAGATTGACCATGTCTCCGATTCCGGAACCGGCGCCTGCTTTTTCGCTTTGCCCTTTAATATACCTTGACATACTTTTTCTACTGAAGTATTCTGAATTGCTAAATCTGAATCCATCGGGAACACACCGAAAAGGTTTTTCATGCAAACAACCCGCCGGCAATTTTCGCCAATTTTCCCAATTCAAATAATCCTAACGGTCAAATGTAGAAAGGGGAACTCATGAAAGTTATTGATGTGGAACGCACTATTGTCGATGTACCGTATACGCCGCGGCAGAGCCAGATTACCATAGAGAGTGTATCGACAGTTTATAACTGGTCTGTTTTAGAGATGTGTAAAGTAACCACCGATACCGGACATGTTGGATGGGGCGAGACGGTGATTCACTACACCTATGGACGCACCACTGACGAGAGTGTACAGCGTGTCTTGGGCGAGAGTCCTGCCAAATGGATGAACGACGATTCAATTGGCGCAGGTTTGCAGATGGCGCTTTTCGATGTTGTCGGAAAAATCCTGGAAGTGCCGGTCCACGAACTGATTGGGACGAAAGTTAGGGATACGGTGCCAATTTCGTGGTGGTCGATAGACGCTTCACCGCAAAAATGGGCGGATGAAGCCAAAGATGCCGTGGCGTGCGGTTATACCAACTTCAAGAATAAAGTGCGTCCATGGTGGGACATCGTCGAGCAGGTTGATGCAATTTGCAATGTTGTCCCGCCGGATTTCAAACTCGATTTAGATCCAAACGCTTCTTTCCGAGATGCAGCGACCGCCATACCTATCATGGAGAAGTTGGCTAAATACGACAACGTAGCCATGTTTGAAACACCGATACCGCAGGAACATATAGCAGACAATAAGCGAATTCGTGCGGAGACAGACCGACCGATCGCAATGCACTTCGGATCGCCGCCGTACACCGTAAACGTCCGGGAATCCGTGTGCGACGGGTTTGTTATCAGTGGCGGAAAATCCGATGTCGTGCGGCAAGGGCTGTTAAGCGCTGAGGCAGATTTGCCTTTCTGGTTGCAGATAGTGGGAACCGGATTGACGACTACTTGGGCGGGGCATCTGGGCGCAGTTCTCACCCACGCCACTTGGCCTGCGATTACGTGCTTAAACATCTACAACCATCATTTGCTGACAAAGCCTGTTGAAGTCGTCGACGGATGCCACAGAATTCCGGACACTCCCGGTCTGGGCGTCGAAGTTGACGAAGATGCCGTTGAAAGGTACCGCGTGCCCGATGAAAAACTTGACGCCGAGGGGCTTTACATACACCCCGAGCCTCGGATTATCAAGACGGCCGTATATTCAGATGGCAGTTGTATCCATATGGAGGGCGACCGCCTAGAATATTTCAATAGCGGCGAAGGAGAAGCCCAAGTAGAGGGTGCGCGTTTGGAGGTGTGGTACGACGATGGCTCAAGTGAGTGGGCAGATTTGTTCCAGCGAGTGCAAAAGTGTCCGGAACCAGGCCTGTGGCAGGAACGATAAGATAGTCGGAAAATCTATTACTTCGTCCGCGTTTTTTGTTGTGCGGCAAATTAATTTTCGCGTGGACCAATTCAGATTAAACTCTCTACCCTCCCAATCGTCCATGTTAATAACACCAGTTCAACCAGACGGAATTAGCAGTTCACTGCAAGGAAGCCGCGCGCGCTAAGCGCAGTCCCGCCTAATAGTCCTAATTCAAGGATTTGTAACTGTAAAATCCGCGGTTGGATTCTCGCCCAAAATTTGGCACGATTCGCCAAACCACAACAAAAAACACAATGAGGTAGAAAAAATGTCTGGACTGAATACGTTAATGACCGTGAGTCTACTCGGCGGCATCGCCTTCGCACAGGCGCCGCAGCCAATTGAGCCGATGGAAGAGGATGTCACCCAAGGCGCATTGCGCGTTGATACCGAGGATGGAATCGTTGAATGCCCGCTGAAACACACGGATGTCAAGGCGAGCATCTCTGGCTTCATTGCCCGCGTGACAGTGACACAAACGTTCGACAACCCGTTCGACGAAAATATCGAGGCAGTTTATGTGTTCCCGCTGCCGCATACCGCCGCCGTGGATGATATGACAATGGTCATCGGCGAACGGCGGATCGTGGGCTTGATCAAGCGTCGAGATGAAGCTCGTGCGATGTATGAACAGGCAATTAAGCAGGGATCGACAGCAAGCCTGCTAGAACAGGAACGCCCTAACATCTTTACCCAGTCGGTCGGCAACATTAAGCCGGGCAAAGAAATCCACATCGAAATTTCCTATGTTGATGTTCTCAACTACGACATGGGAACTTACGAATTTCATTTCCCGATGGTGGTCGGCCCCCGTTATATCCCGGGTGCGCCGATTTCCAAGAAACCGGAGTTGCCGAGCGAATTGAAGGGCAAGGTTGGCGAAATAGAAGAAACATTGAGCCCCGCAGAAGAGGGAGACCCGTCCGGCACAGGATGGTCGCCGGACACAACGCGGGTGACTGACGCCTCGCGAATAACTCCGCCGACGCTCAAGCCGGGCTACCGAACCGGACATGATATTAGTCTTTCACTGTTGCTCGAAGCGGGTGTGCCGGTTGGGGACATAAATATTATCAATCATGAAGCAACGATTAAGCGCACGGGAGCATCAAGCGCCACGGCGGAAATTTCGCCTTCGGATTCAATTCCAAACAAGGATTTTGTGATGAAATACGCTGTCGCCGGTGAAAAGCCGGAAATGGCGGTATTGACGCACTCCAAAGGCACTGGCCAAGGTTATTTCATGCTCATGATCCAGCCAAAACTGGACGCAGAACTCGCCCAAGCTCCGCCGCGCGACCTTGTTTTTCTTGTTGATGCTTCCGGTTCGATGAGCGGGGAACCTTTGGATAAAGCGAAAGAGACGATGCGCCACTTTTTCCGCCTCAGTAAACCGAGCGACACTGTGCAGGTCATCACCTTTGCCAACCGCGCTGAGAATTTGTTTGAAAAACCGCTGCCGGCGACTCAAGACAACGTCGAACGCGCCCTGAACTTCACACAGCAGATTCGAGCTAGCGGCGGAACGGAGATGCTCACGGGTATCCGAAAAGTGCTCAACGAGCCGGCGGACCCAAATAGGGTGCGAATTGTCGTAATGCTCACGGATGGCCAAATCGGCAACGAGGCGGAGATAATTGAAGAGGTCGGCAAATGCGCTGGAGACCAGATTCGTTTTTGGACAATCGGCATCGGTTCGTCACCCAACCGCTTCCTAATTGACGGCGTGGCGAAACTGGGCGGCGGAATGTCCGGCGTACTTGATCTGGCCACCGATCCGAAGGAATTGGTTTCGCGGATTGTTTACCGAATCCATCGGGCACAGCTCGCGAACATACAGATTGATTGGAACGATCTGTCCGTCTACGAAATCTTTCCTCGCCGCATCCCTGAACTGTGGGCGGGAAGTCCGGTCATCTTGCATGGACGTTACGCGGGCGGCGGAGAAACTCAAATTGAGTTGTCAGGTGCCGCGGAGGGAAAGCCGCTGACTTTTTCACTGAACGTAACGCTTCCGAACGTGAACTCAGAGCACGGCGTGCTTTCCACCGTGTGGGCGCGGAAGAAGATTGAGGACATCTCGGCGCAGATGTATTATGCCGATACACCTGAAGTCGTTGAAGAAATTACGCGGGTCGCGCTGACGCATCGGCTGATTAGCCAATACACCAGTTTCGTCGCGGTGGATGAAAGCGAGGCACAACTCGTTAGCCGACAGGCGAATCCGCCCCGGCAGGTCGTTGTCCCCGTGCCGATGCCCGCGGGAACTGATTTTGAGGGCGTGTTCGGCCGCAGACGTTTGGTGCGATTCGAAGCGGATTTTGCGGATTTTGAAATGGTTAATAGCCCAGTCCTTAGGGACACTTCGCCGTCAGCTCCAATGAATGTCCCATTATCCGAACCGGTCATGGCTCCGCATCAATCACGCCGCATGCACCATTTCGAGCAACCGGTACGGCGAAAATTAGCTGCGGCGAAGAATACCTGGAAAGCATCAGTGAACGCTTCAAGATTTTCGCACACGCCAGCCACACACATGAATACCGCAAACACTATCAGTCGAGCGGACTTCAGCGAATTGCACTCTCCAAACTATGCACCGCCGAAATCCGATGTCATTGATGCAAGGGATGACTACTATGAACCAAGACATCGCACAATTGCGGATGCGGACGCGTGGCTCAACGATGGCTTGTATGAAGATGCGCATGTGGTTTTCGCAGACGCTGAAAAACTTCAGAATCACGGCAATCTCGAAGCGGCGCGACTCCGTTATCAACATGTGTTAGGGTTGCTAGCAGGCATCGACGATGCGGATGAAATATACCCCGCCGCTGCCAAAGCCATCTTCGCCATTACGGAAGAAATAGGCCGCAATCGCGCCGGAACCCATCCGCGATTGAACCGAAAACTCGACCTCGTTATTCGGCATCAGCCGCTCGGCGATGCAATTCGCACGGTGGTCAAAGAAGGCGGATTCAAACTTGAGCTCATTGACGGCAGCCTCGAAGATGCCGGAGATTTACTGAATTTGACAGACCTTCGGGTGACGTATCTAGACTTGCGCAATGCCACAGTGATTCAAGCCCTTGATTGGCTGCTCGCGCCGTACCATCTGACGTGGGAAATGAAAGGCGCAGACACCATTACCGTCGGCACATCGCGGCGCCTACATGCCGCCTCCGCATGGGGATACGAAATTGCCCATCTCGCAATACCTTCGGAAACTGAATTCAAGAAATTCAAGTCCGAGGAAGACGTTGAGAACGCGCTAAGCGATTTCCTTCAAGGAGTCAGAATTGTCATCGACCAGAAGGACGATTCGGGACTCAATCCGGGGTCCGCGGTGTTGATTGACACGTCGCGATTGCTCGTCTACGGCGAGCCGCACATTCACGCGAAAGTAAAGATGTTGCTCGAAGCGTTGCGCGACAATCAACTAGACATCGCGGCAACCGCGGGGCGCAACCTGTCAAAGAAGGAGCGCACATCACTGAAAGCCCTGCAGCAACTAACGGCGAAACGTTGGGAAATGGGGGCTAAGGATCGAGAAGAAGCGGCGGCAAAAGGCGCGCGTGAGCACGTCGAAAGCAGCATGGTCGACACGCCTTGGCAGTTGCTTGCTGAAGCGGTTCGGGGTAGTGTTGACCTTGAGGCACTCACTCTTCTCCAACCGGCTTGGGACAACCCGCATCTCGGAGAAATAGATTCGAAACTTTTGGTCCGCGCTGCTTGGTGCATTGGCATGGCAGCGATAGCAATTCCCGACGATGCTGAACTGACAACTCTTGCCGATAAAGCCCTATCCACGGTGAAAGCGAAAAAAGTGTTGAACCCAAACCACATCGATGACTCCTCCGGTCTCACGCCTCTATACGCAGCGTTGTTGCTTCAAGACGGTGACGCTCAAAACAAGCAGGTTGGTAATGCTGTCAAGTCTCTAGCGATGATGAGCCAAAGGTCCTGGGATGGGACGACGCGCCTCATCGCAAAAGGTTGGCTTAGCACTTCGCCGGAAGTAGATCGCAAGTTATCGAATGCCATTTCAGCGCATGAAATTGAGGGCGACGATAATGTTCTTTTGACTAGCCTGCTAGCCAAACGCCGCGGCGGCGGGTTGTGGCAGACCTTCCGCGAGGAGATGCCATCCATCGTTGGAAAACAGCGGTTGAACGGTCATTTAGTGGTTCTCGTCAATCGGCTTGAGTCAGGGCCGCTGGCGTTTAACTCGAAATGACCGGAGTATTAGATTTGACTGGTTCTGAATTTCGAAAATTTAGCACTCACATAGGATGGCACCCTTGAAGTGTGAGCGCTCAATGCCAATGGAAAAGCCCTGCTGGAGAATTCAACAGGGCTTTTTCTAATGCATTGCGAATTTTAACCCAGCATCACCGTTCTCACATCAAGAGGGCATGCCATGAAAATGACCCGCTTCCAAATTCCTCAACATATCTTGTGGTTCGCCGCAATACTCAGCCTGACGCACTGCATCGGTTGCCTGAACGTCATTGATAAAATCCTCGACAGCGGCGACGAAACATCAAACGGAGACAGCGTTGATGATGGCTGGATTATAACCGATATACCAGTTAGAAAGGTTTCGGTGCTAATCTCCGAGAGCCAACCCGTCCAAGTTACTGTTGAGGTCGTTGGGTACCTGCCGGACGGTTGTACCACACGCCATGAGACGCATCAATCAAGAGAAGGAAACACTGTTACCATTCGGATGACAATGAAACGCAGCGAGGATAAGATATGCACGAAGGTCGTGACAGATATTCGGGAGCAGATTTATATCGGGACTTTTGCGCCCGGCAATTACGTTGTCATGGTTAACGATTTGAAAAAGAAGTTCCGCGTTGACTAATCTTATGCCTTCCCAGATCTATTTGCCTTCCTAAAACAACGTCCGATATAGAAGCTTAATGTTACGCCCCGGCTCCGGCATCACCGATTTGATTCTCGAAAGGTGTTGACGGTATTCCGTGTCGAGGAGGTTCTCGATTGCGAACACGGCTTGATGTTGAAGCCCCCAAATCGAAAATAGATACTGGCAGCCCATATCATAGGCGATGTATCCGTCAGTAGGCTCCTCAAATTCGCCTAGCCGATGCTGCGAATCCGCGAATCTTGCTGTCAAATGGAGGTTCAACGGCTCTGTCGCGTATCGGAGCGCTATTTTTCCGTTGAGGGGCGGCATCCGTTCAATGGGCAGTTCACTATCTTTTAAAGTCCCTCTGACGTAACTCGTGCGCACTTGCGCGTGCACTCGCGGCACAATCTCGGCGTCAACGGTCAACTCGGCGCCGTCAAGGACGGCATCCAGTCCGCGGTATTGGTAAATCCACAACCAGCCCGCGGCACCGCTGCCCCATTCCTTTTCACCGGTGTTTGCCGGAATCAGGTAACCGTAAATCTGGTTGCTGAAAATTGCTAGATTCAGTTTTAGCCGATTCCCCTTATAGCGCAGAAACGCCTCTGTTCCCCAGCCGTTCTCGGTGCCGAGTTCAGAGTTGCCGATTTCGTAGGAGTAGGCTGCCAGGTGAGGGCCATCCGAGAAAAGTTCCTCAATTCCTGGAGCGCGGAAGGTTTTCATCATCGTTGCGCCCGCCTTCAAACCGCCGGTCCAATGGTAGATGCTAGACACGGCGCCTGACACGCCTCCGAAGTTTCGGCGACGGACTATTCCCGCCGCGGTCACTGTTCCCGTCGTGAATGGTTCAACTCGCTTGAAGTCGTAGCGAACCGCACCTTGCAGCGTGAAATCGCTAACTTTCTTCTGATTGAAGTAGAAGCCTGCGATAGACATTTCCCGCGTGTGCGGCGTCCAGTAGAATCCGCCGGTTGAATGATCGCGATATTCGCTCCACACTCCGGTTATGGCGTCATCAGACAGATGAGCCAGCGCGGACACATTGGTGGTCAACGCAATAAATTCGACGCCGAGCGTCTTGTTGGATTCAAACTCTTGATGTTGATATCGCGTGTGAGTTGAATGAATTTTCAACTTCTCAAAGAACGAGCCATTGATTGAATACTCAAAGTTACCTTCATACCGTTGTCGATCGAGTTCGATATTGACTCCGGAGATGTGTCCTTCCGGCGATCCGGGGATACCGTAATCTGATCGGTTTCGCCCACCCGAAATACCAAGGTGCCCCCAATTCTTGACCACGGAAGCGCCGCTTGAAAAATTGGTGTTTGATAGTGAGGTGTTCTCCAAGATACCAACGGGAGTGCGCGTATCGTCGGCATAGCGGCGATTCCATGCCAATCGCCACGCAAGGTCCCCGATTGGAATCGTCAATCCTGTTGTCGCGGTAATTCCAGAATTGACAGATTCGCCCTGAAACTTGAGGTCTACGGAAGGGTGATGAGGCAAAGTCCGCGGGACGGTTTCGCGTTTGACATCTACGACGCCGCCGAGCGTGTTTGAACCGTAGATAAGCGATGCGGGTCCGCGGATGACCTTGATATTTTTTGCGGTGCTCGGATCTATCACGACCGCATGGTCGGCTGCGGACGCCGATTTATCGCCGGTGCGCTCGCCATCCTCAAGAATGAGCAATCGGTCACCGCCCATACCCCGGATGACCGGTCGCGCCACGGCGCGCCCCATCGACCGCTGTGCGACACTCACCTCATCGCGGAGTGCATCGGCGATGGTTATTCCCATCTTCGCATCCAGCTGTTCCTCTGAGAGTACGAGGCTAGTAGTTATTTCAAGCTGAGCGAGGACATCATCGTCAGGCGTGACCAAAATCTCTTGCAGTTGTACCACGCCGCCCTCCATCGAAACGGTTAATGCCGGTAGATTCGGTGCGAGTCTCGCGAAAAACCCGTGCCTGCGCCCATTCGCAGAATCATAGTGTCCGACGATAGACCCGTCCTGATTGATATTCCAGCCCTCCGTGCTAATGCTGTTCGGAACCGTGAATTCCCGCAGTCCGTCGCGAAACGTGCCGACATAGGTACGTGTGACACCATCCACCGGTTTGGCTCGGGAAACGACAACCGTTGCATCGTTGATACCGTGCACAAAATAGAATTCCAGTCTTTCGGCATGTGAAAGGTCGAGCGATACAAACGCGCCATTCGGGGTACGAATGTATGGATGAAATAAGCCATCAACGTCTACGTAGCTGCCCACCATACCACCGCTGGAATTCACGAAATCGGCGTATGTTTCTGAAGCCCCGGGGAACTCAATTGCTTCATCGCCCGAGAATCCGCGGCGAACCCCGGAAACATCTATAAAATTACCCGTCAGTGCGCCAGTCGCATCACTAATACCGTATATCTCCGTTTGGACGGCACCCGGAAAATCGTATTGCCGCAACACGCCATTTTCTAAGATTACACCGTGGAGCCGACCATCGCTATCCTCGTAGTGGCCTGCAGCTATCCCTGTATTACTCAGCGCATAGAAATAGGTGTTCCGCGAGTCGGGGAAATCGTGCGTCAAAAATTCACCATCAATGAGGGTAAAGCCGATTATTTTTTCACCATCAGCGCTTTTTGTGTTGCCCGCGAAATCCCCACGGTCGCTACTCGCAGTCAACTCTAAAAACTCCACGCCGGGAACATCAATCGTCTCCACAATATAGTTGGCGCCGCCGATTGCGATAACGGGTTTATTGCCGTCCTGCGCATCAGTGCTTTCTATGAGAGATGAATTGAGGTACATTATCAATATAAACGTACAGAACCACGTTGCATTCGGAGGTGTTGTTTTCATCATGCGAAACGCATTTATCAGTTTCATTTTTTTAATTCTCGTTGGTTGCCAGTGAACTTATCCCCATCGTTTAGACTGTCATCAACGGAAATTTAGGTGTAAAGGCTACCCAATCCAGCTACGCTTCAAAACACCACCGAAATTAGGATTTGCACGAAGGTTGTGACCGAAATTCGAGAACAGATTTTTATCGGGACTTTTGCTGACGGTAATTACCTTGCAATCGTTAACGATTTGAAAACGAAGTTCAGCGTTTACTAATTTTACACCGTCTCGCTCTATTTGTCCTTCCTAAAACAACGTCCGATATAGAATCTTGACGTTACGCCCCGGCTCCGGCATCACCGATTTGATTCTAGAAAGGTGTTGACGGTATTCAGTATTGAATATATTCTCGACAGTGGCTACAAATTGATGTTGAAGTTGCCACATTGAGAACACCACCTGCAAGCCGGCGTCGTAGACGAGGTACCCGCCGGTCATTTCTTCAAATTCGCCGAGCCGCTGCTGGTCGTCCGAATACCGCGTTGTAAAATGCAAATTTAACGGTAGGGTAACGTATCGCAATGCCACTCTTCCGTTGAGGGGCGGGATGCGTTCGAGCGGCAATCCGCTTGCCGCCAAAGACCCTTTGACGTAACTCATGTGCGACTCTACATGAATTCGCGGGAAAATTTCGGCGTCAATACTGATTTCGGCACCGTCGAGGATAGCGTCTTGCCCCTGGTATTGATATATCCACAGCCACCCTGCTGCGCCGCTACCCCATTCCTTTTCCCCGGTTTGGGTCGGGCTCAGATAGCCGTAAATCTGGTTGCGAAAAACGGCGAGATTGAACTTCATACGGTTGCCTGAATAGCGCAGAAATGCTTCCGTACCGAAGCCATCCTCCGAACCGAGTTCAGCGTTGCCGATTTCATATGAAAATACCGCGAGATGCGGACCGTCGGAAAAGAGTTCTTCAATTCCGGGCGTGCGGAATGTTCTCATGAACGTGGCGCCCAACCCAAGGTTTTCGTTCCATTGATAGATGCTTGAGACTGCACCTGACGCGCCTCCGAAGTCGCGCTGCTGTACCTTTCCTGCACGTATTTCGACACCTTCGACAAACGGCTCAATCCTTTTCGCGTCGTAACGAAGCGCTGCCTGTAGTGTGAAGTGGTTGTATCGCTTCTGTTTGAAGAAGAACCCCGCCAAAGATATCTCCCGGGTGTGAGGTGTCCAGTAAAACCCACCCGTGGCATGGTCGCGATACTCGCTCCAAATTCCTGCAACTGCATCGCCGCGCAAGTGCAGCAGTGCGGTTGTGTTGTATGTCAATACACCGAACTCCACGCCGAGCGTGTTGTTGGATTCATACTCTTGGTGTTGGTAGCGCGCGTAGGTCGAGTGCAGCTTAATTTTTTCGAGAAACGATCCCTCAAACGCGTATTCAAGATTGCCCTCATACCGTTGGCGATCGAGGTCAATGGTAACACCTTGGATGTGGCCTTCGGGCGAGCCGGGGATTCCATAGTCTGAACGGTAGCGGCCGCCGGAAATCCCGATGTGCCCCCAATCCTTTACCACTGAAGCACCGGTTGAAAAATTGGTGTTTGATAACGACGTGTTTTCCAAAGTACCGACAGGTGTTTGAATATCGCCGGCGCGGCGGCGGTTCAGCTCCAACCGCCACGCGAGGTTACCGACCGGAATCGTTACTCCTGTTGTTCCGGTCAGCCCTGAGTTTACCGATTCACTCTGAAACGTGAAGTTCATCGTCGGCTGGTTGGGGAGAGTTTGCGGGATGGTCTCGCGCTTGACGTTGACGACGCCGCCGAGTGTGCTTGAACCGTAAAGCAGCGACGCCGGACCGCGCGTGATCTCAATCCTTGCCGCCGTAGTTGGGTCAATCGCAACCGCATGGTCTGCAGACGAAGCCGATTTATCGCCTGAACGCCCACCGTCTTCTAGGATAAGCAGACGACCGCCTCCCATGCCCCGAACGACCGGACGTGCTGTCGATCGCCCCATCGTCCGCTGGGCGATACCCAGCTCTCCACTAAGGGTCTCGGCAATAGTTGCGCCCATTTGCTGATTTAGTTTCCGATCAGAGAGTTTGAGGTCTGTAGTTTTCTCAAACCGAGCGAGTTCGTCATCGTCAGGTGTGACGATGATTTCACCGAGTTGGACCGTACTAGGCTTTAATTCTACGTCCAGCCTTATCGGATCCGCGTTGACATCAATTTTCTGATTTAATACCTCATAGCCAACGCACACGAATTGCAGCGCATGTGTCCCCATCGCAATTTGACCAAACTGGAACCGCCCAGTTTCATCAGTTCGAGACTGAATAGTCCTTCCCGCAGCAATAAGGGTAACCTCGACTTCCGCGATTGGATTCTCCGTCTCAGCGTCAATCACTTGTCCTGAAACGGAAACGGTGCGGGGCGCGGACAATCCGTCTACATTATGCGTCAAAAGAATGGCAAAAAGAGAGAACGTAAAAAGTTTAATTGGAGTTATTTCTTTGACCTTGTTCGACAATTTGCAGAGTTGACACATACGGCAGAGATGGCGATTGATGAGGTGAACAACTGCTAGCAGCAGTCCGCCCATAGCCATGAAGATGACTTCGGTCCCCACTGAAGGGTGAAATCGTGCGATAAAGATTAGAGTTAATGCACCACCGAGCATTAGAAACACTCGCCATTTTCGGTGGTGCCAATATCCCCAACATAGACTGCCGACAGCAACTCCCACTGCGCCGACAACCAACGCCAACGCCGCTAACTCACTGAGAATAAATCCAAGCCCAACCAGCGGCAATACCGTCATCAAGAGCGGGGCTGCCATACAGTGGACGGCGCACGCAAACGACAAGCATGCGCCTACATTGTCCACGACTGTGTGATTCAGATATCTGTTCAATTATTGGCTCCTAACGTCATACGTTACTTTTACCGGTATCCGCTTTGCCGGTCCGGCGCGCCAAATCCGGATTTATCGTTGGATTTGGCACGCTGACTGACAAAACCAAAGTTTTCGGTTACGGTGTAACCGTTACGGGAATCAAGAGCGCCGCCGTGAAATCGGGATGGTCGCCGTGCATGAGTTGGAGCTTAATTTCCGTTTGACCGGCTTTAAGCCCCGCCACCTCAAAGGTGAATTGCTCGGCAAGCTCATCGCCGTGTTCATCGTGTTCCTCATGCTCATCGTCATCGTCGTGATCATCGCCCTCATCGTGATCGTCATCATCGTCGTGATCGTCATCGTGTTCATCATGCTCACCGTGATCGTCGTGGTAAAGGTGTACCTCAATGATTGATGAATCATATCCGCTGAGCGCTAAAGCAAACACCTCTTCCTCGCCATGTTCATGGTCGTGGTCGTCTTCCTCTTCCGGATTCTCAGGAAAAAATTCATGGCTGTCGTGGTCAAGGAACGCCGTCAGAACGTCGAGTTCCTCTCCGACTTTGAGCGTGATACCTCCCGTATGCGTCCCCTCGAATTGACGGTAAATCTCGTTTCCGTCAACCTTGAGGACAAAACCGTCTGCATCGGCATGAAAGGGTTCATCGTCATGGCCATTTTCGACAATGGGATTGTCGTCTTCGCCGCACGCGGCGAACAGTGCAACCGATACAAGTAACAACAACGTAAAACGTAAAACAGGCCTAAACATTATTTCCTCCAGATATAGATAGACTGTATTTCCCAAGCATCAAGACTGACGAAACAACGTAAAACAAGCAGACTACTGCCGAGACTGTATAAAACTCAGCCGGGAAAGACAGATAAAGATTTGGTCAAAAAAACAGAGATATGAGATTATTGAGCAACTTAAACGGGGATAGTCGGCGGGGCACGACTCCGGACGCCCTTGTCAAGAATCGCAGAAATGAAAGATACGGTGATAGGTTGATGAATTGAGATGCAGGCAGCAAGATTGGTGACATCAACGGGGGTGAGTTCGATACCGACGTGGTTGGCATTGAAGAAACAGGCGGAGCAGCGTTCTGAACAGCAATCAACATGCTCATGGTCGTGCGCAAGCGAGATAAGGTTTACCGTTATCAGGTAATAGACGATTCCAATCGCTATTGCCCAGGCCACGCTGTTTGGGTGGATTCTAATCTTCTGCAACACTCCTCACCTCATTCATACGTACGAAAATTCGCCAACACAGGACAGTATATTAGCACAACCGATCGGTTTTGTCCAATTTTTCTGTTTCAAAAAATCGAACCCAGTGGGTATGACCGCCAATTCATCGCACTGATTGAGCTAATGATATTGTTGATTCACCCGTCATCGGTAGTAAAGTTTAGATTAAAAGATTTCTATCCAGTCTCTCCTAAAATGCTGTACTATTTCCAATTTGGATTTGGCTTGCGCGTTGGCTCATTGCGGGTGTCTTTCGCCGCCGATAGTGTGGACGATTAGGTTAACGCCCCATTCTAGCCACTTTTCATTCTCGGAAGTTTCTCCCCACTTTAATCCAATTCCAGCGGCGTCGTAGTATACAGCGGTTCGTCCATTGAGCCTAAGCGCATAAAATTCGCCGAGCTTTTTGACGACACGCGGCGCCCCTTTCTTAAATTCAAAAAAGCTGCGGCAGACGGCATCCTTTCGATTTATCGGCACGAAATGTGCTTTCTGACCGACAATCTTCCAGACCTCAAAGCGAATGGAGTTTGCCACCGGACCTTCAGTCCCCCATGCGGTGGATATGTCCGAAAAAAGGAGCGTTCCGCCGCTCTGCAGGTAGGTTCGCAGATTCGTACGCTCCGTTTCGGAGAAGGTAAACGCATCTCTGGCTGCGATGTAGACTAGCGGAATGCGGTGAATATCGGGCGAAGCAAGCGGCATCGTCTCAGGCAAAAGTTGCGTCCGTACCTTCGTCCATCTATTCATCGCATACACCAAGCGATTCAAAGCTTGGGCACGAATGGCATCTGCCGCGTCCTCGTATTGGACAACGACGATATTGTAATACCCTGTAATCGCACGTCCGGAACCGCGTACCTCCACCTGAGCCGTGTTTCCCGCGTTACTTTGAATTTTGTCAAGGATGCCGGCGGCACGGCTTGGCGCAATTACCTTTCCCTCAGAAGCCATTCGTCCATCTATCGGCGAACTGCTCACTGACAAGTTGGGTTGGGAAACCGCATCCGCACTTAGCTCAACGTTCGTTTGGAATTCGGTCTCCGCCACCGGATTCAAGCTTACCCGAGCGGGGGAGTGCACGACTGTTGCGGATTGCGTTGCCAGGGGTCCCGTGCGAATCGGCGCCGCAGCGACACGCCGGTTAATTGGATTCTTTCGATCCATGTCAACCGCGGCAATCTGCCGGTGCGGCCGTTTTCGGCGTTTGAGCGGCGATGGGTTCGGCAACGACACAACCGCCACTTGTATGGCAGACTCCGCAACTGGATGCGGAGTAGGCAACATCGCCACCCATAAAAGGATTAAGGCGTTCAGCACAAGTGATAACAGCCAAGCTGTTGCGGCAATTCTCCGCCGACGGGCGACTGTAGGTAAGCGCGGCGCGGCTAATACTTCCTTTTTACGTCCGGCAGCGAACTTGGGGCGTGACGGGAGCGATTCGGAATTTTGGCGTACCTTACGGCGTCTACGCTTTGCCCTAGTGTAATTCAAGCGAGCAATTTGCCGATAACGTGAGTGATTCATAAGTTAAATCCAAAGACGCTTCTGTTTCTCGGTTCCCAGCCGTGAGTACCGCGTTTAACATGTTAGGAACGGTTGTAATGTTCCGCCGCCAGGTGGGAACTCGAGTCCCGAGAATTGGGTGCAAGGACATCGCCTTTGTAAACATCGTCAAGACTTTTCCGGTGCTGTATAATCCTGTTCCCTGAGAAACGGATTGAAAAATCAATCCGTTTTCACGCTTCAGATTCTGATTGCGTCCATCTAGACGGCGAACAGAACAAGACACTATCTTTCGCTTGCGTACGCGCGATAATCCTCGGTGCGGAATATTGTCCACAGTTCTGTAGACAGATCATAACGACACACACCAGCAGAAAACGTACCTACCCACACGTATTTGCCGTCCAGGCTAATGCTGCGGATGTTGTTGTCGGATAAGCCATTATCAATGTTGAATCCATCCCACCGTTCTTCGGCGCGGTTGTATCGGCTGAGTCCTTCGCCAGCGGTGCCAACCCAGACGTATTTTTCGCCTGCAGTGATTGTACTGATGTCGTTTCCGATGAGTCCGTCTAACACTGTTAGCGTTCCCCACCGCCCTTGCGGCGCATTGTACCGGAATACGCCTTGTCTCGTGCCGACCCACATGTTTTCGGGGTCAGAAGCCAGTGCAGTGATTTCGGCATTCTTAAGATATGAAGGCACTTCAAACGTGTTCGCCGGCGCCAGTCGTTGAGAATCTATTTCAAAAACTTTCAATCCGATTTCCCGTCCAAGCCAGAGTTGATTGTTTAGAAACGCCATCGCGGTGCAGCCTACAATCCCTAAATCTTCGGGCGTGGTTTCTAAGCTTTCAGTCAATCCAGCCCCGGTCTGCACGCGTGTATGTTCAACGATTTGAGCGTTCGTTATCAAAAGCCAAGAGTCCGCTTTCCGGTCATAAATTGCGATTTGGTTGTCGCTGAGCACCCAAACCTTACCGTCTCGCGGCTGAATATGGCGCACCCACGGGAGGAGTGGGTGGATTTCCCTAGCCGCATTTGCGGCTTTATCGTAGATGATGACGCCCGCGTCCGTGCCAAGCCAGAGCTGGCCGAGGACGGGGGCGATTGCTCGCACGGTCGGCATCGGCGGGAATTCGACGTTTACTGTTATGAGCGGCGACGGCACAGTCGGGTCGCCGGGTTGCGGGGTTCTACCTTCAACTATTCGTTGAATGATTGCAATCGCCTCCTCGCGCGCGACATCTGGATGGTAATCAACGTAAACCTTGCGCGTCCGGGCGGGATTGTTAGCTTGCAAAGCGGATTCAACCGCCCGTGCATTTTCATCTACACGTCGTTGTAAATTGGCAAACTCCTCATTTTCGGCGTCATCAAGTGGATAACCTACATTCGCAATTCGCCAAGAGTGCGAGATCTTGTCGTATTTGGCTAAACCGAGACGAGTACCCACCCACAGAAAATCGCCATCCGACGCAACGGCTTTGATGTTGTTGCTAATCAAAGCCGAGGCATTTGATTCGATGTCTTCGAGGGCTTCCGAATAGGTTGTCCAATCGCCCTTAACCCAGTGATGCCGCGCTAATCCGGCATTCGTACCGAACCAGATTTCATCGCCGTCAATCTCGACGACCTGTACGTGGTTGGAGGGGAGCCCATGCACCTCGGTGAAATCGCTGGACAGGTCAGTGATCTGATTGTAAAGCGTTATGCCGTCGGAGGTGCCGATCCAGTGATATTTCTCCATTGAACCGATGCTTTTGGCGTCGTTGGCAGCGAGGCCATCCGCCTGTGAATACGGCGTCAGGGATTCGACCTCCTTGTCGTACATGGTGACACCGCCCGGCGTGGCGAGGAAGATGTACTTCTCTTCGACATTTATTGAAGTGACGATGTTGTTGATCAAGCCGTCATCGGTGGTGTAGACCGCCCACTGACTCTTACCGGGTGTGTATTGCGCCGCTCCCTGATTTGTGCCGAACCAGACGTAATCCCCATCAACCGCGACCGACCAAACAACATCATCGGGAAGCCCGTCTTTTTTTGTCAACGTTTGCCAGGTCCCCGCCTTGGTGTCGAATCGAGAGACACCGCTCTGTGTGGTTATCCACACGCTGTTTCCGTCTCGCGCGAGCGCGTTTACGCGATTATCGCAAAGCCCATCGGCAGTGGTTAGGGATGTCCACCTGTCTATGACCCAGTTGTATCGGCTGACACCGCCGTGCGTTCCGACCCACAGTTCGTTTTCCAACAGCAACAGACTCGACACGTAATTGTGTTGAAGCCCATCTCGATTTGTATAGTTGAGCCAAGTATCCGCCGTTTTATCGTACCGGCTGATTCCCCGCGGCGTGCCGAAAAAAGCGTAATCATCGTTGATGACGATGGCGCGAATATCTTTGGCGACAAGCACTTCTTCATGACCGCGCTCGCGGCTTGGGGCGTATGCCCACCACGAATCGTTGGGCTTGTTGTACCGGTAGATACCGCCATCCGTCGCAACCCAGACGTATTCATGCGACGGGTGAATATCATGAATGCGTACTGTTGAAAGACCCGGCGCATCATCGTCCGTGAACTCCCGCGTTTGCCCGGATGCCAAGTCGTACCGTATCAGATTTCGCCAACCACCGCCCCAAATTTCCCTGTCGTCCAGGGCGACGACATCAATACTCGCTTCGCGGCCGATTTCCAGCTTTTGCCAGTTTTCATCTGATTTATCGTCGTGTAGATAAACGCCTGTTTCAGTGGCGACACAGGTGGTACCGCCGGATTGATCTAAAGCCAGAATAGGCATGCCTTCAAAGGCATGCGTGGTGCGCCATTTCTGCGCCGATTTTTCGTACCGAGACAGCCCACTACCTGTGCCAACCCAGAGGTATTGCGAACCCGCGGCGAGGTCTGTGATTTTGTCATTGGATAACCCTAACCGACTTGAGAACGCGGTCCACTCTTGCGTCGAATTGTCGTATCGGTTTAAGCCGCGTGTGGTGCCGACCCAAATCGACTTACCATCAACCCGGATTTTCGTAATTTCATCGGCAACCAATCCACTTTTCGCCGCGCGAAAGTAATCCCACGTTTTGTTGAATTTATCGAACCGCGAAATTCCACGGTCGCTGCCTATCCATACGTAGTTGCCCACGACATCAAGACAGGTGATAGCCCCGGCGCCCAAGCCATCTTCGTTAGTATAGGATTTCCACCGTTCGGTTTTTGGATTAAACCGACTTATTGCTTTCTGAGTCGCCAGCCAAACGCCGTCGGTGTCCTCACCGATTGCCAGCACATACGCGGAGGGAAGCGCTTTCTCTTTACGGTACGTTTTCCACCGGCCGGAAACCGAGTGAAACTGTGAAAGTCCGTGTATAGTTCCAATCCAGATGGTGTTTCCCTTGATCGCGAGAGAATTAATTTCGTTTGATGCCAATCCCATATCTTGATGGAACCACTGCATGGTTCCGAGTTTTGTGTCGAAATTGAGGAGTCCGTTTCCCGTCGCCATCCAGACTCGGCCCGCCGAGATTGCCAGGGCTGCAATCTGATTCGGTATCAACTCCTGGGTATCACGATTCTGTACGGCGTTCGACGGGACGAAGACCTCCCAGCCGAGCGTTTTCCATGTGTCGACCTCCCGTTTGTTGAAAGCACGCATAGCGCGTTCATACTCCGAATCGGCAGCGCGCGCCTGAGCCCGCGTTGGATTCCGCGAAAATTGCCGATTTCTTGCCCGCACAGAGGCCGAGAAATGTTGCGGTTCTTTCAGTTTGCTATAGGCTTTATCCTCATTGGCGAGGTCGGTGGTGTTCATAAATTTCTTGCTGATAGTGCGGACAAGCCCCGATTTCGTCGCAATATAGACACTATCGCCACTCGCTTCAATGTCCGTAATTGAATCGCCCAGAATGTCCATAATCGAATTAGGCACTATCTCCCGGCCGGGGCGCGGGACCGAGCGATTGCCGCCCCGGGTGCTCACCCAAAAGGCACTCTGTTTGGTGAAATACTCCCACTTATCATACTTAACGTTATATCTCGATAGTCCGCCGGGGGTTCCCAGCCACACGTACTTTGAATCGTGATGAATCGCTGTTACGGATGGAGTTTTAATTCCCAAAAAGTCTGTGTATGAACGCCACCGATTCTTCTTCAATTGAAACGCACTCGCCCCCTTTTCAGTGCCCACCCAGATCCAGTCGCCGCGCGCTGAAATACACCGAATCTTGTTTGCAACCAGCCCGTCCTTGACGGTATAGCTTCTCCATTCGTCTCGGTTCATGTCAAAAACCGATAGCCCGGAATCTGTCCCGAACCACACGCGCCCGGACGGCTTTCGATCGAACACGCCCTGCTTCCACTCAATAGCGATGCAATTCACCTTATTGCTGACGAGCCCATCCTTCGTTGTGAAATAATCCCATGTTTTCGCGTCAAAATTGTACCTGCTGACGCCGGCACCGGTTGAAAGCCACAGATAATCACCGCCAATCTCGACCCCGCGCACATCCTCGCCAATTAACACCTCGCCCATCTCGTCTTCATCGGACTCTGTCTCCGGCACGTCCATGGTGAACAGTAGGCTCAACAAAATAATCATTTTGCATACACATTTGATTGACCTTGCAAAAGTCATGAATGTCTCCCGTTTTCGTTATTGGATCGTATTCGCTTATGGATAGATTAAGTTATTTGCCGACAGCCGGAACATGCGCACAAGCCTGTGCGGGTTTAATTGACCAGCCCTCATCCGGATAACCGAATTAGACCGTAAACCCATCATAGCACCATACGCTCCGGTTTTAGACGTTCGCCGGATACTGAGCAATAGTGATGCCAATATCATTCTCAAAGCTAACCGAAGCGATATTGAACGCGGGATTTATGCGGCCGGTGTGCAAGAATCAAGGGTTAGACTACACGACGAAGTTCACCGCGGAACGGCTCAACCACAAGAACAAGCGTAATATCAAGGGCAGCCGTGCTATCCCGTCACTGCAAAGATCTTTGATTCGCCCTCGAATTTGGCAAGATGCAATTAAGAAATGTAGACAAGGTTTTACCGGAAGCGGGCGGTATTAGTGTGGTATAAATTAGGCACATCTGTTTTATTGCCGATACACCTAGTATTAGTTTACGAACCCTATCTACAGAACGGCTACCCGCAATCTCCCGACCTATAGATTACACTTTGCTACCGACTGTGGCATGGCCGTTTGTCTTCGAGGACAGTTCGCCTGAATTACGGCAACTGCGTAAGAGGATACCTGAAAAAGAACATCGCGCGGTATTAAATTAGAACGGATTTAGGCGGCAATGTCAAGATAAAAGCAGGATTTTCCTATAATCGTAATTGAGGGGCGCCGCGCATACTACCTACGTTTTTCGACAACGTAGTAGAGCACTGGTAAGACAAGCAGCGTCAAGAGCGTTGCGGTTATCATGCCGCCGCTGATGACGATTGCGAGCGGCTTCTGAAGTTCTGCGCCTGAACCGTGGGCAAGTGCGAGCGGCAGCATGCCTAGCCCCGTGGTCAAGGCTGTCATCAACACTGGGCTGATGCGTTCTTCGGCGCCTTTCAACACGGCGTCGTACAGCGATATGCCTTCCGCGCGCAGACTGTTTATGTGCGTCACCAATATAATGCCATTTCGCACAGCGATGCCGAACAGGAGGATGAATCCCACCATTGACGGAATGCTCAACACACCGCCAGTGAGAAAAACGCTGATGACGCCGCCGATTAACGCCAGCGGCAGGTTCAGCATCACCAACAATGAAAGCCGCATTGAACCCGTCGCAAGATACAACAGGATACAGATGCCGACGAGGACAAAGCCGGTTTGAACCAGAATTCGTTTTTGCGCCGCTTGTTGGCTTTCAAACTGTCCGCCGTAGGTGAGGAAATATGCTTCGGGCAGGTTAATACTTTCGTTAATCTCCCGTTGAACTTGAGCAATAAAGTTGCCTAAGTCCCGATTTTGAACGTTACACTGAATTACAATCCGCCGAGATACGTTTTCGCGGTTGATAGTATTCGGCCCGAACCCGTATCCGACATCGGCAACCTGTTTTAACTGAACGAAAGTTCCGGCAGGCGTTCTTAGTTTTAAGTCTCCGACAGATTCAATAGTGTTGACAAGCGTCGGGTCAATTCGAATCACGAGCGCATACTGCCGTTGCCCTTGAATGACTTGACTCACCGCTTCGCCTTTGAACGCAGTCTCGGCGAAATGCGTCACATCTTCAACGCGTAAGCCGTAGCGAGCTGCTTCACGCCGCTTGACCTTGATTTGGAGTTGCTCGACTTGCGCCTGTTGCTCCACCCACAGGTCCACCACGCCGGGAATTTCCGCGATAACCGACCGAATCTCTTCGGCCTTTTGCCTGAGTGTGTTTAGATTTGGCCCAAACAGTTTCAACGCTACTTGTGCGTTTACACCCGACAGGAGGTGGTCAAGGCGATGCTGAATGGGTTGACCAATGGAGACGTGCACACCGGGGAAATTTTCCGCGGATAGCAAAGAACGCACTTCGGCAAGTAGTTCCTCACGTGTTTTATCACGCTCATCCGGGGGAATGAAATTCACTACGATTTCGTGGGTATCCACGCTGTGGGCATGTTCGTCGGTTTCTGCCCGCCCGGTACGGCTGCTGACGCTTGTCACTTCCGGAAGCGTCAGGAGTCTAGATTCCATCTCACGACCGATGCGCGTGGATTCTCGCAACGAAGTTCCCGGCGGCGAGTGGACCGCCACAGAAAAGGTTGCTTCATCCATAACCGGAAGGAATTCGCGGCCCAAGCGGGGTATCGACATTATAGTCAAGGTAATCAGCAACAACGCCAACGCAACAACAAGCCACCGTAGCCTCATGACCCAAGAGAGAACAGGTCGATATGCCAGTTTAATCCATACAACCACGGGGCTTTCCTTCGCGGCCGGAATTCCTGATTGGGATTCATTTTGCGAACGCCGCATTCGGAAACGTGTCAACAGCAGGTCACTTAGTACGGGAACCACGGTTAGCGCGACGAGCAGCGATGCCGCCATTGAAATGACCACCGCCCAACCAAGGGGGCGGAACATACTGCCCTCCATACCGCTTAAGTTGAACAGCGGTACGAAAACGAGGATGATAATCAGCGTCGCGAACACAATTGATGACCGAATCTCATTACTTGCGCGTGTTACAACCTGCGTCGGCGTCTCGCCGTTTGCGTCGCCCCGGGCGCGGCGGCGGAAGTGCTCCTGCAACCGGCGGTAGATGTTTTCTACGTAGACAATGGCGTCGTCAACTACCATACCAACGGCGATCGCCAAGCCAGCGAGCGTCATGATATTGAGAGTACCACCCTGCGAAATCAGGGCAATGACAGCTATGATTAGAGAGAGCGGAATGGCTGTCAGTGTGATTAAGGCGGTGCGAATGTTGAATAGAAAGATAGCCAAGATTATAACGACGAGAATTGCGCCGTCGCGCAACGCATCTTTAACAGTATCTACGGCGCGCCGTATCAGATCGGCTTGCGCATACTCGATTTTAACCTCTACGCCTTCCGGCAGCGACCTTTCCAGCGATTTTAGGACGGAAACAACTTTGTCGTTTAGGCTTAACGTATTGATCCCCGGTTGCTTAACCACCTTGCCCAAAACCGTCTCTTTCGCATTGCGGCTCCCTGCGCCGCGGCGTATTTCCGGCAGTTCGCCTATCTTCACCCTCCCGATATCTTTGACCAGAATCGGCGTGCTGTGCCCCCGCACATCAATGACGACGTTTTCGATGTCGGCAACTGTAGAGATACGCCCCAACCCGCGAATCATCAACTCGCGCGTATCCTTGATGAGAAATCCGCCTGCCGAATTTTCGTTACTCTTCGCAAGGGCATCTGCAACATCTTCCAGCGAAAGATTATAGTTTACCAACTGGGCAGGATTAACGAAGACTTGGTATTGCTTCACGTAGCCGCCGATGTTAATTACATTTGCGATACCGCCCTGGGACTGGAGTTGATAGCGGATGACCCAATCTGCGAGATCCCGCATTTCCATTTCGTCAAATTCCCCGGTTTCATCAACGACCGCGTACTCTAAAATTTCGCCCAAAAGGGAGGAAGTCGGCAAGATAATCGGCGCATCCACGCCGTGAGGTAGATTCGGGGCAACGAGTTGAAGCCGCTCAGAGACCATTTGCCGCGCCAGAAAAATATCCATTCCCCAATCAAATTCAACGAATACTAGCGACAGACCAACGGCGGAGGAAGACCGAACTCGCGAGACATACGGTGCACCGTTCATCGCACTTTCGATTGGTAACGTGACTAAGGTTTCCATCTCCTCAGGAGACCAGCCGTGCGCCTCGGTAAGAATAGTAATGCGGGGCGGATTGATGTCGGGATACACATCAATCGGCGCCGAACGGAATACCCGAAAGCCGATGACAACTATCACAATGGTACACGCGATGGTTAGGAGTCTATTTCTGAGCGAAATCTCCGTGATTTTCGACCACATTAATTTGCCTCCTTGGTGCACCTAATGAGAGTGCCCTGCGTGCGAATGGCCCCCTTCGGTAACCTTTACGTTTGCGCGTAACAACTGGTGCTGTCCGTGAATTACCACGCGCTCGCCCGCGGACAGACCGTCCTTTATCTCAATATACCGGTCATCGGCGGCACCTGCCGCGATTTCACGCTTCGTGTAGGTGGATCCGTGTTCGACGAAAACAAACCGGCTCCCAGCCTCTTCAATCACCGCATTCAACGGAACGCTCAAAACCGGCGCCGCTTTTTCGAGGACGATTGTCTGTTCTGCGAACATCCCCGGCTTGAGCTGATGGGCAGGATTTTCCACCTCCGCCCAAAATTGGACGGTGCGTTTATCGGGGTCCATTTCATCTGAAATGTGGGAGATTTTACCGGTGAAAGTCGTATCGGGATACGCCGGTACGCGAATGCGTACCAAGCGGCCCGTCTGGAAATTTTCCTGAATGACTGCGAGCGCGCTTTCATACGCCTCGCCTTCAACCCAGACGATGTCGGTGTCCAGAATTGAGAAGAGTATATCACTTTTTTCAACCGTGGCGCCGAGTGTCACGTGTTGGTTGACGATTTGTCCAGAAGCCGGCGCCTTGACGTAGAAAGTTGGTGATGGCTGACCGGTTTGTGCAATCTTTTCAATTTCGGCGGGTGTGAGTCCGGTCACTTGAAGTTTTTGGCGAATTTTTTTCAAAGTGATTAGAGCACTGCGCAGTTCATCTTCAATGTTAAGCATACCTTCCAATGCTTCCGAACTAGCCACGAAGGCGAGGTAAATTTCGATTAGTTCTTCGGCGGATGGTTCGTCGAACGACATTATTGAACCGGTCTCAGCCAAGGTATTGAGTAGTGATTCGCGCAAGCCTGCCGCCAGCGCACGTTGTTTGTTTGCCGCAACCTTGATAACCGCAATGTTGTACGCCGCGATTGAATCAACCAACTTCGCCCCTTCCTCACTGAGCATGGCGAATTTTTCGAGCAAGAATTCGCCATTACGCTCCGCCTTCAAATCCGAGTCTAATGTATCTAAATTAAGCAGCGAAAGGATTGGGGTTTCTCCTGCGTCCATAAGGATATTTTTCACTGACTGCCCGCTTAAGCCGAGGATTTGGAATTGCCGCTTCGCGTCTGCCAGTTCAATTTTCCCTTTTCGGAATTCTGCCTGCTGCGCCACCAAGTCCTTTTGCGCCGAGATACGCTTTTCAGCAAGGGTTTCTGTCCTCTTGAGTGTAGCCTCTAGCAATCTGAGTTCAACGTCCGCTTTGACTAATCTGAAACGCATCTGTTCCAACACGGAGGTGGTCTTCGCTACAGCAAGGACATTTCGTTTATCAACTACAGTTTTCATCTGTTTCAACTCGGATAGCGATTCCAAGTAGTCAATTTGCCGAGTTTGCAATTCGCGCCGAATCTGCTTGGCGAAAACTGCCGTCAACCTCCCTAATTCATCGACTAAAGATTTCTGTTGAGCCTCCGCTTCAATGAGTTCAATCTGCACCATCTGCAGGTCAAGGCTCTCTAATTCAACTAATACATCCCCCTTTTTTATTGAGTCACCGAGACTAAAATGGATGCGCTTTACAATCCCGCCGATTCTAGGTGTGATAACGCTCCGCCTGCCGGGGTGAGCGATTACATTGCCGGAAACCTGTACACCCTTCTGAATTGAACGAACTTCGACTTCGGCAGTCTTCAAACCGATATTGGCTTTCGCTTTTTCGGTGAGAGTTACCGTGTTTTCTTGGCTGTGCGCATGATCTGCGTTTTCGCCGTGAGGGTGACCATGCGCCGCCGTGTCATGCACGTGATTCGCATGTTCATCGTGGGAGTGGCCATGATCGTTTTCTGCATGCGAGCGATTCGCGTGTTCCACGTGCGAGTGTCCATGATCCGACGTGTTGTGCGTGTGATCCCCACTTCCCTCATGGACACCTTCACCTTGCGCCCAAATAAATGTTCTAGCGGCATTAAATGAAACCAAACATCCTGTCACGATACCAGTGATTGCCACAATTCGTGCGAGACGAGAGCTACGCAGCATTTTCTTTCTCCTTGTCCTTTTTGGATAAAAAAATCCTTCAATATTGACTCACAAGATGATCGGCGGCCGGCACAGTCTGTATTCTGTCAGCCTCCTATGCTGTTCGACTGTTGAAACATTTCTACGGAAATTCCGATTGCGGCTTCAAGTTCTATCAACGCCTTGTGGAACGCCGCCAGCGCGTCGAGGTGCGCGAACCGAATCTTGATAAACTCATTCTGAATTAGTATAACCTCTAAAATCCCGGTTTGACCTAATTCGTACGCGGCGCGCGTCAGTTTAAGATTTTCATTTAGCAAATCCAACATATCGCCTTCATAAAACTTGAGTTTTTTTTGCGCAGCCTTCAAAGAAATGAATGCCCCCATCACCTCGCGGGTAATTTGCCGTTCTTTGTTACTAATTTCGATGGCGTTGACCCCCTGTTCGGCTTTTACAACATCAATCTTGGCACGATTTCGGTCAAAAACCGGCAATGGAAATGAAAACTTTACACCGAATGCCCGCTTATTTGGGCTGCGCTGAGCTATACCTGCTATATTCAGGTCGGGGATTTTTGCAGATTTTGCCAGGCGAAGTACCCTGTCAGTCAACTGCGCGTTTAATCGGAGCGACTTTAGGTCGCCTCGATTTGCCAGAGCGCGAGCCGTTAATGCGTCGAGTGTCAGGCTTTGAAGCTGGTTCAGCGGCATCTTTTCTGACAAACTCACGACTGCGATAGGTACTGCTTCAAGTGAGGCGCCCATCAGATTGTTGATTTCAAGTTGTGCGAGCTGCAATTCGCCCTCTAATGCAGCCGCGCCGCGCAGCGCCGCTTGCAATTGAACCCTCGCCAGATTTAGCTGTGTTACCGAAATGTCTCCTGTTTCAAATTGAACCTGAGCGATGTTACGCATGCGTTCGTAGTGCTGAATGACTGCTTCGGTCAGTTTTAGTTTCTCTTGGACAAGCGCCAAATCGTAAAAACCGAGTTTCACCGACGTAGTAAGCAACCGGGATGCATCTGCGAGCTCAGCATTCACCTTTTCAAGTAAAATATTTGCGATTCGTTTCCGGTGTCCGTGCTGCCCACCGAGTTCAAAGGGTTTTGATAGTTCAAATACCTGATCACCATCTATCCCCCCAACAAACTCGGTTTCCAGTTCAGGGTTGCCGAGCAACGCAATGCCATCAATTCGGGCACGGGCGACCTTGAGTCTCTCACGAATCGCGCTAAGTTCCGGGTTGTCACGCAGCGCCGTCTGGATTGCAGTATCAAGCGCAATTTTGTCTTCCCCCTCCGAAAAGGCAGTTGGAATTTTCACGGTGCTTAATATGAATAGGTACATGCTCACCATTATGAGAATGCGGCTAGGTGTGGTTTTCATGCGTGATGTTCTCCTCCAAGTGGAATGGACAGATAGACCTATATTTTATTCCGTACGTTTGGGGCTGTCAACCGCTGCGGGATTCTACTGAACGCCGCTGTTGCGCCTACATACAGAACGACGCACGGTTGAATAAGGCTCATCAAGGCAGCCCACCGCACAATTTGTGATTAAGCCAGAAGCGATGAAACCGGCGGGTAGATTTTATGAAATAAGTTCAAATGAGGAGGTTGAAATACGAAGGGATACTAGTGTTGAATTGATAAACGCCGGGTCGTGGAAAGACGGCGTGCAGATTGGAATAGTAGGGAAAGGCGGTTGAGATGCCGTTAGACCGACAGCGGAAACCGCGTGGAGAGATTGCATGTCTTTGGCGGGAATGACATGTGGTTGTTTGTCCAAGGGGAAAAAGATGGCGAGATCGACACATGAATGACAGTGGTAAGTTTCCGATGCCGCTTCAGCGTGCATAACATCTTCTTCCGAGTCAAAAGGGTGGTTGTCGGTACACCGCCCGTTAGCACCCACTTCAAGCTCGACGTGACCGTCCGAACCGATACACAGCTCATAGTTGGACAGCGACAACCGTGTGGCAACGATATAAAGAAGTAACCAAATCAGAGGGATGGGCGTGCCCTTCTTAAACATAAGAAAAAGACTCCATTCTGGTTGACTTGGTAAATGGCTAAAGATTCTGTGATACTCATTTCGACGGCGGTTGTTGAAGGCGCGGCTGGACGCACAAGTCGTGTTTATCTTGAATTATAGATCAATGTCGTCATTGGTCAAGAACAACAAGTACACAGGGCTCGGAATGAAATCTCTAAATCCCGCTTGTGTGCATTTTCATGGATTTCCGCTCGTTTCAATGTAAACGTTACATGAGCAACGGTGTTGAACACAGCTGTAACGGATCGCGGATTGGCGCTGATGGCCACATGACAACCCACTCCCGATGGAGGTTGACAGGTTAGTAAAAAATTTGGAATACTCGTGGTTTTGAAGGCTACGAATACAAGCAGTTCCGGTTTTTATGTTCACAATTAAAGTTAGCATCTTTGTAAGCGTTCAAAGAGCTTAAGCTGCCGATCCAAACACTCAGCTTGAGGGAAATATTGTGGTTCGTAATTTCGGGTTTCGTTCCATGTGGCATAAACACAGTATTCAAAAAGCTCTTTTTTGCTATTGCGTTTCCTAACGACCTTGCTACCAATATTCGTGAATCCAAGAGATCTCAAAGAATCCTCAAGTAGCTTCTCCGTATGAACTTGCACACCGTAGAAGCTAGAGTTTCCCACAATGTATGCCAAAACTGCGCCTTTCTTCAGGCTTTTTCGCAAATTCTGTAGATGCAGGTGCATGTCATGGAAATATTTCCAAACATAATTTGCCATTAGTAAGGCATTCTTTTTTTTCGTTTCCAAAATTTGGCAAACAACAATGTCCAATGATTTCGGGAGTTCACGTTCTTTTGATGTCCAATCTTGAAGCCTGCTAGTTGCAACACCCCAGGTTCCGCCAATTGCCTTCCAATCCAATTCACCTGCTTCCCTAGCGGAGTCAAGAAACTTCGTCCAGTACATGTACGGGCGAAGTTCACGAATATAACTTATGCGGTTGGGATATGGCGGAGATGTGATAACGTATGAATATCTCACATTATTGATTGATACTGGCGCCCGTGAATCCTCAAAATGCACAGACGCAGAACCAGATATTTCATCACCAGCACTTTCGATGATTGATTTTGATATTTTTCCATACAATGCCCCAATTTGCTCAATTTTATAAGTCACTACTTCATTTTGAAACGACATGGAAACATGGTTGAATGCCGCCGAAGATGTTTCAATTATTAAGCGACAAAATGCAATCCACGCCAAATTAGCAACATGGTTTTCTTTCGGTTCTCCAAACTGATTAACAAGCGCCTCACGAAATGCAGCAAGCGCTGACAAAGTATGGCCGCACCACCACCGCGTAATATTATGTATTTCGGGTATCCAGTTGTCTCCGTTCGCAATCTTTTTGCAATCGGCAAGGACTTTAATGTTTTCTAATTTCAGCCATTCCAACTCAGCACTTGAGTAGTTCCGGCATTTGGCATTTCCAAACCAAATGAGAAATGGGTTTATATCAAGACAATGTGCAGATAGCCCATGTTCCGCAGCGACCAATCCGCTTGTAGCTGTCCCAGAAAAAGGATCGAGAATAAACGCATCCTCGGGGACACTATCAATAATCTCCTTTACTAGCTTGACCGAATAAGCGGGCGTCAAACGTAGCCACCCATGCCTGCCGAGTTTATTGTTGTATTTGAATGTATAGTCTGACCGTTGCTGAAATCTCTCGTTCATTTCTCAGCATTCCGTAGTGTGTCTAATACATCATGTATTTCTTTCTTGATTCTCGTTGTGTGATGTTTGAAGAAACCCGCTAAGTCGTACGTTAAAACTTGTTCACAGAATGCATACAAGGATACGTTATTGTTTCCGCAAGTCGTACCGATGAGAATCCCGCAACGATTGTTACGGTATCTTAAAACGATATCAGCGTCAATTTGAGAAGAAAAAACTGCAAACACAGGTAAGTAATTGTTTGCCCATGCGACTGTAGCGTTGTCAATGTCCGCATTTTGACGTTTAGAATCTTTGCTCTTGTAGCCCTGTCGAACTTCAAAAACAATTCCGCTAGTGGGTTCGGAAACTTCACCCAATTCCGAGCAATACCGCTCTGTCCACTGCTTAACGTTGGTCAGTACCCGTTTATTTTGGATCTCTGAAAGTTCTAATCTGCCATCTAGAGATAACTTCTTCAATTTCCCGGAAGGTGTTTTGGCAGTGTACGACCATGTGGCGAACTCAGCATTTTTGTAACCAGTCGTATCCACCAGCACTGCGCGAAATAACCGTTCGCAGCCAATCCCAATCTGGCGGTACACAGAAGTCATCCCACCCGCAAGGCGGTGGGCGGCATACATAAGATCGGTATCAAGGCCGGTCCATGAATAGAAAGGATCTGAACTGTAAAGTGTCTTGAACTCGTTCAGAGAAAATCCTTCTTCTTTGTTCGCATGACCGAATTTTGGTCGGTATCGTTTGCACCTCTGAATTGGGTCCAAAAATGTATCAAGGTATCGTCCTTCGTCTCTCGTCACATCATCCTCAATGCGAGTTTTTGTATTCGTTTAACTGACATAGCTAACTGCAGAATAGGGAAAACCTGTTTGAAACTTGTTCAATCGCTTTAATCCTAAAGCCAATTCCGAGCTAATTCATAATGACCGTAGTCAATTCCAACACCAATTCGCCGATTAATGTGCACCTCGACTACGTAGGCCATTAAATTCTCCTGTAAACAGATCGGGTTGACAAGTGTCTCCATTGATTATATACACACCTACTTCCTCAAATAAAGGCGCGACTCTGAAATGAGTGTGTCTATCCAATTCTGAAATTTGCATACCAGGCAGTTTCCCAATCTGGTTACAGTTGAACCCATTAAAGGGTTTAGCGGGTTGCTTCATCCCTGAATATATTACATCAGATTTACCCCCGGTTGTCAATGATTCCTTCTGCACATGCACAATTCCGCCTTACGAAATCAATCCTCACTTCAAACTCCTTCAAGACGTCCGTATCGTAGCACACAATGAATTAGGCGACTTTAGGATTTACGAAGTTTGAGTGAATCTGCTTTTAAACGATCGAGCTCAAGATGGTAGATGCCGACAAGTATATCGCCCTCAAACTTTTGCCCAACACGAAAGGTGCCGCGAAGCGAAATTGGCACATCTTGATAACTGCGGATTTTCTTTTTTTGCGGCACCTCTACATACACCCATTCGTTAAGGAGCGGGATTGCGCCGAAACAGCATGCCATTTGGTCTTTGAGCAACACGAAAGTTCGAACGTTATCGAATTCACCCTCGAGCGGCAACATGAACCCTTCAATCTCAATTTTCGACCCATTCAACGCTCTGATTTGCGTCGGAATTTCCTCGTCGAGGTTCAGCGCGGCGACGTAATCCGGATCGTCCAATCTAGCCCAATTCGGCTCTCTGATTCGATAGCTAGTGAGGGTGTCAAAGGTCAGTGATTCATATTCGCCAGTGCGCTTGCCGCTCCTTTCGCTGCCGACATTTGGCGGTTTGGCGACTGGCGCCGCGCTAGGCTGCGCATCCACGCTAATCTCGGGTACGGGGTTCGCCGGGTCTTGCGTTTTGGGCTCGCGAGATCCTGCGACAGCGAGCGGGGCACCCTGCACCTCAACACGTTTAGCGTTCAACGCTGACTGCTCGCTTACCTTCCTAAGGGCGCGAATTGGATGTGGTTCAGGTAACATTTGAGAAAGACCGAGTGCCAGCGCAACAACAACTACACTTGTAATTGCAAAAGGAAGCCAAGAGCCACTTTGTTCCTTCGTTTTGAGCCGCTTCATCGCATTCGCCTCCTAACTAATGTTCGTGATGTTCACCGTGCTCACCCTCGTTGCCTTCGGGAAAATCAAAATCAACTTTAGTGAAGTGCTGACCCTTCACCGCAATTGATGCGATTTGCGCATGAAATTCTGTCATGCCCTTGAGCACGTCGGATTGTCCCTCATATTGAGAGGTATCACCTTCGGTTTCTCCTGTTAAAACGTTTGCAGCGGCTTTGAGTTGCAAAGTAATTGACTGCCCAGATTTCAACCGATTTAATTTGAGTTCGATGGTGTTCTGCGTGAGGCGCACCGGTTTTTCCGCCTCGCTATCTAGGACATAACCAGTGAGTTTTCCGGTTGATTCTTCCAGCACAAATTCGAGGTGCGCGAACTCTTTGCCCAACACCACGAGTGCTCCACCGTGCGGCGCCGTATGATGATGGTGGGCATCTGGCTTCTGTTTACCGTCGTGCGTTCCTTTTTTCTCGCAACCGGATTGGACGACGGCAATTGCTAAAATCGACATCAATGCCGCGATTGCGTTTTGGAGTTTCATGAGAATTCCTCCTTTTACAAAAATGTGTTAATGGGGAAAGTCAAACGCTTCGCTAAAATTCAGACGTTTCAACACGTTTATATGGTATCAATAGCGTATGAAAATGCGTCCAAAGGAGAACCCAATGATTAAGGACTCGCCCATGGTTGAAGAAATTCGCCGCATCAGGTGTGCCCTTTCGGCGCAATTTGACCGTGATGTGGATAAATATATTTACTACTTGACAAAGGGAACAACGGGGCAAACGGACCTCGTGTAACTACGGCCGGAATCCCCACCGAATGAGGCACAGGATACGAACGGCGAGGGTTAGCTAATTGGCGTTATCGTCATTTGGGTTCATATTTGCACAAGGAGAGATTGACTGATTGATAATCGAGGCTAGGAAGCCTCTCCCACAAACAAATGCGTAAATGTATAATTTTTAGTTGCAATGACTATAAGTTTGCTGCAACATCCGTCCGATACGCTTTGACGGCGGGCAAAACGCCCGCGACTGCCCCTAAGATTATAACACAAACTGGCGCGATGATAAACGCAGGATGAAAACTCAACAGGTCTAATACGATTCCGGTTTGTGCACGAACAATCGCCGACGCTGCCGTGAAGATTACGCCGTAAACGATGAAACCAATGACGACGCCCATTGCCGAGATTGATGCGGCTTCCAGAACGATTACGGAAAAAACCGTTTTCCGACGCGCACCGAGCGATCGCAAAATGGCGAACTCACGCCGCCGTTCGTTAATCGAATTATACACGCTTGCGAGAATTGAGCCTGCCGCCACCACAACAACAATATAGGAAACCAGCGCCAAAATTTGATTCATCCAACCAATTTTATCAAACAGTCTCGCCATCACCGCGCCTATCGGCCATGCGAGAGTTGCCGCCTTACCCTGTTTATTTATTGTGGCGTCCATCAGGAATCCGATTTGCGGATTGCGAAACTTCAACATAACGGCGCTGACCTCTTTGTGCTCGTCGGGAATCTCTCGTCCTGGTTCAGCCACATAATCCTCCCCACTTCCGCGCAACACATGCCCCTCCATCCGGTAAATCCCTTCAATCGGAATCCAGATGACGCGGTCAGACGGAGAATTGGTCGGTTTAAGCACACCGACGACGGTATATTGCTCGTCATGCCGCATTGACTCATCAAATACTAATCCGTGATAGGGGTTAAAGTTATCGCCTACCTTCAAGCCTAACTTATCCGCGGTGTAGCTGCCCAAAACCGCTTCTTGCCGAGCCGGATTGAAAAAACGTCCGCCGCCTTGAGTTTGAAACCGAACGCCATCACGGTACTCAAACTCTGTGAATAACGTCCGCGTCGTGCCGACGATGCGGAATCCGTGATAGTTGTCTCCGAGTGCGTAAGGCACGGCGAGTTCGACGCGAGGGTCGTCTCTCATCGCCTGATACATCGCCCATGGTATATTGCCGGGTGAGGTTTCGAGATGAAAGACAGTGTTCAATACCAGTTGCAGCGGACTGCCGCGCGCACCGAGAACCGCATCAAAGCCGATCTGACCGCCCGTGAATGCGGCTACAGATTGCGCCTTGATGCCGATGACTGCCATGACGAGTCCGGTTCCGAGCGCTATCGACAGCGCAGCGATAAGCGTCGATAGGGCGTGTTGCCGCAGGCTGCGTCGAACGATGAATAACAAACTCATGCGCTTTTTCATTTTTCCACGTGAATATTGTGCCGCAGGATTTTCAGTACGGTGTCACATGTTCGTGCTCAATGCGGGATTCGGATATGCACACTCGCCGGCTGATGCGGCGGGCGCATTTTTTATGCGATCACGCACGATTCACATGCGCGAAATCTGCTGTCTCCTCAAACTGCTCCAATATTCCGACATCGTGGCTAACGGTGAGCAACGCGGCGTTGTTTTCATGGCAAATCGCGCGGACAAGCGCTATCGCTTCGTTAGCGCGGTGATAATCCAGATTTCCAGTCGGTTCGTCGGCAAGCACCAAGCGCGGACGGTTGGCGATAGCTCGGGCAACCGCAACACGCTGCTGTTGCCCGACGGATAATTGCGACGGCGGATATCCCATTCGATCGCCCAATCCGACCCGTTCAAGCAGGTGTTGGGCGAACTCTACATCAACACCCTTCCCAAACATCATTCCGAGCACGACATTTTCCAATGCGGTGTAACCGTGGAGCAGATTGAAGGTCTGGAAGATGTAGCCTATATGGCTGGCGCGCAGTGAATCACGCCCAGACTCGGAGAGGCCGGTCATCTCCTCACCATCAATAACGATCTGTCCGCTATCGGCGTGCAGAATTCCAGCGATGAGATTGAGAAACGTGGTTTTTCCGGTGCCGCTGCTTCCCTTGAGCGCCGTCTGCGAACCTGCCTCCAGCTCGAAATGAGGCACATCAACGACTCGAGTCTGCGTGCCTTCAGGCGAGCAATAGGCTTTTTCGAGATTAGCGACTGTCAAGAGCGGCATAACACACCGTGATTAGTTGTTCGACGTTTCGCAGTGTTGACACATACGGCAGAGGCGGCGATTGATGAGGTGAACAACTGCTAGCAGAAGTCCGCCCATAGCCATGAAGATTACTTCGCTCCCCTCTGATGCGTGAAACCGTGCAATGTAGATGAGTGTTAATGCGCCACCGAGCATTAGAAACACTCGCCATTTTCGGTGGTTTCTATAGCCCCATGTGAAACTGCCCACAGCAACTCCCACTGCGCCGAATACCAGCGCCAACTCCGCTGACTCGCTGAGAATAAACCCAAGCCCAACCAGCGGCAATACGGTCATCAAGAGCGGGGCTGCCATACAGTGGACGGCACACGCAAACGACAAGCATGCGCCTACATTGTCCACGACTGTGTGATTCAGATATCTGTTCAATTATTGGCTCCTAACGTCATACGTTACTTTTACCGGTATCCGCTTTGCCGGTCCGGCGCGCCAAATCCGGATTTATCGTTGGATTTGGCACGCTGACTGACAAAACCAAAGTTTTCGGTTACGGTGTAACCGTTACGGGAATCAAGAGCGCCGCCGTGAAATCGGGATGGTCGCCGTGCATGAGTTGGAGCTTAATTTCCGTTTGACCGGCTTTAAGCCCCGCCACCTCAAAGGTGAATTGCTCGGCAAGCTCATCGCCGTGTTCATCGTGTTCCTCATGCTCATCGTCATCGTCGTGATCATCGCCCTCATCGTGATCGTCATCATCGTCGTGATCGTCATCGTGTTCATCATGCTCACCGTGATCGTCGTGGTAAAGGTGTACCTCAATGATTGATGAATCATATCCGCTGAGCGCTAAAGCAAACACCTCTTCCTCGCCATGTTCATGGTCGTGGTCGTCTTCCTCTTCCGGATTCTCAGGAAAAAATTCATGGCTGTCGTGGTCAAGGAACGCCGTCAGAACGTCGAGTTCCTCTCCGACTTTGAGCGTGATACCTCCCGTATGCGTCCCCTCGAATTGACGGTAAATCTCGTTTCCGTCAACCTTGAGGACAAAACCGTCTGCATCGGCATGAAAGGGTTCATCGTCATGGCCATTTTCGACAATGGGATTGTCGTCTTCGCCGCACGCGGCGAACAGTGCAACCGATACAAGTAACAACAACGTAAAACGTAAAACAGGCCTAAACATTATTTCCTCCAGATATAGATAGACTGTATTTCCCAAGCATCAAGACTGACGAAACAACGTAAAACAAGCAGACTACTGCCGAGACTGTATAAAACTCAGCCGGGAAAGACAGATAAAGATTTGGTCAAAAAAACAGAGATATGAGATTATTGAGCAACTTAAACGGGGATAGTCGGCGGGGCACGACTCCGGACGCCCTTGTCAAGAATCGCAGAAATGAAAGATACGGTGATAGGTTGATGAATTGAGATGCAGGCAGCAAGATTGGTGACGTCAACGGCGTTGAGTTCAATACCGACGTGGTTGGCATTGAAAAAGCAGGCAGAGCATTGTTCTGAATTGACATCAACATGCTCATGGTCGTGTACAAGTGCAACAAGGTTAACCGTTATCAGATAATAAACGATTCCAATCAATACCCCCCAGCGAATGGGAGTAAAATGGATTTTAACCTTTTGCAAGACTCCTTACCTCATTCAAACGTTCAAAAATTCGCCAACACAGCATTGTATTTTAGCACAACCAATTGGCTTTGTCCAATTTTTTTGATTCAAAATCGACAGGAATGGGTATCAAACCAAATCCATCGTACTGCCGCTAGGCACCTTGACAAAACTGGTAATAATCGTTTATTCTAAACTACAGCGAGGCCTTGGAATGTAATGGACCGAAACTGATTTCATTCATGATGACAAGAAAGGACTGTAATCCAGAATGGATAGATTCTTCGCTGTTTTGATGGTTGTTTGCATTGTGACTTTTACAAGTATTTCAGATTACGCGGTAAGCGATGAAGGTGAAGCATCAGCCGAAAAATGCCACGTCCCCGGGTGGTTCCGAGTCGATACGGATAGTTTAGGTACGCATTTCCTGATTGGGGCTACACATTGTGTCGGCAGTGTTTCGATTGAGTCGAATATATTCATTGATGATACACTCGGTGAGTTTGACCTCGGTGTTTCCATACCCGCTGTTAAGGGCGACAGTTTCAGCCTTACCGTGCTGCCCATGCTTGGACTTGGGTTTGATTATAAGGCGCCGGATGGCCCCTCCGCAATTTTCCCGCACCTGTTTGTTTTCATGCCCGCAGGTAAGATATTTCTCAAATCGTGGTCGATTGGGTCATTCTATTCTGTGTTCGATGAGAAAAGGAGCAACGAATTCTACACCCGCAATTATGCCACCTATTCCCTGAACAGGACGGTTGCGGTCGGACCCCAGGTTGAAGCCGTGTTAGGGCTTGGGGATGACGGGAAACTCATTAGCCTGATTCTCGGCGCGCGAATCAACATCGGCTACGGCGAAAATAACACGCTCGGCATACTTTATGGGTACGACACCAAAAAAACGGAAGAGCAATCAGGGTTGACAGGAAGGTTGAGTTTTACACGCAGATGGTAGCAACATGTCGTCTCCGGTAGATATTTTCATGCGTGAACGCGCGTAAACGACTACCTACTGCAGCAGGAGCATAATTTCCTTGCGCCGGTCACGGCGCAGTGCATAGTCGTAAGGCGTATCGCCCTTGGCGGTCTTGATGGTTTTGTCGGCAGCAGCACCAAGTAACATCTTGATTACTTCTATATCGGCAGCTACAGCCGCAATGTGAAGTGGAGTTTCTCCCCAAACTGTGCTGAAGAAATCCATCTCTGTGCGACCGCCGACTTTGGTTTGCCGATTAACATCGCCGCCCCGTTGAATTAGGAGTTTCAATGTTTCAGGCTGATTTCGGAGAGCGGCTTTGTGCAGCGCAGTTTCCCCGCCGGCAGGGAGTTGCAAATTTACATCCGCCCCCGCATCAATTAGAAAAGACGCGAATTCCACATCGCCCCTAACCGTTGCGCTCATAAGCAGCGTCATTTCACTGAATCTATCGTGATTGATTTTACCGCCATAACCGAGCAGCCATTTGCATATATCCTTGTGACCTCTGAAATACGCCCAAAAAAATGGTGGAAGGTCGCTGTGGTTCACGTCTGCGCCCTGTTGCACTAGCCGGCGGACGTCGTTGAATTTGCCGTTCTTTGCTGCTTCGATCAGCGCTTCGTTGATTCCCATTTCCTGTTCCATGATAATTTTCTATTATTTTTATTAATAGTCAATTCCACTTATATTTGCTTATGTTTCGGTCGGTGCGACTGCCGGCAATCACCTATCAGCAACAATCCATCCACCATCTATCAGCCCAATGCTGGCGCAACTAGGCCCGCCTTCGTCATCTGTACCCATATACCTCGCCATGAGCACTTTATTCGGATTTTTGTACACCTCTTTCACCATTTGCCAAGTCACTTCCTGTTGGACATTGAATTTTGGATAGCCGAATGAAATCCAGATTTTTGCCCGTCGGCTCCATTCACAGTCCGCCTGACCCGCCGATTGGCCAATATTGATGTAGAAGAATCGTTTCGAAGGCGTTCCCCGTGCGAATGGCCCTGTGAAGTTAGGAAAACCCGTATTGCGCTGCGGTTTCACAATTGCCTCAAAATTGAACGCGATATCTTCGCCTGTAGATTGGGTAACCGAAACCAAATGTCCGTTGTTTTCCAGCGAGAAATTGACTCCGGCTGGCGGGCTCACCACGACGATGCGCAACGGGATGTTGTGTTCCATAATTTAATCCTCGCCATTCATTTTAAGTTTTCAGCTTAGCTAGCGTCATGTCTGTAAGACGTATTCTATCATAACCATGGATTTCAGGACAACACGCTTGAGTCTGGTCTGTGTTTTGAGTTGAATTGAGTGTGCTTTTCGCTTGACAGAAACAAGGAGCTGTGATAAATTGAGTTTATCATCTCAACGTAGAATAAACCATTTTTTGCGGCACCCCTATAAATCTATCGGTTACGGAGGGGGACATGGGAAAAGAAAAGGATTTAGAAAAAAATAAGGGATCCGTCATTTCGCGGCGGGGTTTCTTGAAGGGTATGGGTACCGGAGCGGTTGCGGCGACGGTTGCACCGACGGCGCTCGTTAGTGCTGAGAAATCGGCGGACGCCAAGATGGGCGATGCGATCACCCGCGCCAAAATCAAGCTCCATATCAACAATGAAACGCATGAGGTTGAAGTTGAACCTCGTACAACGCTGTTGAGTGTGCTTCGGGATGGGATCGATACCAGCGGCAAACGTATTGATTTGACGGGAGCCAAGTCCATCTGCGACCGTGGAGAGTGCGGGGGTTGTACAGTTCAGGTAGACGGGAAGCCAATCTACTCCTGTATGATGCTCGCAATTGATGCCGCGGGGAAACAGATTACGACGGTCGAAGGGCTTGCGAACGGCGATCAGTTGCACCCGGTGCAGGAAGCGTTTGTTCAACACGACGCCCTGATGTGCGGCTTCTGTACACCCGGATTCGTTGTGGCGTCAAAATCGTTGCTAGATGAAAACCCGGCGCCTACGCTTGAAGAAATTAAGGGCGGGTTGTCCGGCAACATTTGCCGATGCGGCACGTATCCGTTTATCTTTGAGGCAGTGAAAACGGCTTCGGGCAAGATGGGAGGTTAGACGAATGGCATCGTGGGGAGAAGCACACGAAACACGACTGATTGGAAAACGCATCCCCCGTTTGTCAGGTGCGGACAAAGTCTCGGGGAAAGCGAAATACACGTTCGACATTAACCGGCCTGGGATGCTTTACGGACGTATTCTGCGCTCTCGCGTGGCACATGCGACGATTACGGCAATAGATCTCAGCGGGGCGGAAGCGTTGTCTGGTGTCAAAGCCGTTATTCCGCTGATTGAACCCGGCAAACGTCTACGTTACGAAGGACAGGAAATCGCCGCAGTCGCCGCAATCACTGATGACATCGCAAAGGATGCTGTACGGTTAATTCAGTACGAAATTGAAGAACTGCCCTTTGTGGTTGATGTCGAAGAAGCCATGGATGAAAGTGCGCCGCAAATTCGAGACGATTGGCACCGGAATCAGAGTCAACCAGGCAATGATGAGCGCGGCAACCTTGAAGCCGGCTTTGCCGAGGCGGCCGTGGAAGTAGAGGCGACTTATAGCGCACCCGTTCAAACGCATGTTTGTCTGGAAACCCATGGGCACGTTGCGGAATGGGACGGAGACAATTTGACGGTTTGGGCTTCGACACAGGCGGTATTTGGGACACGCCGAGATTTTGCCCAACACTTTAAAATTCCTGAAGACAAGGTCCGCATCATCACTGAACACATGGGGGGCGGTTTCGGAAGTAAGTTTAGCCCCGGTGTCGAAGGACGCGCGGCGGCAGAACTTTCGCGAAAAGCTGGTGCGCCTGTGAAGTTGATGCTAACGCGTAAAGATGAGCATCTGGTCGCTGGAAATCGGCCGTCAATGACGCAGCGCGTGCGGGCGGGCGCGACAAACGACGGCCGTTTAATCGCTTACGACCTGCGGGGCTATGGGACTGGCGGAATCAGCGGCGGCGCTAGTTTCACGGGGCCTTATGTTTATGAGGTGCCGAATGTTCGGACCGAGAAGTTTGCTGTTGCCATCAACGCAGGAAGTGAACGTGCAATGCGCGCGCCGGGACACCCTCAAGGCGAATTTGCGATGGATTCACTGATGGATGAACTCGCCGAAAAACTGGGCATGGATCCGCTAGAATTCCGCCGAATCAACGACCCTAGCGAGATTCGTCAAGCGGAATACACCCTCGGCGCCAAAGAAATCGGCTGGCACCGGCGCAACGAAGTCCCCGGCGGCGGGAAAGGCGTCAAGAAGCGCGGCATCGGCATGGGAAGCGGACTCTGGGGCGGCGGCGGACACGCCGGAACACAAGCACGTGTGACAATCCATGCTGACGGTACGGTCGAAGCGGTTACAGGGACGCAAGATCTCGGCACCGGCATCCGAACAGTCATTGCGATAATCGTAGCGGAGGAATTCGGTCTACAACCGCAAGACATCAGTGTAAAAATCGGGGACAGCGGACCAGGACTGCCGTCTGGCGGCAGCGGCGGCAGCACTACAACACCTTCTGTTGCCCCGGTGGTGAAGACTGCGGCAACGGCAGCCAAAGAGAAACTCTTCGAACGGATTGCACCGCAGTTTGAAACCGAACCAGAAGACTTGCGCGCTGCAGACGGCAAGGTATACGCCGCCTCGGATCCAACGAAGAGCGTGTCGTGGAAAGGCGCGGCGGGCCATCTCGGTATGGAGACGATTTCCGGGAACGGCGCCTGGCATGACGGCCTCAGCGAGCCCGGGGCTGCCGGAACTCAATTTGCGGAAGTCGAGGTGGACACGGAAACCGGTGAAGTGAAAGTCATCAAGATCGCAGCAATACAGGACTGCGGCCTGGTGATGAACCGCTTAACCTGCGAAAGCCAAATCAACGGCGGCGTTATCATGGGATTAGGCTATGCCCTGCTTGAGAACCGCATCATGGATCCACTGACAGGTTATATGATAAACCCGAACCTTGAGGATTACAAGATTGTGGGGGCTATGGAGGTTCCCGAGATTAAGTCCATTGCTTTCGATACCGACCGGAAAGTGACAGGTGTCGGCGAACCTGCAACCATCCCGACTGCGGGCGCGATTGCTAATGCCGTCTATAACGCAATCGGTGTCCGGATTCGCGACCTCCCAATCACGGCCGATAAGATACTCAACGCGCTTGCCGAGAATGCAGCAGCGTCCGGATGAATCTATACATCTTCAAACTACGCATGGAACGAATGAGGAGAAAGTGATATGGAAAATTTTGCTTACGTCAATGCAGCAAACGTCGAACAAGCCTCCTCCTTGTTGAGCGGCGAATGGGGCGAAACGATGGTTATTGCAGGCGGAACGGATCTTCTCGGTGAGCTCAAGGAGTACGTTGAAACTCCCGCGAAAGTTGTCAACCTCAAAACCATCTCCGGCCTGGATGAGATTAAAGCCGATGCGACTGGATTGACAATCGGCGCGTTGGCAACAGTAGGAGATATTGCTGCGCACCCTACAATCCAAGAGGACTACACCGTCCTCGCGGAAGCCGCCGCCTCGGTCGCGTCGCCGCAGATTCGCAACGTTGGCACGCTAGGCGGCAATTTGTGCCAGCGCCCGCGTTGCTGGTATTACCGCAACGCAGAGATAATCTGCTTGAAGAAGGGCGGCGACATGTGTTACGCGGTCGAAGGATTGAGCAAGTACCACGCAATCTTTGGCGGCGGACCGGTATATATCGTTCATCCCTCCGATACGGCACCGGCGTTAATCGCTCTTGGCGCGACCGTGAAGATTATTGGACCCGATGGGGAAAAGACGATGCCGCTGGAGGAATTTTTCATTTTGCCTGACATCAACCCGCAACGTGAAAACGTGCTTGAACCAAACGAGGTCGTCGCCGAGGTTCATGTTCCAAAACCGTCGGCGAATACGAAGAGTTTCTATATCAAAGCCCGCGAAAGGGGATCATTCGACTTTGCGTTGTCGAGCGTCGCTGCCGCGTTAGAGATGAACGGTTCAACCTGCGGTGGAGCAAGCATCGTGCTCGGCGGCGTCGCACCAATCCCGTGGCGATCGAAGGAGGCAGAAGCCGCACTGAACGGCGTGCGTATCACGGAAGCGGTTGCAAAGCGCGCAGGGAGTGAAGCCGTCAAGCATGCCGAACCGCTGAACGACAACGGGTATAAGGTTGCATTAACCCAAAATCTCGTCAGCCGTGCAGTAATGAAGGCGTCTTAGGGAATAGGAGAGCAGACATGGAAAAGGCAAAAGATTTGTCCATCTTGAATCGACCGATATGCCAAAATCTACGCACAAAAGCGCTTTATGTGGCCGGCGGGAGTTTGCAGAATCTTGTAGAAACCAACCCTTACTCGCAATATTGGTGCAACTGCACAATGGCAGCGGTTGGCCCCGATGATAAATTCGTTTCACCGGAGGGATGCAGCCGTTCTCGAAGGTGTTTCGAGCCGATTGGCGGCGAGATTGTTGCGTAATTGACTCGATCCGAACGTACGCAAGTCAAGAGAGTTAGTTAGTTTCATACGCGGAACGCTGGCACGTGCGGTTTCTGTGAATCCTGACATCCTACGTTTAACCCCCAATCGAACGAATTCCGTATCACACGTCGCGTCAACATGACCTTTCTTCCCGCACTGATACAGTGGCTGCATGTCGCATCTGTCGTCCTGATGATTGGCGGTTTT
The DNA here is from genome assembly GCA_028819845.1 of Candidatus Poribacteria bacterium. Taxonomy (GTDB): domain Bacteria; phylum Poribacteria; class WGA-4E; order WGA-4E; family PCPOR2b; genus JAPPKS01. The sequence goes on along the minus strand of JAPPKS010000033.1, from coordinate 14,717 downwards.
TTCTTCCTTCGCGTCGTGCTTATCCCCGCTTCCCGCAGCCTCCCCAATAGCCACCAACCCAAACTCATGGCAGCGGCGCTGCGCCGATTCAGCGTTGTCGTCTGGATTGCTCTCGTAACTATCTTGGCGTCAGGGATTTATAACTTTGTCTCATTCCTGAGATCCGCAAACACAACAACTGCGGCGGGCATATCTCCTGACTTTTCATATTATATTCTCGTCCTCGGCATCAAGCTATTTATCGTTTTTCTAATTTTTACGCTCGGCATCGTCCTCACGTTTCCGTACCCGGTTTTTGAACCTTTCCAAAAACGCCCCTCGCCGTGGATCAACCTGACAATGATATTGGGGCTAATCGTGATTTTTTTGTCCGCGCTGCTGCGGAGGTTGTAGGAGATTTGGAAATCGGGTGATCCAAATTAACTTTGCAAAGCGAGGATCTCACGCCGTGTAAGCCATTTTAATGTCGTGAACTAATAATGCATTCAGAACCGGGATTGGGGAAGGAGTTATTCTGACAATGGATGTTACAACAATAGAATTGCCGTACGGGCGTTCATCGGTGAGTGTTGATGCGCCGACCGGCAATATTCTCGGTATCTTTAGGCCGCAAACGGATGGACAAGACTCCGACGAGGATGTGCTTTTGCGCGAAGCGTTGGCGAATCCTGTCGGTTCTCCGCGTTTGCGCGACTTGGTTCGACCTGGGCAAAAGATAGCGATTGTGACCAGCGACCTGACGCGTCCGTGTCCGTCCGAACGGCTGCTGCCGCTAATCCTTGATGAACTGGCGGCAAGCGGGATCCCCGATGCGGATGTGACTGTGGTCATTGCGCTTGGGTTGCATCGACCGATGACAGCGGAGGAATTGGAGGTTACAGTTGGTACAGATGTATACCGCCGTGTCGCGGTAATCAACCACGATCCCAGAGACACGGTCCGATTAGGCGTTACCGCTGCCGGTACGCCCGTCGAGATTTTTCGGCCTGTTGTTGAATCCGATGTACGCATCTGCTTAGGCAACGTTGAGCTGCATTATTTCGTGGGCTATTCCGGCGGCGCGAAAGCGATTCTGCCCGGATGCGCTTCGGACGCGACGATTACAGCCAACCACGCCATGATGGTACGCGCCGAGGCGTGCGCCGGCCGATTGGAAGGCAACCCGGTGCGCGGCGACATTGAGGAAGGGGTTGCCATGGTGGGTGTCGACTTTATATTTAACGTGGTGTTGGACGGCAATCACCGCATAATCGGCGCAGTGGCAGGCGACGTAACCGCCGCTCATCGACACGGGTGCGAGATTGCGGCGCAACGCAGCACGGTTGCAATTCCCAAACAGGCGGACATTGTATTGGTAGGCGCGGGGGGATACCCTAGCGACGTGAACCTGTATCAAGCGCAAAAGGCGTTGGACAACGCACAATACTCCGTCCGCGATGGCGGGGTCATCGTTATGTCAGCCGAGTGCAGTGAGGGCTTCGGCAATCAGACCTTCGAGACTTGGATGACGAACGCCAACTCTCCCGAAGAGGTGTTAGACAGAATTCAGCAAAAATTCGTGATAGGCGGACATAAAGCGGCTGCGATTGCGGCGGTGCTGCGGCGAGCGACGGTTTATCTGGTCTCAGCCCTATCGCCCAAGCCGGTACGAAATTGCGGTATAGTGCCATTTGCTAATCTGCGCGAAGCAATGCAAGCGGCGTTTGATGAGGCGGGAAAGCGATCCGACATCATTGTGATGCCGAACGGCGGTTCAATTCTTCCGGTTGCGGGGAATTGAGAGGGCGTGGCATCAGTAAAGGTGGGCTGTCAACCCTCCTAGACCCGCTTTGTTAAGCTTGCGAATACCCACACCTTAATGAGGGTGTTAGAAACAGCGCGCAACGCAACCTATAAGAACTAGGAAGAACTAAAAAAACTATCGCCTTCCCTATTCGATGAGTTAAAACTCTTTGGTAAGGCTTACTATTGCCCACAAGTCCGTAAAGTCGGATGGTGTACGGGTTTTCTCACCTCATTCTTGACGTAACCATGCCGTGAAGCTCCCGTGGGAAGAGCTTCCTAGCCCTGATTATCGGGACAAGGATGTCCCTCCCACAGTTTACACTATACCGAATTGAACAATCGTTCTTAGCCGCAACATGGACTGCGTCTAACTCCAAAGATTTGTGGGTAAGTGTAATCATGGTAAGGAGGAGAATGATTATTCTAACGAATCGACAATCGGGAAAAGGATTTCCCTCCCACAGCGCGGCTCCGTGCGGATTCGAATGGTTATCGGATGGTGCTAGCGGTTAATCGTCGTGAGATTCGTCTTTGGCGGGTGATACAGCGTCTTGGCTTTCGAAAAATTCCTTTGCCGTTTGATGAATCCGATTCAAATCTGACCGCGACGGACGATGGCGGGCAAACTGAACCATGTCACATGTGCGGAGGATTTCGCCGACGTGGTCGGCAACACTATCCGTCAAATCGTGGGGCAGACCTGCTAGGATTTGCCCGGTGTCGCCGATTTTGATTTGATATTTTTCGCTGATATACCGCTTGGTCGTCATGGCGATTGATTCGTAATATTGTGGAATGTTACCTTCATCGCGCAGCCGCAAGGCTTGTTCCAACGCGTTCAATGCTGCGCCCTCAAGCGTAATTGAATGGGTCTCAGTTTCTAAAGGAATGACTTCTTCTGCAGGTTTGATTTCAGACCGATTGACATTCGCCCTGGGCGTCATAAGAGGCATTCTGTCGTTTAAATTTTGATTATCTTCAGTGGATTCATGGCGGCGGAATAGGCGAGGCAGGTTCGATCTATTTCGGCGGAGCAAAGCGTAGGTGCAGAGGACAACCCCCACCACAAGCAATGCCGGAATAATTATTGAGACGACCGTAATTACGAGGTCAAAGAAACTCGCCTGATTTTCATCCAGCGTTACGCTTTGAGAAAATCCAGTTGAGGCAAGCATGGGAAGCGTTATTGATAGCAATATTGCGAGTGTTGTCGGTATCACATCTCTCCAACAATTGAATTGCCGCGGTATTGGGATACGGCAGCGGCATGCACCAAATGGTTTAGCCAGCGCTCAAGCCGTATTCCTTAATTTTTCTGAAGATAGTTCGCTTTGAAACGCCCAATATCTGTGCTGCCTTGGCTTTATTATTCTCCACGTGCTTGAGTGTTGCTCGAATAGATTCCTTCTCAATCTCCGCCAGCGACAGTCCAACCTCAAGATCGAGATGAGATTCGGTAAGTTCGCTTTGCGCCGCATCAAGCGCGGTTGGCGCAGAAAAAATAAATTGCGAGTTTTCGCCAGCTGCTTTTAATGTGTGTTCGGGGAGATCTTCGAGATTTAGCTCCGACCGATTAGACATAACGACCATTCCTTCAATACAGTTTCTCAACTCGCGCACATTTCCGGGCCAGTCGTGATTCATTAAGGTTCGCAGGGCACGGGAGGTTATGTTCTTAACCGCCTTTCGATTTTCTCTACTGAACTCCTCAATAAAAACCTTGACTAACAGCGGAATGTCCTCTCTCCTTTCACGAAGCGGCGGCAAGGCGATCTGAATTACGTTTAGCCTATCATAGAGATCTGCCAAAAATTCTCCATTCTCTACGGCGTCCTCAAGATCGCGGTTTGTTGCGGAGACGATGCGAACATCGACCTGGACAGATTCATTGCCGCCTACTCTCTCAAACGTTCTCTCCTCAAGTACGCGGAGCAACCGCGATTGATTGGATAGGCTTAACTTGCCGACTTCATCAAGGAATAGGGTGCCGCCGTGCGCGGTCTCAAACCGGCCTTTGCGCATGCGGTGAGCACCAGTAAATGCACCGCGTTCATGTCCAAACAGCTCTGATTCAGCTAGCCCCTCAGCCAAGGCGGCGCAATTGAAAACGACGAGTTGCCCGGGCCGCAGACTGCGATGATGGATGGCGCGGGCAACGAGTTCTTTTCCGGTACCGCGCTCACCGCGAATCATGACGGTCGCTTTTGTCGGAGCAACTTGCGAGATGATTTGCCGAACTTCTTGCATCCCCGCTGAGTGCCCTGTTAATTGGAGCGGTCCCACTCTGTTGTCAATCTGGGACTGCAATCGGCGGTTTTCGAGGGTGAGGCGGCGGGTCTCAAGTATTTTGTGTAGAAATGCTTTTAGGTGTACGGGCCTGAGCGGTTTTGGAAGGAAAAAGCTGGATTTGTGGTGAAGTGTGGCTTTGATGCCGGTGTCGGTTTCCAATACATTTGCCGCTGTTGTGAAAATGACGCCAACGTCCGGGTTTTTGCCATAAGCGGCTTCGAGGAGTTTTAAGCCGTCAATCCGGTCTGCTTTAAGCGGAGCGATTAGGACATCAATTTCTAGGCGTTGAATGCGATCTAGGGCCGCGTATTGATTGTCGGTGACATGCACCTGCAAGCCTTCGCCTTCAAGTGCGTGACAAATGGTTTCGCATTGTCTTCGGTCAGAATCAACAACGAGGGTAGTCGTCTTGCTGTTCACTTTTTTCGCTCAATTTTTGCGGACGATTAGATTACATCGCGCGTTTCCGCAACGTAAGGCGTGAGTTTTCACATGCTTTACGTTGGGGTACTAAACACCTGCCGCCCCGCTGGGGCTTTTGATATGTGGTATATCGAATATTCTATATACCTGCCGCCCCTCCGGGGCTAAATGTTGAGGTGTTACTATGTACTATATACACCTGAGAATGTCTATCGATCGGGATTTGCAATAGGTTTCGCTATTCGTTCAGTTGATTCTATTCAGTCGCTTGATCCCCGCCTACAAGGCGTGGTGGGGTACTATACACCTGCCGTCCTTTCGGGGCTAAATGCTGTTAGAGATTTATGTATAACGGTGATTTGCTCCTCTCCTTTTGAACGGAATCGCCGCGATTGGGGTTTCGCAAGTTCACAGTTAGAACATTTTGCGTTGACGGGACAAGTTCACTTTTTCATCATTTACGGTAGCGTATTTGCCTAAATTCGGACAGAAAATGATACCTTATTCCCAAAACTTCGTCAAGCGGAAAACAGGCGGATGACGACGATTTGCCGCCTGTGTTTTATCATGTTCTCAGTGCATCCACAACCCGCTGCATATCGATTGGCATCGGCGCCGAAAACGTCAATTTCTCGCCGGATTCAGGGTGGTTAAAGCCAAGTGTTCGCGCGTGCAAGGCTTGGCGATTGAGCTTCGCAAACGCCTCCGCCAACGCGGGCGAATGGGCGTTATGCAATGCACGGCGCCGCCCTCCTCCGTAGACGGCATCACCCGCAACCGGAAAACCGATGTGGCTGAGATGCACGCGGATTTGGTGAAGGCGCCCGGTCTCCAAATTCAACTGAATGAGGGAAAATTTGCCAAAAATTTCGAGGGCACGATAGTGGGTAACGGCATGACGACCCGCCTCCACCGATACAGTCATTTTTCGCGGATCTCTGCGACTGCGGCGGATGGGCGCGTTTATTGTGCCAGACTCCGATTTTGGAACGCCGCAAGCCACAGCGAGATACTCCCGTACGGTGGTATGGGCTTCAAATTGCGCCGAGAGATGACGATGGGCACGGCCGGTCTTCGCCGCAACGAGCACGCCGGATGTATTTTTATCGAGCCGATGTACAATACCGGGCCGTTCCGCGCCGCCAATTTGAGCCAAAACCCCGCAGTGTGCAAGCAAGGCATTGACAAGCGTTCCGGTGTTGACGCCGCCGGCAGGGTGAACAAGCATGTCCGCGGGTTTGTTCACGACGATAAGGACGGAATCTTCGTACAGAATATCGAGCGGTATGTGATTGGGTTGGATAGACTCCATCACGGAGCCATTTGGAATGGTGAGGGAGATTTGATCGCCTGCTCGAAGTTTATGACCAGGCTTGGCAGATTTACCGTTGACTGTGACGGCGCCACCGCGGACTAATTTTTGTATAGCTGACCGGGACAACTGATTTGGCTGGCCAGGAACATGCTGCTCGTCTACAAACCGATCTAGCCGGAAATTTTCGTGTTCTGTTTCAACGAGATAGTTGTAGATACGTGACATATCAAAGATGGGACGCGCCTACTATAGCTAATCTTGACGCTAGTACGCGTTATTGAATGTTTCGCGGGTTCGCATCGCGTTTCATCTTCTTTTTATAAACCGGAGATATGGCACGCATTTGCTCGACAATGGCGGGCACTTTTTCGACGACTTCCTCGATTTCGCCCTGGGTGTTATCTTTACCGAGCGAGAATCGAACTGTGCCCTGCGCCAACTGCGGCGAGATACCGAGCGCCGCCAGCACATGCGACGGTTCCATCGATCCAGAGGTACAGGCGGAACCGGTCGACACACAGATGCCTTCCATATCCAACCTCAGAATCAGGCTCTCCCCTTCGACGAATTCAAACGAAATGTTTAGGGTTCCCGGCAGGCAGTATTCCGGATGACTGTTCTCGTAGATATTAGTTAGGCGTTCATGGAGCCCAGTGCGCAGCTTGTTAGTTAGCCGGTTGAGATGTTGGCTATAGGATTCGCGGTGTTTTTTCGCCAATGCGGCGGCTGCGCCCATACCGACGATTGCGGGGACATTTTCTGAGCCTGCGCGGCGGTTGCGCTCATGCGTCCCGCCGTGAATGAGGTTTTCCAAACGGGTGCCGCGCCGAGTATATAAGGCGCCGATGCCTTTGGGACCGTAAAATTTGTGCGCGGAGAGGGTGAGCAGGTTCACGCCTAACTCTTGGACATTGAGCGGAAGTTTGCCAACGGACTGTACGGCGTCGGTGTGAACGGGGATGCCGTGCGACCCAGCGATTTCGCAAACGTCTTCAATCGGTTGAATTGTTCCGTTTTCATTGTTCGCATGCATAATCGAAACCAAAATTGTGGTGTCACGGATTGCCTCGGAGAGATTCTCGATTTGAATTCGCCCGTACCGGTCAACCGGCAGGTAGGACACTTCAAACCCGTGCTTTTCAAGGTGTTGACACGTATGGAGCACGGCGTGATGTTCAACTGAGGAGGTGATAATGTGGTTTTTGCCGTACCGATTTTTTTGGAACTCGGCGATGCCTTTGACGGCGTAATTGTCCGCTTCGGTGCCGCAACTGGTGAAAACGATTTCACTTGGACTCTTCGCGCCAATTAAATCCGCGACCTGCTCACGCGCGGTATCGATTGCGTTGCGCGCCTCGCGTCCATAAGCGTGGATGCTTGAGCCGTTCCCGAAGTGCTCCATCATGTAGGGCATCATGGCTTCCCGCACTTCAGAATGGAGCGGGGTTGTTGCATTATGGTCTAAGTAGATGCGTTGCATGAATTTTCCTTGAAAACCAGTTTCCGGTACAATTTTCGCCGCGAATCGCCGTTTTTTTCATCAAAAGAGACACGTAAAACACCCTAAGCGGACATTTACAAGCATGTGATTAAAGTGCGCGAAAACCGCGCGCGCATATCGTAGCTAATGGCGATCTAAGCCAGTGCCAGCGCAGGTTTGCCGGTTGAGGTGCATAACGCGGCGAGCGCTTAAAAATGCTCATTTTGGCACAAAATTTCCTAAAAAAGCGGACAGCCGACCTGATTTTTGATTTCAGTTAATTTTGCCAGCGGCGTGTAAAAAAGCTTTCCCCTTCACACGCGAATGTCATTTAATCGGATCGAGCGGTTATTTGATCTTGGACGAGGGCGATGAACTGCTGCACGGGCATGTCATTTTGACGAGAGCCGTCGCGTTTTCGAAGCGAAACGGTGCCGCCGTCGACTTCCCGGTCGCCGACTACGAGCATGTAAGGCACTTTCATCAACTGGGCTTGGCGAATTTTCGCATTCATCCGTTCGCTACTCAAATCCGCCTTCGCACGGAGACCTGCGTCATTTAACTGTTCGGCCAACTTTTGTGCGTAGCCGTTATGATTGTCGTTGATTGGAATCACGCGAGCATGCTCCGGAGAAAGCCATACCGGGAATCGGCCAGCATAATGTTCAATTAAGAAACCGATAAAACGTTCGTGGGTACCGAGCGGCGCGCGGTGGAGACAGATTGGTACTTCAGGATTCCCTTCACTGTTTATAAAACGCAAACCGAAGCGTTCAGGTTGGGCGAAATCGACCTGATTGGTGGCAAGCGTGAATTCGCGGCCGATGGTACTCCAGATTTGTACGTCAATCTTGGGACCGTAAAACGCGGCTTCATCGGTGACTTCGACAAAGGGCACGCCGCCGTTTTTCATTGCGTTTCGAACCATTTCCTCCGTTTTCAGCCACATCCGTTCATTATCGACATATTTTTTGCCGAGACCGCTTTTGTGGTGCGTGCTGAACCGCATAATATATTTTTCGATGCCGAACAGCCGAAAATATTCGAGGTAGAGGTCAACGACCCGCAGAAATTCATCTTCAAACTGTTCTTCCGAGCAATAGATGTGGGCATCGTTCATCTGCATGGATCGGACGCGCATCAGACCGAAGAGTTCGCCGCTTTTTTCAAAGCGATAGCAGGTGCCGTATTCGGCGAGCCGAAGCGGCAGATTGCGATAGCTGCGGGGGCTGCTGGCGAAGATTTTGTGGTGGAAAGGGCAGTTCATGGGTTTAACGAAGTAACGCACGCCTTCCAACTCCATCGGCGGATACATGCTCTCCGTGTAGTGCGCCAAGTGACCGCTGCGATCAAAAAGCGCATCCTTTGCCAAGTGGGGTGTGCGAACGCGGTCGTAACCCGCTCTGAGTTCAAATTCTTTTGCGAGTTTTTCCAGTTCTTCGATAATGATTCCGCCGTTCGGCAACCACAGCGGAAGACCGGGGCCTACCTCTTCATCGAAAATGAAAATCTCCAATTCCTTTCCGAGTTTGCGGTGGTCGCGCTTTTTAGCTTCTTCAAGCCGTTGCAGGTGCTGTTTAAGTTCTTCTTTTGTGCGCCAAGCCGTCCCATAGATGCGTTGAAGCATGGGTTTATTCTCGTCGCCGCGCCAGTATGCGCCGGCAGTGTTTAACAGCTTGAAGGCGTCTGGGCGGATGTGTTTTGTATCTTCGACGTGGGGGCCTCGGCAGAGATCTTCGAAGGTATCATGACGGTATGTGCTAATGACGGGAACTTCCTCGGTCGCGGCGCCGTATTCATCCGTACCGCCCTGTACGAGTCCGTCAATTAGCTCCAATTTATAGGGTTCGTTCTTGAACAGCGTCCGCGCTTCATCAACGCTGACTTCGCGATAGGTGAATCTGTGGTTGCCCGCGATGATTTGCCGCATACGTTTTTCGATTTTTTTTAGGCTTTCGGTTGAAAATGCAACCGGATTGCCGTCGTCGTCCGTTCCCAAATCGAAGTCGTAGTAAAATCCGTTTTCAATGGGAGGTCCAATTGCGAGTTTAGCGTTCGGGTAGAACTCGGTTACGGCTTGGGCCATAACATGGGCGGCGCTATGCCGGGTTTTATAAAGTATGTCCTGCTCGAGCTCATCTGATTTTAACATTATTTTTCCTACGGGAACGGCGTGTTGTTTTAAGAACGTGATTGAAAAAAATGATGGTGAATTGACGTTTTTATATGCCAGCCGCGCGCGGGGAGAGATGATCCGCATACATGCCGGCGTGGACTATTACCTGTCGCCCCGCTGGGGCTTTTGATGTGGGTAAATCGAATTTTCTATATACCTTTCGCCCCGCCGGGGCTTTGGGTTATGGCTAATAATGCGGCGATGAGGGCAACCACAAGGGTTACCCCTACAGAAAATGAATCCGATGTAAGGGATGGCGCTATAACCGTTGGATCTTCTAGTGCACGGGATTTGCTATCGCCTTGGTTTTTAGATCGGTTTGTCCTATTCTGTGGCTAGATTCCACGAAATACCTCACTCCAGCGTTCAGCGCGGCAAGATGCCGCGCCTACGGGGGGCGGTGGCACACGCGCGGCAAGATGCCGCGCCTACGGAGGATGGTGAGGTACGATACGCTATACACCTTTCGCCCCGCCGGGGCTTTGGGTTATGGCTAATAGTGCGGCGATGAGGGCAACCACAAGGGTTGCCCCTACAGAGAATGAATCCGATGTAAGGGCTGGCACTATAACCGTTGGATCTTCTAGTGCACGGGATTTGCTATCGCCTTGGTTTTTAGATCGGTTTGTCCTATTCAGTGGCTAGATTCCACGAAATACCTCACTCCAGCGTTGAGCGCGGCAAGATGCCGCGCCTACGGGGGGCGGTGGCGCACGCGGGGCAATGAAGATCTCTATCGCACGGGATTTACTATCGCCTTCGCTATTCGCTCAGTTGATTCTATTCAGTCGCTTGATCCCCGCCTACAAGGCACCGCCGGGGTTAAGTTCTATTTCCAGTCGATCTAAGCAATATTCCCAGTATTTGACGGCGTATTTTTGAACTTCCTCCGGTTGTCCCAAGCTATTGAGATAGTGTCCAATCCATGCAAGCAATTTACCGCGCATTTCCTTCTTGACGGCGTGAACCACCGGATCATAAGCGATATCGTCAAAAGTGTCCCAGTCTTCAGGTGTGAGTTGAAAATCAATCTTACGATACAAAATTAAGTTTACCATCAATGCCTGCGTAATTTGCCGAGGCAGGTCGTCACTAATCTGGAAGAGCAAATCGGGTGCGAAAACCTTTTCCTGCGGAAGCGCTTGGAAATAGCACAGTCGAAGGTCGAAATTATCCAACTGCCGATTAGCGACCGCGATTTCCTCAAGGTTTGTTATGGGATGCGGCATCGAAATGTGATCCAGCACGACTTGGGCAGCGTCAATGACCAGCTTCCGCCCAGAAATAGATTCCAGAAATTCGCGTTCCCAATCGTTGAAAACGGGGATTTCTTTCGGCGCGATATTCAGCGGCATGGGCTGCTCCAAAACCCTGAGTATTGCGGCTTCAAGCGTGTTTTGGGCACGCGCCACCAATCCATCAACGAGCGTATTTCCGATTTGAAAAAATTTTATTGTGCGATTCTTATTCAGCAAAAGGACGGATTTTTCCAAATCGCCCTTGCTGCCGTACTCCAGCCCTATGCTTGTTAGCGCGAATGCCTCCTGAATATGATTTCGAATGGCTGTAGACGATGCAAAATCCTCTGCTTTAATCGTAATCAGCTTGTGAGAGAGTACTGCGGTATCCTCGTGGATTTCATCTATTCTCTCGGGCGTAATTTCCCCTGTCTTTTGCCCGATTGCGAGTGTTTGTGCGAAAAACAGTCGATTGTCATATTGAATCAGGGCATCGGTTTCAGGTATTTTTTTGTTCTTCGTCATCTTCAATTTTAGATTTCTCAGATGTTTCGTCCGAATTGCCGCCTTCAAGATTCAGATTATCGAGATCGACCTTTTCAAAAACTTCCTCCTCCGTAATATGGATGCCGGCCGCGGTATCGCGCGCTTGAACACGTTCGTCGCGCTGCTCCTTAACTTGGTCAAGGACTCGATCGGGTTCTAGACCTAATTTTTCTCGATCTGCCGTCCGCGCCTCCAGCGTAAAGATTTCATTCAAAAGACTTGTGAACAGATCTTCATCCGCTTCCCAAATTGCTGTTACGATGTCTCTTGTCCGCTCATCGGCATACACGATTTCTTTTGATGTGGGATCGATTAGACCTGCTTCAATGAACAGGGCTTTGTAGCTCGTTTTAACATTAACCCGATCGTGCAGCATGTTGGCAATTAACCTGACATCCACGCGAGCGAGCAAATATCCGAGTTCATCCCGGTCACATTCCGACAATTCATAAAGCCAGAGGTTGAGTGATTTATCATCGAGTTTGCCGTTCCGCCATAATGTCAAATCCATTAGTTCTTCAAACTGTTCTGGCGAGAGGCATTGTAACATAATCGATGCCAATCCCGTGCCGATTGTCCTGTCCAATATTTGCAGCACATCTTGTGTTGGGGAATTTTGGACAAGTTCGGTACAATCTTCCGCGAGGTAATACAGTTCTTCCCGATCCCGGGCGTTCCGCGTGGACGAGATAATTTCTAGCTGCTGCCCTGTTGAATAGCTTTGAAACAGCGCCTCCGCCGCCTGCGTGGGCATTGCCAACAGTTTTTCGGCTTCTTGCGATGAATCAACGAGTTTGTTTTGGGTCACGTAGTTCTCCCTATGGCATGCAGAAAAAAACGCGCACATTTACAAATGCGATTCGGACATCGCTCATACAGCAAAAACGCGATAAATTCTAACTTGTAAAGCGCGCAATGTCAAGGTATGATTCACGGCGATTTGTGTTGACCGGCAAAAATGCGCATGCTAAAATCGAACGCCAAAATATTATGTAGCCGTATGATGTGCAAAGCTAATATTCACCACGGCGCACTTCTATTCCGCGAGATAAAATGACGCTGGAAAATCTTCCATGACACGGTATCAGAATCAGTCAATGTCCGAACTAAATTTTTATCTCTTGGAAACAGAAAATCTGCCCGACGGCATAGAAGTGCTGCAACATAAGCGTTTTCACCAATCAGACTATCAACTAGATTTGCGTGTGGTGAGTACGAGCCACGCCCTATCAATCAGCACGCCGTTTGCCGCAATAACCGAGATAGTGGCGTGTTCAACGATTGACAACATGCAAAGGGCTATGATTTGTGGTAAACGGCTGCATGAATCCGGCGGCGAGGTGTTTAGCTGCACGAATTTGCGGTATACGATTGATTGGGAGATACAACGGTACACACCCGGCGATTTTTTGCAGCGGTGCCGGCAGTTAAATTCGCAGAAGAAGGCGGGGATTTACTATGAATTTCCACGGGAATCAGCCGGTTTTGAAGTCCCTGCCATAACGCTCATCGAGTGTGACTGCCAAGAGAAGCGCATTTGGGCGCAAACCTGCCATACTTATCCGAACGAATTCGGGGTGGTTACGACGCAAACACAGATTGAAATGACATGAACACCAACCCTTCCGATCCGAACCTTCAATCTGTGAAGTCTCGAAGCGTTATCCTGTTGCTTTCTACCTCTATCATCGCCATTTGTGCGCTCGTTTATGAGTTAGGCATCGGGAGCTTATCGTCCTACCTGCGCGGCAACAGCGTCTACCAGTTTTCGATTACCATCGGGCTGTTCATGACAGCCTTAGGCATTGGATCCTACCTCTCCAAATACTTTACCCAACGACTCATGACGGCGTTTATTTCGGTTGAGTTGGCAATCGGATTCATCGGCGGTTTTTCGTGTCCGCTTCTCTTTGCGGCGTACAGCTTTAAACTTTTCTACGCGCCGATGATGTGGGGTTTGATTATACTGATTGGCACTCTCACGGGGCTGGAACTTCCGCTATTGACACGAATTTTCCGCGAATACACGCCGCTGCGGATTGCACTAGCGAACGTCTTGACCTTTGACTACTTGGGCGGATTGATTGGCGCCCTAGCTTTCCCGTTGCTGCTGCTGCCGGTGGTCGGTATTTTTGATATTTCTATGGTAATGGGGTTGGCTAATCTTGCCGTTGTGTTCGTCAACCTAGTTTTGTTTCGACGTGAAATCCGACATCTGAAGTTAATCTGGTTTATAAGCGTATTGACGGCGATCGGGTTAGCGGCCGGGTTGATAGTCAGCAATCCAGTCGGCGGTTATCTTGAGCAGCGCATCTATGCGGATAAAATCATCCTATCGAAAGCGTCCAAATATCAGCGGATTGTGCTAACACGTTGGAGAGATGATATCCGCCTTTTCATCAACGGACGGCTGCAATTCAGCGCGATGGACGAACACCGCTATCATGAAGCCCTTGTTCATCCTGCGGCTTCGCTTATTTCGCCGCGGTCAGAGATACTTGTACTCGGCGGCGGCGACGGGCTTGCGGTACGAGAGATTTTGAAATACAGCGATGTGAATGCTGTAACGGTGGTTGACATTGATCCGATGATTACGAATCTGGCGCGCCGGGACAGTATATTCCGCCAACTGAACCGGGATGCCCTCCACAATCCGAAGGTGCAGGTGATAAACCGGGATGCCAAGCAGTTTCTTCAGACGACGGATAAGCGGTACAACCTTATTGTCATCGATTTGCCGGATCCGGATGATGAAGGGTTGGTATCGCTTTACTCAAGGGAGTTCTACGAACTTGTGAAACGCCGACTTACTCGAGACGGGTTGGCTGTCACGCAGAGTTCTTCGCCTTTCTTCGCGCGGCAAGCGTTTTGGTGTATACATCAGACGATTGAATCGGCGGGGTTGCATGCGATTCCTTACCATGTCTATGTACCAAGTTTTGGCGAGTGGGGATTCAATATGTTCGCTGCATGGCGTCCGAATCCGGACGAAATCAGCATAACGGTACCGACGCGATTTCTCTCGGAGGCATCAATTGCCGCCGTGTTTACGTTTGACAAAGACATGCAGGAGATCGAGACGAAAATTAATACACTCTTGGCGCCGATTTTGATGCGCTATCACCGGTCAGGCTGGAAATCTTGGGGGCTGTGATAATGAGTGACAGCGGCGTTATGCGGGGTTGTGAATGGGGTAATCGCGGTATGGCTTCGCCCTAAACTTTAAGGTTTCGATTCCGTCATAATCAGTATTGGGTTGACCTGAGCGATAAGGGCAACCACAAGGGGTGACCCTACAGAAAATGAATCCGATGTAAGGGTTGGCGGTATAACCATTGGATCTTATAGTGCACGGGATTTGCTATCGCCTTGGTTATTAGATCGGTTTGTCCTATTCAGTTGAGCGCGGCAAGATGCCGCGCCTACGGAGGATGGTGGCATACGCGCGGAAAGATGCCGCGCCTA
>JAPPKS010000031.1 GCA_028819845.1 Candidatus Poribacteria bacterium | reverse complement strand
GACGCAAAAAAACGCTCACCTTCCAGATTACCTGACTTGTGGGTAATAGTAAGCTGTTAAAGGAGGGGACCTGATCAATCAATCCGACCAGAGGCAACAGTCTTTGATGAGATCAGATGCCCACTGAATGACGCCTCCATTAGCGTTGATGACAAATTCTTGCCCCCGTCCCGCAGACTGAAAATATCCATCCTTCCACGATGCCTGAGAATGGTATGAAATTTCTACGTTGCGGAATACTCTTGGATCGAGATCCCAGCGACTTCGCCTGAATTCCTCTTTCTTGGTTAAGCGGAGCTGCTCGTCAAATTCAAAGACACCGCTACCGGGTAATTTTGAGTGAAAACTAAGGTTCGGCGCCGCGACATAAATCCTGTCATTTGCCCATTCCAGTTTGGCATGAGGATGGTTGAGTAACCACCCTTTTTCCCTGACTTCCGCATTTGAACGAACGATTGCGCCTATTTCCATATAGCCGAATATAACATGAAAACCGTTTATGCCACCGCGATACGACAAGCGTCCAGCAACGGTCTTGATATATTGAAACCCACCGAAAAAAAGAAATAAATCGCCTTCCGAAACGCCGCGATTGTCTAGATGGCTTCCGGCAGCACCACACTGTCCAAACGCCGGACGCCAGCCCGTCATCCGTGCTCGCACATTCGCCACTAAATCTGGATCTAGGTGAACTCCTTTGTTTTCGACGTGGACGCCCGCCTCTAGTGCCTCAATGATTCTGGAATACGATTTCTCCTCGGGATCGCTTATCGCGTCATATGACAAACTTTCGCTTTCTATCGGGATTGGGAGACTTAGCAATTTCCCGTCTGGTAAGACTGGGCTTGGAAACCCGCCACTACTACTGTCAAACCCTTTTCGGCTCAGGATAATCTTCACGGTGTACCTCCGACTATTGTAGTCTTTCAGCGAAAAACGCGCAGCGTGCGCTTTTCAATTATACCACAAAACGCCGGTTAGCAAAGCCTAGGAACATGATTCCCACATACAACGATTAGATTGGATAGTTGCAACAAGGAGAACGAAGTTACACATGGGTGACAGCGTCCTTTACGGTTGACGTAGCCTGGAAATACTGCTACACTTGCGCGATTAAATCGCTAGGCAATTCTGAACACGTCCCGCCCATTTAATTATTGCAGTGCACGCCCCGTTAACAGTCATTTCCCCGCAAGATGAGGTAAAGAGTGGAAAGAGTTTCTACATTACAAAGCAATCAGCCCGATGGGATTCGTTTGAGAGTGTTCGGCATCGGGCTCATCTTGGCGCTTGCTAACGCTTACTGGATATCCGTCAATGACCTCCAAAAAGCAGTGACGCACACTTATATGTCATTGTTCAGCAATGCCGTATTTACGCTGTTCGTGCTGATTTTGCTGAATCTGCTTTTTAGACGGTATGTCCCAAAATTCGCATTGAGGAACCCTGATATTCTGGTCATCTATATTATGGTCGTCACGGCATCTACGGTTGCGGGGCACCGGATGAACCGTGTACTTTCTATGCTAGTGCAGCCGTTTTGGTTCGCTACACCTGAGAACGATTGGCGAAATTTGTTCTGGCGATATATACCGGAATGGTTCACTGTCAAGGACGAAACTGCCCTGAGCGGATTTTTCCTCGGAGAAACATCCTTCTTCACGCGTGTCAATCTCATGGCTTGGCTGGGTCCTGTGCTCTATTGGTCCGCCTTTCTTATCGTACTTTTCTTTGTGCTTATCTGCATCAATGCAATCATTCGCAAACAGTTAACGGAGCACGAACGTCTCACTTATCCAATTACTTGGATGCCGCTTGAATTGGGACGTGACCCAGTCGGTTTTTTGCGAAATCGATTGATGTGGATAGGATTCGGCATTGCTGCGGCAATTAATTTGCTGAACGGCTTGAGTTTTCAATTCCCATTCTTTCCAAACATCCCTGTCGGCTGGACACGGTTCACCTTCGACGAGAAGCCGTGGAGTTACATGGTCTACACGCGTATCTCGTTTCAACCGTTCGTCATTGGGCTCGCTTATTTCATGCCGCTAGACCTCGCCTTTTCTGCGTGGTTCTTCTACTTTCTGAAGAAGTTGACGCAACTGTCATTGGGGGTCACCATGGGATGGCGAAACCTCTATTTTGACGAGCAGGCGCAAGGGGCGTGGATTGCTTTGGGGGCTTTGGCGCTATGGGTTGGACGCAGACACTTCAAGCGCGTATTTGTGCAGGCGTTCAAGGGAAGGGGCAGCATTGATGAGTCGAAGGAACCGATGTCGTACCGCACAGCGATTTTGGGCATCGCCGCGGGAGTACTATTCCTTCTGTGGTTCGCTTACAAAGCCGGATTCTCTGCCTGGGTACTTCTAATCTTTTTGGGTTTGTTCTGTTGCAGCGCCATTGGCGTGACCAAGATGCGGAGTGGACTTGGATTGCCTGTACACGAACTGTTGTGGGTAGACCCGGCACGCACGATGGTAACATCGGTGGGATCACGTGCCTACGGTCCGCGAAACTTGACGATTCTCAGTTTCCTTTATTTCTTGAATCGAGACCAAGCCGCCCATCCAATGCCGAATCAATTTGAAGTCTTTCGAATCGGTGAGCAATCCAACATCAATACAAGAAAACTGGTATGGGCAATGTTAATCACACTGATTCTCGCGATACCGGCGACGTTTTTGATATTTCTTACCATCCTTTACAAACACGGCGCGGATAACATGGCACCATGGCTCGTTTATATCGGAAGCGAAAGTTTTTCCCGGCGCCTGCAACAGTGGTTGACATTCCCAACAGGACCTGATTATGCTACCACGGGGTTCATGGGTATCGGGGTCGCAATCACGGGATTCTTGTTGGCGATGAAAATGCGGTTTCTCTGGTGGCCGTTCCACCCGGTCGGATACGTGCTGGGAGTTAGTCCGGCAGAAATGGTTTATATTTGGGTGCCTGTGTTGATAAGCTGGTGTCTGAAATTCGCTATTCTCAGGTATGGCGGACTGCGGGCATATCGCCGTGCGCTGCCGTTCTTCGCAGGCTTGATGTTAGGGGACTATTCACTCGGCTGCATCTGGAGCATTATCAACGCGGTGTTTAAAATAACAGTGTACAACATGGGCTGGCACCCCGTGTTGAGTTGATGACCGTTCCATGTCATTCTCCGCAGACGCTCGATTCATAATGTGCTCGCGGTTCTGAAAGGTCTACTACCACATCCCCTCTCCACTTCAGAAACTGTCCGTTGATAATCATTACCTGCTGAAGTTTCCCTTCATCACAAAGCCGTAGGTATAGATATTCGCCAACAAACTCCACATCGTCGGTCGACATGCCCGCAAATCCGTCATCAGAAATGAGGATAAAATCGGTAGTTCTGCCGTATTTCACCGTGAAGCCTGTTGCAAGCACATCCGGATCGGTTAAAACTTCATTCGTATGGAGTTCTGGGACCCTATCCACGCCCGGACGAAGCGGCAACAAAACGGTGTTCATGACTGTTGGGAGTGACCGTTTTGCGATGTAAGTCAACTCACTAGGAGTGAGTTTAGTTACTGTTGGGATAATGAGAGATTCAGTTTGTTTACACCGCAGTCGAACGTCCAGATGTTGCCCGCCGCTAACCGGTGCGACCACCAAGTTGCTTACATTACATTCGACGGTACACACCATGCGATTGTCGTAGATCTTTATGTGATCGCATCTCGCTGACGCTAAATGAAATATCTGTTCTAAATTATGCACACCATCGCCTAGGATTAGATCGTGAAGGATAAAATATCCGCCAACCGCCGGCATTGTGCACCGAGATTGTGCCTGTCCTTTAACGTAAAATATCGATCGCTTGTGATGGAGAAGTGGATTGCAGTCAATAGGGTCTCCTTGAGCATAGCCGTCTTTGTGCCAACCCTCAACAAAATCGAATTTTGGCGTCAATAACCACTTGTTATCAGGGTTTGGAACTCGTGCCGCACGATGTAACGCAGGACGATATTGTCTTTTTCCGTCAATTATCACGGTGTTGTATCGTCGGGTTGAATGACAATCCTCCGCAAGCACACCTCCGCCATGGACAATCAGCGGCCGCCCGTAAGCGTGCAGGATGAAGTTGAGTTTTTCCCCACGCTGACCTTTAGTTTCTGCATCGCCGCTGTCAAAACCAAGGTACTGTGCGTCCGTTCTCCAATAGTCTCGCATGACAAAATAGCCTGTGTCAGGGAAGGCGTGTGAGGTCTCGTTAGGCGGCTGTCCCGCCACTCCGCCGGACCCTATGTACAGAAAATCTTCTCGATGGAAGGCCGCGTGAGCGATGTCATAGAGTTTGATCGCACTCATATCCACTGAGCCGGATTGAATTAAAGGATTGAGACTCGCATCCGGTAGGCTGAGATACACGAGCGCCTCGATCATCATTTCACAACGCCGGTTGAATTGTTTAGGCAGTGGAATGCCGCTGCGGCGTGCAAGTTGAATAAAATTGAGCAGGCTAATTATTGCGAAGTGGTGTGCGGTGTTCATACTGTCACATTGGAGACCGTCCGGGAGGACGTGCTCGTCGTGCAACCATTCATAACGCCGCAGTGCGAGTTTGAGAAACTGTTCTTGGTCTTTCCATTCCGGGAAGATTAATGCGGCAATTCCAATTGCGCTCGTTTCCAAATGGAAATCTGTATTGTCAAGTCCTTGATAGGTTGAATAGAATCGGGCGCACTCAAGGTAGGATTTTGCCATATCGAAGGACATGGCGGCGGGACTTTCAGCGTGGGTCTGCCCGCCGGAAAAAAGCTTTGGGCATTTATTCGCAAACCGCCGACGCATCTCCGCCGGCCGTTTTTGGTGAAAAGCGCCGGAATAGGGAAACTGGTCAGACCCAAACTCCAGTGAATCTGCATCCCTGCGGTTAAGCGGCCATGTCCAAAGGTCAGCCCAGTTTTTGCAATTGAGGAATGATTGTTTCACTGACGTATGAGCCAGTTTTGCCTCTTGAAGATTCCCGCGTTCCCATTCGGATTTAACATCCTCAAAGCCGGGATGACACAGATTCAGATGATTGAAAAATTCGGCATCACTGAGCTCAAAGTGTGTTCGCTTATCCCAAGAAAAATCCCGATTGATGGTTGTGACGTAGCGATCAATCGCCTCGCCGAATATAGGGAGATTGAGCTCACGCGCCAACTCAAACGCCGCATCTATGTGTTCAATCACGTAAGACGGGACATCGTCAATTTTGGGAATAGATTCCGCAATCCGCGCAAACCCAACGAGCCGCCAAGCCGTGCTCTGCGAAAGTACCGGACAAAGACTACTCACTAGCGCTAGTGCTGCACCCGCTTGGAGTCGTACGCGCGGGTTGCGGGAATGGTGGTAGGTGTATAGATACTCTGTGTGCTCGAGGATAATTTGGGAAAGAACCCTCCAGCCGGCATCCCGCATCGCCGGTTCATGCACTGAAATCGCAACTGCCTCAATGAGTCTTGCTGAAACAGATTCCAGATGCCAGACCGGATTTCGATTAGAGTGTGCAACGGGCGTTGGATTTTCCGTTGTGAATGAAATTAGTTCGTCAAAATCGGCGATGGGTTTCAACCGCGCGATTGCGGTCAAATCGCGGCGAGCGAGCACAAGCGCCAATTGTTCGACCGACTCACTCGTTATCGTGGAATAAATTTCGGGTGTAATCAAGTCATTGCACTCATGACTGCCGTATTGGCGATACTAAGTCGTCACCTTGCTTCCGTAAGCATTCAATGATGGTGATCTTTCAAGCTGAGTGCCCTCCGGACGAGATCCGGATCTTTGGCGAAGTTTTTGGTTGCATCAATCAGACGATCCACGTGAGCCTGCACATCTTTTTCAATTTGGGAGACTCGGCTTAGGAGGTAGGTCTGCTTACCCTTATAGATTGCTCTTTTTATCGTGTCCAGCAGATCCATATAAATTGTGTCCGCTTCGCTTCCTTCAATAGCGATGGCAATTTCAAACGCTTCATTTAGGGTAATTGGCTTTTCGTTCACTCGACGTTCGTGTTCATCTAACGCCTGAACGATTCGTTGGATGGATGTTTCGGGCAATCCTGTCGACGGCGCATCTAGTCCAAACGCGCGGGCACACAATGAACGCCCGAAATCGATGAGAATATAGTGTTGCCACTCCTCGGCGCTCATATTTTGCCAAAATCGTGCGACCCGTTCATCAACATCGCCCAGCATAAGAGAGAGTGACGCATATAATTTCGCGTGCCTTAATTCAATATCCTGAGATAAATCAAAAACCTCCCCTAAAGTCATTTACTCACCCCCTTCTAGAGACAGGTTTACATATGGTATTATTCACGTCCCCGCGTTGCAGGAATTTTCGACGAACGATCGGAAATCCTGTTTGCAGCGTAACAGTGACCTGACTCGGATTGCCGATTCATCGGTATCGACATTAATGCATCCACTTCCATTGAAAGCATTGTGATGCTTTTTAACAGCGCGGTGTTGGTCAAGCCGCTATCAGACTACCGCTGATAGGCCGCCGTCAATGTTTATTGCCGTTCCGGTAATAAATTCCGCGCGATCCGATACGAGGAAGGCAACCAAATCCGCGACTTCAGCGGCTTCTCCGAGACGCCCAAGCGGATGGTTTTTTCCCTGCTGTCTCCAGTATTCCTCAAGGGTGCCCGGCGATCCTTGTGCTCGCCAGCCGCGAACACCTTGCGCTGTCTTGATGGAGGTCAAACAGACCGTATTGACCAGAATTTTGTCAGGCAGTAAATCCTTGGATAGGGCTTTAGTCAAAGCGATTCCCGCCGCACGGCTAACCGAAGTCGGACAGGTGCCGGCGCCGGGCTGTTTTCCGCCGGGGTGTGTAATGTTTATTATGCGGCCGCCGCCAGCGGCTCTCATTTGAGGGATAATCAGCCGCGAGCAACGCACAGCCGCCATCAACTTAAGATTTAAATCTTCGTACCAATCCTCATCGGTAACCTTCTCAAAGGGTGCCCCCGTCGCCCGTCCGGCGTTGTTGATAAGAATATCGATTCGCCCGAAGTGTTCAATGACTCGGCGAACAAATTCCTCCAACGCTTCGGGTATTGTAACATCGGCGGAAATGGCGAGTGCATCGTTCCCGGTCTTATGTTGTATGTCCTGTGCTGCCTGCTTCAGGACAGCTTCCCTCCGCGCACAGATTGCAACTTTTGCGCCGCACTCAGAAAGCCGCATCGCCACGGCGTATCCCGTACCTTCACTGCCGCCTGTGATGACAGCGACTTTTCCTGTTAAATTGAGATCCATCTGATTCTCCTAATGTTTTGTTTAAAAAACTCCATAGGATGGGTTGACATAACTAACCAAAGACGCCCAGCGTTACAATGGAAACTCAGAGGTTATTTTTCTACTAAGAAAATTCGACATATGACTGAAACCCCCTATTCTTTACACAGCACGTCAAACGGAGTGTTTGGGTTTCATTTTATCCAACAATAAACCGATGTAAATGAAATGCCTGCAAGTTGGACGAGTGCCTTCACGTTAATCCCAATCTACTACCGAGGCACTTTTGAATCGCATTTGGGAGTGCGTCCAACACATCTCCTGCCATCAATCCGTGAACTCCGATTGATTCGGCAGCGATGTCCGCTGCTAGTCCGTGGAGGTATACACCTAGTATAGCAGCATTGAGACTTGATGATTGCTGAGCCATTAATCCAGTAATTACTCCAGTCAGTACGTCACCCATACCCCCGGTCGCCATACCAGAATTGCCGGTGGAGTTAATCCACACAGTGCCGTTTCCACTTGCAATGACCGTCGGCGCTCCTTTGAGAACAAGAGTGATGTCATGTCCCTGCGCAAACTGCTGTGCAATGCCAATTCGATCGCCTTCAACTTCGGAGACTGTCCCGCCAATGAGCCGTGCCATTTCACCGGGATGCGGGGTCAGCACGGTTTGGGGTGGCAAATTTGAGAGCAGCTTCGTCGATTTTGCGAGAGCATTCAACCCATCGGCGTCAAGGACGATTGGACGTTCGCTTTTGCGAATTAGGTTGTGAACGAGTGAAACCGTTTCGGGATGTTGTGAGAGTCCAGGCCCAATTGCTAGAATAGATTCCGTCTTTTCAACAAATTCGAGAATTTGCGAACCTGCATCTAGCGCCAAGGTTGTCACATTCGTCTCGCACAACGGCAGAGTCATCACCTCGGTCAGTTTAGCTTCTAAAATTGGGTTGAGGCTTTTGGGTATGCCGACGGTTACCAAACCAGCACCGACACGGTATGCCGCTTGGCTGGTTAGCGTTGCGGCGCCGGTCATACCGGCAGACGCCGCCGCCACAAAAACACGCCCATACGTCCCTTTGTGTGAATTGCGGCAGCGCGGCGGAATTAATTTAAAGGCATCGCCCGACCTAGTCCAATTCACTCGAACCATTAATGACTCGACGACTTTGGGAGGGAACCCGATATCGGCGATTTCCAGTGTTCCGGTCGTGTCCGCGCCCGGATGAATTAGCAATCCACGCTTGGGCAGCCCTATTGTGACGGTATAGTTAGCATTGACGCACGCGCCCTCTATTGCACCTGTATCCGCTTGTAAGCCAGAGGGAAGATCGATGGCGACAATCGGAGCACTGCTATCGTTAATACACGCAATGACACTAGCAACAAAACCGCGAACTGCTCCCCGCAGGCCCGTACCAAGAATTGCATCGACAATTAAATCGTGTTGCGATATCTGGGGTTGCAACTGCTCGAGATCGGGTGGAGAAAGCGCTTGCGCAATGGGGAGATTGAGATTCTGGGCAATCTGCAAATTGATTAAGGCATCGCCCGTGAATTCATGGGGTGGAGAAACGAGAATAACCTTAACGGACAGACCCGCAAGCGAAAGTTTTCTGGCAACGACCAATCCATCTCCGCCATTATTCCCCTTGCCTACCACAACGGCGACACGCCGACATTCTGAGAAGTGCTTTTGAATTGCTGCGACGACCGCTCCGCCGGCATTTTCCATGAGCACGGTACCGGGAATCCCGATACCGTGAATCGTCTGTTGGTCAATCTGACGCATCTCGTTTGCGGTAACGACTTTCATGTTCACTCTCTACCGATATCGTCAACCACGGCCGTTGTTGTATAAAGCGTTGTCCAGAGATTGTCATCGGGTTTGGTGGATAATCAGTGGAATCTACGCTTTTTCTCTCAGCTATTCTCACGATAGAGTCTATCATTGCTGGGCTTTTATGTCAAAAGGAAAAAACGGAATACCAATCGTGCACACTACCATCAAACTTTGGGCGGTTGAATCCCATCGGATGGTTGAGCAATCTAGGCAAATCCATATGGCTGTAAACGGCTATCATTCTGCGTATTGCCTAATCCAGCAACGGCGTCCATCGGTTCTTATACTGATTGCACCGAGCCGATCTGTACGCAACACGAGGCAGCCCAATTCTTCATAGCGCTTGACAACTTTTTCAGCTGGAAAGCCGTACCGATTTCGGGTGCCGACCGAAAAAATGGCTGCCTGCGGACGCACGGCTTCGAGAAATTCGGAACCGCTGGATGATTCACTGCCGTGGTGCGGAGCTTTGAGAATATCCGCACTTACATCGTAACCATCAGCGATTATATCGAGCTCAATTTCTTGCTTTATGTCACCCGTAAAAAGCGTCCGTACATTCCCATAAGTAATCTTAAGCACAAGCGAATCGTTGTTGATATCCGAATCCATGAGATTTACCGACGCTTCATCCCGAGGATGTAATAGGTCAACCTGACCAGTCGAGGTCAGTTGAATATTCCCTGCATTACCGAACTCATGCGGCACGCCTTTTTGATCGGCAATTTGATGCAAATAGCGGTGAGTCAGCGGCGGCAGTACTCGATGCGGCACGCCGAGCACGCGCTTGACATCGAACGCGCGCAGTATGTGAGCGAGTCCGCCGCCGTGATCGTTGTCCGGATGGCTCAGAACGAGCAGATGCAGGCTGAATGCACCCTTGCGGCACAGAAATGGATCGAGGACGCGTTCACCATTATCAAAGCCGCGCCGATTGGCACCACCATCGATCAGGACAGTTTTGCCGTCAGGGAATCGGACAAATGCTGCATCACCCTGTCCGACATCAAGAAACGTAATCTCAAAAAGGTTTCCGTCTTCCTTCAAAGCGGCATCCCAAACCCAGATAGCAAGCACTGAAGCGGCAATTATCAGCGCTTTACCTGCATGCTCCTTCACGCTGCGCAAGTGTGTTATGGCTACGCATACTGCAATGTAAACACTAATCCAGCCTAACCCGGGCGGTGATATTTTTACACCCGCCCAGGGTTGACCGAAGAATTCGACAATATTCAGAAAAATGAAGAGAATGAGGTGGTTCGCATAAACGAGCGGCGTTGCAAGCGGAAGCCAAATCATCCCAAGAATAATTGAGATTGAGGCTATGGTGACGATTGGGGCGGCTAACCCAACGACGAAAGGTCCTGCAATCAACCCGAGTGGATATACACGGCAAAAATTACGTGCGATGATAAGGAATGTACCTACTTGCGCTGATAACGTTACCCCAAACGCAAGAACCAACCATTTGACGGATCGCTTCCAACCGCTTCCCCATGCTATTTCAAGCTGTGAGATAGAATGCGCCGCGTGGTTACTTCCATCAGTAGAATGACGGGAAATGAAAGCCGTCCACTTGGGCAAAAGATAAATGATGCATGCCACGGCAGCGAATGAAAGTTGGAAACCTATATTCCACAATTGGGCAGGATTAATCAGTAATAGAAATAATGCAGCAAACGCGAGCAAATTGCCAAGATCGGCGTCTCGATCAATCATCTGCGCGATTAGGAATAGGATTGCCATAAATGACGCTCTCAACACTGATGGGCGAAATCCTACCAAGCAGGCGTAGAGTATAACTGAGGCAATGGTGAGAAGGCAAACTGTCTTGCGGGGAAGTTGGATGAGAGAAAAACCTAGAAAACAAAGGGTTGTAATCAATCCAACGTGCAACCCCGACACTGCGAGAATATGAAGGCTACCACTATTGCGAAAAACATCATATGTAGAGGAGGGCAGTTCGCTTCGCTTCCCTAATAGCATTCCCTTGAGAATTTGAATGTGATCGGGTTGCTCGTTATATAGCCGATCAATTGTAATTTCCACGCGACGACGCAAGCGTTCAGCCCAACGCAATGGCGGAATTCCGGATTGATGGGTTGGCGAAATTTCTTGATCGCGGTTTGGATAAAAAATCCCGAAGACTTTCTGACGTGCCAGATGAGCGCGGTAATCGAATCCTCCCGGATTTCGTCTTCCTTTTGGTTGGCGCAACACACCTTCAATTTCAATGTGGTCGCCGTACCACAATGCTACCGGTTCATGAAAACGAACCAAGACTTTCATCTCCACCATTAAACCCGGCTCGGAAATGGATTCGATAGTACCGATTCCATAACCCGCGTCCCACAATTCACCGCGGAAAGGCTGATATGACAAGTGTCCCGAAAACCGCACCGGTTGATTGTATAGTTCCGAAGGACAGGGAGAGTTCAGGACGATCCCCACACGAAGTATGCCGCAGGCAAAGATTGCCAACAGAAGAAGGGCTTGCGGGAAACGTGTGTCATCTAAATTTTCAAAGCGAATGGCACACTTGCGCCGCTGATGTAGGATGAAACCCGCAGTGAGAAATGTCAGGATTATCAGCCAAGTCCAAAATTTAGGGATTGGCAGGGTTTTGCCGGCAAGGATGCCTAATGAGTATGGAATGACTGTGTTAAGAGCGGGGCGGCGCATCTAATGTATTTGATGCAATTGTGAGGAAATTAATTTCGGTTACCCTTAAGAATTAGTCCAATGATGATCGGTTCTATTTCAACCGATTTGTGACGTATTCTAGCATGAAACGTCTAGACCGTCAATCGAATGCCGGGTGGCAGGTGTGGTAACCGTTGGCAATGCATTCTAAAGCAGATTGGGCACCCAAAGTGATACCTTCGTGCATGCACAGTAGGTTTAATTTGATGTTGCGCCGCACCTCGAAATATGGTAGAGTGCATGTGTAATACTGAAACGGCAGGACGAAAAAATTTTGGTGAAAGCCCCAATGTTTTTAGCGTTACAGCGAAAATTATTGTCCACCCCATCCGATGTTCGTCATGGTGTTTGGAAGCAATTACCGACGTTCTACTCCCTGCGCGTTTAACCGTAAATTTAACATTCCACGATTATGAAATATGCTAACGTGGCTTTCCCGTTGCCTGAAGATCTCCGCTTCTCCTACGCAATCCCAAATCATCTCTCTCGAGTCGTACAGCCTGGAACTCGCGTGCTTGCCGCGCTAGGGCGCAGCGTTCGCGAAGGCGTCGTAATCGAGTTGATTGACCAACTGGTTCTCCCCGATCCATCCATCGAAATCAAGCCCCTCTTTGACTGCCTTGATGACTCACCGACGTTTTCGGAAGAACTGCTGGCGTTGACAAAATGGATAGCCAAATACTACATGTCGTCATGGGGAGAGGCATTGAAGATTGCAATTCCGGCTGCCGTGAGGACACAGCAACGCCGCGTGATTCATCTGCTAGCGACTGATGAACAAATTGAAATGATGAAGAAGCGGATGCCGCTGCAGAGCCGAATCCTGTCGATTTTACGACAGCACGGGGGATTGTCTCCGAACCAACTTTCTCGCAGACTTGGACGTGAATATGCAAAATTGAGCCCGGTTATTTCCAAGTTGCGGGAAAAAGGGTTAATAGAACTCAAATCGGATTTCCCATCTAAATCTAAACCGCGGACGACACTTGTCGTTACATTAACCAAGCCGATCGCTGAGGTCGAGACTCAGATGCCTGCATTAATAAAGCGTGCGCCGAAACAAGCTCAGCTATTGGAGTTAATACTTGCCCAAAGGCACAACTGGCAGGATTTGAACTGGCCTGCAACCGAGCTCATCAAACATACTAATACTAGCCTGTCGACCTTGCGAGCGCTTGAACGAAAAGCACTAATTGGAATTACAAGGGTTAAGGCTGTACGAAATCCGCTCAGCCTGCAAGCGCTGCCCTCAACGCAAGTCATTACGCTCAACACCGATCAAGCGATAGCGTTGGGTGCAATCCAGACTGCAATCAATCAAAATCGTAGAACGCCTTTTCTGCTGCATGGCGTCACTGGCAGTGGTAAAACAGAAATTTACATGCGCTCGATTGCAATCGCCCTGAATCGGAAAAAAGGCACGATTGTCCTAGTTCCAGAAATCGCCTTGACGCCACAAACAATTTCTAGGTTTGTCGGGCGATTTGGGCAACGGGTAGCGGTGCTGCACAGCGACCTATCAGACGGAGAACGATATGATCAGTGGCAGCGAATTAAAGCCGGGGAGGCGGACATAGTCGTGGGCCCGCGGTCGGCAGTTTTTGCTCCAATGCCAAATCTCGGTCTGATTGTGGTTGATGAAGAGCACGAAACGTCGTACAAACAGACAGACGCCTCGCCCCGGTATCATGCTCGCGATGTTGCCATTAAAAGATCGGAATTGGCAAATTGCCCTGTAATATTGGGGACTGCTACTCCTTCAATGGAAAGTTTCTATCGCGCAAAGGCGGATAATTACCATTTGCTCAATCTTCCCTCGCGTGTCTCCAATATTAAAATGCCAACCGTCCAGATTGTCGACATGCGCGAAGAATTAGAAATGGGTAACCGCTCAATATTTTCAGTTGCACTGCGGAGGGGAATTGAAAAACGGCTGACGCAACAGGAACAGGTGATATTGTTCCTGAACCGCCGCGGTTACTCGACACATGTTTTTTGCAGGACTTGCGGGCATGTCGAACGTTGTAAGCACTGTTCAATCTCGCTGACGTTCCATTATCATACCAAACGGTTGGTATGCCATCACTGTGGTTACGAAAGACCGACGCCTGAAGTTTGCCCGCAATGCGGCAGTATTTACTTTCGGTATTTTGGACTTGGCACGCAACAGGTCGAGGAGCAGGCGATTAAGGCGTTTCCAAAGGCGAATGTCAATCGTATGGACACTGATTCGACAAAGCACAAAGATGCACACCGTAAAATCTTAGGCGCCTTCAGAACCGGCGAAATCGATATTCTAGTCGGAACACAGATGATTGCCAAGGGTTTAGATTTTCCCGACGTAACACTCGTTGGCGTCATCTCCGCGGATACCGCCCTCAACCTGCCTGACTTTCGTGCTGGCGAGCGAGCGTTCAATCTGCTAGCACAGGTCGCCGGTCGATCCGGGCGCAGCCATGCAGGCGGCGAGGTCATTATTCAAACATACATGCCCGAGCATTACAGTATTCAGGCATCACGTGAACACGACTACCACGGCTTTTACGGAGAGGAAATCGGATATCGAGAGAAATTCCTTTACCCACCTTATAGTCATGCGGCAACCATTTTAATCCGCGGGCCGGTTGAAAAGGAAGTGATTCGTGTAGCATCGTGCCTACTTAGCTGCTTAGAGAAGTTGCAAACAGAGGAATTCTCGGACGTTATAATTCGTGGTCCGGTCGCCGCGCCGCTTTCAAAAATTATGGGGAAGTTCCGCTGGCATTTCCTGCTGCGGTGTGAACAAGTTGAAACCCTCCGCGAAACCGCCAGACGCGCCGTTGGCGCAATTGAGCCTGCGGCCACGACGAAAGATGTAGATGTAATCGTTGATATTGACCCAATAAGTGTTTTGTAACATCATTACCAAATTGCGCGCAAGCCCTTTCCATTGCTGCACATGAAATGAATTAGGTGTCTGGGTAGTGTTAGTATGACTTGACTTTCACAGGGGATTTCGGTAAAATTATCAAGGATTCTAGGACTTACGCAGCTGGACGCTCAACGCAAATTAGCAGGCACTCCCAGTGCGCCCTAAGAGGTTACGGCATGGGGTTATGCCTATTACCTTATTCCAAAACAGCGCATCGGGGCAATTTGACCGCACGAGGATAATAGAGATGAACCTTTTCAAGAAAGACAAAGGTGGTGTAACAAAAGAACAGGTGACGCCGCCGCAAGGAGGAAAGCACCATCCGGACCTCCAGATGGTTGGCAACTCGGCAGCATCCAAACCATCTGCGCCACAGGCAAATATACCTCAGCAAAACGTGATGCTCCAGGATGTTCAATATAAGATAGCCATAGCGAGCGGCAAAGGCGGTGTTGGGAAATCGACAATTGCAACCAATCTAGCACTCGCTTTGGCGCAAGGAGCGGCGAAAGTTGGGTTAATGGATGCAGACGCCTATGGACCAAGCATCCCGACCATGATGGGGATAAACAAACAGCCAGAGGTCGGGCAGGATAGGAAACTGAATCCGCTCGCTAGTCACAATATTAAACTTATGTCGATTGGTTTTATGGTATCTGAGGAACAAGCAATGATTTGGCGTGGACCAATGCTGCATAGCGCGATTCGCCAGTTCTTAAGTGATGTAAACTGGGGTTCACTCGATTATCTGATTATCGATTTGCCGCCAGGCACCGGAGACGCCGCTCTCTCCTTAACTCAAGCCATACCCCTGACCGGCGCAGTGATTGTAACTACGCCGCAAGATGTTGCACTTGCCGACGTTCGGCGAGGTGTTGCCATGTTTGAGAAGCTCAACGTACCAATCTTGGGTGTCGTTGAAAACATGAGCTATTTCATTTGCGACCATTGTGACAAACGTACAGACATCTTCAAATCTGATGGCGGGAAGAGGATTAGCGAAAAGTTGGGCGTTCCATTTTTAGGTGCGATTCCGATCGACCCGGAAATCTGTACTGGTGGTGACCTTGGTGTGCCCATTGTCGCATCGCACCCGGAATCGTCACAATCCGAAGCCTTTCGCAATGCATCGAATCTGCTTGAAGCGGAACTGCGCGAACATGGAGCAGAGAGTGAATTGGAGATTCTCGGTTAACCGCCGAGTCGATTCGACCGTTTTTTCGGTCATGGCATCAGTAACCCGCCGTTTACGTCTAAAATGACGCCTGTCAGGTATGACCCTTCATCTGACGCAAGAAATAGTGCCGCGTTCGCTACCTCAATCGGATCAGCGACACGCCCCAGCGGAATTTGCGGTGTCATTTCAGGGTGATCCTTCGTCATCTCGGTTTCAGCCACGCCTGGAGCAATAGCGTTGACAGTGATTCCGTGTTTGCCCAGCCGGCGCGCAAATGATTTCGTCAAGCACATCACTCCGGCTTTAGACGATGCGTAAGGCGCGGAGGCAAACAAACCTCCTACTCTACCCGCAACAGAACCCAGATTAATAATCCTGCCGTTCCCCTGCTTTTTCATAACCTCAATGACCGCCTGCGAACAGAGAAAAGGTCCCTTGAGATTTACGTCCATGATACGATCCCATTCTTCTTCAGTGCATTCCTCGATTGGCGTGTGGCTAAAAATCCCGGCGTTATTGACGAGAATATCAATTCGTTGAAGGGAATGGAGCGTTTCGGAAACCATTGCACGTACAGCATCGCTGTCGGTAACATCGGTGCAGATTGGGAGCGCACGTATGCCAAGTACGCGAGCCTGCTTTGCAACAGCTTCAGCTGTATCCAGATTTTGTTCGGCGATTACAATATTTGCACCCTCACTGGCAAACTTGAGGCAAATCGCCCGCCCAATCCCTTGTCCGCCGCCCGTCACAATTACTGTGCAATTCTTTAGCCGCATGTTAACCTCCCTACTCTGACGTAATTCTGGTCATTGATGAAGGCAGGCGTGTTTTCACCGTGAAACGTATACGTCAATTTGCACTTGCGCCTTCACCACCGATTCTGGATTGACACGCTTTTGTGTTGAGGATATTGAGTGGGTTATGTTAGAATAACAAATATTCCGCTACCATTATCGTAAAAAGTACGCTTCAGGTCAACTCCAAATCACAATTTCACGAAATTCAATGAAGAATTGTCATGTGCTCAAATAAGATAAAGATTTATGCTAATCCTGTCGTTATGGAAGCTGAACTAAATGACTCCAGAACGGCGCAGATGCTCCGGGACGTGCTTCCTGTTGAGGCACAAGCGAATATATGGGGTGATGAAATCTACTTTTCAATCCCATTAAATGCGGACGTTGAAAACCCTCAAGAAGTTGTCGAACTAGGCGATCTTGGCTATTGGCCGCCCGGTGCCGCGTTTTGCATCTTTTTTGGCCCAACACCGATGAGCATTGCAGATGAGATTCGTCCGGCGAGTGCGATCAATGTAATCGGTAGACTCTCAGGAGACGCGAAAGCGTTTAAACAGGTCAAGAGTGGAACCACGGTCAGAATCGAGAAATATTTTGAATAGAGAACATCATAATTAAATAAAATGTAGAAGTTTCACGCAATAAACCTCGTTCACCGTTCAATTTAAGCGTCAGGAGATAAAACCCATGCAGTTGAGTGAAGAAGAAAAGCAAGTACTGAAAGAGAAATATAAACAACAGCGGCGCGCTATGTGGGCGGGGAAACGTCCTTCGGACACATCGGATAAATCGGCAGTGGACGAAGAAAAGCAGTCCGATGTTAAATCCGACAATCCAAATGGTAATGCAATTGGACTTCAAGATAATAAAGCCCCGACTGTGAAACCTACGATTCCTTCTGAACCTCAACGCGACTCGAGTTCAACTGCACAATCAAGTGCGGACGTGGAAATTGCCGATGACACAATGCGTCCCTACGAATCTGAAAGTCGACCAATCTCCCAAAAGTCGAAGACCGGTGAGGCAGGCTCAATCGAGTCAAATACGGTTGAACAGAATGCAACTGGAGACCACGAACTAGCGCCCGAAACAGTGCGATTGGTGGAAAAGATTCGAATTCAGCGGCGTGAAATGCGGGAAGAACAGGACTCAATTCGCGCCCACCCTCAAAAGCGGCAGCGAAAGGTTGAAAAGGCAGAGCCAAATTCCAAGGTCGAATTGAAGGAAGAAGGTAAATCGGCAATGATGACATGGAAGCTAGTGCTGGGCG
This sequence comes from Candidatus Poribacteria bacterium, assembly GCA_028819845.1. GTDB lineage: Bacteria > Poribacteria > WGA-4E > WGA-4E > PCPOR2b > JAPPKS01. Next base: position 247,765 of record JAPPKS010000031.1, on the reverse strand, counting down.
TTATCGGGACAATAATCGTATTAATTGCAATAGGAATGATGTTAGGTGTATGGTTTGCAAATCAATGATGCGAGCCGCGAAAACAGGAAGACTGCGACCTTCATTTTTTCGCACATGGATGGGCTTCAGACCATCGGATTGACGAAGGCGGGCAAGCGAATTTCAGCAGTACATGTTCTATGAATGCAAGCAAGTATTCGTTTTACATGCTACATTTGGCAACTCGCGTTGTCAGTTTTGTGCGGCTCGTATTGTTGTTTTCATGGCTTTCGATTGCCATATTCTGTGCTAAAACACTCTCCTCCGCATCAGCCCATCAACCCCGCCGTCCACAGGCGTTCAATGGCGCCCTTGAGCTTACGCGTGCACCGCGAGTTGGTAAAGATGCCACTCTCATCTTTTCAATTAGATCGAACCTGCTTGAGACTATCCACTCCCGCATTCAGTTTCGCCTCCCTCAAGGGATTTCATCCCGTTCGCCTGTTCAATTTGACCGAGTCTACTTTTCTCCATATGCCCCGGATCAGAAATTCAGCGTGGCGTTCAACGTGAAGGAACCGGGAGTGTATCCCTTGCAAGCGTCAATCTACGCGGGGCTTGCAAACGGTCAAACCATAATTGAGCATTTCTACGTATACCTCCGAGTGGCGTCAGGATACGCTCAAGTTAGCGCTGTTCCGTTTAACCAACCGCTCGACAACCCAATTCTAGAAACCCATGCGCAGGTGCGAACCGCCCCAAACTCCGCGGGTGATGTAACCATTCGGGGTTCGGTAGTATATTTCAACGACAATGAGGAGGCGGAACTTCCGGTGCATCGCCCCCATGTTGCGCTCTACCTCGATTTGCCTGACCATGACGATATCAAAATTGACGAAACCGTCGCTGACGATCGAGGAGAATTCATTTTTGAAAATCTTTCGCACTCGGATATTAATAGGAGTTCGTCCCGCAATCTTTATGTCGTCGTAAAATTTGACAACAGCGTCTTGTCAATTGGAGCCCCTCAGGCAAAGGTATATGCGTTCACATCAGAAACGGTTCGCAATGTTCCCGATGGTGTCACTACGATTCACCTATCCCTAAATTCTCAAAACTCGAATCGCGCGGTTGGGTATATTTTTAACACCGTTCAACTTGCACACGGCTTTCTACTCAACCGCCTAGGTTGGGAACGTGACCGTCCTGTGCGTGTCATTTGGCCTAGCGTTGAGAACATCTCCTACTACGCTCCTGATGCAATTGAAGGACAAGTATCAAATGAAACAATTAATCTCGCCCACGGCGATCAGTGGACGCGTACAATTATGTTCCATGAATATGCACACGCTGTTATGACCGCGGCGTACGGTTACAACTACAACGCCGTGCCGAAGGGCAGGTATCGGGGTTCTCACCGCCTTGAAACAGTATCGGATGCCGGTTTCGCCTTTAATGAAGGTTGGGCGGCGTTTATGGAGGCAGCCGTCGATAACCGCGCTTTGAACGTAACCGGCTACCTCAATCAATCCGTACCGAATATCGAATCCAACCAGTGGTGGACTGGTCACGCCGCAGGATTGGGATCAAACACGAAGGGCGAAAATGTCGAAGGAACAGTAGCAAGTATTTTATGGGATATCTTTGATACACCTGATTCTATCGACCACCAGCCAAGGGTTGATGACGACGGAATCTCCGACGGTACCGATTTGCTCTGGGAGATTCTAGTCAACGACTTACCCCAAGGCATCACGGACATCGCTATCGCGTGGCGAAAGCGTGGATTCCCTATGTTGGAGCCGCTTGAGGAGATTTACATTGCTCACCACGCTATTTTTCGCCTTAACACCGCCCCGTCATTTCAGTTCACGTCTCCAAATGCTGACGGTGCTGTCTCTGATGAGACCTTTCAAATTACTTGGGAAGCATCGGACTCCGACAACGACGATTTCACAGTCGCGCTGTTTTATGACCGTAACAACCTCCCGGGTGGTTCGACATTGATTAAATCCGGTTTGACTCAAGACCGCTCGGTGTTCACTTGGAATACGGATGCTCTGTTGGAGGGCAGTTACTACCTTCGTGCGATTGTTTCGGATTCGCAGAATCCACCTACCGACGTATACAGCGACGGTGTCGTAATTGTTGACCATACGCCACTGTTGCCTCCAATCGTTACCTCGAACACCCATCCAGACTTCAATCGCTGGTATGCAAGCAACTCGCCAAAATTGGAGTTGCTGAATTCACCTATGGTGGACGCCAGGCAACAATACAGCTTCATCTTGAATCGAGAACCCGCAACTGTTCCCGACACACACCCGGAGGCACTTTCCAAAAGTAATGCGTTAGCATTCACTGGGCTGAGCGACGGTGTCTGGTGGGTGCATGTTCGCGCGCGCGATTCGTTAGGTTATTGGACCGACGCTAGTCATTATGGGTTCAAAATTGATAGCACGCCACCGCCTACGGTGTCGAATCTCAACTTGTTGTTGAATGAGACGGGAAACGCACGCGAAATCACGCTTGAATGGGATGCCGTCAACGACACAAGCGGTATTAGCGCCTATCACGTCCAGATTGATGTAGATTCTAGAGATTTTCAATCGGGTATGCTATACGATGAGACGGTAAATGGCGCGATAACCCGCCACACCTTTACGGGAGAGTTTGACACAACATACTACGCGAGAGTCAAGGCGGAGAACCAGGCAAATTTGCCAAGCCGCAACTGGAGTAGTATCACACCTGGCGTTATGTTGAATAACGCTTCCGTTTGGGATGTAAACCGAGATGCCACGATAGACATTTTCGATTTAGTCTTAGTTGCAAAGCACTTCGGGAAAGCCAGCGACCAGATTACTGACCCGTACGTGGATGTCAATGGAGATGCGGTTGTTGACGTTGAAGACTTGGTGCTAGTGGCAAATCATTTTAAAGTGGACGCCAATGCAGCCCCAACGTTGACGCGCATGATGCACAATGCTTCGCGCAGTAATTTCGACGCGGGTCCGCCCGCGAAATCCAGCGCTAATGGTCCTACTTACACCGAGATGGATTTTAACCAAATGGGTAAAACGCTAGCGGTGTTACGCCGCCAACCACAGCTAGCATCCAATGCTCGGAAGGCGATAGAAGCGTTAATATATTGGGTGGAATCGGCGAAACAGCTGTCCAACCCGAATTGTGCGTTTCCCATAGTTGCGAAAACGGGCGTACTGCCGGTATATCCAAACCCATTTAATCCGGAGGTGTGGATACCCTATGAACTTGCGGCGCCAGCTAGTGTAGAGATTGAGATTTATACGGCGTTGGGACAACTAGTTAGCCGTTCAAATCTCGGGCTTCAACCAGCAGGGAGGTACCACCGGCGGGACAACGCAGCACATTGGAACGGCCGTAACCAGGCTGGAAATTTGGTTGGCAGCGGAGTCTACTTCTATGTCTTGCGCGTTGCAAGCCGCAACGGTGAGCTGAATACATTCGTGCAAAATTTGGTGCTATTAAAGTGACGCCATTAGCGTGATAGTGAGTACTTAATTCCGCACATCAACGAGGTTTTAGTTTTTCATTGAAAGGCGTCGGCAAGTATAAATTAGGGAGGACCTGCGTGGTTATATGCCCGAAGCCCTTCAAGTGCCGCTTATTGCCGTGACGCAATGTTCTTTAGTACAATAAACTCGTGTGTTCCATTGCTGTGTCTGACATGCATTACGATTTTGGGTTTATCTGTAACAGCCTTGACATGTGTGCGATAGTCCGCGACTGTAACAACCTCCTCCCAATCGATCTCCTGAATAAGATCTCCCTTTCGGATACCGGCTTTCGCGGCAGGACTCCTACGTTCAACGTTAACGACAATGACCCCTTTTTCACCTTTATGGCGGTATGCCGCCGCGAGTTCATCGGTGAGTTCGCTTACCCTTAACCCTGCAAACGCTTCCTCGTCTAGTCCGCCTGGAACATAACGTGAAGAACCGTCCATAGCTGCGATAGCATCTTCAGTTCGCTTCCCAAGTTGGACTCTCAATGTCCTCTCTTTACCCTGCCTGATAACTTGTACTTCGACTGTTTTCCCAACTTCCGTTGTGGCGACCGTATCGCGAAGATGTTTACCATTGCGGATTTGCACATTGTCAAACTCCACAATCACATCGCCTTTCCGGAGCCCCGCGTCGTCTCCCGGCATTCCTACACCTACATTGGCAACGAGTGCTCCTCGCGGTTCTCCAATCCCGAGTTCTTCTGCAATGTCGTGGTTAATCTCCTGGAGCCCCACACCTAACCATCCACGTTCAACTTCTCCCTTCTCAATGAGCGACCGCATAACATGATTTGCGAGGTTGATTGGAATTGCCAACCCTACGCCGACATTGCCCGGAGATAAACCGCTAGTAGTAACTATTGCGGTGTTAATACCTACCAACTGACCGTGGATGTTTATCAGTGCGCCCCCGCTATTGCCCCGATTTATGGCGGCATCGGTCTGGATGAAGTCAGCATACGCAATTTTACTGGCTCGGTTAGGTGTACGCCACGAACGTCCTTTTGCGCTGACAATTCCACGTGTCACCGATTGAGCGTAACCAAAAGGGGACCCAATTGCAACTACCCATTCTCCAACCTTTAGGCTGTCCGAGTTGCCAAACTCCAAGGCAGGTAAATCCTTACCAGCTATCTTCAGTACCGCGATGTCTGTTCCCTGATTCCCTGGATCTTTTCCGACCACCTCAGCCTCATATTCACGCCCATTTTGTAACATGACCGTAATTTCTTCAGCTCCATCAATGACGTGATTATTCGTAAGGACATAACCGCCTTCAGACACTATGACTCCGGATCCGAGTCCTTCTTGAATTTCCCGCTCTGCTTCGGGATCTATCTGATTTCGGCGATTGCGGGGTTCACCGAACCAGTATCGGAATAAATCTTCGTCAAAAAAATCAAATTGACGCTGTGAATTCCTCCCTGAAACTAGTCTTCTTGTCGTAATCTGCACGACCGCGGGTTTAGCAGCGTTAATCACTTCAATAAAAGCACGGTTTGCCCGTTCTAGGTAGGCGAAATCGTCATCTGTAGCCTGACCGACTGCCGTATTAGTAGCGAAAAATTCTACTTTGGTTGAGATTGCAATTGCAAAAATCAAGAACAAAGCCAGTGCAACTCCCCATTTGCTTGAAAAGATTCTAAGCATTTTTTTGTCCTCCTAACCTAATTTCGATAAATGTTTTTTAGATTGTGATTTGTCTCTTCAAGTCACACCAACGCTTAAGCGAAAGTTTCAATTATCATAAACATGGGTACCAATAAAAAAATGAAAAAAGCGCCCCGTGTTTTCGTACAGGACGCCTTCATGATAACCCAACCCAGTGTCATTATTCAACACTGATTGGAATCGCTTTCGGTTTGAGTTGTTCTATCTTTGGAATGGAAAGCGTCAACACTCCGCCCTTGAACGATGCCTTCGCGTCTTCAGAACGAACGCTCCTTGGCAAAGTGAAAGTTCGTTGGAATCGGCCATAGGCACGTTCAACACGATGTACAGCTTCATTCTTGTCACCGTTTTCCTGCTTCCTCTCACCTTTAATTGTCAGGACGTTTTCATTTACTTCAACACTGACATCGTTCTTTGTTAGACCCGGAACCTCAGCTCGGATTTCTAGGGAATCACCTGACTCAGTAATATCCACCGGTGGACTCCAATCCCAATCGCCAGATTCCGAACGCAGGAATGCGGGGCGTCCACCAAAGAAGTCATCAAAGATTCTGTCCATCCGATTGTACATGCTTGAAATGTTTCTGCGCGAAACGTTAGACATTTTATTTTCCTCCAAATTTGTAATTTAGCGTTGCTTTTTTTTGATTTCTGATGCCCTTTCCATCAGACGATCCGAGGTTGCGCAAGTTGCATGCCAAAACTTAAAATCCATCAAATAAATGGAGGAAATTCTATTCAAATGCGAGCAGGCACACGCTCCGACGCCTCGTGTTCCTTTGGATTCAACATGTCGGAAATATACCTCCGCCGATGCCGCCGCGACATTGGGCTGCCAAGTTGACAATCGGCCAACGCTTCTCACTCAGTGTATGCCATTATGACAAAATCCATTTGAGAAAGTATAGTATTGTTCCACACTCCAACGATACTCGTCGGATTTCTGAGATCTCGACCCTTCCACGCAATCAAGAGCCAGGACATTTACCGGCGATAAATTACGCTCGCTGCCGTTATGGAGCGGCGCAATCCTAAAGCATAATGCGTTGCAGATGCTAATTGTGCTGTGTACTGGTCAACCAGCCGCTTCTCCCTCGCTAGCCTTATTCATACGGAATATTGGCTGTTCTAGCAGGCTCTGAACTTCGTAGATTGTACCGGTTCGTGCGCCCTGCGGGAACGGCATCCGAACGGGTACAGCAGTCATATGCGGCTGATTTGTGGTTTTGCCTCGCAAAACAAGCGCTGCAAAATCGTTCCAATCTGGCGGTTTAATAAGCGGCCAAGCGTCAACCGCACAATACTGCAAGAGCAATAGGCGGCGAGGTTTATTTGAGACGTTTTGCGCCGAGCCGTGTAGTGTACGGACATGGTGAATTGATATGCCGCCGGATTTAACCTCAATGGGAACGGCGTTATTCGGCTCGAAATTAGAATCTGTGACCGCGCCAACGAAAGCACCATTTTGATGATGGTTGTAAATTCGGCCCTTATGTGACTTCGGGAGAACCATCAGGCAGCCGTTTTCAATCAACATATCGTCAATTGCAACACCGACCGCAAGCAGGCGGTCATTCGTGTGTGGATAGAACGCCCAATCCTGATGCCACTCTACAGGACTCCCAAACCTTGGGTATTTCATGTTGAGTTTGTGACCGTTGTGACTTACACCAGGACCAATGAGTTGTTCGACAATGTCGAGAATCCTATCGTTGCGCAACGCCCGGTCATACACCGAATGATGGATTGCTGCATTCTTGATTCGGCGAACACGCGGCGCATCGAAACTATGCCCCGGTTCCAAATCAAACACATCGTTATGTTCAGCAAGTTCGCGCGACTTTTCAACAAATACATCTGTAACACGTTGGAGGTCAGAAACTTCTTCTACCGAAAGGACATTTTCAACTGCAATGTAGCCGTTCGCGTGGTAGAAGTCAATCTCTACTTGATTCAACATGTATCCTACCTCCTTACGAATGTCATTGAATCCCACTATTACAATGCGTGCACACCGCTGGTTTCCCGATATTAAACCTCAATAACCTATACAGCGAATAGCCTTGGACTGCCATCAAACCGAAGCTGAAATCATGGGCTGTATACACCGGTGCAAACAAAAACGGAACTTTGAATAATTTTCTTGACAATAATTGGAATTTGCCTAAAATGACGCAACGCTCCCTTGGGAAATATGCTTCGCATAGATCAAGGTTTGTTTGTGCTTGACAGCAACCGCGATGGGTGCTATACTACGCTAAATTTTGAAAGGAGTCAACTAAAAAATGTACATCAAGACAGCGTTTCTGACAACGTTTTTGCTTGCATCAATGGTCATGACAACCACGCTTTACGGCGACGGACAATGGTTTGCTCTACAGGAACAGGATAATGAGGATATTCGAGATTATAATGCGATTATATTTGTGAGTGCGAGGGAAGGATGGGTCGCCGGGGTTTCAGCTTTGGAAATGGAGAATCCGGGTTATATCGGTCGTACGACGAACGGCGGGAAGACATGGGAAAAAGCGGAGATTGCCGTCAATCAGATTCTCTCGAATGTTTTTTTCTATGACAAGAAGCACGGTTGGGCTGTAGGGGCGAATGGGATGATTGTCGGGACATCAAACGGCGGCAAACAATGGGATATCCAAACTAGTAAAGTCGACAACTGGTTGTATGATATTCACTTTGTAAGCGAAGAATTCGGTTACGCGGTGGGCATGGGAGAAACCATCTTACAAACAACTAACGGAGGCAAAATATGGAATATCCTACAAGGGGGCGTACTTCCCACACGAATTGGAGAGGAGCCAGAGGGATTGTTCAACTGCGTGCAATTTATTGACGAATCTACCGGGTGGATAGCGGGTGTTTTTGTGAATCCGCAAGCCGGCGTTCAAAACGGGATCGTTAAAAAAACCACGGATGGTGGAAAAACCTGGGCAGATCAACCCACAAATGTCGAAGATACCCTTAAAGATATATTTTTTATAGATGCCTCAACCGGCTGGGCGGTAGGTGAAGGCGGCGTTGTGCTGCACACTACAAATGGCGGCGATAGATGGAAAATTCAATCGAGTAATACGCAGGAAACGCTCTCTAGCGTGCAGTTTGTCGACAAAAAGATGGGTTGGGCAGTTGGGGGCGATATGGGAATCAACATCGTAATTCATACAATCGATGGCGGCAAAACGTGGGAAAACCAGAGCATTGAAGGGACGATGATTAGTAAAATTCCAGTCAACGACCTGTTTATTCTGGACGCGAACCACATTTGGATTACCGGTAACAACGGTTTCGTAATGAAATATTCTGAATAACGCCGTAGTTTTATTGGATCGATTAGGTGAAAGGTAATCTGAATGAGATTTGCGCAGCGAATGCGTCGGCTAGGAACTGAATCCGCCTTCGAAGTGTTGGCAAAAGCAAAAGGCTTAGAGGCAAAAGGCCGGAATATCATACATCTCGAAATTGGGCAACCGGATTTCAATACCCCGATGAACATCTGCGAAGCGGGGTATAAGGCGATGAAGGATGGATACACCGGATACGGTCCCTCCGCGGGATTAGTTGAGTTTCGCGAAGTCGCCGCGGAACATATCTCAGAAACCAGAGGGGTCATAGTCCATCCTGAAGAAGTCGCAGTTACTCCCGGCGCCAAACCCATTATCTTTTTTACTATTTTCGCACTCGCCGAACCAGGAAGTGAAGTCATCTATCCCGACCCCGGCTTTCCAGTTTACGAATCGGTCATAAACTTTGTCGGAGGCACGCCGGTTCCGCTGCCGCTGCGTGAAGACGTTGGCTTCCGCTTCCGAATTGAAGATCTTGCCTCAGCAATCTCGGATCGGACACGGCTTCTCATCATCAATTCGCCCCAAAATCCAACGGGTGGTATTTTGGAAAAATCTGATCTCGAAGCCATCGCGGAATTAGCGATTAAGTACGATTTTTATGTATTAACAGATGAGGTTTATTCGCGCATTCTTTATGAAGGTGTCCATGAAAGTATAATCAGCCTTCCTGAGATGAAGGAGCGGACAATTCTTATTGAAGGTCATTCTAAAACCTATGCGATGACAGGATGGCGGTTGGGATACGGAATTTCACCCAAACCGATGGCGGATAAAATTACGCAATTGATGATTAACTCCAATTCTTGTACCTGTTCGTTCACACAGATAGCTGGAATTGAAGCCTTAAAGGGGCCGCAAGATTTCGTTATTCAAATGGTAACCGAGTTCAGGCAGCGGCGTAATTTGATTGTCGAAGGTTTAAATTCCATTGATGGTATCAGTTGTATCACACCGCTTGGCGCCTTTTACGTTTTTGCTAATGTCTCGCAAGTTCCAATGTCGTGCGAAGCGTTAGAGGATTATCTGCTTGAAGAAGCGGGCGTTGCCGTATTGTCTGGTACCGGGTTTGGCAAATTCGGCGACGGATACATCAGACTTTCGTATGCAAATTCCTTAGAAAATATCAGTGAAGCATTAGTCCGCATGGACGCGGCAATTTCACGCATCAATAACTAGGAAAATTTATGCCGCGCAAATCAATCGCCCGGATCCCTGCAAGCACTACCAATTTGGGGCCTGGTTTTGATGTGCTCGGGTTGGCCCTCCGACTTTATAGTACGGTTGAACTCGAGGAGATTAATTCTGGCATTGAAATTCTCGTTAGCGGGATTGATTCGCAAATTATTTCCAAAGATGTTGATAACGTAGCCTATCGCGCCGCAAATGTGGTTTTCGAAAAAACCTGCTACCAACCCAGAGGACTCAGATTACGTATAGAGAATGGCATCCCAGCGATTCGAGGGTTAGGTGGGAGCGGCACGGCTATTCTCGGCGGTTTATTGACAGCTAACGCGCTTTGCGGCGATCCATTTTCGCGAGACCAACTACTCAATTTCGCAACAGCACTTGAAGGGCATCCAGATAATGTTGCCGCTTCTCTTCTAGGAGGGTTGGTAGTATCACTCACACTTGACGGGCGAGTACACACCGTCAAATTGGATTGTCATCCCAATCTTTCCGTTGCCATAGCCATACCAGATTTCCAGATGCCGACAGAACGGGCACGCGGTGTCTTGCCGGACACTGTAAAATTTTGCGACGCCGTCCACAACGTAAGTAGCAGCTCGTTACTCGTCGCTGCATTCGCAACTGGCAACCTAGAATTGTTGCCGTTCGCGATGCGTGACCGGTTGCATCAACCTTATCGGAAATCGCTCATACCAGGATTTGACGACGTTGCTGAAGCCGCTATGAGAGCAGGTGCATTAGGGATTGCGCTCAGCGGCGCGGGGCCAAGTGTTGCCGCTTATTGCATTAAGGAAGAGCAAAATATCGCCAATCAAATGAATCAAGCTTTTGCAATGCACGGTGTGTCCTGCAACGTTAAGATTCTATCAATTGATTCTACCGGCGCAACCGTGGATATAGGAGAATAAACAAATTCGTGCGTGAATAGTGGAATGAGATGAAGCTATAAGCCAATGTGTCTTAACGATGTAATTCGTTTACTTGCATTTATTCCACGTATCACGTCGAAATAGAACTTACGGACATCGAACAGCGGATTCGTGTACTTTTCTTTATGCCGCTCCGCGCAAACCTCTTCAAAAAAAATGAACACATCAAATTGGTACACCCAGAAAATTCCATATATTCTACACGAGTTTAATACCGATCTTGAGCGTGGGTTGAGCGCTGATGAAGCAAGTGCACGGCGACGTGAATACGGCGACAACGAAATTCTACCATCCCATGAAAGGCCTATCCTTTCCTTCTTCGCAAGGCAACTGACTAGCGTGACAGTTGTTATTTTAGTCATCGTTGGAATCATCCATACCTATCCCAACCACTCTCTTCTAAAGGCGATCGCAGTTTTTGGTGTTCTCTTCTTGCACTTGCTGTGGCAGTTTTTCCAAGATAGCAAATCCCGCTCGCATCGCCGATCAATTAAGCGCAGTCTAAAAATTACGGTCTCGGTCATTCGAGATGCACGACTTGAAAATGTCACACCCGAATCGGTTGTGCCGGGAGATTTGCTTGTCTTGGCTGAAGGGAGTTTCATCTCCGCGGACGCGCGAATAGTTGACGCGGACGATCTGGTTGTTGATGAAACTCCGCTATTCGGCATGTCGATGTCAACGCAAAAAACAACCGATGACATGCCCGATAGGACCGTACCGCCTGAAAAACAGGCTAACATGGTTTTTGCGGGCACGTATGTGTTACAAGGCGAGGGACGCGCCATAGTCGTCGGAACAGGCGAAGAATTAGAAATCAACCAACCGTACCGCAGTGCCCCTACCGAGCTTAATTTGGAGTCGGAAGCAGAGATTCAGATGGACTCGGTTTATAATCGATTTAAGATTACCGGCCTGATATTAGGAGGGGTTGCGGTCTTGGCGACTTGGTACTTTCAACGCAAAAGTTTTGAGGAAAATTGGCAATCATTGCTTTTTCTTGGATTAGGGTTTGTACTCGCTTCCATTCCCGACGGGGTGGTTTCAACGTGTCGGGCAACTCTGGCAGGAAATGCTCACAAACTGTTCAAAAAGGGCATTGGTATTCGCGATGTGGTAAATCTTGAGCGGCTAAGCAGCATAACAGCCGTATGCGTCAATGAGATTGGTAATTTCACGAAAGAGCAAATGTCCACGTCTCGTGTTTTTATTGATGAAGAACTCATCGACAGAGAATCGTGGGAAGATAGGTTAAAGAATGCTGAGACTGTGCCACAAGAGACGGACGAGACATTAGATGCGTCTCTGCCACCGAATGGCGCAATCTCGCCTGGTTTTCAACTGTTGATATTGTTAGCGACACTTTGCAAGACTCATGGCAAACGCCGCGACTTAATCAATCAAAACCCGTCGGAAGATGTTGTCGCTGAAGCACTGATTAAGCTGGCGGACCAAATCGGATTGGATTTAGAGCATTATGATGCAGCTTTAACGAAAGTCGCTGAAATAACGGAAACAGCAGGCCCGCCCTTTGACGCAGTTGTTTTGGAAACGCAAGAAAACAGGTTTTTGAATATTATGTTTGGTCACCCCGACGCTATAATACAGGGCGCTCAACGAATGCAAATTGGCGAATCCATGGATCGCATAAGTTTTGACCAAAAACAGATGATTCGACTAGCTGCTCAATATTTGTCGGATAACAGAGCCCAAGTATTTGGCGTCGCCTATCGAAGTCGCAATTCCCTTCCGCCGCAAGACGAAATAGGTCGAAACTTAACTTTTTTGGGATTAGTCGCCTTTTCACAGCAGGAATATGAAGGTTCTAAAGAGAGTGTTGAGTTCTGCTTAGGTGCAGGTGTTAAAGTAGTGCTGATTACCCACAAAGACAAGGAAAATTCGACAGATGTTGCGCGAGAATTTGGAATTATCCAGGATGGAAATGCTGTTGTATCCCGCTCAAATCTAGACCAATTTAGCGAAGAGCATTACGATTCGATTGCCAATCGGCTACTTGTATATTGCAGCCCATCTGCGGAACAAAAACTTAAGCTGGTAGAAAAACTCAAACACAACAATCATTCGGTCGGTTTTTGCGGACAAGCACCTACCGATACAAGGGCAATGGAAGCGGCTGATGTCAGTATTGCATCTGCGTCATGTGCGTCGCCCGTAATCCAACATAACGCGGGTTGTTTAATACTTAAGGACGGGTTTCGTTTCATTGCCGATCTGCTGCTTCACGCGCGTGAAGCTCACAGTAATCTTAAGAATTCTATGCGTTGGTTGTTGACGTGTACGCTAGCGCAGATGACCACGCTTTTCATTGGACTCATCCTTCAGCTCGGATCCGGCCTCCAGTTGTGGCGCGAATTCCCAATGCCGCTTACTCTGCATCATATCATCTGGATCCACTTACTCGTCAATTTATTTCCGCTAATTGCGCTCGGCCAAGATCGAATACAAGGTCAACTGAAGCACAACCGAAGCCATAATGTTTCACCCTTCCTTTCAAAAGACTATCGCTTTGATATCCTAGTTCGCGGCCTTTGGATTGCACTCATGACAATTGTCGGGTTTGTGGCGACGCTGCAATCTTCGGGTCAGATTCAAGCGCAAACAGTCGCATGTTCCATTTTAATCTTCACACAATTGGCCGCAACCTTTCAATGCCATCGACATCCTTGGCAATCCCTTCTCAAAAGAGTCATTGCGAATGTGCCCCTTTTAATTACTATTCTGGCGTGCATGGGTTTACACGTGTTTATTGTCTATCTCCCTTACGCACATCCAATCCTGGGGATAGAACCGCTCTTTACAGAATGGAAATGGGTGATAATCCCCGCTCTTCTGATACTCATTCCCGTGAGTTTTGTGCAGCACCGACACCCGTAAGTGAAAACTGAATTGGGTGGATTAAACAAACGGCGAAACTGTGCACGCTGACATTCGGTCTCCTCACCGATAAATTCAGTCGTTTTATAAGAATGCGATTGTTTCATAACCTATGAAGAGACTCAGTTTTAAGATTTCTTGGCCGGTTAATTTTTAGCTGAAGAGGTCTGTGGCGTCAGTGAAACCCCTATTGCGAAACGTATCCAATGGCTAATTTACCCGCATTGTAGGGGTTTAAAAAATAACGCACTGCCATTTATGCGGTTTTTCCTTGACATCTTAACCTGTGTATAGTTGAATTAAAGGGTGCCTAGATATCGTTTCAAACATGTTGAGTGTATGCTCCATACACTTCTTATTTTCTAAACTTTAGGAGGAAGCACCATGCGTAAACCGTTGACAAAAAAACAGGAAACAGTCCTAGAATATATTTCGTATCACCTACAGAATTTCGGGTATCCACCGACTGTTCGCGAGACCGGGAGAGCATTCGGAATTTCTGAAAAGGCTGCTCACGATTACCTGAATGCTATCGAGAAGAAAGGGTACATTAAGCGCGCCAGCGGAAAACCGCGGGCAATCGAAATCTTAGAAGGTGTGTCCAAAAAGGGACTTCGGCAAGCGGCTGAAGTCCCTATTGTTGGACGTGTAGCTGCTGGAGTCCCCCTTTTGGCATCTGAAAACCTAGAAGGAAGCCTGCCGGTCCCCAAGGAAATGATTAAGGATGACTCATGCTTCGCCCTCCGGGTGAATGGCTCAAGTATGATTGATGCAGGAATCTTGGAAGGAGATTTGGTCGTTGTGAAATCACAAAGTGTTGCGGACCCAGGGGACATTGTTGTGGCTCTGCTTGATGATGAAGCGACGGTAAAACGATTTTTCTATGAGGGCGACAAAATTAGCTTGAAACCTGAGAATCCCGATATGGATGCGATTGTTGTGTCTGAGGTTCAAGTCTTGGGCAAGGTAATTGGGCTTTTCCGCCAGATGTGAAAAGTGAAAGCCAGAAATCAAGAATACCGGAAGGAGCCACTCGTCGCAATTAGTGGGACAGGACGGTTCTTAATACACGTTTCATTTTGTTGGCTCACCGGATTAAATTGTGTTCATCCATCTTACGCAACCCCGAAATTCTGGGCTTCGGTGTGCGGCTATCGCTTGGTTCCGGATTATCAAGACAGCCGGCGATTTGTTCCAATGGAAGTAAATCGTTGATGCGTTGAGCGACAACCGACTTGGTGGATGGGGAATATTCTTTCAACAAAGCATTGATGAGAAAGGGAGGTTTGAATCGCCGTTTCTGTTGCGAGAAGGTGAAAACCGAATTGAAATTAAAGCAATTCGGTGGAAAGTGTTGATTTTGAGTTTTTTATCAATACGCAACCACCTCATGCCGCTATTTCCGCGAATCTCACGGAAGATGTGCTGAAAGTTTTCGTAGATTCAAATAAACGCTTTGCCGTAGTTCCTTCCGCCGAAATCTTACCATTAGGTTCGTCGTTAGGATACTCACTCAACCTCAATCCGTCGAACAGAATCGAAAATGGCACCGCATCGGTCGCAATAAATGACTATCGCCTGTTTCGATATCACAGTGAATTCCGCATTGTGCCTCCGCAAAGCGGGTTCTCGCTTTCGGCGGTTGTGCAGCCCTCGCAATTCGGTGCGGATTTTCAAGCAAACAATTTCGAAATACCCCTCTTTGGGTATTCCACCGACCAGAATAGACCCTCGGGATTATCGCTTACACGACTTTCACAATACATCCGTGAACAAATGCCCTTGCCGTCGCTCTATCGCCTTTACTTTGAAGACGGTCCCCATGTTGTCTTGTTTCGACATACCGTTGAACCGGATTTTAAGATGACATTGCGCAGCCAAAGTGGATCAGAACAGAATCTTGCCGCAGCACAGAATCAATATGCGATGCAACGATGCCTATTAGTTCTGCCTCCTGTTTACACGATCGAAGCCAAATATGAAGAAGGGCATACGCTACTCTGGATTTATTTGCCATTTCCACGACCTAGTCCTGTTTTAGGTTTTTCAAACTCGTCCGATGACGAAAGATTTACAAACCAACGACTTTGAGGTGGCAGAGAATTTCGGCCGTATGGTGCCTTTTTGGTGGGATCCGCAGGACGAATCTTGGATTCCGCGTGGTACTACTACCAATGAATTCGGTTCACTTGAGGCGGTCGGACATCAGTTTGGCAGTTACGTGCTTTTAACGGAAAAAGACCCGCCCATTATCTATTCCTTCCAGACTGGAGATTGCGATGACGTGCCCTAGAGTCGGTTTTTGGTCGAGGGCGTGATTACAGACTAAGCTCTGTGTTGATAACATCGAAATGCGGGGCGATAGCCGACCCGTCCAATTTCATTATGAGCGAAACACTGACAGTTTATGTAACATGCCAAGCGACCTAAATGCAGGTTAGCATACCCTGGAGCTTACGGCTACCGATCGAGCGAAACATTCGGTGTACCATCGCCAAACCTTTTTCACGAGCGATATATTTGATTTCGCCACCGAGGTGCTCCTCGATCCTAATCCCGCTAAGTTCGAAGTCAACATCAGGTTCGGCCTATCAAAATCAGCGGATGTGACGCTGAAAATGAATGACGCCGCAGGTCAAATTGTTCACACTGTTGAATCACAAAATGTCACCGGTAAACCGTTCGGCTCCAGTAACGAAAAGTTCATTTGGAATTTTGAAAACCAGGCGGGTGAAGGTGTGACTAGCAGTGTTTGTATCTACATTTTGGAAGCGGCAAGCGGGGAGCAATTAGTCAACCGCAGCGGAGAATTTGCGGTTGTCCGATAAGAAAAATGCAGAATTGAATTCAAGAAAATGCATCAGAACATCCTTCTCATCCGCCTCAGCTCGCTTGGCGACATTATACTCACTTCGCCGGCTATCCGTGCGGTACGATGCCACTACCCAAAGGCGCGGATTTCAATGCTGGTTGCAAAACAGTTTGTCGATTTAATCTCCGAGAACCCTCACCTCGACGAGGTTATCGGATTTGATCGAAGGGCAAAAAACAGGGATACCAGTGAAATGATGCGAATCGTCCGTATTCTGAGACGACGAGACTTCGACCTTGCCATTGATTTTCAAAGCAAGTTTCGCACCAATTTGCTGGCGTACTTGAGCGGTTCAAAATGCCGTGTGGGGGATCATCGGCAAAACAGGTTGATGTGCGCGGTGCGTGCGCCAGACCGCGTGAACATACACGCTATCAATAGGAATTTCGATTTACTCCGTCCATTGGGCATTGAGACATCCGATCGCACGTTGGAACTGTTTTTGTCGGACGCGGATCGAGCAAGCGCTCGTAATCTGCTCGTTACAAAAGGCACTCATCCAAATCGGACAAAGGTGGGACTATTCCCTGGAGCGGGGTGGAAATTGCGTGAGTGGATGCCCGACCGATTTGCCGCTGTCGGCGATCGAACAGTCCATGAATTTGACGCACAAGTGCTAATCTTTGGCGGTCCAAATGAGGGTGAACTTGTGAATCACGTCGCCAGTCTCATGGAGGCGCGGGCAACTACATTTTCCGTGCATTTGCCCATTCGCCAATTCTCGGCGCTAATCGAATTGTGCGATCTTTTCATCACGAACGACACGGGCCCCATGCATATTTCCGCGGCGATGCGCACTCCTACGGTCGCGTTGTTTGGACCGGGAAATCACACGCGTTTTCAACCATTGGACCTTATCCATTCAACCATCCGCCATCACGTTCCGTGCAGCCCGTGCAAGCAGTTTACTGATAAGTGTAAAGACAACATCTGTATGAAACGCATTACGGTTGATGAAGTGTGGGCAACTGTCCGACACAAATTGACGGAAATTCAGTCAACGACGTGAATAAAAATAGACCATACCTGAAGGCGTAGTTTAACGAACGATTCGCACACTGTCTGCCACAATCGCCTTTTCAGCTTCTTCGGACGTTGCCCAGTTAAAATCACCTGGAAAAGTGTGTGCGAGTGCGGAGTATGCCCCTGCAAAATCGACCGTCTCTTGAGGCGTCTTGCCTGCGAGCAAACTGTAAATCAACCCTGCCGCGAAGCTATCTCCGCCGCCCACGCGATCAACAAGTTCGAGATTTTCGTAAATGCTGGACAGGAAAAATTCCTCCCCGTTGAAAAGCAGCGTGCGCCAGTCGTTTAACCAACCTGATTTTGCCTCGCGCAAAGTTGTGGCAGTCATTTCCACATTGGCATAGCGATCAACCACGTGCTTCGCTACAGTTTTGTAACTATCTGGATTGATTTTACTATAGCCGTGTTGCGTTCCTTCCGCCCTTATGCCGAGCGCCTTCTCAAAATCTTCTTCGTTCCCGATTAATACACATATATACTCCATTATTTCGTGATTGACGGCTTGCGCGCGTTCTGGGCTCCAAAGTTTCGCGCGGTAATTCAAATCGTAGCTGGTTGTCACCCCCATTGCACGTGCGGTATGCAATGCCTCGCACGTTGCCAACGCGGCAGATTCCGATAATGCAGGAGTAATTCCGCTCAAATGAAACCACCGGCAGTCTGCAAAAATGGACTTCCATTCAACTTCACCGGGTTTAATCTTTGAAATAGCAGTAAATCCTCGGTCATACGTGACGTTGCTCGCACGGGGCCCCGCTCCTAGTTCAACGTGATAAAAGCCGTTGCGTTCAAGCCCAATTCCATCAAATTGAGCCCAAACGATTCGGGACATATCAACACCTAATTTGCGCCCTGTATTTCGGATAAAGCGGCCTGACCAATTGTCAACGAGCCGTGAAACCCATGCCGTGCGCAATCCTAACTGAGCTCCATTAATAGCAACATTGAGTTCAGCGCCGCCTACGCTCATGTTTAAGGATGACGACTGTTCGAGCCGCATGAAATCCGGTGAAGTGAGCCGAACCATCGCCTCGCCAAACGTGACCAAATCCATCGTTTCACCTAGTTTGAATTTTCCAATTCATTCGACATTGACCTCAACCCTTCTAATTTCTCCAAAGCCTTGCCCGAATCAATCGATGCTTCTGCAAGCATATATCCTTGCTTAAGATTCTCAGCTTTACCGCCAGCGACAATTGCCGCCGCCGCATTGAGTGCAACAATATTTCGCTTCGGCCCCTTCTCTCCGTTGAGAATGCGCAGAATTCTTTCGGCATTTTGTTCTGGGGTACCACTTAGGATATCATTAGGATGCGCTTTAGGAATCTCCATCGCTGTTGGATCAAGGGTATAGGTTGTAACGCCGCCATTGACCAACTCTGAAATCCGCGTGGTTGTCGTTGTTGTGATTTCATCTAATCCGTCGTTGCCGTGCACGACGAAAGCGTGATGACTCCCAAAATTTTTGAGCGCGTTTGCGTGTTGCTCCGTGAGTTCAGGCGCGTAAACTCCGATCACTTGTGCCTTAACACGCGCCGGGTTAGTCAAGGGCGCAACGGTGTTGAAAATTGTGCGGATTCCAATTTCCCGACGAGGTCCAATTGCATATTTCATCGCCCCATGCAGCATTGGCGCAAAGAGGAAACCGATGCCAACCTTATCAATACACCGACTGACATGTTCAGGCGAAATTTCAATATTGACACCGAGCGCCATCAATACATTCGCACTGCCGCTTACGCGGGTCACCCCTCGATTACCATGTTTTGCCACCGGCACCCCTGCGCCCGCAACTACGAAGGCGGAAGTCGTTGATATGTTGAAGGAATCCAAACGGGTGCCACCCGTACTACATGTATCCACAACTAACGAATGTCTGGTATGTACGGGTGTAGCTTTTTCACGCATCACGCGCGCCGCACCGATAATCTCTTCAATGGTTTCCTTTTTCAATCGTAGAGCAGTGATGAAACCTGCTATTTGGGCATCGGTCGCCTCACCATTCATGATTTCATTCATCGTGTTAACTGTTTCATTCTCGGTAAGGTCCCGTCCATCAACAAGTTTCTGAATTGCATCGCGTATCACTTTGAGTTTTCCTTCCTAGTTTCATGAGTGATCCAAGTCTCATTGTAGTATTTTTGCGAATCTCTATAACGTTTTTACCCACCATTCAGAGGCAATCGAAGAACCCGTGGAAGCAAGCATTAACTGTTTAGGTGCATCGTGATGGCCGCACACAACTATGCTCTGCACAGCACCCCGGATCTTAGATTCATGGATGACTTCGTTAAGCAACAACACGCCTACGCTTTGCCAAAGACTTGGGTTTTTTACCACGAAGTCGTCAATGAAACAACTAAGCCCGCCCGGATCATAGACCGCCGGTGCTGACACAAGTATACCGATAACAAAGCCATCCATTATTCCATTTTGTTCATGTATGCGGGCGATTACCTGGTCGCTCCTAATTTGCTGCTCAAAATACGGCGTCTGCTTTTGGGCGGAATCATGAGCTTTACGCCAAAAATTGGGCTTATGTTTTTCATACTCGGTGCGTTTTTGCTCCGAGAGTTCGACCATGTGCGCAGCGTCAGCCAATTGAGCTTTACGAATTGTCCCTTTCATGAAAATACTCCCCGCGAACCTCCGCTGTGAAACGTCTAAGCGCCGCTTCTGGATATTGACGTATGCGTTTCGGCTTAAGACTTTAACTTTTCAGTAACTGTCTCTACAAGTCTGTCAACGGAAACACGAATCTGTTGCATACTATCACGGTCGCGGATAGTGACGGCGCGGTCGTCCAAAGACTCGACATCAACCGTAATGCAATAAGGTGTGCCAATCTCATCTTGCCGCCGGTACAGACGTCCAATTCCTGCGGTATCGTCATAAACCGCGACAAATTCTTTCTGCAACGCATGTGTAATCTCTCTAGCAAGTTGAACGATATCAGGCCGATTTCTCAACAGCGGCAATACTGCTGCCTTGATTGGTGCGAGGTCTTTGTGAATTCGAAGTATTGTCCGCTTTCTGCCGGCGACTTCTTCCTCGCTATAAGCATCAATCAGGAAAGCCAACGCTGCGCGCCCAACGCCGACTGAAGGTTCGATGACGTAGGGAACGTAATGTGTTTCTGCAACTGGGTCATAATAGTTCAAATCCTTCTTGCTATGTTCTGCATGAACAGATAAATCGTGATCGCTGCGGCTGGCAACCCCTTCCAATTCTGACCAACCCATTGGGAAAAGATATTCAATGTCAACACACGATTTGCTATAGTGCGCTAGTTCATCTTCCTCGTGCGGACGGCACCTCAGATTCTCTTTCCGAATTCCCAGTTGCAAATACCAGTCCGAACGATTTGAAATCCACTTTTCGTGCCATTCTTCATCGGTACCCGGTTTCACAAAATACTCAATTTCCATCTGCTCAAATTCTCGAACACGGAAAATAAAATTTCCAACCGTGATTTCGTTCCGAAACGCCTTTCCGATTTGAGCAATGCCAAAGGGGATTTTTAGGCGCATCGAATCTATAATATTCTTGAAATTAACAAAGATTCCTTGGGCGGTTTCCGGACGAAGATACACTTGAGAAGCCTCGTCCTCTAAGGGACCTATGAATGTTTTGAACATTAGGTTGAATTGCCGCGCTTCGGTCAATTCACCACCGCAATTGGGACAGTTTTCCCCATCAATGTGGTCCGCGCGAAAACGCCGTTTACAACGCATACAATCAACCATCGGATCGGTGAAGTTCTCAACGTGCCCCGATGCAACCCAAGCTTGTGGATGCATGAGTATTGACGCATCTAGGCCTACCATATCATCTCGCTGATGCACTACGTTTTTCCACCAGGCTTCCTTCACGTTACGCACTAATTCAACCCCGAGTGGACCGAAATCCCAACAGCCGGCGAGTCCTTCGTAAATTTCACTGCTTTGAAAGATAAATCCTCGCCTTTTGCATAGCGAGGTGATGGTTTCCATTGATACCATTGCGTTTCCTCCACGCCATTTCCTTAAATCGACTTCCCCGGTTCTTTAATCATTATAACCTATACATATACCTCTAACAAGGCAATTCTCAAGGATTATTTTGGTTGACGAGAAAAGGCAGTCGTGCTACCATCTGAGCATGCTTTCGGTGTGGATACCGAAAAACTCTTAAGCCTTCATGGCGATTCGATCAATCCAGTCGGTTTTTATTGCGGCAGACATGAATTTTAAACCGGACGCGTAGGTCGAGAAATCAAGGCAAATACTAGGACGATACGGAATGAGCAATCCCAAATACGATCTACTAGCGGAAGACTTGGAAAAACAAGGGATTGAGATTGAGGCGGTCAAATCTAGACTCAAAAGCCAACGCATTGAAACTCCGTCATGGGGTTACGGAAATTCAGGAACGCGATTCGGCGTATTTGCACAACTGGGGGCAGCACGAAATGCTCGCGAACGCCTTGAAGATGCGGCCGCCGTCCACAGATTCACCGGCGCCGCCCCAACCGTCGCTCTACATATCCCTTGGGACAAGACAGATGATTGGCTAGGGCTAAAGCAGTATGCGGCAGAAATCGGTATCGGTATCGGGGCAATTAATCCGAACGTCTTTCAAGGGCAGGAGTACAAATTTGGAAGCATCTGCAACCATGACCCATCTGTCCGGCGCCTTGCTGTCGATCACATGCTAGAATGTGTGGGGATTATGCAGATTACTGGGTCCACGCTGCTCAGCCTCTGGTTCGCCGATGGGACAAATTTTCCCGGCCAAGGAAATTTCAGGAAGCGCAAGCGGTGGATGTACGAATGCCTGCGCGAGGTTTATGACGCACTCGATGATGGTGTGCGCATGCTTATTGAGTACAAATTCTTCGAACCTGCTTTCTATCATACCGACCTCGCTGATTGGGGAAACGCTTACGTGATGGCGGCCAAGTTGGGAAATAAGGCACAGGTCCTGATTGACCTCGGGCACCATGCGCAAGGTACAAACATCGAATATATCGTTGCCTTTCTCATCGACGAAGGGAAACTGGGCGGTTTCCACTTCAACTGCCGAAAGTTTGCCGATGATGATTTGACCGTTGGAACAATCAACCCCCAGGAGCTTTTCCTCATTTACACGGAACTCGCCGCGGCAGAGTTGGATCCTGGCACTCAGACGAATATCGCATACATGATTGACCAAAGCCACAACCTAAAGCCCAAAGTTGAAGCGAGCATTCAATCCGTCTGCAACCTACAGTCAGCGTACGCAAAAGCATTAATCGTCGACCGCATAGCGCTGGGCGAAGCGCAGGATACGGGCGAAATTATCGACGCCGAGAGAATTCTGCAACGGGCATACGAAACGGACCTATCACCGCTGCTTGAGCAAGTGCGATTGGAAATGGATAGAGACCCTGACCCGTTGACAGCGTATCGTAAGAGTGGTTACTTTGAAAAAATTAGCGAGCAGCGGGTTGGAGGCGTTAGCCAAGGCTGGGCATAAAAACGCACACAATGGCTCATCTAACGAAGGTAGATAAAGATTACTTTAAAGAACATGGATACGTCGTAATACGAGATGCACTCAATCCGCAAGTAATAGACGCGGCGTTGGAGGTGATTTGGAACAACGTTGAAGCGGACCGAAACAATCCAGCTTCTTGGATAGACAAAGGATATCAAGCCTTCGACATCGGGGGAACAGACGCCCTCAAGCGCACCATCTATGCCGAACCCGTGTTCGCGATGGCAGAGGAGATGGTGGGCAAAGGGACGTTACATACCGATGGCGGGGTAACACCCCATATAAGTTTTCCATCCCCAAACAGTGAGTGGCATCCGCCAACTGGCCATCTTGACGGCTATTATACCCCGTCGAACGGAGTCCCTAAAGGTGGTGTTAGCGTGTTTACACTGGGCGTCACAATCTATCTCGGCAGAGTGGAATCTAAAGGCGGCGGATTTATGGTTTGGCCGGAGAGCCATAAAATTTTTGCCGAGTATTTCAGACACCACGATATTGACAGCTTGGAGGGTGGTGTGGCTCCCTTTGATCTCGGAGCAGGGATGGAGGTCACAGGCGGGCCGGGAGATGTCTGTTTCTGGCATAATCAACTATCACACACAGCCTCCACAAACATCAGCCGCGATGTTAGGATTGCACTGATTGGCCGGGTCAGCCGGAAAGATTTGGAGCAGATTAAGTACGAAACGCCCCGAGACATGTGGAAATACTGGGACGGCATCAACTAATACGGCAAGTCGCAAATCTGCAATCGCCGAACCCAAAATGAGGATTCAGGTTGACTTTTTGCGGTGGCGTGATGTATAATTCGGTGTTCGGCTAGCACTCACTAAGTAAGAGTGCTAACAACCCCACCTTTCAGGTAAATACCGATGCTACAGGAGAGAAAATATGGCAGCAAAGCAGCTGATTTTTGATGTAGAAGCCCGAGAAGCCCTCCAGCGGGGTGCTGACACACTCGCGCAGGCGGTAACAGTAACACTTGGTCCCCGCGGCCGTAATGTGATTCTTCAAAAGTCCTTTGGATCACCGGTAATTACGAGTGACGGCGTTACTGTTGCTAAGGAAATTGAACTTCCCGATCAATACGAAAACATGGGCGCACAATTGTTAAAATCGGTCGCCACTAAAACAAACGACGTGGCAGGCGACGGCACAACAACCGCTACGGTGTTGGCTCAAGAAATCATCCATGAGGGGCTAAAGAGCGTTGCCGCTGGCATGGATTCGATGCAATTGAAGATTGGCATTGAGAAAACTGTGGCCGCTGTTGTCGAAGCGCTAAAAAAACAGAGTACAGCCATAAGCACACACGGTGAAATTGCACAAGTCGCGTCCATTGCAGCCAATGACCGGGCGAATGCTTCCGGAATAGGAAGACTTATCGCAGATGCAATGGAAAAAGTGGGCGAGGACGGCGTTATCACGGTTGAAGAAGGAAAGAGTTCTGACACAAACGTTGATTATGTTGATGGGATGCAATTTGACCGCGGGTATCTCTCCCCCCACTTTGTGACCAATGACGAACAACTCGTTACGGAATTAGAAGATCCACTGATTTTGATTAATGATGGAAAGATTAGCTCGATGGCTAGTCTTGTCCCAATCTTGGAGAAAGTTGTCCAACTTGGACGTTCTCTCCTCATCATCGCAGAAGACGTTGAAGGGGAGGCTTTAGCCGCGTTGGTCGTGAATAAACTGCGCGGCATTTGTCAATGTGTCGCTGTAAAAGCACCGGGTTTCGGTGACAGGCGTAAAGCGATGCTCGGGGACTTAGGTGTTCTTACCAACGGACAGGTTATCTCGGAAGACATAGGCATTAAATTGGAAAATCTGGTGATCGGTATGCTTGGCAGCGCAAAGCGGGTAATCGTTACCAAAGACGATACCACGGTCGTCGAAGGCGCAGGAATGAAATCGGAAATTGAGAATCGAATTGGCCAAATTCGTCGGCAAATTGAGGAAACTACTTCCGACTACGATCGTGAAAAACTGGAAGAACGTCTAGCGAAACTCGCGGGAGGTGTTGCTGTGATTCGGGTCGGTGCGGCGACTGAAACGGAGATGAAAGAGAAAAAAACTCGATTTGAAGATGCTTTATCTGCATCGCGCGCGGCTGTCGAGGAAGGAATTGTTCCGGGAGGAGGTCTTGCGCTGTTGCGAGCAAGCTCCGTGCTGTCGAATAGCCAACTTGAGGGCGATCAGGCGGTCGGCGTAAACATCGTCCGTAAAGCCTTGGAGGCACCAATCCGGAGGATTACTGAAAACGCGGGTGAGGAGAGTTCCGTTGTCGTTGCCAAAGTCAAAGATGGTGAAGCGGGGCATGGATTCAACGCACAAACCGGCGAATTCGAAGATTTGCTCCAGGCAGGCATCGTCGACCCCACCAAAGTAGTCAGGTCGGCACTTCAAAATGCGGCGAGCGTAGCGGGACTCCTGTTGACAACAGAATCATTAGTCACGGAGGTAGAGGAAGAACCTAAACCGGAACCCGGTGGGACACATCAACATCATGGACATCTCCATTGATAGGTGCGTGGAATGAAACTCTTCCATTACCCACGATGAGGACACTAATTTTAAAGCAAAATGCTAACGCAATGGAGAAGTTCATCTTCTGCATTGCGTTTTTTTTGTGAGATTTAAAATATAAAAAAATTAAATGCCTTTGCAGCGGCACAGACGAATCCAAATTGCAACTAGAATGGGTAATTGCAAAATGAGTCGACTATAGAAACTGAAACGCCAACACAAACTAGAACTTCCCGAATACACGCACGAATGTTTCCATGTAATTGTCGTCGTTCAAGTCCGCGTTTGCGCGTTGGTCGATGTATTTGGCACCTATGTGCAAAAACATTTCCTTTTCGTAAGCTACAAAGCTCTTTTCCATTTCAGCTAGAATGGCTTGGCGAACAAAATCGTTTCCATCTTCAAGCATATCGTTAAAGAGTAACACCTGCCCGCCTCCCGTGATCTTGATAGTCTTCGTGAACTGATAAACGGTTTTCAAAATAAAGGCTGCCGCCATGTCACGAACATCTGCAGCTTCAATTACATTCAGCCGCAAATTGCGTGTAATCTCTTCACCCTCGATTGTCCCGGCCAATGGGAGAAGTTCCAAACGGTCTTCTGCCATCTGAAAGCCGTTGCGAACCGTGTATTTGAACATCGGTGTAATCTCAAGCGATTTGGATGGCCGCATTCGGTAGTTTGTTTTGATGATGCCGACCTCGTAATGCTCGTTGTCAAGGTTGAAATCCAAATTATATCGCAGTTTGACGCGTCCAGTCGTGACCATGTGCTTTATACCCGAATATTCCCAAGTGACTTTGGCTGTATTGATTACGTCGTCCTGCATCAAGAGCGGATCTATTCGCCGCTTCTCTACTTCAACGCCGCCATCTACATTAAAAAACGCCAACCCGCCTTCCGCCTCAGATTTCTGCACGTTGGGATTAGCCCGGTAGAGTTGCCACTCTGTCTCGCTCAAGAATCCCGCAAAGTACCAGGTCTCATCTGGGATGTGGTCTCTCACCAACTTCAGTTCGTTCTCAAGCACCAGAGCAGAATTCTGAGAGAGATTGTCTTTGTAGACGAGATTGGTGAACGCCTTTGTTGCTGTTGAAGGGCGCTGAAATTCCCTTTCCATTAGATCTTTTTCGAATTGCATTCCGATTTCGAGGTCAGTGGACGTGTTTCCGCGCATTGTTTTGCGTTTCATAAAAAGACGCATCCCCCGCAGGCCAGCGTCAAATTCGTAATTTGGGTCTCTATCGTTCTCTTCCGCATCTCGTATTCCGTTGTTATTCCGATCCCTTTCGTCAAGAAAATCTTCATCAACGTCAAACAGTAGAATATCATCCTCGTAATCGAACGTTCCGTTGTTATTCTTGTCCAAATCGCCCGGAATAATCAATGAGGGCGGATCTAACGTTGTGTTATCGCTATATCGGTCCTGATCGTCGTTATCCCCAACAGAGCGAGAGGCATCGAATCGCGGACCGACGCGAAAGGCCTCACCCTGGAAAATCGTGTCACCAACAGTTCGGAACGCCTTAAACACCGTCGTCGTCGCGTCAAATCGAGAACTGAAGTTTTTCCTCAATGCACTTTTCGGAGTCGCCGCAATTTCCGCCTTCAAACCATAATTTGCAAAGTTAGTCTCCAAATCCAATGCCCATACAGGCGTATCGCGGAAGTACCACGAAGCTCCAAACTTAGACTTCCCAAACTTCGTTACTTCCCGTATACCAATTCCCGATCCATGCACATTTTCTTGGCCAATTACTGGGTTGAGTAAACCGGGTACCATCAATATCGTCCAATCGGTGCGCTCTGATCGGACATCCCATCGTACACCCGAGAGGTCAATCTGATCAAAGGTGAATTTCGTAAAGGTGGTTGGCACTTCTCCCAAACTCAAGATGTTCTTGACGTTGCCAGCAGTTTCCTCAATAATCATGACACTGTGGAAGCCGCGCCGAAACACTCGGTCAAAATCAAACTCGTTTTGCCGGACGGCATCCTCTTCTGTGTCCGCGAGAAAGTCTCGTTTATTCGTGAAATCATATTCTACGCGTCCTGAAAGGAATAGTTTCCCGAATAGACTGTACACATCTTCCGCCGCCGCCCGGTTGACAGTAGTCCCGAACAGTAGAAACAACATCATGCTGTAGAAGATAAACTTTGAAATCTTCGCATTTGAATTCCATATTCTCATCTGCTTAACTTCCTCAATGTGTATTGTGTATTAAGCTCTACAGCCCATCATAGTCAAATCGCTCAGTATAGACTGTCCACGTCCCAGCTAAAGAATCGTATCGGGTCAACCCGCCGTGTGTGCCGAACCAGAGACAGTTACCGTCAGCCGCGATCGACAGGATGCCATTATGAGGAAGGCCATCAGCTTTGGTGAAGGTCGTGAATTTTCCGGTGATTTTGTCATACACAGTGGCTCCACTATCGAATGTGCCAAACCAGATTTGGCTCCGGTGATTTGCAATTGACGTGATTAGATTTGAACCCAACCCATCCGCTTCCGTAAGAACCTTCCAAGTATCATTTTCCGTATCATAAACTGTCACACCGCGCCCGCTTCCAAACCATACGCGCCCCCCGTCAAAAGTAATACAACTTACCTCGTCACTTGCCAACCCGTCCTTTTGAGTAAAGGTACTCCACGTCCCTTTTTCAATTTCATAGAGTGACACGCCCGTTTTGGTTCCGACCCAAACTCGAAAATCATCGACTGCAAGGCATCGCACGTCATCATTTTCCAAGCTCTTAGCGTACTTACCTTTCACTGTTGGCAGGATTTCAATCGCAGTGTTAAATGTTTCCCAGGCATTTCGATCTTCCGAAAGAATACTGTGCTTGCCAATACCGTTTTTCGTCCCAATCCACACATCGCTTTCATTCTCTGCAACCGCTCGGATATCGACGCTCGGCAGTTGGTTCTCGTGGGTATACGATTCAAAACGATTAGCGATTTTGTCGTACCGGCCCACCCCGCCTTCAGTCGCGATCCAAACGTACCGTACACCGACAGATAGATCTACGACACTGTTGTCCACCAGTTGGTTCCTTTTTTCTTGCTTAGTTTTATCGTCCTCATCGTCTCCATTATCCTCGTTTTCTTGCTCTTCAGTCCTAAAACGTCTCCATCTGTCGTACCTTTTGTCGTATCGACTCAAGCCGCGGTGTGTTCCGACCCATACAAATTGGCTATCAGCAGCAACAGAGACGGCTCGGCGGTCCGCCAATGTGGCCGGCTTCATTAACGAAATCCATGTCCTCCTCCTCTTATCGTATCGGCTTAATCCTTGTGACGTTCCAACCCACACATGTTCCGGACCAACTTTGAGCGCGTAAGGTTGGACGCTGCCATCAATCAAACCGTCCTCAACAGTGAACACTGTCCATGCACCAGAGGCTTGCGCATACTTCCAGATACCACTTTCATCCGAACCTACCCAGAAACCGTCACTGTCTCTTGCGACTGCACGGACATTATGGACTATCAAACCATCGCTCGAATTGAAGGAAGTCCAAGATTTCCTTGTTTTATGGTATCTGTTGATTCCTTCCCCTCCAAAGCACCAAACATAATCTTTGCCAACCTGTCCGTATCCGGTCGCCTCTGCACGCAAACCGTTTCTCCGGTCAAAAAATGTCCAACTGTTTTCTTTTGGGCGATAGAAACTCACTCCTTGTACCCCGCGGTCACTGACCCATGACCAAGAAGTACCGCCGCTAGTCCACACGCCTTCGCCGTCCGCGTCAATCCACGGAGTAAACCGCGACGCCATACCTTGCGCTTCTGTGTACGATTTCCAGGTTTGCGTGGCTTGTTCATATCTTCTGACCCCTGCGCTATTTGTAGCGAACCAGACGTAGTCGTTTGTGCAAGCAATGTCCTCAATGCGCGTTCCTGCACCAGAATCTGTCACCTTCACGGTCTCCCATTGCTGCGTTCGCGTATCGTACTTCCCTGCTATGCCGCCTTGGAATGAAACCCAAACGCCATTCGGTCCGTCAAGCTCGATTAGCATAGCTTGGTGCCCCGGTATCCCAGTGGGCATAGTGATGTGGGTCCATGTATCCGATGCTTTATTGTACCGAAGTACGCCGCCGTCTCCAGCGGCAAACCAGACATCCTCTTCACCTACCGCAAGGCGGTGAATTTCGGTGATAAACGGGACATTTGAAGAGAGAGGCAGAGCGTATTTCGTGTATTCGATCCAAGTCTCAGTACGCCGATCGAATTTTAATATTGCGCCATTCGGAGAAGACGACCAATTAAGAGCCCATAGATTGTGCTCATCCAACTCTATCCAACGAATTTGCTCCTCTTTAAGGATTTCTGTGTCGTAATACGGTTTATATTGTTCCCACTGATTTTTCTCTACGTTATAGATAGCGAGACCGGCGGCAGTACCGAAATAAACCTGCTGATCCGAGACCACAATGCTCCGTACATTATCGTGAAGCAAACCGGCAGCCTGCATCGTAATAACCTGATTAACGCTTCCGTCATTCAGACGCGCAACACCGCCCGGAGTTCCTACCCAGATGGTACCGTTGTCTTCCGCGACGCTCCTGACATTCAAGTTCGGCAATCCCTCCGTGATATGTGATGACTTTTCGCCACCTATGATCCACAAGCCGTTTCGCGTGCCAACCAGCAATTGCCTATCAACACTAGAGGAAAGTGCGTTAACATAATTCCTAACTTCCAGAACGGGCTCAAATTCACCTGTTTCATCGTTTATCCGGTACAGCCCATCTGTTGTGCCCGCCCACACATTTTGCCCAATCACCAGCACGGCGGTTACCCACTTGCTTGTAAGATACGTTTGTGAATCATAAAGGGTGACGCCGGATGAAACGTGCGGTGAGTCTTGCCCAATTGTTGATGCGCTAGTCTGTTCAATCCCAGTTTCCCGGTTTGCGGTTACGGAAAAAGAACTCACTCCCCCCTTGGTCGCAACCCAAATCTTACCGGGAACCGCACTGATACCGGTAACGTAATCATTTGCCAGTCCATGCCTTTCCGTATAGAATCTCCACTGTTTTCCGACTAGTGCCCCTAACCCCAGTGGCGTCCCGACCCATATCGTGCTATTATCCACACCCTTCGTCAGATGCGTAATATAATTTGTTACTAAACCATCTGCCTTCGTGAACGTTTTCCACGACTTTTTTTGAGGTGCATAGCGACTTAAGCCTTTATTCGTACCAATCCAGAGTGCCTTCTCAGTTGATACGACGGATTTGATCTGATTGGACACCAGCGAATCTCGCTTTGAATACCATGTCCAGCCATCGTTCGTTTTATCGAATTGACCCAAACCGAACTCGTAGGTGCCGATCCAAATGTGACCGCCATCAACATGCAGCCAAGAAATGTGGTCGCTAACTAAACCCTTGCCAGTCGTGTACTTAAACCAAGTATTCACCGTTGAAATAAACCGACGAATACCGCGGTCCGCGGAACCAAACCAGACATTGTCGCCGTCAACGGCAATCGCCCTGATGAAATCGCTTTCCAATAGATCTGTCCGCGTATAGCTTTCGGTGAAGGATTGGTTGGCTACACTGTATTTGCTCACACCCGATTTCTCTGTTCCCACCCAAACAGAATCAGGGCTTAATGCAATACAGCGGACATGGTTTTCCACCAGCCCGTCCTCTTTCGTGTATGCGTTCCATGCGTCTTTTAACTTATCGTATCGCCGTAGTCCATTTTCTGTACCAAACCAAACATACTCCGATTCCACAGCAATTGCGGTAATGGAGTTAAACCGATCTTTGTCTTTCTCACGTTGTAATGCCCATGTACCCGTTGTCTTATCATAACGCGAAATACCGGACTCCGTACCGACCCAGGTGTAATTTCCGTCCACAGCGATTGCGGTGACTTTGTTGCTTGCTAAACCGTCGCGCCGTTGAAACTTCGTCAAACTGCCATTCTCTATGTTGTATAGGCTGATTCCCAGAGTTGTACCTACCCAGAGAAACTCTCGATCGGCGGACAACGCTGTGACATCGTCCGAGACTAAACCGTCTTCCCAATCTAACTTCGTCCAGCGGCTATCCGCCTTATGGTAGATGCTGACGCCTCGGTCTGTTGCTACCCAAACGTAGTCGGCTGAAGTTGAAACGCAGCGGATGTTATCGCTCACCAACGTATTTTCTGATGCCAGTTGGGCAAGGGCCGATTCCTCAAGAACAGCCGATTTTTCGTCCTGTGAGTTAAGCTGAGCCAAACCGCTCCCGATCAGGGAGATTAGCAATAAGTAATGCAAAATCTGTATGGTGCATTTCACCTGTTTCTTCATATTGTCATTTCTCTGCTGGAAATCCTTGGACCGTCAAGGATTGAAACCCTCCGCATAACTTGTCCATGTTTCGGTTTTTGGATCATACCGACACAGTCCAAGCTCTGTGCCGAACCACCGCTGGTCCCCGTCAAACGCGATGGCTTCCACTCGATTGTGGAGCAGACCATGGCTTGTGTCAAAGACGCGCCATTTACCTGTGGCTTTATCCATACGTGCGACCCCCGCGTTCGCCGATCCGAACCAGATTTCCTCGTCGTTGAGAGCGATACACGTAACGATATTTCCCGCTAAACCGTCCGATTGAGTGAACGTGTCGAATTTCCCGGATTCTAGGTGATACTTCATCGCGCCGTGCTCGGTGCCGAACCAGACAAAATCTTCATCAACGGCGATTGCGCTGATGTCGGCAATATTCGGTGTGTGATGGGCGGGAGACTCTGAGAATCCGGCAATTTGTGATGAAGATGCAATATTTGCAATTAAGGGTTTCCATGTTTTTTTCTCTCTATCGTAGCGGCAGGCGCCTTTGTCCGTACCGAACCATATAGACCTAGCGCCGACGCCGATGCACCGGACATCATTGCTCAACAGCGTCTGTGCGTACTTTTTGACATCTTGCATCCCTTTGATTTCCAGCTCCTGTGTGTGCGGCTCCCAAGTGTTTGGATCGTCTGAGAGTCGGTTGAATACCGCGGCACCATGATTCGTCGCAATCCACACTTCGTAGCTTTTGACTGCCACATTTCGGATAGCGTTGGATGGAAGACCGTTTTCATCTGTGTACACTTCCCAGTAGTCTCCGGCCTTATCATACCGCAAGACACCTTCGTTAGTACCTAGCCAAACATATTTTTCGTCAATTGCAATACTTGCGATGCTTGGATTATTCACCATTTCACCGTGTCTTCCCATTGGTCGCGGGGAGTACCATCGGCCTGTATCTTTGTCATACCGATGCAGGCCGTTTGCGGTTCCCAACCACACAAAACGCGCTTCAGCCGCAATGGCGTACACTTTTGGAGCACGTCCAATCGGCGTTAATGGCGACTGCGTGAAAGTCGTCCAGACCTCACTCTCAATGTCATACCGACCCAATCCACCAGCCGTTCCCACCCAGACATAGTTTTCATCGACGACTATCGAGTGCTCATGCAGCTCGCCGCTTGCAAGACCATTTTTTTCATCGAAGAATGTCCAGTCGTTTGAGGCTTTATTATATCGAGCCAATCCCAGCCATTCCACCGCGAACCAAACACTGTCAATGGATTCCACAACCTGCATGGTACGTCCAAAATAGCCCCCTTCAATTTCCGGCACTTTCAATGTTGTCCATGAACCGGATTTATTGTGAAATTTTGAGGCGATTGCATCGCCCCAACTTAACCATGGGTATGCAAGCCAAACTCCGTTCAGACCTCTACTGAGGTAAATATTCGGACCGGAGAGCACGCGCCACCGGCTGAAGACATTCCATTCCGCGGTTCGCCGATTGTATCGGCTGGCATCCCCCCAACCCGTGACCCAGACATGCTCACCGTCAACAAGTAGATCGTTCGCTTCGTTATCACCCAAACCGTGTACTTCCGTGACATTTGTCCATGTACCCGTTGATTTTTCGTATCGCTTGAGCCCATCCCACATCGTCGTGACCCAAACATATTGCGGGTCAACTGCCATGGACCCGACTCCGCTCCATGTTTCGCTTGGCGAAATTTCGAAAGATGTCCATTCATCCATTGCCATCGAATATCGACTAACCACGCCGCCAATATGTGCTGTCCATACGTAGGGCGAATCGAAGATGATACTCCAGACTTCATTGTTCGGAAGACCGTCGTACACGGTGTAATGACGCCATGAATCCTTCGTTTTGTCGTAGCGTAACAGCCCTCCGTTAGTGCCGGCCCAAACCCCATTTTCCCCCACGGTTAGTACGTGGATGTGCGTAATCGGTCGGCCGGCGGGTTTCAATGGTAGGTCATCTTTGTCGAAGAATTGAAAGGTATCTGTTCGTCTATCGTACTTTACAATGGCGCCATCTGCAGAGTCATTCCAATTGCCGAACCAAATGTCAGTTCCATCCTCGGTGAGCTTGCTTACCCAATTGGATCGCAGCACTTCTGTGGTTGCCGCAGCTGCATGTTTCGACCATTTCTTTCCATGCTTATCCAAGACACTAAAGCCCGCAGTGGTACCGACCCAAACTTTGCCGCCGTTGATCTCAATAGCTTTAACATTATCGCTAACAAGCCCGCCATCGGTGCTCTCGCGTGTGTAATGTGTAAATGCATCGCCAGCAACGCAATACAAACCAGACGGAGTTCCAACCCAGACGTCTTTGCCATCAACGGCAACCGCCCTGACGTTTGAACGCGGTAAGTGCGTGGCGGACGCGTGCGAACGAGTTTTGAATGATGATTTGCTCAACTGTGATAAGCCCGACAGTGTGCCAACCCATATAGACCGATTGCCTATAGCAGCCGTGTTAATCATGTCTGCAGGTAAACCGTCCTTGACGGTCAGTTTTCCTGATTCACCTGAGGTCCCATCATAATAAACAAGTCCATACTCCGTGGCGATCCAGACGAAATCACCGCCGAATACAATGTCGCTAACACGACCTGAAATTTGCAATGGCGACGGATGCGTATTCCATTGGCGGCTTTGCGGTTCGTATGTCGAAAGTCCGGCTTTTGTCCCAATCCATAGACGCGAATCAAAACCTGATTGCGTGCTGCCGTCAGTCTTCCCCTTCACATTCCCCGGACTTTCCCATGAATTCTGCTTCTCGGTGTCTCTGGCCGCCGGTTGCCACGCCAGGCAGGTCACGAAGTCATGCGGAAGTCCATCTTTCGTCGAAAAAAACACCCACTCACCCTCGTCTCCATGCCGCAACCCCAAACCACTCGGCGTACCGACCCAAACGTCTTCTTCCACTTGCAAAACACAAGTGATATAGTTATCCGCCAAACCGTCCGCTTTACGAAATGTTCGCCAATCACATCCAGTCGAAAACTCCGCAACTTCCGGATACGATGCTTGATTCAATCCAAATCGCGTCGCTACCCAAACCGATTCGTCCGTTACAGCCACATCTTTAACATCGTTGTCGCTCAGCGCTTTTACTTCGCCGTAAAATTTCCACGTTCCACTGAGCAAGTCATGCCGCGCCAGTCCATGTTCGTGTGTGCCGAACCACACCATGTTACCGTCAGGTGCAATCGCCGTTATGTGATTGGAAATTAACCCAGTTGGCGCCGTATTTTCCGTTTTTTCAGGATTTAAAACCGTGTATTGCTGCCATGTGTTCACAGATAAGATATAACGCTGTACACCGCGATCGGCGGTTCCTAACCACAGTGATGTCCCATCGGCTGCTAATGCCCTAATGTGATCGCTCGCCAGCTGATCTTTTTTGGTATACGTCCTGACGAAATCCGAATTCCGCCGGTCATAGAGGCTGAGGCCTTTTTCTTCCGTACCGAACCAAACCAAATTTCCGTCTGCGGCTATAGCCGTCACTCTGTTGTCAACGAGACCGCTGTTTTTGTCGTAGTTGTTCCATGAATCGGTGAGTTTGTCGTATCTGGAGATCCCATTCCGTGTACCAATCCAGATGTAGTCTTCATCAATGGTAATGCGCGTCACAGCGTCCCCGGCAAGTCCGTCCTTTTCACGTTTCTGCGCCCAACTATTCGTCTCTTTGTCGTAGCGCGACAGTCCGTTTGGTGTGCCAAACCAGATGAATCTCGAATCCACAGCGACGCAGGAGATGATTCGCCCTGCCAAGCCATCACGCGGCATGTAGCGTGTCCAGGTATTTGTATGCACGTCAAAACGACTCACACCATCACGTGTACCAATCCACGCCAAATCGCTGTCTAGAGCGATGGAAACCACAGTGTTATGCGCCAAGCCGTCTTTAACGGTAAAATTGTCCCACTCGCCGCGCAGTTTATCGTACCGACTCAAACCCCGATCTGTTCCAACCCACACATAGCGTGAATCGGCGGCTAGTGATAGAACGCGGTCGCTAAGAAGTTGGTTGTCTGCTGCCGGCCTTTCCGCTACATGAAACTTGCGTTGCACGTTCTCGGAGCCTTGTGCTAGACCATTCCCCACGGACAGGAGTATCATAAACCCCAAAATCTTGTGGACTTGGCGAAACATCACGCGCCTCTCGGTGTATGGTTTAAAACGCTTTTTCCAAAACTGTGAAATAGTGTGATTCTTCGGCAATATCCTGGTTCAGATTGTGACGCGAGAAGAATCCCTTTAACCGCCATCCTTCCAATGTTTGCGCCAGTAGGGATAGCATCCAAGGGTTATAATACCGGATATTCCAATTGTCGGTTGTCTCATAGACTGAATTATTTTGGTGAATACGGCAGTGCATCGCCATGCGATTTACTCCTTCAACCCAATCACCTGGATAATCCTCAAGCCAGACCTCCACTTGTCCGTTGCCAAGGCGAACTGTTTTTTCACTCCACACTCCTATTTCCCGTTTTGGAGGTGCGAAGTAATGTTTATCCATATCAATAACGTAGAGTCCGCCCGGTTTGAGGTGACGTCTCACAGATTGAAAATGGCTCTTGACATCTTCATACGCGGTAATGAGAGGGAAGGTCTCTGCCATAAAAATCGCACTGTCAAACCCTGTATCGCTTAGGTTAAAATCAACCACATCACCTTGAATGAGTCGGATATTTACTCCTGCAGTTTCCATTCGATTCTGTGCACTGGCAAGCATGTTCGGATTGATGTCCATGCTTGTTACAGAAAAACCGCTTTTAGCGATAAGTATTCCATGCGCACACGTCCCACAAGCAAGTTCGAGTATCCTGCCTTTGGTTACACTTCGCCTCCCCCCCAGTAACTGCCGGATGGAGTTAACCTCTGTTTCAATCTGATCAGGCGGCGATCGAAGCACGGCATCGTAGACGTCGGGAAAGTCGTAAATGCTTGCCATATAAGTAATCCTAATATTCGGCGGCGGCGATATTCCGCATGAGGCTGTACGGTGAGTGAGGCATCCACCGCCTTTTCGCCCATGCAATGTTGACGTGGGGTGGATTCTTTTCGCCCGAAACTGGCGTACCTACATCAGCCATGTGATCCTCAACAAGGCATAAGGTTTCGAAAACCAACGCTTTAAGTTCAATCCACGCGGATGCGGCACCCGCATGGAAAATTGACTTCAACCGAACTGACAGGTCCGGCGGGGCAATCGGCATCTGCTGAATTAGCCAATCCATCCACTTGGTATAAGGAGTTGCATAATAGACACGGTTCAGCCCTGACAGCACCTTGAGAATGCCCTGCGCAATCTGAATATAGTGATCGTACAGGACGATAAGGTCGTCTCTGCCAATATACTGTTCAGGGCAGAACCACGGTGCCATCCAGAGGTTCTCTCGAACCATTCGCCGTGCAAGCTCATCAGGGTATGCGGATGCCCTAGCCCGCCATCGCCCAAGAATCGCCGTGCCGTGCAACGGAAATCCGTGTTGGATGGCGGAAAGCAATCCCTGCTTCTCAATGTCAGTATCGTAACAATCAATAACATCTGATAGGCGGGTTTCCGTTTCTGTGACACTGAGATGTATCGTAGAAACCATTAACATACCCGCGTAGGATTTTCCATTGACAGTAATTTCGTTGAGTCCCCACTTCTCACTCCCCTGCGACTCGTTCAACGACCATAGTTCTCCGCCGGCACGTTTGATAGCAGCCTTCCGCATGCGAACGGATGGCCTCTCCACCCAGAAGATACCGATTTCGAGATCGGAGTATTCGTCTGCGCAGCCGCGTGAGACTGAACCGCCGACGAAAATTACCTTGACACCGGAGTCATCACCGTAGGACGATGCAATGTGTTTAGCGATTGCGAGACCGCCCTTACTTGTTTCGGTCATAACTAAATTCCCTTCGCCTTCTTAACCATTCGTCCGAATAATTGAGGAAAAAAGCATAGCAACTGGATTGCACACCCTCTGTTCGATTCATCTCCTATCATCTTCTCTGTCAAAGTGCTTCGTAAAGATTGTCCAGGTGTCCGTCATCGTGTCATACCGGCTTAATCCGCGCTCAGTACCCACCCAGATGAAATCCTCTTCCGCAGCGATGTCGAAAACGCGATCGTGGCTAAGCCCATCCCTCTGCGTGTAGTTTCTCCACGTCGCAGTTGCCTTGTGGTGTCTAGACACGCCCGATTCAAACGTTCCGAACCATACGAAATCATCGCTCGCTGCGATACAGGTAACGTGACCACTTGCTAATCCGTCAGATGGTAAGAATGCGCTCCATTCTTCTGTCCGAATATCCAACTTGCTGACTCCCCCGGATACTCCAAACCACACCTTATCGCCGTCAATACAAATACTGCTCACTTCGTTATGATGCAATCCATCATGCTTCGTATACGTTTCCCATGTACCTTTCTTCATGTCATAGCTGCTGGCGCCTCTTTCTGTACCTACCCAGACGTAACGATTGCCAACAGCTATACTGGTAACACGGTTGTATACAAGGCTGTTGGCGTATTTCTGAGTTAATTGCAAAATGTCTACATCATCGGCCTGAGAAAAAGTCTCCCAGGCGTTCGGGTCATCCGAAAGCGTGTTGTATTTGCTCACCCCCTTCTCAGTGCCGATCCACAATGTACGGCCCGCGGCGTCAGCCACTTTAGCAAATGTATCAGCTAGACCGTTTTCTTCAGCGTGATAGTCCGTCAAATGCGCCGACTTGTCGAACCGAATCACCCCTTTTGCGCTCGCGATCCATACGAATTTTTCATCGACAGCGAGCGCGTTTACTGGGTCTCCTATAATCTGTCCTTCTAGCCATCGGTCGTACCGCTTATCGTACCGGGTTGCGCCCCGATCGGTCCCGCAATAAACGTAACGAGAATCGACAGCCACGGCGCGAACAACATCTGACGGCAAGGATGCACGCCCTGTAAAGACGGTCCAGCTATCATCGCGCAGCTCGTAGCGGCTGATACCGCTGCCACCGCCCATCCAGAGAAAATTGCCATCAATCTTCAGGGATGGATAGATCACGCGGTTGTTAAGCAACCCGTCTTCTTCCGTGAACACAGTCCATGAGGATGATGCCTTGTCGTATCGGCTGACACCGTGATTATTACTGCCAAACCACACCACTTCACGCATTTCCTGCACATCTGTAAAATTGTTGCCGACGTTGTCCGTGTGCCCTCGAAATCGCTGCCACGTCTGATTGGCACGGTGCAGTCCACTTGCCGGCGCATAGTCGTCTTCTTCCCACGACCTGCGGTCATACAACACCCACATAAAATCCTCGCCGGAAATGACTTCACGAACCCGGTTAGAAGCTAAACCCTTTTTGTCGTCAATGACACGCCAGCTATCAGTGTTTTCGTCGTACTTGCTTAAACCGCTAGCTCCACCGTAAGCCCAAACATCATTATTGTCCACTGCTGTGAATGCGATTGTTCCACTCGACAAGCCGTCTGCCGATGTGTATCTGCGCCACGATTGGTTTACCTTGTCGAAACGCGCCACACCTTCCCGCTGAGCCGGCGCCCACACATACCGGTTGTCCGCCGAAATCCGCGTACGGAACGATTCCATTCCCGGCGCAATTTCCTTAAGAACCACCTGATGCGTATCCCATACGTTCGTATTTCGATGATAGCGGCAGATGCGGTTATCCCTCAAAACGACCCATACGTCATTTCCATCAACCGTCAGCGTTGTCGTTTTATCCGCCGCTAACCCGTCTTCAGTCGTGTAGTGCCGCCACGTGTCCGAAATTTTGTGATAAGCCAGTACACCGCCATCGGTCGCAAACCATACACTATCAGCGGTTACCTCCATCCAATTGATTTGGCTGATATACCGCGTCTCTCCGTTTCGTCCGATTGGCGTCACATCTTCTTTCATGAAATGACCCCAAGTTCTTGTGCGTTTGTCATACCGCACTATTCCTCCGTTGGAAGTGTTGGGCCATGACAGAAACCATACCCAATAGCCATCAAGCGCAGTGTGGTGGGCATCGCCATGACGCAGAACAGTCGTTCGTTCCGTTGCACGAATTGCTTTCCACGTGCTGTTTTGGAGAGAGTACACACCCAAGCCGCCGATTGTAGCCAGCCAGACCTGACCATCCACGACACAGATGTCCCGGACATTTTCGTGCCCCATCTCCGCCCCGGGCTGCGTCAGGTTGAAATGCTGCCATCCACTCGAGCCCAACTCCGAATAAGCGTTCCACCCATTTCGAGGTAATGTGGCTAGCCCACTCGGCGTACCGATCCAAAGCGCGTTTTCCGTTACAGCCAGCGTCCTGACGTTATTATTCGGAAGTCCATCTTCAACAGTAAAATGGCGCCAACTATTCTTGTGTTTCCCATATCTCGTAAGTCCATTCCGTGTGCCGATCCAGACGGCACCGTCCACCACCAAGACTATGTTGGCGTAATCCGCACAATGCGATGAATAAAAATCGATTTGTACCTCCGTTGGATCGCTGTTATTCGCGTCTGATAATTGAGCTAATCCTCGGTTCGTCGCAAGCCACAACATACCGCCATCAACAACGACGGAATTTATCCAGGTATTCTTTAGACTATGGAAGGTATGCCACCTGTCGTTCTTAGCGTCAAATCGACATAGACCATTGCGTGTACCGACCCAAACCAATTGATTATCTACCGCTACATCCACGACAAAATCACTGGGGAGTCCGTGTTGCCGCTGCCAGAATTTCCACCGTCCGTTCTGATGCCGCCCCACCCCCTTGGATGTGCCCACCCAGATTACGTCATCGTCGGCGACAACGCGTGTGATGTAATTCGTTGTAAGTCCTTGCCCCTTGGTGAAGGTTTTCCACTGCCTAGATTGCAAGTCAAATTGACTTAGCCCCATCGCAGTGCCAATCCAAAGCTTGCCATTCTGCTCAACAATTGATTTCACGTCATCGCTCACTAAGCCTTCTTCTCTCTTGACAGCGCTCCAAAGCCCACTAATCTTGTCGAATCGCGCCAGTCCGTCCTCATACGTACCGAACCAGATATACTTGCCATCGACAGCCATCGCCGTTATGTTTGACGACGGCAGCCCATCTTCTGTGCTGTAGTGAATCCACGTATTGGCGGGTTTGATGAATCTTTGAACACCTTCATTTGCTGTTCCGATCCAGACATACAATCCGTCGACCAAGATGTAATTAATCTTGTCGGTTTCAAGCAAGTCGTTTCGCGTATATGTCTTTACAAACGCCTGCTCAGCGTTGCTGTATAAGCTGACACCGGCATTTTTCGTGCCGAACCAAGTAAATTCATCCTCAATTGCGATGGTAGTGACTTTCTCGTCCGCCAAACCTTCACTTTTGGTCAATTGCGTCCACGAATCAATTTTTTTATCGTACCGTGAAACTCCCTCGTCCGTCGCAAACCATACATATTCGTCCTCCACTGCAATATCGGAAATTTGGTTGCTGGTCAACCCGCCATCGTCAACGGTGCGAAGCGCCCACACGTCAATGGCTTTGTTATACCGGCACAAACCCTTAGCCGTGCCAAACCAAATATAAACTCCATCCACACCTATTGCCAACACGCGGTTACTCGGCAGACCGTCGTCACGGTTGTAGGTTGTCCATTTGTCGATTTTTGGCTGAAATTTTGAAATGCCGGACTCTGTTCCGAACCAAACGACATCTCCGTCAATCGCCGCGCTGGATACTTTGTTATTCGCCAGCCCATCTTCCACAGTATAACCCATCCACCTGTTCTCACGTTTATTGAAACGGTTGACTCCTTTGTCAGTGGCGACCCATACATGTTCGGCATCTGCTGCGACCGCGTTAACCCGATCGCTTAATAGCGCGGTTGCATTCCAAGGCAGATCTTTGTTCGTTGCCTCCGGTATATAGTCAGTCGAGGTACCGGCGCATCCGAATAGCGATAGGATAACGATGAACCAACGGCAGTCTATTGTCAGCTTTGCTCCTGAAATACTCACGGGGGTTCCCCTCCCGACTTCTGATTCATACTGGAATCACGCAGCGACGCCCAAAACTGGTCCCCGCTACTAATCATTTACGTTTCCTAAATCCGACATTATACCACACGCACAAAACGCCCTCAAGTCAAGTAACAACACCAAAATGCTGACGCGGCTAGCCATTTATCGCATTAGCAACAAGGTAAACTTTATCCTTTTCATGCAGGAATTCGCCGCGTAAACCGGGAACTTCAAAGGGAGGGATTGCACCGATACGGTCCTGGTTGCTGAACTGCCAAACGTATATTGATGAATACGGAATGGCAAAAAATCCCGAGAAGAAGTGCTGGGCGGATAGGCTTCTGCTCCATACAACGTGCGGTGAACTATGCCGCAACCCATCCAACGTCCGCGTGGAGAGAGGGACGGAAATCAGAGGCTCCCCCGCTGAATACCGTGTCGATTGAATCAAATTGGCGAATTGGAAACACAACTTTTTTCATACCGGGCGCCTCCTTTCTGCTCTTCAACGTGGTTTAAAATTAACCGTTTGCACCGAGTTGCTCACAATCGCTGAATCGCAACTGAACGTTGATTGTGGCAGTTACCGACTCGGCGAGGCGTCGGAAAGACATTTCGTTAGCTATTACTAATACACAGTTTTGGATGCACTTTTCACGGGATTTCCGTGAAAAAGAGACATTT
This sequence comes from Candidatus Poribacteria bacterium, assembly GCA_028819845.1. Classification (GTDB taxonomy): domain Bacteria; phylum Poribacteria; class WGA-4E; order WGA-4E; family PCPOR2b; genus JAPPKS01. The sequence goes on along the minus strand of JAPPKS010000031.1, from coordinate 205,239 downwards.
TTTCGAGGCGTGTGCATTCCATTAGAACAATTAGGACTTACGCGGTTAAACGTCCAAAGGTACGTAGTAGGGAGCAACTGAGCGAATAGCGAAGGCGATAGAGATTGCTCTTTACTTCCCGTTTTCACTAAAAAATATGTCAGGTCAAGGAAGTGAACGCCCTGCCGGACGCGCAATAAATTGCGCTGCTACTAACTGAACTGCCTAAGGCCTAACCTTTATGAAAATTGTATATCAGCGGCATCGTCTGGCGATCGGAATATTTTAAAATCCAAACGCCAAATTTGAAATGCTGTCATACCAGTGAACAAAAGTGACGCCATCAACTACAATTTGCACATCTTTATCAAGGATAACCCTTTCACAAATCCCTTGGTCATTATACATTGTCCTCTCAGGGTGACAGAAATGCCGGACCAATACGGTGCGCCCTACCTCCGTAATGTAGCTTTCGGTTATTGAAAAGTCACGTCCTATCTTTTCGACAGGTACGTCCAGTTCAATAATTCGGAGACAGGAAAAGCGTCGTTCGCCGACTGCGACGGAAAATAAACCAGCGCCGCTGGCTTCTACGTTGTCTACGCCATGTACCTGTTTTAACGAACCGTCCGCTTGTGATTCGAAACGGCCTTTGTCTTCCAGCCGGCGAGGCATCCCGCCCCAGTCGAAGTCGAAATCTTTGTCAAGAAAGGTGTACAAAATCCTTGTGCCATCGGAAAGTTGCGACACCGCCAAATACTCAACTCTTTCTTCGGCCAGCCTACCGTACATTTGCCACGTTGACGGCATCCAGCCGGTTTGAGAGATCCATAGGTGGACGTCAATCTCAACCCCATCCATATCATGCACACGGCTCTGCCTGACCACTTGTAACTCATACACTTCCGTGAGTTTCCAATCCATCGGATCATAGTTCGCATACAAGGAACGCTCGCCGATTTTGGGCACGATGAACCAACATCGGAGTTCGGGACAATCCACCGAGAACGGCTCGGTGTTAATCTGGGTGATGACAACTTCCGGTCGGCGAACCGGAAATGGTTGCTTTTTGGTTCTCGGTTTATGTGTCTGCATCTGAATTTTCCTCCTTTTATTAGAAACGCCAAAGGATTGACGGAGGCGAGCCCGTGCCTGAAACAGGCGCCGCTTAACCGTCCCCTCGGCGCAGCGGCTGCGTGCGGCGATTTCGGCAATGGTAAATCCCTCCAAGTAAAAGAGTTGCGCGGCTTTTCGCTCGGTATTCGGGATTTCCTCTAAAGCTGCGACCGCGTCATTGAAAAGATGCGTCCGCCGAAACTGCCTATGACCGAAACGGTCTATAAACTGGGTTAACTCCCCGTCTTCCATCGGCTGGTCTCGCCGCTGGGCGGATTTAAGAAAGTCGTAACAACGATTCCGAGCAATCCGAAGCAACCACCTCCCGACGGTTTTCGGTTCGCGTAGATGGCGAATCCCAACCCACGCCTGCATTAATGTCTCCTGCAGCACATCTTCAGCGTCGTCTCGATTTCCAAGTTGATATTGGATTAGAGCCGCCAACTGCCGTTCATGCCGTCGGATTAGCTCACCGAACGCGCATTCACTGCCCAGTGCACTTAAGCGAGCCAGCGTCGCATTATCAAAATTTTCCACTGCGCCCACCTCCTTTATCAATAGTAAAAGGCGATTAACAATGGCAAAAGGTTCTCAAGGCTTATATTTTATCTCCATTTGGGAAGCTGGTTTCCCGTCTTCACATAGCTGTTTTTGGATGAATTAATCGTCATCTCTGTCAATCCGAAACTCGCACCATAACGGTCGATGGTCGCTTACTGCAAGAGATGCCGCTCGGTCGTTATTTCCAAAGTCCGTTTCATCAAAACGGTCAACGCCGCTCTCGTTGTTGTATTCGGTAACATGTATCGATTGGAAAAAGATGTTGTCATATAAGCTTGAGTCTTTGATGTGGGATTTTTGAGGCAGGGTGAACAGATGTAACATCCCAGTAATTTGCAACAACGGCTGATAAGCTATTCGGTCATCTGGGTTACGGTTGAAATCGCCCAGCAGAATCACATCCTGCTCTGCGCCATTTATGTCCTGCACCGTCTGATACACGTCGGCTAATTCTTGAACTTCACTCCTGCGTTTGGCAACGGAATTACCCCAGATTACATGTACGGCAATTGCGGTAAAGTCAAATTCACCCGCCTTAAAAGAAGCGAAATACGGCTCGCGGAAAAAAGCGTCATTCGGATCGGGAAATACCATGCCGTCCTCAACAACGTCTACAATCTGTTGATCGAACAAGAAGGCATAGCGTTCCTTTACTTTTCCGCCAACCTTACGGCTCATTACGTAATCGTAATCCTTACCCATAAGTTCCAGCATACTCACTGTGCGTTTTAACACGTTTTCATCACGCAACTCAACGATAGCAATAAAATCGTAATCTACCAACACATTGGCGATAAGTTGCAACTCTTCGTCGCTTCGACTGTTGTCACTGAAGATTCGGATATTCCAAGTCGCTAAGCGGAATGTAGCCGCAATGCCGCCATTTTCATTTTCAGCATCAATAGGCTCAAGGGCATCTTCCGTAAACGGCCGATTAACATCTTCAGTTTCTGAACAACTTAGACCTAAGGTGATTAAGCCTAACAAAATAAGCGATCTTATCCAGAGTTTGCCTTTGCAACAGCGAACACTGAAATGGCGATGAATTTCCATACACCCCTCGCACAGTTTATCCTTGGGTTTTTTACGGTTAAACCTAACCTTAGCCCTGCTTGTGTCCTGTGGTAATCGTCTACGCAGTGGTAGGTATGCGGTTTCAAAAACCGGTGGAAAATGACGGGATATTAACCTGCTGTGCGGGGTGCATCGCCGGGAAATTCTTCAACAGGAGGGTGTAGTCCAACGCAGTATGTTCAGACGAGTGTCGATTTAGCCTTCAGTCTGAAAGTTGGGAAATGGGAGTGAGTAGGAGCTGTATGAATCAGAATGTCAATGTACACGGTTTTATGGCAAGACCGTAAACTATTTGTACACCGCGGCGGGTGCGATTTCCTAACTGAACCGGTGTTGATTCAGACCGCAGATTCCGTTGGACACTGCAGCAGCCGAAACATGTGTAAACATCAATTGGATGGACTAGAGGCTTGGCGTGATTGAGGTTACAACGGAAGCGGTGTATTAGGCTTCGCGTTTGGCGAGAATCAGGTGGAGCGTTAAAATGCCCATCGCGAGCAATAGGAAGAACAATGCAAAACTGTGGTAACCCCACCAGTGCAAGGTTTCGTCGCCCCAATCGCTCCACCGCCCGCCCGCTTTATTTGTAAGATCTGACTCTTCTTGGTAAAGCGCGTTAGACGCGAACGTATATCTGCCTGCATCAGTATGCATCTCATAGATACCGACGGACTCTGTCTTGACGTTTATCGTCCGGTCTACTACGGCTTGCTCTCTTATGGCACCGTCTGGGGAAACAACCTGCACAGATTCCGTTCCTAACGCCGTGGTCAGCGCTGCTGTTTCACCTAGCCGAAGGTTGGCGCGGTTTAGTCCGGGCGTCTTGGAAGCGCGCCATTGGAGGAGATTCCATATCAATGCCGGCCAGTTCGGTGAACGCTGAAGCGTAGACAGGTCCGGGCGGAGGCGTAATCGGAGTTCGTGGCTGCCCGTGAATCGTTGAGTGTCGGTCAATAGCGGGACGTTTCCGGCGGTGATGATCGGGTTCCCCATAAATGCTTCAGTCCTACCGGCGCCCCATACGACACCGCTGAACGACAGCCCTTCAGTCAATGGGTGCCGCTGATCGACGACAAAAGGACCGAGATAAGCAGACGCGTCCGGTTCGCTGATGATATACATATACCACGCCCCTGGCGAGATATCGGATTCCGTTGAATCATCAAGAAACACCAACTCTGGCCGGGCTTTTACCGGTATACTTCTATCCGTCGACACCAGTGCATTTTCAACCAACGAACGCATCTGCCGGTTTCGAATACGGACATCAACGCGTACCGGCCTTCGGCGTTGCGGCAAGAGTAAAACTTCGTTATCAATGGCAAGCGCATCATCGCCAATTTGCGCTCGCAACCGCGGCGTCTCAGGCCGAAGGTTTAGGACAATCCGGTGCGTCGCCATCGGTTCAAGTTCGAGGGTCGAACGGTGCAGCGGCGACGAAGGTCGTTGCACGGCAGGCTCATCTGCCCTTACGATAAACTCCCTTACCATCACATTCGGCGAGAGATTCGTAACTTCAAACAGGCACCGTTCGCCCGATTCCGCGGAAGTTCGGGCGGCATTGACAATCGCAGCGTTCGGTTGCGGGGTTCCGAAACTCCACCACTGGATGCGCTCCCCCTCAAGCGTGCGCGAAGGGGGTACGTCCGTCAGAACAAGGATGAGTGTTTTCGGTCCTCCAAGCTCCGCAGCGAATGCGATTGCCCCCTCTAGGTCCGCAAATGGCGAAAGGCACCTCCAGTCTTCAAGCTGCGCGATTGCGTCGTCCGCAGTTTTCGCCGCTTCATTCAACACCTGCGGCGCTGCGCCCGCGAGCACGAAGCGCACCGCATAGCGGCGGTTGGTGAGCGGGTTCAACCCGTCAGGGTCGAGCTCTTTCTCAAGCGCTGCAATCGCCCGGCTTCTCGTGTTATCATGAACGCCTGCCAGCATTGAGTAGGAATCGTCGAGCACGACGATTAACGGCACCGCTCCCTGCGCGGTCCGAATGATTGGGGCTGCCACTGCCAGGGCGAGTAGGATAATCGTGAGCAACTCAAGAAAGAACAGAAGAGGAGTCTGCAACCGCTCTAAGCGTAGACCGCCTGCACGCGCCTGCCGCTGGTTCACCCAGAGCATCAAGCTAGACACCGGGTAGCGCCGCGATCGGGTGCGCAGCAAGTAGATACCGACAAGCCCCGGAATCGCCAACAGTGATAAGAAACCGAGTGGGTGGGTGAAGATGGGGATCATTTGTCATCTTCTCAGCGGGATTGTTTAACTCTTCAATCAGTTAACACCCGTGGTTGAATTTTCACATTCATCGCGATGCGTGGCGATCGCGCGCAAATGCTCGCACAGCATAAAGTTGCAATTGTCGGGTTTGGGCTTGTCCACGCCAAGGTGACGCATAAACTTTTGTTGTTCTTGTTCGGTTATTCGCTGCATGTGCTTTTCTCATGGCAACTACGTAAAGAAATTTATTGATAATATGTTGGAATTTGATTTGCCAATCACTAAGCTATTTTTTTGATCGAATTCAATGATAGGAGGCGGCTATGGACAACTATGTAATACAGAGTTTTGACATTTTGCCGGTTCGCGACAAGCCCAGTGGAGCGACGCTCACAATATCATGCCGTAAATCATTCAAATACCGCGCGGTGCTTGTAAACACATCCTGATCGAGTAGAAACTTCATGCGGAAATCGGTCTCAGATGAATGTCTTCAGCCGCTACTAACGCTATCGCATATTGAATGCATGCCCGGATATCTTCAACGCTGAGATTCGGATAGTAGTCGTGGATGATCTGAGCGAAAGAGAGGTTTTCATCAAGGAGTTCGAGAACAATTTGGATTGTTATGCGTGTGCCTACCACGCAAGGTTTTCCGAGATGAATCGTGGGATCAACAACAATTCTGTCTGTCATGTTGCCCTTCCTAACGCTATTGCAACTGCGGTTCATGTTCTTCGTCGGGTTCTATCATCAGTGCAAAATTGGATTTATCTGTTCCCTGAATGATACCTTCAATGCTCTCAATGAAGGCGCGTTTCTTTGAATCGGTATCACCTGCGCGATAAGTACCTGCGTCATTCAGAAACAGGAACTTTTCAGATTTTATCTGCTATGCGACCGTTCGGAACTTTTCCCATTTCGACCCAAACTTGTAGAACTCTTGTATCTGGTGCGCAGCAAGGACTATCATTGAGACGACCAACGCCCCCAGCCCCGCATATATCTTATATCGTGCTGGCGCAGCGAGAGTCAACGCGATAGCAAAGGCGGTGAGAACGTTGCACGCAATCGTGGCCATTCGCAGAAAGCTATATATTCTCTGGTTGCAGCGTGCGAGCTGGTCAAAATTCTCAACCTGATTGTCAACTCTTTCGGTCATGTACGATTCTACATTCATGTAAGTCTCCTTGGGTTAAAACATTTTGGGAAATTCGAGTTTGCCCCGCAACGCTCCGCAAACCCAATTGAAAGACGGATTAAACATAATTCTACCGTTTACCAAATCTAGGAAAGCCAATCATGTGCAATCCCACGTTTTACTCCGCAACTTTTCCGTCCTAAACTAGCACGAAGCGTTCGATTCCAACAATCGGGTCTTTACAAACCAATACAACCACGGAACGCTGACGACCGCGGTGAATGCACCGAACCACCAGCCGGATCGAAACTCCTCGACTGTTGAGGCAGCTAGTGGTCCAACGACCTCTCCTCCAACAACCCAAACAAACAGTACCACTATCACCACCATTAAGTTGTTGCCGGCATGAATAAGAATGGGACCGACTAGCGATTTTCTGTGAAGGCAGAAAACACTTACGATGACCGAAACAACGAGGTTTCCAAGTATGTCTTTGTGTATTATGCTGAACAACATTGAGGACAACACAACGCCTCGTTTCTCGCCGAATTTTTCGCACCACCGATGCAGAAGGAACCCCCGAAACACGATTTCCTCGACGATTGGCACTAAGATCACGAGGTTAAATGCCATCAATCCGTTGACCAACATCGCCTCTCGGGTGAAGGACATGTCAAAAAGCGTAGTCGAAGTTTCGAACAGCCACCAAGAAACAAACTGCGGCACTACAAAGGACAACGGCACAAACAACAGATATTTTCCCGCATAATGTGCGCATACCGAGGGTGTTCCGAGCATCAGACAAATCCATGCCTCTTCCCCATTTGGGACTGTACCGAAGACATCTTTCGACTCGAGATTCCGTCCCCAAATCCACCATAATAGCAAGCCGATGAGACTGTATGATACCAAATAATAGACCGCGTTCTCAAGCGGTTGGTTCAAATCGAAAACAAAAGCCGGGGCAACAAACCCGATTATCGAAACTAAGATTACCCACCTAGCACGGACGTAGGCGTATGTATTGTTCAGCATACCTGCATCTCTTGCCTAACAAAGCGTAAAGCCACAAGTAACTATTTTCCTACTACCAACGAAATTTACGGTATTCACCCCCGTAGATATCTAGCATGCCTGACCCAATTTGAAATACCTCCGTCAAGATTGATTCCGCTAACACCGATGCACGTGAAACATCCAATTTCAATTCCGCCTCAATGAAAATATGCGGCGCTGTGCCTGAATAAGAGACTTTCCGCTCTACCGCGTTCTGGAGCGGCTTCATCTCTTCAAGCCGCTGCCTTTCATGGCGGGGCAGCCGGATATTATGGAATTTGTATTTGTCCGCCATAAAGAACCTAGCCAGTGTGGCGGGCAACCGACGCCGTACTGATGCTGAGACGGGAACCAACGCCACAATGTTCCCATCTTCACGAACTCGAAAGCGGACAAATCCCTCTCCGCCTTGGAAAATTACCTCACCGCCTCCAGACCGTTGTAGCCTTGACAGAATCGATTCAAAAGCAGAAATGCGGATGGTTGGTGTTGTGGTGAAGTAACCGATATAGGGCTTATACGCCTGAGCCGTGTCTTCTTCACGCATTCCTAGAAAATAGACCAGCACGAAACATACAATTGCAGCAATACCAACCGCTAGCCCGCAGATCTTAGTTCTCCGTTTCATTGAGTTCCCTCCTATCGTGCGCGAACCCATCCAACAATTGCTGAAATGTTTTCGGTTGATACGTCCGAAAGCTTTCTTCGTCTACGTAGACACAGCCATAAACGGTTTCTCCCTGAACGCTGTTGACATCCTCGCACCATTGCCACAGTCGGCGCACTTGGGCGCTGCATCCACATCTTCTCGACCTTTAGTCTCGACCAAATCACTCGTCCATCCGCCAGCTTCACGATAAAATCGGGGTAGTAGTTGGCGTAATCAGGCTTGAACCTGACGGCGAAATGGTTTTTGGCAAAGGAGGCCAAATGTTATGTCACCAACAGCATGTGGCGATTCGGGAAAATCCGGATGAAGTGCCATGATTAACGCCGCCGTTTATTTGTGGGACGCACGGTTTGATATGCTGTGGTTCTATTCGTCCGCTTTCGCCTTCAATTGGTAGAGTAGGTTTAATGCACCCATAGGGGTCATTTCATTAAGGTCAAGGTCTTGAAGTTGCTCGACGATGGGGTGCGTTTTGGGGGTGAACAGCGCGAGTTGGAGCGAATCATCTTGAAAGGCGGACTGCGACATTCGGCGTCGTGGACGCGGCGTCTTGGGTGCTGCCTTCGGCAGGCGCGCTCGATCGTCTCCCTCAATGCTCAGATTGTGCTGTTCGAGAATCTCCAAAATCTGTTGCGCGCGCGCAATTACAGCCAGCGGCAACCCCGCGAGCCGCGCCACATGAATGCCGTAGCTCTGGTCGGTACCTCCCTCCACGACTTTCCGCAGGAACGTTATCTTCTCTCCATCTTCATGGACAGCAACGTTGAAATTTTTCGCGTTTTTGTATTTGCCTGCCAACTCGATGAGTTCGTGATAATGCGTGGCAAAAAGTGTTTTGCCGCCAATCTTCTTCTTGTCCAGGATGTACTCCGCGACCGCCCATGCGATGCTCAACCCGTCGAAGGTACTGGTACCGCGCCCGATTTCATCGAGAATAATCAGACTTTTCGAGGTTGCATTGTTCAGAATATTCGCGGTTTCATTCATCTCGACCAGGAAGGTGCTTTGACCCATCACGAGGTTATCTGACGCCCCGACGCGAGTGAAAATCCGATCCACAATCCCAATCTTTGCCGCCGATGCAGGCACGAAACTCCCCATCTGCGCAAACAACGTAATGAGCGCTGTCTGACGAAGATACGTCGAATTGTGGTTCACGAAGCCGTTGGCGACAAATGAGTGGCTCTTTTCCACAGAGAGATCGAAAACCTCTGCCGTACCGGGGGTTATGTCCGCGATTGAATCGAAGACGTAACCCCCGCCTCCTGATGATCGTTCGTCTCGGTGTTCCATTCGGCTGTTTCCAGGATACCGTATGAAACGAACGTGGTTGGCGCTGCGATGTTTTTCCGGATGTCGAAAGCCAATCTGCCGGCAAAACGTCAATGCGTCTGCACCGGTAACAGAAATTCGGTAAATCCAGTTGCCAGCGCGATTGGCTTTTTTCTCCTGTACCGCGGACACGATCCCGAAGTTAAGCAGAAGCGTATGCACCTGTTTAGCAAGAGTAACCGATGGAGTAAACAGGGTGATGTTCTCTTTTGCATCACCATTGCTAGTTATGTCAAACAGCCCTTGCAGGAAAGCAGCAACGACAACCTTCGGTGCGCGCAAAATAGCCGTCGGAACCTGCTCATTAAAAGTATGCGCCAGTCCCAAGGCTTCAATGAAACGCCGAATCTGAAAATCACCTCCTCGATTGTTGGAATTCCTTATTTTGGAGGTTGCCTCCGCACCGTCTCTAAACTCCGCACCTATTATGCGTCTAAATTCTCCCCCGAGAAACGCGTCTTTCGTTTCGAGTGAGACAGCGTCTCCATCGGTCGATACACTACCGCCAACCAGCAATCCCGCCAAATAAGCCAGATCCGGCGTAAGGCGGGCGGGCAGCGAGCCCGGTGACGAGTCTGGCGGCGTTTCAATGCGGTTTACTTGAGATTCCATACAAGCTGCTCGCGGCGATTGTAGTGTATCGTTAGCGCCCCACAAATCAATCTGGCAATCGATTGCGACAGCATCGCTACTCTCAATTTTCCCCAGCGGTTTCCAACCCTCCACGCCGGACTGCTGGCGCGCCCAAATTCGATGTTCGGGCGTACCTTCCAATTCGTAACCCAATCTCGTGCGGATGCGCACGGTTCGGCGCCGCCCGCCGGCGTAGAAATGGGTTGCGTGCGCGTTTCCGTTCAGCCCCTTTACGCGGTAACTCACTGGGGCGAAGCTGTCTATTTCAACCCTGCCGGGTTGAAGAGAAGCAATCGGGACAAGACCGGCATCGGTGAACACTAGCGTGTCACCGCGAACGCATTTGCCGCTCATATTGGGGCCCGTGATAATGTGCATCTGATGGTCGCGGCAATTTAATGAAGTGTCGTTAGGAACAAACCCCTCTTGCGTGAACAGCCGTTCAACTACGGGGTGGCGTCCATTCCGAATGATTATTTCATCACTCTCATCAATAATGGGTTTCTCGTAATCATGTTTAGCCGCAATATAAGCGAGGTTTGCAATCACATCAATCATCCCAATCACCGCGGCGGTTCTCTGGATTCGCTCCGTCTCTTTGGCAATTTGCGCGCGGATTTCAAGAAAGAGACTATGCTCAAGCGCTTGAATCTGATCCTGCGCGTTCAAGATTTGCGCTTCCCGTTCTTTAAGCTCCGGAGTAATGAACCGTTCTGCATTCGTCAATGTCTGCTTGCGTATATAATCATCGGGAACGAGGTGGAGATTCGATTTTGTGACTTCGATGTAGTAACCGAAGACCTGATTAAAACCGATTTTTAGCGAGGTAACGCCGGTTTTCTCGCGTTCCAATTGCTGAAGTTCCGCGATCCAACTCTTCCCTTTGCTTGTGATGGCGCGCAACTCGTCTAACTGACCGCTATAACCGTCGCGGATTAATCCGCCTTCGCGCAATGTTACGGGAGGATCGGGGTGAATCGCCGTCTCAATCAGCGTTGCTAACTGATTTAAAGGGTCAAGTGTGTCGTTCAAGGTCTGCAATAACGAGGTCTCGCAATCCCCAAGCTGATCTTTAATCGCCGGAATCAAATACAGTGAGTCCCTCAATGCAAGCAGATCACGGGCGTTTGCCGTCCCTAAACTGATTCTCGAAATCAACCGCTCCATGTCGTAGATTTTATTTAGTAAATCACGAATTTCCTCCTGTGTGCCAATCTGATTTTTCATTTCTTCGACTGCGTTCAAACGGGCGATAATTTGGTCCGGTTGAAGCAGCGGTTGTAAAAGGCAACCGCGAAGTTTGCGCGCTCCCATCGGAGTCACAGTTTGGTCTATTGTTTCCAAGAGTGTGCCTTTAGCGGAGCCGTCACGGATAGATGTCGTCAACTCCAGATTCCGTTGTGTATCCACGTCCAAAATCATGAAGTCAGAGACCGTGTAGGTATGAATGGAAAGGATGTGTTCTACCTCTTGTTTTTGGGTCTCATGCAGATAATATATCAATGCGCCTGCGGCACATATTGCCGCGGGGAGATGTTCGCATCCAAAACCGTCTAGCGAGAGGGTATTGAAATGTTGCAGCAGTTCCGATCTCGTTGTGTCCAGCGCGAATCGCCAATCCGGCAGCGTGTTCACCACTGCTTTCAAATCGACCCTTATCCGTTCCAAAATCTCTGCATCATCAAACACCTCAGAAAGCAGAAGTTCCTTGGGAGCAAGCCGATGTAGTTCTGTCCATAGTTTCTCGTCATCTTGTAATTCGGTTACCGCAAATTCACCTGTCGATAGATCGACCGATGCAAATCCGTAGATTTCATCACGGATACAGACGGCAATCAAATAGTTGTTCACCCGCTGATCGAGCACCTTTGGATCCGTTAAGGTGCCGGGCGTTACAATACGTACGATATCCCGCTTGACTAGCTCTCCGGCGGGTACATTCTTCGCGTCCTCAATTTGCTCTAATATTGCAACTTTGTGGCCCGCCTTGACGAGTTTGTAAAGATATGAATCGAGTGCGTGATGCGGAATTCCTGCCATCGGCGTTGCTTTGTCTTTGTCGCGGGAAGTCAGGACAATCTCCAACTCGCGAGCGATTAGCTCCGCATCCTCAAAGAACGCCTCATAGAAGTCTCCTACACGGCAGAGCAGAACCGAATCTCGATACTGGTTTTTCAGCCGTTTATACTGATCCATCAAGGGGGAAAGTTGTGTTTTTTTCGCCATCGTAAACCTTCAAAATTTTCGCACTGACACCCGCAACTGACTAAGATTGCCATTTCAGGTATGTTATGATTCTCTTAACAATTTATCATACATAAGTTTTCCGGATTGTGCAAGCGAAATATCCTTTCATGGGAAGTACAGACTTCTTCGATTGAAGTCAATGGTTCATGTGATATAATAAGGCACAGACGTGTGTAAAGCGGTCTCACCTCTCCACACGATGACCATCGGAATGTTAAAATGAATCAGGACATGCTAATCGAAAAATTGAAGGAATACTATTTGTCGGGGTGTAAAAAGCCGTTGCCCAATGTAGAAAAAGGCATTAGAGAATCGCTCTCTACCCAGCGCGAGGAAGAGCGGATTGCAATTATGCGGGATGTGTTTGGGATTCAGGTAATAGGCAAGAGAATATTGGAGATTGGCAGCGGGCTAGGTACCTTTAACATCGTGTGTCAGCAGAATGGCGGGGATTGTTACGGAATCGAACCGGATTCAGTTAAGGTTGGCATTTCTCTTGATCGCCTTGATAACGCTGGCGTTCGTAGGAAAATACTGCGGAGCGTCGGAGAAGACTTGCCTTTCGGAGATCGAACGTTTGATTTGGTTGTTTCGTTCCAGGTACTTGAGCACACGCAAATCCCTGAAAAAGTCATGCGAGAAACTGTACGTGTGCTGAAACCGGGCGGATACATCCATTTTGTTGTACCAAACTACAACTCTTTTTGGGAAGGGCACTACGGCATAATCTGGTTACCACAATTCCCCCGGTCTCTAGCGAAGATTTACCTTAGGTGTACAGGTCGGGATGCGGACTTTTTGGACGAGATTCAATACACGACGCCATCCCGCATCGTAAAAGCTTTCGCGGGTGAAAAAGTAGAAATTTTAAACTTAGGAATCGACATGTGGGAAAAACGCTTAGAGACTGCTGCCTTTTCGACATGGGGATCGACCGGCATTATGATGAAATTGACAAAAATTGTACATCGGCTAAAACTCATTCCAGTCGTGAAGTACCTCGGCAGAAAACTGGAGTTTTATTATCCAATTATATTGGTCGCCCGAAAACTTGGGTAATGCCGAATAATTTCCTACGTTTCAAACCGTTTGAAGGCATTCACACAATTGCGACGCAGTCTCAAAACCATTCGGATAGATTTCTGAAACAGCCAGGTGGTTGAATACAGGGGGTTATATTGTCGGCACGCAACAGATTCTTGTTAACATCGGCTATCGCCGTAATGGTTGTCTTTTTCCTACTGTCGAAGCTCAATGATCCGTCTAACATTGTAGACACGGTTCGACGCATTCCCATAAAGATTCTGCTTTTCGCGTTCGTGATTTATTTTCTGTCATTGCCGTTCAAAGCGATGCGGTTTCGGTTAATTCTGGGTGTCAATGTAAAACTGCATCGGCTGGTTTCAATTGTTTCACTTCAAACCTTCTGGACGAACATCTTGCCGATGCGTACGGGGGAATTCTCGTATGTTTATCTCCTGAGGCGAGACGAAAAAGTGCCCGCGGCCAAGGGAATCGCCTCTTTATTGAGTGCGAGTATTATCGACATCCTGCTGATATTGTTGGCGATGTCAGCCACGGCGTGGGGGTTCAGACTGGAATTGTTGGAACAGAGCAATTTATCTTATTGGCTTCTTTTTGTTTTGCCGCTAATCGGAATTTCAGTCATTTTGTCTGCCGGAATAGTCCTCCTCTTGTTGCCAAACGCGGTCTGCGGGGGGGTAAAATGGGTAGAGTCATTATCGAGTAGGATTAGAATGGCGGTATTGGTTCGTCTCGTGGAGTCGTTCGCGGGGTTGCTGCGCGAGGTCACCACGCTGCCCTTTAATTGGCAGTTACTTGGCATTATTGGCTGTTCGATTGCGAATCTAGGACTGCGGTTCATCATGCAGTGCTATCTCGTAACATCCATGCAGATGAATCTAGGAATTCTGGAGATTATCTTCGCACTAAGCCTTACTTCGTTTTTCAACATGTTTCCTATCCAGACTGTGGGAAATTTTGGCACCGTGGAAGTGCCGTGGATATTGGCGTTTACGGTTCTCGGAATCTCAAGGGACAATGCGATTATTTCTGCGTTTAGTCTGCACATTCTGACGTTGTTATTCAGCTTGCTTTTGGGTGCGTATGGGGCGATTTCCAAGTCAGCCCTTTTTCGTAAAACTGACTAACGGACGGAGGCGATTTTAGCTCTCTAATCCTGAATTTTATTTATCCAAAGCAAGACAACTATGCTGCGCGTTGATTAACCTACACAGACCTTGACATCAACCGAGATTTCCTGTAAAATGTGGCTCGTCAATAAATTGCAGTAGTTTCTAATAACGTTGGAGGAATCACCTTTTTGCTCAATTCGCTGCCGTGTCCCAAACTCGGTGAGCGCTAAACACGGCTGCCGCTTTAGTCGCTGAAGAATTGACTATCCCAAAATGGAGGTCACACACAATGCGTGATACTTATGACTGTAAACCAACATTAACAGATACGCAGGTGCTGGAGTTTTGCAGACAGGGTTTCCTGATTTTCGAAGGTGTGGTTCCTGATGAGATCAACCGGCAGGTGTTTGATTTTTTTGTGGAACGCCCCGATGGCGGCGATACTGGGATGATAGATGGCGTCACTGAGAATATCAGCCTCAATCCGCAAGTAACTGGTGCAATCCGATCGCTCTTGGGAAAGGATTTTACTTACCCCACTCACCTGCATACCGGCCATCCCGTCGTGTGCCCTTTGCCGCCAGGCCCATGGCACGTTGATGGCGGCGCCGTATTCCCGCCCATACTTGACTGCCTGCAGGTGTTCTATTATCCACAAGATACGCCGCTAGAAATGGGGCCGACTGAAGTGTTGCCCGGCTCACATTTTCTTATCGCCGATGGTATTCCATCAATGGCGCATTACGGGAGCATTCGGGGCGCAGTCCCTACAGCCGCCCCAGCAGGCTCTATCTTTTTGACCGCCTATCCTATCTGGCACCGCCGTTCAGGCTCCACAGCGAAGGGGACTCGACATCTTTTCAAGTATGCGTATAGGCGGACCGTAGCACCGGAACGCGACTGGATTCACGAACCGAACTTCCATCCTAGGCATGCCAAGGGTCCGCCTCCCGGACCGACCTATCACCGCGAGTACCACCGCGCAATCAACGACGCCGCCGAGATGTTCTATTGGTTATGCGGTATGGAGCGCGAATATCGCCTGACCGAGCGGAATAATTTGCCTGTCTTCATGTCGGCGTGAAGGAAAACAGCGTGTCATGCATATCGTGACAATCTTAATCACAATTGATAGGGTTTAGCCATTCAATGATACAAGATAATGCATATCAATCGCCGCCCGGTAGATGGTTTGCACATCCAAGGAGTTTTCTATATTGAGAGACTTCGCTTTGTTTGAACCAACCACAATTGAGGAAGCGTCATCCCTGCTTGCCGAAAACGGCGGTAAAGCCACGATTTTGGCGGGTGGAACAGATTTGCTCGTCGGGTGGAAAGAAGGTATTGCAACGCCAAAATCCGTCGTTAGTTTAGCGCAGATATCGGGATTGGACAGCATCGCGTATGATGAGAATACAGGCTTATCGATTGGCGGGATGACGAAAATGCGCGCCATCGAACAATCTTCAACTATCCGGAACCGCTACACCGCCTTAGCCGAGGGAGCAAGCGAAGTTGGATCCATTCAAATTCGCAACCTAGCGACGCTTGGCGGTAACATTTGTAACGCTTCCCCGGCTGCAGACACGGTCGCAGCTCTTTTAGTATTTGGTGCGCAGCTCGAAATTGCGAGTACATATGGAGAACGTACTATCCCTATCCGTGATTTTTTTGTGGGCCCAGGAGAATCGTCCTTACAGCATGGTGAGATTGTGACTAGGTTGGTTTGCCCACCCCGGCCGGACAATTCGGGTTCACACTACATAAAGCAAAAAATTCGCGAGGTCATGGATCTCGCTTTCATTGGTGTCGCGGCTTCTGTGGAGCTGGCGCACGGTGTGGTGGCAGATGTCAAAATTGGACTCGCGGCTGTTGCTCCTACGCCAATTCGGGCAACTGATGCGGAGAATATTCTGAAAGGAAATTCGCTTTCAGAATCAATTCTGGAACAAGCGGCGTCGGCTGCTGCAGAACAGTCAAGCCCGATTTCAGACCTCCGGTGTTCAGCGGAGTATAGGGAAGACATGGTTAGGGTGCTTACTAAACGCACAATCCAGGCCTCAGCAGCAAGGATTTAAACCCTTATTCCTACTATACGCAGGTATACAGTTGTTACATGTGCAAATTTATCCCAAAATGCCTCATTATGAGCGAATTGCCGTGACCCAAATCCTCTGAACTTTAAGGTGACACCGAAAGGAATGGCAGAAGTTGATGAAGAAACATTTGGTAAGTTTTACTGTCAATAACGATCAGTATGATTTGCTGGTTGAGCCCCGAAAAACGCTGTTGGCGGTTCTGCGGGATTCGATTGGTTTGACAGGAACGAAAGAGGGATGTAGCACCGGCGACTGCGGCGCGTGTACCGTCACGGTTGATGGTAAATCAGTGACATCGTGTTTGATGCTCGCCGCCAGTGCCAACGGAAAAGCAATCAAGACGATTGAAGGACTATCGAGCGGCAGTTCTTTGCATCCCCTTCAGCATGCGTTTATCGACAAGGGCGGCTATCAGTGCGGCTTCTGCACGCCGGGCTTCATCATGGCGTCGAAAGCCTTCCTTGAGGAAAACCCTAACGCAACGGAAGCCGAGGTCAGGCACGCTCTCGGCGGCAATATCTGTCGATGTACGGGATACACGAAAATTATTGAGGCAGTCATGAGTGCGGCGGAGTTGATGCGCAGTGCGCGGCAGGCGCGCTAGAGACCGCTGTTTTTTCAAGCTGAAATCTAATTCCAATTGGTCGATCGCCATGAAAACGTATGAGGAGTAATATTCATGCCAGAATATTCGGTCGTGGGTAGAAGGCTACCAAGAGTTGATGCACTTGAAAAAGTCACCGGTGCAGCGAAGTACGGCGCAGATGTACATCCGCCCGGTATGCTCTACGGCAAAATTGTACGCAGCGAATACCCCCACGCTAAGATTCTTCACATTGACACCACCGAAGCCGAATTGTTGCCGGGAGTGCGCGCTATTATTACGCAGGCGGATGTTGAGAGCGGACGAAAAGTATTTGCGTCAGATAAAGTCCTGTATTCTGGAGAACCGATCGCCGCAGTCGCAGCAACTGATTCAGACATCGCGGACGAAGCGGCAGGGCTAATTAAAATCGAATATGAACGCCTTCCGGTTGTGCAAAACGTAATGGAAGCAATTCAACCTACGGCGCCGCGCCTGCATAGCGATGAAACCAAAGACGGCCCCTCGCGCCGCGGCATCCGAAATAGGTTGAAGCAACTATCCCTTGACGAGTCGGAAGGCAGCAGCGAAGAAATTCGTACGTTGGAAACCGAGTTGGAAACGCTTGAGGAGGATGTGTACTACAACATCTCCGCTGAAACACACACAGAAATTGGCGATGTTGAAAAGGGGTTTGCGGAATCGGATATTGTCGTCGAGAATACATACACAATCCCGCGCGTGCATCAGACGTACATGGAACCGCATGTATCTGTAGCGAGTGCCGATTCTTCAGGAAAAGTTACGGTGTGGGCAAGTACACAGGGACCGTTTGCAATTCGTTCGGGTATCGCCGGGACGCTTGGAATCCCACTCGGCAAAATTAATGTTATCCCCACAATTATGGGAGGCGGATTCGGCGGACGTTTCGGCGTAACGATGACGCATGTCCCTGCAGTATTGCTCTCGCAGAAAACGGGTAGACCCGTAAGGGTGCAGGTAACCCGCAAGGAGGAGTTCCTTGACGGACGCCCTGCGCCTGGATGCGTCATTAAGATGAAAACGGGCGCGACCAAATCCGGCGGCATCCTTGCATGCCAAGCACTGGCGTTCTGGGATTCCGGCGCGGTTTCGGGCGCCTCAATTGGCAGCACTATCCGAGTGCGCGGCGTCTACAAGATTCCGAACTTAAAGGTCGATGCCTACGGCGTGTACACCAACAAATCCGGTACCACCGCCTATCGAGCACCGGGTGCTCCTCAAGCAATTTTCGCGGCGGAATCGCAACTGGACGAAATTGCACGCCGAATCGGTATGGACCCTGTCGAATTTCGGCTTAAAAACATGCGTGAGGAAGGAGATATGATCCCCGGCGGCAGCCAAGAACCCGTCATCGGTTACAAAGAAACGCTCAAGGCAGTTGCCGATGCTGCAGGTTGGTGGAACCGGGATAAATCTCATAATCAAGGCTGGGGCGTGGCTGTGGGGGACTGGACAAACGGGTGCGGTCCTGGTGGCGTATATGTCTCCATTCACGAAGACGGCAGTGCGAGAATATTTCACGGCTCCATGGACATCACCGGTACGGATACGGCAATCACCCAGATTGTCGCAGAAATTTTAACCTTACCGTACGAGCGGGTTACAATCACGCGCGGTGACACGGATTCTGCACCGTACGCAACGGGTTCCGGCGGCAGCGTTGTGACATTCACGATGGGCAATACCGCGAAACTCGCGGCTGAAGATACGCGCAGACGCATCCTTGAACTCGCTGCAGAGCGGCTGAACACCGAGATTGATAACTTCGAACTCAGAGATGGCAAGATATTCGTCAACGGCGCCGATTCACCCAAGTCAATTTCACTCGGCGAGCTAGCCGCCTTCAGCCTGAATACACGAGGCGGACCGATCGTTGGAAAGGGATCTTTCGCCCAGCAATCTAGCACGCCTGCGCTTGCTGCGCAAATCGCTAAAGTCGAGGTGGACGCTGAAACTGGACGAATTAAGGTGCTCAAATTAGTATCCTCTCAAGATGTCGGCTTCGCCATCAATCCCATGGCGGTTGAAGGACAAATCGAGGGCGGTACCGTGCAGGGTTATGCGTGGGCAATCATGGAGGAGATGCAATACGACCAGAACGGCAATGTAAATCCCGGACTTGTCGACTACCGTGTGCCGACCTCTGCAGATTTACCTACCGTTGAATCAGTAATCGTTGAAGTTCCAGCACCAAACGGTCCATTTGGCGCAAAAGGCGTCGGCGAACCGCCAATCACGCCGACATTAGCTACGATGTCCAACGCGGTTGTCGACGCGGTCGGGGTACGGGTTAATGACCTGCCGATTAAGCCGGAGAAGATTGTGGCTGCTTTGCATAACAACGGCAACTGAATTCCTAACGCTTTTCCCTTCCGTTAACTCGAATTCGCCGGCAAAGGAGAATGCAACCATATGAATATGAGAGCGGCTGTGATGCATGATGCCCGCGACATGCGGGTTGAAGAGGTAGACATCGCTCGGTCAAAGGCGGGCACCGCCGTAATCAAGGTCGTCAGCAGCGGCGTTTGCGGCTCCGACCTTCATTGGTATTCAGCCCGACCCTATGCCGACCCCACCGTACTTGGGCATGAAGTCAGCGGCGAGGTTGTTGAAGTCGGCGAGGGTGCCGGTAACCTCAGTCCAGGTGATCGCGTTTGTGTGGATCTAACCCGCGACCACGCTTGCGGGAACTGTCCGATATGCCTTACCGGTCAATTTTTCCATTGCCCCAACAAGGATCGGGTACCCTGGGGCGGCGGGTTCGCCGAATATATGGAGGTCCAAGGGTTGGGGTTAGACCCTTTGCCTGATGCTCTCTCCTATGAAGACGGCGCAATGGTAGAACCCGTCGCAGTCGGTGTGCACGCATGCCGGTATGGCGGGTTGAAACCCGGCGACACCGTGCTCGTCTTGGGCGCAGGCACGATTGGGCTGTTGAGTCTAGCCGTTGCCAAAGCCTTCGGCGCAGGTGCGGTGTACATCGTAGCGAAATACGATGTGCAGGCGGATATGGCTGAGCGGATGGGTGCGGACGGCGTAATCAGACTGGAAGGCAGGAATTTGCCTGAACAGGTCAAGGAGGTTGCGGGAGATCGGCAAATTGACGTTGTCATCGAAACCGTTGGCGGATCGGCACCGAGTGTAGACCAGTCGGTCAGTGTGGTTAAACCCAAAGGAAAAGTCATCGTTACGGGGGTGTTTCCTGATCCGGTACCTGTAAACCTTGGAAGTGCACTAGGCAAAGAAGTCAAATTCATCTTTGCTGTATGTTACAGCGCTGTTGATGGGCGCCATGACTACGACATCGCCTTGGACCTCATCGTGTCCGGAAAAGTCCGCCCGCGGGAATTGGTCACACACCGCTTCAAACTAGAGCATACGCCTGACGCCTTTGAAACCGCACTCGACAAAAAGACTGGCTCGGTAAAGGTGATGGTCAACACGCTATAACGGGGAAATGGCGCTGCCGAGTTCAAAACGGAATACTCTGATGTTTTGAATACTTAGCAATATGACGTGGGAGAGAATCTTATGCAAACTGTCCTCAAAGTTACGGGGGAAGATCAGTTTATCTATGAGGGTTCCGGTACTGTGGGCAGTGCGACGGGCGAGTTCGCGCTTTACACCAACCGAATTGCCGAGTGCCCGCTTGATGTCCATGTCCAACTGACGGCATGCGAAAGCGTTGAATGCGCTCTTCGCTCAGATTCAACTGAACCTCTCGTGAAACCTTTGAAAGTCGGTTCGCATATGAGTGGGTGGACGCTTAAGGAAGACGAATCACTTTATCTCAACATTACCAAAAGAGAAGGGCAAGCTGAAGGCCCAAATTACACCTTAATCATTCGCGTTTGAAAGGCGCGAACCGCGCTCTAATCTCGTGCACACCCCAAATGCGTAGGCGGGGCTCTCTAGCCACAATTCTCGGAACAGGGATGTCCGTCCTACATCTGACGGTGTACTCCAAGTCTGTGGGCGGGGCTTCCTAGCCCCGATTGTTCGCACACGGATGTCCCACCTTACTTGTGACGGAATATCTATCACTAGAATGAACAGCGTTGGCATCATCGCTAACCCGGCATCGGGCAAAGACATCCGCCGACTCGTGGCGCATGGAACGGTATTCAACAATAATGAGAAGGTCAATATTGTCCGTCGGTTGCTGTTAGGGTTGGACGCGACTGGCGTCAAACGAGTTTTGATAATGCCAGATTCGTTCTGCATTGGGGAGAAAGCCCTTGATGGGCTAGACTTGCGGTTTGACTCTTCCGTCCTGCCCTTGCCGGTAACTAGCACTAGTAAGGATTCGACGCAGGCATCGGCGTACATGGTGGCGCACAATGTCAATTGCATCGTCACGTTGGGCGGGGATGGTACCAACCGCAGTGTGGCAAAAGCTTGCGAGGACGTTCCCCTCATGCCGATTTCCACGGGGACCAACAACGTCTTCCCAACGATGATTGAAGGTACCGTCGCCGGCATCGCAGCGGGCTTGGTCGCGTGCGGCTTGGCAGACGAGGCGGTAAACCAAGTACCGCGGCTCGATATCTATTGTGAAGATCCGGACCAAGTACGGGTCACTGATTCGCCGGATGAAATCGCTCTGGTAGATGCCGCTATCTACGATGAGCAGTTCGTTGCCTCCGGCGCTATCTGGGATGCGTCCAAAATAAAAGCGGTTATATCGACTCGTACCCAAGCAGGCACAATTGGACTTTCTTCTATCGGTGCGCACATTTTAGGCAAAAACGGTTCTTCCGAGCACGGTCTTTATCTCCGAATGGCACCGGGAGGACGGGAGGTGCTGGCCCCGATAGCGCCTGGCGTTATTCGCCGTGTGAGCCTCGCTGAACACCGACTTTTGTCTGCCCATGACGAGGTTGTGCTCCGTCGTCAAAAGGCATGTGTGCTCGCGCTTGACGGTGAACGCGAAATTGAGGTGAAACCGGGAGCAGGCGTACGCGTTCGGTTCAAACGCAACGGTCCCACGGTTGTTGACCCCCAAAAGGCGATTGAGGCCGCTGCAAGAGCTGGGGTTTTTGTTCATGACACGGCGCACGCTGGCTGTTTTAACGATTATTGTTAAACCGCCGAATAGAGTCTTCTTATTAGGAGCGAAAATTATATGGAACTGTACGAAGCAGTCAGCCCGCTTGATTTCA
Source organism: Candidatus Poribacteria bacterium (assembly GCA_028819845.1). GTDB lineage: Bacteria > Poribacteria > WGA-4E > WGA-4E > PCPOR2b > JAPPKS01. The sequence continues at coordinate 183,174 of JAPPKS010000031.1, read as the reverse complement.
GATATTACGGCGGCAGCGAAGCCTTTATGAAGAGGCTGCTGCCTTACGTCTCTGAAGCAGGCTACGTCAAATATCAAGCGAAAGTTGAAGCCGCACTGGTGCGGACGCTTGCCAAGCATGGTGTCTGCTCGCACAAAATCGCCGATGACGTCGAGCGCGCGGTGTCGGAAGTAACGGCAACGGAGGTCTACGAAGAACAGGCGCGAATTCGCCACAACATCCGCTCACTCGTCAACGTCATTCAAAGAAAAATCAGTCCCGAATCGCGCCCGTACGTGCATCTCTTTGCCACCTCGGCGGACATTCTCGATACGGCTTCCGCGTTGCGTTACAAAGATCTGACGCGGAAAGTCATCCTTCCTGATCTCATCGCGCTCGAAAGCCGGTTAATTCAGTTGGCGCGTGAACATGCGGAAACCGTGCAAATTGGGCGAACGCATGGCCAACACGCAGAGCCCATTACTTTCGGGTACGCGCTTTCGCTCTATGTCAGCCGCATTGGGAATCGAATCGAACTGATAGATGCAGCATGCCGAAATCTCCGCGGACAGTTTTCGGGTGCGGTCGGCGCCTTCAACGGGCTTTCAATGATTACGGAACAACCTGAACAAATCGAAGTCGATTTACTAGAGCAACTCGGTTTGAAAGCCTCCGACACCCACACTTCCACACAATGTATAGAGCCTGAATTTCTGGCAGATTTGGCGTATGCAATCATGTCCGCTTACACAATCCTTGCAAATTTTGCCGACGATATACGTCATCTCTACCGTACAGAGATTGCTGAGATTAGCAAAAAGTACGACACACAGCTAGTCGGCTCATCGACGATGCCTCACAAACTCAACCCGGAAGATTTTGAGACTATCAAAAGTCTTTGGAAAGCTTTCATGCCTCGCATGACGACCGTATTTATGGATGGAATCTTGGAACATCAACGGGACTTGACTAACTCCGCTTCAAGCCGCTTCTTGATGGAGTTGTTCACGGCATTTGACTACACCATTTATAGATTGCAGCGGGCGTTGAACGAAATGGACGTGAAGTCGGATAACATGCGTCAAAATCTGGCGATGAGTGCCGGCGATACCGTCGCCGAGCCGATATACCTCTTGATGGCGTATCACGGATTCCCCGATGCCTACAATCACACCCGCAAACTAGTGGCTGAGGTCCATCGGACAGGGCGAGCCTTGAACGACCTTCTCTGGGAGGACGAAGCACTGCACCCTTTCCTTGATAAGCTGACTGAAAAGCAACGGGAGGTCCTTCGAGATTCGACAACGTATATCGGGGCATCTGTTCAACGCACCCATGCGACTTGTGACGAGTGGGAAAGGCGGACACAACGGTTGCTGTAAGGTCTGCGGCTATAGAATTTGGGAAATTATTCGACTTACGTTACTACACCATGGATATTTTCGTATTCAACAGGTAGCTGGCAATGCTCCATGCTCCCCATAACACCTTGTCACCCAACACCAATCCCAAAAACAGCGGCGCCGCTTTTCGGTAGGAACCAATCCCGCCGTATCGCAGTATCAGCGCTTTAATCGTCCAACTGACGAAAAGTGGAAACCAAAAATAGATCATCCCTCCCCATGTACCGCCAAGCAAGACGTATCCCGCCGGATGGAATGGCCACCAGAAGAATGCCCGGCGCATCGCCATCAGTAACAACACGAATCCGAATCCACCGGACATAAAACCAACGCTAGTCCAGTTCGTTACGCTTGGAAATTGCAGCCACGACTGAAGCGGGTTGAAACATTCCCAACCCAAATAATCGAGATACCCTCTGCCGGATAACCCATGTTCGTATCCAATTTGATAGTAAGCCGCAAACGTTGCCACTGTGCCGACGCCGATCGCCAGAATCATGGCAAACACCAATTTGGAGGGATTCATGCCCGACTGCTCGCCAATTTTTAGCGATTCTAGTTGGTTTGGCATCGGATGAGAACGGTTGCATCGATTGAAGGCGTAAAGAAATGTCAATACGACGAGGTTGGGTCCTCCCAAGCGCTTTGAACCGAAAACTTCAGTCATCACTTGCCGAGGATTGACGAAAATCACCTCATGGTACGGCGGCCCTAATTCTGCCCTAACGCGCGTCAGTCCAAGCGCCATCACAAAGAATAAGAAATAAAATGCGGCGATTGCCCACGGCGACATGCCGGCTTGATAGCAAAAGAGAAATAGAAACACGAAACTCAACAGTAGCAAGACAACGGCGGTGCGGTAACGCATCGGTTCTCGCGATTCGTCCAGTTGGGAACCCCATCCGGCGGTTTGTTTGACGACGGAGATAAGATATCGGCGCCCAATCCAAATGGCGATTAAGCCCATTCCGACCCAACTGCCCGCGGATCGCTCGTTGAGATGGAGTTCGCGCCAGCCATAAATTCCCGCGACGACGTGTTCTGCTTTGCCAAGCCAATAAAAGAACCAACAGGAAAATAGCAAGTCCAACGGCATGAAATAGGTTAGGCCCAGCATCGACAAATTGAAAGAAAACGACGTGTAACCAACGGCGCTCCACGGCTCCATGGAAAAGCCCCCGACAGCGTAACCCGTTGGAACTGCAGGGACTATGGGATATAGGCTATTGAGTCCGTTGAGTGTTCGAATCCCCGCGGCTATGCTAAAACCTACCCACATTATCTTAGAACGGAAGAATCGAAAGTTGTCTTGGGTGATTGCCAGCGGCAGCTCAATCAATGGATAGCTGAGTTTTTCCCGCTCTGTCCATTGCTTTCGAAGAATAACGTTCATGCACAACAGGGCAAGCAACAGAACAAAGATAAACACCGACCATGCCCCGACAGGGAGAAGCCAAGCCCGGATATGTTTGCCGATAAAAATAGAAGATTCGCCCACAATGTATCCTCTGACTACGGTAAGGTCTTGCACTGTGAACCAAGACGGAACAAACCGCCAGAAGAGTTGTTCCCACTCGTTTTCAGGCGAAGCGAACCAAAACGGATGCCCCATCGCGGATATCAGGACCTCTATGAAGGCGTGCCCGGACACCGTGGTCACCATGGTAGCCATAACGTACATCACTAATAGTTCCGAGCGGGAAAACAGTGTTTTTCGGGACACGCGGGAAAACAAAAAGTTGAGCAAAATAAAAGGGACGAGGCTAAAAATGACGTTCGAAAAGGGTGTCATTAGGTTTGGGTGTGAACCCCAGAGTTGGCTGGCTACGCTTATCCAGTAGGCATTTAATCCAACCAGTATTAGTCCGATGACGATGGATTTGAAAGTAATGTCCGGTTTGCTCGATTTCATTTAAACTATGATTTTCAAGTACGCGCAAATTTGAGGAAACGAGTAGAACTGTCGTTAAACCCAGGAATTGCCATAGAGATTTAACGCCCCGAATTAAATACGTGAGGATTCCTTAGTAATAAATTTGGTTCAGCGCTATAATACTGCTGTCGATCCGCTCAGTCAATACAAAACGCTGTTCGATACATTTGTGATTATGCCGAAATGCCAATAACGGCAAACCGATTTTATCCAGTTAGTCTTTGCGGCGAGGCCGTGGTAGAAATCATCTACGCTTCATGCGATAACAATCACCAGAATGTGAACTGTACAGTTGGCATCTTTAGTTCGAACCATCACCGCAATTTTCTTGAGAATCCATTCTTGCATTTGGTAGAATTAGTGATAAATTTCAGAAGGAATGTTGTTTTGATACGCTTGTATCAAGTGACCGTTAGTAGACCACGACCAAACAGCAACATAACGTAAATTATGCCTCGCCAAAAAGTGCTCCTGCTACCGCTAACGCGGCTTTTTCATCCGTGGTGTGATGATGTTATCCAAGCCATAGGCGGCCGTCACGACCTATCCGTCTTTGACGAGTCCCACCCTATTGTTCCCCAGTTCGGCGGCGTGGACGTAGTTATCGATCACGGAGGAAGCGTTGGCACTCGCGAAATGATGGACGCTGCAACGAATGCTCGTTTGTGGCAAATTTTAGGTACGGGATTTGACCATTTCGATCTGGATTACATCCGTACGCGGCGTATTGCCGTTGCCAACTGCCCAGGCCAATTTAGCAGCGTCGCATTGGCTGAAACCGCATTCATGTTTATCTTGATGCTCGCACATAAATACCCCCAAGCCGCTTCAAATTTTGAGTCTGGAGTCTTTAACGAAGCCGTGGGGCGAGAGCTTAACGGGCTGAATTTAGGGGTTATCGGTTTTGGCGCCAGTGGACAGGAACTCGCACGGCGAGCAAAGGCTTTTGGAATGCGCATCTTGGCAATTGATGTCCGAACCATCGAGCCGGAAATTCTTCGGGAGATAAAACCCAATTTGATGGGAACTCCCGCTGATTTGGACGATGTGGTATCCGAAAGCGATTTTCTCTCACTGCATCTTCACTTAAACCCGGCAACACGCCGCATTATGGATGCTCGCCGCATCGCCCTGATGAAATCCACGGCGTGTCTCATTAATGTCGCCCGCGGCGCACTAGTGGACGAGTCCGCGCTGCATCAGGCGCTTTCCAATGGCAAACTCGGCGGTGCAGGTCTTGATGTATTCGCTCAAGAACCGCCCGATCCGAATCTTCCCGTGTTCCAGCTCCCCAACGTCGTTGTGACTCCGCATATCGCAGGGGTCACGTACCAAACGTCTCTAAAGCGTGCAGCGTGCGCGGCCGAAAATGTCGACCGCCTCGCGCAAGGACTCGCGCCGCTTTATCGAATTGATTAATGATTAGCGGCACAACGGCAAACAGGTTGTTAGCTCGACGTACATTTTCCACATCGCTTCCACGGGAGGTACAACATGCTTACCGATGCACAAAAACATCAATTTGAAACTCTCGGATTTCTCCGTTTGACAAACCTCATCCCGCCCGAAGAAATGAACACATTCATTGATGCGTTCGATGAAACGATGACGGCGGCAAACGGAGGTGTGCCCTGGCAGCATGCGCCGCGGCGACAGCAGGTCGTACCGTTCTACCGTCACAACCCAGCGGTGTACCATCGACTCCTCGATCATCACAACATCCACGAAGTTGTGGAAGAACTGCTAGGGAAAGACTTCGTTTTTACTGTCTCAGAGGGGATTCATCACTTTGGCGGGACGCGTTGGCACCACGACTCGGTGGCGCCGGAGGGGCAGACTCATCTCAAAGTTGTGCTTTTTCTCAATCCCGTTCGGGCGAATACCGGTTGTCTATGCGTGCTTCCGGGCAGCCAATTTTTGCCGTATCGAGAACGGATGCAGAAGTATGGCGAGTCTGTCCTGCCGTTAGGTAAAGATGTGCCGGGCGCCTATCCAATTGAGTCTGATCCAGGGGACGCTGTAGTATTTAACGTAAAGTGCTATCACGCCGCGTTTAGCGAAACGCCTCGAAAAGGCGTTTACATTAACTATGTCCAGAATCCGCAGACCCGGGAAGAGGAGGAGTATATCAAATGGCTCTACCATCATGATGCATCGCACGGTTGGACCTACTATACCCGCGAGCTGTTTGAGGACGCAACACCAAAGCGGTTGCAGATGTTAACTTTTCTGAAGGAGGCATGTTACGACGCAGGGTAAGCAGTTTTTCCGGTTGGACGTAATGAACGAGGACTTAGGCAAGAATTTCCGCACAAATAAATGGAATATCTTTCAAATGGCGCATCCCAACTCCCGCATGCGATCCAGCCACCGTTGGCGTTTCACGCTGCGCTCACTGTTTGCAATCCAGTGCGGATCGTAAAATGGATCGTCCGGGCGGTTAAAACTTGCCGGGGTTCCGGATGTAGCAAAGCCTCCCACTTGCACCCGGGTTGCGTCTTCCTCTTCGGGAGACTTTGGGTTGTTGTAATAAACCACCGTGCACATCCGGCGGTCCTTAGAACCACCCCAACTCGCATGATAACAGCGGAGGTCAAATGCAACTACGTCGCCCGGTTCCGATTCGCATACGTAGGCGGGGACGTCTTGGATGCCTAACTCAGATTGGCTAAAATAGTGCGCCAGGTTGTCACTAATTGGATGCTTATGCGACCCCGGAACGACGCGCAGTGCGCCGCTTTCCGCTCCCACCGGTTGCAGGTAATACGCAAATTTCACGCCGTACTGATGCCTGTTCCCCGTATCTCGGTGCCAATTTGATTCCCTAACGTAACGGTTCGCATCGCTAACTGCGCCGATAACGTCTTCGCCGTATAGCTGCTCTGCCACAGTGCAAAATCGAGGGTCTTCAAGCAACGAGGCAAAGAACGGAGTCTGCGGTCCCACCATGGTAACCCAATGACGGCGCGTACCGTCAAAAGGTGCATGGCGGTAGGAAGTGTCCATCGCAAAGTCGAACTCAGCGTTAATGGTCTGAAGCTCATCTGGACTAAACAACTGACGGATGATTAAAAACCCGAAGGTGTGGAAGTCGGTTATTTGCTGTTCCGAGAGCATTGTCTTTCTAATTCGCTGTATTGAAATTCAATCGCCGCACCGCCTCATAAACCGATAGTCTTTCCAGTTTAAAATACGTGTCCGCTGTTCCGAACCGGATAGCAGTCCCATTCAGAACAACGAACACTTGAGAGTCCGGATTCATGGACTATTCGGGACGAGTATGCGGCGATAACTCTGAATTCTGGCGCGCAAAATCGCGCCCTAAATTAGAACCTCCTAGCGGCGGATTTCGCCATTGAGATGTTCAAATATCCCTTCGCCCGCTCTAGCCATCGGCCTTTAGCCGTCCCCAGGTCGTTGCGAGTTTTTCGTTGGGCGAAACGGCGTTTACGCCTGGAAACCTATTCTTCATAACATCGCTAATCTCATCTTCGGACAAGGCAACGTTTAATATAGCGACTTCGTCGATGGCGCCATCGTACCCCCGCCCGCACTCGCTGCTTGCACCAATAGCTAACTTGATATCATTAGTCGTTATATTACCGCTTTGATCTCTTTCCGCGTTAAATTCGCCGTCGATGTAAACTTTCATCTTAGAACCGTCATAGACCGCGGCGATATGCGACCATGAATTGTTGGGAACCCCATCGACAGCATCTACAGCGACATTCCCGCCGGCAAACATCCTGAAATGGATTTTGCCGTTATCCAAATAGAGATTGTAACCGGCATTAGCGCCGCACTCTTTTTCAATGATTCCATCCAACCCCTGTGTTGTGTTTGGCTTTACCCACGCCATTAGTGTTAGTCCCTCGCCATCAATATCTAGCGAGCGAGAATCGCCGCAATCAACATGACTTGAGCCATCAAACTGTAAGGCGTTGCCGAATTTCCCCTCGACCCACGCGGGGTTGCCCACAAACTCCCCATCATTTCCGTTGCCTGAGGAATCTTTTGCTTCTTTGCCTTCTCCTTCATCAAAGGTCCAAAGCCCGGCAAAGGAATCTGGGTTAACCTGGGCGTAATTGTGTGAGGTGAATATCAGTCCTAAGAGGATTAAACCGACCGATACCAACATTAGATACCTGACTGTGGTTCTCATAGTTATGACCTCCATTTGACATGTCCGGTTGGCTGCTGGAAAGCAGGTTAAAACTGCTCGGGAAAAACATCAAGATGTTCTTATTTGCCAAGCAACTTAATTGAGCTGTGCTTAACGGCTGTATTATAGCACAAAATTGCAGCGGCGATCAAGGAGAGAAATTACATAACGCCCTGTGAGACCGTTTTTCAGGCAATTTCTCAGTGCGGACAATCCGGCAATCGCTCATCCACGCGCCTCAGACCGTGCTTAACCGACCCTATGGCGGCACAAATCTTGGAGAGTTTTAGGCATCCGTGCGTACACTTCGGGTAAAACTGTATGCGCACCTTTACGCCCTTGATTCCACCACGGCGGAAAGTAGGCGAAATTCAGCCCCATTCGGTGATTGTCATGCGATGTGTTTGCGCCGTTGGCGTGCCACGTACCGCCCTGCCAGAGCACGACTGAACCGCGGCGTCCGGTAACGGACAGCGAACACATGTCTGATAGACTTATCCCCGGTAAAGGCCTTCGCCTTGTCCTATGGCTGAACGGTACAACGATTGTTGCTCCGTTGTTTTCCGTGAAGTCTGTTATCATCCAAATCGTGTTAATCATCCACGGAATATCTGGTAATTTTGACGGCAAGTCGTGTGCGGAGTCTACATGCAATCCGCCCATCGGCGCGCCCGGCTTTACCCATTTCGTGCTCCCCTGTCCTGAGGACCGCGCGTTCTCGCCCAAGAAGTGTCGCACTACAGCGAGTACCTGTGGATGTATGATGCATTCCCAACACATTTCATCCAAGTTAATCACGCTGAACAGCGTTTGGTACAATTCAGCGTTAGGATCTTGAAACAACCGCCGATTGGCAGGGTCTTCATGAAGCTGGAAATACTTCTCCGCCATGCAATCCGCACTTTCAACGGAAATGAGATTTTCGAGAAGACAGTAGCCGTAGGTGTCGAGGTGGTCAATGGCTTCTTGTAATTCCATGAAATGCCCGCTAACGGTTGTTATTTAAATTATTGCGCCGTTTTGCGCGGAATCTCGGCCGCCGTCAATGCAGACCGGTCCTAGCTGCGCTTTTTGGGATTTCCGATTTACGGTAACCCGAAAGAGGGTTTTAGACTATGACTCGCCTTTTTGGTCTTACTTGGCGCCGTCGGCTGCTTGTAAGTTGGTCAATTGTTGCCACTCTTCGGCGTACTGGAAGAGGTCTGTATCGTGGAATTTTTCTACGGGGGTCAAATCAAGCAGCCATCGAATATCGTCATCGTTCCATACGGGCAACATGCCCGCCCCAAGCGCTGTGCTTTCAGACTGATGATCGACAAAACAACGCCGGCACCTTGTCAATGTAGCTACCAACCGGCAATACCACGGGTTGTTGACAAACCCGCCCGTAATTATCAGATCGCCGTCCATTTCGAGAATACGCGCGCTCGTCATGGTCATCATCGCCAAATACAGCGTCGCGCGCGCAAGGATTTCGCCGCTAGTGCTGACCTGCGGCCCAATCTCCGAACCGCGGTGTCCCATATATGGGCCGCCCGCAGCGAAAGACGGCAGCAGAAAACTGCGTTTGGCAATTACACTTCTTACGTCCGCTTCCGAAATTTCTTTGGTAGTGCCAACGTCTGCGCTCAAAATTTCAAACTCCCTGCCGCCCATGAAACGTCCCATGGGTACTGGCTTGCCGTTAAGGTCAGCCAATGCCATGGTGTCCCGATGCTCATTCAGTCGTGCTATCGGAAGGTTAGGGTTAATCAGGACGACCCAAGTTCCCGTAGACAATAGGCTAAAAGGTTCAGTATATCCTCTCAGAAAGAGGCTGTAAGCGGCATTGGCATCGTGAATACCGTTGTATATCTTACACTCGGGAGAAATGCCCGTCGCCTGCGCGACCTGAGTAAGAATTGGCGCCAACGCATCATACGCAGGACGAATTGGTGGAAACAGACGGTGCCACCCCTGTTCTTTCACGAGCTTGGAAAACGACCGGTCTTGCGGACGCCACAGGTGGCTGTGACAACTAATTGAAGTAACCTCGCTTGCCGCAACGCCGCTCAACCGCCACGCCCAGTATTGAGGATAGGTGAGCACCCACTCTGCTCGCGCAAATTCATCCGGAAAATCCCGCTGCAACCAAAACAGTTGCCGACCTAGACTCAAACCGCCGGGCAAATCCGGGGATTGGGTCTCCTCGAACGTAGGCGTGACCGCGCGAAACGCCTCCAGTGAATCTTCCGGTATTTCTGCTTCATAGTCAAGGATGGGTAGAACCAACTCGCCGGCGCCTACTAGGGCTGCTGCGCAGCCGTGAGTCGTCGGCACGATGGCATCAATTGTATATTTTTTGGCAAACCCGCTCGCCGTTTCCAACAGCCACCGCCAAACGCGTTCTGTGTCCAAATGAGGATACGGCGGTGCATCAAGCGATTGACTGTCCAATCTTACATCGTCAAGTACATGGCCGGTTTTGCTCATGACCAGCAGTTTGACGTTGGTTTTGCCCACGTCCAAAACTAGCGTTGCAGGATTGCTGTTTATATCGATTGTCATTTCCTATCTAGGCAATTAGGATTTTCCCGACTCCTCAAAAGAACTGTACTTGGCGTAATCGGGCAAAACGGGGGGCCCTAGGTGCGGCTTGAGCCGACGTGTATCCAAAATGAACCGAGATGCCTGTTCAAGCGCCTGAGTGTGATTAAACGCCTCCGCAAGGGAGTCGCCAATCGCAAAACTGCCGTGCCATTTTAAGACTGCCGCCGGACTTTGGGTAAGTAACTCCGCCATCTGATCCGCAAGCAATGCCCACTTCATGTATCCTTCAGATTGGATACAATAAACCCGTTCCCCGAGGTAATAGATATTGTTCTCATCAATCGGGCAGATGACATCGGTATAATATGAAAGTAGTGTCGCGTAGTATGGGTGCGCATGAATAATAGCGTCGGCGTCCGTCATCCTGAATATGGCTCTATGCATGTCCAGCGTCGAAGAAGCACCCTCAACCGATTCATCGCTGTTTACATCGGCAACGAACAAATCGTTTCCTGATAGGTCCCTCTTCGGTGACCGATGTCCTGTAATTGCCATCCTTTCACCGTCACGCACGCTAAAATTGCCGCCAAGCAGATGCACCATGCCTGTCACGACTAATTTTTCGCTAACATCGCTCATCTCTGCGGCAATTGCTTCTAAATTCATTGAATTCACTCCTTTTAAACCAATTTGCCGGGATTCATGATTCCGTTCGGGTCAACCGTCTCCTTCAACTGTTGAATTATTTTGTATCCGCTGCCCAAATACGGTGCGACATATTTTCGCCGCGCGTATCCAATCCCGTGATGGTGTGAGATGGCGGCGCCCTTGCGCAGAGCAGCCTCCATGGCTACGTCCCAAATCTGAAGAATAGTGTTTTCTGCCGCGCGGTCATCCACAGCCTGCCCAAAGAGAATTAGGTAAAGCGATGTGCCTTGGGGATAGGCGTGGGAAAAATGGCACAGTACCTCATCAACAAAGGGGCGCAACGCCTCCTTCATTACGCAATACGTGTGCTCCACTTCGCTCCAAAAGTGTGACACCTCAACGGTCTCGGCAATTCCGCCGGGCAGGTCTAGCGTGCGCTCAAACGCCGAGAAATCAAAACGCCGCTGCATCCAGGATTCTGCTGGACCTGGACCCATGGCTTCCCCGCCGCTCCGTAGGCAGATGTCCGTAGCGGTATGCATCTCAGCCATCGCAACTTCCCGGATGCCCTCACAGCCGACAAACAAAACGGAATCTGCAAATCGATCGTCTGCCATAACATGCTTTGATTCATCGGCGTCATACAAACGCACTAGAAACGGACGTAAACCGGACTGCATAATTTGCCGCACGGCATTTAAGCCTTGATGAAGTTTGGGAAAACGAATACTCTCGTAGCGGCGAGTTTCCGGAAGCGGAAACATCTTGAGACTAACTTCCGTGATTACACCAGAGGTACCTTCAGCACCGATGAAAATATGGCGAAGGTCCGGCCCAGCGGCGGCGCGAGGCGTTTGGGGCATTGTTAGAACTTCGCCGTTGGCTAGCACGACTGTAAAGGAAATGCACAAATCTTCTATATTGCCCCAACGGCTCGAGAATTGTCCACTGGAGCGCGTCGACAGCCATCCGCCTACGCTCGATCGATTCAGCGACTGCGGGGAATGGTTTAGCGTGAAACCCTTCTCGTTCAGTTCTTGTTCCAACTGAATTCCAATTTTGCCTGCTTCAACGCGGACAATAAGATTTGTCGAATCGATGTGGAGCGTTCGATTCATAGTTGAAAGGTCCAAAGAGATGCCCCCCTGTGTAGGGAGGGGCGCACCGGTCACTGCGGAACCGGCTCCCCACGGGGTGACCGGTACACCCCGCTGATTCGCCCAAGCGAGAAGCCTTGATACCTCGTCTTGATTCCTAGGGCGCACGACAAGTTCCGGGCGCATCGGCGTCCTGCCTTGTTGCCGCCGTTTGATAGCTACGGGCCACCAGTCACAACTGTGAAGTGCTAAGTCCTCCGGCTCCTGAGATATGCACGCCGGTGCAATAATGCCAATCAAATCATCGAACTTAGTTTGATCTGTCATATAGGTGTCAGGTTTCTGAAATTTCAGCTACGATTTAAAAACCGACTTGTGTCGGTCTGCCCGCACCGACGGAGATAAACATGTAAAACATTTCGGCGGGCAAAAACCAATCAGCCTTCACCGCCAGTGCAATAAATACAATGCTAATTTTACGCTTCCATTTCGCTTCAGTCAACACAAAACTCTGGAGTAAGTTACGTCACACGGTGGGTGCGTACTACTGCGGCTCGTTTTCACACCGCCGCAGCCAACAATCTCCTGTTAAGCCATGAATTGCCAATCGAGAAAAAATTGACAAAATTGGCGTCTATGATATAATGAACCCTAGCGATAATATGAAGGATAAATTTCGCGTTTTGCGAATCAGGCAATACTTGATTTACGAACAATAATCCGCGTTGAGGGTATTATGAAAAAAACTGCAAAACTGCGCAAAATGATTAACGAGGGCAAGACGGTTGTTGGCGTCGGCGCCCAAGACGCCCTGTCTGGATTGTTAGTTCAGCGGGCAGGATTTGACGCTGTGTATGTTGGCAGCTATTCCACTGAAGCCTCATTTTTGGGCAAACCGGATTTGGCGCTCATGTCCAAAACGGAACGCCTTCTACTCGTACGCAATGTTGTAAAAGCAGTTGATGTTCCGGTGATAGCTGACATGGAGGAAGGATACGGTAACGCCGTAAGCGTCATGGATTCAATTCGAGATTTTGAGGATGCGGGCGTTGCAGGGATTCACATTGACGACGAACAGCTTCCTTGTAAGTGTCCGTTTCTGCCCGGCATCCCCCGCAACCAGCTTATTTCGGTAGACGAGATGTGCGGCAAAATTGAGGCAGCTGTTGATGCGCGCCAGGACCCAGATTTTCTGATTATCGCACGATGTGACACAATCGGCACGGTTCCGCTCGAAACGTATTACGAGAAGAATATGATTGAAGATGTCGTCGAGCGAAGCAACGCTTATGTCGACGCGGGAGCGGACGGTATTATGCTTATGGCGCTAAACGTGGCTGAGATGGAATATTTCGCTAAACGCATTAAGGGGTTGAGGGTGGGCCTCTTCGCGCCCATGGAACCGATTGCGATTAAAGAGTTCGAACGAACCGGTTACGCGATGACTATCGGTTCGATTGCGACGCTGTATATGTATGTAAGAGGCTTGCTCGATGGTTTAAAGAAATTGTACGAAACGGGAGATTGGAACGAGATTGCCGATCACATTTCCACAGATGACGAATTCTATGAAGTGCTCGGGCTTCAAGATTACCGCGCTTTTTACGATAAATACCGAATTCCGTAAATTGATGTCCGATATGCCGCGCGGCAATCATTAAAGAGTTGCAACAACTGATAAAAAGGTGAAACGACTGTGTTGAAGGTTGGATTTGTCGGCCTCGGATTTATAAGCGACGAACACGTGTTGGGTTACATCGGCAACGAGGATGCCAAGATTGTCGCCGCGGCTGATATTGATAAAGAAACAGCGCTAGCTCGGTTGCGGAAATGGAATTTGCCATACGACGTGGCGTTGTATACAAACTTGGAAGACATGCTCCAGCAGGAAGAGTTAGACCTCGTTGAAATTTTGACGCCGCACAATTTGCATTGCCCTATGGTGTTGAAAGCCGCCGAGGCGAATGTGAAAAACATCAGCGTTCAGAAACCGATGGGGCTTAATCTGAGCGAGGCAAACCGGATGATTGAGGCGTGCCGGGTTAACGGGGCAAAACTCAGGGTTTATGAAAATGTATTGTTCTATCCAATCTATAGCAAAGCCAAGGAGTTGATTGACGATGGCTTAATTGGCGAATTGCTTACCATACGTTCGTGCACGATGGTAGGCATCCGAGGAGGCATCGAGTGGCCGTCGGCGTGGTCTGCTTCAAGCTGGCGGGGAAATCTTGAAACGGCTGGGTCCGGACCGCTGATTGGAGATCACGGATATCACCGATTCTCGCTCGTCAGATGGTTTATGGAACGAGATTTTGAAACAGTGGACTGTTGGATAGATTCGGATACACGTTTAGACGCGCCTGCGTTCATCCGTGCGAAGTTTCGCACTGCGCCCAACGAATCCCCAAAGTATGCACAGATTGACTTTACGTTTTCGCCCCAAATGTCGATACCATCCAATTTCTGGCTTGATGATTTTGTTGAAATCGTCGGTGATAAAGGGATAATGTGGATTAACCAGTGTGACGCCGCCGGAAATCGAGAGATGTACAAAAATTTTAAAATGTCTTCTAGCCCGGTGTTTCCACCGATTGCGGTATTCATTGACGGCCGCGTTGATTCTTACTTGGCGGACATATCGTTGGCTGAGCGTAACTGGTCCACATCTTTTGTGGCAAGCACCCGCCATTTCATAAAGTCAATCATTGAGGGCGAGGAACCGATTTACTCGGGAGAAAATGCCATGGAGATTAAACGCTACATTCTTGCGTCTTATCTTTCAGCGCAAGAAAGGTGCGAGATTCGCCTTGACGAAATTACGTTAGAGGCGGAGGAAAACGGCGCATTGCAATTGATTACAAACTTTTGCAATCAATAAACAAAGAAACACCGTGCTTTAATCGTCCAAAACGCGAAAATAGAGGTTCAATTTTGATGGAATATGACAGCTGCATTTCGTCAGATGCATTCGCCGTTGCAGTGGCCATCTGCATTGCTGCATCGCGAAAGAAAAATTGATATGACACTTTTACCGCGTGGAGATTAACATGTTGACTCAGGAACAGATTCGTCATTTTCGTACGTTAGGCTTTGTCTTGTGCAAAGGGCTACTGTCGAAAGAGGAGATGCAGGTAATTTCCGATGCTTTCGACACAGCCATGGAAAAGGCGCGGGATGGTGCACCAAAACCGAAACCAGGTGAAGCCAGACAACAGGTTGTACCCTTCTTTGACTACGATCCCGAGACATTCTACCCGCTCCTGGACGATGCACGTATCGTCGAGCCGCTGGTACAACTGATGGGTGAGGATTTTATCCTTACCGTCAGCGAAGGAATTCTCCATACCGGCGGCAGCGGCTGGCATCATGACGCCTGCGCTCCGGAAGGAATCTTTAGCATGAGGGCGGCAATCTACTTGGACCGTCTAAGCGCAGCGGACGGCTGCCTCAACGTCATCCCGGGAAGCCACATGAAGGAGTACCGCGACGCGATTGCTAGCAACATCAACAACGTGGGGGTAGGTCCTGAAGATATACCCGGCCGTTATCCGCTTGTCAACGAACCGGGTGATGTGCTTTATATGAACCACAAGACGTTTCACTCCGCGTTGAGCGATAAGCCCGGGCGGCGGGCTATCCATATCAACTGTACCCAGAATGCGACTCGCGAAAAGAACACCGAACATTTCGATTGGCTCATGGGCTTTCTCAACGGGGAGACTAACGGATGGGGCAGGTTTTATAGCGATCGTTTTATTCGGACTGCAAGTCCACGCCGCAAAAAGATGCTGGACCGGGCGATTGAACTGGGATTTGGCAACACTGGGCGAGTCACCCACTTACAAGACCTGACCTAAATCAAGCCAACCAAATCATCGCGGTGTTAGAATCGGTTGATAAATTGAACAGACCGAGTCACTGATATTTAGATTGAACGCACCGCAATTCTTTAGTGGTGATATAGAAAGGAGACCAGAACTATGATAACAGAGGATGAAGTACTCCATTTTCAGACGTTGGGCTTCCTGCAGTGTAGGCAACTGTTTTCACCCGATGAGATTCAGGCGCTCTCGGAGGCTTTCGATGCGGCGATGGAACGCCAACGCGGCGGAAAACCAGAACCGGTGCTTAACCAAGATGAACACGGTTATTCGACAGCGAGCCAGGACGAAATACCGTTCTTTGACACTGACCCCGATGCGTTTTACCCGCTGTTGGATGATGCACGCATCCTTGATGTGTTTGAGCAACTAATGGGCAGCGACTACATCATGGCGGCTCACAGTGCGGTAATCTATGGCGGCGGGACGCCATGGCATCATGATACCGTGGCGCCCGAAGGCTTCTTTAGTATGCGGGCGGCGCTCTATCTCGACCCGCTTGGCCCTGAGGATGGCTGCCTAACAGTCATTCCGGGAAGCCATTTTAAAGAATTTCGGGATGCACTTGTCAATACAGTAGGAAACTTCCAGCACAGCAACCAGTTGGGGATCAATGCGTCAGAGTTGCCGGGCCAATATCCGCTCGTGAACCAGCCCGGGGACGTGATTTTTATGAATCACAAGTTATACCACGCCTCCTTGAAACCGCGGCCCGGCAGGCGAATCCTCCGAGTCACTTGTGTCCAGAATACAACCCCCGAAAAAAACCGAGAGCACTACGATTGGCTTGTTCAATACCTTAACGGCATTACCGAAGGGCACGGCATAATCTACAGCGATGGCTTGCTTGCCAACGGAGGTCCCCGTTGCCAGGAACTGATGGCCAGGGGCCTGAAAATCGGGTTCGGAACAGGCAATTTAATCCCATCACCATAATCACATCTCAATCCCATCCCTAGCTGTCCCTGATCGAACAGAGGTGGAATCATGAGAAGGAGAAAGGCGTTAATCACGGGTATTACAGGGCAGGATGGCTCATACCTCGCCGAATTTTTGCTTTCCAAAGGATATGAAGTCCACGGAATAATCAGGCGGGTGGCGCTTGAAGATCCTGAACATAGACTCCGGCGAATCCAGCATATCCTTGACAAATTAAATTTACACACGGCGTCCCTGGAGAGCTACGCGAGTTTATTTAGGGTGATTGAAGATGTGAAGCCGGATGAGTGTTATCATCTTGCCGCCCAAAGTTTTGTCAGCTACTCCTTTGAAGACGAATTCTCCACGATCAATACAAACATTAACGGAACGCATTATGTCTTGTCCGCCATCAAGGAAAATGTTCCGGAGTGCCGGTTCTATTTTGCCGCGTCGAGTGAAATGTTCGGAAATGCCGAGGAGACTCCCCAAAATGAAGATACTCGCTTCCATCCCCGTTCGCCTTATGGAATCTCTAAAGTAGCCGGCTTTCATTTGACGCGGAATTACCGCGAGGCGTATGATATCTTCGCCTGCAGCGGGATTCTGTTTAACCATGAATCCCCGCGGCGAGGCTACGAGTTTGTGACGAGAAAGATAACCAGCGTAGCGGCAAAAATTAAACGCGGACTTGCCGCTGAGTTACGCTTGGGGAACCTAGCGGCTAAACGAGATTGGGGATACGCCGGCGATTATGTGAGCGCCATGTGGCTTATGTTGCAGCAACCCGCACCGGATGACTATGTCATCGCTACCGGGGTGACTCACTCCGTCAAAGACTATGTAAGCATATGCTTCGATTACGTTAATCTCAACTACGAAGACTACGTCGTAATTGATGAGAACCTGTACCGGCCCGCGGAAGTTAATATCCTTCAAGGAGATTACACTAAAGCGGAACGAATATTGGGCTGGAAACCGAGTGTTGGCTTTGAAGCACTCGTTGAGATGATGGTTAAAGCAGATTTGGACCAATGCGTGTAAATGGTGCTCCGACTAAATGTGAGAATCACAATCTATAATTTTATGCGCTCGGTTTAGAAAATGGACATCCTTCGAGACTCATGCGTCAGGCATTATATTAATCGCGGGATGATTCTTCTGGTCATTCTGCCCCTCGTATTCGGAACGATTGGATGCTCGAGGAATCAAGGGCAGAAAACCGGGCGGTGGAAGATTATTCGACGCGCGGATTGGGAAACGCGGTTTTATGATGTTTTTTTTATTGATGAGAAAACGGGATGGGCTGTCGGCAACAACGAAGGCAATACAATTGATGAAGAATTTGATAGTGTAATCGCGTACACCGTAGATGGCGGCGAAACCTGGAAACCGCAAGCGAGCAAAACGCAGCATCCGTTACAATCGGTCCTTTTTACGGATCATCGGACAGGGTGGATCGCCGGCGACAACGGGGTGATTTTACACACCAGCGATGGTGGAGGCACATGGCATAAACAGGAGTCAAACACTTTCAATAATATCTTCGATCTCCACTTTTTCTCGGCGCGTGAGGGTTGGGCGGTAGGTGACTTTGGAACCGCGCTGTATACTCGAAACGGCGGTGAAACTTGGGAGAATCGGGCGCAGGGGCTGGGGGAAAGTTCCCTGCGTGGACTTCATTTTCTTGATTCTCAGCACGGGTGGACGGTAAGTTACGAAGGCCTGACATACCGCACCAACGACGGCGGAAAAACTTGGCGATTCCAAGATACAGGAATCCGTTATAGGTTGTCTGATGTTTTTTTTGCCAATCCCAATAAAGGATGGATAGTCGGTGACAGACGCACAATACTTGCAACAACGGATAGCGGGAAAACTTGGAAGCATCTCACACACGGTTCAAACAAGCGGCACGAAACCGTCTACGGACAACGATTGAAAACCGGTGATGAACCCTTACACAGTTTCACGCTTTATGACTTCTGCTTTACGGATTCACAGCACGGTTGGATTGCCGGAGATTTAGGCGCAATCTTACACACAAGTGACGGCGGCAATACATGGAACCATCAGAGAGGGGGACCAACACCCCATATTGGAGGCGATAGTGTCCTGTTTGGTATCCATTTCGTGGATAATCAAACTGGATGGGCTGTCGGCGAATTTGGTACCATCCTCCACACGGCGAATGGAGGTAAAACATGGACGCTTCAGGCATTACAAAGCTACTTCCTGGCGGACGTACATTTTGTCTCCGACCAAACCGGATACGGCGTTGGCGATCGCGGGGTAGTGCTTTACACTGAAGACGGCGGCAGAAGTTGGAACCCGCAAGACAGCCGGACGATGGAATGTTTTGGGTCAACCCATTTCATCAACGACCGGCTCGGATGGGCGGTCGCAGAATGGGGAACAATTATTCACACTAGTGATGGCGGCAGTACATGGGCTTGGCAGGAGGCAGAATCAAGGAATGACCTTTTGGGTGTCTTTTTTATTGATGACGAAAAGGGCTGGATTGTTGGGGAAAGCGGAGAAATTTTGCATACGACAAACGGCGGAAGGAGTTGGGAACGACAACAGAGCGGCGTCAATCGTCATCTATTTGGGGTTCATTTCGCCGATTCGCAGAATGGCTGGATAGTCGGTCAAGGCGGGGTAATCCTCCACACACGGGACGGCGGGGCAAAATGGTCTTTGCAAGCCAATCTCGGTGAGGTATGGTTGCTGGGTGTCCACTTTACAAATCAGTTAACCGGGTGGGTAGTTGGCGTCGGCGGGTTGATTTTGCGCACAAAAGACGGCGGCAATTCATGGGTACGCCAAGAGTCCTACATCCAGGCTTCACTAAACGATGTTTTCTTTCTCAATCAAAACGAGGGTTGGGCCGTAGGCGGAGAGGGAATCGTTCTTCACACCATTGACGGCGGCGAAAACTGGCGTCCGCAATGGTGCGAAACCCGACATAACCTTAACTCAATTTCCATGACTAATGCTGAAAACGGCTGGATTGTTGGTGATCGGGGCGTCATTTTGAAATATGCAGTGGAATGACTCTGAACACCGTCTGCATCTTGACTTTGAACCGGTGATCGGCGTGATTTCTTGCACTTGGAATCATACAGCGTAGGAGCATACTTAATGATTCAGAAATGGATTGAGAAACTAGGAGATTCCGATCAAAGGGTCCGCGTTTACGCTGCGAGTGTCTTGAGCAGCGTAATTGATATCCCCGAAGCGAGACAAGCGTTGGTGAAGGAAATTCCAGCATTGATAAAGGCTTTGGATAATCCAGATAAGGAGGTTCGCTTAAACGCGCTAGTCACTATGAGCGAGATGGGCGTACATGCTAAAAAGGCAGTTCCTGCATTAATCGAGGCGTTAAACGACAGAGACAAAGACGTTTGCACGTACGCGGCAAGAACATTGAAAAATATAGGCAAACCGGCAAGTCAAGCTGTTGCTGCCTTAGTTAAAATTTTGAGTGATGAGGCTTCCGCGTTGCGGGTAAATGTCATAGGTGCGCTTGGACAAATAGGAGATGGCGCCGCAGTTCCCGCCTTAGTAACTGCATTGGGTGATGCGGACGAGGGAGTCCGCATGAATGCCGGTGACGCCTTATATAAAATCGGCAACACGACTGCCATCTCCGCCTTAATTCAGGCATTGAACGACCCGGTTGAGCATGTCCGTATGAATGCGGCGGGGGCGTTGGGCAAAATCGGAGATTCCATTGCAGTTCCCGCATTGTTGCAGGCGCTGCATGACGAACATCATTGGGTGCGGTGGAATGCCGTCAACGCGCTGGGGGTGATTGGCGATTCTGACGCCATCCCGGAATTGACACGGTCGTTAAAGGACACTGATAATGACGTTCGCGAATGCGCAGCGAAAGCCTTGCAAAAAATCGAATCACCTGAATCGAAGCCGGTATCAACGGGTCTATGACTTTCCGACTTTGTAATTTGCGGTAGGTAATTACAAATGTGTTTTTTGACGCAGCTCCGGCGGTTCTATTTTATCACCGCTATCTTCCCAACCTTTTTCAGTTCGTCAAATTGCATAGTGTAGATATAAAGCCCGGTTGTTACCTCCGAATATCCATCGCTCAATAGCAACCACTCCTTGCGTCCACGGTCAATTTCTGTCACCGTCAATTTTTCGAGCAGGTCTCCGCTCACATTATAAATCCCAATCTCTGTCCCCGTAGGCACGCGATCAAATGTGACTGCGCTTTTGTGAAACTCGTTCGGCTGAATGGGATTGGGATACACAATCGTGCGCGTGAAGTCATTTAAGCGGGTAGGCTCGGCTTCGACAGGAATCTCGATCTCCTGCGTTATCGCCCGCAAATCAATTCGATTCCGATCGATGTCCTGCACCTCCCCGTCGACCGAAATCTCATACGATTGACCGGGGATTAAGTCTTCATCGCTAAATGTAAGGATGGTTCGCGTCCCCATTCGATCCCTAATTGCTGAAACTGGACGGACGCCGGCAAGTTGGTCCGGCTCGCGCAACTGATAGCGGTTTTCATTACCGGCGGACGGCCCCATTTGTTTATCAAAAACAACCACTACCTGGTTTGAACGGATATATTCGGCGCTAATCAACTTTGGGGACGTGCGCGGCGTTACCGAAACTGCTTCGGTTCTATCAGTCTCTACACCCTCCTCATTGGACGCAGTGACTGCATACCAATAGGTTGTGTCCTTCGTTACGTTTCGGTCAAGAAAACCCGGGCGATCCAAATCTTGCCCCACCACGGTAAACGCAGAGGCGGGGGGCGAGTCGGCATGTTGCACTGTTGACGCGCCAACCGCCCTATACACTGTAAAGCGGGCGGCGTCCTCTGGTGCGTGCCACTCCAGTTGGACCACACGCGCAGTCAGCGGATTTGCCGATAAACCCCACGGCTGAACATCAACCGCGGCGTTTGGGTTGCCAGCGTGTACATGTTCAAATACCAAGAGATTTTCTTCGTCGTTAAAATACAATTCACTGAACCCGTTGCCATTCAGATCTGCCAGAAAAAAGCTGGGTGTTTCTCCGGCGGCATGGTACCAGACTGGAGTTAATGCGAGAACCGGCCTACCTTCGTCTGAAACGGGAGGAAGAACGCCTTTTCCTGTCTCAGTCGTGGTTTGCGAGAGCAGCTTGAACACATAGATGCTCGGATTCGCGGCAACCACAATCTCATTCGCTGCATCGCCGTCAACATCGCCGATGGCAATGCTGTTACCGTAAAAGAGATACGGGGTGATCTCCTGCGAGGCTATCGACTGAAACAGTGAATCACCTTGTTTATTTGATGAGGTTAAGAAATCAAGAGGAGGGAACGCGGAAAACACATGGAATTTCCAGTTAGGAGGCAGCGAAGGAAGATTTTCCTGCGATACCGATCCGCCCACCACGAATTCGGGAATTCCATCCCCCGTAAGATCACCTGCCGCGAGCAGATGCGCATCTTCGGCATCGATTTTTTCCCTCCACGTTTCAACGAGCAGGTCGTTTCCCGCGGATTCGTAGACTAATAAATCGCCTTCACTGTCTCCCACCATCAATTCCATACGGCCATTGTCGTTGAAATCGCCGATAGCAAACCTTTCTCCAAATGCATTCGTACCGGGTGTGTTGTTCTTAATGCTGATAACCTCTTCATAGGCGTCGTTACCACGATTTTCAAAGATAAGAATGCGATTGTTGTTGTTGTCGGGTCCAATTATCTCTTTTCGCCCATCGCCGTCAAGGTCTGCAATCTGCCCGGACGAGATAAAAGGGAATTCCCAAATCACATTTTCCGGATAACCATCATGCTTTGCGCTCTCGATTAGAAATGTGCGGTCATCTGTGCTGCCCAAAATTTCCAACAGCCCATCTCCATCGGTGTCGCCGACCTCCCACGGTTTATAATTCGTACTGCCGACGTGTTGAAGTTGATGTGGCCGCTCGTAAATTTCAACGCCTTTAAGCGTCCGGTTTTTCAAACTCTCCAGTGAAACCCCGACGATTTCAAACCGCCCATCCCCATCGAAATCCGCCGGGTTGGAAGCCAAGTGCATTGGGGAAAGCTCAGACGACGTTTGCATGAAGCCGTTCGGCGAAATAGTGCCGCCGATTACGCCGGTGTTATAGAAATCACCATCGTTGTTGTCGACCGTCTCAATTCCCGATGCGTTGCGAGAGGTGATAAAGAAATCGTAACTGCCCGCGCTGAGCGGCAGTGAAAAAACATGTTCCCGGCTCGCCGAGTTTTCCTCAATTGGCGAGAACGGCGCGAGTCCTTGGCGTGCCCGCTGACTCAGCGTGTTGATTGTGAAGTCATCTGTCGACCAAGTGATAACTGTGGCATAACTGTCCATAGAAATCAACTCCCGCACTTTCACATTCTGAACTACGGGGGCGGTTCGGTCCACCGACACGACAACCTCATCGTGCACCTTTTTGTCATCGCGCCCAGTTACTTCGAGACGAAGGGTATAAATGCCTTCCGGCACCTCGGAAGTAATCCACTCGAGCAAGGTTTCGCCGGATTTTTGCCGACTGCTCTGTGAATTGATGGGAACAAATGAATCCGGCGTTCTTGATTCTCCATACATCAACTGCCATGTGGAAAACCGATACCCGCCGGCAGTTCCAATTATCTCAATGTTGTCCGATCCACCGCTGTTGGTCTCCGGCGAGAAGATTCGCCCTTGAAGCGACCCGCTTGCCATCAACGCCCGCCCAGCGTTCAGATGCCCGGCGCCGACAAGCTCCGGGCTATCCGTAATTGGGTCGGATGTAGTGATGAGGATGTTCCGAACCTCCTCATGCGTCAGGCTGGGGCGCTTCGACATTACCAGCGCCGCCGCTCCGCAAACATGCGGCGCCGCCATGGACGTGCCCGTGAGAAGCCGGTATTGGTTGTTTATCTGAGTACTCAATATTACGTTGCCTGGAGCGCCGATATCTATGGATGCGCCAAAATTTGACTGATAAAATCTCCTCTTGTTCTGGTCGGTTGCAGCGACAGCGATCACCTTGCGATAGCCTGCCGGGTAAATGACCTGATTTTGATAGTCATTTCCGGCTGCAGCAACGAGAAGCACACCGCGCGCGTAAGCGTAATCGATTACATCTCGAATTACAAACGAACTTGAACTGCTGCCCCAGCTCATGTTGATAATTCTCGCACCGTTATCAACAGCATAGACAATTGCCGCCGAAGAATCATCGTCCTGCAAACCTGAGACCCCGGCAACAGAGTGACCGGTACGAACAGCCATCAGCTTACAATTCCAAGCCACGCCGGCGATACCAATCCCGTTATCTCCTGACGCGCCGGCAATACCGGCGACGTGTGTACCGTGTCCGGTTTCATCGATTGGGTCGTTATCGCCTTCCAAATAATCACCTTGTGCCCCAACGTTTGGCGCATCGGTAAAATCCCAGCCGCGGATATCGTCTACGTAGCCGTTATTGTCGTCGTCCAGCCCATTATCGGGGATTTCGTCGAGATTGACCCAAATTTGCGAGGCAAGATCCTCGTGTTGATAATCAATTCCCGAGTCAACCACGGCGATGACTATACTCGAATCGCCCTTTTCGATTAGCCAAGCCTCCGGCATATTGGTGAGAAGTACATTCCACTGCTCCTCAATCAGCGGATCGTTGGGCAGCGCTATGGATTCCTGCGTCGGGCGGAGATAGTTGAATGCGACCGCCTCAATTAGCGGAGATGCAGTATACGCCGTTTTTAGCGCGTGCAGATTTGCCGAAACTTGAAAACGCAGCAAATAAATGCGTTCTAAATTCGGATTGAAATTCGGATAGGCAATATACGGAAATACGCGCCGAAAAGACTGGACTCCCATCTGATTGTGGAGTTTATGTATCGCCGCTTTGGCGTGCAGCAGCTCGGCGTCCTTCTGTGCTTCAGGAGTCACGCGAATTAGGAGTTCGCCAGGCGTGATTTCAGAATTATGCTCAACCGCAATTGGGGATTCGTTTCGCGCTTCGATGACCGGCAGGTTCGATTGCAAAAAAATCAAGATCCCCAAAAATAGCATCAATTTTAGGCATTTCCGCATAACATAAGGCGGTAATTTGACGAGGAGGGCGCATTTGCGATTCAACTTCAATTTCCCCAGTGATGTTCTGCATCCCACCGTGGTGCGCTTGTGATTTAATACCGTCGGAAGGGGTTGCATACTACACTGCACACTGCTAATTAACTCTGCGAATAATCAGTTTATACCAACCAGCATGTCTGCCACTGACAGCGCCATGAGCACCAAACTCACAACGCCATTCAACGTGAAGAACGCGAGGTTTACTCTTGAGAGATCATTAGGTCTGACGATTGCATGTTCATAGATGAGAAGAATCGTGACGATTCCTACGCCAATCAGGTAGAAAACGCCCAGGTCCGTTATTGCAGTTACACCAATGAGCACCGCAACCATCACGGCATGCAGCGTTGACGACAATAGCAATGCGCGCTGTTTTCCGTAACGAGCCGGAATTGAGAAAAGCCCGTGCTTACGATCGAATTCATAATCTTGGCAAGCATAGATAATGTCAAATCCACCAATCCAAAGCAACACCGCCGAACCGAGCAGCATTGGCGGCCAATCAAGCGTGCCGGTGATAGCAATCCAGGCGCCAATCGGGGCGATAGAGATTGATAGCCCAAGCCAGAAGTGCGAGAGAATAGTCCACCGTTTTGAGTAGGAGTACCCCACTATCACGGCAAGCGCGACCGGCGAAAGTGTAAATGCGAGCGGATTGAGTTTGTACGCAGCGAACACTAGCAGGGCGGCAGAAACGACAGTGAACACCCACACCGCCCGTTTTGTAATCCTTCCCGCCGGGATCGCGCGCGCGGCTGTCCGTGGATTAGCGCTGTCGAAACCGGAATCGGCAAGGCGATTGAATGCCATGGCGCAACTTCTCGCACCGATCATGGCGAAGAGTATCCAAATAAGTTTGTCGGGTGCGGGGATACCGTCGGAGGCAATGAACGCGCTCATGATCGCAAACGGAAGCGCGAATATGGTGTGCTCGAACTTAATCATCTCGAGGATGATTTTGATTTTACGGAAGATCATTCGCTTTTTCTCAATACAAGAAGTCCACTATTCCTTCCATCGTTGAATCAGTCCGGCATCAAAGTCGAATTGATCTAGCACTTTGGTGACCACGAAGTCAATCTGGTCATCGACAGTTTTAGGGAAGTGGTAAAAACCCGGCATTGCGGGCAGAATGCACGCACCGATGCGTGACAGTTTCAACATGTTTTCGAGATGGATGGAGCTGAGCGGTGTGTCACGCGGCATTAGCACCAGCTTGCGCCGCTCCTTAATACAGACATCGGCAGCACGATGGATGAGGTTGCGCGAAATTCCGGCGGCGATCGACCCCAATGTTCCCATACTGCACGGGGCAATTATCATGCCTTGTGTGCGAAAAGATCCGCTCGCAATGGGAGCCGCAATGTCGGACTCACGATGGTATACCACAATTTCTGAGTCAAACCCGATCAGCGATGCAAGCTCAAAGTTGTCCAAGTCTACACGTACCTGAAGCTCCTCCCACAACGCCGTTGCCCCCGAACGGGAAATTGTCAAATGTATCTCATATTCCTTTTGATACGCAAGGATTTTCAGTAACCGTATCCCGTAAACAACGCCGCTCGCTCCGGTAATTGCAACAATCAGACGTTTCAACGGATTCTCCCTTCTGAAGTTTTCGCATCAGTGGAACAAACTAATCAGCAGCCAATCGCTTCCACGTACAGCGCATAATGCGTTTTTTTTAAATCCGAACGGCGTTGTATCTGCTTCTACTAGGTGTCGATTTTGCCGGTGCGCGGTGTAGAACACCTTCCCGTGCCCAAGTTGAATCGGGGTATTCCAAAATGGGTTTTTCTGCCGCTCGAGTAGGGACGGAACTACGCAGAAGATTCATGACTTCAACGCTTTTGCTAATTTGCGCGCTGACTGGGAAAGCGTTTCCCGCAAATACCCAACCGAATTTGCTGAACTCCGATGCGGCGGCTGCGAATTTGAAGACGCGATTTTAAGGTTTATAAAGGTAGGGCCCTCCTCAGCCAAAATACGCGGTACGGCACTGTCCAGCACTGAAGGTTCCTCGATCCGATGAATCTTCTCAAATCCCGACCCGTGCGCAACTGCGGTGAAGCTAAAGTTCATTCCCCCGGGTATCGATTGGTTGCCTGTTACTTCATACTCACTATTTTCACACACGAATAGGTAGTAGTTGTGCGGCGGTCTCGTCAACCCGGTAGCCGTTGCAAGCGTGCCCAAGCTCATCAGCATGCTCCCGTCGCCATTTAGTACCAACACCTTTTTGTCTGGCCTTGCAAGCGCAATCCCCAATGCGAAATCAGCAGCATGCCCCATTGCGCTGCCAACAGAAGCAAAATCTAGCGGGTGTTCAGAAATCTCTCCCCAAACGGCTACGCACCCCATTGTTGTAATGACGACTTCATCCGTTCTGTGCTTGGCGATGATTTTAAGGCAATCTTCTTTGTTAAGCATAGTCAGTCTCTTGAATTGCTGATTGGACTGCTGAAATCACGATTAAAACCGCCAATCACACGCTGTCACCCATTGCACACATTACCGCTTTGACGACTGGGGCAAAAATGTAATTACCGGCGGCGTACGGAAGTCCGCCGCCGAAAATTGAACAAATTGGTGCACATCCGCTTCAGCCTTGATTTCATCAGTTTTCCAAACACACGCAAAACGGTATACAAGCCTCCCGTTGTCAGACGGGTTCATCAGCGCGGTGTAGGTTTTGGTATCAGATTTCGTTGAGACCAACTCTTTGAATGTCTCGAATCGATCTGGCGGGAAAACGATGCCCATATCAAGTTTAGATGGCGGTGATGTAAGGGCTGGTTGATTCCGAGTCCATAGCCACCCTTCTGTTGCGTTTTCGCCCAAGCTGTAGCCGTCAGTTGGAACACCCGCTGCAATACAATATCTCGATGTTAGCCCGGGCGCTTCGATGTGATGTTCTCCCCACTGGTGACCCGCATAAATCATAGTCGTTGACGTCAATTGAATTGTACCCGTATTTAAGGGAAAATTGGGTATTATCCGCTGTACGATGGACCGAATGGGACCGTCGGAAAGCACTCGTGTGTAGTCATTTTCATGGGTGGGCGCAATTAGACCTTGGCTGATTTTGTCCCAAAGTGCGAAGCCGCCGCAGCCGATTAACCCGTGGGACGGAGTAAGCGCGGTCATGATATCGGGATCATCGTCGTATGCACCATCGGTCCGGCCGATAAATCGATCGATTGACAATTCCTTAGCATTGTAGACGTTAAGTTGGTTTTCTTCTTTCCGGACTGAGAATTTTTGCTTACTCTGCTGGTCGATAATCACCCAATCACTTTCGGGCGTCTGAATTTCAACTGTGATATTCCGAGATAACCCAACGCCATTTTTTTCAAATGCTTGCCGTAACTCAGGTGAAACAGCATTGCGGTATTCTAACTCATTCTGAAAATGCGGCTCAATTGTAAACAGCAGCTTTTTCCGCTTTCCGTAGGCTTGAGTCGACCCGTCATCATGTAGAACATAAGCAATTGACTCAGACTCCAACGCTGCAAACCCATTTAATTCTGGAAAAATACCGGATCTTGTCCGCTTTGGAAATTCAAGCGTCAACGGCGTCCTGTAATTGGCGCCGTCTCGGGGTTCATATAGGATTGAAACCTCTTTGGTTTCCCGAGGCGCGAGGTCTACCAGAAATATCAATTCGTCCTTTTTGCCGTCATAATCAGTATCGTCGGTTTGGCTATGAATTTCAGGACCTCGTTGACTAGGATTTACCAAGAAAATATCAAACGAAAAATCCGAAGCAACCGACCTAAGCTCTTCAAGCGTGAGCACGATGGGAACGTTGAGGCGCTCTATTGGCAACGTATTCTGGATTGTGAGTTTAATTTGGGGCGGGGTACGGTCTCGGCCCGAAAAATTACATCCCAGTACACTGCATATCCAAATCCCAAGGAGTAGAAAACAGCCGGGACGTCGGCGTAAAATGTGAGAATTCATCTGCCGACGCAACTTTGGTTCTTGTTGCAAATTCATACACACGTCAATCAAACTAAACCTCGCGTCACAATCGGTCAACTACTTTAAAACAACCATTTTTGTATTCAAGCTAATGCAAGTGAAATCACCAGCGAAATGTCCGCTTCCAATGTTCCTTGAGTTGATTGGTAGCCGTTTGAATTATAGTCTCTCTACGCAACCCCTTAACAACAAAATCTGAAGTTTCGCCCACCGTGCCGATGAGGCCGACAGCGATGCCCGCCATTGCCGCCTCAAACGCTCCACGGTTTTCGGGGGCGATGCTCAACACGAATCGGCTGTTGGATTCGGAGAACAGCAGCACGCTGTCCGCCGTGATGGATGCGTCGCGCGGAACGTTCGCCAAATCCAATTGCATACCCATTCCACCGGCAAATGCCATTTCCGCCGCCGCGACGCCTATGCCGCCCTCTGAACAGTCGTGGCACGCACGGACGAGTTGATTTTCGATAGCGCGGCTAATCGCTGTCATCGTCCGTTTGCCTTCTTTGGGGCGTACGTTAGGCACGTCGTTTCCGATATAGCCTTGCATGGCATAGTAATGCGATCCGCCGAGTTCGGAATAGGTTTCCCCGACGATGTAGACCAAATCTCCCGGCGATTTCGCAT
This sequence comes from Candidatus Poribacteria bacterium, assembly GCA_028819845.1. GTDB lineage: Bacteria > Poribacteria > WGA-4E > WGA-4E > PCPOR2b > JAPPKS01. Next base: position 153,896 of record JAPPKS010000031.1, on the reverse strand, counting down.
CCATGGTAACCGCTTTGCCCACGTCCGGCATGACGCAAATAGCGGAGATGAGCAGTGTCGGCGGGATAGCCAGTTGCTCACCGGTGGTGGTATCCCGGTATTCGTTGTACAGACTATCCTTGCCGGAGATGAAGGGCGTACCGTAGGCGACGGCAATATCGTGGCACGCTCTCGCCGCACGTACTAAGCCGCCAAGCCTATCCGGTTTATCGGGATTCCCCCAACTGAAGTTGTCGAGCAGAGCGGTATGTTCAAGGTTGCCGCCCACTGCGATGACATTTCGCAGTGCTTCGTCAATTGCGGACGCGGCGCTGTGATACGGATCGATGTCTGCATATCTCGGATGGACACCGTTCGCTACAACGAGTCCTCGTCGTGAACCGAGGACCGGCGTTGTGATGCACGCATCCCCTGGGCCGTCATTTTCACTTCCAACGAGCGGCTTGACGACAATCCCGCCCTGAACCTCATGGTCGTATTGTCTGATGACCCATTCTTTGCTAGCGACGTTGGGGCTGCTGAGAATCTTGAAGAGCATCTCCGTTATTTCTGACTGCGACGACTTAGAACAGAAATCCGTTCCCGCAAGTTCTGACGCATTTGGTTCAGGGTGTTGAGGTAATTCCCAAACAGCCTTTTTTGTAATACGCGGCAATCCACTGTGAAGGAAATCCATATCCATATCCGCGACGATTTCCCCATCAAATAACACGCGCAATTTTCGGCTGTCTGTAAACTTTCCAAGCACCGAAGCTTCGACCGATTCCGCATCGCAAATCTGCATCAGCGCATCAAGGTTTTCGGATGGAACCGCAAGTACCATCCGTTCCTGTGCCTCGGAAAGCCAAACCTCCCAAGGCTCAAGGCCTGCGTATTTGAGCGGTACGTTTTCTAAATGTACCTCTGCGCCCGTATGCTGACCCATTTCACCAATCGCCGAGGAAAATCCGCCGGCGCCGCAATCCGTGATGGAACGGAAAAGTCCGCAATCACGCGCTTGCAGTAAGGCGTCAACGATTTTTTTCTCCATAATTGGGTTGCCAATTTGTACGACGCTGCCGAGTGTCTCGGAGGTGTCATCTAACTCTAGCGAAGAAAAAGTCGCCCCGTGAATACCGTCACGTCCGGTCCGTCCGCCAAGCGCAACGATGCGGTCGCCGGGAATAACCTCTTTACCGCACCGGTTTTTTGGAATCAGACCGACATTACCGCAGAATACAAGCGGATTGGCAGTATACCGATCATCGAATAGAACTGCACCGTTTGCCGTCGGAATGCCCATGCGATTACCGTAGTCTCGCACACCCGCTACGACGCCTTTGAAAACACGTTTCGGATGGAGCACACCTTTGGGCAAAGCGTCATAATCCATATTTGGAAGCCCTAGACAGAAAACGTCCGTGTTCAGAACTGGTTTGGCGCCAAGCCCTGTGCCGAGCGAGTCCCGAATGACGCCTCCGATTCCCGTTCCCGCGCCGCCGTACGGCTCAATCGCAGATGGGTGGTTGTGCGTTTCGACTTTGAATACGACGTTATACTCATCATCAAATTCGATGATGCCGGCGTTATCGGAAAATGTTGAGACGCACCAACTTTTGTCAATGGTATGTGTTGCCCGCATTATCGTTGTCTGGAGCAGCCCATCGATCACGACTGTCTCGCTGCCATCTTCGGAATATTCAATCAACCCCCGGAACGTCTTATGAACGCAATGCTCGGACCAGGTTTGGGCAAGCGTTTCAAGTTCAACATCCGTCGGATCTCTACCTACATCCGCGAAGTAAGCCTGGATCGCTTGCATCTCGGCAAGGTTAAGTGATAGCAAACCTTCACGGCTGATACGCATCAGGGCCGTATCATCAGCGTGTAAAATTCGAATCTGTTTTACGTTCATTCGGGCGCCTTGACATTTTCATTACAAAGCGAGCGCGCAAGAAACCGAAGCGCTGGGGTGGGTTTGCGGCTGGAGCAAAAAGGAGCGGCAAATCGTCGGGTTTCCGGACGTCATACCGCGTCTGTAAACGTCAATCTGTTGCCGAATGGATCTTTGACAGACATGTCTCTGCTGCCCCATGGCATGTCGTCTATCCCCGGCCGATAGTACCGGTAATTCTTGTCGTTTAGTTCTTTCTCGTATGCATCTATTTCTGTCGTTTCAATTTTCATTGCTCCGCCGGGGCAACAATCGCCGTGATGCTCTGACAAATGGATGACACAGTTATCCTTGGAGATCTGCATGTAGAGCGGCGCATTGTCATCAAATCGGTGTTCCCAATCGACGTTGAAGCCCAAGAAATCGACATAAAACTCCTTCGCTTTAGCCTCGTCAAATATACGCAAGACTGGTACCGCTGCACAATAGCCCATAGCGCTTCACCTCCCAGCAAGTTTAAAACACAATCAACGCCGCACATCCATTCAATCATCCGTTGTTGCGCCGAAAATTGCGCGTCGTGACGATGCAATTTCGGCGCGGCACGGACATCACTACCGTCCAGCCTTCCGCTCAATTGCTCCAGGCTTACGTCAAACTCAAACCATACAAATATGATTCGGCAGCCGATAGATTTTCGTGTTGCGGTATTTATGGTAAACTGATTTACCTCGACTTCACGAGCCGAGAACATATTCAAAATGCTATTTGCCGTGGGCTTTTAATCCAGCAGCTTTGCACTTGGAATATGTTGTGCCGCACAGTCAGTCGTAACAGAGTTGATTCTCCAAATCCTTCGCGAAAAAGAAATCTCCCCCGTGTCCACAGTAGTGCATAGGCGTGTCTGAGTTGGGCAGCGCAGCGTACAAGTAAAAAGCCGGATCCAATTTCTTTAATATTTTGCTTCCGGCAGGCTTAGCCGGCTTCTCTACTACCTCCGTACCGTTCGCTATTAGCGATGTTTTCTCGGCTGTGAATCCGATAATTTCGTAACTACCAAAGTTCCCGCCCTCAAATTTATCCGGCACTTTAATGGCGAACTTCCCCTTATTCTTGCCGGCAGTACCAACTTTTAGCCAGCCGACCGGTCCGAGATATTCAGCTTTTTGATTGACAGTATCGTAAAGCCATGCGAAGACAGCGCGGCGTCCCTGGGGCATCTTTAGCCCAATGTAGGTGCCTCTAAATTCATTTTTGTCTTCATCGTATATTATGGTGCCTTTTGGCCCAACATCGTTCTTAAAATCATAACCATCAATTAGCAGGCTGCCGTACATTGGCTGAACTTCATTCTTCCCGCCCATCTGGCTTTGTACGGTAAACACAAGACCGCACACAACCGCAGCTAACGCCAGCATCAACAGAAGTTTTCTACTCATATTCAACTCCTTCATCAACTAAATAAGCACAACACAAGGGTTAATTGGGACAATTTGCCACCCGGCAAATTAAAAACACTTAAGATTATTGTATCACACAATAAAAAACCGTGCCAATGCAAAAAGCCCCGCCGGTAAAGTAGTGGTGACAATCGCACGGCTTTGTGTTACAATTGGCTAACTCTACTATCTTCAAATTGGCCACACAGCCTGATGGAGGGAACTTCTATATGTCTACTTCGACAAGCGCCATACTTGGCCTTTTATTCTTAGGTTTAGGCAATGCCGCGGTGTTCCTAATGTACAAACTGTGGGGTTATCCTTTCGATGAAAAAACCCGCACAAGCGCCGCTCCTGCGCCGCTCGTATTGATACACCGTCTCATTGGCATTTCGTATGCGATACTTTATGTCTTCATGATGTGGCATATGGTGCCCCGCTTGTGGAACTATCAGATTGAACTCCCGCCGCGCACTGTTGCCCACTTGATGCTTGGCATTACCATCGGCGTGCTGTTATTGGTCAAGATCGCCATCCTCCGCTTCTTCAGGCACTTCGAAGAAGCCATGCCGTATCTTGGAACTGCCCTATTGTTGTGTACCTATCTGTTAATCGGCTTGTCTGTGCCTTTCACACTGCGTGAACGCGCCCTGCGAACATCCCAAGAAGTCTTTAGTGAAGCCGGTATGCAAAGAACGCACAAAATGTTGCAGACAGCCGGATTGCCTGACGATGCACCGCTGGATAAACTCGCTTCCAAACGAAAATTGCGCGACGGACAGGACGTACTATTGAAGAAATGCGTCCAGTGCCACGACCTACGAACAATTCTTGTTCGCCCCCGGACTCCGCCGGATTGGGTTCGGCTGGTCAATCGAATGGCGATTAAGCCCGTCATTGGAGAACCGATTAGCCAGGAAGAACAGTGGACAGTATCGGCATACTTAATTGCGATTACGCCTGACATACAAAACTCGGTGAAAGAGCAGAGAAAAGAAGAGATGCAAGCCAGCCAGTCACAAGTTGCGCTGCAATCGGCCTTCAGTCCGCAACCTGACGCCGTCCAGGGACCGGACATTGTTACTCAAGACCCCGATGCCATTGTTACGGCCAGCTCGGACCAGGCGAGCTATGACCCTGCAGAGGCACTAGAACTTTTTGAAATTACTTGCTCTCAATGCCATCCATTAACGGATGTTGACAATGCGCCGCCCACCTCTGAAGCGGAAACCAGAGAACTCATTGCCCGGATGATTGAAAATGGTCTATTCATGTTAGAGGAAGATATTGAGATTATTGCCCATTATTTGAACAAAACTTACGTACAGCAGTAAAATATGTTTGCCTACTCACTCGTTAGCACTGCGATTTCCGACGACAGGACAAATCTGAGACGCGGCGTTCGCCTCCTCGCAGAAATTGCGCACAATCACGGCGTTCCTATAACTTGGGCAATTAACCGCGTATCCGCGCGAGCTTTCGCTGCTGACTTTTCCCAATGGCACGAAAGTTATGGGGACGATCTGCTCTTGCTGGTAGATATGAAACCCATTTGGAGCAGCGATACGCCGATAGACCGGCCTGAATCAGCCGAGCATATCGTGACTATGCGCGAGAAACTACCACCATTCATTTCATCCGAGTGGGAGAAGGTCCAGAGGGAAATGGAATGGGCACGCCCGGCGGTAGCGGGTGCGGTGGAAAAAAATCATGTATTGCTGTATGCGTTGGGCAAAGTTGGTTTCAAAGGGCTTTGGGGTTATCGTTGGGGGGATAAAGGCGGCGACGCCGGTTGCCCTTTTGGATTTTTTTACCCCTCCTCAGATGCGCATAATATGGGCGGTCCCGCTGCGGGAAAAATCGCTGGAATTCCGGCTGCGTCGCCAAATCCCGCATCGGCACGGAGCGTTGAGAAACAAAAGCCGTCTTCGACGCAAGCGCCCGAATCTGAAGAAAATGACCCGCTCGATCTTCGTACCCAAATTTTGAACGGAACAGCACGCCATTTCTTCAATCTCTATGCGGAAAATGCAGCGTGGAATCCTTGGCTCGCTTACGTTCAACATATCCATGCAGATCAGGTAGCGCAATTTTCATCGGAACATCTGGAAGCGTTGAACGCGTACTTCGCACATGTGTCTCAATATTCCAAAACACAAGCCATACCGCTTGCGAATGCTATCGAAGACTTTCAGCGAGAGTGCAATCAGACGCCCCCCACCTTCCTCCTCATTGAATCGGGCGATTCAACCTCCAATACGACGCCAGACAGTCCCACCGATGCTGGGTCGATGCCGCCGCAGTCGATGCTATGCTATTACGATTCAGACTGCCAGTTGGTCTTTGAAGCAGACAGCATGGAACCGATTGCCGTTAAGAACTACATTACGCCGCCAGTGAAATCGCGCGATGGTACAGAATTTAGCTTGCCGAAGATTGAAAAATTTCTGCCTTCTCGCACACGGTCGCTATTGCGGATGCACTTCGAGATTGAGTCCCCTAAAACCATGCCGTACGGCTTGACGATTTGGGGCGATCACGCAGGCCTCACGCTCGCCAAATCTAACTCCCACGCTGTTACCCGCTTGGACAATCGCCTGTTGTTTGTCCGCGTTGATGTGCAGTCCGGTAAAAATGCGTTTGAAGTCGTGCTGTCAATCTAATTTGCGTTGAAATTTAACTCCTCACGCGCGGCATCCCGGTGATTCAACACATCTCTTATTCAATATCTGCAAAATTTAGGAAGGTATCGTGCTAGAAGTGTCGAAATTCAAATCAAATTGTGCAGTAACCTATCTACAAGGTTTGGGCAGAGATGAAAACGGGTTCTGTTTGTTGGTTTTGGGCAAATCTAAAGAAATTCGCCTGGTCCAAAGCGATCGAGTGCATTTGTGTTTTCCGATAGCCATCGGCCAAAACGGCGTTGGAAAGGAAAAAGAAGGGGACAGGAAAACACCGCTTGGGGATTACTCGGTCAAATGGATGGTTAGCCGCAACGGACCGCCTAAAATTAACCCCGGCGGACAAAGCAGCTTTGTTGTGGATGGCGAGACATACTCCATACGAGATACCGAACTTTATTTCGGAAAATTGGAACATGCCGGGCTTTCTGAGCCGGAGTTCAAAATCGCTCAAGATGAAAAGCTATGGACCGCAGCTTATGGCGGCGAGGATGTTTATGTGATGGCGCTCGACTATCCAAACGAAGAAGATAAAAAGGAAGGTAGGACAGGAAGTTCTATTGAAATTCATGCCTCGGCAATATTGGAGAACGTCGGTATTAAAGACTACAAAGGAACCCTCGGATGCATTGCTCTAATTCCCAATCACGCCAAAAAAATATATGAACGTATTGCGGCTGGCACACCGGTCAGGATTTTGGCTGATTAAGGGATTACAGTTTGCCATTTCCCATGTTTCAATGAGAGCGTACCAAGTTTTATTGACTCACGCGGTTTCTTTCAACGATTCACATGCCGCTCCGAAGCAGTGAAAACACGATAAGCTAAGGCCATAGCACGACTGTAGGGATTCGCGCCAAGGGAGCGGCATGTCAATACAAATGCTATTTTCCAACCGCTTCCGCAGCAACGCTGCCGTATGTTGCCGCTTCGAATAAAGGTGATGCCATGAGAAACGTGACTTGGAGAGCGATACTTATAGGGCTTATCCTGATTCCAATCAACTCCTATCTGCTGATACAGATGGAGTGTGTGTATTACGTCGCGCACTCCACACTGTTTTCGCTCTTCTTTAACGTCTTACTCATGGTGTTGGTTTTGTTAGTGGTCAACATTCCATTGAGAAGGCTGTCTGCCGACATGGCTTTCAAACAAGGCGAGCTACTCACCATTTACATCATGCTGTGCCAAGCGTCCGCACTCGCGGGACACAGCATGATGCAGATTTTGCCGCCAACGATGGCTGGCGCTTTTGGACTTGCAACGCCCGAAAACGAATGGAAAGAACTCTTTTGGCGGTATATTCCGCACTGGCTGGCTGTGAATGATGAGAGGGCAGTCGACGGATACATTGCCAAGAGATTGACGGGAGAGTCAACCCTCTATACCGCACAGCACATTGAGGCATGGCTGACGCCGGTTATGGTCTGGGCAGCATTCATCTGTGTACTCATGTTCGTGATGATTTGCTTCAACGTGATCGTACGTAAGCAGTGGATTGATAGAGAGAGGCTGTCATATCCTATCGTCCAACTCCCATTCGAAATTACGAACCGCACATCCCGGTTGTTCAAAAACAAGCTGATGTGGTTAGGTTTTTCTATTGTAGGTGTAATGACCTTCGTCAATGGGCTGAACTTCTTTTTCCCTTCCGTCCCCTCCCTACGCGTCGCACCCTATAACCTCGGCGAACTTTTTTCCGGGAGGCCGTGGAACGCCGTGGGGTACACACCGCTTACATTCCGCCCTTTCCTAATTGGGTTGGTGTTTTTAATTCCGTTGGACATCTCCTTTTCTTGCTGGTTCTTCTTTGTTCTTTGGAAAGCACAGCAAATATTCGAGAGCGCCTTGGGATGGCGCGCCCGGCCATTACTTTCAGAACAGGCCGCGGGCGCGCACATCTCCCTGTTTTTCATCGCTATATGGATAGGCAGGCGTCATTTGAGCCAGGTATTCAAGGCTGCACTGAAGCCCGCCATGCGCGGCGGCAAACATGACGATTCTGCCGAGTTGCTAGACTACAGGATTGCCGTTTGGGGACTTATCTGCGGAATTGGTTTGATTCTGCTTTTTTGCTGGAAGGCTGGAATGTCACTATGGGCGGCCGGGGCTTTTTTCGCACTATACCTGATGACGGAAATTGGGATTACGCGAATTCGCGCGGAAGTCGGCTCTCCATTTCATGACCTGCACTTTGCCGGTCCCGAAATACTCATGATTGGCGCGGTAGGCACGCGAAAGATTGGCCCCAGAAATCTAACCATCATGTCGCTGTTTTGGTTTCTATCTCGAATGCATTACAGCGACGTGATGCCGCATCAACTGGAGGGATTTAAGCTGGCTGATAGAGCCCGAATGGACAACCGCTGGGTATTTGGCGTTATCCTTATTGCCACTGTAGTAGGTACTTTTGCCGCTTTCTGGGCAATTTTGCATTCGGGATACAGACATAGTAATGTCGTCTTGCAGTTTTTCGGAAGGGAACCGTTTGCGCGGTTGCAGCAGTGGCTGACACTTCCCGCGTCCACGGACATGGCAGGTCTAGGCTTCTTCCTCTACGGAATATTGTTTGGTATTTTCCTTATGTTTATGCGAGTCAGGTTTTTATGGTGGTCCTTGCACCCGGCCGGTTATGCAGTGTCCAGTACGTGGTCTATGCGGACGTTTTGGACGCAATTTATTGTGGCATGGCTCATAAAATGGCTAATCTTGAAATATGGCGGTGTAAAGGCGTACCGCAAAGCAGTTCCCTTTTTCTTTGGAATCATTCTCGGAGAATTTGTCGTCGGCGGATTTTGGGCGTTATTGAGTATAGTCGTAAAAAAACCGATTTACACATTCACCGCGTGGTGGTAAGTTACTGCTAATGCACGGCGGGAAAATATTGAAAATTTTGGAAACCGCCGCCCTTATTTTTCGTTCCTATGGTTAGGGCCCTCAATTGATCGTTATCAGTCCTGTGATTCCATTCAGCCGCCTTTACGTATGTACGCTAATTGAAACGCGCAACGGAGGCTGTTATGACGATGATGTGAAAGGAATTCTACCCATGTTGGAATCGAAATCCTCCCGCTCAATAAAAGCTAGCCAAACGGCACACCTACCTCCCCATCAACAAGAACAGGATGTTAAACTGACGTCCGTATTGTTGGATTCGGAAAATTTTCACACGCTGTCTTCGGACGTACTTCGATGGCAAAAATTGAACATCTATCGTGAACGTATCGATCGTATGCGTCCGGCGGAAATTACACTAGCGCATGCGGAATGCCAAAACCAGCCAGTCTGGCAAGAATCGCTGGAAACCTGCGGTGCAACTCGCCTCCGCCGATTGGTTGAATCCGGGGACGCCGCTGCTGTTCAGGCGTCGCTGCAATTGGATAGGCAGATTCAGGAAAAGCACGGAAACCGGTGACGATCGGCGGCTTGGTTTAAAGGCACGCTGCGACCTCTTCGGCGGCATAACTGAGCGCTTCGCCGAGCGTTGGGTGGGGATAAGGGATATTTAGCACGTCAAACACCGTGTCGTTATGGTAAATATGCGGCAGCGCCACCTGCATTATGTCAGTTGCATGCGGCCCGATGACGTGTAACCCGACGATTTTGCCCGATGGCCGTTCAGCAACTAGCTTAATGAATCCGTCCGTCTGCCCAATCGCCACAGCTTTACCAATATCTTCCATCGGCGTCTTTGCAGTTACTACGTTCAGCCCGTTTGCCTCTGCCTCTTGAGCGGTAAGACCGACGGTACCAATTTCCGGGTGGGAAAAGATGATGTTTGAAACCAATCGGTAATCGATTTTTTCGCCGTTTACCCCTGCAGCGTGCAGCCCCGCGACCCTGCCTTCCATTGAGGCTACGTAAACAAGCGGCATCTTGCCGTTCACATCGCCGACTGCATAGATATGCGGAACAGATGTCTGTAAGAAATCGTTGACCTGAATTGCGCCATACTCATCTAACTGAACGCCGAATTGCTCCAAGTTTAAACCCCCTATTGCGGGGTCGCGTCCAGTGGCTATCATAATTTCCTCTGCTTCTAATGTGGTTTGTCCCCCTTCCCTGATCGCCGCGTGAACACGCTTGTTTCCGCTCGATCGGTCTACCGATTCTACATCTACGCCGGTGAGAATTTTCATACCGCCGCGCCGAAGAATTCGCTCCAATTCAGAACTGATATCTGCATCCAAACTCGACAAAATCCGTTCGCTGCGCTGTACAATCGTGACATCAACGCCCATTTTGTGAAATAGATACCCAAGCTCAATCGCAATATATCCGCCCCCCAACACAATTAACGACCCCGGCAATTTCTCCAAATAGAGCGCGCCATCGCTATCCAAATACCCGGTTTCTCTTAATCCGGGAAACGGAGGCACACTAACGACAGAACCGGTGGCGATAACGATTCGGTCTGCCGTATACGTATTGTCACCGACTTGGATAGTGTGCGGGCTTGTAAACCGCGCATTCCCTTCGACTAAATCCACCGGGGCGTTGCGAATCGCGTCTCGCCTTGCAGCGAAGAAATCATCTTCCACCAAAGTTCGGACGCGCTTCTGCACCGCGTCCCAATTTACGTTTGGCTGCGTCGACGCAATCCCGAAATCGGTGCTTTCCTCGATGATTCGCTTCACTTCGGCGGACGCGAGCAGCGTTTTGGAAGGCATACAACCTTCATTCGTACAGAGGCTGTACCCGACGCGGCGTTTTTCGATCAGCAGTATCTTCTCTAGCCCATTCTCCTTAGCGGTAGTCGCCGCGGAAAATCCGGCGCTTCCGCTGCCGATAACAATGAGATTGTATTGATGTATTTTCATATTTCACATAATACCCTGTAAAGATGCTAAAATCCATGCGGCTCTGTCAATCTTGAGTCTCGTAATGCCTGTCATCGCTACTATTGTCCAAACGCCGAGCGTAAATAAGCGAGATTGTAATCACCTGCCAACACCCATGTATACAAATCCAGCCGCATGTGCGTCGTCTGGCACGAAAAAATTTCGTCCATCGACTAAAACGCGGTTATTCATCCGCTTGCCGAGTTCCGCCAAATCGAGCGAGTGGTATGTTTCCCAACCGGTAACCAATACGAGCGCATCCGCTCCGTCCGCGAGGCGGTAAACGTCTTCCTCGAACGCCACATCCAGCCCTTTCAAAAGTTTCCGGGCGTGAGGGATAGCAATTGGGTCGTGAGCTTGGACATGCGCCCCGCGTCCAATTAGCGCCCGGATGATGTCCATTGCCGGAGCCTCTCGAACATCGTCCGTATTGGGTTTGAATGTCAACCCCAGTATTCCAATTGTGCGGCCGCGCAGAATTTTAAGGGCAGATTGGAGTTTCTCAACAATCAACTGACGTTGTCTCCAGTTGACCTCACGCGCGGCTTGGACAATTTGCATCGTGTACCCGTATTCGCCTGCAACACTCAAGAGCGCCGCAGTATCTTTTGGGAAACAACTGCCTCCCCAGCCCAGCCCGGCTTCGAGGAAACGTTGCCCAATGCGGGTATCCAATCCGATTCCGCGAGATACCTCAGTCACATCCGCACCTACCTTCTCACAAAGTCCCGCAATTTCGTTGATAAAACTAATCTTGAGCGTCAGGAACGTGTTGGCGGCATACTTAATCATCTCGGCACTCGTCGGGTCAGTCGTAATTAAGGGTGGTAAGCTGTATCCTTCGCGGCGCGGCAAAAAACTCGGCGGCTCAAACGTCTGTTCAAGTATAGGACGATAAAGTCGACGCAGCGCCTCTACGCCTTCCGATTCTTCAACGCCGACAACAATTCGATCCGGGTAGAAGGTACCCCGCAAGGCTAAACCCTCTTGCAAAAACTCCGGATTCGAAGCAAGATGAATTTTGGTTTTTACCTGACGTTCAGAAAGTGCGCGAGTGATCACATTAGCCACCCGCCGGTTCGTCCCGATGGGAACAGTAGATTTGACAACCAAGGTATACGTCCGTTTAGGCTGCAACCCTTGCGCTACTTGCCGCGCCGCCTCTTCAACGTAGCTCGCGTCCGCATCTCCATCCCGCTTCGGCGGCGTGCCGACTGCAATCATTATGATGTCAGCATTCGCTATAGCATCTGCCAACTTATCTGTGAAGCAGACATTTTCGCCGACTTGGTCTAGAAGTTTCTGGATTCCCGGCTCGTGGATTGGGCTTTTTCCGCGGCGTAATGCCTCCAGTTTCTTTGGATCGACATCTACCCCCACAACCTCGTGGTTTAGGTATGCCATGGCTACGCACGTTGTAAGGCCAACGTAACCCGTACCGATGATTGCAACTCTCATCAAGAAATTCCCCGGTAATACCGCGTTCGGAATTAGCCGTTATGCCTACCTAGATGACCTAACTCGCACACGTTACGCGTTTATATATATTCAAATAGGACTGGGCGATGTTTTTCCAGTCATACCGCTGCGCTTGTATGACGCTCGCGATGCCCATTTTTCTGCGGCTCTCGTCATCATCAATTAGTGAAGCCAGCTGCCTGGCTAACGCATCAACATCGCCGGCGTTAAAGAGACAACCGTTTATTCCAACCTTGACGACATCTTCAACCCCCTGCACCCGGCTTGCAACTACCGGTAAACCCGATCCCATTGCCTCCAGTACAACGAGCGGCATCCCTTCGGCGAGGGAACATAGAGCAAAAATATCGGCGCTTTGATATTTTTCCGGGAGTTCCGAATACGGAACCGAGCCGGCGAAACGGACTTTGTGACTGACACGCAGTTCTTCCGCCAATTTCACCAGATTCGAACGACAAGGTCCGTCACCAACAATTTCGACTTCGAAATCACGAGTTGCGTTCTGAATGAGTTGCGGAAGGGCGCGGATGAGGAGCTGAACATCTTTTCGGGGGATGAGCCGTCCGACAGTCAAAATCCGTACGCGCTCACTGTGCGCGCCACGGGGAATCGGCGAGAAACGGTTAACATCTAGTCCATCCGGAATCGTATTGATGTCAATATTCGGCTCCGTGCGCAAAGCTAACTCGCGCAAGCCGCCGCTGCACGCAACCACAGCAGCGGCATTGCCCCAAATTGCTTTAATCACAGGGGCAAGTAAACCGTACAGTAGACGATAATAAGGCGGATCCGGATTCTGGCGCGGAATATCGCGCCCTCCGAGAAATACAATATATGGAATACCGAATACCTTCTGCAGCAGGTATGCACCGCCTCCGGACGGAATCCCAAAAAACACTTGGATTATTTCTGGATGGAAGCTTTTTACACACTTGAATCCGTATACACTTGAACTAATCGCGTAGGTCAGCATTTCGTGGACGGCGCATGTCGAGCGGTTTTTGCGTAGCGTGGGAACGCGGTACACGCGAAATCCCTCAACCATTTCCTCTTTCGGTAAATCTCGAAACCGCGACGTGATGAGCCGTACCTCATGTCCAGCTTCAACAAACTGTTTTCCGAGGAAATAGGACACCCATCCACCGCCTCCCCCGATTGGCGGGAATTCGTAGTTGAACATGAGAATACGCATAGGAAAATATCAGCCAACGCAAATGAAATGCGCCTAAAAAAAATGTAATCATGAAACCCTTCCGGTGTCTCTGGCAACCAAAAGTGTAACAGAAATCTCAATTGAGATCAACTACTATTGCAGCACCGCCGAATGTGTTCATTCTTGACACTACTAGGTCTCCGTGCTAAACTAGTTTCCCACAGCAATACAATTCGGGCACTGAATCTGCGGTCCCATATATTATAAATTGATTCTAAAACTTGATATGAATCACAACTGTTTTTGAATAATAAATCTGGAGGATTAGGGAAAGGTGAGCAAGAAACGGTTATATCTAGCCGGTAGTGCTGCCGGGCTTATCTTGGTTGTTCTGGCCGCTTTGATCGGCTATTACCGCGTCAAGTTCAAGCATACAGCAGTCGAATTGGCTGCAGAGCAGGCAAATTTGGCAACCTCCCGAAAGGAGTCCAAGGATTTACAACGCGAATTGAAGAAAACCCAGAAAGACTTAGAAGCAAAAAAATACCGTATTAAAATTATTGAAGGCACTATCGCGGAAGTACAGCAAGACGTCACGAAATTGAGCAAAGCAAAAGCCGAGGTGGAAGCCGAAAAGCAGAAACTCCTCAAAGAAAAAAAGGATAGGGAAGAAGAGTATCAAGACTTAGTTAATAGCCTGCATCAAGAGATCGAAAACAAAGAAATCATGATTACTGAACTACAGGGTAAGCTGACAGTCAACCTCATGGATAAGATTCTGTTTGACTCGGGAGACGCACGGATTAAAACCGAAGGCAAGCAGGTTTTGGATAAGATTGCGGGGACGTTCTTGAACCGTTATCCCGATCGAGAGATTCGTGTAGAAGGGCATACCGACAATCGCCCATTCAGAGGCGCTCTCCTCGGAAATTGGGATTTATCCACGGCGCGGGCAATTTCTGCGGTGCGCTATTTACAGCAACACGCGGGCGTAGAGGCAACCCGTTTGGCGGCTGTCGGTTACGCCCATTACCACCCAATTGATACTAACGACACCTCCACGGGTAGAGCGAGAAACCGCCGCATCGAAATTATAGTAATGCCGCCCAAGGCCGCCGAGGCCAAGAACGAGTAGGATGGTCTAATTTTTCCAGAATACAATACGCCCTACGGATTGAGAAAGTTCTATGGAACCTGCCGCCAATGTACGGGATATTGAATCCCTATTGCAGAAACACGGAAATTTTCGAGCCGATTGTCTCAATCTTATCGCGTCTGAAAATTCCCCCAGTCCATTGGTGGAGCGTTTGCTTTCCGAGGAACTCAATCGCCGTTACGGCTACTATACCGGCATAGACTTACACCAACGCGCCTATCGCGGAAATCGATATATCGTACAGATTGAAGAGTCCGCCCAGGAATTGGCGAAGCAACTTTTTCGTGCGGCGTATGTCGATCTGCGGCCATTGTCAGGCAACATCGCGGGGATAGCGGCTGCATTTGCGCTCGGCAGCCCGGGCGATACTGTGTTAGAAGTACATAATGCGCATCGTTACGCGCACAAGTTAGCTTCCTCTTTCTTGAAAGTCGACCTCCATTCCGTCGACATTCCTTGGGATGGTGAAAAATACAACATTGACCTCGATCGGACAATTGCTCTCATCCAACACCATCGTCCCAAACTCGTCATCATTGGGTCCGCGCTCTTTCTTTTTCCTCAACCGGTGCGAGAACTCAAAACGGCAATGCGCCAATTCAATCCCGACTCTTATCTGATATATGACGCCGCACATGTCATGGGGTTAATTGCAGGTGGACGGTTTCAATCACCGCTAGATGAAGGTGCGGACGTGATTGTTACCAGCACACATAAAACCCTCGCCGGACCGCAAGGCGGCATGATTTTGACCAACGATAGGGCTATCGCAGAGCGAATGGGATCAGCGCTCACACCGTTGCTGATTGCGAATCACCACCTCGGCCGCTTGCCCGCACTCGCGGCGACATTCTTGGAATGGCTCACGTTCGGAAAGGCTCAAGCATCCGCAATCATCAATAATGCCAAAGCGTTGGGGCAGGCGCTGCACGAACGCGGACTACGCCTTGTAGGGTCAGAACTTGGGTACACAGAATCGCATACGCTCCTACCCATAGTCGATGAATTTGGTGAAGGCGGCGCATTAGCTAAGCGGCTTGAGGCGTGTAATATTATCGTCGGATCGGCCGAAGTTCCTGCGAAACTCGGATCGCACGGCCTACGCATTGGGGTACAAGAAGTTACACGGTACGGTATGACACCGTCAGATGCACCGGAGATTGCTGAATGCATCATCAATGCGCTGCGTGGAGACAATCTCGATGATTTAAGGCGTAAGGTAATCGCGCTGGCACGCCGATTCAATCGAATTAGATTTACGCTGGACGATGCTCTGGATCCGTGAACATATCGAAAACCGCAATCGCAACCGCCAATAGCGGTAGATGACGCTTGCTTGACGCCCCTAGAACCTTGTCATCAGCGAAATTCGATTGCTATTGCCGAGTTCATCGTTACCGAGAAACGCATAATCAATGGAGAAAGCTGCACCTGTCAAAAAAGATAGACGGAATCCTGCGCCCGCCGTCATCATCCGAATGGTGTTTGTACCTTTGCGCTCCTGTACGCCGCCCCTAAGCGACAGAAGATTGGCGAAAACATACTCCGCGCCGTAGTGCATCTCAAAGGCGTAAAGGCTGTCGGTATCAATTGTCAACAACACGCGGCTATTTAACGGCGCGATATCTTGCCCGAACGAGACACCAAACTTAAGATTCGGATTGATTGTATCAGTGTTCGCAGCCTGATTCGGATGTTCAGGCGGATTGTTCCAGTATAATTTTGTCTTAAAGAAATCTTGCGCGACAACGCCAATCGAAAACCGGCGCGCACGTTGAAGGTCTGACGTCCAGAGCAAGCTGGCATCCCCCCCTACCCCGAGCGCATTTCTATTTCCTAACGCAGAAATGTAAAGTAACTTGGCATTACCGCCGACGAGTAAATCTATCCGCTTCGATGATAAGTCAAAACCGATACGTCTGCCGTAGGAGAATAAGAAAGCGTTGTTAGTGTTGCTGAAAGTTCCCTTAATTTCGGGGCGGTTGGTCGGACCAATCGACCTGGACGCAACTCTTAAGCTCGTTATTGGTATGTCATCAATGCCAACGCGCAACCAACTGAGTCCGATGGATTCACTATCACGGAGCGGATGGATGTAATTGACGAAATCGTAGCTATCTAGCTCACCGAGGCTGGAATGCATAAAAGCGATTTCGGAGTGGCGCAACCGCCCGAGTCCCGCGGGATTCCAGTAAGCTGCGGTGGAATCATCCGCAATTGCCGCGAAGCTGCCGCCCATGCCTAACGGCCGCGCACCTACGCCCAGTGTCAAGAAATCGCCGGCATATTTGCTTGCCGACTCGGCTGCTGACCAACTCAAGAGCGTAACCAAAACAACGATAGCACCCAGCCGCGCGAATAAACGCGGTTCGTGTTGCTTGCCGCGCAATTTGCGGCGCGTTGATTCTGCATGCGTTGTTCGCATTAGAATTACACTTAGCTTTTCAATCATCAGTCGCCAATTCAAAAGACTCTAGTTCAAATTCAACTTCAACGGTTACACCGGCACGAGTCTGAGACTGCGTGAATTTAATTATACCAACACCAGGTGCGAGCCACTTCTGGGCGATTGTTGTATCAAGATCCTGTTCAAAAATGCTCCACTTAAACGTCTCCTGAACTTGAAAGACATTTTCAAATGTGCCTGCGGGAACAGTCACCGTCTCCTCAGATATCACCTCGAACTGGTCGTTCCCGCCGCCAATTGGAAACAATTCGCCAGTTAACCTCGCCTCAAAATTTGTCCTCCAGGTGTTGCCGGGAATCAGTGGAAAGTTGTAGAGCGGCAGGAACGGAACGAAGAGTATCGTATCCGGCCCGCCAGATGTAACATTTTGAGCGTGCTGAACAATGCCTCTAGAATCTCCATTTTCGTCAAGCTGCCTGCCAAGATAGGAAAAGTTGCTAATTCCTTCAAGATCCTCATCATTACTGTATTTTTCAAGCACAAAACTTTTTACGGGATCACTGTCCTGTAAATGAACCTGAATTGTATCCACAATCTCAAAAATTATCTCGTTGGCTTCATCGTCACGATACCGCCAAATATTCCCGACTGCCAGCGGATAGTAGTCTCCGGGGCGCGTCCGCCACACCTGGATATCTATGGTACTTGATGTTGATTTTTCTCCGTCGCTTACCCTGACTTCAATCTGATACTTGCGTTCCCGTTCCGGTGCAGTCCAAACGGCGCCGAAAGTGTCTCCGTCGATGTCCCCTCCTGCTGCATCCCATCTGACGACGATTTTTTGCCCCTCAATATCGCGGGCGTCGAGTGTTATGCGTACCTGCGCACCGGGTTCAACGATGTTAGATTCTGCCTCAAAAGCAAAAATTTTTGGCGCGAGATTGCCGCCGTACCTATCAACATCGTCCTCACCGCAGCCGGATATGAGAATAACGGGAGCCACTAGACACAGGATGCATCGCATGTACCGGTTGGGAAATAACATTTTTGCCTTTTGCTCGCGAATTTGCAGATTTTGGCGGGAACGACCGAACGCGGTGTCCCGATAATATAGTTAGTCGTTAGAACGCCCAATAAAAATCGGAAGATTACACCTAAAACTCAGATTTCGCGGGTGTATCCATTTTTTTTCTGCTTTCGTTCCTTCACGAGAATTACTGACATTAGCTGCCAACGCATCGGGTGATTAAGGCTCAATATTTTAACTAACTACACTTCCGGACGAAGTCATCATCTGCAACGCGCAATAAAGTTGGGGCGATGACCCGGTCGAACGCAAATATATTGATAACTCATCTACGCCGTTTTTGTCAAGTGTTTTATTGGTTCGGCTATGAAATTCCATAACTAGGGTCGAGATTGCTTAAAGCCTTTGACACGGCGTTGCCAAGACGCGGCGTTAACAGATGTGTTATACTTTACAACCTTGTAATCTGTACCGATTAACCGCGATCAAATGAAAGGGAGGCATTGGTATGGAACCCGGAATTCAGAACGCTGTGGTTTCCTTTAGAATTGGGATAAGACAGTGGCGGCCGGAAAGCTGCTTTCAGTCGCTTGTTAAATTATTAGAAAAATACAAAGCACTCACCGATGAGGTGACATTTTTTACCTCGGAAACGCACGCACCGCTTGATTTAGGAACAATTGAGGAACACGTATCATTACTGAGTGAACGAATGGCGCAAATGCGGTCTATGGGCTACAAAACGGGTATCAACATTCTCACCACTATTGGCCATCACAACGAAAACTTGCCCAACTCTCTTGCTGCCGATTATACCCGCATGACGGACTTCTACGGTAACATCTGCTTGGGTTCATTTTGTCCCAACGATGAGGGCATGAGAACTTGTATCAGTCAGCTTTACAATATTGTAACTAGTGCCCATCCCGACTATATCTGGATAGACGACGATGTACGCTTTGGGCATATGCCCATTGGTTACGGCTGCTTTTGCGATAATTGCCTACTCATATTTGAAGAGGAGTTTGGGGTCAAGTTTACGAGGGATACACTTAAAGATGCATTTAATACTGGTTCCACCGCGAAAAAGCTGGAGGTGCGCCTGGCGTGGCTGCAGCATAATCGCAATACAATCGCTCGCCTTTTTAAATTGATAGAACACACAGTACATCGGGTGAAGCCGAGTTTGCCGCTAGGATTCATGACGGGCGATCGGTTTTTTGAGGGGTATGATTTCCACCATTGGAGTGAAGTCTTGTCCGGCGACCACGGGTCAGAGGTCATGTGGCGACCGGGGGGCGGTTTCTATTTTGATGATTACATGAGAGGGCTAGCCGGGAAGTCCCACGATGTCGGGAGACAGGTATCCATGCTTCCAAACAGCATCATCTCAATACAATCCGAGATAGAGAATTTTCCGTATCAACGCCTGCAGAAAAGCGCCGCCGCGACAGCGCTGGAAGCTTCGTCTCATATCGCCGCAGGTTGCACGGGCGCCGCCTTCAATGTACTATCTCAACATGACGAGCCTCTTGATGAGTATGAGCCGCTCCTGAGAAAACTACGGGATACTAGGCCTTTTTATGATTTACTGGTAAGGCATTTCAAAAGAGAAAAACCGATAGGAATTTATACTGGGTGGGGAAAAGATGTTTATGCAGTGAACAACTTGGCAGAAGGCGATTGGCTTGCCGACAATGTCCTAAGTATCTGCGCATCGCATGCGGATGAACTGCTAGAAATTGGATTGCCCGCAGCTTATTCACCGGAATGCGCTTCAGTGACCGCCCTGTCCGAAAGCAGCGTTTTAGCCATGAGTGACGAGCAAGTGTTAAAAATGCTGTCTTCGGGGGTTTACATGGATGCGAAAGCCTTAATCTGCCTGAACGAAATGGGGTACGGTGAGTTCACCGGATTTGAGGTCGAGCGTTTCCTGAACGAGGATTGCATCGAAGAATTCACGAATCATCCGCTAAATGCGCCCTTCGCCGGACGCAAGCGTGATGCACGCCAATCGTTCTTACCATGGCTGTCCCCCGCCGCGGTTCTTAAGCCGATTAGTGAAACCGCGAAAGTCCTAGCGCGAATCGTGGATTACACAGGGCGAGAAACCGCTCCGTGCTGCATGGGCGTATTTGAAAACCACATCGGCGGCAGAATATGTGCCGCGGGGTACTATCCGTGGAAGTTTTTACAAAACGGTTCTAAATCATCTCAGCTCAAAATCCTTTTACGCTGGCTTTCAAAAGATACCCTGCCGGCCTATATTAGTTCCTTCCACAAAATTAACATGTGGGTCAGAACAACCGAAACAGAGAGACTAGCTCTCGCGGTAACCAATTCATGCCTCGATCGGGCGGAGAACGTTTCGCTTATGCTCCATACAACGACGAAGGAAATAAGCGTCTTCGACATGCACTGCGCTAAGACCGTGATCCGCTCCCATGGGACGGATGGAGCGTACAATAAATTTGTTTTGCCCGCTGTCGAAACTTGGGGAATGAAGCTGGTCGTTGTGTAACCGAGCGGGGACATGGTGTTGGAGAAGTCGGGAATCAACGCAACGGCGCCCATACGGTGCTGACCGTGTACCAATTTACCCTTGTCTGCAAAATTATCCGTTTTCAATCGAAGACACCTAATTCACAACCGATCGCACCGCCATGCCTGCTTGCTTTTTGATAGCGGGACATACCCAGATCTGGTATTATTGAAACAAAATCCGGTTTGATAGGGCATAAGAAAACGCTTCCAGGGTTAAGAATTTCAGCCGAAAATAAAAGGGGAGAACGTAAGTTTGACACCTTACGCGCTAGAGCTTCGCGGCATCACCAAGGCATTTGGAAACAATCTCGCCGTTGACCGTGTGGATCTAACTTTACGGCGCGGTGAAGTCCACACGGTACTCGGTGAGAATGGAGCCGGTAAATCGACCCTTATGAATACGATTTACGGCTTGTGCCAACCCGATGAGGGCGAGATTTGGATTGACGGCAAGCCAGTTCTAATTGATTCGCCGAAAACGGCAATTGCACACGGGATAGGCATGGTTCATCAACACTTTGCATTAATTCCCACGTTGAGCGTTGCCGAAAACATCGCGCATAATTTCAGACGCGGCAAATTCCGCCTAAAGCGGCGAACGGTTGAGGCGCTAGTGTTTGAACTTTCCCGCCGTTATGGATTGTTGATCGAACCGCGTGCCAAAATTTGGCAATTGTCGGTGGGGATGCAGCAACGCGTTGAAATTCTCAAGGCACTGGTCAATCCAACGATGGACGATTCCATCAAGCCGCGAATTTTAGTGCTTGACGAGCCGACATCCGTCCTGTCCCCCCAAGAAACCCACGAACTCTTCACCATCCTGCGGCGCCTAAAGACAGAAGGCAACTCGATAATCTTCATCAGCCACAAACTCAAAGAGGTCATGGAGATTAGCGATCGAATTACGGTCTTGCGCCGCGGCAAGCGGGTCGCGACTACACATGCGGCAGACGCATCACCGCCAGACCTGGCGAAACACATGGTCGGGTATGACCCGCCGCAGATTGAACGCGAACCGCACGCCTCAGGCACCGCACACCTCCAAATCCGGGACCTAACTGTCGTCGGAAGTCGAGGCCAGATTGCTGTAAACAGTTGCTCACTTGAGGTGAATACAGGCGAAATCGTCGGAATCGCCGGCGTTGACGGCAACGGCCAGATTGAGCTTGCAGAAACCATTATGGGACTGCGAATGCCGCGCAACGGTGAAATTCGATTCAACGGGAAATCCGTCACCAACTTATTGTCGAATCAAATACGCCGATTGAAATATGGATATATCCCCGATGATCGCCAAAACGCCGGACTCATTCTCGATTTCACAGTTGCGGAAAACCTAATTCTTAACATTCAGCAACTTGATAACTATCGAACCAGCCTCATGGGCGGTTCCAAATTTCTTAAACGTTGGCGCCCGTTGTTGGATCGAAAACGCATCAATGCTGATGCCGATGAACTCATCCGGGGATATGATGTCCGGACTACTAATCGGAACTCACCCGTAAAATTCTTATCCGGCGGGAATCAGCAGAAGGTGCTCATTGCTAGGGAACTCTCACAAACACCGGAACTACTGCTTGCAGTCAACCCAACGCGCGGTCTGGACATTAGCGCGGCGGACTATGTGCAGCAGCGGCTTCTTGAGCAGCGGCGGAATCACCGCGCCGTATTGCTTATCTCCACCGAGTTAGATGAAGTGCTAGCACTCAGCGACCGCATCTTTGTGATGTACAACGGCGGACTGGCGGACGCAACACGGTTTCGACATGAACTGCCGGCAATTGGGCTGCTGATGACGGGTGAGATGGAAAACCTATGATTTGACCAATGTCAGAAAACTCTTGACACCGGCGTGAAAAACATCTTAAAATTACAAAAGTCAAAACCCAACACTTGGAGAAAAACCGATGAAAAAAACATATAGGTGCATTTTCTTCCTGTTGACCGTCCTTCTCCTTCAAACGTCTTTCGCATCACATTCGACCGCTCAAGCGCCTCCTGAAGATGTGCAGCGAATTACGGTCGCTGACCTCAAAGCCCGGTTGGATGCAGGTGATGATGTCGTGATTATAGATGTCCGCATCAAAGGCGCCTACGACAACGGGCATATTCAGAATGCCGTCTCTATGCCGATTAGTGACATCGCCACGAGGCATCAGGAGCTCAAAAATGAGCCGTTTGTCGTTTTTTACTGAAGCTGACCGGCTGAAGCCACCAGTGTCCGTGCGGCACGCCAGCTAATTGATAAATTTGGCTTTAATCCAGAGAATGTTGCGGTGCTGTTGGGTGGGTTTTTCGCATGGGAACAGGCGGGGCACCCGGTCGACAAAACCTCTTCTGTGCGTCCGAATTTAAAACGACTAACACTGTGGGCGCGAGTCAAGTTAGGTCGTTGACTTGCCTTTCCAACTCGAGATGGGCTATTTGACAATCGCCATCCGCCGCGTTGCAGTATAATCGCCGGCGGACAAGTGATAGGAGTAAATCCCGCTCGAGACTTGTTCGCCGAGGTCGTTTCGCCCATCCCAATAGGCGGCGAGCGAACGGCTTTGATAGTAACCCTCCGACTGAAAGCCAAGCGATAGCATCCGAATGCGTTGGCCCGCCGTATCGTAAATAGTTGTCGACACATCTCCTGCCTCGGAAAGATGATACGGTATCCATGTCTCAGGGTTGAACGGGTTTGGGTAGTTCTGCAATAAAATCGTCTGCTTCGGTACACCTACCCCATCAAGCACTAAAGGAAGTACTGCGTTTAGGAGCGCATTGTGCGTCACCGTGAAAATTAACGGCTTCGAAGCAATTTCGCCAGTCGTATCGGTGACGGTGACCTCTAAAGCGACCCCAACATTCACCACGCTTTGGCGTGCGAGATTTGCTGTAGCCGCGGCGAAGTAGCCGTCTCTCACACTTTCTGTCATGACATCGCCTGTGGTTAAATCTTGCACCGTGACTAGATAGCCGCCCAGGTTTTGACTGCTTTGTAAGTGCCCGCTAACAACAAACGCCCAAGTGTCAGAGTCGTGCGTTAGGCTTGGCGCGGCGGCGGCTTGCGCTTGGTTTGCCCGAACTTTGCCGGCAAACGCCGCGTTTCGCGCTTCCGGTTGGTTGATGAGTGTATTGTCGGGTAACCCTGATCCGCTTTCTCCCAAAGCGTTGGGATTGATTCGCTGCAGTCCCGTTCCAACTACAATTAACAGCGCGAAAATTAACATTGCATTCGTCTACGTCATAGAATTTCCAGCGCAGCATTCTCCCTTGAAAATTCGATTTAAACAAATATATTACGATTTACGGTCAATTCCATTTGTATTTGCATGTGTTTCGGTTGGCGCGGATTCAAACCGCAACCACAAGAATGGATGAATGCCGGTTCGGCTGCAAAATCGAACCTACCGCAGAGCAAAAATGAATTTCGGTTTTACTGAAACAAACGGAATACGTACCAGCCTACAGCTATAAATGGTTACATTTAGTGCAAAAGTTACAGTATAGTATAGTCCGGTAGAACGGTCAATGGAACATCTGTTTCATGTTGTTCAGTGTAATCTTGTATGCTAGAATGACGCACTCCGTTATTGTGATTGTTTTAACGTTGTTCCGTCCTATTCCTCCTTTTTGCTAAGACGTTTGAAAACCCTCGCACCGGTGATCGTTTGAAAGCTGGATCGACCCCTCGTAATCCCACCTGTATTTCATACCGTGCACTGATTATCGGCGCACTCCTCATTCCTATCAATTTGTATTGGCTGACACTCGCTGAAACCGTTTATCAGCCCGTCTTTTCGACACTCTTCACACTATTTTACAACGTCACGTTCACCCTATTCCTGCTGCTGGTGTTAAACGCCATTCTTAACAAATACGCTCCCGGCGCCGCCTTTCAACCCGTAGAACTCATCATCATATATGTGATGACAGCCATCGCGACCGGCATATTCGGACACGACCTATTGCTCGTCATGGTTCAGCACCTCACGAGTTTTTGGTTTGTGACGCCAGAAAACGAATGGATGACGCTTTTCGGCAGACACATACCCGAATGGGCAACCGTTTACGACCCGGCAGCGCTCCTAGGTTACCATCACGGTGAAACCTCTCTCTATGTCTCGGAACATTTCATGCCGTGGCTAGTCCCGGCTATAGCTTGGGGCGGATTTCTGATCGTGCTCTTCTTCGTAATTGTGTGTATCAACGTAATCATTCGCAAACAGTGGACAGAAAATGAAAAACTCGCCTATCCTGTTATACAACTACCGATGGAGATGGCAAAGGGCGGTACCGGGTTGCTTTCCAACCGCATGTTGTGGCTAGGATTCGGGCTGGCCGGCGCATTTGACCTCATCAACGGGCTGCACGGCTTGTGGCCCGCAGCTCCGAATTTTGCGCCAATCTACAATCTCGGCAGATTCTTCACCGAAAAGCCGTGGAATGCTGTCGGTTGGCTGCCCTTGGCGGTCTACCCCTTCGTGGTCGGGATGGCCTATTTCTTGCCGCTGAATCTGGCGTTTTCTGCTTGGTTCTTCCATCTTATCTGGAAGGCGGACTTAGTGTATCGAGATGCGGTGGGCATCTGGGCAACACCAGGGCCATTCCGAAGTTACCAAACTGCGGGGGCATGGATAGTCCTAGCAATTTTACCTTTGTGGTCTGCACGAAACCATCTAAAGCAGGTGGTCACAGAAGTTGTCCGCGGCAAAACGCCCGATACTGCCGCAAACGAGGCAATGAGCTACCGATCGGCTATCATCGGCATCGTCCTTGGTGTCGTGTCTATGGTGGCGTTCCTCGGATACGCCGGCATGTCCGCGTGGGTCGTGCTTCTGTTTTTACTCGTATATATTATCTATGCCGTTGCTATCGCTCGCATTCGTGCCGAGATAGGTCCACCAGCACACGACGCCGAGTTTATGGGGCCGGATCAGATGCTTTTGAACGTATTCGGATCACGGCGTATCGGGGTTACGAATATCGCCATGTTCAGCCATCTGTTCTGGATGTGCCGCGCATACCGCTCCCATCCGGTTGGTCATCAGATTGAAGGATTCAAGATGGCGCAACTGCTAAATGCCCGCAGCCGCCATTTCTTAATTGCAATGGTTATCGCCTCAATTGTTGGCACATTTGCCGGTTTTTGGGCGCTGCTCGACAACATGTACCGCTTCGGCGCGGACAACGTTTACCACAATATCGGCGACAACGGTTTCCGAATGCTGGACAGTTGGATTAAACACCCGCGCGACCAGAACTATCCGATGCTTCGCGACGTTGGGATGGGCGCGGGTATCACTGTCGTCCTTCGTCTATTGCATCAACGATTCCTTACATTCCCGTTCCATCCCGTCGGTTATGCCGTGGCATGCGGTTGGATGATGGGCGGAATCTGGTTTTCAGTCTTTGCCGCGTGGCTGATTAAGTGGGTAATTCTAAAGTTCGGCGGGATTCAGCTTTATCGTCGCATGGTACCGTTCTTTATTGGCATAATCTTGGGCCAACACGTTATCGGCAGTTTATGGACAATCTTCGGCGAGATACGCGGGCAGCATGTGTACAGAATCTTCCCGTATTTTACTGAGTGGGGTTGGTAGTGCTAGTAGGTTGGATAGAGCGGAAACATTTTTGAGCGCGCGCTAGACCTTATGCGGTTTGAGTTGCCCGGATGGTTTCATCAAGCGCAGGATGCAGCAAAACCCAACGGTTTAAAGCGTCCAGGAAACCAAAAAACGCGGCGTTTCACTTCCCGCAAACACGCGTTCAATGCAATCAACAGACCATACCCGTGCATTTTTTCACTAGTACCGTAAAAATTGCTCAACCCAGCCTACATATGCGATTTGGAATTATGTAAAATTGATGATTTCTCGGAGCTCAATTCATCCTTAGCGGTGGAAATTTTCCCATAACCAGGGTAAATTTTGTGCCGAAGCTAAGTCATGGTGGAGTGCTCTCCGTTCACGCCGGTTATACTCTCTATTTCAAACTTGCACCAATGACTACATGATCGTAATATGGTACAATAATAATTATGAAAAACTCATCCGAACCGAAACTTCTCTCCGGGGGCAACCCGCAAATTCCAAAAGGTGACGGGGACGCACCTGTCCAAGCATACATCGCAGCCATGCCGGGATGGAAACAGGACGTTGGACGCAACCTCGATGCACTCATCGCGCGCACCGTGCCCGAAGTGCGCAAAGCGGTGAGGTGGAACTCACCCTTCTATGGGATCGAAGGGCAAGGTTGGTTCCTCTCGTTCCATTGCTTCACAAAGTATGTCAAGGTGACCTTCCTAAACGGCGCGTCACTGCGACCCGTGCCGCCCGTTAAATCCAAACATGAGGCGGTGCGCTATTTTCACATCCACGAGGATGATTGCTTCGACGAAGAGTTATTGGCGCGTTGGATTCTCCAAGCATCGGCGCTTCCCGGTGAACGCACGTTTTGATTTAGCAGCGTTTGTAGATTGGGTTGAGCGAAGATATTTAAACGCGCACAGTGTTTCGTATGCGTATCGTAAATACAGATTGCGTAATTAAGTGTACGATGCACCGCAATTTTTCATTAGCTGATTATGAATTCGGCGCGGCTTATTGCGTTTGGTGTACGTTCGCCGTAATGCGCTAATCACAAAATATAAGCACTCTTTTTTCGAATGGTGAATTTATGCTGCGATATGGTACTTTGGCTTCGTTCATACTAGATTGCGGCAATTTGCCGCTTCCCTTGCGCATCATTTGAGTTTCCTTCCTCTCGATTAGTTACCTAATAATCTACCTTTACTAGTCCATGTGAAGTTGTGCGAATCAACTCGTTGCTGAAGATTATATTCAAAGTGTTTCTCACATAGGTGTATCTGAAGCCCATTTCACCGGGGTCATATTTGTCTGAAATTATGAAAACATGTTTGCTTCCAACCGGCGTTGTTTCCGTAAATATTAGGCAATTCTTGTCTCTATAAAATTCGATAGAGTCACTTCCCTGATTCCCGTACATTTGTGCTTTACTTTCATCGAGTATCAGAAATGTTAGTGACCCATCTCTAAATGATTTTCCAGAGGAAGTGTTCTTTTCGGGCTCTACAACTTTTTTAGTATCTATGTTAAAAACGACTACTGAAGCGTTTTTCTCGTAAACACTAAATCTCCTTGAATTGTGCAGTAACTTGACGTTTTGAATGGTGTTCTTCGGAAAAACATCCAATGGTTTAAACACTACGCTTTCATTTTCAAAATGCGCCAAATAGCCCTGTTTCCTTTTATCCCACGATGTTTCTTCTATATGTACTATACTCTCTCCTCCAATAAAAAAGACGCCTCGAGGTATGCCTTGCTGCAAACACTTAATGTCGAACACTCCTGCAGGGGACGACAAGATTGCCTTTTCATTTCCATTAATAATAAAAATTGCCCCCCGACTGGAGGCTTCAAATACTCTTATATCTTCAAACTTAGGTTTTGCGTAAGCCCAAGTAGACGACACCGCCAACATAATACAAAACAACTTTATATTCATGCGCATTTTTTTCCTTCCACGATTGCGACCAACTGCGTTAATCGTCAAAGCGACCCTCCTTCGATTCTTCGGTGTTTTTAAGATTTCTTCATTTTCGATCGCAGGCTTTACCACGTAATTTTCGTATTTGCCGCCTAGCTAGAAACAGTGGCACATACGGTACGGCTAGTAACCTGGTTTTAACGCATACCCGCTACCTTATAACTCATTACTTAATATTATATATGTAATTATATGTTACGTCAACGTAAAAATTTACGTTGGCAGTCTGCGACCAGTAGTTGGTTATCTGTTGTTTAAATTTTGCCGTATTTTTTGGATTGCGGCTTTGGTTGAGCGGTTTTGATAAAGGGAGAAACTAAAGAAGGATATCTCACTCGTTATGTATTCGCTAAAGCCTTCTCTAATCGTTCCGTCGATCTCAATCCAACTTAAAAAAGCCACACTCCGTCGCAAAATGTTGACTATTGTTTGGTATTATGATATACTTAACTTAGCTTAACGGAAAACGCCGTGAAGCTAACGGCCGCGCAAAACAGATTCATGTCGGGCTCACATTTCCCTAAGAAAATCAACACGCTTTTACACGCATTCCCAATGTCTTGTTGAGCGAAAGAAGTACGGCAGGAGGCGCAATCAATGGACTTCGGCACGTGGTCACCATCGCACACAATCCTTATTATTGTTGTCGTCGTGGGTTTTATTGGCCAGATTGCCGTCTTGTTCTATCGCACGGCGCAACTTGAAAAGCGGATGGACAAGCAAAACGACGATTTCCAGCAGCAAGGACAACGCCTAGAGAATCGAATTGATGAAGTCAGAACCGAAATTCGCTCCGAAATTAGCGACCTGCGAACCGAAATTCGCTCCGAAATTAGCGACCTGCGAAACGAAATTCGATCTGAAATTAGCGACCTGCGAAACGAAACTCGATCTGAAATTAGCGACCTGCGGAACGAGATTGACAAGCTACGAATTGAATTTAAATCCGAAATCAGCGATGTACGAACCGAAATCAGCGATGTACGAGCTGAAATCAGCGGCGTGCGAGCTGAAATCGGCGGCGTGCGAGACGAAATGAGCGTCCTTAACCAGAACCACATTGAACACCTGAGAAGTCATGAGTAATGATTAAGAGGAGACCTTGGTTTTAGGAAGCCTGCTCAACCCAACCTACAAGGGGTACCTACCGCTTTTCCTCTTGGCACATGCATTTCACATCGTTTATAATTCAGGAAAACAGGCGGCACTGGTTCACTTATAATATAAAGATTACATTCTCATTGGCGAGGCGAGGGCGCTGAAAGAGTCGCAGCCTCGCTTTTTTTTTGGTGACCTGAACGTGCGCAAAAATCAGATATTTAATTTCGAGGAATCCGCATTGGCGGCCGTCGCCTCGGCATTAAATCAAATCTGCAATCTGGACATGATACCCGATGCATCAGAAGTGTCCCAAAAAGTGAATCCGAATTTAGGGCACAAAAGGACACTTTAGGGCACTTCGAGCCGACGCATTGCTACGTGCGCCCAGAAATGCCGAAAAGCTAGTGTGTGACAGGATTCCCTAGCATTCTGAGATGACAAAATCAACCAAAATATTGCCGATGGAGGTGAGTGTCATAAGGGACACAATCGCGCTGATGGGGACACCTTTGGATACTGCCAGAGTTTTGAAAACATTTGCAAACCGGACCGAGAATAGCGGCTAGGCATTTGCCGATTTGATGGGGGGTTGTAGCTCTGATAGGTTGGGTTGAGCGCAAATTTTCAGGAGCGCTCAGTATTGTGCAAGCGATTCGTATGTTCAGAACAGCGGGAATAGGATACGGTGATATTTTACCTGTCCGCCGCATCAATTTTGATTTGGTTCGTTTTCGTGAGCGAGTTGCGTGAGTCGTGCCCGTAAAGACGTATTCACGCCGTTTTCAATCCGCTGAATTCTCCCTTTCGAGTCTAAAACCACCAACCGCGGAATACTGTCAATTCCGAGTGCAGCCAGGTTGGATAACTGGGTAACAACCACTGGGTAGCGTATGCCTAGTCCTGCGGAATGGGCTTTGACGGTGTGGAGGGTCTCGCCCGCTGAAATTCCAATGACGGCTAATGATGATCCGTAATCAGCCGCTAAATCATTGATGTCCGGAACTTCTTCACGGCAACGTTGGCACCAAGTTGCCCAGAACACCACTAAAGTGATACGGTCTTTGGACAGAGAGGAAAGTTTCTCTCTTTTACCCGATAGTTGAACAACATCAATATCGCCAATCATTTCACCGACGGCGATTGTCTGATGAACCTGAGTGCAACCCGCCAGAACCGAGAGCGATAGAACTAAAGGCAGATACGGCCAGGGTAAATTCCCAAGGTGTTTCGTCATTAGCGTCATTTGTCCGTCCGAGCTGCGGCGGGAAAACGCACTTCAATCATTTGGTTAGCGTTAATCCCGGTGATTCGGCTAGATTCACCGCCCGGCCAAACCACATCTACCGCATCGACTCGAGTTGCGGGACCAATTCCAAATAGGAGCGGTCCGGCGTAGCAGGACAAGTAGCTATTGCCCAAGGAGGACGTTTGGGCTTGCTTCCGATTGCCCGTTTGAACTTTAACCACGGCGCCAACTGCGGTTCTATCATTGTCACCGATGAGACGAACTTTCAACCAATTATTATTCGCAGCGTCCGCCCAGCGGTTGACAAATAGTTTAGCCGGTGCGTTCCGATTAGCAACAAGCAAATCTTGATCCCCGTCGCCGTCACAATCAAAAGCGACGAAACTTCGTCCGTCAGCAGTACTGTCAATGCCAAGTGCAAAACCTAGTTCAAGGAAGTTACTTCCATCAAGGTTGAGATAAGCAAAGTTGCTTTCCAGTCCGTTCCAAGAATTGGAGCGAACAAAATCGGCGGAATAAAATGCGCCTTCATAATAATCGAGAGGCCGGCGGACCGCCGATTCGAAAAATGGCATTCAGAGATCGTCTTTTTTCTCGCCCGTAATAAAACCGTTGGTTGTGTAAAGGTCAACTAGTCCGTCGTTTTGAAAGTCAACAAACCCTGAACCCCATGCCCATTCGCCATATTCTGTACCGGATGGTTGGCTGATGTTATCAAATCCGTTGCCGTTGCGCCGAAGCAAGACATTTCCTTGGAAGTATCGCTGGCGAATTGCGGGCAAGGAATCGCCCAGATGATCGGCGGAAATCATATAGGGTTCAAGTTCCGCTGTTATGCGGTCAACTTGCGCGGGCGGCAAGTAGCGGCTCCGCTTCGCGTTTAGAAGGTAAAATCGCATAACATCGGTCTGTTCCGCGAACCATTGCACGCCTGAAGCAATGCCGGCGATATACATATCGAGATTGCCGTCCGCATTGAAGTCGCCCCAACTGCCGCTCATACCGAACCCAAAGGCTTCAGTTCCCGCCCAGTCGCGGGTGCAATCCGTAAAATTCCCCGTCCCGTCATTCAGATAGAGCGTGTTGCGTCCAAAATCGTTAATTTGGTAAAGATCGGCATCGCCGTCCTCATCGAAATCAGCAAATGCGCCTTGAAATGTCCATCGCGAATCGGTAATCCCCCGGCTTCGCGCCTCTTCCGTGAAATTCCCTGCGCCATCATTGATGTAGAGGCGGTCTTGAACACCGTTAAGTCCAATGTATATCGTGTCCGGTACGTATTCTGACACCGGACCGTAGTATGCAACATACAGGTCGAGGTCCCCGTCGTTATCGACATCAACCAACGAGGGCGTCGCGGCACCCTCTTCGGTTTGCCCATTTGAAGACGCGAACGGCTCACGAATGAACACCGTATCGCCGCGGTTACGGAAGAGTGTAGGCGGCGCAAAACCGTGCGTTACAACAATATCCAAATCAGCGTCTCGGTCAACGTCGCCAATGGCAGCAGCCATAGCCATATCTTGGGGGTTTGCTAATCCGGAACTCGCTGTCGCCTCCTCAAAGTATCCGGCACCAATATTCTTATAAAATCTACTTGTGTTCGGCGCGCTGCCGATGAGGTATACATCGTCCCATCCGTCCCCATCTACATCAGCGACGGCGACTCCACCACCCGTAGCCGTAAAGGGCGCAAATTTTAGGTCGTCCCGAAATGGAACGTTGGGCGGCTGAAATACCAGTCCCCGTTTCTCCGTTTCGTCTTTAAATAGCGTATCTCCGGTGCGTATAAGCGAATGGGAAACAAATTTTAGGCTGTCTCGAATGACAGCGGCGTGCCCGGAGAAATCTACCTTGAGCCGCATATAACTGACATCTTGGCGGTGTCTTCCCGCGGTATCAATGCCCTGTATGCTAATGCGGATTTCTGGCTCGCAGATGTCGCCGCTGATTATGTTGAGGTGAATCATGTTAAACGAACTCTTCGATATTATTGATCCGCTTCCCCAGTGGTCTGCTAGGTTTACCCAAGGATTGCCTCCTCCATTTCCCGGCGTTGATTCCCAACGGATAATTTCCACACCAGGCAGATCAGTCCGGCGTTCTATTTCTTCCTCACAGGGTGGAAACGAACGGATGGCTTCGGGCGCCAATAGTGCGATAGTGCGGTCATCACCATCCCGAAGCGCACGTTCAAGGCTTTTCAAGTAATTTTTAACAACCGTGCCTTGCTCAATGACCGATTGCATCCGAGACTCATAGGAATTGAATACAAGGGGTTCAAAAACTCGCCCGATGCCGCAGGAACTCGTTAGCACAACGACCATTATCAGGTTAACAATAACAAGATGCCTCTGGCGATACATGATGCCTTCCCTTTTTTCTTGTTGTGTGCTTTATGATTCGATGGTAATATAATTTTGGAAATTTGTCAATGATTGATTACATTAAGCAACCGCGCAAATTTCTGACATGGCACTGACTATTTCAAGTGTTCACAGCATTAAATTTTTAGCGGACGAATTACGGGTTGATTAACGGTTGGCTAACGTATTTCTAACGGAGAAAAACGGAGATTTGACGTGATTCTCACGATGAACAAAATAGAGATGGAAATGGGCGGGAAGTACCTTGGATGGTTGCGAGAAGCAAATGGCGTACTCGGCGACCGCGAGGAGCTGTATGCTAGGTTTAAGGCTGATGGATATCTGTTAATTCGCGGATTGTACGACCCGGAAAACGTCAAGGCAACCCGCCGATTTCTGCTCAGGAAGCTGGACGAGAACGAGCAACTCGACCGTGCGCATCCGGTATCAGACGGGATTCCGGCGGAAGGCAAGCGCGGCATGTTTATGGGCGGCAATAGCGCCGTCACCCACCAACCGGAATTTTTGAATCTGGTCGAATCCCCTGAAGTTTTGGGTTTTTTTGTAGATTTCTTCGGTGCACCCGTCATCACGTACGATTATAAATGGCTGCGCGTGGTACAGCCGAGCGGCTTCACCGGTGCACATTACGACATCGTTTACATGGGACGCGGGACGCAACATGTCGTAACCTGCTGGACGCCAATTGGCGACCTGCCGCTTGAGATGGGCCCTTTGGCGATTCTTGTCGGTTCCCACCGTTTTGATTTAATTAAACAGACTTACGGCGAGATGGATGTGGATCGTGACAATGTGACCGGCTCGTTCTCGAATGATCCAATCGAATTAGTTGACCGTTACGGCGGGCAGTGGGGTACGAGTTCATTTAAGATGGGAGATGTGTTAATTTTCGGCATGTTCACGATGCACGGATCGCTGGACAACACAACGAACCGTTACCGCCTTAGCGCTGACACACGCTTCCAACGCGCGGATGAACCGGTTGATGAACGTTGGATCGGAGATGAGCCGATTGCGCATTATGCTTGGATGCAGGGCGAAACCGTGCCGATGGAGAAGATGCGGAAGCGGTGGGGCGTATGATTGAAGGTAGGCGAGCTACAAAAGCCATCCGCCCTTAATCCGTAATTGTAATTCGTCTAATTGTAAGTCGTCAATGAAACACAAATAAATGGAAGGCTATTTTTATGGTTATGCCCTCGACAAACGCCGTTGGAACGCCGGCAATTGAGTTTACCGAAGAGCAGAAGTTTATCTTCGACCCACGGGGCTGGATAGCTCTGCCCGGCGTGCTGAACGACGATGAGGTTGTCGAGATGCGGGAGTTTTGTTACCGTCTGCAGAGAGAGCCCGAGTCAATTCCAGAGCCTCACCGTTCGTCCATCGGCGGTCCGCTCGAAAGACTCACAGATCACCCAGCTGTCTTGGGATTCATGAACGAATTTGTCGCGTCCGGCTATTCGAACGAGGAGTGCTACGGTTTTCGCTTGGAGGGTACGTTTTTGACGATTCGAGCCAAAGGCCAAGACCACTTTAGACCTCATGGCGGACGCGGTATGCACAACTTTCCCGGAAACTCACACACCTATCATATGCATCCGGACAAGGTACACAGTGGTTTGACGCGAGTTGTATGGGAGCTGAACCCAGTGAAAAAACGCGGCGGCGGCACTATGTTTTTGAACGGAAGCCACAAAGCGGCATTTCCACCGCCAAAAACGACTGAGAATCGGGATTGCCCCTTGTGGGAGGATTATTCTTGCCCGGCAGGGTCGGTGTTGTTCTTTACCGAGGCGATCACTCACTCAGGCGCCCGTTGGGAGGACGATACTGCCGACCGGGTCGCCATATTCAACTGCTACAACGTGATTGGCAACAAGTGGCACAAGTGGGAGCCTCACCCGGCACACCTTGCCGAAATGCCGTTCAAAAGACGCACGCTCTTCCGGCCCGTCTATTGTCAAGATAACGTACCTTCGGTGTCGGATGGCGTTTGAAGACGAAATCCCCTTTACCTTCATCTTGGCAAGAAGGAGGAATTCGTCTAAGTCAACGAGTTCCCGCTGCGGTTATTCCCCCCACATCCCAAAACACATCAACGCCGAGTTTTTCGGCGGTCTCCGCTAGCGCGCTCAAGTGGTCTTTGTGGAGCGGAATCCCGTAGTCGCTCCACGGTTCGTAGTTTTCCCATTCAATTTCGCCCGGCAGGTAAACCCGGTCCACGCCGTCAACAGTCTTTGAAGTTTTCACCGTGCGAACCGACCTGTCCATTTCACGTATGAAATCATCGTAGTCGGTGAAACTAGAGACGTTGAACGCTATGAAAAAGTGTTCAGATGGACCAGCGTCCTTATGACAGCCCATCATGCCGCCAATTAGAGGGCCCGCGAGGGCCGTCATAGCCATCGCCAAACCGTAACCTTTTGGACCTGCAGCAGGTTTGAGCATCTCTCCCTTGCTCGGATCGTTGGTCGGTTTCCCATTTATGTCCAACATCCAGTCCATCGGGATATGGATATTGTACATGCGCATGGTTTCAATCCTATTCCAGGCCGAGATGCCGCACGCCATGTCGAGCACCACGGGTTGTTCGGTTCGGGACGGGTAGGCGTAGCAGAGCGCCACGTTACCGACTACGGGCGTTGCACCGCCGGGTGCGACGACGCTCCGCATCGCTGTACTTGTTGTGGCAAAGCCGATCATTTTTTCGCGGACAGCCATCATTCCGTAGCACGCTGCGGCGCCGAAGTGCCCAGCGTTGCAGACACCTACGGCGCCGATTCCCATAGATTTGGCTTTTTCGATGGCCATTTCCATCGCCTTCGCGGAGGGGACATGCCCTAATGCATTGTCTCCGTCAATGACAGCGGTGCTGGGCGCCTCTTTGACAATTTCGAACCGCGGCGTCGGGTTTATTTTGCCATCAAGAAGCTTCTCGATGTACCCTGGAACCGCACGCGTACCGTGCGAAAACACGCCTCGCAAATCGGTTTCGACTTGTAAATCTGCCATTAGGTTGGCGTGATCTTGCGGTACGCCAGTCTTCTGATACAGCGTTCCAACGAATTCACGAAGTTCGTCCTTTTGAATCAATATCGGTTTGGGTATTTCAGGCATAGGATTTGGTCTCCCATTGAATGCGGGTAAACGATCTCGAAATCCGCAGCTGATAATGGGGTAACTACTTCAAGATGACCATGCGTTTTGCCGTTGTAAAGCTGCCCGCATTGAGATGATAGTAGTATACCCCACTCGCAACCCGCTCTCCAGTCTCGGATTTTCCATCCCAATATGCAGCGCGGTCCCGACCATTGTAATATCCCGCGGATTGAAAACCGAGCGAAAGCGTACGAACCAACTTACCGGTGGAATCATAAATTGATAAAGATACAGGGCTGTCTTCCGAGAGTTGATACGGAATCCACGTCTCCGGGTTGAACGGATTCGGGTAGTTCTGCAACAGCTGGGTCAGCTTTGGTTTTCCGACGCCGTCAAGATTAACGGACATTACGGCGTCTGCCAGGTGTTCAGGGGCCACTTTGTAATTGAGGGTCGGTGATTCGACATTCCCGCTCGGACCGATGACCCGCAACTCAACCACGTCACCGACTTGAACAACGCTGCGGCGCGACAAGTCGGCGGTTGCAGCCGCGAAGTAATCACCCTGCACAAACGCGGTTATGGTGTTATCTGTTCGTAGATTACGCACGGTTACTTGATAGCCATCGTGAGGGGGAACCCCTTGCAACCGACCACTAACCACGAATGCCCACGCTTCATGTTCCTGCACCGCCTCTGCGGATATTGCAGGCGGCGCAGCGGCAGCCTCCGCTCTATTTGTCCAGGGCGCTCCGACGAAGGCAAATTGGCGAGTTTCAGGCACATTTACGATATACCCGCCGCCGCCCTCAATTGGAAACCCGTCATCGGGCGCGCCCGGCGTCCATGCGATAAAACGCTGGTTAGGTGCGTCGAGCGTAATTACGGTTGTCGCCCCGGTCAGTCCAGCGAGCGACTTAGCGCTCATTGGCGCTGGCGGCGCCAAGGGCACGGATATCATATTTAAACCTTTATCCAGAGTGACATTGTAAACGTTTCCAAAATAGTCGCTGTCTGCTTTGTCAACGGGCCTTGCGATAAAGCCGTGTACGCGCCCATCCGCTGATTGATAGTGACCCACCACAGAGCCATCCTGGTTGATATTATAGCCCTCCGTGAAAACGCTATTCGGAAACCTCAGTTGCTGCAGCCCGTCCCGGAATGTGCCGACATGAGTGCGCGGGAGGTCTCCTATCCGTTTAGATCTACCAACCATAGTCCCTACATCATTGATGCCGTGCAAGAACATGTACTCCAGAGTTGCCGCACCGGGAAGGTCAATGGATATGAACCTACCCGCGGGTGTACGCGCATAAGGATGATAAATCCCATCAGCATCTACGTAACTGCCTACGAGACGGCCCGCGCTGACGAAATCCGCGAAAGTTTCCAATGCCTCGGGCACCTCGATGATTGTGTCTCCTGTGAACCCGCGGCGAACGCCGGAAGCGTCAGTAAAATTTCCTGTCAATGCACCCGTCGCGTCGCTTATACCGAAAATCTCCGTTTGAATACTGTTCGGGAAATCAAACGGCTCCAACACACCGCCTCTCAATACGACACCGCGCGTATTGCCATCGCTGTCCAAGTAGTGTCCGGCGGCATCCCCATTGTTACCTAGCGCAAAGAAACGCGTATCCTGCGAGTCTTCGTATTCATACGTCTCAAACTCACCATTAATGAGAGTAAATGCTACAATTTTTCCACCGTCAGGACTCCGCGTATAGCCGGCGTAATCCTCAAAGTCACTGCTGGCAGCCAACGCTAAAAAATCTACACCTGGAACATCAATACTCTCAAAAGTAAAATTTAGGTCGGCGGGGGTGGCTACGGGTTCATCGTCAACTTCTTCCGCAGGTTTGGCGATAAAGCCGTATGATCGCCCATCCGGCGCTTCGTAGTGGCCGACGATAGAACCGTCCTGATTTATATTCCAGCCCTCTGTGCTGACGCTGTCCGGAACTTTAAATTCCTTTAGACCTTGCTGGAATGTACCGACATAGGTGAGCGGAAGCTCGCCCGACGGTTTGGCGCGCGCAACGACAAATCCTGCATCGTTAATGCCGTGCACAAATAAAGTATTCCAGTTCTCCTGCACGCGGCAGGTCGAGTGAAATAAACCTACCACCCGGGGTCCGCACGTATGCATGGTATACGCCGCCAGCATCAACGTAGCTGCCTACCATACCTCCGCTCGCGTTCACAAAATGAGCGTGCGTCTCCCGCGCCCCGGGGAATTCAACTGTTTCATCCCCTGAAAAGCCGCGGTGCACGCCGGCTTCGTCAATCCAATTGCCGGTAAGCACCCCGGTCGCATCGCTGATACCGTAAATAAACGTTTGGACAGCACCCGGAAAATCATAGCGCTGCAATTCACCGTTTTCCATGATGACACCGTGGTACAGACCGTCGCTGTCTTGGTAGTGTCCTGCAGCTCGCAAGTCATTACCGAGCGCATAGAATCGAGTGTCCTGCGAGTTTTCGAATTCATACCTCTTAAATTCGCCATCAATGAGTGTAAAGGCGACGGTCTTTTCCCCGTCAGCGCTCAGTGTGTAACCCGCGTAGTCTTCATGGTCGCTACTCGCAGTCACCGCCAAAAACTCTACGCCTTCAACCCGAATAGAATCAATGGTATAGTTGGAACCTCCCGTCGCGACAACGGATGGATCGTTGACTTGTGCGGCACTGTTTCCAAAGAAAAGGGAATTAAGGCACATCAAAAACGTGAAGATGAAAATAAAATAACCGCTTTTGTTCTTATTCTGCATTAAAGAAAACCTCGCTTAGATTATTTTGCTCCAAAGATAAACGGACACTGTGTCCGTTCTGACGGATCGTTAGGTGAATCTAGTTCTTGAACCATGGTAGGGTTGAGTTCAGAATTTTGTTTTAAAACCAGAGTTCCATTTCTGCGAAGATTTGGATTTCTTGATATTATATGGCACTTCACCAATAAATGGAAGAAAAACCACGCTGTTTACGAATGTTTCTTAGATTGAACATTTGAAAGTCTAAATTCAGACCGATTATCAATTACAGCATGCGAGAACAATTTTCAAATTGGGATTATCAAATAGTTTTCGAACTTTAATGGGTGTCACAGTTACACGGATATCACAACCGTGACGCCTTTAGGTTACTATAATCATTTAGGTTCAAATTTACACAAGGAGTGATTGATTGACAATCAAGGCTAGGAAGCCTCTCCCACAAACCAATGAGCAAATGAATGATTTTTAGTTGCAATGACTAAAAGTGACTCTATTTTATAATGACAAGCTGACGCGTTTGATGGAAAGACGGCGTAGTCAATTGGTAGAAATAGGCGCCGCTCGCGACGCCTTCGCCCTCGGCATTACGTCCATCCCAATATGCGGCGCGGTCTCGACTATTGTAAAACCCCGCTGATTGAATACCGAGTGGAAGATTGCGAATTAACTTACCTGTTGTATCATAAATTGATACCGTCACAGGACTGTCTTCCGAAAGTTGATACGGAATCCACGTTTCCGGGTTGAACGGATTGGGATAGTTCTGCAATAACCGCGTCAGTTTGGGTTTACCAATTCCGTCAAGTTTGACAGACATCACGGCGTTTGCCAAGTGTTCACGGGTAACTTTATATCTTAGGGTTTGAGATTCAACAACTCCGCCCGGACCGACGACATGAACTTCAATTTCATCTCCAATTTGCACAACGCTTCGCCGCGACAAGTCGGCGGTTGCAGCGGCGAAGTAGCTGCCCCGCACCGATGCGGTTATCGCGCTGTTTGTTCTGAGGTTCCGGACTATTACCTGATAGCCGTCAAACGCCGGTTTACCGTTCAAATGCCCGGTTACAACGAACGCCCATGCTTCCTGGACAAC
Source organism: Candidatus Poribacteria bacterium (assembly GCA_028819845.1). Classification (GTDB taxonomy): domain Bacteria; phylum Poribacteria; class WGA-4E; order WGA-4E; family PCPOR2b; genus JAPPKS01. The sequence goes on along the minus strand of JAPPKS010000031.1, from coordinate 114,039 downwards.
CCCCCTGTCCCCCCTTATCAAGGGGGGAATGGCAGGTGCAGCCTCCGCTAGATTTGTCCACGCTGTCCCCGTGAAGACTATGTCGCGCGCCATTGGTAGATTGACGATGTACCCATTACCCCCTTCGATGGAAAATCCGTCGTCCGGTGCATCTAGGGTCCACCCGACGAATTGTTGGTTTTCCGCATCAAGTGTAATGACCGTGGTCGCGTTTGTCTTTACTGCAAGCGTGCGCGCTGTCATGTGGACAGTCGGTTTCAGCGGCACAGACAGCATGTTCAAACCTTGAGAGAGGTGTATAGAAAAAATATTGCCGAAACTTTCGCTGGCTGGTTGTGTATTTGGTCTACCGAGGAAACCGAGTCTACGTCCATCCGCTAAGTCATAATACCCGACAATACTTCCATCCTGATTAACATTTCGGACGACAGTGATAACACTACCTGGGATGCGCACTTCATAGAGGGTGCCATCTGGTAAGAGGATATAGGAACGCAGTATGTCGTTTGCAGCTTTGGCTCTGAAACCGATAACCCCGAAATCGGTGATGGTATTAACGAATAGGTATCTAAGATTCGGCATTGTTGGAAGGTCAATAGTGGTGAAACTGCCGTCCGGGTGGCGTATGAATCCATGAAACATGCCATCTGCATCGATGTAACTGCCGACCACAGCCCCTGCGGCGTTAACAAAGTCTCCATAGGTGTTGACTGCACCGGGGAATGTAATGGTCAGTTCCCCCGAGAAAGCGTGGGTGGTGCCTGCTTCATCTACGATGTTACCGCTCAAAGCCCCCGTTTCATCGCTGATGCCGTAGATGTGGGTTTCAGCGGCACCGGGAAAATCGTATTGGCGCAGTTCGCCACCTTCTAAGATAACGCCGTGATAGAGTCCATCTATATCTTTGTAGTGCCCGGCTGCTTTTCCGGTGTTGTCGAGTGCATAGAAGAAGGTATTGAGAGCACCTAGAAACTGGTACCTTTTAAAAACACCGTCAATCAATGTGAAACCGACGATTTTCTCGCCATCGGGGCTGCGGGTGTTGCCTGCATAATCCCCGAAATCGTTGCTAGCAGCCACTTCCAAAAAATCGACACCCGGGACTTCTATAGTTTCAAAGAAATAATCTGCTATCGGAATTTCTGCATGGACCCGTGCAACGCCAAATCCCAAAACACAGACCGTTAAAAATATGAACAAGGTTGGAATCGCTTTTTTGTGGTGATCCATAGTTATCCTCATTATAACGTACGTAGAGTGTAGGCGTGTTTCTACGCCTAACGGCATATTACGGCTGCGAAGATTTCACGGCTGTGACGCTCGCTGGTATCGGAAAGACCTTACTTTATTATAACCAGCCGCCGTGTTTGATGGTAGGATGGCGTCGTCAACTGGTACAAATACGTACCGCTCGCAACGCGTTCCCCAAGGGCATTTCGTCCATCCCAGTAAGCGGCGCGGTGCCGGCTATTGTAGAATCCCGCTGGCTGCAAACCGAGTGGAAGGCTGCGAATTAACGTACCCGTTGTATCATAAATGGATACCGTCACGGTACTGTCTTCCGCGAGTTGATACGGAATCCACGTCTCCGGGTTGAACGGATTCGGGTAGTTCTGCAATAGCTGGGTTAGCTTCGGTCTGCCAATGCTGTCGAGCCTCACAGACATTACGGCGTCTGCCAAGTGCTCAGGGGTTACTCTGTAGTCGAGGGTCGGTGACTCAACATTGCCACTCGGACCGATGACGTGAACTTCCACCACATCTCCGACTTGGACAACGCTTTGGCGCGCCAAATCCGCGGTGGCAGCAGCGAAGTAATTGCCTTGCACTGGCGTAGTTATAGTGCTGTTTGTTCTCAGGTTGCGGACGGACACCTGATAGCCGTCAAACGACGGCACACCTTCGAGGTGCCCGTTAACGACGAACGCCCATGCCTGCTTATGCTGGGTCGAATTAACGGAAATGGCAGGCGGCGCCGCTGTCAACTCCGGTTGACTTGTCCAGGGTGCGCCGACGAAGGCGAAGCTGCGGGATTGCGGAACATTGACGATATATCCGCCTCCGCCTTCAATCGAAAAACCGTCGTCCGGTGCGCTTTGCGTCCATGCGACGAAACGCTGGTTCGTTGCGTCAATAGTAATGACGATTGTCGAACCAGTCAGCGCGGCAAGCGACTTTGCGTTCATCGCCGCAGTGGGTGCCAACGGAACTGAAATCATGTTCAACCCTGTAGTTAGCGTGACATTATACGTATTGCTGAAATAATCGCTCTCTTCCTTAGTGCCGAGTCTTGCGACAAATCCGTGTCTACGCCCATCGGCCGAGTCATAGTGCCCAACGACTGAACCATCCTCGTTAATATTCCACCCTTCCGTGCTAACGCTGCCCGGAAAATGCAATTCCTGTAGATTGAGCGGGCTGCCAACATAGGTACGCGGGACATCACCCACCGCTTTGGCTCTGCCAACAACAGTCCTTGCCCTGTTTAGACCGTGGAGAAAAAAGTATTCCAGATTTAGTGCGTTTGGAAGGTCAATAGATAGAAATCTGCCCACCGGACTACGCATGTATGCATGATACACGCCTTTTGTATCCACGTAGCTGCCCACGATATTTCCCGTCCAACTCACAAAATCGGCGTATGTTGCCGATGACCCTGGGCGTTCGACGACTATATCTCCTGAAAACCCGCGGCGAACACCGGAAGCATCTACAAAACTACCAGTCAGTGCCTTGGTTCTATCACTGAAACCGTATATCTCCGTTTGAACGGCATCCTGAAAACGCCATTCTCGAAGTTCCCCATTTTCCAATACCACTCCGTGGTACAGTCCCTCACTATCTTGCGTAGTGTCCGGCAGCGGTCCCATCATTACCGAGTGCATAGAAATAGGTGCCCTGCGAGTCGGGGAAATCATAGTCTTTAAATTCCCCCTTGATGAGTGTAAAGCCGACATCTTTTCCATCAACAGCTCTCCGAAAGTTGCCGGCGTAATCTCCAAAGTCGCTACTCGCCGTAACCGCCAAAAACTCTACACCGGGAACATCAATGCTTTCAAACGTATAGTTCAGGTCAGGCGGCGGCCGCACAGCGGTCGGCTGTAAGGGTCTGGCGATAAAGCCGTGTCGGCGTCCATCGGCGGAGTCATAGTGTCCGACGACAGAACTATCCTGATTGATGTTCCAACCTTCCGTGCTAACGGCGCCCGGAACCCCAAATCCTTGCAGTGCGACGGGGTTGCCGACAAAGGTGAGCGGGACGCCATCCTCCGATTTCGCTCTGCCAACGGCAACCAGTGAATCGTTGATACCGTGCAGATAAAAGTATTCCTGGTTTGGGACTTCTGGCGTATCCAGCGTTGCAAAACTACCTCCAGGGCCGCGCAGGTACGCATGATATTCGCCTTCAGTATCTACGTAGCTGCCCACGATATTGCCTAGTCCGCTTACAAAATCGGCGTACGTTTCCAAAGCCCCCGGGAACTCAACAATAGTCTCTCCAGAGAATCCACGGCGAACACCAGACTCGTCCGTAAAATTACCCGTCAGTGCGCCCGTTGAATCACTATATCCATAAATCTCCGTTTGAACAGAATTCGGGAAGTCGTATTCCTGCCACTCGCCATTCTCTAAGATAACCCCGTGGAAAAGCCCGCCGCTATCTTCGTAGTGCCCCGCGGCAATCCCATTATTTCCGAGTGCGAAGAAATAGGTGTTTTTCGCGCCGGGGAAGTCGTACTTCTTAAAAACGCCGTCAATGAGTGTAAAGGCTACGTTTTTTTCGCCGTCATCACTTTTCGTGTAGCCGGCGAAATCTTCAAAGTCGCTGCTCGCCGCCAGCGCCAAGAAATCTACACCCTCGACGCTAATACGCTCAAAAGTATATTTGGAGCCATCCGGTGCGGCAATTGGTTCAAGGTTGACTTGCGCATCGGTGTTCCACAGAAAAAAGGAATTTAGGCATATTAAAAGGGCAAACATGAAAAACGAAGTTGTAGTTTTGGTCCCATTGTGTCTTGTGTAACTCTCACGCATAGTATTTTCTCCTAATGAAACAAGCAATAATAAAAATTAAGCACAAAAACAGGCGATAGATTTTTTGGTACATCAAGAAATAATGATAGTATATAATAGTTTTCCAAAATTGGGAAGAAATTATCATCTGTATTTTTGAAATACTTGAAAAACCGCTGCGCTTCAGTTCGTAACGGCGGATTATCACCGCGAGGTAAACACTGTTCACCCTCGTTCTACCTGATTATGCTTGTTGAGTTGAGTACACATTGGTGTATAATGCAAGCGAATCGCTATTATCAATTAAACTACAAAATGTTAACAGCCGCTTGTTTGCTAAGAAATAGGGGTGTGTGAAACCAACCCGTAGTATCCACCCAATTGATTTGTCCAAACTTGCAACCGTGATCCAAACAATATGAATGAACTTGCCGAAATACTAAGGACAATTTGCCGCCCATTCCAACAGGAAAACCGCAACGGGTGTAAGAATGACGCGGCGGTTAACGGTCTTGGAAATTATGTGTCCATTTGGGTGGAAAAAGCCCGCACCTTGACGCTTAATCCGGCTCAAGAGAAGTCACTAAACGCGATGGAGAATATGTTTGCGGATTATGCGGTGTTGTCACCGGCAGAGCGGCTTGACGTAATCCATAACGCTACACAGCAAATAAACAAGATGCTGGGCGAAACGCCGGCGGCAACGTCCTTGGCCGAAGATTACGCCTTGTTGCAATCTAGCCCTCAAGCTGCCGAACTGCTCCAATCAGCAGATGAAGAACCGTCCAAAATTCCAAATCCACTTTTTGATATTTCAGACGTTTCTTCACCAGCGGCGAGCGCTGAGATTCAGGCAGAATTCTCTACTTTAGAAGCCACGATTGCAGATGCACCCGCTTCGACCGACTCTTCTTCACTAAATTTTCTACGGACATCAATTGAGTGCTCAAAGGGCATCGGCCCGCGGCGCGCAGCGAAACTCGCATCAGAACTCGATATTCATACGGTTGGGGATTTATTGCAACACTACCCAAGGGCCTATCTGAATCGGAGTCAGTTTCGGTCAATCTATGATGTTGGGCGGGCGGATGGACACGAGACAATTCAAGGGAAAGTTGTCAATCGGACACAATTTACCCCGCGCCGACGCGGCGCAAAGCCGGTCGGTAAATTTGCCGTCTACGATAATACGGGAGTGGCGATGCTTGTGGGTTTTGGGCGTCGAATTACTTATCTCAAGCACATGTTGAAAATCGGTACTCGGGTGGTCGTGAGCGGGAAATTCGCTCGTCGAAACAATGAGATTCAGACGACCGACTTTGATGTCGAAATACTTGACGATGCGGATGCCGACCTGATTCACACCGGTCGAATCGTGCCGAAATACCCGCTAACGGCTAATCTCACTCAACGCATGCTCCGCCAATGGGTTAAAAGCGTACTTGATGAAAACTTAGAGCGGTGTCCCGAAATTCTCCCATTAGACCTCCGCCGGAAACATAGGTTGTTGGATCGGCGTCCCGCGATTGGTGAAATCCATTTTCCGACCTCGGAACCATCACTCAAAGCTGCGCGAAGACGGCTTGTTTTTGAGGAATTCTTACTGCTGGAAGTAGGGCTTGAACTAAAAAAGCGGCGATGGGAGACGAAAGAAAAAGGGATTGCCTTCCAAGTTGAAGGTGACCTCATTCGAAAATTTTTCGATTCTCTTCCGTTCCAATTGACTCAAGCGCAAGAACGAGTCATTGCGGAAATCAAAAGCGACATGAGCATTGCTCAAGCTATGAATCGGTTGCTCCAAGGAGATGTCGGGTCCGGTAAGACCATCGTTGCCGTTATGGCGCTGCTGTGCGCCATCCAGAGCGGGTACCAAGGTACAATCATGGTACCTACGGAGATTCTAGCCGAGCAACACGCATACAACTTAACCGAACTACTCAAACCCATGAACTTAAACGTCGTGTTGCTCAAAAGCGAACTTCCCAAGAAAGAACGTGAAGCGGTCCTCGCTGCCACCGCGGATGGTTCAGCGCATATCGTAGTTGGAACGCACGCCCTAATCCAAGAGGGTGTTAAATTTCACCATCTAGGCCTCGTCATCATAGATGAGCAGCACCGCTTCGGCGTTTTGCAGCGGGCGACGCTGCGGGACAAAGGAAATACTCCCGATGTACTTGTTATGACAGCCACGCCCATTCCGCGAACGCTTGCATTGACAGTCTATGGCGACTTAAACGTCTCGGTAATAGATGAAATGCCGCCTGGACGGCGTGAGATTGCCACGAAATGGGTGAAAGAGAAAAACCGCAGCCAACTGTACGCGCAAATCGAGACCGAAATTCGGCGCGGGAGGCAGGCTTACATCGTGTATCCGCTCGTTGAAGAGTCAGACAAACTTGAAGATACAAAAGCTGCTACGGAAATGGCGGAACACTTCCAAAACAACGTCTTCCCTCACCTACGAGTCGGGCTTTTACACGGACGGATGAAATCAGCCGAGAAACAGGAGGTGATGTTTCACCTGAAGCATCGGCAAATTGATGTTTTGGTGTCAACAACGGTCATTGAAGTCGGAATCGATTGCCCTAACGCCACGATAATGGTGATTGAAAATGCTGAACGGTTCGGTTTAGCGCAATTGCATCAGTTGCGCGGCCGGGTTGGACGCGGCAAACACAAATCCTCCTGTTACCTCATTGCCAATCCGAAAGGTGAAGATAGTGTGAGCCGCATCAAAGCAATGACACTGACCAACGACGGATTTGAGCTTGCAGAGGAAGACCTGCGAATTCGGGGGCCGGGTGAATTTTTTGGGACACGGCAATCCGGACTTCCGGATTTCAAAATTGCCAATATTATCAGAGATGCCCCACTTCTTGAGCTTGCAAAATCCGAGGCGGCGTTACTCACAAAGTCCGATCCGACACTGAAGAGCGCAGAGCACCAAGCATTAAAAGCAATGTTGCAAATTTTATGGAAGGATCAGTCGGAATTGGCGTCTATGGGATAAGTTGGTGAAGATTGAAACCTCACGTTTGCATATACTTTTTATCCAATAGACGTAAATCACAGAACTTACCAACTGGGGTACTGGCAAATGCCACAAAATGATGAACTTAAACCATCAAGGCAGAATCTCAACATAGATCCTTATACTCGCCATCATGAAGACGTTAGAGAACCGCCCGCCGGGTTATGGAATACGCTGAAGTTTCTCGGACCGGGGTTAATCTTGGTAGGCACCGTAGTTGGCTCCGGTGAGATTATCATGACAACGACACTCGGCGCAACCGTTGGATTCGTGATGTTCTGGTGGATGCTGGTAAGCAGTTGGGGAAAGAGTATTGTGCAGGCAGAGCTGGGGCGTTATACGGTTTCTTCCGGCGAGACGGTGCTGCACGCCTTTAATCGATTGCCGGGCAAACTACCGGGACCTCGAAAGACGATTTCATGGTTTATCTGGTTATGGATGTTCCAGCAAATCCCGGCGCATTTAGGCGGCGGCGGCGTCTACGGCGGCGTTGGGCAGGCGGTTCACATGGCGTTTCCATTTCTCGCATCGAAATGGTGGACGATAATCTTTGCCGCACTAGCGGTGGTTCTGATTCTGAGCGGTACCTATCGCTTCCTAGAAAAGTTGATGACCTTTATGGTTGCAACTTTTACTTTTCTCACACTGGCGTGCGCTGTCATGCTGCAATTCACGCCATATGCGATTACCTGGGGCGATGTGGGTGCTGGCTTACAATTTCAGTTCCCAGCTTACGCAGTGGCTGCCGCGCTGGGAGCATACGGCGCCACCGGGGTGACTGCGGGGGAGTCAATGTCCTATACGTATTGGTGCGTCGAGAAGGGTTACGCCCGTTTCGCAGGGCCTACTGATGATAGTCCGGAATGGATTCGCCGCGCGCGCGGCTGGATACGGGTCATGCAGGCTGATGTATTGCTGACATTGGGAGTGTTGACGTGTGCGACAGTGCCTTTCTATATGTTGGGTGCGGGTGTGTTGCATCAAATGGAAACCGTACCTAATGGCCTCGACACGATCAGCATCTTATCCCGCGTGTACACTCAAACGTTGGGTGAATGGGCGGCGTGGTTATTCCTATTGGGGGCATTCTTTGTATTGTTCTCGACCGTGGTTTCAGCGCTAGCAGGGGGTACACGCATGGTTGCTGACGCGATGGGTGTATTGGGCGTGGTTAATCCCGATGACTATCGGGGCCGTGTGCGGGTCATGCGAATCTGGGCTGTAGTTTCCCCCATGATTATGGCGTTGTGTTATTTCTTTATTGAAAACCCTGTCTGGATGCTCACCATAAGCGGCACAATTGCGGCAATAATGATGCCAATCGTTGCCGGCAGCACCATCTACCTGCGCTATGCCCACGTAAACCGACATATCAGACCAACGTGGAAGGCCGACTCCGTACTTTGGATATGCTTTCTCATCATGGTCGCTCTGGCTAGTTATACCGTCTTTCGCCAGTTTGCGTAGCACGTGCAGCGGAACGCAAACAGGCGATTAAGGCGGCTGCAACTACACCCGAAATCATGCCAGAACTTCTTGGAGTACATTTCCGCTCACATCTGTTAGGCGGAAATCTCGACCCGCATAACGGTAGGTCAGTTTTGTGTGGTCAATGCCCATCAGGTGCAGGATGGTGGCGTGGTAGTCGTGGACGTGACAGGGTTGAGAAGCAATCTCAACGCCGTAGTCATCTGATTCGCCGTAAGTTGTTCCGCCCTGGACGCCGGCACCCGCGAGCAGACATGAGAAGGCGCTAGCATGATGTTCGCGTCCTGCCATATTATTTGAAAACGGGGTGCGTCCGAATTCCGTGCAAATAGCGATAAGCGTTTCATCAAGCATTCCACGATCCTTCAAATCCCTGATTAACGCGGCGAGCGGGCGATCTACGCGTTCCGCCTTCGGACGGTGATCTTGCATATTCCCGTGCGCATCCCAGTTGTTAGTGGCTCCGGTGTCGATGAGCTCCACGACGCGGACCCCGTTTTCCACCAAGCGGCGTGCAACGAGGCACTGCCACGCGAATGAGCTGTTGTCTCCGCGCGTCAACCCATACAAATCGAATGTGGCATCGTTCTCTCGGGTGAGATCGAACACCATTGGAGCGGTTTGCATCATTCCAACTGCGGTGTCGTTGGCGTTCATTCGGGCGAGCAGTTCTAAATCTCCAGGACGCTCACGGACGTGGATTTTATTGATGTCTCGCAGCATGATGCGCTCGAGTTCTTTAAGCGTTACCGCTTGAGATTTCGACTTCAGGTTTGCCACCGGCTCATCGCCAGGTTGGATACGCACACCTTGATGCAGCGGCGGAAGAAAATGATTATCCCATACCTGCGACCCCGCATAGGGAATGTTTTCGCACAAAACCATGTACGACGGCAGGTTCTGATTTTGCGTGCCCAAACCGTAACTTAGCCAAGCTCCGATACTAGGCATCGGTATGGTCGCCGATCCTGTGTGCATGGCAAGGGTCGCTTGAAAATGCTCAACGATATCGGTGTGCAGGCTTTTGATGATGCATAGTTCGTCTGCCATACCTCCCAGATGCGGGAATAGTTCGCTAATCATCAGCCCTGACTCACCGTATGGCTGGAATTCAAACGGCGATCCCATAAGCGGTTTTTGGGTGCCCCAGGCCGGAATTTCCTTGCCGTGATCGCTCTGCAGCTTCGGTTTATAGTCAAAAGTGTCGACATGAGCGAATCCGCCAGTTAGAAAAACGAAGATTAGATTTTTGGCTTTCGCGGGATGATGCGTCAATTTGGGTGCCAACGGGTGACCTGCAAAGAGTTCTGCCGCAAGAGACAATTTTGCAAAGGGACCAAGCACACTTGTCAGACATCCGGCGAACGCACAACTCAAAAATTGGCGACGGTTGACTTGGTTTTGGTTGCTCATGGTTCACTCCTAGCGTCGATTAAAGTTAGTCAATGTAAAGTAATTCATTAGATCTTAACAACACCTGTGCGTAACTGTTCCACGCTTCCATCTCCCATTGTTCGGGAGTGAATTCGTTGGTTTGAAGGTTTTCAACTACACGTTTAATATACGCTTCAGCAAGCTGCATTTCTTCGGTGGTTGCGTCGCGGCCATAAGCGAGTAAATGTGCGCGGTTAATGCGTTCTACAGGATCCTGTGAAAACGCAATCAAGCGTTTACTAAATTCTTGGGCTTGCGCGTAAGCCCACGGATTGTTCATGAGATATAGAGATTGCTGGGGTACCGTAGAACTTGTGCGTACTCCAGTAGTCGTGTTCGTATCAGGTCCGTCAAATAGTCCGAGAAACGGATGGTATTGAAGCCGCTGCGTCATCAGATAAACGGTGCGGTGGTTCGAGGGATACGGCGTTGGTACGAAGCGGCCAGTTACGTTATCGTAAGGAAACGGCACGTGCTGCGACCAGAACCATTTTTCTATTGGCGGAAACGGATGCGCTCCCGGCCGGTTTAAATCCAGTAAACCGCTGATGTTCATCACGGCATCGCGTAAGGCTTCTGCGTCAAGCCGTCGCCGATCGAATCGCCAATAGTAATCGTTAGACGGGTCGACAACGGCGTTCTGTACGTTGCCGCTGCTCGCCAGTTGGTAAGTCTTCGATGAAAGAATTAGTCGGTGCATCGCCTTTACCGACCAACCGCTTTCGATAAAGCGCGTTGCCAAATAGTCAATCAAAAGCGGGTGTGTCGGCTGAGCGCCGTTACGACCAAAATTTGACGGGGTAGAAACGATTCCTTTCCCAAAGTGATATTGCCAAATTCGATTAACCATTACCCGCGCCGTCAACGGGTTCGCCGGGTTCGTAAGCCACTGCGCCAGTTGCAAGCGTCCGCTTTGACCTTCCGGAATTTCAAGCGTCTTACCGTTGTTAAGGAATTTCGGCACATCCCGCCTTATAGCAGGCCCCGACTGCGCTGGGTCGCCGCGTCGGTGAAGTGGCGCATCTTTCGCTTCTCCATCTTTAACGGCATAAGCTTGAGGCATGTCGGCCGGTAGATCAGAACGCGGTAATTTTCGCTTCAAATCGCCTTTTTGGTGGTTAATTTTGTCCCTGAGTTCGTTTTGCTGCGTCGACAGCTCAGGTAACTGCAATTCGAGGTCTTTAGTATCTCCTCCATCCGACTTCAGCGTCTTAATCTGTTCTCGCAACGATTCAATTTGTTGTTTGATTGAATTTCGTTTTTCCGCTAACTCGCCTTCATGTTCCAGCTGTTCAATCTCTTTTCGGCGCTGACTCAACTCCGCTTGATAAGCGTCAATTTGCGGTTGAACTTGCTCAGGAGGTTGCAGCGGCACAAAATTTGTACGTGGATTTCGATCAGTTTGAAATGACTCGGAGCCGGGGTACGGATAGGTTGTGCTGTCGAAGATGCCGTACATGGCATAGTAATCTTGCATGGTAATCGGCTCGAACTTGTGGTCATGACAGCGAGCGCAGCGCATGGTCAATCCTAAGAATGCGCGTCCCGTTGTGTCAATCGAGTCTTCAATGATTAGATGCTTCAATTGGAGCGGTCCGGTGCCGAACCGGCGAGATAAAGCGATGAATCCCGTAGCAATTATGTTTTCGGCGTATTGCTGAGGCGGTGCATTGTTGGCGAGAAAATCACCGGCTAGCTGTTCCTGAACAAACTGGTCGTACGGTTTGTCCGCGTTGAACGAATCAATGATGTAGTCACGGTAAAGGTGCGCTTCCGGTATAGGGTAATCAGCGTTATCGCCGGCAGTATCGGCGTAACGTACCACATCCATCCAGTGCCGCCCCCAACGCTCGCCATACCGCGGTGAGGCCAGCAAGCGTTCGACGAGACGTTCTAACGCATGCGGCGACGTGTCCGTCAAAAATGCGGACACTTCTTCCGGTGTCGGCGGTAATCCTACGAGATCAAAGTAGACGCGGCGCATGAGCGTACCCTTTTCCGCCGGCGGATTTGGATTTAAACCCCGCTCGACCCGCTGCACGCTGATGAACCGATCGATTGGATGATCAGACCAATTCGAGAAATCGGTCGGCGGCTCAACTGCTTTTACCGGTAAAAATGCCCAATGTTCGTCCGCTTTCACCGTGTCATTAGTCTGCCAATCGGTTTCCGGCGGCCAAATTGCGCCCGTCCTCACCCAAGCCTCGAAATCCCTTACAACATGGTCGGGCAATTTTTCGTCGGGCGGCATCGATACGTATGCTGTCTCATTGTGCCGTATGGCTTCAATCATCAAACTCGCATCGGGCTCGTTCGGTACAATTGCTGGCCCATAAATGCCGCCTTCAAGCAGTGCTTCCCGGGAATCTACGCGTAAACCATTGTTGGTCTGCTCCCCCCCGTGACATTGGAAACAGGTTTTCACTAAAACCGGACGTATTTTTGCTTCAAAGAACGCATATTGCTCATCTTGAACCGCCTGATCAGGCTCAATAGCGTCTACCACATGCGGCCCCCATAGCATCAGCAATATCGCCGCGACAAAAATCGTGAAATTGCACCGCCCTATCATGGCAATGACTCCATTCAAGCCGCCAATCGAATTATCGAATAAGACAAGCTTGATCCAAGCAATCCGGCTGAATTTCTGAGTTATGATGAACATCTCGTTTAACAGTGATGCCTGTGCCAATTTAATTTACAATATTATACACTAGAAGCGGCGAAGCTACCAGCAAAAACCGACCTAATCTGAAGGTTTTTACCGCCGCCTTATATTCAATAATGTCAATCAGATGTGATAGTGGATTAATCGCGCGGGAGAGGGATTTTAACTTTCGCATTGTTATGGCGATTGGAATCTAGAAATCCAAGGATGATTTCAACAACTTCGCGTCCCGCTCTTCCCGGCGATACGGGCTCTCCGCCTTCATCGACGATGCTAACCAGTTCTTGGACACCAGCAGGGATGCCAACAACATCCCACGTCGGAATTTGGATATCTTCATATTTATCACTAGTTCTAATCTGCGCCCTCGGTTCGGTGAAGGCATCTTCAATGAAGATAAATCCCTTCGTACCAATAATCTCAAGGCGGAGCATTCTGCGTGTGGTTTTGGGACCGCCAACGTAAAACCCGCGTACACCGTTGGCGAAGTGGATGTACCCGTGAGCGGCGGGTTCTGTCGCCGGGTCGTGCCCGCCATCACCGCGATATTCCCAGTAGTCCTCATATCCAGTTTCCAGTTCCGCCGAAACCCATTCTGGGGCGGAATCCGCGAAGTAACAGATCATGTCAATGATATGTGTTCCGTTCCGGAACAACATAGCGCGCCCGCCAGTTAAAAAACCGAGGATACACTGCACGCGCCCTATCGCATTCTTTCCCACCACTTCTTCTTTGGTATACCGCCATAACGGCACCCATCTGCGTGTATGGTCAATCGACAGAATTGTATTATTCCGCTCGACTGCTTCAATCATACGGTCGGCATCAGCTAGATTTGTCGCCAACGGCTTCTCGCAGAAAATGCCTTTTACACCCGCATTGGAGGCGTTCACCACTAAATCCGCGTGCAAATGATCGGAGGTCGCCACCGTTACAATGTCCAAATCCTCCTTCTTCAACATTTCGCGATGATCCGTGTACATGGAAATATTCGGCCATGAATCGTTCCAACGCTGCTTGAAGGCGTTTAACGTGCCCGGTATCACATCGCACGCAGCCGCTAACGTTGCGTTAGGCAGACCAACAAGTCCTGACGCATGATGGCCGCCGATTACACCGCATCCAATCACTCCAACTTTGTATGTCCTCATCATTTCCCCCTTATCTTCGAGTGGTTGACAATACTGAAGCGACATCGGGCTCTGGAATTATTTTGCAAAGTTGTCAAATGTGTTTTCTAACCACGACTGAAAAAACTATCTTCGATTTGACGATCGAAGATCCCGTCTGGGGTCATCGGGCGGTGGAATTATTTTGGAAAGATGTCTATAGGTAATGTGGTAAGCCGGGAAAGTTTTGAACACAAGCACGCCGAATCAAAATGCCTGAATGATGGTCTCAACGACGTCCTCGGGTTTAATTTCTGTCATACAAAGGTTCGGAGATTTCTTAAGTTTACATGTGGGTTTGTAGCACGGCCGGCAGGGCACGCGTTTCTCAATGACGCAGTGCCCCTCCGCGTAAGGACGATGACGCGCCGGGCATGTTGGGCCGAACAAGGCAATTGTCGGTGTGCCAACTGCGGCGGCGATGTGCATTGGACCGCTGTCGCAGGTCAAATAAAGACTACAATTTTCGATAAGCGCTCCGAGTTGCGTGAGCGTAGTTGCCCCAATTAAATTGATAACACTTGCCTTAACCTTACGCTGCAGCGCTTCGCCAAGCGCGGTATCGGACGTATGACCAGTTAATACAATTGGCACATTGATGATACTCTGCACCTGCGTTAACGCGGCGGCAAATTTCTCGACCTCCCACCGCTTAGTCTGCCAAGTAGTGCCTAGGTTTACGCCGATATGACGTTCGTTGGGTGCGATACCGTTTTCAGTGAGCATTTGGCGCACGGCTTGCCGATCCACATCTGTATGCCAGAACTCCAGACTCGTGTCTTTCGTATCAATGCCAAGCAACTCTAAAACCTGTAGATAACGGTGAACTTCATGACAATCTCGCCGATTCGAACACGTCTCTGTCAGCAAAATTCCACGGCCGTTTATGTTTGCACCAATCCGTTCAGGAACACGCGCTAGAAAAGGAATCAATGCGTTTCGAAAGGAGGTGGGGTGTAACACAACGGCAAGGTCGAATTCAGCCTGCTGAACAGAACGTGTCACCTGCTGGAGCGATTTCAAACGACTCCGGTGTTGTTCTTTGGAATCGACTATTACTTCATCAACGTAAGGGTGCTTCGCCATTAACTCTGCAACGAGCGGGCGCAACAACAAATCCATGCGGGATTGTGGATAAGCGCGTTTCAATGCTCTCAGAGCCGGAGTTAGCAGCACCATATCGCCAACCCAACCCCCGGTTTGTGTAATAAGGATTTTATCTCTCAACGCTCAACCTGAATGGTGGTGCCGCCAACCGAGAATTTTTCCGAAATAGAAATCCTGTATGGAACTTTCACTTGAATCAACTTTAAGAATCTGGTAAAATGAGGAACGGCGCAATTGAACAGATTATACGTCCCTACGATAAAGATAGTCAAGAGAAAGCCATGCGCAAAAAGGCGCGGCGGGTACCAACATCCAATTCTCTCATTAAAACCTTTGAGACTGTAATTCTCAGATTCTATACGTTGGTACTCATACGGGGTTTTTTCGTACAGCTCATTCTTACTTTGCAGCAAATTCTCTAAATCAACGCACTAAACCCGGGAGGCTCCATGGAAACAATTGGTTTGCTGGTTCGCTGGTTACACATTATTGCCGCTGTAATTTGGATCGGCGGCAATCTCATGATGGCGATGGTTGTAGTACCCTACTTCAAGCGGTCAGTGACGCCCGTAGAACGCATCCAAATATTGTCGCAGATTGGTAGACGGTTTGAACCCATTGTGTGGGGATGTGTGCTGGTACTGTTCTTTTCCGGGTTAGTTAATATCTTTCTCAGTTTCACGAATTTGGCGGGATTGGCGGATGTGTTCCTGCGTACGCTCCTCATCAAGCTCCTATTCTTCGTTATCTTGATTGTTTTGACGGCGATTCACTCATTTGTTATCGGTCCGAGGATTTCGCAAGCCGTTGATGCACTCGAAGCGGGTACAGAAGAATTGCCCCAACACATTGAAAAGATGCGTCATTGGATGACAGTGGTGTCAAGCCTCATCGGCGTGTTCTCGCTTTTAATATTGCTTGCGGCAGTCGCCCTGCGAATGGGAATTTAGGGGCAAACGGAAAATCTGACAAGACTTTGAAAACGATTACTGCCTTCTTAAGGAGACAAACATGATAACCAAAAAGCGATGTATTCAAGTAGTTTCAACAATGCTAGCGTTACTATTGATATATGCCGCAAATAACTCGGCACAGGAGAAAGGTTGGACATCTGTCCGCACGGCGGAGTGGCGAGCTACGTTCACGGACATCTACTTTGTTGATTCTCAACACGGTTGGATTGTTGGTTCAAATTCGACAATCCTCCATACGACTAATGGTGGAACGTCGTGGGAAAAACAACCGAGCCAGCGGCTTCCCTTCAAGGTGGATTTCTACAAAGTGAGGTTTATCAATCCCCAAACGGGTTGGATCGTTGGTGACGCCGGCACCGTACTGAAAACAACCGACGGCGGTGCGACATGGATGAAGCTTAACAGCGGCACGCGCGCCGCGTTGTCAGCCGTCTCTTTCGTTGATGATAAATTCGGTTGGGCGGGCGGTGATGGAGGACTTGTCATTCATACCGAGGATGGCGGCACCACTTGGTCGCGACAAAAATCTGGCACAAATAACGCTATAAAGGGCATCCACTTTACGAACGCTCAAATGGGATGGGCAGCGGGCGATGGCGGTACTCTCATTCATACTATGGATGCCGGGCAGACGTGGAAACCCCAGAATAGCCGGACAGCTTCACCGCTTGATGCCATATTTATGCGCAGCGATGAAGAAGGCTGGGCTTCCGGCGGGAATGGCGCACTTGTACACACGAACAACGGTGGAACCACTTGGACCGCACAGGAAAGCCGCGTGCCGCACTCGAACGGAATGCCCGAACCAATTTGGGGAGTCCATTTTATTGACGCCCACCACGGACTGGCGTCAGCGGAGTTTGGCGTTATTTTGAGGACTACGGATGGCGGGAAGGAGTGGACGCCGCTTGAACCGAGGCCTGTGCCTAACCGAATCAACGCGATCCAACTCGTTTCCCCTCAAGACGCATGGGCTGTCGGCGCATTCGGCACTATCATCCATAGCCGAGACGGCGGCGCATCTTGGCAAGTCGTTGCAAGCAATAACCACCTCACCACAGTCCATTTCTTCGATGATAAATTAGGATGGGCTGTTGGTTTAGGAGGAGCGGTATTGCACACTCAAGACGGCGGAACCGTTTGGAAGGAACAATCTAGCAATAATGTCTTTGAATTGTTTGGCATCGGTTTCGCTAATGCGAACAAAGGCTATATTGTTGGCAGTAATGCCACGCTAATCGAGACCGTCAACGGCGGTGAGACTTGGGAGGGCTTCAGTGATCCGCGTGATGAAGGCCACGGCACAGTGCAGCGAATTCAGTTCGATCAATCGATGTCATGGAAAGGCGCCCTCGGTTTTTATGATTTGCACTTTTCAACCTCAACGCACGGCTGGGGAGTTGGGGAAATAGGCAAGATTATGCGTACGGACGATGGCGGCGACACATGGATCGGTCAGGACTCCGGGGACATGTCGGTCGGTTTCAATAACCTGTTTGGCGTCTATTTCGTTGACGCAAATTCCGGCTGGGCGGTCGGGGCGGCGGGGACCATAATCAAGACCGATGACGGCGGCCAGAAGTGGACTGTTCAAAGGGCAGGGCCGGATGAATTAAAATCGGTTTTCGCGCTTAATTCAAATACGGCGTGGATCTGTGGTTCCCAAGGCGCGGTATACGGCACGAAAGATGGCGGTATAACCTGGTCACAGCAGATTACGCCAACAAGCGAAAACTTGAACGGGATCTGTTTCATTAACGAAATGGAGGGTTGGGCTGTCGGGGACAAGGGGACAATCTTGCATACAGTTGACGGCGGCGTAACTTGGCTTGCCCAAGCGAGTAATACAAAAACTAATCTTACTGATATTACGCAATCCAAGAACGGATCGCTCTGGGCTGTTGGCGAATGGGGAACAATCCTGAAATATTAATTCCAAATTTATCTGAATCTCAACCGCGGGAACGCCTTAATGAGCCAGCATTCGTCCGCCGCGTCTACAATGCAAACGAAATTGGAAGGAAGATAAATGAGCAGTTGTCCTGCTTAAAAAATTGCCCTATCGAAAAAGCAAATTTCGCTCACCCGCGACAGCGTGCATTCCTTCGGACGGATTGACTGTGCAATGCGCGTAAAGTAATTCGCAAAATTATCTGATATCTGTAAAAGCGCCTACCGGCGGCGGATTATGTTCTGTCCGACCGATGAGCATCGTCATAAAACCGCCTATTACAAACTCCAGCTCGATAGCCTCCTCTGAACTAAAACCGACCCCAAGGTTTATCACCGCGGCATCGTTTTGGTAACCAAACGCTTCAATTGGACGCTATCTAACGGCAGTTTACAAGTAATTTCCGTATTGTTTGATTCACGAAAGGAATGTGATCATTTTCAACGGTGTCCCCAGCAATTTTAACCCGTAATCTAACAAAGAGATTAAATCTTCAGAGCAAGCCGTGGGCATAGTTCTGTTACTCAATTCTAATCCAATTGAAGCCGCGTACCGTGATGCGGTACATATTTATCGGAGAATTTGAATGTATTTTTCAAAACGCCGGCTGAGTGTTAACTTAGGAATTGCTCTGCTGATTATGTACAGCTCCATCTCGCAAGTCGAAGCGGAGAAAATTTTGACTTTAGAAGAGAGTATTGAACTCGCAAAACAGTCGAACCTCTCAAGCCAATCCGTTCAGGAACGTGTAAAAGCCGCCGAGGCGATAGTGCGGACCGCTCGCGCAGGCATGTTGCCAAACGTCGCAATTACTAGTAGTTACACATATACCCCAAATCTTGCTAAATCTGTAATTCAAACCGGTGGTTTTGGTCCTCCGGGTGCGGAAAATTTCCTGCCATCGCCGAGTGTTGAAGAAAACGACGATGCATCAGATGTATTTGAGTTGGAGTTTGGAGCCCACCAAAATTTTCGCGGCGAAGCTGCCTTAAGACAACCGGTTTTCGCCTGGGGTCGATACTATTACAACTACCAGAGTGCAAAGTTCAATTTGTTCGGCGTGAGAAAAGAGCTAGAAGCTGCACACAATCAACTTGCACTGGACGTTTCTGAAGCCTTTTACGGCGTTCTCCTTGCCGTAGAATTTGTAAAGGTATCTCAACAGACTGTCGATTTAGTGGAGAAACAGCTTCAAATTGCGCGAAATCTGTTCGATTCAGGGGCTGCAACAAAATTTGACGTCCTGCGCGCAGAGGTGCAGCTGGCTAACGCAAAGTCTCAGTTAATACGTACGCAAAACACAGCAAGAACCGCGAAGAATGCATATAAAAACATCCTGAACATCAATCTCACTGATAATGTAAACGTAAAAGGTGATTTCAATGCACCAGAGGTAGAACTCGACCTTGAAACACTAATACTAGCGGCGAAAACAAACCGACCCGAGATTCACCAATTTGGATTCACTGAACAGGCAAATCAGAAACGTGTTGCAGTTGCAAAAACAGGCAGCCGACCCGATATCTCCTTTTTTGCCAACTATCAGGTGGATGATAATGAGAGATTGAGGGAGATGAACCGCATCTGGAATTTGGGTTTCTCGCTAAACTTGCCTATCTTTGATGGCTTTGCAACCAAAGCCGCGGTTCAGGAATCCGAGGCAGCATTGAGGCAGACGCGGCTTGGCAAGCACCAACTGATTGACGCCATTGAGTTTGAGGTTAGATCGGCCTACCTGAACTTAGTTGAAGCAAAAGCGTTAATTGAAGTGCAGAAGAACACAGTTGAGCAGGCGCGGGAAAGTTTGCGAATTGCTAACTTACGCTACGAAAACGGCATAATCACGAGCGTTGAATTCACCGATGCTCAGCTTGCCCTGACTCAGGCCGAGGTCAATCGCCTCCAATCAATGTATGATTATGTGGTGGGGCTAAAAAAATTGGAAAAGGCTACCGGGCAAAAATTGGATGGTTAGGTGTTAGTTGCAACTCAGAAGTCCAATGTTGATGTGAATTTCGCATGTGTGTTTGTAGAAATTCGCGAAAATCCGCTTTTGACGGGATTGCTCCATTACAAATCCAATTTCCATCTGCGATGCTCAGGTTTTAGGCATCCGAGTTGTGTTTTTTTTGAAAAATCACGGGACTAACAGACATTGAACGCAATTTTGTGTGACAGTTAACCCATTACTTTGACGGAGATACCAAGTTGAGAAGAGTTTTGATCATCGCGTCCATTATTTTGGTTTTCTTTGTGGCAATTACGCTAAGATTCGTCATCAATAAGCGTGCACAACCTAGCGAAGTAGCCGCTTCGTCCGCTAAACCGGTTGAGGTCATAAGAGCAAGGCGTGGGGAGATACGACAGGAGTTGAAGTTATCAGGAACGATAGAAGCTAATTCGAACGTGACGGTCTTTCCAGAAGTCGCTGGCAAAGTTGTTGTGATGCGTGTCGACGAAGGCAGCCGAGTGAGGAAAGGAGATACCTTAGCTATCATTGAACATGAAACACTCAAGCTCCAATTTCGCCAAGCGGAGGCCGCTTACCAGGCGGCCGAAACCGCGTATGACCAAGTGAAAAAACTTGCCAAAGTTAGGGTTGATTCGCAAGTTGCTCAAGCACGGGCTCAGCTCGCGGGCGCAGAAACTTCTCTTCAACAGGTTTTAGATCTCGCTCAAATGCGCACCATGTCGCAAACTGAACAAGCGGAAGCCGGTTTAGCATCTCTACAAGCAAATCTTGAGAAGATTAAGCGCGGGGCACGTGATGAAGATCGAAATCAAGCGCAAGCATCGGTCAATCAAGCTGACGCAAACCTCGCAAACGCCAAAAGTAATTTTAATCGCATGAAAAGACTCTTTGAAACGGGCGCAATCAGTGCACAGTCCTTTGAGAGTTCACAAACACAACTAGATGTTGCAAATGCGCAGTATGATGTCGCCGTTGAACAGATGCGGCTTATCGAAAATGGTGCGCGCGAGGAGGACATCCGTTCCATGGAAGCTCAAGTCGAGGGAGCGGAAGCCTTGCTCAAGGTTGCACGCGCGCAAGCGGAAACGAAATCATGGGAGAAAGATAAAGCGCTAGCGGAATCGCAAGTGGAAGCGGCGAAAGCCGCACTTGCGAGCGCAGAAGCACTAGAAACCGCAAAAAGTTGGGAAGCTGAGATTATCGCCGTAGAAACCGCAATGATACAGGCAAAGGCTACGCTTGATCTTGCCAACGTGCGTCTTGATGATGCGACAATTTCAGCGCCAATCTCAGGAACGGTGTCGAACCGCTACCTCAATCTCGGCGGAATGGCTACACTGAACGCGCCAATTTTTGATATTGTTGATATTGATACCGTGAAGGCGGTGATTAGCGTAATTGAATCGGACTTGAACAAGCTGGACCCTAACGGCCAAGGCTGGGTTCAGGTCGAGGCCCTTTCCAACCCGGTGATTGGGAATGTTTCATTCATTAGCCCAACACTGGAACCGAGCAGTCGTTCAGCGCGAATTGAGTTTACGATTGATAACTCGACGATGGAGCTTAAGCCGGGTATGTTCGCAAAGGTCACTATAACCGTTGCCGTGCATGAAAACGCAATCCTAATCCCCAGATCCGCTGTTATTGAGGATAGCGCGAAGAACGCCCGCAGCGTCTTTATCGTTGATGACGGATTCAGTGAACGCAGGCAGGTTGAATTTGGTTTATCCCAAGGTCCCATTATTGAAATCGCTACCGGACTCTCCGAAGCAGAACAAGTCGTTATTGCTGGCCAGCATTCTCTCAAAGATGGAGAAACTGTCAAAGTGGTAAATCCATAGCGTGAGTCACGCCGAGTTTTGAACGCTGCAATGGAATTTTTCAAAGATCTACTTTTCGATTTTAATCCAATCGAAATTTCCGATACTACAGTGGTTGAAATGTTACTTATATCTTATGGATGTCTACCCGGATCCGAAAGAGATTAGGAAGCCGATCGAAATCGAGCAGACTTTTGGTCCAAGAAACAAACCCAATGATGTGCTTGAATTTGAATCAATGCTTCGCCACGAGGACCACCAGATTTATGGTGAATTTGGTTTTGAAAAGTCGGGGACAATTCATATCGCTAGAGCACCGGGGCGACTCGATGTGATGGGGGGCATCGCTGACTATTGCGGAGCTAACGTTTTTCAAGCGACGATTGAACCTGCTGTGGTAGCGGGTTGTCAGGCGAGAAAAGATAGGTTACTGAAGTCACTGACGTATGTCACTGAAGGATCCAATCATTATCGTAGCTTTCAAATCTCTCTTGACGACTTTTACACAAATGGAACGCTCAAATCCTATATTGAGGCACACCAACTCTTTGCGCGCAATCCCGATGCACCGTGGGCAGGATATGTTCTCAGCAGCTTTTTTGTGCTTCTTAAAGAGAAGAAAGTCGACGCTTTTCCCCACGGTGCTACCGTGGTTGTCCGAAGCAACATTCCAGTCGGCGCTGGGATGGGATCGTCTGCTGCCATTAAAGTTGCTGTGCTGTGCGCGATTAACCATTTGTATGGACTAAATCTCAATGCCCACGAAATTGCGCGTCTTGGACAGATTGTAGAAAACCAGATTGTTGGAACGCCGCGCAGCATTGCCGTTGGAATCTCGGCTGCATCAGGGCGAAAAGACAAGGTTCTTTCTATTGTCTGCCAGCCCGACCAGGTTCTCGAATCTGTACCGCTTCCTCCAAACGTAAAATTGATTGGCATTCACAGCAGGTCAAAGCGGAGTACGTCAAGTTTGGCGTATATTGATGCACGAACCGCGGCGTTTATGGGATTGACAATTCTTCAAAAGAAGTTGAAACTGAAGGAGCTGCGAGAAAACTATTTATGCAGACTGTCTGTGGAGAATTTTCGGAAGAAGGGTTGGAAAATCCTCCCGACAGAGATGAAAGGCAAAGAATTCCTCAACCGGTACGGCGAAACTGTTGACAATATGACGCGTGTAGATGCGAAAAAGAGTTATCGAATTAGAAGCCGCGTCGAACATCCGATTTATGAACACGCACGTGTAAAGAAATTTATCGCCCATCTGAAAAAATCAAATGAATTTCCCACAACAACTCAAGCGTGTTTGAAGCAAGCCGGAAAACTCATGTACGATTCGAACTGGAGTTACCGGTCGCGAGTGGGACTGGGATCCCCTGAAGTTGAACAGATTGTGCAATCGGTTCGAAAAATCGGGATATCAGGTGGATTATACGGCGCTAGAATTACTGCCGGCGGGGGAGGTGGGACCGTTGCGGTACTTTCGTACGGTGACGTTTCTAATTCGCTTGTCCAGATTCTTGCCGCTTACAAAATTGCTTGGGGACTCGAAGCTAAAGTGTTCAACGGCTCTTCACCCGGCGCATTTGAGTTTGGACATATTGTTCTGAAACTCAGTTGAATGCGGCGAGCTTGGGACTAAAAGCAAAAATGGCATCGCGGCTTATTTTAATATATGAAGATTCAACTCATCTTCGGCAACTATAGTTGAGGATTGAAACACACCTGATACGCCGATTACTTTGACAGGGCACAAAAAAAACCATGCGCATCTTACCTTGGTATCAAAAGCACCTAGTTTACTTGTTGTTCACACTATTGTTCGGGAATCTGATAGCATCAAAAAGTGTAGATGCGGCGGAGGAAGGAAGTCATGCGGCGGAGTTTCTCAGTCATGGCGTTGGCGCCCGTGCATTGGGGATGGGCGGTATGTTCGTTTCAATCGCCGATGATGCGAACGCAACATACTGGAATCCCGCAGGACTCGCCCAAATCGAAAAACACGCATTTTCCGCAATGTATTCTGAATCGTTTGGTATTGACGGCGGAAGATTCCTCAGCAAAGGATTGGTGCAGTATAACTTTGTAAATTACGTTCAGCAGATTGAAAACATCGGGACAATTGGGATTTCTTGGATTCGACTCGGCGTTGACGACATCCCACTTACCACATTTGTCGACAAAAATGGCAATGGAATTTTGGGAGATTTTGACGACAGGAACAATAACAAAATTAAAGAAGCGGGTGAAATATACATCGACCTCCCAATCATTGCGGGCACGTTCAGCAATACGGACAACGCCGTGTTAATTTCCTACGCACGCCAAGTCGGTCAACGCATGGCACTTGGCGCGAATCTAAAGCTACTAAGACAGTCGATATTTGAAAACACGGGAAACGGTTTCGGGGTAGATCTCGGGTTATTGTTTGGTCCGTATCGTGGTCTTCGGCTCGGCGTAACAATAGTGGACGCCACCGGCACTCAGATTCGTTGGGACACATTGACTCGCCCAAGTTTCACACGCGATCCGCGACTGCGGATTGGCACCTCATACCAAATCGCGCTCCCTTTCATCGGCACGGCGACATTCGGTGCAGATTTGGAAACAAACCGCCGGAACCTCGAGGATGATGAGGATTCCAGGGGCAATTTGATATTCCGTTACGGTGTGGAATACTGGATGTTCAACGTAGTTGCGCTGCGTATTGGTGCCGAAGGGGATAAACTCGCCGCGGGAGCCGGACTTCAAATTCCTTTGGGGGAAGCGAAATTATTTGCGGATTATGCCTTCAACGCCCATGACCTTGGCGATTCGCAGAGGATTTCAATCTCAGGGCTTTTTTGAGGTGGGTTAACATCCCGATGGTTACTTAATCTCATGTCCCAACGCTTCGCACGACCTTGCTTGACAAATCGCTACGATATACTACTGTTGCTATGCCTCTATCAACACCGACTTGCAATTACGGCGTCATTTGAATAGACTGCGGCGAATCTGTCGAACCGCTTGACGGATGCGATCTTCATTTTCAACCAGCGCAATTCTGACATATCCTTCCCCGTTCTGCCCGAATCCCGCACCCGGCGACACACATACTTCAGCCTCATCAAGGAGTTTCATTGCAAAGTCCATGGAACTGAGGTGGCGAAACCGTTCAGGAATCGGCGCCCAGACGAACATGGTCGCTTTCGGTTTTTGCATTCTCCAGCCAATTCGATTTAACCCTTCTACCAGAACATCACGCCGCGCTCGGTACGTTTCGGCATTCTCTGCCAAAAAATCCATAGGCGTTCGCAATGCCATGATTCCCGCGACTTGAATAGGCGCGAAAATTCCGTAATCATAATACCCTTTAATCCTCGCCAATGCGCCAATAATCTCCTGATTGCCGACCGCAAATCCACAGCGCCACCCCGCCATATTGTAAGATTTCGACAAGGATACAAATTCAACGCCAACGTCCTTCGCCCCTTTGGCTTGAAGAAAACTCGGGGCTTCATAGCCGTCAAAGACGATGTCGGCATACGCGAGATCGTGTATTACGATAATGTCTTGCCTCTTGGCAAAGTCAACGATTTCCTCAAAAAAGGCGAGGTCTACGACCGCTCCTGTTGGATTATGAGGAAAACTCAAGATTAATACCTTTGGTCTCGGCCAGATGTCTCTAGCAATCTCATCAAGGCTGGGCACGAACTGGTTTTCTTCACGCAGCGGAAGGCTAACAACGCTGCCGCCGGCTAGGACAATGCTATAAATGTGGATGGGAAAGGTCGGATTGGGAACTAGTGCAAGGTCGCCTTCATCTATCAATGCTAAGGCAAGATGGGCAAATCCCTCTTTGGTACCAATCACCGCAATTGCCTCTTGATCCGGGTCAATTTGGACTCCAAACCGCCGGTCATAATGCCAAGAAATCTCACGCCGCAAATTAAATATCCCGCGTGAAGAGGAGTAACGATGGTGACGCGGTTCCTGCGCTGCCTCGCAAAGTTTGTCTACGATGTGCTGCGGTGTTGGCTGGTTCGGGTTGCCCATCCCTAAATCAATGATGTCAACCCCCTGCTGCCGCCTTTCATGGGTCAATTGTTTGAGTTTGCCAAACATGTACGGCGGCAACCGATGCAAACGCTGTGAAAAAATGTTCATTTACTTGTCCAATTCGCCGAACACTCTTTAGAATAATTTAACGAGCACATTTGCTAGGGCGTTGAGTCTCTTTTCTGAATTCGAATTTTCCCAGACGCTGCGTTATGCGCGAATCGCGTTGTTTCCGGCAGTCTGTATTTCCGGCAGCACGCTAAAGTCAAGTTGATTGCGGATTCCAAGGAGACTCGATGTCCAATCGAAACGTAAACCTCCTTGACGTTAGCCCTGGTGCGAACTGCTGCGCCAATGATTTCATCCTTGTCATGCAGATACGCTACCGATCCCGCTTCACTTTGCAGCGCACCGTACTGTCCCAACAATCGTGATTTTGCACATCCAATCGTCGGTTTGTCCAAGATTACGCCAAGATGTGATGCTATCCCAAATCGTCTCGGATGCGCAAAGCCTTGTCCGTCCGCAATGATGAGATCCGGTTCCGTAGTCAACTGATCAAAGGCTTTTAACAACGGAGGGGTTTCGCGATAGGACAATAGACCCGGGATGTAAGGGAATTGAACTTGGCTCTCGGCAACAACACCATCAACCGGTTGAAGATCTGGAAAGTTTAGCACAACAACGGACGCGCTTGCAACATCTTGTTTAAAACCGAGATCTACTCCTGCAACCCAGCGGATTTCGCCAAATCTATCTTCGCGAACGACCCGATTTCGCAGCTCATTCTGGATGCGGCGAGCCTCCTCGGGGCTGATATCCCAACGATGAAGTTGCTTATAACGCATGCGTCATCGCGAGCAAAAAAGGAGGACGAAAAATTAACGCCACAAATCTAGTCTTCATACCATCTGATAGCAGAGACTTTATTGAATACATATTATCAAAAGACTATTGCAAGTGTCAAGACTCTAGTCTGTCCTAATAGTAATTATAGGAATTAAGCCGTCTATGATTTCTGCTTCCGGATGTATTTTGCGAACCTATCCACTATGTTTAACAAGTATGGAGAATCTTCATTCGCTATGCTCTCTGACTGACGCTTGGAGAATAACTGGAGACCTGCAAAGAAGGTAACAAGAAACACATACCCTACGGCAATTCCCATCAGTGAGCAAATTACGCCCAAAAAGAGTTCAATA
Source organism: Candidatus Poribacteria bacterium (assembly GCA_028819845.1). Lineage (GTDB taxonomy): Bacteria > Poribacteria > WGA-4E > WGA-4E > PCPOR2b > JAPPKS01. Next base: position 87,168 of record JAPPKS010000031.1, on the reverse strand, counting down.
CCGTTGAACATTAAATTTTCCTCCTAGTTAGATTTTAATTCAATACAGCGGGTATATTCTTCCCTTTAATTTCTTATACGATTAGTCACCAATCTGGTTTCACTCCGGCGGCTTAAAATGCAATTTTTGAACTAATCGCCTAATTATTTACGGATTATTCATCTGCCGTGGTTAAAAACAGAGTAAACTACTGGATGTACAGGCGATTCGAGATTTCAATTAGAAGCGCAGCGACTGGAAGTAATGGGGGTACAACAACTTCATGCGGCACGGTTTTTATCGCGTATGAATTGTGCCTCTCACATACGAGGCATCATCAGACGCTAAAAAGGCGAGTACGCGTGCAACACCGGACGGTTCGCCTAATGATGGGCGGGCGCCCTCAACGGCAGCATCCGGGGATTCGCCTGCCCGCTCAGCAGATGCAATAATTTGGCCAAGTTTTAGGGGGGTCTTGATGCCGCCTGGGCAGACAGTGTGCACCCTAATATTCAGCGGTGCCAATTGTGGGGTGATTGTAAGTACCAGACCGTGCACCCCGCCTTTGCTGGAACCGTACGACACCGATGAGCTTCCACCCGTAATGCCTGCGCCGGAGGCAACACATAACACAACGCCGCCGCCAGTGCGCTCCATAACTGGTACAACGTGTTTAACCGCAAGAAATGTGCCTTTAAGATTCACGTCGATTACAGATTCAAAAGCAGTTTCATCCAATGCATCAACTCGAATGTCGGGGTTCCACAGTATACCGGCGCACGTCAACAACACATCCAGCCGCCCGAATGCTTGAACAGTGGTTGCGATCAGATTTGCGATTTCGGATTCTACCGTAACGTCTGTGCGAACGAATCTCGCGGTGCCGCCGTCGGATTGGATAAATGCAACAGTCTTTTTGCCATCTTCGAGGTTAATATCACCAACCACCACTCGTGCGCCAGCACGGGCAAAACAGATGGCTGTCGCCGCGCCAATCCCGGTCGCACCACCTGTAATCACGGCAACTCTGTTCGTTAACTTCACGATTACCTCCTGTGAATGCTGACTCCGTTCTCAGCAGCGATTCGGCGGACATTCTGCGCTGCAAGCGGAATTTCCGACATCGGTAAGTGTTCGATCAGTCCATACCCCTCGGGGTGAAAAGCATCAAATCTTCTAAGCATCAACCCAATATCCAGCTCGCCCTCGCCAGGAACTGTTTCATCAAAATGGACAACCAATTCTTGGTCTACCTTGATATCCTTGATGTGCGCTACAGGCGCAACTCTACCCATCACATCGAAGATATGGTTTAACCGATCCGCACTATTGTAGACTTGTCGATGCGTTTGGAATTGGTTGACAGCGTCCATAACAAGCCCCAAATTCTTACTTCCCACCGCATCAACGACTTTTCTGCATGTCTCTGGCGTATCTAGTATCGAGATTGTGTGTGTCTCCATCACGACGGTCACACCTTCTGATTCGGCCTTTCGCGCAATTGGTTTCAACGTCCCAATCAGGCGTTCAATGTTTCCTGGCAAGTAATTGTCCCGATGCGGCGTCCACGGCCCGTCAGGGTTTAGACTACCGGCGCGGATGAGACAGACATGCGCATCAATCTGGCGCCCAATCTCCAATCCACGATTAATCTTCGCCGTGACGCTCTCCGTAACCCCATCGTCCGGGTCAAAAAGGCATTCTTCGTACAAAATACCGAACTGAACCACATCTAGATTTTCCGATGCCATAAACCGGTTAAACTGCGAGCACACTTCGTCCGTAATTTCCAAGAACCCATCTATCTCAATATGAAATCCAATTCCCGTGAATTGCAACGCCCTTACTGACGCCATCTGTTCCGATGTAAATGCCCTGAAATCTCCAGACACCATGCCGACAACGCCGAGTTTCATGTTAGCCTCCGTGTTTACGTGTCAACAAAACAAAATTTTAGTAACGATAGCGCTGTTTCAATCCAAAATTTTAATGAACCATTCTGTTGCCATTCATCGGATTTTGGATTCGGATAATTCCTTGTGTAAGTTTTTCAATCCTTTACTCAAAACCACAGGATACTTCTCGGCTCCAGTCAACCTTCTGTAGGGTTCAGGAAGTTTGGACAGTTCGGATTTAGCAAGGTTTTGCACCTCTATCAAATCCGGAAATGAATAAACCAATGCTCCCTGGAGAACAATTGGAGTTAGTAACGGATGCATCGTGTATAGTTCGGATTGAGATTCGACCATTTGTATGTTTTCATCCCAGAGACTAACCACATCCTCCACATAATTTCCGTGGGAGTCGTAAATCCGGTAAATCTGTTTTCTACCGGGAAGGGTGGATTTACCCGAATCATCACTGAATTTCATGGTTGGAATGACCCTATTATCCACCATGCGTTCAACGTGCTTGTAAACACCAGGCAATGCCGACGGGCCGCCTTCATTCGTCAACGGATTAAAGTTAGCACCTGTTGCCAGCCGCGTACCAACGCCAAATCCATCTATTGGCGCGTCATTTCGGACTAGATTGTCAATCTGAAATTCATCAAGGTCATTGCTTGCAAAAATTAGCACATCTTTTAGTCCGGCGTCATCGAAAATCTTTCTGACCGACTTGCTAAGTTTCAGTGTATCACCGCTGTCTAACCGAACCGCCATCAAATTTTGTCCTTTCGCCTTCATTTCTGCCCCAACGATACACGCATGCTTTGCGCCCTGAATAGTGTCATAAGTATCAATTAGCAGTGTGGTGTTATTTGGGAACGATTGGGCATAGGTGCGAAAGGCTTCTAGCTCGGAAGGAAAATCCTGAATGAATTTGTGTGCCATTGTCCCGACGTAAGGGATGTTAAACTTCTGTCCTGCGACCACAAGGGAGGTTCCAGATGCGCCGCCGATAAATGCCGCTCGAGCTGCCAGAATGCCAGCGTCTCTCCCGTGCGCCCGGCGTGCGCCAAAATCGAAGCAATTTCGATTGCGTGCGGCATGAACAATTCGCGCTGTTTTGGTTGCAATTAACGTCTGGAAATTCATTACGTTGAGGAGGTAAGTTTCGAAGATTTGCACGTCAATGGATCTGCCGGTAACATTGATTAGCGGCTGGTTTGCAAAGACGGGTGTTCCTTCACGTACGGCGTAGACATCCCCATCGAATTTGAAGTTACGAAGATAATCGAGAAATTCGCCGCTCATCTCCGGCGTATCTTTACTTGCCTTTAACCACTTTAAATCGGAATCGGTAAACCGGAGATTGAGAATATAGTGGATAATCTGTTCCAGGCCTGATGCAATCAGGTACTCACCCTGCGGGATAGCACGAACGAAGTAGTTTTCACTGCAAATTGTGTTGTTTTCGCTGTCAAAATTGGCTTTGCCCATAGTGAGTTCGTAATAGTCTAGGAACAGCGCCATATTTGATTCAGTGAGGAGGGCGGACCGAGGTTCTCTCATAATTGAGCGGATTCCAGACGTTTGCTCAGACATACAAAGATTATTGGGGGCATCTCTCAAAACATCTCTAATTTTTCGCGGGACTGTCCAATTGCAGGAACTGGTACAGTTGTTTCTTTCATGGGTCGGACAATGTAATACGGAATGAAACAGATGTGAAATAAATTGTATCAAAGCGTTCAATCCATGTCAACGGCAATTTGAGTTAAGGTCGGTTTTTGCTTTGTATTCAGAATGCGCCTTGAGGTATAATGTTTTGGTCATTTTGCGCGTCTACCTAAAGATATGCTGAACGCGTGAATTGAATATCGGATATTGATTGCAATTCGCTCGATGGATGAGGAAAATAATGAAAGTGAAAGTCAAATACTTTGCGGTGTGCCGAGAAATGTTCAATCGAGACGAGGAGGAGATGGAACTGCCAGACGGAGCCGTCTTAATGGATGTCCTGAAGCGCCTCGAAAGGGAGTGGCCCGAAATTCCAGAATATTACGAGGTGATGCAGATGTCTGTAAATTGGGAGTATGCTACGGAACAGACCGAACTTTCAGACGGTGACGAAGTCGCGTTGATTCCACCTGTTACGGGAGGGATCGATGTTTAAAATTACCAACCAGCCTATTGCTCCCGAAGACGTAATCCATGCGGTCAAAGCAGAAAATGCTGGCGCAATTGTGCCATTTTTGGGTATTGTGCGCGACAATACTGGCGGACGCAAAGTTTCCTACCTCGAATACGAAGCCTATCCGCAAATGGCGGAAATGAAGATGGGTGAAATCGCCCGTGAGATTTTCGAAAAATGGGGATTGGATCGAGTGGCTATGATTCACCGTATCGGGCGCCTTAAAATTGGTGAAATTAGTGTTGCGGTAGCCATTGCGGCACCGCACCGCAAAGACGGATTTGAAGCGTGCAAATACGCGATGGACCGCCTGAAACAAATAGTACCCATTTGGAAACGCGAGGTTTGGGAAGACGGCGGAGAAACGTGGGTTAAACCCGATCCAGTCTACTTCAACCAGAAAACCGCAACTTGAACTCAAAACCAGAAGGCAGGTTATGACCGTCCACATTCTTGTATTTGCCAAACCGAGGACGCGTTAGGGAGAGGTAGTAAGTTACCTATATTACGTTGGGTGCATCTCGCACGATTTGGAGTAAATCATGGGAAACAGATATGAATCCGTAATCGGTCTGGAGATCCATGCCGAATTGTCCACAAAAAGTAAGCTATTCTGCGACTGTGAAGTGATGTTTGGAACCGCCCCAAACGCACAAACCTGCCCAATCTGTTTAGGTATGCCCGGTGTACTGCCGGTGTTAAATGAGAGGGCAATCTCATTTGCAATTCGCGCGGCTTTAGCGATGAATTGCGAGATTGCAACTTTCAGTAAGTTTGACCGCAAGAACTATTTTTATCCGGATTTGCCAAAAGGATACCAAATTTCACAGAAGCACTATCCTCTAGCCAAAAATGGCTATGTGGATTTTGAATTTTCGGGGACAATTCATCGCGTACATATTCATCAAATACACTTAGAGGAAGAAGCTGCAAAACTCGTTCACGCGGACGTGACGGGGAATCCTAGTCAAAGCTATGTCGATTTTAACCGCGCGGGCGTACCGTTGTTGGAAATTGTAAGTGAACCGGATTTGAATTCACCAGAGGAGGCAGTCGCCTATTGGCGCAGCGTGAAGGAAATCCTGGAATACATTGATGTTAGCGATTGCAATATGGAAGAAGGAAACTTTCGCTGCGATGCGAACCTCTCATTGCGTATGGTTGACAGCGAAGAATTGGGAACTCGGACAGAATTGAAAAACAAGAATTCATTCCAGCATGTAATGACCGCCTTAAAATTCGAACAAAAACGGCAAGCCATGATCCTTGATGAAGGGGGACAGGTCGAGCAAAACACAATATTGTTTGATTTGAATACTGGCAAGACATCTCCTATGCGGAGCAAGGAGGAGGCTCACGATTACCGCTATTTCCCCGAGCCAGATCTTGTACCGTTTGAGGCAAATGTTGAAGAGATTGAACAAATCAAATCATTGTTACCGGAGGCGCCGTTCGATCGACGCAAACGCTTTGTTAAAGATTACGGCATTTCCGCTTCCGACGCTATCATTCTCACCGAAACCCGGTACATGGCGGACTTATTTGATGAGACTACACGCCTATGCGGCGATCCGAAAGCGAGTAGCAACTGGATTATCGGCGATCTAACGGGGTTGCTAAACAGTGAAGGAATCGAGATACAGGATTCCAGAATTACGCCTGTCCAGCTCAGTAAATTAATAATGCTGATTAATGATAAAACTATCAGCGGAAAAATTGCTAAGCAGGTGATTGCCGATGTCTTTAAAACTGGCAAATCGCCAGAAGAAATTGTCAAGCAAAAAGGGCTTTCGCAAATTACTGACGAATCCGAGATTGACGCGATTGTCAATCAAGTAGTTGAGGCGCATTCGGGTCCCGTCCAAGATTACCGAAACGGTACAAAGAAAGCACTTGGCTTCCTCGTCGGTCAAGTAATGAAAGCGACAAAAGGCAAGGCAAATCCGCAACTGGTAAATCAACTTTTGACGCGTAAACTAGATGGATGAGGACGGCATGACACATACAGAATTACCCATGAGCAAGGTTAACTTGATGGGTTTGTCACTTCTGGAGCTGGAGGAATTGGTTGAAGGGTGGGGAGAGCCAAAATTTCGCGCAAAACAACTGATGTCATGGCTGTACCATCACTGCGAAACAGATTTCCAAATGATGACGAATCTGCCCAAATCATTTAGGCGGAAATTGTCTGATGCGGCTTGCATCAGCGATATCAGGGTTTGCGCCCGCGCCGTGTCCGATAAGGATTCGGCTGTCAAATATCTGTTTGAACTTAACGATGGGAGCCGTATCGAAAGCGTGCTGATGCCGGACCGAAATCGCATTACTGTATGCGTCTCATCGCAAGTAGGCTGTGCAATGGCATGCGATTTTTGTGCAACGGGGAAAATGGGATTTTTCCGCAATCTGTCCTCCGCTGAAATCGTGGATCAAGTAATCGCCATCCAGCGCGAGTTGGAAGGCGGCAAAAACGTAACCCATGTTGTGTTCATGGGTATGGGAGAACCGCTTGCTAACTACGATCAAACCTTGAATGCAGTGCGTCTTATGACTTGTGTCGAAGGCTTGGCTTTACCCGAGAGGAGAATCACGGTATCCACTGTCGGGCTAGCCCCTCGCATGCGACAATTTGCCAGAGAAGGGTTGAAATGCCAGCTAGCACTCTCACTTAACGCAACAACGGATAAAGTCCGCACGCGACTCATGCCAATCAATACACGATACCCAATCGCAGATGTGCTCGACGCGGCGCGGGAGTGGACTCTAGCGTCCGGAAACTCTGTCACGCTGGAGTATGTCCTAATTCGAGACGTGAATGATGGGGTTGAAGACGCCCATCGCATCTGTAAACTCATGAGCCGCTTACGGTGTAAGCTGAATATAATCCCCTTCAATGAAATCGAAGATTGCGAGTTTCGCCGCCCCGAGACAAATCGGATTGAACAGTTTCGCCGTATCGTGTCGAAAAAGTGCTATGTCGCACCAATTCGTTTCAGCAAAGGCAAAGATATCACTGCTGCTTGCGGTCAACTTAGGACAGTCTACGGAAATCAAGGGATTACTTTACGTAAAGCCTCCCAGTATGGAAACACACAAACGGCGACTTTCTATCCAGCGGGCGTTTGAAAATCCGTACATACCGTATTCCGTACTAATAAAAAAGTGCCGAGACGATGAAAAATCCTTAAAATTCAATTAATGCCAAGTTTACGTATTGGGATATGAAAAACCGTGAAACCAAATTCGCTAAGATTCGGTTGAAAGATAATTCTGTTTATGGTATGCTTTTGGATACTGATATGTGCCAACGTATAACCAACATAGGGAAGGCGGGTTTGAGATGAAGTTAGGTTTGTGCTCAATTGCTTTTCGTGAGAAACCTCTTGAGGAGGTTATAAATATTGCGGCGGATTACGGTTTTGATGGAATCGAGATTTGGGGAAAAGAGCCGCACATGCCGCCAACTTACGATGCGGAACACGTGCAAAAGGTAAGAGACATGGTAATGGAAAAAGGATTGGCAGTCTCAGCTCTTGGTTCTTATGTAAACCCGCTCATGCCTTGGTATCAGCAGCATTTGGAAGAAGCCTTTAAAATCGCGCAGGGGCTGCGCACCAATCTTGTGCGAATTTGGTCGGGAGGCGGCCCTTCCAAAACCGTTAACCCTGAAGACAAACGCATGATTAACTTCCGATTGACGAGTCTCACCCAGTGGGCGCAATTTCGCCAACTCACATTAGGTCTGGAAATGCATAGCAACAATTTTACGGACAGCATCGCTACTACCCTTGAACTTGTTGAAAATGTAGAATTGCCCGCCCTGAAAACCTACTACCAGCCCTTGTTCGGGTCAGGTGAGGATGACCCGTACGACGCGGCGGAAAAACTCGCTCCCTATATAGTCAATGTGCATGCCCAAAATGCTGATGCGAATGGAAAGGGTTGTCCGATCACGGAGGGCGTTGTGGATTACGCTAGAGTTATTGAAATCTTAAACGCTCACAAGTATGAGGGTTACCTCGAAGTTGAGTTTGTTCATGGGGATGATAAGCTAGAAGCCTTGCAAAGAGATCGCGATTATCTAGCAAGTTTGATAGGAACATTTGATAATCCTCTTGAGTGATGTTTCCACGGAGATTCAGATTATTTTCCTGCCATTGCTTTCTTTCCGCGACTTCATTGATTACTGTTCGGTACGCCTGACCGATTTTTATTTGATCTGTTCGCCTTAACGATAAACTGCCGGGAGAGTGGCTAAAGAAGGAATGCGTAATATTAATGAGTAGACGGTCCGCTAGTTCTTTTAATCTTTCGAGCTATCCACTCCTTCAACAAATTGGAAATACCCCCCTTGTCAAAATCGATCTTTTTACCGATGAGTTTCCTGGAGTCAACATTTATGCGAAAGCCGAGATGTATAATCCCGGTTACTCAATTAAGGATCGCCCGGTCCTCAGAATGTTGACTGAAGCAGTTACAGCCGGAAAATTAACACCGGGAAAAACTATCCTAGATTCGACTTCAGGAAACGCGGGGATTGCCTATGCCATGATTGGAGGCGTTTTAGGTTATCCGGTTGAGCTTGTAATGCCTAGCAATGCCAGTGAGGAACGGAAAAAGCGAATTCAAGCGCATGGCGCGAAAATCATTTACACCGATGCAATTCACGGATACGACGAAGCGTTGCGCGAAGCGATTCGCCGCTATGAGGCGACTCCTGAGAAATATTATATGGCAGATCAATACGGAAACGAAAACAACTGGCGTGGGCATTATGATACAACGGCGATCGAAATTTGGGAGCAGACCGGCGGTAAAGTGACCCATTTTGTCGCCGGAGTGGGTACAGGCGGGACTATAACAGGCATTGGAAGGCGATTTAAGCAATACGACCCAGACATCCAAATATGTTGCATAGCGCCAGACGAGTTTCCCGGAATCGAGGGCCTAAAACCGCTAGGAAAGCCTGGGAACATTGTACCAGAGATTCTTGATGAAAACATTATCGATTGCAAGATACCTGTCACCATTGATCAAGCGTATGAAATGTGCGGCCGGCTCGCAAAACGCGGTTGGTTCGTTGGGCAATCTTCGGGAGGATATCTGCAGGGCGCCTACGAAGTCGCTAAACAGATTCGAAATGGCACAATTGTCACCATTTTCAACGACCTCGGAGAACGGTATTTCAGCACGAGGTTGTGGGATTAAACGTGGAAATCTTACCTTTTCGCGGGTTGCGTTACAACCCCCAAAAAATAAGCTGTATCGGACAAGTGATTGCCCCGCCTTATGATGTCATTAAAGATGAACAGCGGGTTACTTTGGAACGTCAGCATGCAAACAATGTCGTACGACTGATTTTGAGCCAGCCATACGAAAAAGATACGGACACCCACAATCAATACACCCGTACGGCGGAAAATTTGAGAAATTGGATTTCCGAGCGAGTTCTAATACAAGATGCGTCGCCGAACTACTACGTCTACGATCAATCGTTCACCACGCCTGATGGACAAGCGTTTACGCGGCGGGCATTGGTAGGTGTCGGGAAATTACATCCTTTTGGGGCGGGAATGGTTTTTCCACACGAAAAGACGCTTGCTGCACCAAAGGCAGACCGGCTTAACCTTTTGCGCGCGTGTCACGCCAATTTGAGTCCAATTTTCCTCCTGTATTCCGATCCATCGGGAGAAATCGAGAAATCGATAGTGCATTTTACCTCATCAGTTCGGCCTCTTATTGATGTACAGGAGGTTTTTGGAAGCACCCACCAACTGTGGCGGTTAGATGATGCAGCTGCGATTCGCGAAATTCGCTCGGCGTTTGAAGATAAATCGCTGGTCATTGCAGATGGACATCACCGCTATGAGACCGCCCTTGCCTTTCGTGATGAACTTCGCGAGCAGGCTTTAGAATGGACGGGAGAGGAAGATTATAATTATATGATGATGAACCTGGTTAGAATGGAATCACCGGGGTTGGTAGTCCTCGCCATCCACCGGCTGCTCAGCGGATTGAGCGCTGACCGTATTACACAAGCAATTAAGCAGCTACCGGAATCGTTCGACGTGACCATTCACGCAAACCAGCGTGCACTTCTCGAAAATCTTCATGCGCTTGCCGGTACATGCACTGCATTTGGCATGTATACCGGCGATGGAAATTACCGCCTCCTTGTGCCGCGAGTCAGCGATGAAACAAAACCACCAGTTTCAAAGCGGCTCGATGTTACACTGCTGCACGCCCGCTTGATAAAAAATGGATTTGGAATAGATACAACAATACCTAGCCATCAGACACAGGTTAGCTACACAGTGAATACTCATGAAGCTATCCGCTATGTCAAGGACGGCGAAGGACGTGTCGCGCTGCTGATGAATCCCACGCTAGTCTCCCAAGTCAATGAAGCCGCAACAGACAACAAAACCATGCCGCAGAAATCCACCTATTTTTACCCAAAGATGGCAACCGGCTTAGTTTTCAATTTGTTAAATTCATGAAGGCATGCTGGGACAAGCAGACCGATTGGGACTTTATTCCATTCGTGATAAGGTATAGATTAAGTTGGAGCGCAATACCGGAGTTGCTCGGCCGAGGCCGCGAGGAAGTCTAAGTGGAAAAGGTACCTGTCATTGAGTTGTTTTCGATTGGGACCGAGTTAATTTTGGGCCAAATACAGGATACAAATGCATTTTGGATGGCGCAACGAATGCTTGAGTTGGGAGGTAGACTACGCCGGATAACGATGGTTCGCGATGATTTTGATGAGATGAAAGATGCAATAGAGAGTTCAATTTGGAGAGGAACAGACCTTATTTTGACAACCGGAGGTCTTGGGCCAACACCCGATGATATGACTGTCGAGGCTGTCGCTAAGATTATCGGTAAACCAACGATTGTGCACGAGGAGACCTTAGCGGGCTTTATGGATAGACGTGAATTGTCGAGTCGTACTGATGTCAGCCCTGCCATGATTAAAATGGCAACAGTCCCTGAAACTGCTCACATCTTTCAGAATCCTGTCGGTTGGGCACCTTGCTCCAGCGTCAGGATAAATCTGTCCACGATTCTCATGATGCCAGGACCGCCGGAAGAGATGAAGGCAATATTTGACAGCCATGTTGCACTTCTAATTGCTGAACGCTATCGCGCGAAAGCGGCGGCATTGCGCGTTTATGTGAATATGTTCGAATCGGAAGTTTCGCCGCTGTTACAAGTTGTGATGAACTCGCATCCGCGCGTTTATTTGAAAGCGTACATTGCCTTACGGCGTACTGATAGTGAGTACATGCCTGTCGATCTAGTTTCCACGGGTATTGACGCAGCGGAGGCTGAATCACAACTACAAGAAGCTGTTAACTATTTTCGTCAGCTTGTAATCGAAAAAAACAAGATTCTCAGTCTAGACGATGCGTGAAATTGGACGTAATACTGACAGCTACCTGCGAACGCCAATTGACGCACAACATGCAGCGCCTGATTCGCCTAGCGAATTAGTGTTAGATTAACTTCTAACCTCCAAGAAGGAGACGAAGACGCGTGAAAAAGAGCAAACCCGCGCAAAGACGCGCTGGACAGTACCAGTTCAAAAAGAAACAGAAGAAGAAGAACCAAAAGGGGAACATGCAGTCCAAGAGCGACAACGTATCTGATGATCCAGTTCGGTCAGACGTTAAAGCGAAGGACAACGCAATTCAGGTGGAAGGTACCGTCTTGGAAACGCTGCCGAATGCCATGTTCCGTGTCGAGTTGGACAACAAGCACTTGATCTTGGCTCACATCGCTGGAAAGTTGAGGAAAAACTACATCAGAATCCTACCGGGTGACAAGGTGAGTGTTGAACTATCGCCGTACGATTTGACTCGAGGGCGTATTATCTGGCGGAGAAAGTAGCGCGCGACGAGCTAATCATGATATGGCCAGAAAATAGGCGCGTGTCTTTATGAACAGCAGAATATTCGCGCCTGTTTGTACCTCGTGAATGAATCCAACGAATTTCGGAAAATCAGACTAAACAGATATTTGAATCACTAACTGCGAGCAGAATTTTTGTTGGAGTTAAAACGAGGTCACAGTTTTATGCGCTCCATAATTATCTTGCCCAAATCGTGTTTCTCGTTGGGTTTCAAGGCTTCCACTTGGAAAGACGACATTTGATATCCTAGTTTCTGCACATTAAAAATTGAACTTAAGCCAGACCAAATTTTTATTGTGAATTTTCCATTCTGGTCCGATGCGGCGCTCAATAGAGCGCACACCCCCGTAGAACACTCAACATGAACCACGGCATCGGATATTGGGGTGTTGTCCGCTTTGTCAACCACCAGCCCAAGCAGGGTCGCCGCCTCCGATCTTGCAATCAGGGTTACCGGTTCTGCGACGTAAGTTTCTCCTACCTTCAGTTCCAAATGGTTCATTGATATATCTGTAAAAAAGCCGCTCGCAATCACGCGTACACTGTATTCTCCAACGGGAAGGTTTGGAACAGTAAAATTACCTTCTTCGTCGGCGACAGTGTTCTTGAAGTCTATCCCATTTCTCTGCACAATAATTAACGGCATTATCCCGGCTGGCAAAATCCTTCCCATGATTGAAACGCTGTCGCGCGGGATGGTTGTTTCTTGAGAGTCATTTTCTGTTTTATCCATAACCGAGCTATCACTGCAGCCAAGAGATGTCAATCCTATAACACAGAGACTCAACCAAAACAGACATTGAAATCGCATCATCACATCTCCCACCATCCCATAAACCGACATTCAATTTGTTCGGGTGACTTATTTTATTGATTTCAATATGCCCAAATAGACCATGTGATTTTCGACAGAGCGCACTCTAGAGACTGTGAATTTTCGTTACGCACAAAGCAAAAAACCTTGCAACGAAAAATCATATTAGGTATAATTGCCCCTTACGAAGCGCAAAAAAAAGTAACACGATTTATTGGAGGGGATTACATCCTACGATTTTTAAAATATTGGTTACCGCCGCTAGGTTGCATGGCGATAATTTTTTATTTTTCTTCACTATCCAAACCGCATATCCCCAATGTAGATTGGCATATCCTTGATAAATTATATCACGTTCTAGAGTACACTGTCCTAGGAATTTTGGTTGCGCATGCATTCGTGAATGTTTCTATTAACGTTATTCGCCGCGCTCCTTGGCTTTTCTCATTCCTGTTCGTAATCCTTTATGGGGCAAGCGACGAATGGCACCAGTCTTTTGTACCTGGCAGAGTTGTTAGCATTCTGGATTGGACCGCCGACTGCTTAGGCGGTTTCTTGGGTGTGGTTTCGATGTACCTCTGGTGTCGATTTTCAAAAGCATCGATTAAGATGCGAGGTCTATCTGTGGAGGATTCTTGATGAAGCTACCTAGGATTAGGAGGGTTGCAGTCTTTGTCATTGCATGCTGCATGTTGTATTTTTCAATTCGAATCCCTTCCTCACAAGCTGCGGATGGTACGCGCCTGCTAACGATTGCTCTGTTTGCCTCTGGTATGGGATTAAAATTTGGGAGCGTCATCGTCGATAAATCTGCCGACGATTCCTTTGATTTATACTTAAATGCAGCCGTACAAGGCGACATTGTTAAACAAAGGGCAGACTATACAAATAAACGTGATTCTAGTGCGTTAATGTCTGGGATAGGGATGGGATTTGTTGGGTTGGCTGCGATGATTTCATTCTTCGATAACCTGAATTTGATTTCAAATTCATCTGCGACTTCGTTACCCAGGATGGGACTAACGCCGAGCTACAACGTGGAAACTCAGGAAGCCAAGGTTTTGTTTCAACACCGATTCTGAAGGGAAATGGCAGCATGAGACTTTTCAGTATCGAATCATTAATCCCTGTTGCAATTCTCAGTTTTGCTCTGTTGCTGGACGGATGTACCAACGATAGAGATTACGTCAATCCATTTGATCCAGAGAACTTACGCACCGCAGGTTCACCTCCTGGCTTAGAGCTGCATGCCGGCGATGCACAAGTAACAGTTTCGTGGCAGAATACCGGATTTGAGGGAATTGTCAATTATCGGATTTATCGATGGTTTACGGGCGACACCGATTCTCCGTTTGAACTTGTTGGGGAGGTTGATGCCGCGACTTCGGTTTTTATTGATGAAGGTCTCGTCAACGATGCGTTTGATCTCACGCAAGGCAGACAACTTTACTACGTCTACCGAATCTCCTATGTAGACAAAAACGGTGTTGAAACTCCCGATCCGAATGAGCTGCTAGATGACAACGATGTCCCGCTTCGAATTTGGCCAAATGCACGCGTCACGCCGAGCGTCCCGCCCCCCGATCCAATCGTCCACATTGGCGATCAAGTGGATGATTTAACTGTCAAACTATTTTGGGAAGATTATCACTTCCCTGATGATTTTAAAACCTTTCGCGTGCTCGCCGGTAAAACCTCATCGTCCGGAGACCTTCCGCTATTTAAACTGCTTGGTGAAATTTCGTTTAACGAACTTACGGAAGGCCAGCGCTTTGGAAATGAACCCATCTACTTCTTCGATACTAGCTTCGACCATGACGGGATTACCAAAGTCTATCGAGTCATCGCTGTAGACCAATTCGGTGTTGAAGCAGAAACAAAATTCAATGCCACTTCACCGCATTTGCCGCCAGCTTCACCACGGAACGTCGCGGCAGTAGGATGGGTAGACCCGTGGACCGGCAAATATGTCGTTACTCTTTCTTGGGCTCGAAACACCGAACGCGACCTCGCCGGCTATCATATCTACGCGACAACGAGAGTTGGCGGGCCGTTGGTTTTAGGGGATGATTTGGTTTTTCGGGCAAAATTTAAGCCAAAAGAGACGCAAGTCACATACGAATCGGAGCCGCTGCTCCTCGACGGGCAACGGCGTGTACCGCGTAAATATTTCATTTCGGCGTTTGATGACACGTCGAGGCCCGACGGCAGTTTGGATGAAAGCGAGCGGGTGCCTTTCAATTGAAAGCCGCCGATTTTTCACTTCACACGGTTAAATTCAACTATTGCAACGAGATTAGGGCTTGTACCTACTCATAGAGTTGGCAATACTCAAAATTTCTAGTGTAAGGAGATCCATGCAAATTCTTCCATTACCGCGAGGCCGATGTCTTCTAATAATCTCCACTGTTATCGCCGTAGCCATAATCCCTACGGTTGGAAAAGCGTCAGCACCCCAACTTGGCGTGATGCAAACGGCTGATACGCTTGGTAAAGGAGGTTACACGACTAACTTTGGGCTTTTCCAATTCGAGAAAGAAAGGCGAATCCCTGAAAACAGGCAACGCGTGGTTGTTGGAGGTTTTGAAGAATTTCATCTTGTCGAACTGGAGATTGAGACTTTTTTGGCGCCGATACGATTCACCTATGGTCTCAGCGATAGATTAGATTTTACCTTGGGCGGCACCTTCGCCACTGGCGGCGTCCGCAAGATTATCCCTGATTTTTATCGAGTCCACGACGCGGATAAAGATGCATTGCCACTCGACCCGGTAGAAAACAGGCGTGTCTACAATCAAGCGCTGTTCGACACCGTTATTGGACTCAAATATAACATCAAACCTGAGGTGCATGATGGGCTGCCTAGCTTATCGGTGGGTGGAGACATTCAGATTGGGTATACCGCCGACAATAGGCTAAATACGGACAATGAGTTTCTCGACCGAACCCCTCACGATAGTTTTCCGTTTGTTGGAATCGACACCTATCTGGTAGGTACACAGAAGTTCAATGAATACCTAAACGCACACAGCGCCTTGGGGGCATATCTTTCATCGAAGTCACTCAAGACTACGGATTCGTTCACTTTGATATGGCAATTGGGCGGTGAGTTGGCATTTTCTGAGGACTTATGGTTGGCAGGCGACTTTTCGCGGGCTTTGCCACTTAGCGGCGTCACAAT
The DNA here is from genome assembly GCA_028819845.1 of Candidatus Poribacteria bacterium. Taxonomy (GTDB): domain Bacteria; phylum Poribacteria; class WGA-4E; order WGA-4E; family PCPOR2b; genus JAPPKS01. The sequence goes on along the minus strand of JAPPKS010000031.1, from coordinate 71,202 downwards.
CACTAACTTGCTCAGCCTCGGATTGCGCTACCAACTCTCTAATACATCTGCCTTTTATGTTGGTTTTGTGAATGAACCCGGGTTCCAATTCTATCTGACTGTCGGCGGCAAAAAACAAGCTATAATTGCCCCGGAAACCCCAGAAACTGGCGACGATCTCTTGTTTTAAACTGTGGTTTTCTATGCGTTCCGATAATTAGCCCTACGCCAGACCGAAGGTGTAGGGCTTTTATTTCGTTAGGCGCCCATGCCCGTTATAGCCGCTGTGAATTAACCTAAAATCCCCGGTGAATCTTACTCAGCCCCTATGCGCCGCAAATTGTGGTTGACCGATTCTCAAGAACACAAACGGAATTTTCCGACTCAGCAATCATTGTTAACCGAGCATCTTGCCCGGCTTTCATGGCGAACGGAGAGAAAACGTGCATCAAAGGCAATATCCGGGCCCCAATAAAGATGTGTTAGAAGCGCAAGCGCGAGTATGCACCGGGCCTCACCAGACTCGTCCTCTAGGAATAAGTGCGACGGATTCAATCCAGCCCGAAATGACATTTGGTACGATTTTGAAATCTGTGCGGGGAGAGATTTCTCGGGAAGATATGGTTTCAGAAGCTCAAATGGGCGCTTTTTTTGCTGCAATGACAATCCGAAACTACTTTCCAAAGGAAACGCAATGGAGTGAAGCAGAAGTCTCAGCATTTGAGAAATTCCAGACAGACCTCTATTCCTGCCTTCCCCCCGATATTAGGTTTATCTTGGATCCAAATCTCGGATATCGAGCCGCAAACCCGCAAGAGGAAATTGTCAAAAAATCCCTTGACAAAATTTTGAGGGGTGAACATCTGACCTCGGAAGAAACGCGGTCAATGGGCGAAGCGATTTTGAACGGGCAAGTAAAAGCGGCATTAAAAGGCGCTGCCCTTATCGGCCAACGTATGAACCGTGAAACCTACGACGAAGTGCGCGGTTATATGGATTCAGTCTTCGCCCCTGAGCAGGTCCGTCATGTCTCCGTCAATTCACTGACGCATTTTGGCGAGCCGTATGATGGTTCCACGCGGTATTTTAGACCAACAGTGTTTATTGCAGCCGTGCGTGCCGCGCTTGGCGAAGCGTCAATTCTGCACGGGGTAGATGAAATGCCCCCGAAACTCGGGATAACGGAAGAGCAAATACTGAAGACGCTCGGCGCTCGCACAAATCTCCCACTTGAGAAAGCTGCAAATTTAATTGAAGATTCAGCGGTTGGGTTTGCTTATGTTAGTCAGAGGGAATATTCGCCCGGAGCTTACGCTATTCGTGAATTGCGTATGCACATCAAAAAACGCCCGCCTTGGGCGGCGACCGAAAAAGCGCAACAGTTATTTACCGCAAACTCAAACCATATGATTGTTGGCTATTACCATCCCGGTTACGAGGAACCTCTGCTCCAGTTGATGCGGGAACGCGGGTTCAATTCCGGACTGGTGACAAAGGGAGAGGAGGGCACAAGCCATTACGCAATGCGCCTTGGCAAACCCTCTGTTGCAGACCGGAAAGCGATTAATTATACGCAGGGTTTTAAGCGTGTAGACGGCGGCAAGCAGGAATTTGCACTGGACATAAATCCGGAATCATACGGGTTCCATTACGAAAAAAACCCTAGATTGGAATCAGTGAGCGCCGAAGCGTTTGCCGAAGCTGGAGTAGCAGCTTTATCCGGTCAGAAGGGACATGTGTACGACCGAATTTTGCTCAATTCAGCGATTGCAGACTATCTGCTGGGGTTTTTCCCCGACCCTCAGGAAGCAATTGAACAAACCAAGGAAGCAATCGACAGCGGACGTGCGATTGCACGTTTAAGAGCGTACATCGACAAAAGTAATACCTGCTGAAGTAATCTAATTGATGCACACGCCCTAGTCAAAGATTGTTTAGAAAGGCGACATCTCCCACGCACTATCCCAACATTCAAACAACTTGCCGAAAACAATGCATAACCGGTTTATGACAGATATGTAATTCCATCAATAACCCCGGCTTCAGCAAATCCCTTTTTCCTTAAAAAACAACTGTCACACAATCCGCATGCTCTGCCAAAATCATCTGGATCGTAACAGCTAAGGGTTAATCCGTAGTCAACGCCCAATTCAGATCCCTTTTGTATAATCTCCGCTTTCGTCATTGAAATTAAGGGCGTCAGAATCTTAAGTTCCGTTTTGCCCTCGACCCCAGCCTTTGTCGCCATGTTTGCCATTCGCTGATAGGCTTCAATGAACTCCGGCCGGCAATCTGGGTATCCCGAGTAGTCGAGGGCATTAACGCCAATGAAAATGGTATCAATTTCCAAAGTCTCTGCCCACGCCATTGCAAACGACAAAAATATTGTGTTTCTACCGGGAACGTATGTGATAGGAATTCCGTCGCCGATTTCGTCTTCGAATCGGTCCTTCGGTACATCAATCTCATCGGTCAAAGCGGAACCGCCAAATGCCCGCAGATCGATATCTACAATGATGTGTTTTTTCGCCTTCATCGATGCAGCGATATCCCGCGCCCGGTCAAGTTCTAGGGCGTGCCGTTGGCCATAACGAAAACTCATAGCCCACACTTCGTAACCTTGGGATTGAGCAATGGCGAGCGTCGTGGTTGAATCTACCCCGCCGCTCAACAGGACTACAGCCTTTTTATTCAATTGATATTGGTCCCTTCCGATCGTAGATAATAAATCCCAATGACGATTTTTACCGCGGTTTAGAGGTATAATTCATCCCATTAGACATCTTTCTTAATTTACTCAATGTGGATGACAAAACCGAAGCGTTAAGGGCAATCACAAGGCTTGCCCCTACAGCGTATTAGCCCAATTTGAGGGTAGTCTTTTTACACCTGCCGCCCCGCTGGGGCCATCGGGGGGTGAAATTATTTTGGAAAGATGTCTATTGTAATCAAATTTTGCAAATCGCCGCTTAGTTAATGCAGCATTTCTGATTTTCCACACCTCATTTTTCCATTCTGAAAACACCGATTCTAAAACCATATTTTTTGTAGAATGCTACAGCATCTTCGTTGTGAGCTAATACGTCCAGTCTGACTTTCTTATCCGTCCAAATATTTTCGTACAACCAATTGAGAAACCTAGTAGCGATTCCTTTTCGGCGATGTTCTCTGTCTACGAACAACTGCCTCATGTAGTAATATTTGCCTTCATCTTTATACATGCAGTACGCTATAATGCTTCCATTTTCTTTCGCCAAATAGCAAACGTATTCCTCCTCTAACCATGTTTTCATTCGTTGAATAAGCTGAATTATGCTCATTGAATTTGGGTGATGTTCGTCCTTAATAAGACGTTTGTTTAGTTCAGCGAGTATTTCGACATCGGTGAGCTCTGCTCTGACAATTTCCATCACAATTGGAATTGGAAAATGAGTTAGTTGCGGCCGCATTATTTTTCGGAAATTCGAGGAAACTAAAGCCGGTTCATCTGCCGCGAGTTTAAAATCGCCATTTACAACATGTGAATTGCACGATTGTGTGCGGCTTCAGCCGATTCCATTACGGCTTCGGCAAGGGTCGGATGTGCGTGAATTGTGTGAGCGAGGTCCGCAACTGATGCACCTAGCCGAATAGCAACAACCGCTTCATGGATTAGGTCTGAAGCATTTGCCCCAAGTATGTGTACGCCAAGTATGTCGCCGGATTCTGAATCGGAAATGACTTTGACGAATCCCTCTGTTTCTCGCATGCCCAACGCTTTCCCGCTTGCCGCATATGGAAATCTTCCGATTTTGATTTTATAACCCTCGCCGACCGCCTCTTCCTCCGTCATACCTACTCTAGCAAGTTCAGGTATGGTGAAAACACACCACGGCACGGTACTGTAATCCATCCTAACGTTCTCACCCATGCAATTCTGCGCTGCAACGATGCCTTCCGCCGATGCGACGTGTGCCAAAAGATACCGGCTTGCGACATCGCCAACCGCATAAATACCGGGCACGTTCGTTTCCATCTTTTCGTTGACAATAATCTTTCCCGCAGCACTTTTACGAATCCCCACCGCTTCCAATCCGATACTGTCCGAGTTGAGCGTTCTACCAATTGAAACTAGCATTCTTTGCGCGCTAATCTTCTCTCCCGACTCCATCGTTGCCGTAACCCCATTTTCACATTTTTCTACTCTCGTCACATTAGCATCTGTATGAATGTCGATACCCTTCCGTTTCATGAAAACTCGAAGTTGTCGTACAACCTGTTTATCTTCGGTTGCCAGGATAGTCGGCAGCAGCTCAAGAATAGTTACTTTACAGCCAAGTCCGTTGAAAATTGACGCGAATTCACAGCCGGACACGCCGCCGCCTATGATAATTATGCTGGAGGGGAGCTCATTGAGTTCAAGCCCTCCTGTTGTGGTAAATACTTGCCGTTCATCAATCTCAAACACTGGGAAATTTGCGGGCTCCGAGCCTGTAGCAATGATAATTTTCTCCGCCACAATCTCAATCCGTGTACCGTCCGACTTTACCACTTCAATCGTATTCCTGCTAGTGAGCGACCCTATTCCATTGATTGTATGAACATCGTTACCTTTTAGTAATTTTGAGATGCCTTCCGCCAATTGCTTGACTGTGGTGTTTTTGTGCACTAATACTTGCGTATAATCGACCTCTGCACTTTGAATATTAAGGCCAAATCCGGCAGCGCCCCGTACATGCGTTGCTAAATTCGCAACAGCGAATAATGTTTTGGTTGGAATACATCCTCGATTTAAACAGGTACCGCCTAACTCTCCCTTCTCAATCAGACAAACCTTTGCCCCTAGTTGGGCCGCTTTGATTGCCGCAACATAGCCTCCAGGGCCGCCGCCAATTATTGCAACATTATACGAAGACATCCTTCCCTCCCATTGAGAAGATAAAATTCGCTACGCATCGGTTATTATATGAAGCGAGCATTTGCCTGTCAAGTCCATTTCATATCGAAGACATACGCCGTTGACGGGAAATTAATGTTGTGCTAGAATAGGCCGGTACGTTTAGGGTACAGTGCTTTGGCAGTCCTCCCGCGTTTTCAACGTGTACAGTGAATGTGTCCGTTGATTTAGATGGATATATGTAAATTAACACCGTAAAACAGCCGCTCAGGTTTAGCCAATTGGCACTTGTCCAATCCGAAATAATCCATTCATGAGCCAACAACCAACGACAACGGAACTGGTCACACGCTGGCGCAACTCTCAATCTGATTCGGTCAACGATCAATTGGTCGTAGAGGAACCTCTTGAGATTCGCGTTGCGAATCAAAGCTTAATTGTCGTAATGCGTACGCCGGGGCATGACTTCGAACTGGGCGCAGGTTTCTTATTCACAGAAGGGCTAATCCAGTCTGCCGATGATATCGGGGCAATGGCATACTGCGAGGATGTGGGTGCGACGAATCTGGGGAACGTCATAAATATACATCTTGTTGATGGGAAAGTATTCGACGAGGAGGCTAGTTGGCAGCGCAACTTTCATGCAAACGCTAGTTGCGGATTGTGCGGCAAAATGACTATAGAATCGGTTTGGCAAGAAATTCCACCGATTAAATCATCGTTTCAGATAGAACGGGCTGTCTTGTACAAACTGAATGAACAACTCAAATCTGCCCAAACTGTTTTTGCTGAAACGGGAGGGCTCCATGCTGCTGGTCTGTTTAATTCACAAGGAGAGCTTCAAATTGCGCGTGAAGATATTGGTCGACATAATGCAGTAGACAAGGTAATTGGGCAAGCGTTGTTGAGCGAACACATCCCTTTAGATAGGCACATCCTTATGGTGAGCGGCCGCGCAAGTTTCGAGATTATCCAGAAAGCGTTGTTTGCCCGCATTCCAGTAATCACGGCGGTTTCTGCAGCGTCAAGTTTGGCGGTTGACTTGGCGAGAGGGAGTGGAATGATGTTAATCGGTTTTATGCGTGATAAAAACATGACAGTTTATAGCTGCCCGGAACGAATCGGTTGAATATCCTCCGAAGCCCAACAACGCTTACCTAGCGAGGAGCAAAATTCTTGGAATCCAAGCTACAAAAACTCAAATGCCACCTTACAGAAATTAACGATCTTAATTCTGCCGCCGCGTTGCTTCATTGGGATCAATCAACCTATATGCCGCCGCGCGGCGACGATGCTCGAGCCCGCCAGATTGCTACACTTGGCCGCCTTGCACACGAGAAGTTCATTGACCCAAAAATAGGGCAATTACTAGAAGAGTTGCAGTCCTCCGAAAACAGTTTACCGTATGATTCGGACGATGCAAGTCTCATCCGCGTTACCCGGTGTGACTATGAGCGAGCGATAAAAGTACCGCCGACGTTCGTGGCTGAACTCTCAAGCCACGGGTCTGAATCTTATCAGGCATGGACCAAGGCTAGACCAGCAAATGATTTCACCGCGGTGCAACCATACCTTGAAAAAACACTGGATTTAAGCCGCCAATTGGCTGACTTTTTCCCTGGGTACGAGCACATCTCCGACCCATTAATCGACTTTGCAGATAGCGGCATGAAAGCTTCAATTGTGCGTACCATATTTGCAGAGTTGCGAGCGGAGCTTGTACCCATGGTAACGGCGATTACGAGTCAACCTGCTGCAGATGATTCATGCTTGCGCCAAATCTACCCTGAACCGCAGCAAATAGATTTCGGCGTTGAGGTCATCAAACGACTTGGATATGACTTCAATCGTGGACGGCAAGACAAAACCCATCATCCATTTATGACTAAATTCTCGCTAGGTGATGTCCGCATTACGACTAGGGTTCGAGAAAATGACCTGAGCGAAGCACTTTTCAGCACGATGCACGAGGCGGGACATGCTCTATATGAACAAGGCATCGGAATGGAACTTGAAGGTACGCCGCTTGCGCGAGGAACATCTGCAAGCGTGCATGAAAGCCAATCTCGCCTTTGGGAGAATATCGTTGGGCGCAGCAGAAACTTCTGGAAGTTTTTCTATCCCAAACTTCAACTAATATACCCGCAACAACTCAACCATACGCCGTTAGAGACGTTTTACCGTGCAATTAACAAGGTTACGCGATCGCTTATCCGCACAGATGCCGACGAGGTAACCTACAACCTACATGTCATGATGCGCTTCGACCTTGAGCTAGATTTACTTGAGGGAAATCTGAAAGTGCGCGATCTCCCTGAGGCGTGGCGAGAGCGATTCAAAGCTGACCTGGGCATTGTTCCACCCGATGACCGAGATGGCGTGCTGCAAGATGTACATTGGTTCTGTGATGTCATTGGCGGTAATTTCCAAGGTTACACACTCGGAAACATACTGGGTGCGCAGTTTTTCGAAACCGCCTTGAATGCGCATCCGCAAATTACGAACCAAATCGAAGCTGCGGAGTTTGGCACCCTGTATGGTTGGCTTAGGGATAACATATACCAACACGGACGAAAATACGCCGCACCTGAACTTATCGAACGAGTTACCGGCAGAACGTTGAGTATTGCGCCGTATATTCGCTATCTGCGGACAAAGTACGGAGAGCTATACAATTTGTAGAAAACGTCGAGAAGGCAAATTGTCCAGCGGAATGAAATACATTGAACGAGGAGATTGATTAATGTTGTTGAAAACCATAGGAATTCTGAGTCCTGGCGATATGGGGCATATCGTGGGGCGTGTATTAGGTTCACATGGTTTGAATGTGATTACATGTTTGCAGGGCAGGAGAAAACGCACGCGAACCTTTTCTGCGCGCGCGGGTATCGTTGATGTGCCAACATATCACGCGCTTATTTGCGGCGCTGATGTCATATTGTCGATTCTCCCCCCTGGCCAGGCAGTAAATGCTGCAAATAAAGTCGCAAATGCACTTGCCGAAACCGACACGAATCTCGTCTATGCCGACTGCAATGCGGTTTCCCCTGAGACCGTTCACAGAATTGGGGGCATTATTACAAACGCGGGAGGGGGATTTGTCGATGCATCAATTATCGGACCTCCGCCCAGAACGTCTGGTGCGACACGTTTTTATGCATCAGGACGTGACGCCCGCATCATTGAATCGTTAAATCGGTACGGATTAGATGTCATTCTTCTCGGCGAAGAAATCGGGCTAGCCTCGGCAATCAAGATGTGCTACGCATCACTGACCAAGGGGTTGACCGCACTTTGCACGGAACTATTAACCGCGGCGGAAGCCATGGGCGTCTTAGATCCGCTCAAGACCGAACTTAAAATGAGCCAATCTATGCTTTTTGAACGCATGGAACGAAACGTACCGATGATGCCGCCGAAATCTCATCGTTGGATTGCTGAGATGGAGGAAATTTCGGCGACATTCGCACAGGTCGGTTTAACCCCTAAAATTTTGGCTGGGGCTGCGGACATATACCGCTTTGTTGACGAAAACCTCCCTGCGAATCACGCTGCGGATAGTCGAAGTTCTTTTTACGACCTTACTGATATAATCCAAACATTAGCCAATCCCCTTAAGGAAAATAAAACTTAGTCATATTATCAAAAAAAACATTGACTTTAACTGAGTAGTAATTTATAATCTCTAGTGTATTCCCGTATGATAGGGAGCAGTCTAGTTGTGGGATAGTCGCTGATTTTCACCCAATCATGGCTGGAATGACCTCAAGCCTGCATGATTTCTTAAACTCCGACAGCTTATTGTTTGCCAATTTACATTATCCGGCATGTTTACAAGTCTTATTAATCTCGTGCGGTGCAAGACAAAGGAGGAATTAGATTACTGAAATTGATAAATGGTAATCGAAATTAACATGATTGAATTTGAACAGGATGAATTTGAAGATTTAGCGAAAATTAAAGTTATTGGCGTTGGCGGTGGAGGAAGTAACGCAGTAAAGCGCATGATTGAAGCAGAATTGACTGGCGTAGAGTTTTATGTGGTCAATACAGATTTACAAGCACTGCGAACATGCCATAACACAACAAGGGTGCAAGTAGGCATTAACACGACGAGCGGACTTGGCGCAGGCGCTGATCCCGAAAAAGGACGTAAAGCTGCGGAAGAGGATAAAGATAAACTGAAAAGCATCGTTGAAGGGGCAGACATGGTTTTTGTGACTGCCGGCATGGGAGGCGGAACTGGAACGGGTGCAGCCCCCGTGATTGCAAGCCTAGCCAAGGAAAGCGGGGCATTGACTATCGGCGTCATGACGCGACCATTTGATTTTGAGGGCAGCAAGCGAGCTAACCAAGCTGAAGACGGCCTAAAAAACATCCAAGAATGTGCGGATTCCGTAATTGTTATACCCAACCAACGCCTGATGGAGGTTGTGGATCGGAAACTACCTATTCGTTTGGCTTTTCGCATGGGCGATCAGATTCTACTCCATGCAGTCCAGAGCATCTCCGATCTTATTATGGTACCGGGTGAAATTAATCTTGATTTTGCTGATGTCAAGACGATAATGTCTGACTCTGGCGGTGCGTTAATGGGGATAGGTTTTGCATCTGGAGATAACCGTGCGCAGATTGCGGCACAACACGCCATCTCCTCGCCACTGTTAGAAGAGAGTTCCATTGAAGGTGCATCGGGAATCATAGTGAATATCACGGGCCCCTCTGATATGATGATGCATGAGTTAGAGGGCGCCATGGATGTAATTAGAGATGCGTCAGACACAGACCAATTGATTTTTGGGCTTGCTTACAACGATGATTTGGAAGATGAACTCCGGGTAACTGTGATCGCTACAGGATTCAACTCAAACATAAAAACCGGGATGCAGACCGTTCCAAGGGATGGCGACGTAATTGATTTTGAGAAGTTTCTCGTTGGCAAGAACCAACGATCCGAACAAGAGCGTGCGAATCAGCAGGGCACTGGCAAACAGGTAAAACCGGAGGCTTCAGAAAACACCGAGGATCAGTGGGATGTACCGACATTCATTCGGTTGCGGGGCTCAAAGGACAAAAAGTAAGGAATTTTAACGCTAAGTAGATGCGATTAGCATGCGACGCGACTTGCGCCAAACGTACAGAAATTTGCTGGATAGAGAGCATCGTCCGCGCTTCAACTACCGGAAGCCGGTGCGATTCGCCTTAGTTTATCCCAGCACGTATTACCTCGGGATGTCCAGTCTTGGGGTGCAAGTTATTTACGACACATTGAACCACCGGGATGACACGGCTTGTGAGCGGGCATTCATTCCCGAAGCACCTATCCTCCATGAACTCAGACGGAGCGGGACTTCTCTCTTTTCTTTTGAAACCCAGACTCGATTGAACGAATTTGATCTGGTTGGGTTTTCCGTTTCATTTGAGTCGGATTATGTCAATATTCCCCTCGCCCTAGAGATTGCCAAAATCCCGCCGCTTGCCGTTGATAGAGATCAAACCCACCCTCTGATAATTGCGGGCGGCATTAATATCGCTTATAATCCCGAACCCATTACAGATTTTATTGATGTCTTCGTGGTCGGTGAAGCTGAAAATTCTATCCAGCATCTAATGGATAGATTCGTGGAGTGGAAAGCAAGTAAAGCGTCCAAAGCAGACCTATTGCACACACTTGCGAGCGAACCTGGAATTTATGTCCCCCAATTCTACCAAGTCCGCTACAAGAGTGACGGCACAATCGAAAATATCCACTCAAAATCCCCTGCTTCAGAAAAAGTAACGGCCGCCGCCATTTCCAACCTTGATAACGCTGAAACCTGCACCAAAATTTTCACCCCTGAAACAGAGTTTTCCAATGCCCATCTGATTGAGATTGTGCGAGGCTGCGGACGCCAATGCCGATTCTGTGTTGCTGACTACGCACGGCGTTGGCCTCGACACCGCTCTGTTGAAAACACGTTGCAACTTGCGGAGCAGGCAAGCGGCATCACCAACCGCATTGGCTTAGTTGGTGCCTCGATTTCCGATCATCCACAGATTGATGAAATCGCTACGGGCTTGGTAAATCGAGGGTTTCGCATCTCTTGCGCTTCGCTCCGCGCGGAAACCGTTCGGGCACCATTGCTAGACGCACTCGCTGAAAGCGAACAAGGTACAATCACTATTGCCCCGGAAGTCGCCACCGATAATCTTCAAAAGGTTGTAAATAAAGCAATTCCGCGCGAACGACTGTATCACGTATTTGAAGAGGCATTAAAGCGAAACATCCTAAACCTCCGCCTATATTTCCTCATTGGCGTACCTTACGAAACCTTACGTGATGTTGAAGCTATTGTGGACATGGCAACGGAAATGCGATCCATCCTGCTGCCTCATGCAAAAAGATGTGGACGAATGGCGCGAATTAGCTATACGATTTCCCCTATGGTTCCCAAACCGCACACCCCATTCCAGTGGGTAGCAATGGAGGATTCAAAAACAATTTCTCGAAAACTGGCATTTCTGAAAACCGAGATAGGCCGCTTGGGTGGAATGAAGGTATCGTCAGCAAGCGCTCGGCTCGCTTATCAGGAGGCGGTTTTTGCACGCGGTGATCGACGGCTTGGTCCAGTGATACTAGATCTCTCAAGAGGCACGGCATGGAAACAAGCCTTTAAAAATCACGGTTTGGACCCTGACTTCTATGCGCTGCGCCCTCGATTAATCGACGAGCGCCATCCGTGGAGTCACCTGGACCTAAATGTCATGCCAGAATTCTTGCGACTGGAACACAACAAGCATCAGAAGGGATTCATGACGAGTTCGTGCGATACAGTCGTGTGCAAAAAATGTGGGGCGTGTTGAACATTGCAGTTAACTCACCGTCATCAATCGAATCGCTAAGTTATTAATTTCCTCTCCCAAAAATCCCTGGGTACCATTGCGTTTGTTATGTCCAAATCCAAATCTGATTCTGCCGATAAAGTGAGAATTGTCGCCGCAATGAGCGGGGGTGTTGACAGTTCCGTCAGCACAGCATTGTTGGTTGAAGCTGGATTCGACGTTATCGGAGTAACAATGCGACTCGGCTCCCTAGATAAGATGGACGTGGAGACCGATAAACCAAATTGCATTTCTCCCGATGTAATAGACGATGCACGACGCGTTGCCATGAAGTTAGGTATACCTTTCTACGCGGTGAATTATGAGGAGCAGTTTCGCCAAAACGTCATTGATTACTTCGTCAAGGAATACCTTTCCGGACGGACGCCGAATCCATGCGTGGTTTGTAATCGTGAGGTGAAGTTCGGGAAACTCCTCAGTCTTGCGGCGAATCTGGAGGCGGATTACATTGCCACCGGGCATTATGCCAAAATTGAACAGAACCGCGACACCGGACGCTACATCCTCAAAAAGGGAGTGGATTCCCGGAAAGATCAATCATATTTTTTGTTTGCCTTAACGCAGAAACAGTTGAGCCAGTCACGCATGCCGCTCGGTGGGTACACGAAAAACCAGGTGAGGGAAATTGCGCGAAAATACAAACTGCGAAGTGCGGAAAAAATGGAGAGTCAGGAGTTGTGCTTCATCGAAGATGGGAACTATAGACGTTTCTTAAAGGATTGTGCCACTGATAATATACCGGATGGAGACATTGTTGATGAAGACGGCATAGTGCTCGGCAAACATCACGGGTTGCCTTTCTACACAGTTGGGCAACGCCGGGGATTAGGTATAGCAACCGGGACCCCGCTATATGTCACCGAGGTAAACGTTACCGACAACACTATTATTGTCGGTGAGGCAGCGTCGCTATTGCGGGATAGCCTGCGGGTTGAGCGGATGAATCTCGTTGGAGTGGAAACCCTTACAGCGCCGATCAATGCTCTGGTAAAAATCCGTTCCAAGGATGAAGGGGCGCCGGCGAAAATTACTCCGCTGAGCGAAACAGAAGCTGAGGTCAAGTTTGATCAGCCGCGCCGCGCTGTTACGCCGGGGCAAGCTGCGGTGTTCTACGACGGAGACATCGTAATCGGCGGCGGATGGATTAAGTGACCAAGATATGCGCTACATCTACCCCGATATGGACGAATTGATTGAGCGGTGTTTTCGTTAATCACCGCGCTTGAACCCATAGGGTGAACATCAGTAATCGCGAACTGCTTTCACGCAGCAACAACACCAATGCGTCACATTAGATTTAGCATTCGAGATGCCCAATTGCGACGCGTTGAAAGTCGCCTATTTCCCCATATGTACAATTTACAGCAAAAATTACGATTTACGTATTACGCATTAGGTACTACGCATTACGTTTCACACATAAGAAGTAACACACTACAGATTGCATTGATGTTTGTTGTCTTCGCCATAGGCTGCGCTGGAGCGGATAAATCTCTTCAACATATTGAAGAACACATTCGTTCAGGCAAGTACCAAGAGGCAATCGAACTATTGGAAGTTACTCTGGACGGGGATAGGCGAAATCCTAGGGTGCACGACCTGCTCGGAACGGCTCATGAAGGGTTAGGACGGTACGATGAAGCAATTGCACACTGGAAAATAGCGGTTAATCTATATTCGGCGCAACCGGAACTGCGAGTGCAAGCCCGTCTACGATTGGCAAAAACCTACCTCAAATTGGGCGATCGACGATCGGAATTTAATGAATTGCGGGCAATTGTGAAATCTACATCAGACAACTTGATATTACAAGAAGTCGGTCGGTTGGTGGGGGATTCCTACAGCGTAACACAACTCACAAATGGAGAAAAAGACAGCTATTCGCCAGCATTTTCACCGGATGGTTCGCAAATCGCTTTTGCTTCGTATCGAGCAGATAGCGGCGACATCTATCTAATGAACCTTAATGGACGTATCCTCCAGCGGGTCACTTACACCGCTGACTTTAATGAGAGCTCTCCGGTGTTCCTTAGTAATCCACATTATCTTCTTTACAGCCGTGAACCGAGAACCACTCGAGAAGTAAAACTCTTGCTCCAAAGCAGCGGTTCAACGAAGACGTATGCCGGTTTTTCTGTGACTCACATTTTCAGCAAAGTGACACGGGAACTGCTACCTGTGGGCTTCGGTGTTCGCGCGCCATGTGTATCGGCCGACCGTCGGCGAGTGGTTTACGAATCCAACCGCGAGGGCAATCTGGAACTGTATTTACTAGACCTTAGGGGTATAGACCTTGAAACCATTGATTCAGACGAGATTGAATCAAGTCCCGTTACGCATAACGAAGTGGACGACGGCAGCCCGAGTTTCTTTCCCGACGGGGAACGGATTGCATTTGTATCTTCACGAGGTCACTGGCGCGAAAGAGTGCACCAGATTTACACAATACACCTAGATGGAAGCGGCGAAATGCGTCTTAACCCAAATCCTTACGACTGTTATAGCCCTGTCGTGTCGGCAGACGGGAGAACGATTGTCTTTGTGTCGGCCCGGGACGGAGATATGGAGATTTACATGATGGATGCCGATGGAACTAACGAGCGGCGTATTACAAACGGTATCGGTGTCTCCATGCAACCCGCACTCTCGCCCGACGGTACAAAACTTGCATTTGTTTCGGACCGAAGCGATGTCTTCCAAATTTACCTCATGGATTTCACTCAACCCATAACACGCAAAGTGTTGATGCAACGCTTAGTTGGGGAATGAATCGCAGGGCCGTATTTTGTATTGATGCACCGCATACCTTCTCACACGTCAGTTAATTCGACTCTCGTCCGCAAACACGTGCAATCCGTAAATGGAAGTAACACCAAGGCAATTTTACCCTTCCGTGAAATAACAGCGGTATTCTCGGTACGCCCCATTTCTATTCCACCCGTTAAATGGATGATTAAAACAGTGGCATGGCTTTGACGACGGTTGGAACGAATGTCGCCTCCAAAACATTCGGTTTCAGCATTTTAAGGCCTCGGTAAGGCGAATCCAAAGCTTATTGTTAAATGTGCCGTTTTGAAGCGGCTTGTCCTTCAAAATAATCACATAACAGTCAATTAATTGATCATCAATTTCTAGCGCAAACCGGCGCTAATCCACTCAACCAAGGAGACCCACACGAATGAAAACCCTGGCTTTTCGTTTCGCGTTTCTCACGATCGTCTGGCTCACTCTTTTATCAATGAATGGGAACGCACAACTCTGGGTGCAGTCTGAGCCAACTGAAACTGCTGTAGACTATGTTTTTGAGACAATTAAGGTGCCCGGCGTCGAATTTCTGGAGTTGACTTCAACCAATGACCTCGGACATTTCGCTGGCAACGCCCGAGGCCTTGACAGCGAGAAAATGGTCGGCTTTACGCTGATTGACGGAGTTTATGCCGCTTATAACGTGCCCAATTCCCGCACTTTTGGCATTTACGGACTCAACAATGCGGGCCTGGCTGTCGGATTCTATCAAGATGCAGACGAGGTCTCGCACGGTGTAATCATTCAGCACGGTGAATTGGAAGAATTCGATTTTCCGGGTGCAGCCGAAACGGAAATTTTTGGCGTTAGTGAATCAGGCTTGCTTATAGGCGATATTTTTGATTCTGATGGGGTAATTCACGGCTTTGTGGGGAATGAACTGTTCGACGTACCGGGAGCAATGACAACTTATGCCGACGACATGAACGCCGACGGAATCCTAGTTGGGAGTTACGTCGACGCCGATGGGGTATATCACGGGTATGCACGCCAGGCCGATGGCAGCTATATCACTTTTAATTTTCCGGGCATGTTGTCAAATTTAGAGTACCTTTTCGTGAATGCAATAAACGATGCCGGTATCATCGTGTTCAGAGCGAAAGCGTTGAATAGCCCCGAACGCACTTACATCCGCCACCCGAATGGCACGATGAATGAGTTGAAATTCCCAGGCAGCGTGACCACGGTGGGGCGGGATATTGACAAGGATGGTCGGGTAGTTGGCTACTACGACGCTCAAGATGGACGCAGGTACGGATTTATTGCCAACCCCTTTACGGGTGAGACTGCCGAAGCGTATAGTAACGTTTTTCTTGTATCTCTGGCTCAAGGCTTGAACATGCTCTCAGTTCCCCTTAACCCAACGACGCCGATGACTGCTCGTTCCTTAGCGCAGATGGTCGGTGCGACGATAGTAGTTGACCTTGATGAGGAGAATCAGAGATTTATCGGGTGGACGCCTGACGCACCGGACGACGGATTTTCAATTGAAGGCGGGAAGGGTTACATCGTCAACCTTTTGCAGCCGCGGGAGGTCTCATTTGTTGGCGCCGCGTGGAAGAATCAACCGCCAATTGTTGCGGCGCCTAGCGCCGAAACGATTTCAGGTGTTTGGGCTTTTGTTATCAGCGGACACTTAGAGAGCGAGCTAAACCACGATGGCTACGTCGTCACAGTGCAAAACTTGGACACCGGTGTTACTACGACAGGCGATGTGCGAAATGGGTACTTCGCCGCAGCGACCGCCAATATTTCGCGCCGCAACATTGCACAAGTTGGTGACATGTTAAGAATTACCGTGACCGACACAACCGGGGCGATTGCTTCAGAAAAGTTCGATTTCACAGTAACACCCGACGCACTTATAAACGCGGTTTTGCCAGTTAGGCTTGACGGCGTTGGAACGCCCGAACGAACGCTTCTGCTGCAGAACTATCCCAATCCGTTCAACCCGGAAACATGGATTCCGTACCACCTATCCGAAACTGCACCGGTAACCGTGTCAATTTATGACGCAAACGGCGGGGAAATTCGGACGCTTTCGTTGGGATTCCAATCTGCAGGCTTCTATCAAAACCGGTCACGCGCCGCCTATTGGGACGGACGCGACGATTTGGGCGAACGGGCGGCAAGCGGTGTGTATTATTACCGACTTTCTACGCCATCTCTTCATCAGATGAAGCGGATGGTGATTGCGAAATAGTGTCAAGAAAACTAAATCTCCGCTGAATTCTGCTAAATCGTCTCAAATCCACATGCGGTCATGCGCCTTGTGGCAAAGAGTAATGCGTAATGAGTAATGCGTAATGAGTGATGCGTAAGCATATGGGCTTTTGTAGGTTGGCGGCAGCGAGCAATTCGATTACCAATTCTAGGTTAGATTTGTACGGCGCATTGAACACCTCATTTTGCAAATTGCGTCAAGAAAAACCAAACGATTTTTGGTAATTGCGACAGGTATCGTAAACCGAGTCGGTTCGGATTTACGAAAAGCGTTGGGTTACGCTACATCATTCAATTAATCAAACCATCTGAACATACGAATCTCTTTAAAAATACTGCGCGCTTTTCACAGTGTCAGCTCAACCCAACCTACAGAAAATAATAATGAGTAATGAGTAATGCGTAATGAGTGATGCGTAAGCATATGGGCTTTTGTAGGTTGGCGGCAGCGAGCAATTCGATTACCAATTCTAGGTTAGATTTGTACGGCGCATTGAACACCTCATTTTGCAAATTGCGTCAAGAAAACCAAACGATTTTTGGTAATTGCGACAGGTATCGTAAACCGAGTCGGTTTGGATTTACGAAAAGCGTTGGGTTACGCTACATCATTCGCTAAATTAAACAATTAGAACATACAAATCGCTTACAAAATACTGTGCCCTTTTATAATCTCCTCTCAACCCAACCTACAAGAACTCGTTACTTGCTGCCTCAAATTTCTATACCAGACTATCAACGACTGACGTATCGAGTTGCGGTAACAGACACAACAGCAAGCCTAATGCCGCTCGGTAATCGTCTATGTTTATGATAGACACATGGCTGTGGACATAACGTGCTGGTACGCCTAGTACAATTGACGGTACGCCGCGCCCTACCTGATGGATCGCCCCGCCATCCGTGCCTCCAGAAGTACGCACAGCAATCTGATGTGGTATCTGGTGTGCGGCCGCAGTGTCAATCACAAGTTCCGCCAATCGCGGATTGGCAATCATTGCGGGATCATACAACCGAATCTGAACACCCCCGCCCAGCTTGCCCTGCAAAGTATCGCTGCCAACATTCGGCAAATCGTCTGCGGGCGGCCCCTCCAACACAATCGCTACATCAGGCTGCACCGCAGCGGCAACCGTCCGTGCGCCGCGCAACCCGACCTCTTCCTGAACGCTCCCAGCGCCGATAACGGTATTTGGGTGATCGCTTAGCTGTTGAAGCGTTTCTATTACCAATCCCACACCGACCCGATTATCAAACGCCTTTGCGGAAAACAGCTTCGGGTTTTTCATCGGCATAAACGGCCCGTACGGCGCAATTGGGCAACCGGGCTTCACGCCAAATTCTTCCGCCGCCTGATCAGAATTGTCCGCGCCTATATCAATGTAAAGGTCTTTAATATCCATCACCACATCTCGCGAATTGCCGCTTAGGAGATGCGGCGGTGTAGACCCAACCACACCGGGGACCTTGCCCTTTTTCGTCAAAATGTTGACCCGCTGCGCAAGCAGTGTATGCGCCCACCATCCGCCGACAGGAAGAAATTTGACATACCCCGTCCCAGTAACACTCTGAACCATGAATCCAACTTCGTCCATGTGCGAATCAAGCAAAACTCGCGGTTCTTCTGCGTTGCCGCGCTTTGTGCAGAAAACACTCCCTAATCGATCTTTTTGGATTATTCCAACCGCTTCCAACCGCGATTGGAATATTCGCCTGACCTCCTCCTCATGGCCCGGGATGGCGTCGGCTTGAGTCAGCTCCGCAAGCAGTTCAATCGATTTATGGCTCATTGATTCCCTTTCTCCTTCTTCCCTGAACAAACGGCCTCCCAGGCGCGACTTTTGATTATCCCCGTAGGAGAGGCTTCCTAGCCTCGACCATTTACTATTGACTAACCCTGTAGAAGCGGCTCCCTAGCCGCGATTATTCTTACGGTAGCGGAATTTGATGCTATCGCGCTCGTTATTCGGTCGCTTGATCCGCTCATACACGGACGATTGACGTTTATTATCGCGGCTGGAAAGCCGATCCTACAGAGACGTTCGTGAAGAATATCACTGTTCTAATTCGGTCGGTCAATCGCTCTGCTCAACCTTCAAAAGATGGTCATTTTTGCGGGCGGAATCGCTCCGGACGGTAGGGAGCGAGCGTTTCAACACGCGCGCCGTCAACAATTTCCAACGCCGCTAGCTCGCTCACAAGCGGGGCTAACGTCACCCCGCTGTGCATCACGGCGATATACAGATTTGGCACTGCCGGCGCGAATCCTAGGATTGGCAAACCGTCTATTGGCATCGGTCGATGACCCAGAGGCACCGGAATAGCCCGCGCGCCTGCGAGTGCTGGCAGGCAATTTATTGCACGCTGTAATAGCGCATTGGCATGTTCTTGCGAGTCGTCTCGGTGCACACTCTCCTGCGAACCTTCGCCCATGATGACCGTTCCATCGGCGGCTTGCCGCAGATGAATCTCCGATTCTTCTTTTTCTGAAGCGGGCGTGTGTAACACGGAAACGTTTTGCAGCAACTGCGGACGTGGATCCGTCCTTATCACCACACCGGGGCTATATTCCTGCGGAACATGCACGCCCGCCATGGCCGCATGCACCGTGGTAGCAATACCGCTTGCAACCACCAGTATATCACATTGAATCTCTCCGTCCGGCGTGTTAACGGCCTCCACACATTGAGACTTGCTGCCGTTTTTTCCTAAGCGCAGCCCGGTGACCGGGCTCTGGGTACGCAATTCAGCCCCTCGCTCGCGCGCCCGTTGCAAGCAGGCACCGATAACTTTGAGCGGTTCCACAATTCCATCAATCTCCGATAAGGAAACGGCACTCACCGACCCCGGGGAAATTCCCGGTTCAAGTTGACGCATTTCTTCGACCGAAATCAGCCGGCAAGGATAACCTCGCTCCTGTAACTGCTTGACGCGCTGGCTAAGTAACTTCGCCCCCTCGTCCGTGTTTTCCCAACGCAACATTCCGCGGCAGTGCAGTCCGGCATCCGTGCCGAGTTCTTCAGCATAGCGGTGCCAAACGTCCATTGACAACCGATTAAAATGGTGATAGGCCTCGGGTTCTTTGCGGAAAGAATTTAGCCAGGCGAAGCTATGGCCGGAAGCACCGCTACCTGGCTTACCGCTCTCTAAGACGTTCACGGAGATATGATTGCGGCGTGAAAGGCGGTAGGCAATTGACGCCCCAATTATTCCCGCGCCGATTACTACGACCTTTAATTTGCGGGTATGAGAATGATGTTGTCCGTTTACAACCATTCAATTCTCCCGAGTAGTTTAGACCGACGATTTGCAGGTATGATAAGGGCTTAAACACCGCAGAACAAGGGTTCTATTTTAACCTGACGAAAGCATAACCTTTGCCCAACTTGATGTCAAGTGTTTTGGCACGCATTTTGTAGGTTACTCTTGACTTCACGGCGTGTACCAGATAAACTATGATGTTGACTGTAGGCATACAGACTGATTGCAGCCAATACTTAAGCGATATCGGGTTAGGGATTTATTTTGGGATGATGTACAATATTATGGGATAGGCCAAAGTAAGAGATGGCAAAAGTTCACGAAAACCTGCGTGAAACAATTGAGACTATTCTTCGATGTAATCTCACAAACACAGTCGGCATCCCCGATGCGGCGAAAGGTGAAGATCGAATTGAACAATTCCTTCACGTTGTTGCCGATCGTAAGTATGGGGAAAATCTCGCGCGATGGATTGATCCGCAATGGGTGGTATTAGCTGCGGGTACGGGTTCGCGTATTGATCCGTTGGGCAACCTGAACAAAAACTTGGATGTGTGGTTTGGTGAACAGAATACGCTGCAACTGTCGCGGAGATGCCTGCCGGGCAGTCGGCCACACATCATCGTCATAAACGCCAAAATGGCGTCGCGAGTGATATCAACAGATATTCCCGCCGATGGCGTCGTACCGGTATCCGCACTCAATCAAGAAGCAGTTCATCGACTGTTTGGCCCCAACGCAATATTATGCATCCAGCCCGAACAACCCTATGGAACAGGAGCAGCCTTGCACGCTGCGATGGGCGCAATTTCCGATTCTGACGCTGAATTAGTCGGGGTTGGGTTTGGCGACGAACCCTTTTTGAATCGTGCCATGTACGTAAACACGCTCATTTCGCACGTTATTGCCGGAGCAGATATCACCCTTTGCGGAAAAATTCCAGAGACTGTAATCGACAAAGGGGGATTGTTTTTCGATATCGACGGGAAGTTTACGGGTACGAAAGAATGGTTCGACATGACTAATGCTGAACAGCGTGAAATGCGGCGCCGCTTCGAACGCGAGGAGGCTTTCACGAATACCGGTATCACGCTGATTCGCCGAGATGCCGCGATTGATAGGATGGATAGATTGCAGCCACACGGCAGCAAATCGGAACTTCATCATGTAGATTTGATTCGGCATTGCTACGACGATGGGCTAAAGACAAACGCCTATATCTATGAGGAAGAAATTATTTCCGGAGTGAACCGTTGGGCAAACGTCCACGCCGGTGAGGACAGCCTTTTTGAGAATTCACGGCGCCGACTGGCACAAAAAGGCATACGCGTCGATCCGAACGCGCAGATCTTCATGGAAAGCGAAAAAATTGAGATTGGGCACGGTTGTTATATATTGGGACGCGTTCATCTCGGCGCAGGGGTGCGGATTGGAAATTACTGCCGTCTTGAAAATGTGGTGTTGGGGCAAAATACAACCGTAGGTGACCTTGTCGGATTGACGGACGTACAAGCACGGGACACCGCAATTGAATCAAACTCGATTTCGACGGAAGTTGCTGCACCCATTGCCGGGTTAGCCGTCCAGAGCCGGATTGAAAACAGCCAGTTAGATCGCGTGAAAATCGGCCATTCGGTACACCTGAATTCCGTACATGCGAATGCAACGGTTATACCATCGGGGATCTCAGCAAACGATGTCCGTTTTGGCGTACGTGTTGATACTGGATTAGGATTGCCATCCTTCGGGCCGGTTCAAAAGGCAATTCAAACAAATCTGGACAAGAGGGGATTGCACGCCATTAGCCGACTGGCTTTGCCGGACTACAAACCGGGCATGTTCACGTTTTTCGAAAAGCGCAGGATGCCTGACTGGGACAACCTCCTCAAGCATGTTCAATCACATTCGGCGTGTGAATTGATACCGCGGGCAACGCGCGACCCAGCGTTGCGCAAAACGGCTATCCAAGCCGTCGACGATTTGTTGGATATGCAGAAAACCGACGGAACACACGTTATAGACGATTTGACTCCCGAGCAACTTTGGGGATGCATCTTTGAGATTGCCGCCATCAGCACAGGTAACCGCGATCCTTACCGCAGAGATAAACACAGAGCTAGACAGACTGCGATAAACCTCATTGATGAATTTTCGGAATGCAATTGGCTAGAACGGCTGAAACTCATTACTGCAGCCAACATCATTGATTACAACAGTGCTAGGGTAGTCAAGAAGATAGAAGAAAATCCAGATTACTTCGTCCGCGCCTTAAGAGAAGCATTGAATGTACCATTTGCAATCGACTGTTTTGAAAAGTTCAACTCGATAGTTATCTCGGGCGAACCAAAGCGGTTAATCTGGCTGGCAGACAATGATGGTGAAGCGGTCTTCGATTTATGGTTCATCCAGATGCTCGCCGAATGCGGTCATGAGATTACGGTAGCCGGCAAGGGGTGCCCGGCAGGAAACGATGCCACACTTGATGATCTACGAGAAATAGCTGCGCATCCATGCTTCCAAGAACTCCGAGACCAGATTCAATTCGGCGATGTGTCGTTAATCTCTTCCGGATCGGCGACGATTGGCACAGACCTGAATCAGGCGACACCGGAATTTGTGAATGCCCTGCTAGATGCAGATGTTGTCATTTCCAAAGGACAAGGGAATTTTTATACTACGCAAGGGTTAAAGCGAGACTCGTTCCATCTTTTCCTTTCCAAAGGCGTGACTGCGGAGCGTTCGACTGGAGTCGTCGCCAACAGAGACGCCGCGGTTGACGGGTTAATCTTGGCGTTTTTGCCGAGCGGCACGCGATGGACGGGAACGCTGAAGCAATTTAGTAAGTCAATTTCACAATAGTCATAATTAGACGGATTGACGCGGTCAGACTAAGCGTCCGTTTGAAAATTAGGCGGGAATCCCAATCTTTGGCGTTTGAGTCTTAATAACCGGTGGAACTTCTATCGCGCGGGATTTACTATGGCCTTCGCTATTCGCTCAGTTGATTCCATTCAGTCGCTTGATTCTACCAAATATCGTACTCCGGCATAGGACGGGGCAAGATGCCCCGACTACAGGGCACGGTGGTGTACGCTGGGCAAGATGCCCCGACTACAAGACGTGGTGGCTGAGTGCCACCAATATTCGTGTAAGAACGCATAAAAGGAGGTATATTCAGTGACAAACAATGAAAAATTACGCAATTGGGTAAATGAAACAGCGGCGCTTTGCCAACCAGATAATATTCACTGGTGCGATGGATCTCAAGCCGAAAACGACGCTTTGTGCGACGTGCTGGTAGACGCGGGAACGTTTATTCGATTGAATCCGGCAAAACGTCCCGGCTGCTTCTTAGCCCACTCCGATCCCGGCGATGTAGCCCGCGTCGAGGATCGAACCTTTATCTGTACAAAAGACGAAGATGATGTGGGACCGACAAACAATTGGCGAGACGCCGACGAAATGAAATCTGTCATGACGAAATTTTTTGACGGTTCCATGAAGGGGCGCACGATGTACGTAATACCGTACAGTATGGGACCTCTCGGATCTGAGATTTCGCGCATTGGCGTTCAGATTAGCGACTCTCCGTACGTAGTGGTCAATATGCGCATTATGACTCGCATTGGAACTGCTGCGCTGGCGGTTTTGGGTAAAGACGGCGATTTCGTTCCGTGCCTTCATTCAATCGGTGCACCGCTTGACAAAGGGCAAAAGGACGCGGCTTGGCCATGCGATCCCGACAACAAATATATTGTACATTTTCCTGATGAACCGTCGATCTGGTCTTATGGAAGCGGCTACGGCGGGAACGCCTTGTTGGGCAAGAAGTGTTTTTCGTTGCGAATCGCTTCTTTCATGGCACGCCAACAAGGCTGGTTGGCTGAACATATGCTCATCTTAGGCATCACTCCACCCAACGGGGAAAAAATTTACGTTGCTGCCGCTTTCCCGAGCGCTTGCGGTAAAACTAACCTAGCGATGATGACGCCGACAATCCCAGGATGGAAAGTTGAGACAGTCGGTGATGACATTGCATGGATGAAGTTCGGTGCAGACGGCCGGCTTTATGCGATTAACCCGGAATCCGGCTTTTTTGGGGTAGCGCCCGGTACCTCAATGGAATCGAATCCTAACGCTATGTTTACGCTAGAGTCGAATTCGATCTTCACGAATGTTGCTTTGACACCAGACGGCGATGTGTGGTGGGAAGAGATGTCGGAGGAACCACCTGAAGAACTTACGAGCTGGCTCGGCGAGGCGTGGACACCGGCGAGTCCAAAGACGGCAGCACACCCAAATGCCCGCTACACTACGCCGGCGGCGCAATGCCCAACGATTGATGCAGATTGGGAAGACCCAAAAGGCGTACCAATTTCAGCCATCCTTTTCGGCGGGCGGCGAGCCGCTGTCGTGCCGCTCGTTCACGAAGCGCTTAGTTGGCAACACGGCACGTTTATAGGATCAATTGCATCTTCCGAGAAAACGGCTGCCGCCGCTGGAAAAGTGGGGGAATTGAGACGGGATCCGATGGCGATGCTGCCCTTTTGCGGCTACAATATGGGGGATTACTTTCAGCATTGGCTTACCATTGGCGGCCAGACGGAGCCAGACAAGTTGCCACGTATATTCTACGTCAATTGGTTCAGAAAATCAGCCGACGGTTCATGGCTTTGGCCTGGTTATGGTGAAAATAGCCGTGTACTCAAGTGGATCTACGAACGTGTCTCTGGAGACGGAAAGGCAGTGGAAACCCCGATTGGTTACTTGCCAACCCCTGATGCGATTGATATCAGCGGATCAGATATCCCGCCGAAAAATATGGAACTTCTCTTGTCGGTTAATGTTCAAGCGTGGCGGCAGGAGGTTGAGAGCATCCGGGAACACTATCGCCGTTTCGGCGACAGGCTTCCAGCAGCGTTAAGTCAGGAGCTAGAATCTCTGGAAGAACGATTGCAGAATGGATAGTCATGAGCGGCACAAGATAGATTTTTACGGTTCAAATTACTAGTTTTCTCGAATGATGTATGGCATCCCGCAAGAAAGGATCCAGAATGGAAAATCCAAGCCGATCTGCTGTGGTCACCGGCGGGACAGGCGCGCTTGGCGCGGCTGTCACGCAAGCATTGCTTAAGGAAGGTTGTAAAGTCGCTATACCGGTCACGTCCAATCGTCACATTTCCGATTTTGAGCAAAAGATAGGCAGACTGAAATCACGAGTGATGACCGTTAGTGCAGACCTGACGGTTGAATCCGAGGTTGAGAATTTTTTTCAAACTGTAATTGACGACCTAGGGCACATTGACATATTGGCAAATATCGCGGGCGGTTTTTTTGGCGGAGTTCCGGTTGCGGACACAGATTTGGAGAAATGGGATTTCATGATGGATTTGAACCTGAAAGCGACCTTCTTATGCTGCAAAGCCGTCATTCCGCAGATGATAGAACGAAGGTATGGCAAAATCGTGAACGTCTCAGCGCGCGCCGGCTTGAGCGGCATCGCTGGACTAGGAGCATATTGCGCATCGAAAAGCGGTCTCCGCGTACTCACAGAGTCAATTGCAGAAGAGGTAAAAGATTCGGGCATCAATGTCAATTCAATCCTGCCCAGTATCATCGATACGCCCGCGAATCGCAAGGCTATGCCGGACGAAGACCACTCTCGCTGGGTATCACCGAGCGACATCGCCAAAGTAATTTTGTTCCTCACCTCCGATGATTCCGCCATCATCAACGGCGCGGCGATTCCAGTTTATGGAAGGGCATGAACGACAAGGTACAGGCAACCTTTAACAATAGGAAAACGCCGCGCGCCGAAATGCACGCTGCATGGGTTGTTTACTGAGATAAAGGAATGTCAGGGAATCAGGATTTAATCATTGAACAGATTAACTATCCGCTTGCAAGGGTGCCTGAAGGTCAATTCCTAATGGGGACGAATCCCGCAGGAATGAGAAAAACCGATCACGAAGAACCGCAGCGAAAGGTAACGCTTGACGCGTACTATATTGGAAAATACCATGTTACAAATGCCCAATACTTACAATTCGTCGAAATCACGCGGCATCAACTTCCACAGTTTCACTCCAATCCACGCTTCAACTCACCCGACTGTCCCGTCGTTGGGGTGACCTGGTACGACACACAGGCATTTTTGGCGTGGATCGAGGAGTCCACAGGTGAATCTTTTCGCCTCCCGACCGAAGCGGAATGGGAAAAAGCCGCCAGAGGCACAGATGGGCGCGAATATCCCTGGGGTGATGAGTGGGACTCTTCCAAAGGGAACACGTCGGAAAGCCGTATCAAGCGGCTCACGCCCGTTGGTAGTTATCCCGACGGCGCCAGTGTTTATGGCTGCTATGATGCGGCGGGTAATGCTTACGAGTGGTGCAGCGATTGGTTTCACCCGGAAACTTACAAACATTCACCGGCGGTGAATCCCCGGGGACCGGTACGCGGCAGACGCAAAGTAATTCGGGGCGGTTCGTGGGTCGCACGAGGTGAATTTGCAGCACGGTGCGCCAACCGCGCCGCTTACGAACCCATACAAGCGGTGCACAATGTTGGTTTCCGGATTGTGAAGCCGGCGGCATAACTAGCCAACTAATGCCTTCAAATGTGTGCAAATTGTCAGATGTGCCATTGGACTGCCGAACTATGACGCATAGTTTTTCGGATTTTACCTATCATGCCAATATTTTTTCTCGAGTTTATATTGCCACCATAGCGGTCTGCTACGAATGTTGGACGAATATCTCTCGCCTCAAGCAGTTGATTCCATACCGCAATGCACCACCTGTATTTTGCAGTTTACTTTTCATCCTCATCATGGCTTTTCCGTGTTTGGAAATCTATGCACAACCCACGAAATCTACACAACGGAATTTCCAACATGCGGAGCAGCTCGCCAATCAGGGAAAATATGATGCGGCGTCGACTGAATACCAGAAAGTGATTCGCCAAGACCCAGAGTTCGCGGAAGCGTACGGTGGAATCGGTTACGTTTATTGGCAAACCGGACATCCAGAACAGGCGCTCAATGCCTTTCGAAAGGCGCTTACGCTCAATGATAGGATACTGAAGGCTCACGTAGGAATCGGACATATACTCGCTGAGCGGCGAGAACACAAAGAAGCCATCGCTCACTATGAAACTGCGCTTGAAATTGACCCGAAACTAGGTTGGTTGCACGCGAAATTAGCAGATGCACTTACGACACAGCGACGTGAATCGGAGGCAATCCGACATTACCAATCGGCGATTGCGTTAGATCCGAGTTTATACCAGGCGCATTTTGGGTTGGGAAATATCTATGTGATGCAGGTGGAGTTTTCATCCGCTCTGGAAGCCTATAACCGCGCGCTAGTTCTACAGCCGCACCTGTCTGAAGTGCACTGTAACCGCGGCGTAGTTTATTCGAAACAGGGGAGGTATACGGAAGCGATGGAAGATTTTCAGCGAGCATTGCGAATTGCCCCGGATAACAGTTTTGCCCGCTTGGAACTTGGATTCACATATCAACAACAGGGAAAATACCAAGAAGCTGCCAATGAGTACGAACAATTATTGCCGGAAAGCGGGGACAACCTTCGGCTTCACCACAACCTTTCCCGTTGTTATATGCGACTTGGTAGACATGAGGAGGCGAAGAAGGAACGGGAGATAGCGCGAAAACTTCGGCAGCTGGAGGAGGCGATTGATGCTGCGGAAAGAAAAACCCAAGAAGTCCCCAACGACCCACGCGGATACATGGAGTTGGCGCGTGTTTACCTTGATAATAACCACCCGGAAAAAGCATTCGATCAGTATAAAATGGCGGTTAAGATGGATCCAAACCTATTAGAAGCTTACGACGGAATAGCGACGATTTATGTCCATCACGATAAAAAGCAGCAGGCAATTTCAGTGTATGAAACTGCGGTTGGGGTTGACGCCAAATACATCAAAGGACATTTGATGCTCGGGTTTCTCTATCGCGGCGAAGGCCGATCCGAAAAATCGGCTGAACATTTAGTGATTGCTCGAGACCTTACCCAAGAAATTGTTGAATCCGAGACTACTGCGGATAATCTAGACGCATTGGCATCCATTTACTACGTAATGGGCGACTACGCGGAGGCAGAGTCAACACTTCGGCGAGCGATAGATTTGGATCCGACCAATCAACAGATTTTAGACCATCTCGCACGGATTGACAGCCAATTGAACAGTCAAACGAACGAGGCGGCGCAGAAGTAGTGGATGGGATGAAAGAAAAGACGGAAGGCGGGCATTTGACGGCATGCCTTTCACGTACCGTGCATCAGATATTGCGTAATGCAAAAATTGTCTTATTCCTAATCCTATTTGCGGGCTTCACGGACGGAAACGCGGAGACAAACTGCGAGAGTAACGTAAGGCTCACCGCTGTTACGGAGAGTGCAAACATTGAATTTCAGCATATTGACGGTAGAGGGGGTAGACGGTATTTCTTGGAAACGGTCGGATCAGGGGTTGCATTTTTCGACTACGACGGGGATGGGTTCGTGGACGTTTACTTCGTCAACGGAGCAGACCTTCCCGGTTTCACTTCAAAGACTCCACCGACCAACAAACTTTACCGCAGCAATGGAGACAGCACGTTTACCGATGTAACCGAATCTGCCGGCGTTGGAGACACCGGTTACGGCAGCGGATGTGCAGTCGGCGATTATGATAACGACGGCAATTTGGATTTGTATGTGACGAATTTTGGCAAAAATGTACTCTATCGCAATAACGGTGATGGGAGCTTCACAGATGTTACACAACGTTCCGGGGTCGGAGACGTTCGCTGGAGCCTCGGTTGCGCGTTTGCAGATTATGATAACGACGGTTTTTTAGATTTGTACGTGACCAACTATATCAACTTTCGCTTGGAAGAACACAAATCCTGCAATCAAAACGGAGTAGCGACGTATTGCCCTCCTGAGAGTTTTCCCGGATTACCGGACATCCTATATCGTAATAATGGCGATGGTACCTTTACCGATGTGACGCGAGAAGCTGGGGTATACAACGCCGAGAGCCGGAGCATGGCGGTCGTTTTTGGTGATTATGACGATGACGGGTTTGCGGACTGCTACGTCGGCGTCGATGCGGGCGAAAACTTGCTCTACCGCAATGCGGGAGACGGCACTTTTGAAAGCGTAGGCTGGATGGCCGGCGTGGAGGCAGATGAGAATGGCAGTGTTCAGGGAACTATGGGGGTCGATTTCGGGGATTGTGACAACGATGAACTTCTCGATCTCGTCGCGCTAAACTACCAAGAACAACCGAACGCGGTTTATTTCAACGATGGCGACGGTTTCTTCAACGATGTTTCGTTCATCGCGGGCATGGGGTATAGCCTCCCTTACGTCGGCTGGGGCGTGGATTTCTTTGACGTGGATAACGATGGCGACAAAGATCTCTTCATCGCAAACGGGCATTTGCAGGATGAGGTCGAGAAATACGATGATACAACCACCTATGCACAGCTCAACCAGCTACTGATAAATAGTGGAAAAGGCGTGTTTGTCAACGGTATGACCGAATCGCAGAGTGCGCTGGGATTGCTCAAGGTAAGCCGCGGGCTTGCAACTGGTGATTACGATAATGACGGTGACCTGGACCTGGTGATTAGCAACGCTAGCGATTCGCCCGACCTTATCCGAAATGATGGGGGGAACCGGTGCAATTGGGTTACGATTAAAACCATCGGCACCAAGAGCAATCGGGCGGGCATCGGAGCAAAGGTAAAGATAAGCGCATTGGGCTTAACGCAGATTGACGAGGTGAGGAGTGGTTCAGGCTATCTCTCTCAGAACGATCTCCGCCTGCACTTTGGGCTGGGGGAAAGAAAAAAGATTGACTTCATCGAAGTGCGGTGGCCAAGCGGTGTTGTTGACACAATTCGTAACATCGTTCCTAATCAGATACTCGTAATTCAGGAAGGACTAGGACTGTTGACGACCGAATAAAACCGCTTTAAATGTTTGGGGCGAGTTTGCAACCGTCTGATTTATCGCTTGCCCTTCGCGGGGAATGACATCAATGCAACGCATTCTATTAGACACTGACACCGGCGTGGACGATGCCTTAGCAATTATATTAGCACTAAATACACCGGAGATGAAGGTTGAAGCAATCACGACGGTCAGCGGCAACGTTTACGTAGATTTTTGTACGCGCAATGTGATGCTGACCTTAAATGCAATGGATTTGGGTGAATATCCAATCATTGCGCAAGGCGAGCGGCAACCGCTGGTCAAACCGCTCGTGACGGCGGCGCACGTACACGGTTCCGATGGCTTAGGGGATGTGACGAAGCTACATGGACCTGATGGTTCGCGTTCCTATCCGGATCCTGAACTGCGATTGGCAGCAGCCTCGGCGGTCGACCTGATTATTGATCTCGCCTGCCAACACCCCAATGACCTTGTGTTAGTTGCCCTTGGCCCTCTTACAAATATTGCCAAAGCGATGGACAAGAATCCTAATCAAATGCGGAATATCAAAGAGATTGTATTGATGGGAGGGGCTTTCGAGACTTACGGGAACGTCACGACAACGGCTGAATTCAATATTTTCGTCGATCCTCACGCTGCACAAAGGGTACTTGATTTTGGAGTTCCTATTACACTAGTGCCACTGGATGTGACCCACCGAGTCATGCTTAAGAGCGAACGTCTCAAGGCTGAGTGCGGTGTACGGAGTGATAGGCTGGCAAAGTTTCTTCGGGACGCTACACGAGTGAGTATGGCGTATCATCATCAACGCGAGGGATTTGACGGTATCTACATTCACGATGCACTTCCTATTGGTCTAATAGCCCGGCCGGACCTTTTTGATACAGCTGATGCCTTCGTGCAAGTAGAAACATCGGGACAATTGACGCAGGGAATGACGATTGCCGATTTGCGACAAGGACGACCTGCCCTGAAAACCAACGCCCGCGTATGTGTAGGCGTAAACGCCGAGGGATTCATAGAACACTTTTTCGATTGCATCCTGTCGACATAGGGGACAATTACGCCTTGCGTATTGCCAAAAATTGCAGCTAACTACGCTTCAATTCCCGAACAGCCTAACGTGACCTTATTGAAGTTGGCGTTACGAATTGGCAGCCAATCACCTACCAATTTTGGTAAAATTCTGATAATGTGCCTGTGGAAAAATTCCCACCTATTAAAGACAAACAGTCTACTGACATTCCTCTGAAAGTTGTCGTCATCGGACTTGTGGTGGTTATCGTAAACACCTATTGGGTTTCGGTAAACAACCTCATCATTGGTCTGGTGCACAACTACATGTCGCTCTTCAGTAATGCCGTTTTCACCCTGTTTGTCCTGATTTTACTCAACCTGTTACTACGCAAATTCCTTCCTAGGCATTCGCTCAGCCCATCAAACCTTTTAGTCATCTATGTAATGGCTGTAATGGTAACAACGGTGTCTGGGCACACCACGATGAACAAACTGGTCGGGACGCTCGCCCACCCGTTCTGGTTCGACACTGCGGAAAATGACTGGCGAAACTTGTTCTGGCAGTATATCCCGCCTTGGTTTACGACGAACGACAAGAGCGTGCTGCGCGGCTTTTTTCTAGGCGAGTCCTCAGTTTTCACGCGACATCACTTTAAGGCTTGGATTGGCCCAATGATCTATTGGTCCGCCTTCACGTTCGTCATCTATTTTGTCCTAATCTGTATCAATACCCTAATCAGACGGCAATTCACGGAACACGAGAGACTTACTTATCCGATTACTTGGATGCCTCTGGAAATGGGAAGAGACCCATCGTCATTCTTCAGAAAAAAGTTGATGTGGGCCGGTTTTGGTA
This sequence comes from Candidatus Poribacteria bacterium, assembly GCA_028819845.1. GTDB lineage: Bacteria > Poribacteria > WGA-4E > WGA-4E > PCPOR2b > JAPPKS01. Next base: position 39,335 of record JAPPKS010000031.1, on the reverse strand, counting down.
TCGCGGCTGGAATCAGTTTGCTGAACGGTTTGCACGCCTTATACCCCGCCATTCCTGCTATACCGGTGGGGTGGCAGAACATTACCCCGCGGGAGAAGCCATGGGTTTATAGCGGCCGGACGCTCATCTCTTTTCAGCCATTCGTGATTGGACTCTCCTTTTTTATGCCTCTAGATCTCGCATTTTCCGCGTGGTTCTTTTTCCTATTACAGAAATTGATGCGGATGTTTTTGGGCGTCATGGGGTGGCGTACCCTCTATTTTGATGAGCAGGCACAAGGGGCGTGGATTGGACTGGGGCTTCTTGCATTATGGGTGGGGCGCAATCATTTCAAACGACTTTTCTCACAAGTGTTCTCAGGCGGCGGCAAATTGAGTGAGGTCAACGAGCCCATGCGATACCGGACCGCGCTGTTGGGGATCATCGGCGGGCTGCTGTTTCTCCTCTGGTTCGCCTATAAAGCTGGGCTTTCCTTTTGGGTCTTGATCTTGTTCTTTGGCATATACTGTTGCAGCGCCATTGGAGTAACTAAAGTCAGAGCTGGCCTTGGCGTTGCAGTGCATGAGATACTATTCTTGAATCCGGCGCGGACGATGGTGACGTCGCTCGGCACGCGCACGTATGGACCTCGCAACTTGACCGTACTCTCCTTCTTCTATTGGTTGAGTCGGGACCAACCCCACCATCCCATGCCGAACCAACTAGAATCATTTCGGATTGGCGAGCAGGCAAGCATCAATAACCGCAAACTACTGCGGGCGATGCTCATCACGCTTGCTGTCGGCATACCTTTGACTTTTTTGATATACCTTCATCTGTTGTATGAACACGGCGCAGCAAATTCGCGTTCATTTATCTTGAGAGTAGGATACGAAACTTTTACCCAACGCCTCCAACTGTGGTTAAGTTTGCCACAGGGACACGATTACGTGACAATGGGATTCATGGGGCTGGGAACGGGAATCACCGCGCTACTATTAGCTTTAAAGATGCGTTTTCTCTGGTGGCCGCTCCACCCCGTCGGTTATGTACTGGGGATGAGTCCGGGCGAGATGGTCTATATTTGGGTGCCAGTCCTTATCAGTTGGGCACTGAAGTTTTCGATCCTTCGGTACGGCGGGTTGAAAGCATATCGGAGAGCCATCCCTTTCTTTGCGGGATTGATTCTAGGGGACTACTCAATGGGCTGCATCTGGAGCATTATCAGCGCCGTGTTCAGAGTCACGACATATAACATGGGGTGGCACGACAGTTAGTTGGCGTCGGAAGCATCCGAATCATGCGTCTCGATCTCTTCCACCCAAGTGTTCGGGGCGGGATCGACACCGTGATCCGCAAAGATTTTATCAATTTCGGCAATCACTTCATCCGACAGGCTCCAGCCGATAGCTCCCATGTTTTCCTCAACTTCGAGGGACCGCCTTGCGCCAACAAGCGCGGTACTAACCGCCTGATGCGACAAAACCCAATTGAGGGCGAACTGCGGCAGTTTTTTTCCTAACCGTTCGGCAATGTCAGAAATCGCAATGGCGACCTCGACGTTACGCTCGAACACCTCTGGTGTAAAGAACCTCAACAAGTGCAGCCATTCGTCCCTGCTACGCCAATCCTTGTCGCCAAAAGTTGTCTCCTTCGTGAACGTCCCGGATAACAATCCGTAGGCAAGCGACCCGTACGACATTACGCCAATTTGTTGTTCTTGTGCGTAAGGAAAGATCCATTTTGCCATACGCCTATCAAACAGATTGCATCCGTATTGCAAAACATGGATCGGCCGTATTGCCATGCACGCCTTGATTTCACCGAGCGTGAAATTCGAAAGTCCAACGTAGCGGACTTTGCCCTGCTGCACAATCTCATCAAACGCACCCATCGTTTCTTCAAAAGGAGTCGAGCGATCGGGCCAGTGGACTAAATAAACATCTACATAGTCGGTGTTTAGCGCTTTCAAGCTACGATCAATAGCGGCATGCACCATTTCTCGGCTGCTGTCTTTCCCTTTCTGACGGTCGTTCTCGTAGCCAACGCCGAACTTCGTGACTATAATAACATCTTTTCGCCGATGCCCCAACGCTTTAGCCAAAGCCTCCTCTGATTTTCCCATACCGTAAGCTTCAGCAGTATCAAAACAGTTTATGCCCAAATCAATGGCACGATGCACAGCATTCGTCGCCTCTGATTCATCAATTGACCCATAATCGCCCCCCATCTCCCAGCAACCGAATCCAATCGCAGAAACTTGGAGCCCTGTCCGCCCAAATGGACGATATTCCATAGTTTGACCTCCCGTTGTGTTTATTATACGCCTTCATCATTCATTGCAAACTGCAGTCCACGTCTGGGATGTACTTGATTTCTATATTTCGACTGTCAATGTAGCATAATCCGGCGAGATATTCAACTCTAACATTGCACCTCAATCATGGATACTGCAATTGTGCTCAACGCTCAAAGTGATTCTACAAACTTCCGATACAATCGCCTCCACTTCAACTTTCGCTTGAGTACCCGCACATCAATGCGATGTTCAAACATCCGCTTGCCGTTCATCTCCAAAACAGGAATTGTGTCTTTGTACTTGGTGAACAACCCAAGGTTAGATGTGATGTCAATCTCCTCGATCTGAATTTGTGAGTCCGCTGCGACCGCATTGAGTAGGTCTTTGGCATCATCGCAGAGCGGGCAATCAGGTTTTGTGTACAGTTTAAGCGTTAAGGGTTCCATAAATGCACCTAGGCGTTGGTATGGTTGGAAAAAACGAATTTGCAAGAATGGGAATAATTCAAATGGGATTCTGCTTAGCTCGAATGTGCGCGAATCACTGTTAGGGGCAATAATGGCGTGACTATGATAACAGTTTAATGCGCAGGAAATTTTCCGTCAAGCCATTTTCGTTGGAACAACACCGGCGGGCACGTGCAAAATGCCATATACAGACAATTTGACTTGACTTCTCCGGGCATTCGCGTTATAGTTATAGTTAGATAGATCTAAGCAGCGTGCAATATCCCCCATTCTAAACATGACATTCGTAAGGCATTGGACTCTTCATAAGTTGAATAGTTCAAAGGAGAGAAATAATGACGATAGATAGTTTAGCCCCATATGACCCCGGTACAATTGCGCCAGATGACGACCGCGCGATTGAGATTTATGAGATGCAACTAGGCCGTGTACAGGCGGGGCAAATGCCGGAAGAGATTTTCCTCGAATTCAGGCTGCGCCACGGCGTCTATGGACAGCGCGACGACGGCTCTCAGATGATTCGCGTGAAGATTCCTTTCGGCGGATTAGACGCTTCTCAATTGGAAATGCTCGCCGACATTGCTGAAGAATTTTCTGACAATATCATCCACATCACGACGCGGCAGGATGTGCAGTACCACTACGTCGATATAAACAACACACCTGAGTTAATGCGGCGGTTGGCGTCCGTCGGCATTACTACCAAGGAGGCGTGCGGCAATGTCGTCCGCAATGTTACGGCTTGCCCGCTTTCGGGCGTCTGCAACGACGAGCCGTTTGATGTCACACCGCATTCGAAGGCACTCTCCGCATTTTTGTTGGGACATCAAGATGCGCAGGATTTTGGACGCAAGTTCAAGATTGCATTTTCCGGGTGCCATGAACACGCCTGCGGATTGGGGTACATGCACGATATCGGCGCGGTTGCGGTGTTAAAAGAGGTTGACGGGAAGCTGAAGCGCGGGTTTAAATTGCTTGTTGGCGGCGGGCTTGGCGCAGTGCCGCATCAGGCAAAAGTCTTTGATGAATTTGTGCCGGAAGACGAGTTATTGCCAATTTCGCAAGCGATTGCGAAGGTGTTCACACGGTTGGGCGAACGTAAAAATCGGAACAAGGCGCGGATGAAGTTCGTCGTGGCAAAACTCGGCGTTGACGAGTTTCGCCGCCTTGTATTGGAGGAGCGCGAACAGTTGCGGCATGATCCCGCGTGGACTGCACATCTCGGCAATCTGGATGCGTATGACGAAACGCCGTTGAAACCGCCCTCACAACTTAATGGCGCGTCAATACCTGAAGGATTCAAAGAGTGGCACGCTTCCAATGTGCGTACCCAGCGCCAACCGGGATACACGGTAGTCAACATCACGCTGCCGCTTGGAGACATTACGGCGGACCAGGCGCGGGCGTTGGCGGGAATCTCCCGTAAGTACGTCAAAGATACGATTCGTACCACGGTTGAGCAAAATCTCGTGCTGCGATGGGTCAGCTTGAGCGATTTGCCGGCCCTATACCGAGAACTCGATGCGATAGGATTAGCGGCTTCGGGTGCGGAGACTTTGGTTGACATTACGGCGTGCCCGGGTACAGATTCTTGCAAACTTGGCATCTCGTCGTCGCGCGGGTTGGCTGCGCATCTGAGAAATTATCTCCTCGATACCGGCGTGAAAGACGAGATTCAAGACCTGCGAATCAAGATTAGCGGCTGCCCCAACTCGTGCGGCCAGCACCACATTGCGAACATTGGATTCTTCGGTTCCTCTCGGCGGATGGGTGAACATATCGCCCCATACTATCAGGTGATGTTGGGCGGCCATGCCACCGATAACGCAGGCGCTTATGGACTTGCCGCTGGAAAGATCCACGGTAAGAACATACCGCAATTTATTGAGCACCTGACTGGCAAGTACATTGATGAACGCGCCGACGATGAATCGTTCACGGACTATATCGAAAATTTGGGCAAAGCCGAAGTTAAATCGATACTCCGGCAATACGACCAAATTCCCACGTTTGAAGAAGACCCCAGCTATTACATCGACACCGGCGACACAAAGGAGTTCCAGCTCAAGAAAGGCGTTGGCGAGTGCGCAGGGCAGTTGGTCGAATTAGTCTCGTTCATACTTGAGGAAGCCGACCGGCTGATTTATGAGGCGGGCGTGGATCTCGAACGAGATCAATATGTGGATTCCGCCCAACACGCCTTTGAGGCTATGATAAAGGCTGCGGACGCGTTGCTAACGACAGAAGGGCTGCAGCACATTGACGATGAGACGACGGTCAAGGAATTCCGAGTACGGTTCTTTGAGCCGGGAATCGTCTTCCCCGGTTTCGGCGCGCACCTGTTTAAGGCGGTAGAAGAAGATACCAGCGCTTTTGATAGGGAGCTAACCCACCGGCGCGTCGAGGAGGCGACGCTCTTTGTTGAAGAGGCGCACAACGTCTACGGACGGATGCGGATTCGTCAAGAGGAAGAAGCCGGGAGCAAGAAACGGGAAGCCCGTCCCGCCCGGATCCCGAAAGCAGAGCCCAAGACTGAGCCGGTCGAGGAAATTGTCGATAGCCTCGACCTCAAGGGCGTGGCGTGTCCGTTCAACTACGTGCAAGCCAAAATCCGTTTGGAGACGATGGATGCCGGCCAGCTCCTCGAAATCACGATTGACGATGGCGAGCCGATTGAAAACGTCCCCAAGAGCCTGACGAATGACGGGCACGAGATTACCGACACTAAAAAGATAGGTAGTCACTATCGCCTCATGATTCGTAAGGGCGAATAAATCAACAAGTGTCTAGCGTCGTCAAATTAAAGCGTGATGAACGGAAACGGGGTTTGTCACGCTTTTCTTTTATGGGGTGGGTATGTGGTCATTGATAGGAATTTGAATTTTGAAGGAGAGACGGGGATTGCGCGGAAGCCAAAAATGGAGCAAAGAGGTAAAAGAGCGGGACAAACACGCTTGTCGAAGATGTGATGTTGGCGTCGGATATGCTTTACACGCCCATCACATAAAACCTCGCGCAATATATCCAGAGTTTGCCCTCGTAGTGGAAAATGGACTAACGCTATGTGCAGGATGTCACAAAACTTGGCACCGTTTATTGACGGGTAAAGAAGAATCACCAGATCTTCATGCGTTTATGCGGGGCTTTATGCCGGGTGACGCCAAAATCAATCGGCAGTTGAATCTGATTGATGGAAATATCACAAACTATATTGATAAGAAGTTAAACGCGAGAAGTCGACGTGTTAGAGATGAGGGAGTATCGACACTATTTTTTCACCTTGATTTTGATTCGAGTTCCCTTGGTGAAGTAGTACCACATCTAATATCCGTCGTTGATAGCGACAACTGGGTGGATAAGAGCGATACTAAAAATCGCGCAATTGAGTGGTTGAAACAAGCAACTGAGGAGATTCAGGTAAAAGAGTGCCCTAATGAGAGTTGCCCAAGGGATTTCAAAATCCCGGTGCATAAGGCAGGGGCTACACTAACATGCGCGTATTGTGGTACCAGTTTTAAATACAAAGTAGAAAGAGGACCTTCATCCATACGCAGACCAAATTCAGCGGCAGTACAGGCAATAAGCAGGTACGAACAGCGCGTAGAAAATAAGCGTATTGAACATCAAGCTCAACTGAGACGGGAAGCCGAAAAAAGAGAATCGGAGCCAAGGGAAGCGAAGCGAAGGTGTGAACAGGAGATAATCGGAAAAGATAGGTCTCTTGGGGGAAATGAAACATATTGGAAAAATCAAAATGATCAAAGGACAGAGGAAAAACCAAATTCAATCGTCAACCTAATAATAACGTCCTGGGTATGTTTTGTAGGACTATGTTTTCTCGTGGCGTTGGCGGGCGGCTGTTAATCAAATGTCGATGTACAGCAAGTTAAACAATTGAAGAGGTATTCCAAGATGAATCAGCAATTCAATAAAAGCCCGAAACTCGAAAAGTGGTTGCGTTGGATAAAGGACATTGAAAATGAAATTTCGCACCTTCTTGGGGATGTGGAAGCATTCCGCAGAGTGCGAGAAATAGTAAATGCAAATCCTCGTATCCAAAAGCCTCACCGCTTTTACCGATACCTATTCGATTCCTACATTTCCCATGCCATAATAGGGTTGCGCCGGCAAATTAAATTGGATAAAGATAGCATATCAATAGCCAGGTTACTTGAGGAAATTGCTAATGACCCCAAGGAACTGTCTTTCAATTACTATTGCTCTCTTCTGACTCGACCTCTATCTCCGCCAGAATTGGCTATCATAAAGCATGATTTTAAGCAACACGCAGATGCCAGCGGAACACATGTATGCCCTCGTATTGTAAAAGATGATTTGGACAAACTCAGGAAAACGACAATAGCATGTGAGGAATATGCTGACAAACGTATAGCTCATCGAGACAAGCGCGAACCGAAACTTGTTAAGACTTACGAGGACCTAGAAGAGGAACTCAATAAGAGTTTGGAAGTGCTGCGGCAGACGTTTGAGAAATACTACTTATTGTTTCATGTACGATCAATCACGGTGAAACCAACCTATCAAGGCGACTGGAAGGCAATTTTCAGTGAGCCATGGCTGAGGGATTCCTCCGGAAGTGCGAATTGACTCAATCACCTGTCTGATGATTTTAATGCCAAGCCCCAAGATTTCAAAGAGTATATGGATTGTAGAGTATGAAAAATGATTATAGATTCTATGAGAGTCGAATGGACAGAATTCAGACCGGGAGGTATACGCTTGAATAAGACTAAGATGGCATATTTTGATCAAGAGGACATATTGCATTTGGAGATTTCTGATGAACCAGAGAAAGGAAGTATTGAACTGAATCCCAATATTACGGTAGAATTAAATGACGCCGGAGAACTCATCGGTATCGAAATTCTAAATGCGAGTGTTTTCATTCGAGATTCCATAATGGAATCTGTACAGGCGAAGATACTTTCGCCTGACGAAGTTTAAACCGCTTGAATAAAAGTAAATTTGGAGCTTGATATGCACGAGATAATTGATGATAGGAATCAACTGAAGGAAGTGTTCAAACAGGCAATCGCCGAATTGTTACAGGAACGGAGAGATTTATTAGACATCTTTCCTAATTAACTCAATGTGGTTGACACAACTGAAGCGACATCGGACGCTGGAATTTTTTTGGATAGATTCCAAATGCGTTTTCCATACATCTGCAGAATCTATCTTCGATTTAATGAGAGAAGACCCCTGTGGGATAGATGTTGTTCTGTTACTATGAATTCTTTACACCTGTCGCCCCGCTGGGGCTAGATGTTGATGTGTAACAGTGATTTCTATATACCTGTCGCCCCTCTGGGGCTATCGGGGGGTGGAATTATTCTGGAAAGATGTCTGCTGTTAAACCAAGACAGCACAATGTTTGTACGGTGCCAAACGCGCCGGGACATATTTTGATACTTCCCGTAACGAATGCTAAACGCGCTACATCCAGTAGAGGAAGGAACGGCAATTATGACACAACTTCTTGAAAAAGCACTCATTGAGGTTTATAAACTTCCACCTGAAAAACAAGACACCATTGCGGCGTTGATCCTTGAAGAACTCGACGATGAAGGACGATGGGATGCGGCTTTTTCCGAATCACATGATAAACTTGCCAAACTCGCCCTCAAAGTCCGAACTGACATTAAGGCAGGCCGCATCAAAAAGATGGGAATTGATGAGTTGTGAACTCATATCTGGCAGAGGATTTTCTTGCGTGCTTTGGGCTTGCGGGAAGATGATAGGATTTATCGGTTTTGGATAGGCTCTCACGCCGAATATGATGGATTGCTCAATCAACTTTGAAATCCAATCAATCCGAATAATACGATGGATTGACTTCAAGACGGAGAAGAGGCAGCATGGTCGACGATAATGTGTGGAATGAGACTTTAGTTGAGAAAAGGGTAACGTATAGTGTTGAAGTCAATGGGCGGTTCGTTATTGTTGAAGATGTGCCCGCCCGAGTAAATGCCGAAACAGGAGAAAGATACTTCTCCCCAGAAACCGTCGAACTTTTACAGCAAGCTGCATGGGGACAGCACCGCCCTGTTCGCGTCATCGAGACACCCGTGTATGCGTACAGTGCATTTCAGTCTGACAAGCCGTTGCAGCCCTCATAATCTCAATACGTTGCGCCGACAGAGGAAAACTGTAACCTTCAACCGCGCGACACTCATCATATAATCGAAAAACTGAACTTTTCCGTTTGAGGAAGGCTTATACCATGAATCAGAAATTTAAGGCGAGTCCGAAACTCAAGAAGTGGCTTACATGGATGCAGGCGATTCGCGACGAAATTCAGGGTCTTGTTGTGGATGCGAATATTTTCTGGGAAGTTCAAGACATTATCCGCGCGAATCCGCGTATCCAAAAACCGAGTGCCTTCTACCGCTATCTTGGGCGGACTTATCTTTCTCATGCACTAGCTGGGCTGCTCCGACAAATTAAACCTCAAAAGGACAGTATATCCTTTGTGGGATTGCTTGGTGATATTTTGAAAAACCCTGAAGAGTTATCCCGCGACTACTTTCGTTCCCTCTGTGCTTATCCTTATGGACCTGACATCAGTCAAATAGAAACAGAGGGAAGGAACGAATTTGAAGAAGTCGGGATTACCGGTACCTCCAAACCGAAAGATTTGATTAAGATGAATGACTTTGCGCGATACACAGATGCCAGCGGAAAGCATGTGTGCCCCACGATGGTAGAAGCCGATTTGAAACGGCTCAAATCCGCCGTAGAAATTCATGAAGCGATCGCTGATAAACGTATTGCACATTGGGACATGGACGATTCGGAAGATGTTCCGACATTTGGGGAACTGGATGATTGCATGAAATTGCTGGACCAGACTTATGTAAAGTATCACTTCCTGTTTTATGCTGAGTCAATAAACACGACGATGCCAACCTACCAATTTAAGTGGAAGACCGTCTTTCTGGAACCGTGGTTAAAGGCTGTAGCTGGCAGCGCAAAAGGACTTATTCACATTCGCGAAGATTTTGACGATGAACTACCGGATTTCAAAGAGTATATGGAATGAAGTATCTGCTTGATACACATACGCTGCTTTGGTTTCTTGCTGACGACAAAAAACTGAGCCGCAGAGCACGACAGTTAATCGAGAATTCCAGCCACGAAAGTGTATTCAGTGTTGCGAGTCTATGGGAGATTGCAGTTAAAACGGGTTTAGGGAAACTTGAGTTAGACAGACCGTTTGACCAGATGTTTCCAGATGAACTACATCTGAATCAAATTGAGATATTGGATATTACGGTTGATAGCCTCATCAAGCTAACCAATTTACCATATCATCACCGAGATCCATTTGACCGCATGATAATCGCTCAAGGACTGGTTGAAGGATTTCCAATAATTAGCGTAGACACGGGATATGACGCTTACGGGGTCGATCGAGAATGGTGACAACCGGAGGCCTAGATTGAAGAGCAAGCAACCTCGATCCGAGGGCGTTAGAAGAATTGTTGCCGCTTGTTCGGTTGGATTAAGTGGTTTATGGGCGGCTTTCGGGTGTTTATGCTTAGTCTACAGTCTTATGCATCACAGTCGTAGTGACGCATCAATTTGCTTGTTTTTCACCTTAACTGGCGGCGCCACATTGTACTTCTTACCAAAAGGTATATGCAAGTTTGTGTATTGGATAAAGGACGGCTTTGATCTAGATAAAAAACGCGATGATACTGCATAGGAACTTCCCGCACCAATCCCGCCAGCACTCCCCGATTCAATCTTGAGGTGGTTAGCTTCATGAAAATCACGGGACTAGGATTTCTCAGGCGCCGAAAGCGCGTTGTTCGACGCACCGAGGAAAGAGATTCGCGTATCCCGCAACCTGTGCCGTTTGATCCTGACTGGATACGTTACTGTCCGCAACGACCCTTTCCATCGTATCGCCATGTGCCGGGCACCACGCCTCACCCAATCAACGACGTTCATGGTCATAGTTACGGATTGAACGAAGAAGCCCACGAGCATATCCCGCCGGCGGAGGCGTGGCGCGAGAATGAGGATTACCTCTACGGCGTAGACCTCTACAACTTTGCTTTCTGGTGGGAAGCGCACGAGGCGTGGGAGGGACTGTGGCAGATAGCTGAAGATGAATACCGGCTGTTTTTGCAGGGGTTGATTCAAATTTCAGCTTCGCTAATCAAATTCCATTCGCGTCAACTCCGACCGTTGCGAAGCCTTTCAACAGCCGGACGCGATAAGGTCCGCCGCGTGCGGACGAACCTTGGCAACCCAACCATGTATATGGGAATTAACTTAAATGAATTTCTGACCTGTCACGATGCCTTTTTTGCGCCGTTCTTTGCTGACACTGTCTCAAAGCGCACCTATTCACGTCCGACTGTCAAACCCTTGATTCGTCTAGCGATTTAATTGCGTCAAAGCAACTGGAAGGCTACCTGCAGCCAGAGCGATATCAGATGAATGAGAATCTTTTGAAAAAACCGCAATGGATTACGGGCGCCAGGCTTTTGCAGATGGGGGAAAGCGTAGAATTCACCTTTTACCTCCCGGATGGAATCGAAGCCGAGCCGCTAACCATATTCCCGCGATATCTCGAACTCGCGGAACCGGGGGATGCCTTTACTGCGGGCGGAGATTTGGGATGGTTGGACACACTCGAGTCAAAACGGTTTGAATTGAGATTCGACAATGGGCGTGCGTTTTTCAGCTATCAGCCACCGGCTCCCGGCAACTACATCGCGCGGTGGTGTGCTGGCGACGAGGTGTTCTACCGTTATTTCGCGGCGATCGAAGATGATTGGATTGTAATACGCTTCAGCGGTTATCCCGCCCTGCAGCGACCGACTTTGCACGCCACCGGCATTCCAATCGACTACCCTCTCCCGGTAGAGAGATATTACGAGAAAATTGCGAAAATCGACTATACCGTGAGTTACGATCCGGGCGATCCGCTGTGCCAAAAATTTCTGGAGTTTCACCGATATTACGGCGATGCAGTCGTTCCGCAATATCCGGACACGCCAAGGCTCAGCCAAGAAGAGCGCGTGAGAGTGTACGGTGAAGCGCTCGACCGAGTCAAGCAACTTTTACCCGATACAAACGACGCCCGTGCGGGACGGGTTGAAATGTGGCATTCAAACGACCCCGGTTATGCGGCAACGTTCACGGAACTCGGTATCAACAGCCACTTCGGACTACAGATGGCGAACGGTGGTTCGTGGCTTGGAATGCCGGAATTTCCCTACTTCGCCTCGCCGTTGGATTTCCGCAAGACCAATCAGGATAAAGGCGGTTCGGTCGTGGCGAATCAGTGGGATTTCTGTACCGGATGGCATTTCTTGGGACCTGTGACTTGGCACAACCAGTTTGACACGTCAGAAAACCATTGGGACGAGGCTGAGAGGTGTTTTCGCCAGGGTGTGAATGAGGCAAAGATCCTTGTGGAGATGAGCGAGCACCCGGCGTTTTTGTTCCCGCTTTACGACGCTGCTTTCACGTGCCAACTGCGCGATGGATCTCTACGCTGTCCGCTTGACGACGGCGACTGGGGTACTGAACACAATTTGTACCCGGTATTTCAGTTTGTAGAACGATTCCAGCGTTACATGGCTTTCGAAATACCCAAAGCGTTCAAGCTTGTTTACGCGAGATCTCTTGATGTTGCCGACTACTATCGCCGCCACTATACAGTTACGCCGCGCACTGTATTCGTCAGCAAGACGGATCACATCTTCTACGATATGAACTGGATTAACGGGTGGGCTGGGGCGCATATATTGTTGACACGCGAGCGGCTCCCATGGAATACACGCATCCCGCCAATCATGGATTTGAGGAAGAATACGCGCTACGGCGGCAAAGACCCGTGGTCTTACGAGTATATCGTCGTCGAGGACCAACGGCGCTCTATCCGGTTCGAGCGGGAATGTCTCAACCCCATCTGGTGGTTCGACTACACGAACCAGGAAGCAACGCTTGGACCTGAGGGGAGTTCGATTTCACACGTGGAGACTCCTGATGTGGGTTTCTTCCAGGCAAACCGGAGGTGGCCCGTCTATTCGGGCGTCGATCCGGCAAGGATTCCTACGCTTCGTTCAAAACCAAAATGGATTCCGGTCGAGGAGGGGTATCGGATAGAGTTGAGAATGCTCACCGAATCGGAATTTCCAGATTATGCGATTGCGCTATGGGAGTTGCCAGACGAATTTGCGAGTCACCTTGATCTGTTCAGGGTCGAAACCAACGCCAAAGAGTTCATCATTGCAAAGAATACGGACAGCGAGTACCACTTGGTACTATTTTTCGACCTCGTTCCGGACTTTGTGCTAGAGATAACCTTGAATAAGTTGTAGCAATGCGGCAAGGCCGGGTTAATGCGCCAATTGCCAGGCTTTTATTGGACTACATCACCTTCCACCGGTTCGACTTGTACTCTAATGTTTTTGAGATGATCGACTACCCGTTCGAGTTCGTCCGTGTCGCCGATCAATTCCAAAATAATCCACCCTTCGTCAGCCGTGACGTTAGCACGCCGGATGTTGGTGACAACATTGTATTGATGCCCGATGTTGTAGACAACAGGCTCGGTGACGCGCTCCGGCGGAAAAGTCAAGCGCACTCTTAGATTTGCCATATGTACAGTCCCTGCCAAAAATGATGAGTTAAATTCAACGCTATTCCAACCGATGCTTCACGATAATCGGCGCCTCGACGAATTCCGTCTCTGCATCACACCATGCGTAAGCTCGCGTGGCCTTAATCACCCGATTGTAGACGGATATTACGATGTAAGCCGCATTGGGATAAGTCGGTTCGCCCCACGCTGTCGCGTCTTCTATATCTTTGTCAGAAAAGTACGCATCGTGATCTGGGTGAGAGTGATAGAATGCCTTGATGGGACGGTTTTCGGTTTCGGACTCTTTATAGACACTCATCTGATCGTTTGGATCCATCAGATATGCTTTACGCGCATCGCGTGTATATGTTTCCGGATCTTCGGCATGGCGCTGGTTTTGAATATTCCTGCACACTCTCACAAACTCCTGATTTGCGCCGCTCAAGATGATACCGCAGCATTCGTAGGGGAATTCCCTTTTGGCGTGGTCGTGGATCTGATTTAGTGTTTCACGGTGCAACTCTAACACGTCAATTACTCCAAGGGGATTTGCCTTGCGCATCGGTTTTTAATTGATGCCATTTACATCTTTTCCTTTTTCATTTGACGCAACATATTTACGAACTAACTGTCGGTTTTCTAGAGATTCTTGCGAGAATCACAGCCAATACAAAAAGTACAGAGGCTACAAACGCTGAGAGTAGGCAATACGAGCAGAGGGCGCGGATGACAAAGATTTGCAGGTAAACTAGGAAAATCGACACCAAAAAGCCGACAGTTGTTAAGGAGGAGATGATTGTTAACAACCAGTTGCGTTTGGTATCTAGATACGCCCCGGATAACAAAATGACTGACAAGTAGTATAGTGCACCCAGTAAGGCAATCGAAATAGAGCCAATTTTAGCATATCGGCTAGTGGTAACCTCCTCGCATCCACTCAGAAGGTAGCAGTCCAGCGACGCGCCGCGATAATGTTGAATGGTGAGATATGTGGCGTCTACAAAGCCAATCAGACCAACGGTCAACCAGCCCACCGTAATCCATTCAATTGAGTTTAGATTTAGATTCGAGAATAAGCGCTTTAAATCCCTCATATGTGGGCGGTTTATTCATGATTTTCTCGCCATTCAAGAAAAAGGTTGGCGTTGACCGCACACCTGCGCGGCGGCCATCCAAATAGTCATTGTCGATCTTGTCCGAAATTTCCGTCGATGTAAAATCTTCTTGAAATTGGTTCATATCTAAATCAAGCGAAGCCGCAAATTGCAGAAAAATCTCGTACGCTTCGGACTGCGCTTTCCTCGCCCAATGCTCCTGTTGGGCAAGCAATAAATCATGCATCTCCCAGAATTTGCCTTGGCGGCCTGCGGCTTCCGCCGCTGTCGCCGCCGCTTTGGCATTGAGATGGTTTCTCAGCGGAAAGTGGCGAAAATTGAACCGAAACTGCCCGCCCAACTCATCCACGAGCTTTGTCACAATCAAGTGATAGTATGCGCACCGAGCGCACTGATAATCGCTATATTTCACTAAAGTAATAGCGGCGTCGAGATTGCCTAGGACCCATTCGGAAACCGGCACTACATGAAGTCCCTGCGGCGATGTTTCCAGTTCAGGGTTGTCTGTGACAAAAATCAGGCCGAATACCAAAAAAACTAGCCCGAGAATCAAGCCAGCCCAAGCCGTTACACGTTTTATCGTACGCTTTCTCCCAATGTCCCCAAACTCGGCGAGATTGTTACTATGTAGTTCTTCCTCCGTCTGCAACAGACCACGCTGTTTTCCAGTCCGCTGCGCCAACTGTTGAGACTCAGTATCGCCGGAGCGGGGATTTGGCTTCGGTGAAGTGTTCATCTGATTTCGTTGTGAATGGAATTCCTCTTGATGCGCGACATCCCGTTGACTTTCAAAAATAGATTACGAAACACGAGATGGGGAAAACTCTTGAGAAATTGCATTGAAAAGCTGATCGTCAATTCGGCTGTGTTCGGCTGTGATAATGGCGCGGATTTTTTGGACGGCTTGGTCTATGCAGTCTTCAAAGTTGACGACGTAAAAATCGTAGTATTTCATGTACACAATCTCTGATTGTGCTCGCTGTAAACGTTGCTGTAGTTCCGGACCGGATTCGGTTTTCCGACCGCGAAGCCGCTTTTCCAACACAGTAAATGATGGCGGCAGAATAAAGATGCACACATGCTTTAAAGGAAGCTCCTTGACCTGCATGCCTCCATGAACATCAATTTCTACGACGACGTTTTTGCCTTCGCTAATCTTGGGTTCAACTTCTGATCTTAAGGTGCCATAGTAATGTTCGCCATATTTTGCTGATTCAAGAAAGCCATCCTGCATGACTAACTCATCGAATTCGGAGGATGACAAAAAATGATAATTGACCCCGTTGACTTCGTCAGGCCGACGTGGGCGAGTTGTTGCGGAGATGGAGTGTGTCAACGCCGGATCGGCTTGACAGAGCGCTTTGACAACGCTAGTTTTGCCGGATCCAGAAGGTCCCGATATTACGATGAGTAAGCCCTGGCGGGAGATTTGTTCACTCCACATTCTGAACCAACTCCCGAATTTTTTCGATCTCGGCCTTGAGCGAGACACAGAGGGATGACGCAGCCCGCGATGAGGCTTTAGAGGCGATGGTATTCACCTCACGATTCATCTCTTGGCTTATAAAATCTAGGCGCCGACCAACTGGTTCGCTCACCTGTAGAGTTTGTTCAAATTGCTTGCAATGGCTGTCAAGTCTGACTAGCTCTTCGGAGATGTCTGATCGGGAAGCAATTAGACCGGCTTCCATCACCAACCGATCCGGATCAATCTCAATGCGGTTCGACAGCAGTTCCTTCAGGCGAATTTCCAGTTTTTCCTGAACCCCCTGCATTATCCCCTCACTGCAGGATTGGACTTCCTCTGCTAATGAACGCACCGCACCGAGATGTTGGCTTAAGGCTTCGCACATCGCATTGCCTTCGGTTTGCCTCGCTACATTCAGTTGATCCAAAGCGGTTTCTAGTGTGGATTGTAGTTCAGCCCATGTTTCTTCTTCTGCTACGGCTGGTTTCTGAAGGTCAAAGACACCGGGGAGACCCGCCAAGAGATTAACCGAAACATCACTACTTAAATCTACTTCATTTTGCAGCTGCACAAGTTTCTGGTGATACTGCTTTGCTAACGCCAAATCAAGAACGAGACTGCCAGCCGAAGATGAGCCAATCTCAAGCAACTCGATTGAAACTTGGATTTGTCCTCTGGTGACTCGGCGCTTTATCAGATTTTGTATGCGATGTTCAAATTGGGAGAGGGAGTTGGGTGAGCGAACGGTAACGTTGCAGTATCGATGGTTCCAAGCTTTCAGTTCAATTGTCAGTGCACCGAACCGGGTTTCAGATGAAAATCGGCTGTAACCCGTCATGCTTTTTATCATCGATCAATCCGCCGCTTCCTCCAATTGAGTCAAAACCGGCGACTCAACGCGGATTGCATCCTTAATGCACACTTCTTCACACAGCTTACAACCGGTGCAATCCTTGGGTTTGACAAGTTCGCAAATGCCAAAGAAACTTTCAGCATGTTCCCCTGTTGCCGGATCGAGGAGTTCAAGACATTCCCACGGACAAATGTGCACGCAGAAATCACAACCGGAGCAGAGTTCTTCATAAATTACAGCGATTGGTCGATTGGTTGGGCGTCTAATGAATTTGCAGACATTTCCGTATTGATCTCGAATTGCTTCAACAGGGCAAACCATTCCGCAGGCGCTGCAGTCAATGCAGATATCCGCATCTATGTCATGCAATTTATTGCGTTCGCCGGTAATTGCATCAACAGGACAATTCGTCAGACACGCCATACACCCAATACATTCGTCTGTAATATAGTATGCCATTCAAAAGCTCCTTTATAATCGGGGCAAGAAAATCCAATGGGGTGGAAGACTGTTCAAGTAAATTATAACATGAATATTTGAAGAAAAGCAATCCATAAAGATCGCCTGAAATTTGTCGCGTCACGGAAATCCGTGATTTAATTTGATGAATCGAGCTATTGGCGGTGAACTGTTAAATCATTTGATATAGGATTTTGGTGGGTAATGTGATATAATTGCGATGTTGCCAACATTCAACGCTGAACTCCAATTAAACGGCGGACTTTTGAGCGGAGGGAACTGGTATGAAAGACTTTGCGTTCACTGGGGGGCGCCCCGACCCGTACACATTTCCCACGGATGGATTGATTGAAGCGAGTGCGGAAGCGCTGCGCGAGCTAGGCGGCAGTCTTGTCAACTATCCGGGCGACAATGGGTTTCTCGGCATGCGTGAGCTAGCTTCAATTCGCTTTGAAAGGCGAGAAGACATACCGCTGCCTATTGATAACATCTCGATTACGTCCGGTTCCATGCAGGCATTAGATCTTGTGTTGGGGACATTCATTAATCATGGGGACACCGTTCTTACGGAAGAGCTAACTTACAGTGGAACGCTCGGTCTTTTGCGGCACCTAAAAGCGAATCTTGTCGGTGTACCGATGGACTACAGAGACGGTATGGACATTGATGCGCTTGAGAGAATTCTTAAAGATTTAAGCAGGCAGCACATCCATCCCAAGGTAATCTATACTACCCCTAATCATCAAAACCCAACGGGCGCAATTCTTTCGCTGGATCGCCGTAAACACCTATTAGCGTTGGCGGATGAGTATGACCTTCTGATCGTTGAGGATGATTGTTACGGCGACATTGATTTTGTGCCGAACCCAACGCCAGATTCGCTATTCAAACTAGACCGTGCGAACCGCGTCATTTTTGTTGGGACGTTTTCAAAAATACTCGGCGCGGGCGTACGCCAGGGATATTTCGTTGCCAGGCCGCCGTATCACCGTATGATTCATGAGAACCGTTGGGATGCGGGCACAAGCGCGTTGGCGAGCGCAATTGTGGCGAGCTTTTTCAAGAAACACCTTGACGAGCATCTCGCTGTTACCAATGCCGCCGTAAGAGCAAAGTGCCGCGCCGTCATCGAAACACTTGCGAGCCATGTCAGCGACATCTGTACTTGGACGAAACCCCGAGGCGGGCTGTTTCTCTGGATACATCTACCAGAAACAACGGAAATGGACATTCTAGACATGCTTGCAGCGGAGAAAAAGGTCGGTTTCTCGCACGGCAGTGCGTTCCACTATCAAAGCCTTCCCATCAAGTGTATCCGCCTCGCTTACGCCTATTGCCATGTTGATGACATTCCGGAAGGCATAAGCTACCTCTGCGAAGCCATTCGCGGGTCACAAGTTGCGTCGGTTGGCATCGCTGCAGGATAGCATTCACCATGGAATCTCACCGGACGACAGTGATTCGGTTTCCCGCCGCTGATGTAGAGGTGAGCATGAAAATTAAGAACACTTACCGGCTTCTCACCATACTCAGCTTGACGGTTGCTTACGTTGGGTGCAGCGAAAACTCACCGGTTCCTGAAATTCAGCCGCCAGAAACCACGGGATTTGGCAATGTGTCGGGTATCATCAGCGATGCGGCAACGGGCGATTCTATCCCCGGGGCGAGGGTGTCCCTGTTGGACCAGCGTGTGGAAGCCGACAGTGACGGAAGGTATGTGTTCACGCACATTCAGCATTCAGACTCCTTAAATCTCACGGTCGAAGCAAAGCACTACGACACAGAAGTGCGGGGCTTCTCCTTCAATGCCGAAAATCTCACGCTGGATGTTTCTTTAGAGCGGTTATTCGGCGCAGTTTCCGGCATAGTTACTGATACAAGAACAGGAAACCCCGTCCCAGGTGTAACTGTCGGTTTATTGGATCAGTTGGTAACAACGGATAGCAATGGGCGGTACAATTTTATTCACATTCCGTACTCGGAAGGCTTAATGTTGACTGCCAGCGATGCAGATTACCAAGGGAGTACGCACACTTTCACCCTAGACGTTGAACGCATGGTGCTAAAGATTCCGCTGAGACCGTTGACCAACACCGAAGCGGAGATTGGCGAATTTCTCAACGGGTTTTCAGCGATGATTGCATCAACGGATGTTAACAATCTTGAAATCATCCAGAACCAATTCTCGGAATCCTACCGAGCCGCGGACGATCCTATCACGCGCTTCGGTGTGGAGTCTGGAAGCATTCCTGCAGATTATGAACATGTTATTCCTCTCGTAACCGAACTGTTTCAAAAATATAGCGTGCTTGAATTTCAATTCCACGATATTCATGTAAATGCAGCTCACGCCCGGGAGGTATCCACGCGGCTTATGCTTGATGTTATTTCACAGAAAGAACCTCAACTTGACATGGGCCGTCTCTCTGCTGATTGCCGCATGGATTTTAGCAAGGAGTCTTCGTATTGGAGAATCATCTTCTGGCAGTTACACCATGTCGAGGTTCATTTGTAAGTCCAATTTTTAACGAATAGGAGTGATTTTATGAATATCAAGATAGATAAAATGTTGCTTCGGCTAGTTTACGCAGTCGTCTGCGCCATCTGTATTTCGGGTGTATTTGACTTCCCGCCACAATGCTATGCCCAAAACTATTATCCGGATGAATTTGGAAATACATGGCGTTTACGCAGCACCGACGGTGTTGAAGAGAAAATCGTGACGATTGAAGGTCCCGAAATCGTCAACGGCGAGGAACTCAGAATAATAATGGATCAGTCACCGGAAGATTTGAGTAAACTGTATATTAAAACGGAAACGGATGGGATTAAATTGTACCGGCTGGTAGCGGAGGTTCCTCTGATAGGTGAGGTGGTTTATGACATTACGCCACCGCAGGATTATTTACCCAATCCATTGGATCTCGGCACGAAGTGGACTATTGAGGGTGAAGCCTCGGTTCCGCTTCTCGGCACAATTCAAAGCATCATAGAGTCGGAAGTCGTTGCTATTGACGATGTCACCGTTCCGGCGGGAAGCTTCCCAAATTCGCTTAAAATCGAGCAGACAGTCACGAACGTTGTATTAATTGGAAACGTCGAAGTGGATATGACGATGTGGTTGGCTCCCAATGTGGGTATCGTGAAAACGATTGATAGAAGAGATGTCACGTTTGAACTCGTCAGCTACGATGTTGCAACCGAAGAGATTGAAATTGCGGTGCAACCCAAAGACAATCTGGCGACGGCATGGGGAGCGCTAAAGATTGAATAGAGATAGCTAGTCCTGTGCGGAACACCTAATGGTCAAAATCTCGCCTCAAGCGGTTAGCAATTCACATTCTCGGCTTCACGCCAGTTCCCACCAATCACTTCAGGATTATCTCACAGATTCGGCAGGCTGACTCGCTAGACCATAGGCGTGTGCTTTGCCGATGTTGTGGGTTGCCATCCTTCAGCATATTTTTTATGCAAACAGACCTAACCCATTATTCAAAATATCTGAATCATCATGTTTACCTAGCCGCCTATGGAATCGCGTGTATTCTGCTGGGTGCAGCATTCGCAATTTACGCCGAGTCGCCGATTGTCATCTTGCTCGGTCTAGCAATCGTAGGGTTTTTGGTGTTTTTGTCGATGGATTTCTCGCTTTACGCCCTGCTCCTCTGTTTGCCTTTCTCACGCAGATACATCCTGCCAGCTGAAGCCGAAGTCCAGACGCCCACCGAACCGCTATTGGGAATGCTTGTGTTTGCCTTTTTCATTCGAAAGGTTGTTGACCGAGTGATGCGTGCGAAAGTGCGCGAAAGGGACGATACGACAGATGGACGATTTCCATTCCGCGTTCCGGTGTGCATTTATATTTTCGTACACTTTCTGCCGATATTCAACGCACCCCAACTCTTTGTCTCAGCGAAGGGTGCATTTCGAGCGGCTGTTTACATAATGTCGAGTTTCTTAGCTTATGAGTTGATTAAGAACCGCCGCGATTTGCGAAGGCTTTTCGTTGCCGCCTTCCCATCCGCATTGATTGCAGTTATCTGGACAGCAGTGGTTTTGATCTACAATATCGATGAGTGGCAGTGGACTTCTGCATATCGAGGATCCCCGTTTACGAACTACTCTGTTTACGGATCGTTCACGGCAATCTTCTTTTTAATCGTGCTTAGCCGATTGCTACTCGATCGCACCCACTACGATCGAGTGCTGTGGACCGTCATGTTTATAGTCTTCGGTGTGGGACTCATGATGTGTTTCTCTCGGGGTGTATGGCTGTCCGCGATTGCCGCAGTCACTTTTCTGCTGATGTTGACCGGTGAGCAACACAAAAGAATTCTTTTTGTGGTGTTGGTTGGCGGGATTTTACTTTTTATTTTTTCCGTGCCCGGAGTTTCCAATGTGGTGTTTAATCGAATCTCAACCGCATTCAGTTTAGAGTTTGCCTCCAATCAGTCGCGTCTGCTGCGTTGGGGTCAAGCGATCATCATGTTTCTGCAGAGTCCCATCATTGGGAATGGATACGGAGCATTTGCCATGATCTATGAACCCAACGTGTCTCTCATCGGAGAGTTTGTGGCGCAATACCGGTTAGGGGCGCACAGCGAATATCTACAAGTTCTAGCGGAGTTGGGTATTGTGGGATTTGCGGTTTGGATGTGGGTGATTTTCGCTTTCTTCAGCTTTGGACTGCGTGCACTATCGGGTATTGACGATGGATTTTATCGATTCGTTATCATTGGCCTGATGACAGCGGAATTATCACTGCTTGTACATTTTACCGTCAACAACCTGTTGAACGGAGATAGAATTGGGGTACCCTTCTGGATAATCTACGGCCTGCTTCCCACCGTAGTTAACATTGCCAAAAGGGAGACAGCACTATGACGCAAATTCATCGCAGTTGGGTTGATGCACTAAAGTGCATAAGGAATCCGGTGCGGCATTTGGAAAGAGGTGCGCTTTCTAGGCAACGCAAGTGCATGGAACGTACAATTTATTCGGTTATTGCTTATCTTCTGTTATACATAACCCTTGTATGCGTGCATGGCTGGGCAAATGCGGCAGAAGTTCCAATCGTTCGGTCAGGACGACCAATGGCGACAGTTCAAATCGGCGCCACCGCGTCTGCGCAGGAGGAATTTGCAGCCGAGGAGATTCAGACATTTATTCGGCGATTCACCGGAGCTGAACTGGACATCTTTACCAATCGTCAAACGACGACAACTCCAACGGCGATTGCGCTGGGCACCCCCGACTCGAATCCCGCTATTCGCCTGATGATGGCTGAAGGACTGCTCCACCTCAGCCCCGATATCGGCGACGAGGGATATGTGCTAAAAACAGTCGAATTGGACAACGAATTGGTTATTGCAATCGCAGGCAACGCATCCCGCGGCGTACTCTACGGCGCTTACGATCTGATTGAAGCGTGCATCACGCGGCTGACTGGCCTTTCGCCGGCAGATCTTGATTTCGTAGTTCAGCCCTCGCCAAATCTTGACCTACCTTTATTGGAAAAAACGTCACAGCCATTTTACCCGGTCAGGGCGGGATTGGAGGTTGAAAATGTGAATTGGTTTGCACGGCATCGGCTCAACATGAGCGGCGGCGAAGGCGTATGGACGGGAACGGGTATTGATGATGGACTAGGTACAGCCGTCAAATACATCAATTCACCGGACTTTGAATCGCTGCAGGACGAGCCACTCAACCAACGCCGGCAGCGCATCCAAAAACTCCGAAACCGCTTCCAGGCATTGCATCGGCGGGGAATCGACTCGTACCTCTTTATGTATGTTACGGGCGAGCCGACAAAAGCGGTGATTGAACGGCGTCCAGATGTTCTGGGACCGCGAGTGCCCTACAGCGGCTCGCGGAACCGCGTTGATTATCGCCCGTTTTGTTGGTCCAAGCCCGAATTTCACAGTTTCGCGCGGGAGTTGATTCAAGAGATTGTGAAGACCTATCCGACGCTTGCGGGTTTCCACTTGCGGGCTTGGGGCGTCGAAACCCGCGCTTGCCACTGTCCGGAGTGCGGCGACACATCGGAAAAAGGGCAAGATCTGCTGTGGCAGGTGATGTTCACAATCATTGAGGCTGCGCAGCAGGTACGCCCGGATTTAAAATTCTATATCTCAGGGTACGATAGATTTTGGCTGAAAGATCCCGACAGCGACTACGCGCGCCAGTTGCCAACAGGCACAATCTTTTCACAAAAATGGGGAGCGGACGGCGAGCCGACCGCGGATGCGCGGATTTCAATCGATCGAATTAATACGCTGGGCGAATTGGGACACCGCCTAATTGTTCTCTCACACGATGTCGAAGAGGTCGTTCCGTTTTGGATGGTTGAAGGCGACCTATTCGTTCATGGTGTCCGTGAGTTGTCGAATAATCCTGCCGTGACTGGTTTAGGGGGGTTTACAGTCCAAGGTACTCAAAACAACTTGGGGCATTTGGACCGACTCGTGAGTGCGAGGATAAATTGGGACGTTGAGACAAATCACCTCCAGCTCATGGAAAACTACCTGGTCAATCAGTATGGTGCTGACGCCGCTAAGCTCATTCTTAACGCGCTGCGGATAAACACATGGGTTTTGGAGAGCTATTTTAGCGACTACGCGGGTTCGCTTTCCATTGCTGGGAACTACGGTCGCGGGTCCGCGGGGCTTGCCACTCGGTTTTGGGACATAATCGGACCGGAAGCGGTAGCCGATACGCTGTCAATGCCTAATTTAAAGGCTGCCCGGTCTGCCGCGGGCCGTTTTTCATCTCTTCTTCCGCAACAGCAGCGCGCCGCCAATGAAATTGAAAGCGCATTGAGAATTGCAAGACCTGTTTCCGAAGAGGCTGCGCGACATCTGGAAGACGCGGTCGGCCTGATGCGCCTTTGGGTGCAGTTTTTTGAGAGCCGCCTCCGTTTAACGGAAGCGGTTCAGGCAGGATACGAGGAGGGCAAGGAAAACCTAATTCGCACAAAGCTGCACAGTGCCATAGAATATTCCAAATCGTTGACCTCCGCCGTCAAGTCCTTCCATACTTTCGTCACAATCTTCGGCTACAATCGGCAAATTAATGAAGCCATTCTGCTCAAGCAGATTAATGAAGAGATTACCTGGTTGTCAAATTTTGACCCGCAAATACTGATTCGGGACGCTGTTTACGATTCTCCGCAAAAGTCCGCACTTAAAATCGACACGCTGCGCAATTACCCTAACCCGTTCGATGAAGAAACGACGTTGATGTACGAATTGACAAAAGATGCTGATGAAGCGTCAATCTCAATCTATTCCAAAGCCGGCCGCCGCGTTCGCGTTTTAAAGGGAGTTTCGGCACGGGAAGGTTACAATGAGGCAATGTGGGACGGGCGAGATGAACACGGAACAATGCTTGCCAATGGAGTTTATCTTTACAAAGTCTACGCGGTTGCCGACAGCGAAAACACTCAAGCTTTAGGGCGATTGGCAATCCTTCGGTAAGCACAAGGGATTAGATTTACGCGGTGCGATGCCGAATTAGCCATCTGCGGTTTCTTCACCCTCCTTCGATTTTCCCGCATAGGAATTGCGAATCCAACGTTCAAGCGCTGCGTCAGGATGCTCCACAACCTCTCTGGTAAGGTTAAACTCGAATTGACCAGTGTTCTGTTTCACGAGATTTAGGCCGTGTTGATAGGTCTTAAGTAGATCTTCACAAATCTCTTGCGGCGTCCTTCCCTCGTCAATGGCTCTTTGGCAGATGAGATTTGTCGCTTCATCATCGAAATGAATGGACATTTGGTATTTCTGACGGAAATTTTCCTCGTAACGCCGAACACATTCCCGAATTACATGTTGACGATTGTAATTGTCATCCTCAATCAGCCTAATCAACTCACTTTTTGATGCTTCCACCGTTCTTTCGGTCACGACAAATTCATGAACGCTAGATGACGGCAGTTCAAACTTGTAGTCGCGCAGAATTTTCTCGCACACCGTCATCAAGGCGCGCGCTCCAGTCTTGTGGGTGTGCGCTTTTTCCGCAATGCTCCGGAGCCCCTCATCAGAGAACAGTACGTCAATCCCATATGCCCGGAATGCCCCCTCATACTGACGGATAATCGATCCCTCCGATCCTTTCAAAATCTGGTAGAGATCGTCGGCGGATAAATCTTGACAGACGACATGAACCGGTAATCGCCCAATGAATTCGGGCTCAAGACCGAACTCGATGAAATCTTGCGGTGTAACGTGTTCCAGCCAATCGTCCATTTCGTCTTGCGCGGTTAACGTTGCGCTAAATCCGATATTTCTTTCATTTAGCCGCTTTTTGATGATGTCGTCGAGTCCGTTAAATGCGCCGCTAACGATAAATAGAATGTGACGTGTGTTGATTAATTGCTTTTCAACTTTACCCTTGTTTTGAAATTCCATGACGGCTTGAATTTGAGAAGATACATCGTGACCGGCGCGGAGATCGACCTCCGTCTCCTCCATCAGTTTGAGCAGCCCAATCTGCACACCTCTTCCGCTAACGTCGCGTCCAATAAGGTTTGGCGGCGTCGCTAATTTGTCCGCTTCGTCGAGATAGACAATCCCATATTGCGCCAGTTCAATGTCGCCTTCCGCTTGCGTCAGAAGATCTCGGATGAGATCATCGACATTTGCGCCGACGTAACCGGTCTCGCTGAATCGAGTCGCGTCCGCCTTCACGAACGGAACGCCAATCAGTTTGGCGACATGGCGGATTAGATAGGTTTTACCCACTCCTGTAGGACCGAGCATGATGACATTCTGTTTCGAATAGTCGGTGTCGGCGATTTTGGGATTCTCATGACATTCACGCACATGGTTGTAGTGGTCGCACACTGCGATTGCCAAGGCTTTCTTGGCTTCATCTTGCCTGATGATGTAACGATCTAGGTAATTCTTGATGTCTTTTGGTTTGAGATCAAATTTCAGGTCGAACGACTCTTTCGGCGGCGGTGCTTCAGCATCCGCCGGTGTGTCCTTAGATGGGTTTACTTTTGGTGTGACAAATCGGACTGTGCCGCCGTATTTGTCTTTCACAAACGACTCAAATTCTCTTTGAAGCTCTTCTGCGGTGGGAATTTTTTTGTTTTCTGAATCTTTTGACATAGTCATTCTCCATTCACAGCATATTGTCCCGCAGCGGGTGAAACGCAAGGGTTCGAAGCTATCACTGGTGTCCACCGTAAAACAACGGAGCACTAGCGATAACCACAATCACAGATTTAGCCGTGAAACCTTAGGGCACAGTGATAATAGGACACAAGCTTTAGGTATGTCAAGCCAAAATTCAACAAGGACAAAGAAATCACGCCGATGCGTTTTTGTATTGATACCCAACAACAAAGATAATACAATACGCGGGATTGTACTAATTGACGTTCAATTTGGATTGCGAGTTTATTTCTCTGCCGCGGCGCCCGTTGCCGGCAGGATCTGAACACTTTCTAAATTCGATAAATATTAGGGTATGAACAGTTATGGCTCGGGAATTATCGCTCAAATCTGAACTAATTCAGCGGATTGGATGGTTAGTCAAACTCCGTTGGATAGCAATCGCGGGAGTCTTTCTTACCGTCAGCGTCGCAAGCTGGGGATTCAATATAATTGCGCCTTCGCTGCCGCTATTCCTCATTGCCGGGTTGATGGTACTCTACAACCTTGAGGCGCAAATATACCCGAGGCATATTGCTGAGAAGCCGCTCTCATCAATCACACGGCACGCCGGCACGCATATCGTTTTGGACTTGCTATCGTTAACTGCGCTCATCCATTTCAGCGGCGGTATCGAAAACCCGTTCATATTTTTTTTCATCTTTCACTTGGTGATTGCAAGCATTCTCCTTTCTAAGAAAGTCAGCTATATCCTCGCAACGCTAAACACGCTTTTGTTGAGTTCCCTCATTTTCCTTGAGCACTACGGTATTATCCACCATTACCATTTAGGTTTTTTGCCGGAAGACCTATGGCGAAATCCAATCTACATTGCAAGCGTGTTCTTTGTTTTCACGAGCACACTGTTTTTTTCCGTTTACTTGGCGACCTCAATAATGGATACAGCACGGGCGCGTGAAGGGGAAACGTTTGAGCTGAAAGAGAGCCTTGAGGAAAAGGTGGTTGAACTAGAAGAGGCGCGGCGCGAGGTGCTGTTTGAACGGAATAAACTTGAGTCTATTATTGAGTGTATGCAGGAGGGAGTGGTTTTCGTTGATAGCGGAAACCGTGTGTCGCTTTTCAACAAGGCAGCACAGCAGATTAGAAAAGAGCAATTCGGACTCGAGGGTGACGACAGCATGTCCCCTGAGACGTACGGCATTCATCCGCAAATTGCAAAAGACTTGTCTGAAGGAGGCGATGTAATTGAACAACAGAGCGCCCAAATCAGGGATAAATTCTTCGAAAATACGTACGCTGCAGTTCGCGATGACAACGGCGTCTATTTGGGAACAGTGTTAGTCTGCCGAGACGTAACGGATCGGAAGCGGATGGAGGTACAGATGATCCAATCCGAAAAGATGGCGGCGATCGGAGAATTAGCGGCTGGCGTTGCGCATGAAATCAATAATCCGCTCGACGGGTTACTCAACTGTACGCTTCGAATTCGACGCAATCCCAAGAACGAAGCGCAAATTCAAGAATACCTAGATCTTATGGAAGAAGCCATACGGCGAATTGAATCCACGGTTAGGCAACTTTTGAACTTTTCACGAAAACATGAACTAACCCTCACGTCGGTGTCGTTAAACGAAGTGATAAATGAGGCCATTGGGCTGATAGAATACAGTGCGGAAGAAAAGCTCATTCAAATCGAAAGACAGTTTCAAGAGAGTCTTACGCCCATCCTAGGAGACAAACACTTACTGGAGCAGGTTGCACTGAATCTAGGACTAAACGCTATTGCAGCAATGCCGAACGGGGGCGTGCTGACCTTCAAAACCGGTACTATTGAATTTGATTCGTTGCTAGACGAAGCAGTAGCATACGTTCAAGTCACGGATACCGGAATAGGTATTCCGAGTTCGGTTCGAGATCGGATTTTGGATCCATTTTACACGACGAAAATTACGGGAAAAGGCACAGGGCTAGGGCTTTCTGTATCCAATCGAATTGTTAGGGAGCATGGCGGTGTCATCGAATTCGAGAGCGAAGAGGGGCAAGGTTCTGTGTTCACCATAAAACTACCCATACCGCAGGCTGAGGTTGAAGGGTGAAAATACTGGTTGTTGACGACGAAAAAATTAAACGCATCACGCTGCGAGACGATTTGCGTGAGGAGAACTACGACACAATTGCGGTGGAGTCCCCGGCGATTGCGTTGCAGTTATTCCAGAATGAGCACTTCGACGTTCTCGTAACAGATCTCCGCATGCCGAAGATGCACGGCATCGAATTTCTCAAGCGCGTCAAAAAGGACCACCCTCACGTCACGGTGATAATCATGACGGCTTATGCCAGCGTGGAAACCGCAGTCGAAGCCATGAAATGGGGGGCATATAACTACATCAAGAAGCCGTTTTCGAGCGGCGAGTTGATTGCCATGCTTGATAAACTAAAGGAGATTCGGGAAGGGATAGACAAAGGCGGGCTTGAAGCCCACGCTCAAACGTCCCACCCTGAGCCGTGGCGCCTTTACCAAAACATCATCGGAAAAAGCCGGTCAATGCAGGAAATTCTTACCTTGATTGAGACGATTTCTGAGTCAAACGGCAATGTGCTCGTCTCTGGTGAAAGCGGCACAGGGAAAGAACTTCTGGCAAAATCCATCCATCTCAACAGTCCGCGCGGACATCACGCTTTCGTGTCTGTCAACTGCGCAGGCGTTTCGGACGAGATGTTGGAGCTTGAGATATTCGGCCGTGAGCGTCCGACAGAAGAACACAGGGTTGGACGAATTGCATTAGCACATAAGGGGACGCTCTTCCTAGACGATGTAGATTCGCTCCCGATGAGTTTACAAATTAAACTCTTGCGTGCGCTGGAAATAGGTGCGTTTGAACGTGTTGGCGGCGAGGCGCAAATCGAGGTTGATGTCAGGGTTATTGCAGCAACGACCGTGAATCTACGGGAAAAGGTCCAATGCGGGACGTATATAAGGGACCTGTTTTATCGCCTTAATGTTGTCCCAATCTTTCTGCCGCCGCTGCGAGAGCGCGTCGAGGACATTGCGCTACTCATCAATCATTTCGTGGAACTTTTTTCTCCAAATCAACCTATCCCAATCGCCCAGCAAGCTGTTGAACTGTTGGCGGGTTATGCGTGGCCCGGCAATGTACGCGAGCTTGAGAACATGGTTGAACGGCTTGTAGCGGTTAGCGGCGGAAGGGAAATCACAGCCGACGCAATTCCGATAGATTTGAAACTCGGAACCCATATCCATCTGAATGATTCAATGAGCGAGGTTTCATTCCATGAAATTATCCGTTCTACCGAGCGCGAACTCATCGCGTGGGCGATGAAAAAAACGAACGGAAACAAAACGCAAGCAGCGAAACTGCTCAAGATGAAACCCTCAACCTTCCGCGACGCACTCACCAAGAACATTGGCCAGATTGAATGAGACGCTTGATTCTTGGTTCACAGTTAGGCTGAAATCTCAAAACAATGGCGAGAATACCAGACTACGGTGAAAGAAGATTGCGAAAACGTCTTCGCGCGGAAGCGATTCGTAGGCGCGACAGTATTCCCCGGGCGTTAAGGGCTGAATTAAGCCAGAGGATTACCAACCGCGTAAATGATTGGATTGAGGGTAATGCAATTAATTCGGTTCATATCTACTTGAACATGCGGAGTGAAGTGGAAACCGATGGACTGCTTGATTATCTGGTCACGCACGAAAAAACCGCGCTTGCACCGGTGACGGATACCCACCGACGAAATCTAACTCCGCACCGTATTTCGAACCCACAAACAGATTTCGTTTCCCACCCTTACGGTATGCGCGAGCCAAACCAGAATTCCTGCAAGGCCTTTCCGCCGGATGAGATTGATCTAATCATCGTCCCGGGTGCTGCTTTTGATCGCAAGGGTCACCGCCTCGGATACGGCGGCGGTTATTACGACCGGTTTCTTCGCCAGTGTATGCAGGCAGTACGGATTGGTCTCGCCTACGAGACACAGCTTATCGAAGATACGCTGCCACAGGCGTGGGACCTGCCGGTGCACCGTATCATAACGGAAGACAGTAGCTTGATGTGTCAAAATCCCCATTAAGAATACTGATACCGGTCCAAGTTATCCGCCAACCATCCATAATTCGAATTGCGGAACGTCCTGCCATAACCTCCCTCCTCCGTGTTAAGGAAGGGAATGAAGATTGAATTACGCAGGGGGACGGCCCAATGTGGCAGAGGATTTCTAGGCCTGATTTTCCGGACATGGAGGTCACCCCCCGGGTGGAATAATACAACTAGACAATTTTCCTAATTGACTCAATGTGGTTGACAAAACTGGAGCGACATCCGACTCTGGAATAATTTTGAAGATTTGTCGAATGTGTTTTCAGAACACGCCTGAAAAAACTATCTTCGATTTGACGAACGAAGACTCGCCCTGGGGCTTTGGTTTATGACTGCCGGTGCGGTGTTAAGGGCAACCACAAGGGTTGCCCCTACAACGTATTAACCCAATGTGAGGGTAGTCGTTTTACACCTGCCGCCCCTCCGGGGCTATCGGGCGGTAAAATTATTTTGGAAAGATGTCTAGTGTTCTTATGGTACTCTAGCTCGCCAGCCATTGGATGCGAAGTTCGTGGATACGCACGTTGTGACTGCCTACGTTCTTGAGCGTGATATTGTACATTACCGTAGTATCGGTTATGCGTGAGGTCACTTGCTCCGTTAAGGTCTGAACTTGTGCGTCATTTTCGCCCACGGCGACTGTGAAATGTGAAACCATTACATCGTTTACGTAAAGTTCGACCTCAGAATTTCCGCCAATTGCCCGGGCTCGCTCTAGAAACACACAGCAATCGCGAGTCTGCTTTACTTCCAACGCGGACGCTTGCGGAAAGCGTACTGCGGTCGAGAATTTGGAACCTGATTCAATGGTTAAGTTCGCCGCAAGCTTGCCGACGGCGGCGTGCTTAACCCCCTGATAATCGAGCATTGTCCATATTGTTGGGTGTTGCGCGGCGCGTGGCGGCGAATCCGGCGGTGCAACCGATTGCAGGAGCATGGTTTGCAATTGCGGGGGGAATTCATTGTAGCGTTCTCGCGTCACCAGCGGCCACTCTCCGCCGCGATCGACGCTGCCGGGCAGATACATCATATTGGCAGCCATACGATGTTTGCCGCTCGTTGTGTTGGCGCCACTACGATGCCAGATCCTTCCGTCAAAGATCAACACCGACCCTTTTGGCCCAACGAGCGGAATCTCTTGGGGATAGGAAGTGCGTGCGGGCGGACGCCCGGTGTGATGACTAAACGGTACGGCAAGCGTAGCGCCATTCTCGGCGGTGAAATCTGTGAGCATCCAGAAGACCTGAAACTCTGTCAATTGGGAAATATCCTTGAACCGTCCGCCCCAATGCAACGGCCCTTCCGGTGCACCGGGCTTGCACCATTTCATCGCCACATTGTTCGCAAGTATAAGGTCCTTCCCCAGCATCATTTCGGCAAGTTCTACTAGCGTGGAATGAATGCACAGTGGAGCCAACTCAGGAATGTGATTCAGAGAGGTCTCCATACTGATATACCCGTCACGAGGTTCCATTAAGGTCCGTGCGAGGGTGTCGAGGTGTTCAGCTTGCCGCGGGTCGAGTTGATTTTCCAGTAAGCAATACCCTTCATCCTCCAACTGCAGTTTCGCATCCGTAAGATCCATGTTTTACACCCCAATCTCATTGTTTTCCTAAACTCTCTGTGCCGCTAGTGGGTTTGTGGTAGTTTACATGGACTTCCAACTTCTCAATCAGGATTTCGGCTTGGGCATCTGGCGCCCGGTCGGTGACGCGCAATCCAATGAGGTTGTTGCCCACGGCGAATTGATTTGGTAGTGCTGAAAAGACTAACCAGCCTTCTTCAATTACAGGGGGATGCAGGAGAGTGTTGTTTAGCCTTAACTCAATTTGGTTGCCAATCCCTACTGCTGGGGGGATGTTTTGGAGAGTGTGCGCCTTGGTTGCAACGGTGACCACCTGAAGCCGCTGATTGGACGGGAGGCGTTCAGCTCCCGGATCGGACAGCAAAACGCGAATGGTAACTCGCTCAATGTGTTCGGCTTCATCAGCGAGTTTATCGGAGACGTAGAGTTTTAATAAGGTGTCAGCTTTTCCGTCGTTCGCCAAAGCGGCTGGCAGCGGAGCGAACATATTTGTGATAAAATACATCCACCTCGGTGTCGTCCAATCTTCGGGATTAGGCACTACTGTGGGACCATGTCCTCCCCCACGCCGCTCGGCAACAAACGTTTTGTCCTTGTATTCGAGCGACTCCAGAACTGCCATCTCTCGGTAGACTTGAAGGTGCGCCGCCCACACGGGGTCAATCGCATCCCAACCGAGAAGTGCAGCACCAACCGGGGTCCAATTGCTAAAGTTAAACGTCTGAATGCCATCTGCACCTTGATGCCGCCAGTTGGCAAAAACGCCGCGGAAAACTGAGATTGGTGGGTGCAGATAACCGTCCGACGCGTGATGATCGTCCATGCACGGATAGAGCTTTATCCCAGTTCCTGCCGTGATTCGACGAAAAGCGGAGATATCCACGTCGAATGAGCGATTGCCCAAAACGAAGATATCCAGCAAACCTTCGCTCGCCCAAGTTTCGACATCCATTCCGTCAAAATGACAACCTTCTAGGTTCTCCGGAATTCGAGCAGCCAGCAGAAACGGGTGATCGCGTTTCTTTTCGATTTCGAGCGTCATGGTACGCACCGCACGCATGAATTCAGTCAAGCACTCTCGGTTCTCCCATTGGTGTCCAGGCGGCAGTGTCACAGGTACCCTAGAAAAGTCTATCTCTATACCGTCGTAATCGTAGTTTTCCGCCACCTCGCGTAGGATGCTCACCTTGTAATCGCGCACTTGTGGCACGGTGAAGTTCCAGTAACCGGGATTTTGAAACGCCTCCCAAGTAGGGATTAACCATTCGGGGTGAGCTTCTTTCAATAACGGCTTACTTAACGGTACAATACTCGCCATATCGGTCCCATTCAGGCGGTAAGAGAAGAAAACTTCTTTATCGCGCTTCTTGGTCTCCTCGGCGAAAATCTGCACCGGGTCAATTCCGGCATCCCACCACTTCTGGTATCCGGGCAGTTCCCAAACGGGTAGAATCTGGCTCGGATAATTTGCGAAATTGCCGTCCAGCCAACACCACCAGATGCTGTCTACCTGAACGCCGGCTTCATCGATCATGCTGAAGTAGCCCTTCACCAAGCGATCTATTTCCATGCCAGCCAACGGACAAATCACAGACGGAGCTCCGAAATTGGTGTCATAGTTGACAATGACTCGCCGGCTCCGATTCACCGCGTCACGGTGCGCTTGTGATAAGTTTTGTCTCATAGGTTTTCGACTTAGTGTTCCACGCCGTGGGTAACTGTATTCAACCGAACGATTAACGACTAGCGCTGCGGCGTATTGAACAGATACGAAATGTGACTTTGATATGGACTGATGGCGGGTGGTGGGCAGCGAATAAGCGGCTTTCGCCGTTTCGACTCACGCTTTATGTTCTTTAAAGCCGCCGGTGATGATATTCTCGTAAGGTTGGCTCGGATCACTACCGACCGGGCGCATATCGGGCGCGTGATAGCCGAATCGCACCGACTTTCGCCATTCGTGCGTCCGATTGACGTCGGACCAGTGAATCGTATAGTAACTAAAGAAAATCACGTCACCGGACTTTGCGGGAACAGCGACCGAGTCTACCCAGTCCGGATGGTATTTTTCGGGCGGGAGATGGGGTGAGGTATGCGACCCTGTGATGTGTTCCAATGGACCGTGCTTATGACTGCCTGGAACCACTCGAAGACAGCCGCTTTCGAGCGGTGTGTCATCAAGGTGAACTAGGCAATCTACGAAGTCTGGACCGTCATGCGGGTAAAAGGGGTAATCTTGGTGCATTGGGAACGGGGTACCCAACTCCGGCGGTTTCGCATGCAGACATGTGTGATGCCACTGGACATTGGGACCGATTAATGCTTGCACGCAGGCAATTAAACGTTGGTGAAAGAGGACACGCCCCCAAGCCGATGAATAATTATGGGGTCTATGAAGAAGAACAGCCCTAGTGTTCTGGCGTTCATCTTCGGGCAAATAGCGGTCACGCCACGGACCGTGCCATCCGATGGTTTCTTCACCCCACTCCTCAATAATCCGAATCATCTCGCTCTTGAGTTCTTCAATCTCCTCCGGAGTAAAAACACCCTCAACTTTGACATGGCCATCCCGTTTATAAGCCTCCACCTGTTTTTCTGTCAGCATTTTGGATTTCTCCTTTTTTGTTATCAGCACCACTGAATGCTACTCGTTTTCGTTCAGGCGCAATGTCAAATCACGGTCGTAAGCAAATTTTGCCACAAAATTTCGGCTTTTCTACGCAATACTACCCACCGACAGCCCGACAATGCAACAATGTAAGCAACTGACCGCCTATAACCGGTGAAATCGAGCAAGATTCTTCCGGTTTGAGAAACATAACATCTTTCGCCGCCAAGTTCCATGTCTGGCGGCGGGCTTTGACTTCAGCTTTGCCATCGACCAGCACATAAATAGCTTCTGCGGCACCTTGTTCGTGTTCAAATCCTTCACCCGAAGACAGCCGTATATACTCAAGCGAGATGTGTTTCGATCCTCGCTCTGGCGAGATTACACAACGCCAGTCGCCGGATTTTCCAAAAACTGGCCCGCTCCGCGCCATGTCGACAACCTGCACGGCGCTTTGGTGGCCGTGTTTGGGTTTAGGGATTTGATTGGGAGCGTGATCGCGTTCGCCGCGGTATAGCGCCATGTCGGGTGGAGATTGGAAACTGATGAGGCGCGCCATTTTGCCCGTATCGTTGACTGTGCCGTGAACCTCGCCGACCGGAACAAAAATAGCTTCTCTCGCCGAAACGGGTGTGTATACATCTCCCTGGCGCACGCTGCTTCCGCCTTCAAGAACCACAATCATATCCTCAGAATTGTCGTGGAAATGTTGTGTAAATTCTTGCCCTGGTGCGTGCACGCCGTGATTTAGCGTCAGTTGCTTTGCACCCATGTCTGGATGTACGACGCGCCAGTTTTGCCCCTTTCCCATTTTGAACGGAGTACCCGCTTCAAGATGGAGAATTTGCACGTTCAGCCTCTTTCTGTCGAATCGACCTTGTTAACGGTTTTCGAAACGAGTTCAAGACAAGCGTTAAGCTGCCGACAGCTTGTCAATCCGATTAACGACAGATTGCGTGCATGGTGAAACATAGCTGCACGATGGTGTCGGCAGACCAAACATTGTCTGATTAATTCACTGCGAAATACGACTCAATTTTCCATTCCCGCCTGTTTTAGCCAACCCCAAGTCAAAACTTTTTTATCGGCGGGGAATACGGCAAATTCTTCAACAAAGTCCGGGTCAAACCAAGCTGGGGAACGATTTTGCGTGCCGACGCGTTGCAGGTTATTCCACTTTAGACTACCGTCTGTCGGGTGTACGCGAATAGTCGCGGATCCACCTCCCAGCGCCGGAGAAGCGATTTTTTTGCCATCCGGTTTCCAAGTCGGTTCCCGATTCGGGTCGCTATTGTTCTTGACGTCCGAAATTTGCAACAGATTTCCGCCATCAGCACTGTCCATAATCCAGATTTCGTCGTTTCCATTTCGGCGGGAGGTCCACCCTATTTTCTGACCGTCCCATGACCATCTAGGTTCAGTGTCCTGACCGCGAACGTCAGTAAGGTTTTTCAGGTTACCGCCACTGTTATCCATCACCCAGATATCGCCAAGGCTCTTGCCCCGCTTCGAAGCGAAAGCAATCTGACGACCGTCTGGGGACCACGCCGGTTCCCTGTCCTTAACCGCATCATTGGTGAGGTTTTTCAATGCCTGCCCGATCAACGTGACCGAATAGATTTCAAAATTCCCATCTCGGTTGGTGCAAAAGGCAAGTTTTTGACCGGCGGGGTGCCAGGTTGGCCAACTATCCTCTGCCTCATGGTCGGTGAGTTGCCGAAGATTTTGCCCGTCGGCATCAACCACATAGATGTCTATATTTTTATTAATTTCTGTATGGAAGGCAATTTTGCTGCCGTCAGAAGACCACACTAAACCCAGCGGGATTGGGTTGCCACCTATTGCCAGAAACGGGCGTTGGTTACCCCCGTCAGGATCCATTAACCAAATGCCGGCTTCCCCAACGTGATTGGTGGAAAACGCCATCGTCTCTTCTTTGGGTGCTTCTGCCGACTCCACGCTTGCTAACATGCCGCCAAGGAGCACGAAAGCGACAAATGTAACCAGGCGCATAGCTAATCTCCTTTCGAGCTCCAAGCCTTTAAGCGGATTGGAGACCAGGGTTTTCAGGTACATTCATGACGAGAGATACGTTAATTGTTTTGTACCGCCTGTTTAATCCGACCCCATGTTGAGACTTGTTTCTCGGCGGGGGATACGGAGAATTCTTCTATAACATACTCAGGATCGAACCATGTCGGGGAACGGTTTTGAATGCCTACAGCGGGAAGGTCCTGCCATTGCAAACTCCCATCTGCCGGATGAATCATGATGAACGACTTGCCGCCGCCAAGGGCAGGCGCGGCGATTGCCCTGCCGTCGGGTTTCCAGCTCGGTTCCCGATTGGGCCGCCCCTGCGATCTCGCATCCTTGAGATCGCTAATCTTTAGTAGATTGCCGCCGTCTGCGGCGTCCATCGTCATAATTTCATCGTTCCCGTTTCGGCGAGATGTCCAAGCAATTTTCTGACCGTCCCACGACCACCTAGGCTGCATATCTTCACCGCGGACATTCGTTATATTTTTCAGGTTTCCACCGCCGCTATCCATCACCCATATGTCCCCCAAGCTTTTTCCGCGCTTGGAAGCAAATGCAATTAGGCGTCCATTTCGCGACCAGTCGGGTTCCCTATCCTTGGCGGGGTCGTTGGTGAGATTGAATAACCCCTGCCCAGTTGACGACATCACGTAGATTTCGAAATTCCCATCTCGGTTTGTGCAGAAAGCAATTTTTTCACCGCCCGGATGCCAACTCGGCCAACTATCTTCCGCCTCATGGTCGGTGAGTCGACGCAGGTTTTGTCCATCGCTGTCGACCGCATAAACATCAATATTTTCATCAATCTGCGTATGGAAGGCAATTCTTCGCCCTTCCGGCGACCACACCAAACCCAATGGAATGGGGTTTCCATCAATTGCCAGAAGAACGCGCTGATTTTGGACATGGACATCGCCTTTTCCCTGTCCACCGCGCACATCAATGTCTACCAACCAGATGCCGCCTTGGGCTTCGTCGTTGGTGGAGAATGCAATAGTTGCCCTATCGGGTGCTTGCGCAAATGCGACGACCATCGTGAAAAAGCTGGCAAGAAAAACAACAGCGAACACTGTCATGTGAATGGACAACGTGTTTTTAAATCGCATAGACCGCCTCATTGCTTGGCGTCATGAAGCGAGTTTCGATAAGGAGGAGGCCGAAAACTGAGTGGATAGGAGCGTTTCAATTTTCCCGCCCCATCCGCTTGAGCCAACCCCAGGTTAAAACCTGTTTCTCGGCTGGAGATACTGAAAATTCCACTATAGCGAAGTCTGGGTCAAACCACGCGGGAGAACGGTTTTGCCTGCCCTGGCGTGTAAGGTCTAACCGCTGTAGACTACCGTTCGCAGCGTGAATGCGGATAGTTGCACTACCCCCGCCTAGCGCGGTTGACGCAATCTCTTTACCGTTGGGTTTCCAACTTGGCTCTGAACAGTCGAAACTGCCGCCGGGATTTGGGTCTTGCTTGCTGCTGACTTTCAACTCGTTGGCGCCGTCTGCGTCCATTGCCCAAATCTCCTCCGAGCCGTCACGACGCGAGGTCCACCCAACCTTCTCACCGTCTGTCGACCATCTAGGTTGTAAGTCTTGACCACGGACATTTGTAAGATTTTGAAGGTTGCCGCCATGATTGTCCATCACCCAGATATCTCCTAGGCTCTTGCCTCGCTTGGAAGCGAAGGCAATCTTTCGGCCATCCGGGGACCATGCCGGCTCTCTGTCCCTAACGGGGTCGTTGGTGAGGTTGACCAATCCTTGTCCAGCCAATGTGACCGCATAAATTTCATAATTACCATCGCGGTTGGTGCAAAAGGCGAGTTTCTGACCGCCCGGATGCCATGTGGGCCAGCTATCTTCCGCCTCATGGTTGGTGAGCTGCAAAAGATTTTGACCATTAGCATCAACTACATAAACATCGATGTTTTCATTTATTTCGGTGTGAAATGCAATTCGGGTTCCGTCTAGTGACCAAACCAACCCGAGCGGCACTGGCTTCCCCTCTATTACTAGAAGTGCGCGTTGGTTCTTACCATCAGGATCCATCAACCAGATTCCACTCTCCTGAACCGGATTTGTCGAGAAAGCAATCAGTTCATCCTTGGGCGCCTCTGCAAGCACTTCGCTTAGCATCATTCCGTTAAATAACGCTGCAGAGATGAGCGTTACCATGTACAGGGCCGTTGTGTATTTCATCCGCATCGCGAAACTCCTTTCGGATTTCAACTTCCTTAATGTCTTGCCCTTTTTTGCGAACCACTACGTAGTTCCTGCATCGTGAATAAAATCAATTAAATCGTTTGCCTCTCATTTACTTCAGTGACGAATCTTTTTTCAAAATTCTAACCGGCAATGCTACACGGCACAAACGCAGATAATTCACAATATATCATAAACGGCGTGCAGACGCAACAACAAAATACAGTCATTCAGCTCTCGCTGAACCGCCAGCGGTAGAATGCGGCGGATCGCCGCCTATTTTGAATCCCCAATCGTCTGTTGCCACTGACTTTCGGTCCCATTTAGTCGGCGAATTGGCCCCTCAGGGCAAACGCACCTGATTATTCAGAATAGAGTTTCTAAAATAGTAGTCAAGTA
>JAPPKS010000029.1:13331-268942 GCA_028819845.1 Candidatus Poribacteria bacterium | reverse complement strand
GCATATCCCAAATTCCTCTCATGTCAAGCACAAAATTTAGATGCGTTTGCCCTGATTGGCCCCTATTTTCGCCTTGAACTTTGTTCAGTGTTTAAACTATAATTTGAGGTTAGGCGCATTTTGGTTTAATCGCCGTAATTCATAGAGAAGAGAGAAACTGTGGGATTTCTTAACCCGATTTTTCTGCTTGGAATGCTTGCTGCTGCCGTGCCGCTGATTATCCATTTGTGGAGCCGCCGACAAGCAAAGACAGTGGATTTTAGCAGCTTGATGTTTTTGTTGGCCGCGCATCGACAAAGCGTTCGGCGTATTCAGCTTAAACATCTATTGATTCTGTTTCTCCGCATGGCGATAATCATTCTTATTGCTCTCGCACTGGCTCGGCCATTGCTCAAGAGTCCGTTTCTCCTCGCGGACGCCAGAGCGAACGCAAGCAACGTCATCATACTGGATAACTCTTATAGCATGGGGTATAAAGGCATTCAGGGAGAACGGTTTGAAACGGCGAGGGCGATGGCGCGCGAAGTTGTCCAATTGCTCCCACGCGGCGACAGTGCAGCTCTCATATTGATGTCTGACATTCCCAACCCAATATTCCGGCAATTAACAAGAGATCTTGAACAGGTTAAGACTGCCATTGACGAAGCACAGGTTTCGTTTCGCTCGACATACGTACCGTCCAGCCTCGAAATGGCGCATGATATTCTCGAACAGTCAATCGATCGGAATAAGGAGATTTACCTCATTTCCGATTTTAATCAGAATGGCTGGGATAACTGGGTTCGCGCGCCCAATCGATCAGGTGCGCGGATTTTTCTACTTCCCGTCGGGGAGGAAGCTGGAGATAACATTAGTATTGAAGAACTTGGCGAGTCTACCCAACTAATTGGTGTAAATCGCCCGTTTCAACTGAACACTAAAGTCGGCGTTCATTCTGACGGGTCGTTGCCGGAAACGGTTTTAACGCTATTTATTAACGGCGAAAAGCGGCAATCCATTGTTCCCGACTTGAAGATTACTCAAAGCGATCAATCTGAATCGGCATTACATCAGTCGACCAAAGCGGCCTTTACGCATCGTTTTAAATCTCCTAGTACCCACACGGGTTATGTTGAATTGTCGGCGGATCGATTGACCGACGATAATCGCCGCTATTTTACGCTTCGCGCCTACGGTCAAATTCGTGTGCTTTGCGTGGGCGATGAGACACTATATTTAACCCTTGCATTGAATCCCGACGCCCAAATCAAACCAGGTGTGGATTATACGATTCTGCCCACAAGTTGTTCAGTTACGGCGTTTGACGATTACCCGCTAGACGACTATGATGTTCTAATTTTAGCGGACTTGCCGACGCTTTCACCGTCTGCGCGGCAGCAGCTCCAATCGTTCATGCGTGCTGGAAAGAGTGTAATCATTTTTGTCAATGCCGATCTCGACCTAACGACCTACAATGAGTTTGCTGACTGGCTTCCAGCAAGTTTTGGTCCGCCGCGCCGGTGGGACACTCCGCTAACGGTATCTGGAAGCCATTTGGATCACGCGATTCTTGAAGTTTATCAACCAAGCGACTTTTCCGGCGAATACGCCCCACAGTTTATTAGCGGTTTGACGCTACAGCCTAGCGAACAAGGGAAAGTGATCGCACAATTCAGCGATGCGACACCCTTTCTTATCGAACGCCCAATTGCGTTAGGGACTGCACTGCTGTTTAATGTTTCGGCAACCGACAGAAAAGCTTCGACTTTGCTTGTCAACCCCCTATTTTTGCCGTTGTTACAGCAAACTGTGCTTTACGCGAAGGCGGTTCAATCGGCCCGGCACAAATCTCTGCTTGTCGGGCAACCTTTCGCAGCAGGTTACCGGCAAGGGGTTGCGGCGACTGCTTCAGTGGGACATGCAGGTGAAACGAAAACCACGCCGGTACCAATTGCGGAAGATGGAACGGTGATTTTTGGCGGTACGGATACGCCAGGGATTTATCAGGTTGAAATCGAGGGCAACAATAGGCGGATACTTGATTTTTTTGCGGTCAACGTCGATCCAACAGAATCGCGTCTTCGGCAGATACCGATTCACGATGCATCCAAACGAATTGGTGCCATGGGAGACATCTCGGTAACCCAAGAGTCGTTGAGGCAAACGCTCAAAGACTATCGAGTCGGTAAGGAGATTTGGGGTGAACTGCTGCTAATCGCCCTTGTTCTCATGTTGGTTGAAACCATCCTATCCAATCACAAACGTGCAATCCCCGATGACACTGTTCAAGCCAGACAAGCCTCTAGTAGAATCTAGGATTGCGCGGTGCGTCAATTCACGATTAAACTCGCCGATGAAGCTATTTGAACTTCTCGCACTAATTGTCATAACCGCTGTGCTTCCCAAATCCATACATGCAAATTCCGATCTCATCCGCAATATTGTCCTTGTCGGGAATGAGGCGTATACAGAGGATCAGATTAGTGATGTGATGCGCAGCCAGATCGGGGCGGATTACGACGCGGGAAATCTAAAGCAAGACCTCGAACAGATTGTGGTGTTTTATCAGAGTAATGGATTTCAATTCGCACGCATTGATGAAGAACAGGTAGCGATCAAACGGTTCTCTGATGGTGTTTACCTACGTATTCCCATTGACGAAGGTAAAATCGGGAAAATTACCGTGACGGGGAACACACGATCGAACGATCACGTGATTCAACGAGAACTTCTCTTCCAGGTCGGCGATACGTACACGGTGGAGGATGAATTGGAAAGTGAGCGTATCCTTCGCCGAAAGCCGTATCTAGGAAAAGCCGAGATTGTAGCCAGCCGAGATTCGGAAACGCAGCTTGTCCGGATTCAAGTTGAAGTCGCCGATTTATGGTCATTTATACCCGCGTTAGATTTACCCGCATTTAACAAAGATAGTTCCAATCTATTAATCATGCTTTCGGATTCAAACTTGTTCGGATCCGGGAATAGGGGACGGATTCGTTACCAGCTCATCCGCGAGGAAGGGGAAGAGCCGCGCAGTTTAATCAGAAGCCGTTA
Organism: Candidatus Poribacteria bacterium; assembly: GCA_028819845.1. Lineage (GTDB taxonomy): Bacteria > Poribacteria > WGA-4E > WGA-4E > PCPOR2b > JAPPKS01. Next base: position 265,909 of record JAPPKS010000029.1, on the reverse strand, counting down.
TACAGCATCGCGCATGTTCGATTCTTACTGGGAATTTGATGGACAATTTACGCAGAAACGGGAAGGGGATTCGTGGCAGGTTCGGTTGCGGCGCCCGCAATACTCCCTGAAAACCCGATGGAGCGCTGATTTTACGTTATCCGAGTCCATTGATGAAATTCGGTGGTATGAGAACGGCAAAAAAACTGACACCTATACACGCAGCCAGCAAATCCATTCCGCCAGAGCCACGCATTACTTTGGCAGCCGTCACAAGCAAACGCAGGTTTCCCTCTGGGCATCCTCTCAGAAATCCGACTTCAATCTAATTGAGAAAATTGCACAATCTGATGCCAATTTTGAGAATCGCAATTTAAAAATCGTAGGGATAACGTTAGGACGGAGGCATGTTGATTTTATTCGCACCCGTTTCCTGAATCAGATGGGACGCGTCGAAGATTTTGAAGTCGGATATAGGTACGGTGTTTCGATTGGTCATGCCTCGCCAGTATTCGATTCGGACCGGACACAGACAAACTTAAGTGTGAGACTCGCGCAATCTCATGCGCATCAAGATTTCCTTTTTCTGAATGCGCATACTGAATTGGCAACGCGATTGACAGAACAGCTTGGCGACTCGGTTCTCACGGCGAAAATTAAAACGACATGCAAGGATTTGCTGTATCAGACGCTTGTCGCGCAAATCTCAACAGTTATGGGATTCGACCTCGGCGGGCGGCGGCAGGTGATTCTCGGCGGGACGAGCGGGCTGCGCGGCTATAGCAGTTGGGCGTTTAGCGGAGAGAAAAAAATGCTACTGAATCTCGAAAGCAGAACTATCTTTAGAGGCGGAATCTTCAAGAAGGTGGAACCGCTGATTGTGCTTGGATCGGCTATCTTTGCAGATGTAGGGTACGTCTGGAATGGAGCGGCGTTCAACCTGCGGGCGTCAAAGCGGAGCATCGGTTTTGGTTTAAGGTTTAGCCTTCCCAAATTGACCGAATCTCGCGTATATCGATTGGATTTGGCCTACCCTCTGGACATTACCGGGAAATTCTCGCTCAAGCCTGTAATCACCTACGGAATCGGTCATGTGTTTTAGCGATTGACGGATCAGCCTTAATTGACACTACTTCAAGTTTAACGGGTCCAATTCTCACCAGATTTCGATGCACTCACTTCGACCGCGGCTGGTCTTGCAGAGCAATTAGGGATTGCAGCGTTAGCTTTAGATCTTGGCGGTAACTGTAACTGAAAACCTCGAATTTCGCCTGTTGCTCGACGGTCAAAATTTTACTAATTTCATCCTTAATCTTTTTTCTCTCCGCAATGAAGTTGTCCTCGACTTGACGATACTCATCTAGCGCAGTCTGAAGTTCAGCAATTTTCTCCTCAGAATCAAGTTTCGCCGCTTTTAATTGCTTTAGCCGATTTATCGCGCTTCGGTGTTCTCGCCGATACTGTGCTTTCAGGTCTTCTAACTTGTTGAATTTCGTTAACAATTGCACAGATTGCTCAGATTCCGGCGACACCGCATCAATGAGTTTCCAGATTTTAAGCAGTTCGACCAATTCGGCCGTGGCGTTTTGCGACGCCGGTTGAGCGGGCGGCGCCTCAGCCGTAATTCTCGGAATCACAATCACAAGCGCTAACGCTAGCGGCAACAGCGCAAAGAATAGTACATACCGGCGATTCATAGTCGCATTCCTCCTTTATAAATTGTTATTCGTTCAGATTAGAGCGGTGAACTCTCCAGCTGCCGACGCCGCTCTTGGTTGGCTTTCCTCATGTGTTTCGCGTCAAATTTGAAACTCCCTTTAACGTGATGAAGCGAGGATTAGTTTGTTCTCTATTGACGCGACGAGAATCGTCAACTCGTCGTCCTCGAAATGTTCCAGAGCGACTTCGGTGTCAATTACCTCAAACAGTTGACCTACTAGACTGTTTGCTCCCGATGGTTGCGGCGACCCGGCTTCCTCCATGAGCAAATTCTCACCGCTCCAGACCAAGCTCGCCCCGTCTAGGCGTTGAAGTTCTTGACTTAGGACCTCTTGTAAATGCACGGTAGAAATTCCCCCCATGAAATTCTGGAAGATGTGTTTATCTAAAGATGCGCTTGGATCTGCCGCCGAGTTATTGAATACGCCGTAGCTCCATAATCCCGCCAAGCCTAGGAGAGCGACCAAAACAAAACCTACCCCGGCGATTTTCCATTTGTGCGCAACGACCCACACGGGTTCGTCATCAGGCACGACCTGCGATATTTTGCTTTTCAGTTTTTGCCAAAAGTCTCCCCAGGCGTCCGGGGAAGGAAATTTGACCGGCAAACTACCGGCGAGTTGAAGAGTTTTCTCATAGTCGACTAAAACTTTTTGACAATGAGGGCATGTACCCAGATGAATCTCCAATAGGTCATGCTGTTTTGGTTGCAACGTCCCTTCAATATAGTCGAGCATCAATTTTTCTGCCGGCTTACATTTCATGGTAGATTATTCGTCCAAATAAGGTGTAAGCAACATCCGTAGTTTCCGCGTTGCGTTAAACAGATGCGCCTTGACGCTTCCAACACGCAGGCCAAGCGTTTCTGCAATCTCCCTCAAGGCTAATCCCTCATAATGCCTCAAGACAAAGACCTGTTTCTGGCGGGGGGATAACTGTTCAATGGCTTTCCTAATCTCAGTTTCAAGTTCAACCTGTTCCAAACGACGAGACGCCTGATCCTCAGAGTAATGAGATTGGAACAGCGAATCGTCCGGAGCAATTTCTTCAACAAAGGAAACATCGTAGCGCCCTGATCTCCGCCGCGAATAATCAATGCATCGATTCTTCGCAATCTGATAAATCCACGTGTAGAACGTCGATTTGTTCTCAAATTTCCCCAAAGCATTGAAGGCTTTTAGAAAAATTTCTTGGCAAAGATCGGCGGCATCTTCTGGATGGTGTGTAAAGCGATAGGCTAGCTCGTAAATTCGTTTCTGATACTTCTGAACGAGCTCTCCAAAGGCATCAATGTCCCCATTCTGTGCGCACTGAATGAGAAATCGATCCGGGTCGGCTTTCATGAACAATCCTTCGGTTGTAGACGTGTCAAGTTGTAAAAGGTTTAGGGGCGCCGAAAGGCAAATATACGAATAAATGAATGCCTTGGTTGGATTGAAGAGATAAATTAGAAAATGGATTTCAACGCGGCTTTGGAAGGATGTTATTGGGAAAGCCGGTGAGGGGATTTGAACCTCCGACCTACTGATTACGAATCAGTTGCTCTGACCACTGAGCTACACCGGCTTACGATAGAATGCAGCCCCATCATGCATGATGGGGCTGTAGAGATTTCAAGTGCCGAAGGGCAGAATCGAACTGCCGACACATGGATTTTCAGTCCACTGCTCTACCAACTGAGCTACCTCGGCGGATTAACTAGGCTAGAATGATAACAAAGGAAAGAATCGGATGTCAAGGACTTTTTCGGCGCGTCGGCACAATCTTTACAATCTGAAACCCGATAACTTGTTACCGGAGGATGCCGACCGTAAAACGGCGCGATCCAACGCATTCGGATGATCAATATTCCGCTTTGAGCAACGACGGGAACAGCCTTTACACCGTTCATTATCGCATGTGTTATTCAGACAAATCCCGTTGACGCAATCTATTTCAAGGTGTTATGCTAGTGGCACATTTTCGGCTGGAGAAATCAATGAAAATTGGCATCGTAGGTCTACCCTATGTTGGAAAGACATCTATTTTCAATGCACTGACACAATCCGGGGCGGAGACAGGAACCTATACTGGGAAAAAGCAATCAAACATCAGCGCGGTTACCGTGCCCGACGAGCGCTTGAATTCGCTGGCTGAACTATTTAACCCGAAGCAGATAACGCCAGTGCGAATTGATTATGTCGACGTTGCCGGGTTTTCCAAAGGTGAAATTGAGCGGAATGGATTGGGAACGGAGGTCATTGCCGATCTTCGTCAAGCCGATGCGCTCGCGCATATTGTGCGCGTATTTGAAGATGATTCCGTACCGCACACCGATGGCAACGTTGATCCGAAGCGAGACATTGAAACTTTAGATTTAGAGCTAACACTTGCTGACTTACACATTATCGACAAAAGATTGGAGCGGTTAAACCGCGAACTGCGCGCCAAAAAGTCTCCAGTCCTTGAAAATGAGCACAGCGTGTTGGAACAGTGCAAGGCGGAGCTGGAGAGCGGCATCCCTCTTAGAGAGATTGACATCACGCCTGAAAAAAAACAGATGATTCGTGGATACGGATTTTTGACACAGAAACCGATTTTGGTAATTTTAAATATCGGGGAAAACCAATTGGATGAAGCAGAACAGATACACGGCAGGTTTGCAGAATATGGAGACAAAACCCAGACTGAGTTTACCACGATTTCCGCAAAACTCGAGATGGAAATCGCACAGTTGGAAGCGGAAGATGCACGGATTTTTCTGGCTGAAATGGGTTTAGAAGAATCCGCGTTGAATCGAGTAATTCAGGCATCATACCGCTTGTTAGGGTTGATTACCTTTTTCACTGTCGTCTCCAAGGATTTGCGGGCTTGGACGCTTAGGCAAGGTCATACGGCAGTAGATGCCGCCGCCACTATCCACACCGATATGGCGCGCGGTTTCATCCGCGCGGAGACAATCCACTGGAAAAAGCTCGTGCACGGCGGGAATATGGCGAAAGCCAAGGCACTTGGATTACTGCGGCTGGAAGGGAGAGATTACGTCGTCCAGGATGGAGAGGTGTTAACAATTCGGTTTAATGTGTAAATATGGCGGAAATTCGAGGCACCGCCACGATACGCCAGCGACTACAACTTACCACGCCATCTTAATGAGAACTGCGCCGCCTAGCGCAAAGCAGTAGTAGGAAAACACGTAAAACTTTCCCCGATTTAGCATGGCAAGCAAGATGCGCAAAGCGATGTAACCCGCAACAAACGCAGTCAGCGTACCGACGATAGCGGCGGCGGGCGTGACTTCAGCTATGTCCTTAAGCTTGAGAACAAGTGCGCCTAGTATCGCGGGGATGGCAAGAAGAAAAGAATACTGCGCTGCAAGCTGAGGAGAGATTCCTAGCATCAAAGAAACGGAAATTGTTGACCCCGATCTGGAAATACCCGGCGCAACGGCGAATCCTTGAGCAATGCCGATGAGCGGTGTATGCCAGGTCCGCAGCGGAAGATTGGCGTTAGCCTTGTCTCTACGCACACGCGGTAGTTGCAGCATCAGGCCGGTAACGATTAGCATGGCGGCTACAGTCCCGGGTTTTGTAAACAGCGCTTCGAACTGATCTTTAAATGCAATGGCGATCAATCCAGTTGGTATCGAGCCGACCAGGATAAGCCAGACTAGTTTGAGGTTCATGTTGCTTTTGACTGCGCCAATTGGGTGCCGGTAGAAATTACGGTCTACAGAAGTAGAAATACTAGTAAGTGCCAGCGACCAAATCGATTGGCGATACACAACCACGACGGCACCGAGCGTCCCCAGGTGAAGCATCACGTCAAATAAGACCTGCGGCTCCTCCATACCGAGAAAATGCTGCATCAACACCAAATGCCCAGAACTGCTTACGGGCAAAAATTCGGTCAACCCTTGCAGTACGCCAAGCAAAATTGCATCAATAATGGTCATTCAACGCCCTTTTTTGAACGTTTGGCTTTCACGCATACACCATGAATCTCTGTAATCGGAATCAGCCACCACCGGTGCCGTTGCCTTACGAAGATTTCCTCTCCTCCCCACGAAGCAGAAATGCGCGTATATCGTACCGCCCAGGGCGTTCAACTGGTAGTTCACCACTTTCAATCATCAATTCTAGCGGTGAACAGAGCGTTCGGACGGGCATCTGCACTACCTCGTGCATCCGCGCAGATTCGTAAATCGCCATGATGATTTCAATGGCTGCACGTCCGTGTTTTGCATTGCCGCGATGCTCTGTGCCCTCTTCAATCCATGAGATTAACTCCCGAATTTGCGCCTCCCATGGATTTCCGTCATCCGCCTGACGCTCCTCCCACTCCGCGGACCGGCTGTTGAGCACGCGCACCCGCGACTCAGTCAGATCAATCATTCCCTCTGACCCGTAGATTAAGCCGCCGTACTCGTTGGGACCAGCGATCTCCTGAAGCAATAAACCGACGCAGCCATTGTCAAATCCAATTATCCCTGCGCTTCGATCTTCAATCGGTATATCGCGCTCATACCGTTCGGTTTTGCGTTCGACGTTTCCGATAACCCACGACGCGTTGGGATCGCCAAGTACGTACCGCATCATATCAATCAGGTGAGAGCAGTCGTTCAGCAACCCCTGACCACCTCTGCAGACAATCTGCCGCGGTTCACCAATTGTTCCGCTGGCGATTAGCCCGCGAGCCGTTGTCCAGGTTGAAACGAACCGCCGCTGGTGGCCAACCGCCAATTTTACATTGTAGCGTGAAGCGACGGTCAACATTTCATCGCATTCGCCGAGCGTCGCTGCCATGGGCTTCTCGCAAATTACGGCGTACGGTTTCCGCGCACATGCGGCTGCAGTCATGGGTGCGTGCAGCTTGGGCCAAGTCGTAATGATAACAATACGCAAATTTTCTTTGTCGAGCATTTCTCGGGCTTCATGATACCGGTTCGCGATATTGTGGCGTTCGCCAAATTCATTGCGCGCTTCGTCCACCGGGTCAGAGATTGCGACGACATCAATCTCGTCCACGTTCCGGAAACTGTCGGCGTGCAAATTGGCGATACTACCGCAGCCAATTATTCCGAGGCGATATTTTTCAGACATGTCTTATCTCCCAACAGAGACCGATGCACACTCAGGTACAAGCACAAAATGCAGGTTGGTTTTCCGATTAATTCCGGGGTTATCCGTGCGGATTTTACAGATGAGATTGCCGCCGTATGCCGGTAAAATACTATAAAAATTATTAGTAATTCACAGGAATTAGGCAAGCCATACCGCCATGCCTAGGGCACTAAACTACGATTCAGGATCTGAATTTTCTCCGGCGCACACGGTATTGCGATTTGGTTTCAAAATCCTTCAATTTTGAAAGCCTAGCAGTTCATGAAACAGCTTGCGTGTGCGCTCTGTACATTCGTGATAGTCTTTTAAAAACCGGTTTGACTCTTCCCCATTCTGATCGATGTAACCGAGCCGTCTGGCGAGTTTCTCCAACTCCGCAGCTTTATCGGGCAGCGCATCCAGCGGTCGATCATGGACGATTCTAAGGCTGTTTTCCACGCGTCTGAGAAATCCGTAAGCTTCAAGTAGTTGAGTTTTTTGTATTTTTGACAATGCGTTGATTTCATGTAACTGCTTAATGGCTTCCACCGTGTGCTGCACCCTCACCTGCGGCGAATCCGTGCCATGAATTAACTGGATTATCTGCACGGCAAACTCAATATCGACAAGTCCGCCGTAGCCGGCTTTCACATCTTTCGTCCGACTCCTCCTTCGCCGCCGTGTTGCAGCGGGGCGGGTAGCTTGCGCCTCTTTTCGTTTCCGGGTATGCGCAATCTGAGTAATTTCATCAGGGGTCAACGGATGGCGATAAGCGAAAGCGTGCGCTTGGGCGATGAACCGTTCGCCCAGTTCCATATCGCCTGCGACCGGGCGGGCGCGGGTTAAGGCTTGGCGTTCCCAGGTTTCGGCATTTTTGTTGTAGTAGTTTTGGTATGCGGCTAACGGCATGGCAATCGCCCCGCCGTTGCCAAACGGACGCAACCGTAAATCGAGTTCGTAGATGGATCCACTTCCGGTGCTTCCTTTCAACCGGTTGACTAACGCCAAGCCAAAATCGCTGAAATAGTCAGCATTGGTTGCCCCTTTGGTAGTCTTACCGTCGGCTGAATAAACTAACATAACGTCCAAATCCGAGCTGAAGTTTAATTCGCCGCCGCCGAATTTTCCCATTCCAATAATGGTAAGGGTGGCTTCACTCCCATCGTCCACCATGGGTCTTCCGTGTTCCGCACTGAAAATATCCTTGACGTGAGCATACATCGCTTTAAGCGTTGCCTCGGCGAGATCGGAGAGTTCAGCGGTTGTCGTCCACAAATCGGCTTTGATGCTAGGCTTCTCGTCCCAATCCTCGGATTCAAGTTCAGCTTGCGCAAGGATACTACGCATTCCGATACGCAAGATTTCGCTGTTTTTATATTGCCGCAGTCTATCGAATATGCGATCGGGCGTAGTATTAGCGACCATCTCAAGCGTTTCTTGCTGCTTTTCGGCTAATGTCTTGGGACGTGCCATGACCGCGGACACGGTCAACACATCGAACGACTCCGGGTGCTCAATGAGCAATTCAGCCAAAAACCGGCTGGTGCCGCATATCTTCGTCAGCATCTCAATAATCGAAGGATTGTCACGAAACAGGGTGTAATATGAGGCGCGCGCTCCGACTTTGCTCGTAAAAACGTCAATGTATCGGATTGCCATGTCCGGATCCGGAGATTCGGCGAGAAAATGTAACAGGACGGGCGCGAGTTGGACAAATAACCGCCGCACAGTGGGCGAAAATCGCACGCCATCAGATCCTTCCGCCATAGTCTTTAATCGCCTTCGCGCTTCATGAGGATCCGCAAATCCATAAGGATTCAAAATTTCGCGGACCACCCCGGTATCCGTTGTGGTGAACAGAGATGCCAAATCTATTCCTCCATCCGGCACAGGAATTTCCAAGATTTTTTCGAAGATTAAGCGCACGGCGTGCGTGTGCTGGCGATAATCGGCATGGAACGCCTCCAAAGCCAAGACAGATTTCGTATCTCTATACCCCGCGGACCTAGCGAGTTTAACCAGCTCTGATGTCTTCGAAGGAAGGGAATACCGCTGCTGGTCAGCTTCCATCTGGAGGCGATGTTCGACCATTCGCAAAAACCGGTACGCGTCCGCGAAAACATCGCGATTCCTGGGGCTCAGAAATTTATGTTGATGAAGGAGGTCTATCGTCTGTAGCGAGTTACAGTTCCGCAAGGCAGGAATTGGACCGCCATAAATGAGTTGCATACACTGAATCGTGAACTCGATATCGCGAATGCAGCCGATGCCGAGTTTAACGTGGTTATTCACAAACGAGCCTTTTTCACGAATACGATCCTCAATTCTCGATTTCGTCTGCCGTATATCCATCTTGATTTCAGCAATCGAAAACTCATCAAGATATCGTTGATATACGAACGGCTGAATGGTGTCAATGAAATGTCTACCGAGTTGGAGATCTCCAGCTACGGGACGCGCCTTGATTAACGCTTGGCGTTCCCAAATTTCCCCCCAACCCTCGTAGTACGCTTCGTAACTATCTATGGAGCGCGCTATGCTTCCTGCACTGCTTTCGGGCCGCAGGCGGGCGTCAACACGAAAGACATACCCTTCCCCTGTAATCTCGCTAAGCCCGTTAATGATGAACTCGGATAGTTTATTGAAGTATTGGCGGTTCTCAACGCCCTGATTCGTCGTTCCGTCTCTCGAATAAACGAACATCACATCAATATCCGAGCTAAAATTTAATTCGCGGCCGCCAAATTTTCCCATTCCTATTACGGCAAATGTGCTCCCATTTTTCTCGCCGTTGTGCACTTCAGCTTGCGGCGTTCCAAATCTTGATGTGAGTTCATGCTCACCAATTTCACAGCACTTCTGAAGCGCAGCTTCCGCCAGATTGGATAACTCTAAGGTAGTTGTTTCCAAATCTGCGGCGCCGATGAGATCTCGGACGCCAATGCGTAAACTCTCCTTCCGTTTGTAACGCCGGAGCGCATCCAATTTTTGTTCGACGGAATCGACCGGCCGCATATATTGAGATAATTCGCTGTCCATAACTTCTCGCGGCTTGCGAGGTGCCACTTTGCCGTCCTCAACGAGGCAATCAATATACTCCGGATTGCGGATCAGGATATCTGAAAAATAGGTGCTTGATCCAAAGGATTTCGCCAGTATGGAAATCAAGAATGGCGTGTCACGAAGATTCTGATACAGCCGCAGTGGATCGGATACCGCATCGGCAAACCGTGCAAAATTGTGCAAAGCAGAATCTGGATTAGCCGAATCTGCTACGCATTCGAGTAAAGTTTCCATAATCTCAGCACACGCTTCACGCGCCGGCGATACTCCTGTCAGACTGTGTAGATTACGGTTGGCGCGGGGAAGATCGTGGAGACCGTAAATCTTGAGGAAATCTTCAACGTCATCCGTCACAAGATCATGCGCAAGAATCAAATCTTTTGGATTGAGAATTGATGTCATAGATTTGTACTCCTATAGGGTTCCAACTTCGGTTAGTTAAACCATCTCAATCCCTTATCGGGGTACGTTATGTAGACTTGATTGCGACAACAGCAAAAACATGTTTTATTGAAAAAGGTGAAACGCTATCATTTGCAATAACGTTTTGGTTGTAGCGAAATCGCCTACCGAAATATCAGCCTGCGCTTAATCTCGCAGCGTACTGGACTGCTATCGGTTTGATTTAACGCTACCGTGATCGAGTGAAAAAGGAGAACAGATAAAATGGAGACATTTATTTCGTCCGTAGAAACGTCAATTCAACCTCCGAGGGCGTTCATGAGAGGCGAAAACACTGCACGGCAAACTCCAAGTAATGAACCGTCCGGTGAATTCACACGCCAGAAAGAAATCACTACTTTAAAGAGCCTAATCTGTGTAAGGGACGCCCGCATTGAGCAGTTGACCCAAGAGAACAAGTATCTTTACGCGGAACTTGATCAACTTCGCGCTCAAGGTGAAGACGGAATCAAAAAATCTGATGCTCTGATTGAGCAGATGCAAGCTGCATCCGAGGAATCAAGCAAGCGTGCGGATGCGATTATAATGCAATTAAGCAAACAGGTTGAAAACCAGGCTGAACACATCGAAATTCTAAAAGATTACCAAGGCATCGCTGGTGCAATTCGGCAACTAAAATCCAAACTTCCTTTTCTGCGGACTAAACGGAACTTAAAAACCGATGTTTCAGTCTACTCACCAATCAGCATTGAGGAAGCATAGATTAATAAAATCAAAAAAACACAACAAATGCTTGATGCTTCGATTTCCATCGTGATGCAGGTCGAATCCATGTGAGCTTGCATTTCATTGGATAACATCCCTCTCTACACGCTCTCGCGAAACGCTGATCATAGGTTACAGCAGCATTTCGTAGTTTAGTCACTTTCAGGAATTACTGCCCGCAAAATTGCCTCTACCACTACTTCCACAGCAACGATTCCGACGGTGTTTACGGCCGCCTCCTTCGTAGCCAGAGATAGCACAAAGACTGTATCACCGTCGAACATGGTGTGAACCGGGCGAATCACCCTCGCCAAGCCATCGTGAGCCATCTGTGCGACCTTTGCCGCTTCTGCGGCACTAAGTGCGGCGTTCGTCGCAACGACGCCGACCGTTGTGTTAGTTCCTAGTGCATGGTTCGCAAGGCATACCTCATTATCCTGAGTACATAATTGTTCGACCAAATCCACAAATTCGCCGGTATCCTTATTTTTTGCTCCTGCCACAATCCGTCCGGAAGTTGAGTCGACGATATTACCCCAGGCGTTGACAACGACAATTGCGGCGACAATTAACCCTGATTTGAGTACCCGGCACGCAGAACCAATGCCACCATTTGATGGCTTAAACCCTGGAATCTTACCAACTGTTGCGCCAGTACCTGCGCCCAATTGCCCCATCTTTACCGAATCGCTGGCGGCGTTCATACAAGCGCGATAGCCCATCTCACGATTCGGATACGCAGCGGGATCACCAACTCCTAAATCAAAAATCACTGCGGCCGGAACTATCGGTACGCGCACCGGACCGGCGGGAAATCCTATGCGGCGTTCTGCAAGATACTGCATCACACCTCCCGCCGCATCAAGGCCGAACGCACTGCCGCCGGTGAGCAACACCGCGTGAGCGTTTTCAATCAAATTCCCCGGGCGGATTGCATCGGTTTCCCTAGTACCCGGCGCAGAACCGCGAACATCTACTCCCGCGACAGCGCCGGACTCGCACAAAATAACTGTGCAACCCGTACGTGCGATTGGGTCTGTTACGTGACCAACTTTAATTCCTTCGACAGCGGTAATTGTGTCGTTTTCTGGCTGCTCCGTCATGCCTGCATTTTCCAACTTGGTACCGCATTTTGGCGCCAAGCGACTTTAATCGTATTTGCGCCCTGTATTTTATCACAAACCGAATCGAATCTCAACCAATCCACAAAATGATTGAATTCTACTGATAAGGTTTAAAGCCTGTTTGGATAATGGGTGACGAAACCATTCTTGGGCTTTTGAGTTTCTAATTTTCGTTGGAACTTCTATCGCACGGGATTCACTATGGCTTTCGCTATTTGCACAGTTGATTCTATTCGGTCGTTTGAGCCCACCAAATACCATATTCCCGCATGGTGCGGGGCAAGATGCCCCGCCTACAGGACGTCGTGACGCACGCAGGAAAAGATGCCACGCCTACGGAGGGTGGCGGCGTGATATATACGTTTTGCTCCGCTAGGACTGTATAAAAGGAATTTTCAAACAGGTTCACACGATATGTTGAATGGTTTACAAAAGTTGCTTTTTCTTTATTGGTAAACATGGTCTAGCACATCTACAATTCGCAATACCTATTGCCGCGACTTTATGGAAAAAGCTGTCGATTTTGCGTAGACGATTGGCCAGCATTTTCGGCTTGATAAACTATGTATACTGCGTTATTATTTTGATTCGTGGAATCAATCAGGGCCGATTAACTGCTGAAATAAATCACGCATGCCGCAACTTAGGGCCCTACCGGACGCGCACAGACGCCTCCCCGATTGAAACAACTCCGAAAAAATCAATTACGATTTAACTGTTGCCGAAGCGGCAACATCCAGATTTGCGAGACGCATTATGCTGATACTCTGCGCCAACGTTGGCAGCACATCGTTCAAATACCAGATTATTGATGTTAAAACGTCAGAGACGCTTATCAAGGGAGTTGTAGAAAGGATAGGCAATTCCCCGTCGCCGTTCACGCACACCGCGCCTAACAAACTGGTTTTGCGCGGCACAATTGAGGCACCGAACCATGACGCTGCCATCGCACACAGCATCAAGATGATTGCCCATCCCAAAGCGGGTGCGATTGGCAATCTTGGTGCCTTGGGGGGTGTAGGCTTCAAAACTGTTTTTGCCAAGGGTATCCGGCGTTCCGCCCTCATTACGGAACAGGTAATGGAAGCGCTAGAGGCATACGTTCCGCTAGTTCCGCTGCACAATTCCGCATACATCGCGTCCATCCGCGCGTTTCAAGAATTGGCGCGAAATACACCTTTAGTCGCCGTTTTAGAGACATGGTTTCACCAGACCATCCCTGACTACGCTTACGAATTCGGCGTGCCACGTACATGGGTGGAGAAACACCACATCCGCCGCTATGGGTTTCACGGTGCCTCGCACCGCTACATCGCAGAGCGCGCGCCGCAGCTTCTTGGTGCATCGCTCAACGGAGACGACCCGACTCGAAAAACCGCTTCCCCCCGAATCATCTCTTGCCACCTCGGCGGGAGTTCTTCAATATGCGCCATCCGCGACGGCAGGTCTATTGACACAACAATGGGGGTTTCAACTCAATACGGACTCATCCAGGCGACAAGGAGCGGTGATTTTGATCCGTTCGCGATGCTTTATGTCATGGACGAGGAGGGGTGGAACACAACGGAGATTCGCCGCCAATTGATCGATGAATCCGGGTTGCTTGGAATCTCCGGAGTCAGCGGCGACGTTCGCGACATTGAAGCAGCGGCAAAAGCGGGCAACGATGACGCCCGCTTGGCGCTGGAGACCTATTATTACGGCGTCAAAAAGTACATCGGCGCATATATTGCCGCACTCGGCGGGGTTGACATCATTGCGTTCACCGGCGGAATTGGCGAAAAAAGCGCAAGTGCCCGCAGGGCAATCTGCGATGGGCTAGAATGGCAAGGCATTCATTTGGATCCGCAAAAGAACGAGGCGCACACCGGCGAAGGTGAGGTCTCCACGCCTGAAAGCCGGGCAAAGATTCTCGTTATACCGGCGAACGAGGAGATTATTGTGGCTAAAGAGACAGCGGAGGTCATTCAGCAGGGACTACGCAATGTTTGATGCCCGCGAGCTGACTGAATTTGTCTCATGAGGAATTCAGCATTGCCTTGTTCCACACACCGCGAATCTTGGTCTCACAATTGGGGCACGCACCGTCTTCCACCCGATTCATCAGCACCTTAAATCTCCACCGCTGAATAAGCAACGCATTACAGCCCGGACAATAGGTATTCTCATACCGCCCAACGCGCCCGGGCAAATTGCCTGCGTGCACTAGTGTAGCCGAGCATCATATCCAATATCCGCCGCACGGATGAGCGTGGAAGAACGGCTTCTTCTCGACGGGGTCGATTTGCAGCCCGCCCACGTAACCCCACGGGACGTATAGCGCGCCGCCCCTATTAAACCGAACGCGGCAGATACCATCTCTACCGGGCGGAATTCTGCAGTTGTGCCCGCAAGCGAAACAGTGAACCCAATCTTTTTTGCCGGTGAGTTTTTCGTAAAGGATGCCCTCTCGGGTTCGATTGGCGAGAACCTCTTTGAGCGCGATTGCCTCTTCCGATTGCTTTGCCATCGTATCCACCCGACCACATCAGATATTCTAAACTACGTGAATGACAACACATTCATTATCGTCCCAACGATATCATATGTATTTTCAAATGACAAGCCGAATTTTCGGCGTTGTTTGAGATGCGGAAGGTTGAGCGTTCCGTGTCTGTGATTTTATTGTGCATTGACACCGACTGTGATATAATCTGCGGCGGCGACAGTCATAACGACGCACAATAAAGCGCCGCAATGTGGTTTAATTAGGAGAAAAGATGAAAATTGGTGTTACCCAAATCATTCTTGGGAGTATGCCACTTGCCGACACGCTCGCGCTATGCCAAGAGGCGGGTTATGACGCAGTTGAACTGTGCTTTGAAGAGGACAGGGATATGGACATCAATATGAGCGAATCTGAGCTAAAAGCGGTTCGCGAAAGCTGTGCCGCGGCGGGAATCGAAATTAGCAGCGTCGCCGCCAATTATCAAGATCGTGGAAACCTACTCAGCCTGAACTCCGGACAACGGGCGAAAGGCATCAAATCGGTCGTCCGAAGCCTTGAAATTGCCGAGGCGCTCGGTGTCGAAGCAATTCTGTTGCACCCGGGACAACTGACCGACGAAGGCACATATCTGGGGGTTTGGGAAAACTTATCGTCTGTTCTGAGCGATTTGGCGCCTATTGCCGAGTCACATGGGGCGGTCATCGGTTTGGAAAATGTATGGAATAAATTCTTGCTTAGCTCCAGAGAGATGTGTGACTTTATTGATGAAATTGACAGCGAATGGGTCCGCTCCTACCTCGACACCGCCAACATGATGGCTTACGGGTACCCTGAACATTGGATTCGCGAGCTTGGGGGTCGAATCGTGCGCGTGCATTTCAAGGACTTTAAACGCGACCACCATCAATTTGTCAACCTGCTTGACGGGGACACGAACTGGCCATCCGTGATGCGCAATTTAAGAGCAGTCGAATACGATGGATATGTTATCCACGAAGTCGGCGGCGATTGGGCGCATCAGGTTGATGTTGCGGAACGGATGCGGCGGATTGTTGCGATGTGACACCAAACGGGAACCTTCAACTCACGCCGAAAGTAAAT
Source organism: Candidatus Poribacteria bacterium (assembly GCA_028819845.1). Lineage (GTDB taxonomy): Bacteria > Poribacteria > WGA-4E > WGA-4E > PCPOR2b > JAPPKS01. Next base: position 250,187 of record JAPPKS010000029.1, on the reverse strand, counting down.
AACTGTGCGCCACACCCATCACGAACTCAACAGTGGAAATTCCGTTGTAACGCCCCGAATACTGGCGCACCGCGGCGGGTTGGAACGGGGGCCTGAGAACACAATAGCCGCCTTCAGGCAGGCGTTTGAAGACGGGGCTGACGCTTTTGAGTGCGATGTGCGATTGACCAAAGACAAAGAGCCGATTATCATCCATACCGGTTTTAACCGCGGAAGTATTCAGGAAGTCACAGGATGTTCATCACCGCTCAATGAACTTACTTGGCACGATGTGCAAACGCTCAAGGTGCTCGATTCCGATGAACCTGTCGCACATCTCGACCAGACACTCTCGTTCGCCGCGGAAACCCAAATGCCGTGTTACATTGAACCGAAGGTGGATTCAGTAGAACTTATCGGTATCGTTGTAGAACGGATTCGGCGATTTAACCTCCTCCACCTAGTTGGCCTTTTGACATTCTATTCTCGGAAACACCTCCTCGTCCAAGCCAAACAGCTTGAACCAACACTTCAAACAAGCGCAATCATTATTAATCCCGCGGCAAATCTCCTAAAGGCAGCGGCATCCATTAACGCCAACAGAATCATAATCGGATGGAACAAGGTGAATCACTTCTCGCTCTGCGATTTTTTCATCCGTTGCCTGAAACGCAACGTCAGGAAACTCAAAGCGAGGAACATTATGGTTGAAGGCGGATTCGTTCACTCCCGTCGTGATGTTGCGTGGTTGCTGCGGAACGAGATTGGCGGTATGTGGACGGATAATGTCCCGAAAATCAGAGGGTTCTTGGAAAACCGTTGACATGGCTGGATTCTGAGAATGGCGTTCTCAAATGGAATAGCAGGATGAACAAAAACCTAATCAAACTGATTATCGCTTTGGCTGCAATTGGTGTTGTGTACGGGGGTTTGAGATTCTCGGGCGCGGCTGAATATCTAAGATTAGAAAATATCCCGAGAATTAAGGAAAAGATTGACAGTTTTGGCGCAATCGGACCGCTGACCTTTATCGGCTTTTATGTGGCTGCAGTTGTGTTCTTTTTGCCGGGCTTGCCCGTAACCGCACTTTCCGGGCTCGCGTTTGGACCGCTCTGGGGCACGGTCTACGCCTCAATCGGATCGGCTATTGGGGTCTCGTGTGCATTTCTGATTGCCCGTTATACCGCCCGTGAGATGGTTGCCTCTTGGGTTGCCGGCAACGCGCATTTTCAGAAAATTGACAACGGGGTTAAGGAACAGGGCTGGCGCATGTTGATGATAACGCGGCTCGTTCCAATCTTTCCCTTCAATTTACAGAATTACGCATACGGACTCACGCAGATCCGGTTTTCCACGTACATTCTGGTTTCGTGGATCTGCATGCTGCCCGGTACAGTTGCTTTCGTCCAACTCGGTGCTGCTGTAAACGTCGGCGAAGGAAATATCAGGTTGACATTGCTGTACCTAGCGGGCGCAGGCGTCTTCATCGTTCTCATATCGCTTATACCGGCTTTAATTCGCAAACGAAAAAAAATTTAAGCGGATCGAACTTCATACGGATTTTTCCAATAGTTATCAACTCAGGAGCTAAAAAATGACCGCAAAGCAAAACAACCACGTGTTAGTGATTACCGGCGGACACGATTTCCAACCGGAACCGTTCTGGGAAATGTTCGACAGCTTTGAAAATCTCAGCTATGAAGCCGAGACCTTTCCAAATGCGTTCCAACATCTGAGTATAGAAGGCGCAAAGGATTATGATGCGCTTGTATTTTACGACATGTGGCAGGAAATCACGCCCGCACAGCGTGCGGCATACGTGGAGCTGTTAAATCACGGCGTTGGCATAGTCTCACTGCACCACGCGCTAATCTCGTTCCGGGAATGGGATGAATTCAATCGAATTGTCGGCGGGGTCTGGACAACGGGCGAAAATACGGTCAGGCACGATGTTCGATACAGTGTAAAAATCGCCGACCCCAATCACCCTGTGACGAAGGGAATCGCGGATTTTGAGATACAGGACGAAACTTACAAGGGTTATACCGTCGACCCAAAGGTACATGTCCTGCTTCGCACAGAGCATCAGGACAGTGCGCCGGTACTAGGCTGGACGCATCGTTATGGAAACTCCCCGATTGTATACATCCAACACGGGCACGACGCGATGGCGTACGGAAATCCAAACTACCGAAAGCTGGTCAGTCAAGCAATTCGCTGGGTGGCTGCGTCAACCGACGCTTGACGATAGGGAGCGGAGAAGTGAAGGCTATAAGAAAACTATCGCCCTCCCTTTTCGGTCGGTTGATCCCTCCCTATTCACTCAATTGATTCCCCTTGGCAAGGGGGAGGATGTTAGTTGCTATTCCCCTCCTTACAAAGGATGGGTTAGGGGCGGTTGGAACAATTAATTGACCGGAGGGTGTCACGATTCGGAGATCGCTCCTACCGTGTGGTGCTGCGTTGGATTGTGATGTTACTAACAAGTTCTATTTCCAGTCGCTGTCCGAGGGCCAAATGTTGTAACTACCCAAACCGGCGCCCTTGGGGCCTTCATCGCGCCAGTCCTCAACGGTATTACGCCACTTAATGAAGTGGGGGGCTTGACGATGGGCTTCAAACGCTGCCTCATCTACGTAAACCTCGTAGAGCCATATGCGATTCGGGTCGCCGCTGTCTTGAATCACATCAAATCTCAGACAGCCGGGCTCATTTTTCATTGAGCCTTTAGCATCGTCCAGCATGGCTTCTATGAAGGCATCTCTGTGTCCATCCTTAATCTGAATTGGTGCGATGATAACGTACATACCGTACCTCTCCTTTTTGGGTGATTCGCCGTTGACGCCTGCGCCGTAGTTTACCACAATTTGTGTCAAATGTCGAATTTAAACATGAGACGTGCGAGGCGTGTTAAGAATGCGTCGGGCGAATAGCGTGCATCAGCCGGCGGCTGAACCCGATTTGGTTCTTGGTAATCTCCAGTGCAACTGCTAACACAAAGCACCTCAACCCTTCGAAACCGGCCATTCGTTGGGCGTCCTTTTCAGTCGTCACTATCATATCCGCGCCGATCTCGCCGAATTGGGCGCTAATCTGCTTATAGTCGTCCAAGCGGTACCGATGGTGATCGGGGTATGCGATGAGAGTAACCTGCGCGGCGCCATGTTGGCGAAGGGTTTCGGCAAATGCGTCGGGTGCACCGATGCCGCACACGGCGAGTATGCGCTTCCCGCTCAGCCAATCCAGCGGGATAGGTTGCCTCGATTTCAATTCGTAGAGCGCCGTTGGACAATGGCGGCTTTCGTAAAAATTGTCCGGATCAACGATGCCTTCCAATGCGGCACTCTTCGAAGCAGCGGGTCTAGTAGATTGAAAAGTTGGAGCTAACTGCTGATCGGTTCGCGTGAGCAAAACGACGTCAGCGCGTTTCAACGCAGCGTTCGTCTCTCTCAATGTGCCTGCCGGCAGCAATTTACCGCTACCAAGCGGTTGTGTGCTGTCTACCGTGACGATGTCGAGGCCGCGATACAGGCGGCGATGCTGAAAGCCGTCGTCCAAGATTAGTACCCCCGTCGAGACGCCCATCATCCGGATGGCAGCGCACCCTGCATCGTATCGGTTTTTGCCGACGATGACGATGCATCCGGGCACGGCTCGGGCAATCATCATCGCCTCATCGCCGCATTCCTCAACGCAACCGAGTATTTGATTCCCATCCGAGACAACTGTCATTGCCGACCGGTATTGCCGCCCATATCCCCGCAGCAACACCGCTACAGGGTATCCCTTGGTTTGAAGATGCTTGGCAATCCAGATTACGGTTGGTGTTTTACCGGTGCCGCCGGCAACGATGTTCCCCACGCTGATAATAGGACAGGGCAACCGCTTTACTTTGAGCATCCCTGAACTGTAGAGTCTGTTCCGAACTCTGACGACAACGCTGTAAAGCCAACTCATCGGTGTTAGCACGAATTGGATAAGGACGGGCGCAGGACCCTTTTGCCTTCCAGTGATGACGTTATTGACGTACGCGTTAATCCGCAATGCAATCGGTTGAAGGTAATTCATTCAGTCAATGAGTTCTAAAATGTGTTTGGAATATGCCGTAAACTACGTTTGCGCTCGTTTTGGAACGCCTACATCATGGAACCGCATTAACCGCGTGAATACCGAACAGATTTGCCGGGAGGTGCGTGGGCGCCTACGGTTCATTTTCGGGGTAGCGTCGGCGTGGAATTGATTGAGACCCGTCAGGAAAATTCATTGCCGCCCGGTATCAAGACTGAATTGACATCCCTGACGAGCTGTGCTAGAATAAGGATTCAGTCGCAACGCAAATTATAACGTATTGAAGGCGCGAGTTCAAGGAGGCGGAACAATACATGCGGAAACACAGTGTGCGCGGAATTTTTAGCGCGGGGCTGCGCCTTAAATGTCCATCTTGTGGTGAAGGCAATTTGTTTTCCGGTATGTTCAAAATGTGCTCGGAGTGTAGTCGCTGCCATTTCAAATTTGAGCGCGAGATGGGATATTTTGTCGGGGCGATGTATATTAACTACGGCGCGACGATTATCATGGCATTTGCCGGTTTTTTTGCGTTGAACTATTTGACGCCTATCGCATTTTATCTAAACGCTATTCTTTGGACTGTCTTCTGTGTACTTTTTCCTATCTTCTTCTTCCGGTATTCTCGCAGTTTGTGGTTGAGTTTTGACTACATTGTAAATCCAGCCGAACCGCCCGACCCACACCCAGAAGGAGTGTCTTCCGTCCATCAGCATACGCCTTCACAATCGCAGGAGCGTTCAAATCGGGACGGATGACGTCATGGATTCAGTTCACTCATTTCATTTTGTTAAATTCAACCTCTGGAAAGGATACAGCGGCGCGCGAATTTCTGCAACAGTAGTCTGCCGCCCGGCTGGGGTGTTCGATGTACCGTGAATTGACGTTTCTATTTTACTGAAAAAACTATCTTCGATTTGATGATCGAAGATCCCCTCTGGGGCTTTGGCAAAAGACTGCTGATGTTCAAATAGATGGATTTTTAAGCAAGTTCTAACGAAATCGCTGATAATGAGACACGACAATAATTTGGTAACACACAGAAACTGAAGGGACTATGGAAAGATGGCAAGACCGCCGATTAAAGGGGCAATTAACCCAGTGAGAACTGACACACATACCGTAGAACTTTCCAAACCCGGTCTTCAAGTGAAAGATGGTGTGGTTTTGAGCGAAATTACCCCTTCGCTGACCGACAACCATGTCGTAGAATTCTGCAAAATGGGGTATCTGATGCTAGAGGACGCCGTTCCGGACGAGATAAACCGAAGGACGTACGAATATTTGACTGCACATCCGACGGGCCAACCTATCGAACTGCTTAATGAAGAGTGGTTCATTGAACAAGTTCTTCTCAACCCGCTGGCTGCAGGTGCAGTGCGGTCGCTGTTGGGCAAAAACTTCATGCTTCCAAAAGGGGTGGCTAATCACCGAATCGAATGTCCCGCACCAGCACAGGGCTGGCATAGAGACGGCGGATCACGCCACGGACCGGCACTCAATCACCTTCAGGTATTCTATTATCCGCAGGACACGCCTATAGAACTCGGACCGACGGGTCTGGTACCGACATCGCATTTCTATTTTACACTTTCGAGGTGCATGGGGCATTATTCGAGCATTCGTTCTTCGGTCAACACTGCCGCACCGGCCGGCACCATTTTTATCACCGTATATTCAATTTGGCATCGCCGGTCCGAATCCACGGCTCACGGAATCCGCAATATGCTGAAATACTGCTATTGGCGGACGGTTCAACCGGAGCGAGACTGGGTGGTTGAACCGGACTTTGACCCAGCTACTGCCGAATATAGCGTTGACGGCCCCTTCCTTCAGCCGCCGCGCCAGCAATTCAGGGACTGGTTTGACACAGCAGAGATGTTCTTTTGGCTGTGTGGAAATCCGGAAGGACTCCGTGAATTGTTTGGCTATTCAGATTGGCCGATGGGTTATCCCCCCGGCTGGCAACCTGAGCAGCTATATAAACCGTAACAGAGACTAGGGTGAAGAACATCGGGTGATTTTCCGTGCGAAGTATATCCTACCAAATAGCAGACAGATTATCGAAAACGGCGCCGTTGCGATTCACGGGTCGGAGATTGTGGATGTAGGCAGGTATTCAGCACTTCGACGCACGGGAGCAGGCCCTATACGAGATTTGGGCGAGGCAACCATCCTACCGGGATTGGTAAACAGCCACACCCATCTTGAGTTGACCAACCACGGTGCGTTTGTTGAGCGGACGCCGCAGCTTACGGAATGGCTGCTGCAAATTGTTAGCAATCAGCAGTCAGACAAGGCATGGGTTGACCGTGCGATCCAAAGCGGCGTGCAGATGAGTTTGGCGGGAGGGACAACTACCGTCGGCGACATTCATGGATTTGGACAATCTGTACAAACCCTCAAAGACGCACCCATCCGGAAAGTGCTATTTTTTGAGACGACGGGATTTTCACCGGAACGGTCGCGGATGGGAGTTCGGCGGATTGACTCACATATCGAAACTGCGCCGAAGCCGGATTCTATCTTAACGTACGGTGTGTCGCCTCACGCCCCGTATTCCTCGGCTGACACCCTTTACCGACACTGTTGTGAACTCGCGTTTTCCCGCGAATTACCGTTTTGCACGCATTTGTCAGAAACCGAATCGGAGATTGAGTTTTTGGCGGCGGGGACGGGTGTGTTCGCTGATTTGCTCGAAGCTTTACAGATTTCAATGGAAGACTGGCGGCCACCGAATCGGACACCGGTGCAGCACATGAAGGCACTTGGCGTGTTAGAAATGCGTCCGCTTTTAGCGCATTGTAACTACCTGACAGACGAAGATATTCGGACGCTTGCGGACAGCGGTGCGTCCGTTGTATTTTGCCCACGCAGCCATCACTACTTTTACCATACCAATCATCCGCTTTTGCGACTGTTTGCAGCCGGTGTAAACGTGGCTATTGGAACAGACAGCCTCGCCAGTAACTGGTCCTTAAGCATGCTTGATGAACTTAGATTCTTGGGCAAAGCGTGGGAATGCCTTCCACCAGAAACGCTTCTAAACATGGCGACAATTAACGGTGGACGCGGGCTTCGATTGAATCAAGTCGGGAAGTTAGAAAAAGGGTGGCAGGCAGACTTTATCGCCATCGAACTTCCGAACAGCGGGCAACCTGTCATGGCGCAAATTTTTGATGAATCCGCTTGTAATCTGCTAACCGTAGTCGGCGGGAGGGTATGTTATGATGCGCAAGCAGCATAGATTCAGCGCACTGGACGAAGGCGGCGATGCATGCCGGAGGCCATTCAGTTCAGTAGCGGTTCAGTGTCGAATCAATCTCAATCGCCCATTGATCTATCCCACCGGTTAAACTCTTAACGTTCCGATACCCGAGTTGATATAAGTAGGCCGCCGCGTACATGCTTCGCATCCCTTTATGGCAATGGATGACGATTTCGCTGTCTCTATCAAGCCGATGCGCCTGCTGGGGCAACTCGTTGACGGGGATTAAAAGCGCGTCTTCAAAATGGACAATTTCGTACTCGTCCTGCTCGCGAACATCAAGCAACACAATCGGTTCATTTCGATCGCGTTTCTGCTTGAGCTCATGAACCGAGATTTCGTGTTTTTCCGGTTCAAAACCCTGTGCGGATTCGGACGTCTGTGCTTCTGCGGATTGCGTTGATTGCGCGTGATTTATTGAATCTTTCAAGCTTGTTTCTACCTTTCACTTGAATTTTTCATGTTTAACAAATGCGGATGCACCCAAACGTACGGACTTTGCAGGCATTGACTCCGCATATCCCAGCCGCAATAGGCTGACGACTTCGTAGTTGGAAGGAATGTTGAAAATCTGGCGAATCTGTTCGCAATCCCCGTGACGTTCCAGGGGTGCGCTGATGAACTGAGTGCCAATTTCAAGCGCTGCCGCGGCTAACAGTAGGTTTTGAATCATGGCTCCCATGCTCAGCGACATCCAGCGCCGCCCGCCGTCCCCCGGCGGACGTTTTCTACAATCCATCAATACCAGCATTAACAGGGGGGAGTTTCGAATGAGGTTGGAGATTGTTTCCGCAGGTTTTCGCCCAGCGCCCAGATGCCCCAAGACGCTCAAGTGTTTTGCGTTCTTGAGGAGCGGCGCGAGTTTTTTTGGATCTTCCAGTAAGATTGGCGGCAGGTCAACATGATCTGCGAGGAGAATTCCGTCGCCGTGTTCATGCCACTCATCCTCCGTCAAGCGCATCCAGCGGCTGTTGTCATCAAGAAACTTCGCATTCTTGAACTGCTCAATGATGCACCGTTCGGTAAGGTCGGCGATCGCATTTTTGCCCTGCGTTTCTCGGATTATGAGCAACTCCCACGGTTGGACATTAAACGGGGAAGGCGCCCACCGCGCAGCTTCAATGAGCCTATCCATATCGGATTGAGCGATGGGTTCCTTCCGAAACTCTTTGCGATAGCTCCTGCGGCGGGCGATTGCGTCAAATACGTCCATGTTATGATGTTGCTGCAGCTAGAACCAACAAGGCATGAGTTTTAGGAGTAAGTCTATTCTGTCTGGTTTTCGCACGAAAGCATCCGTCATCATAGAAGAATTTCGCACGGTTAATCGCGTGATTTAATGTTGCCCCAAGCTGTCGTGAGTTTGCCTGATGGATCGACGGCTAATCCGACGGCATGACTGAGTCCCCTGTCTTTTATTACTTTGATATCTGCTTGGGTTAAGACCACATTAAAAACCGCCACCTCGTCAACGCCGCCCTCGAAAGTGGTGCCGGCTCGACCGCCGATATGCCAAGCGCGGTTATTTCCGCGTACGAAGGGAGTCACGCCGGCCCTTTCGGAGACAATTTTGCCATCAATCCAAATCGCCATTTTCTTACCGGAACCGGTAAACGCAACGTGATGCCAATCATCCTCAAAGTTTTTTGGCATCGGGGCGTTTAAGTTTGCCATTGGCCTGCCAAACTGCCATGCAATACCGTCCGCGCCCCATGGAAAATGCACTGCAATTCGGTTATCCCAGGGTTCAGGCGGAACGAAGAAAAAGAGATCTGTGTTGGCTTTAGGATTCCAACGAATCCATGCCACGATTGTAATCTCTTCCGTGGGAGCAGCCTCGTCGCCGAAAGCCGCGGAAACAGCTACGACATCGCCATCTACTCCGAGATTTACCGCGTTACCGTAGACACCTTTAATCCACGTAATTTCCCTGCCTTTTAACACTCCCTTCAGGTTTGCAGGGTTATCTGTCTCGTCCTTGACTTCATTCCCCTCGCCCTCGTTAAAGAGCCAGACCGCCACCGTGGTTTCTGGGTCGATAGCGGCATTACCGGGTGCCGAGAGAATTGCGGCATATAGGATAGCAACGCTGATAAATGCATGAATGTTAGTTGAGGGTTTCATTTATGTCATCTCCCGTGGTTAGTACAGCATTTCCAATTCTGTAAAATTAAGAGGGAGTTTCTTGACTCCTACCGTTTTCCATCGCGGGTGAGAAAGAGGAACGGTTAAATTTTTCAACGCTCGAGGATTCCTATTATATCTCTATGCCGGGTGAATTAGCAATGAAAACCGTAGAATCACACTTGGAAATTACACTCTTTGGTGCAGGCGGAAATTCGAATATCCTTTATCAGTCACGGCGATGGTTTAGACACAGTTAAAGAAACTGAGTTTTCAAGAAAAAACTCAGTTTCAAGTTGCCTTCTGCGCCGCCGGGGAAAAGGAGCTAAGGAACGAGAGAGTCTGCGCTAAACTTGACCTTTGCAAAAATGCATTAATCCCGTCAAATAAGTCAGGTTTGTTGCCAGCTAATGTGGGCGGTTTCACGGCTTGACGGATTCGTGCGCTTGTGATAGAATCGGTCGGCTATCATAAAGTTCAATTTTTGGAATATCGTATGTGTTTTCGACGAGATGCGGTCGGCAACGCAATCGCGCAATTCCCTCAATCGCAGATATGGGCGTGAAATTAGCACTGGCAGCAAAGGCTATGATTGCCAAGTTTTTTGGCGTTATTGAGTTTTGAAAGGAACTAAACCGAATGAAGATTCTTGTTGATGTTAGCGTGTACGTGTTAAACGAGCGGCTGCACCAACTCATCCGCGAGGCAGCCGGCGGAGAGCATACTGTTGTCTTTCCACGTTCACAAGAAGAGATTATCCAAACGGGCGGGGACGCGCAGGTTTATTTTGGAAACTGTCTTGAAGAGACATTCCCCTATTTGACACAACTCAAATGGATTCAAAGCCACAGCGCGGGGATGGACGCTCAACTGTATCCCGCGTTAAAAAATAGTGAGGTTGTCTTGACCAGCGTGGCGGGCGTGTATGGATCGCATGCGGCAGAGCATGCTTTCGCGCTATTGCTCGGTTTAACGCGCGATATAAAGGGCGCCGCCGTCAACCACACCAAACATGAATGGCGTAAGCCAAATCAATTGATTGAGATTGGCGGATTAACGCTCGGTATCATTGGATTGGGTGGATTTGGAATACATATGGCGAAACGCGGCAAAGGATTTGACATGCGTATCATTGCAGTAGATGCATACCGGCAGGATAAGCTGGATTTTGTCGATGAATTGATGCCGATTGACCAGCTCCCGGAGTTGATGCGCCGCTCAGATGTGGTGATGATTGCTTGCCCGCTCACCGAGGAGACCTATCACCTTATCAATGCGGACAACTTAGCGCTGATGAAGCCGACCGCCTATCTTATCAATGTCGCCCGCGGCAAGATTGTTGACGAGCCTGCACTTATTAAGGCGCTCAAGGCGGGGAAGATTGCCGGCGCAGGGTTGGATGTAACTGAAGTTGAACCGTTGCCAAAGGACAGCCCGCTGTGGGATATGGACGGTGTACTTCTTACCCCGCATGTAGCGGGTAGGTCGCAGCATCGTGTACGCCGCGCAGCGGAGTTCTTTTGCGAAAACCTGAAGCGATACCTGAATGGTGAACCCTTGAAGAATATCGTGGACAAACAGCTTGGGTTCTAATGACACACAGATTTTTATTGACTAGTTGAGCGGAAGGAAGGGTGCTAAACCAATTTTTGGACGCGGCAATGAACTAAAACTTCACTCTTGGCGCTTTGAATGATCCCGCGAGAATCATCTGCCGGGTTTCCTCAACTTTGTCAGTAACGGCTTTTGGCACGCGATCTTTCAGCTTCGGATTGTAAACGAGTTTCACCATCTCATCTTCAGCCATTCCGAGGAGCATAACCTTGGGTTCAAATTTTCCGGTTTTGACAAGATTTGCGACGTGCACAAAAACCTTCGTATCAATGACAGCGCTTGCAAGAATCGCGTCCGGAGCGATGTGGTTTTGATTGCGGTTAGAGCCGTAAGCGTAGATGTCCTTACCGGCTTTGCGGCTCTCTTCGACAGCGTGGAAAACACCCTGCCCGGCAGCGTCGGCGTTATGGAAGATGAAGTCGGTGCCTTCCGCAATTTGAGACAGCGCTAACTCCTTTGCCTTGCTTATATTTTCCCAATCGCCCACATAAGAGCGAGAGATTTTAATGTCGGGATTCACGGATTTCGCTCCTTCCTCGAACGCAAGAAAGGTGCTCTTAATGGGCGGAATATTCATGCCCCCAACCAGGCCAATTTTGCCGGTTTGCGTCATCATCCCGGAAATGATTCCCAAGAGATAGGTCGCCTCTTCAAGCTCGAAGACAATTGATGCGACATTTTTCAGCACAGTACTGCCGGAAGTTGTGACAAATACGGCGTTCGGGAAATCGGGGGAAACCGCCTTCGCGGCTTCCTGATACTCAAATCCGTGTCCGATGACGAGATTGAAACCCTTTTCGGCGTAAAATCGGAAGTGTTCCTCCCATTCAGAAGGTGTTCTGCTTTCGACGTGACTCACTTCAGCGCCAAGCTCCGTTTCAATCAGTTTGAGGCCGTCGTATGCGAGCGCATTCCACCCGGCGTCGCTGATGGATCCCGGTGTGAGCAACGCCACTTTGAATTCACCGGCAGCATCGCCCCAGCTTGTCAGTGCAATCAGAAAAATTAACATTCCACAAATGACGCCTGTATGTTTTTGCATAAGAACTCCTATTGACGTAAAGTTTTTTTGGTGCGAAATTATACGTAAACCTATGTTTTCAAGCGTTAACTGCAACCCGGTTTCGGCAGCAAGTGGGTTGCAAATTACGCAGCGGAACTTGGGTTATTTAGCAATGAGCGAAGCGATAATAAGACTTGACTTTTAGGCGTATTCAGTTTAACATACTCAAGTAGAATTGCCTCAAAATTCTGCGGACGGTATCAACTAGCCGTAAAGGGATTTTTCGGATGACGCTCGGCAAAGTCGTGGGTACGGTGGTTGCGACGCGCAAAGATGAGAAATTAGTCGGCAGCAAGTTATTGATTGTCCAAGAGTCGAATCTTGACGGCAATTTGCTCAGCCGCTATACTGTAGCTGTTGATGCGGTTGGCGCCGGCATCGGCGAAACGGTTCTCACCGCTGCCGGCAGTTCTGCGCGTCAAACAAACACGACCCAAGACAAACCGGTTGACGCAGTCATCATGGCAATTGTGGACTCCGTCGAAGTTCACGGCGAGATTCGATACCGAAAGTAAACAGCATTGCCCCACGCTCTCCCCGCCGATTCAAATATTCCCTCTAGTAAATCCCACAATATTTTGCGCGCTGCGGTTGGTGCGGTTTCCTAACCGAACGCTGTGTACCCAGTGCGTCGGTGCGGTCGGAAACCGCACCTACCGAAACTCCCTTCTTCCGATTCAATTATTCGCCCTCGCCTACCTTTTGATTCTCTGGTCTAGCGGGTAACGACAATCGGTACACGCAGTATTGCGGCACTTCACCGCCGATTACCGCTGGGGCGAACCGTTTGATTTGCGTGAGTTTATATCCCGGAGGCGGCATATGTACCAAGGGGTCCGGAACAGCGCCAATCAGTTGACCATCGACATAGAAGTTGTACTTGTTACCGCTCTTGACGAGCACAATCTGATGCCATCGGTTAATCTCGCCACGCCGGGGTGTTCCAATCCAGAGTCCCGTCCTGTGGGGCCAATTGAGGTGAAACGAAATCTCGCCGCCCGGCGACGCCGAAGGCCGGTTCATGAGCCACCATTTATTCCGTTCACCGGGGCCTTCAGACTTTCCGATTAGTCCGTGCACGCCATTCGACGCAAAGTACGCCCACAGCGCAATCGTAAAATCTGTGTGATTTAACTCTAGCTGCGGGTTGTTTCCGATTTCCACCCAAGCGGTACCATCCAAGGTGAGTGCACCGCCAAACTTGCCTTTGCTCCAGTTCGCGCCTCCATGCAGTGCGCCGCGATTGCCGTGCGGCGAGTGGTCTTTGGTTACTGCCCCCTCGCCTTCTTCAAATGGCATCGCCAGAATGACCTCGGCTCCCGCCGCTGCAATTGCGGCTACACCCCCATTATAGTGTGCGGCAATTTCCTCTTGTGAAAGAACTCGTTTTGCGATGAAGATTTCATCTACCCCTCCTATGAAATAGTGGCCTGCTTCAGCTCTGCCAATCTCCAAGGGCGCCGATACTATAGGAATACTGCGCTGCATTTCATCGGGCAGCGGACGAGCCGAGACTAACAAGATATCCTCTCCCTTTTCTTCCGCTAACTGCTGAACTCTTCGCAACACATCGCCGATTTGCAGACTTCTCCCGTTCCGCCATGCCATGTCCCAAACGCCAAAAGAACCAAACCGCTCGCTGCGGGGATAGAAAAACTCGTCCTTCTCCAGATATCCGAGAACTTCCAGTGTCAGGTCGTCCGGCGCGACGCCCGCGATTAACATGTCATCCAGCTCTTCATCTATGATGAATTCGGCGACAGCCTTGCCGTTGGAGAAGGGATGGATTAACTCAAGCCTGGCTGCAGTAACGCCGCCAACACAATGAATGATGAGGATGAATACGAACACAATGTTGAAAGCCTTCGCCAACCCCCAACTGATTGTCTTCAATGCATTCGGCAGCCGTTTGGCTTCGTAGCTATAATGCGATATCCATACGGCGGCGATAAACAGCATAAAAAGGAAGCCGTGATGCCTGACTGATCCGAAATATTTGGTATAAAAGAACGCCAATAGCCCGGTCGTCCCGCAAAGATACATCATAAGCACCGTCGGTTTTCGGAGTAACAGTAAAAAGAGGAAAAGCAATGTGAGCAGCGACAGGGCAAGTTTTACTTGGGCTGACGACGGAATTGGATCTAAGAAATTGGTATTCCAAAAATGCAGCATAGAGCGGGGTATAGCGTAAAAAGCCCTTGGAATTAAATTTAGGGTGTTCTGCAGGTGATGCCAGTCGAAATTGGTCGTCCATCCGGGCCGAGTGCCTTGGTCCGCGGCGGGCGCGATCTGGTAAATGGCGGTGATTATTCCAGTTAGTATCAATGCAAAGCCGATGCCGATGTGCAATCGATTCGGACGGTCCGAGTTAACGAGTAATTCCAAAAATAAGAGCAGCGCGATGGATATTACGATGATTAGGGCGTGAACGCTGGTGTGCGCGAGCACAAAAAGAATTAAGGCGACAAGCGGGAATTTTTTCTTCCAGCGGGTGAAGAGTGTGCAGAAGAGGAACAGCAACAATATGCCGATTGCGTAATTTCTACAGATGATGCCATACTCATAGAAAGGAAAATAGCCGAACGCGAAGAGTGTCTTTTGCAGGCGCGTGAAGGGTGAGTAACTCGCAAGCACAAAGATTGTCGTTGCGGCGATCAGCAGATGGTAGGGCTGCATAATTATCGGCGAGCTGGTGAAGAACTGGAGCACATATAGCCCGAGGTGCCATACGCTGGGATGCCCTTCATATCTCTTTAGAATATTGAAGAGCTCAAACACGGACGGCGCATCCCGCGCAATCAACCAGGCTTGCATCTCGTCCCGCCACATCTCATGATTCCATGCGACGACTGCACCGGCAACCAAGAAAATTGCCGAGAGCGTTAATGCGAATTGTTTGTCTGAAAACCGAGGTGGCTTATTTGGTGTGTCGTCCATGATTAGTATGTGAGCGACTCTTTTCTTCGTCCAATTTTTAATAAACCTTGGGCGAAGAGAATGTACGAAAGGCGAGATTAGTTGCTGATGATGAGGCCTATTGTGACCGTTGTGACCGAGAGGAAATTCAGAACCAATCCCCAGTTAATCTGAAACCCCTTATTGACCCGCATGGAGTCGCCTGGATGCAGTAAAATCTTGGTTTCTTGCATCTGTTTCTTGTGTTCTTTAAGATTGATTTTTTCGACGCTTCCGTCTTTTCGAATGATTTCTATATCTCCGAGATTCGCCTCCGCCTCTTCTCCGCCAGCGTGAGCGATGGCTTGCGCCGGTGTAATCGGATCGCGAATCTTGTAGGCGCCGGGATTACGTACATAACCGAGCACATATATGGTTTCGACCTCATAGGCGTTGGGAACATACAGTGAATCTCCATCATACAAATAGTGCTCCGTTTCGCCATCGCTGGGTTCTTCCCAAAATCGATCTGGGATGCTAATTTCGACCCTTTCGCCATCGGTTCTGGTGATAACCAATTCGGAAAGGTCGGCTCTATCATCTGCGCCTCCCGCCCGCGAGATGGCATCGGCTACCCGAATTCGGTCGCGAATCGCTATTCTACTGCCCGGGACGTTGACTTGACCCTGCACTTCGACCACGCCGAGCGGCGGGACATACAGCGTGTCACCGTCTACCAGCAGATACTTACCGCCGGATTCCTTGGCACTCCGCCAAAACGGCTCAGCGCGGTTGACTTCGATTGGCTCGCTTCCGCGTCTGACAATGACTAATTTGGAAAGGTCCGCCCTATTATCAGGACCGCCCGCGCGGGCGAGTGCGTCGCCAATTTGGATGCCATCCTGAATCAGGATTCTTCCGGGTTTGTTGACCTGCCCCTGCACATCAACGACGCCTTGCGCCAGTACGCGCACCAAATCGCCTCCGCGGACGAGGATGTATTCATAATCAGCCCCTAGAGAGCGGTCATATTGCTCGACGGTGCCATCTTGGCGATATATTTGGACGCGGGTGAGATCTGCTTTGGCGTCAGCGCCACCCGCCATTGCGATGGCGTGGTCCAACCCAATTTCATCCTGCAACTGAAGCGGGTAACGGTTTGGCAAGTTAACCGCACCGCCGACAAAAATTTCGTCCTCCGCGGGCAGCGGTGAAACCATGATATTCGGACTCAAAAGCTGCTTTTGTTGACGCAGGTGTTCCAAGATTTGCAGCCTAACCTCCTCCGGCGTCTTGCCGGAAACCGGCAGATCGCCGTCAACGTAGCTTATCATCCCGTCCGCTCTGACTTTTACCGTCTGAGAGTAATCAGCTTGACCGATGACAACAATTTGGAGGGTATCCCCCGGCTCGATTCGATAATCGGCAAAAGCGGTAAAATTTACACCAATAAGAAGGCATACGGCGCAAATCAAGCGTAAGTAAATCATTAAAGCAATTCCTCCGCATTAAGTTCACACGTTTTCGAGTTCAGATTCGCGACTCTCGGCGTCATCTTCCGATAAGGAGGAAATGTACGAATCGACAATGGCTTCCGCACGTTCCACATCGTCACCGCGAACGAGAATATCGCCCCATTGAGGTTTTGGGCTGAGTCCGCCGTGAGCGACGACTTCATACGACCGCAACAGGACATCGAAACCAGCCGACTCCAACACGCCCTTGATGATGTTTCCAACTACTTCATTGGGGACTTGGTGGACAACCTCCCAATTGATGTATTCAACGGTGTCTTCGGATTGGCGCTCAGGGACTAGCGCGACCTGACAGTCCGCACATACCGAAACACTTTCAAGATATT
The DNA here is from genome assembly GCA_028819845.1 of Candidatus Poribacteria bacterium. Classification (GTDB taxonomy): domain Bacteria; phylum Poribacteria; class WGA-4E; order WGA-4E; family PCPOR2b; genus JAPPKS01. The sequence goes on along the minus strand of JAPPKS010000029.1, from coordinate 233,318 downwards.
CAGCGTTGCATTCCGGGCAGAACGGCATTCTAGTCTACTCCTTTAGGATTTACGCGGGTGAACAGCCAATGGTTCGTAGTAGGAATTAAGGGAGCGAATAGCGACTGCGATAGGAATCCTCTATTTTGCCCGCCTCTACACAAAACAGCGTGTCAGGCGGTGTATTAGGTTTTGTTGACATTTCATCGCAACCGGACAATCAAGAACGGTGCACAGACACATGACGCTTCGTAGGGGTTGGGTCCCCCAACCCTTTTTTCACAATCAGATACGATTTCCGACTGCTGTAGGTTGTTTGACCAAATTCGACTCAATCTGTATGGTTGGAAGTTCCCTGCCCGCGTTGGTCAATGGGCGAGGCAACCTCGCCCCTACGATTACAGGCCGTTTTACATAAATGTCAACACGCCCTAGTAAGTGAACGACCTGCCGACACGAAATGAATTGCGCTATTTCAAACCGAATTGCGTAAGTCCTCACCTCGAAACTCGATTCTCATTAGTTGTTGCTTGGCGTTCCGCGGTTTATTCTGATGCCATTAGATTTCTCAAGACGTAGTTGAGGATTCCGCCGTGCCGGTAATATTCGACTTCGACCGGGGTATCTATTCGAACTAGCAATTGTGTCTGGCACTGCGCGCCAGATTCGTCAATATATGCCATGTTGACTGTCTGTCCGGGTTCAAGATTGGTTTCAATACCGGTGATATTGATGATTTCACTTCCGTCTAGGTTCAGAGACTGAATGCTCTCGCCGCCCTGAAACTGTAACGGCAGCACCCCCATACCAATCAGGTTGCTCCGATGGATCCGCTCAAAACTCTCGGCGACGACAGCCCGGACACCTAACAGGGCAACACCTTTAGCCGCCCAATCCCGAGAACTTCCGGAACCGTATTCTGCGCCCGCAAACACGACGAGCGACGTGCCCTGCTCGGCATAATATTGCGCGGCGTCATAGATTGAAGTCTTTTCTTTAGAGGGAAATTTGAGCGTATAACCGCCTTCGACGCCGGGCAGCATCAAGTTCTTGACGCGATTGTTCGCAAACGTTCCGCGCGTCATCACGCGGTCGTTTCCGCGCCGCGACCCGTATGTGTTGAAGTCTTTGACCGGGATGTTCCGACTCACCAGGTATTTTCCAGCCGGGCTATCGGCACCAATTGCGCCAGCCGGAGAGATGTGGTCGGTCGTCACCGAATCGCCAAGCAGGGCGAGGACGCGCGCGCCCCTAATATCGGTAATGGATTCGGGTTGGAGTTTAAAAGTTTCAAAAAACGGCGGCTTCTGAATGTATGTACTTGCCTCGCTCCAACGATAAATTCCGCCTTCGGGCGGTTCTAACTTGTCCCATTCCGGGCTCTGGTCGTCAATCTTTGCGTACAGACGTTTAAACGAGGCTGGATCAACCGACTGGCTCACCAATTCGGCAATCTCACGACTCGCGGGCCAGACATCGGCGAGGTATACGGGCGCACCCGCATCAGAATATCCCAACGGTTCGCCATTAAGGTCAATATCAATGGTGCCAGCCAGCGCGTAAGCGACAACAAGCGGCGGGGACATTAGGAAATTGGCTTTGACATCTCGGTGGACGCGCGCTTCAAAATTGCGGTTGCCGCTGAGAACGCTGGCGGTAACTAAGTTTTCCTCGTCAATTCTGCGTTGGACAGTCTCATCTAAAGGGCCGCTGTTTCCGATGCAGGTGGTGCAACCGTATCCCACGAGCCCGAACCCCAATTTTTCAAGATAACCGAGCAATCCGGTTTGGTTTAGATACTCCGTGACAACCCGCGAACCGGGCGCGAGGCTGGTTTTGACATAATCGGGAACTCGGAGACCGTGCTCGACGGCTTTCTTTGCCAGTAGTCCGGCGCCGATCATCACGGAAGGATTACTAGTGTTGGTGCAACTGGTGATGGCGGCAATGACGACTGAACCGTGCGTTATTTGCTCGCCTTGAGTAGGTACGCTTCCATGCAGATGAAAGTCGGATTCAGAAAGTCCGTATCCGCCATCCGTAATCGGCTGCTTCAAGAGATTGGAGAAGGTGTCTTTGACTTTTGAGATAACAATGCGATCCTGCGGCCGCTTGGGCCCCGAAATGCTCGGTTCAATGGCATCGAGTTCGATGGTCAACACGGAAGAATAATCTATATCTCCGGTCTTGGGAATACCGAACAACTGCTGCCGTTTGAGATACTCTTCCACCAGCGCAACCTGTGATTCTTCTCTGCCGGTTTGGTTGAGGTAACGCATGGTTTCGGCGTCAGGGGGGAAAAAGCCGATTGTCGCGCCGTATTCGGGACACATGTTTGAGATGGTCGCACGATCCGGCAGAGAGAGGGCTTCGACGCCTTCACCGAAGAATTCGACGAACTTTCCGACAACTTTGGTCTCACGCAACCTCTGTGTGACCGTTAAGACAAGGTCCGTCGCCGTGACGCCATCATGCAGCGAGCCGCTCAAGTTTACCCCGACCACCTCCGGCGTTAAGATGTATACCGGCTGACCTAACATGGCGGCTTCGGCTTCAATACCGCCGACCCCCCAACCGACGATTCCCAAACCGTTGATCATGGTTGTGTGGGAATCAGTTCCTACCAAGGTGTCCGGGTAAGCCACGCCACTTCCGTTAAGGCGGCTATCTACGACGAGCCTCGCCAGATATTCCAGATTCACCTGATGCACGATGCCGATTGACGGCGGAACTATCTTGAAACTGTTAAATGCGCCCTGCCCCCACTTAAGAAATTCGTACCGCTCTTTGTTCCGTTCAAATTCGATTCTGGTATTGATTTGCAGGGCGTTTTCAGAGCGGTAAGCATCGACTTGCACAGAATGATCTATCACCAGATCGACCGGAATGACCGGTTCGATAATTTGCGGATTGCTGTTGAGTTCATCGACAGCCGATCGCATCGCGGCGAGATCAACGAGAAGCGGTACGCCCGTGAAATCTTGAGCTATGACGCGCGCAGGTTTAAAGGGGATTTCGACAGGTTTAGGCGTTTTCGCGTCCCAATTTGCCAGATTTTCGACATCTTGTTCTGTAATCTGCTGGTTATCATAATTTCTCAACAGCGATTCAAGCACAATCCGCAGACTCACGGGCAACCGAGAAATTGGACCAATCCCCTGTTCCTCTAACACTGAAATCGAGTAGTATTGGCGTTGCACCGCACCGCATTCAAATGAACAAAGCGTATTCCACAGATTGTGCATAGACTTGGACATGATGTTACTCCTTCTGATCGCTAAATAGGACTTACGCAGTTGAATTTCTAAAGGTAGGTATTCAATTGCAGGACTCTATTCAACTAGGAATCTCGAAACCAATGACAATTAATTAAGTTTGTTGAGCACCAACTCAATGAAACCCACCTGTCGCCCCGCTGGGGCTTTAGGGGAGGTTTTGCTCTTTTTTCTATACACCTATCGCCCCGCTGGGGCTTTTTGTGGTCATTTGAGTTAAGAATAAAGGTTGATTCATCTTCTTCACCACACACCTTCGCCTTTTTGATAAGGGATTCACTCTACACCGCCTCCCCATTGCCGAGCGTGAGTTTGCAGGAATGGCGTCTTATAGTAGCACAAGACACATCAAATCTCAAAGGAATTTCGCCGTTAAAACCGTTGCGTTAAGAAACCGAGTTTTGAAGAAAAAACTTGGTTTTTAGTCAATTTCTTCGCCGCCGGCATGTATGCGAGAAGCGTTGCGCGTGTCCGCAATAGTTGCAAAACGCACCTGTGATTTCAACCTCAGATGTCTGAAAATATCCCCGAAATAAGTCCTTGACATTCGTTATTTGACCATGTATAAGATATACAATCGGCGGTGCGCACTCTTATTGAGCGAAAGCTAAACCGCTCTCAATTATATCACATAGTTAAGGCAATATTATAGCAATGTTAAAGTTTTTCCAATGGGGCAGGATTCACATCATTCTTCTTGGCGCGACGATGGCAGTGTTGAGTTTGGGTTGCGAAAAGCAGGTTGAGAAGCACACGGTTGATGTGGCTGCGTGGAACGTCCGCGTCTTTAGCGATAAAAGCCGGGATGCCGCCGAGGTGAAACGTATTGCGGACGTGCTTATCGGCTATGACATTGCGGCGCTGGTGGAGTTACGCGATGAACAGGTGTTGAAGCGTACTGTAACACAGTTGGAGGAGATGGGACGAAGATACGAGTATCTCATCAGCCCCGCGGTAGGGCGTCACATGACGGAGCGGTTTGCGTTCCTTTATGACCCGCAATTCGCTACAGTTTCCGCACCGGGGCAGTTGTATGACGATGGTGCGGACGGTGAGGAAGACTTTATCCGCGATCCGTACTTCGCTACGTTCCGTGCTGGTAGTTTCGATTTCACGGTAATTGTAGTGCGGGTGGTTTGGGGGAAGGTGGAGGAGAGGCAGCGAGAAATACAAAGCCTTGCAGATGTTTACCGGCAGGTTCAACATGCGGACGCAAACGAAAATGACGTAATTCTTCTCGGAGACTTCAACCGCAATCCGGACGACAGCCGGGCCTTTGCGCGGCTCGAGTCAATTCCCTCGATGATGAATCTGTTTGACTTACCGTTAGCATCTCATATCGAAGATACCAGCCTATTCGACAACATCTTTTTCCAGAGCGGGCATACATCCGAGTACACAGGCGAATGCGGGATTGATAAGTTCGATGAAAAGGATTGGGCGAATAACGACCTGGCCGCATCACAAGCGGTGAGCGACCGCCGCCCGGTTTGGGCGCGGTTCTCAATGAACATCGACGATGACTAGCTTTTACCACCGGCCAGAGTTTTTAGGCAGGCACAAGACCTGCCCCCACATCATCCTTGTAGGGGCAATCCTCGTGGTTACGCTTATAGGCCGCGCGTCTCACCCAACTAGGGTTTTTGGCAATTTACACGGCCGCTTTTTTGAATTGGCAACCCCAAAATGCCAATACACCCGACTGTTAGACAGAAGTATTTCGAGAAATGTCGATCTGTTAGTTCTATTCGTCCAACACTGGGCGGTTTAGGCGCGTATGGTACGGCGGTTCCATCACGGTTCGCTCCCGCTCATTTGCCCATTCAGGGATGGGGTAGGCGGGAACATACGCCATGTTTCCGGTGGTGTACCGCATCAATATCGACCGGCGCGGACGATCCGAAGTCCAAGGCAGCGTCCCGTGCGTGACGGCTTCAGTGAAGATAACCACATCTCCGGCTTTGCAGACAACCTGCCGAACGTGTTCTTGATAGTTTTTGTAGCGGCGTATCTCTTCGGGGCATGGGAAATTGCTCTTGTGGCTACCGGGGATGACAATCAACCCCCCGTCACCCGGATTCACATCCATGAGTTGAAATGCCACAACTGTCAGCCCGTTATGTATCTTGCCGTCACGGACGATGTAATATTGGTTTGGATCGAAGCCGGGACCTGAAGACCCGTGAAACAGAAAGCCTTCCGCTCCTTTTTCCATCGACAAAAGAATCATCGGATGATCCATCCGAAAACCTTTGCCGAGGAGTTGATGAAGATAAGGGACAATCCGTGGATGCGCCAACATTTCTCGGAAAGGGTTGCACCACGGCTCTTCCCAATCAAGCATATTGCCCAGTTCGCCGCGTCCCTGCTCACCCCGGAGCGACGTTGAGCCGCCGTCTAATGTCTCCTCGCGGGAACGAATTTTATTCCGATGCCAATGACGGTCGATGGCTTCGTTGGCGCGGGCGACTTCGTCGGGTGGGAGCACGCCCTCGACGACGAGATAACCGTTTAGGTCAAAGAGATATTTTTCGGCGTCGTTCATGGGTTAAAGTTCTCTTTTTGATAATTTGGCGAATAGACAAAGGGTGGTATTTCGGTTAACCTCCCCTTGCCCCTCCTTGGTAAGGAGGGGAATGAGTTTTGCCGCCCCTCATTCTTGACGTAACAATGTTTTAAAACACATGTGGGAAAGGCTTCCTAGCCCTGATTATCGGGACAGGGATGTCCCTCCCACAGTTTACAACATACCGAAAGGAACAATCGTTCTTAGCCCAAACATAGACGGCGTCTAACTCCAGAGACTTGCGGGCAATAGTTAGCTTGCTAAGGAGCGGAATGATTACGCACTCGTAACAACGTACTCGGAAGCGTTTCGGATTCAATCGTTATTTGCGCCCGAGTTGACCCAGTCAATAATGAGTTGAATTTGAGCGGTTTTCAGCCGCGGCCCGCCCAGCGGCATATTGCCCTCTACTATTTCTTCGACCATCTCGCTTTCGGCCGCATTGCCCGCAACGACGATTGCGCCGTGTTCTCCTCCCTTTTGGACGGACTCATACGTCCTGAGATCGACGCCGTGCGGTCCGCCGGCAACGTGGCAACCGGACAATGCACACCGTTGAGTGAGGATAGGCAGAATATCGTTCGAGAATGAAGGAACGGGCCTGCCAGCCTGTGCTGGATCGTCGTACATCAGCTCAAGTTCAACGTCTGGCTCAACCGGATTGACTGGACCGTCCTCACTATCACCGCATCCCAAAAACGAAACTGAAATCCAAGCGATTAGTAACACGGCAAATATCTTTGTTTTAATCATTTAAAAATTCCTTTATCGTTTAAGTGGTTTTTAATTTTGGAGTTAGAGAGACGGCGATAGCCAGGGCGCTTGTAAAGAAACCGAGTTTCCAAGAAAAAAACTTGGTTTCTGCCCCCTTCCCTTATTCACAACGCGCAGGATTCTGGTTCGAGCAAATCTCTCACGGTAACAACTCCAGCACACGGTCAATTTCCGCTTCGGAGTTATAGAAATGCGGGGACACTCGCACGCCGCCGCGTTCAGCAACAATCACGTTTTCACGCTGAAGGCGGTTACAAAGTTCAGTTGTTGAATATGCGCCGCTTTCAAACGCGACGATTCCGGATCGTTTGGATTCAAGTCCTGGCGTAATGACTCTATACGCCTTAGATTGGAGTCCGTCGATTAGCCGTTGCGTCAGATTCAATACACGCGCTTCAATGCTTGCGATGCCAACCTCCAACAGAAGTTCAATGGCTGCATACAGTCCATATAATCCAACGGTATTGTAAGATCCCTCTTCAAACCGAGTGGCATCCGGTTTCTGCGTGAAATCGTAATTTAGGAAATCCCTAGGGTTTACCACGCTTGCCCATCCGACATTGGTATTAATTAATCTATCCAATTTCTCCTTGGCGCAATAGAAAATCGCCGCACCTTCGGGAGCGAGCAACCATTTGTGCCCGTCAGCGGACAGAATGTCGATATTGCAAACCCTCACGTCTAAATCAATCACGCCAAGGCTTTGAATCGCATCCACGACAAACCAGATGTCTTTCCTCCGGCAAATTTCACCAATTGCTGCGATGTCGTTCCGAAACCCCGATGCAAACTCAACATGACTAATTGTTACGGCGCGGGTGCGGGCGTCAATTGCTGCCTCAATGTCCTCAATAAAAATCTGCCCGTGCTTTTCCTGCACCATGCGCATCTCTACGCCGTAACGCTCCTTCAAGTTCCACCAAGGATAAACATTAGCGGGAAATTCTACGGACGTGGTCACGACATTATCGCCTTGCCGCCAATCTATCCCGTTTGCAGCGATGATGAGCCCTTGCGTCGTGTTCTTCATGAACGCAATTTCGCTTGTATCGGCATTGATTAGCTGAGCGGCTGAACGTCGGCAGGATTCCGCTGCCGCGGTCCAGTTAGCCACATTGACCGCGCCGTTATCGGAAGCGTCGTCCAAGAAATCGTGCATCGCCTTTCGCACGCGCAGGGATAAAGGTGACACTCCGGCGGATATACTTTTGCGTTACGGGAAACTGTCCTCGCCATAGCGTCCAGTTGCTCATGTTCGACTTTCTTGGTACTCTTGGCAATAATCGCTTGCAGTGCGGTATTCCGAATGTTGCTGTTCCGCGTGCGGAAAACCTGCAAACTTTTAATTTAGGTGCCGCCTGCGGTACGCTGCCCGATAGATATTCCGCCCTTCGGCAAGGTACTTTATCTCAAAACATGTTCGAATGCGATCGGCTCTTACTGCTTCAAATGGTACAGACACTAGAGACGGGAACTGATTTAATCTTAAACAAATTTCAGAATAACACTCCTGAATATCGGTAGCGAGTTGTATGCACCCTACTGTTGAATCGAGGGTCCGAATTAAACCTTTGATGAAAAGTTCGTTGTTAAAGATCCGGCGTTTGTGCTGACGTTTTTTCGGCCAGGGATCGGGAAAGTAGACATGATAGGTCTTGACCGATTCCCGCGCAACATAGCGATTCACAAAATAGGACGCGTCGCTCCACACAAGAAGCGTCCTCGTAACGTTCTGTTTCAGGAGGTGTTCCTTTGTACGCTGAACATATTTTGGAGCTCTCTCTACGCCAACATAATTTATGTCAGGATGCTGCTTTGCGGATTTTCCCAGAAAACGCCCCTTGCCGCACCCAATTTCAATTTCGACGGGATTACCATTACCAAAGACCTGATTCCAATCGAGCGGAGGGGCAACATCTTTCAGATTAATTTCAGTGCCCGCTCTCAGATTTATTATCCGTGATTCGACCTGGGTGAATTTGTAATATGTGTCGTTATAACGTGGTTCGGCGTTCATGCTAAAATCCACCATTCGGTTTTACGGTGCCGCAGTAGAAATGTGTTAGAATGCTTTCATGCATCATTAGCCGCGATAATCCTTTGCTCACGGCACACCTGTCAGGAATCCGTATTTGATTTTTCCGTTGACGTAATATCATCTGCGGTTTCTTTGATTGCCTGTTTGAGTGCATTAACGCGGAGTTCCAGTGAATCCTCAAGCTGTTTTAGATGGAGCAGCCAAGATTCGTTTGAGGAGTTTTCATCCGTGCCAAATCCGTTTGATTGGGATAGGCGAATAAATTTCAACCGTTCTTCCTGTAGTGTCTTTAACTGTCCTTCGTAGTCCTCAATTCCAGTTTGAAGTAAAATGATTAATTCGCGAATCTTCTCCAACACGTCTGTCTCCTTATTGACTCGGGATACAATTGAACCTTCCGCAGGTTAACATTATCTCATATCGACTTGTGCGATGCAATGTTTATCCGGCACTACATTTCTCGCCGCTTGACTGTTCAGGACAACTGTGGTATGCTACTTACACCGCATGAGTTGCCAGCGCATTGCTGCAGCGCTTAAGGGGGCAGGTTGAAAACACGCTTAATCAACGTTGGCGCACATCAGGGTGAAAGGGATTTCTCGGTTTTGACGACCGACTGGAGGTGAAATATGCGAAGAGACCATACACCCTTCTTCGTGAGTTTGCTCATATCAATCACTGCCTTTACCGTACTGGTTGGCATGTGGGCGTGGGCACTAATGGCAGAGGAAACGAACGAAAGCAGAGGGGTAACGTTGGCAGAGCTCGGGGTGTCAACTGACCAAACGAAGAAGATAAAAGCGCTTTGGGAACTCAAACGCCAAAAACGCATTAAGGCTGTCGAAAATCTACGCCTACTAAATCGACTTGCCAAGGATTTAGTCGTATCGGAAGATGAAATTGGGGAGACGTTGAAAAAACTACGTCAGAGTCGTTTAGACGAAGAGTCGAAGATAAAATCAACGGAAGATAAACTCATCGAAGAATTGCCGTATCGTGCGCAATTGCACTTGACAATCTTGGGGGTGTTAGAAAACGGATTAACACCCCGACGCTTAGGGACAACCTCGCCTAAAGACAAGAAAACAGACGGCGCCAAACAATAGCGGCCGGGAAAACGCAAAAAAATGCCATTGGCGAAAATGTGCAACGCATGGGGCGGGCAAAAAAATGGTGGAGGATACCGGACTTGAACCGGTGACCTCTTGCATGCCATGCAAGCGCTCTCCCAACTGAGCTAATCCCCCACTTGAACAAGCATAGATTTTAACATCATTATGCTAAAAACGCAAGAGAAATTTCCACTGTTTTGACGTTTCTACGCCTTAATCCTTGCCAATTGAGCGGAGTGTGAAATGCAGTCAGCAAGGGACTTCAAATTATGCGTCAAGACAAACAGTTGTATCCAACATACTGATTCGGACCTAATGATTTGCGTAATTCTCATTATCAGGACTTACACAGTGGAAGGATGAAGCGCCGTAATTCGATGCTTCATCAAGAATGCGGGGCAAGATGTCCGCCTACGTCGGGTAAAGCGTTGACAATGCCCTTCGACACCTTATGAGTCTGGCAACTTCAATCTGAAGTGTATAAGTGCTAATTAAATCATTTCGTATCGAATGTCGATTTCATCTCGGCGCTCGAGGGCTTCGGCGAGCATTTCGAGCAATTCTACTTCGCATCCGTTCTCGGCAAGAAAGTCGTATGTTTCTTCATTAATGTAATAGTCTTGATCTTCAATACCTCCCTCCTCAAGATTCTCAATCAAAAATTGAACCTGATTTTCAGTGATTATTCCAATCTCTTGGTCATGTTCAAGATCGACGAGTCGAAAAATCTTCTGATTCATCTACGACCTCTCAACAAGCCCTAAGATTGTGGAGTCAATCGTTGGCGTCCAGCGCATATTTTGCCCGTTTTTCTTGCGAATACTTGTATGCGTTGCATTGGCAGATTTTATCAGAACGTCCTTCGTTTGTCATCCCAAAAATCGACCAATTAGGCGCCTGCATTTTATTCCAATCGCTGTCCGCAAAAAGCTGGACATTTGGCTGGGGTTAATTTACAATTATCGTTGATGTTTGCCCCGGAGCTAAGTTGAAATCCAATAACGACACTTGCTCATCTTTAGACAAAACGACCATGTGCCACAAGCCCCGATCTCCAAGATGTTGGGATAAATTGCCGCGGATTTGGCGCTAGAGGGACGATATCGGGATGGGTAAATCGGTTGGTACCCATTTGTAGTGAAACGGGGGCCGGCGATGTATCGAAACAGTTCGCAATCAAGGCAAATGTGGGACATTGCAACCGATGATACAAGACGTTCAATTTTGAATCACGTTACAAAGCATGGAGGTACTCAACGTGAGCGTTACAACATCTATTCCGCAAGAGCAGGCAGCTGGTTCAGTCCACGTCGAGAGCCCGCCTGTTGAATATGCGGCGGGAGCCGATCTCGTCTACCACCAACTGTGCCGCGCTGATGACTTTGCAGAGCTTGAAGGCAAACCGTTTCATGTCAACGGCACTCACCTCGCCATCTTCAAATTTGAGGGTAAATTTTACGCGGTTGATAATCGCTGTCCGCACATGGGTTATCCGATGTCCAAGGGCAGCCTCCGCGATGGTGTGTTGATCTGCCATTGGCATCACTGGGAATTCGACCTCAAATCGGGCGGCTGTTTTCAAGCGTTCGGGGATGATTTAAAGGCATTCCCGGTCGAGTCGCGTGATGACGGTTATCTCTACGTTGGCGTTGCCCACGGGGAGAAGGAAGCAGCCCAACGCCGCGCTATTGAACGTGGCAAGCGTGCGCTGGAGCGAGGGCTCAAAGACCAGAGTTCCTTTTTCATTGCGAAAGCGGTTACCGCTATACAAGGCGCAGGAGCATCACCGCAGGAAATAATTCAACAAGGACTTTACTACGGGGCGCACAAAAGCAGCGAAGGTTGGTCGTCCGGTGTTACAATCCTCGCACTTGCGGGCAACCTGTGGAACGAAGTTGACCCCAAAGACCACAATTTGTTTCTGGTGCATGGCCTGGCTCAGGTTAGCCGTAGAACAACAGGGAGTTCACGCCCATACCGCGCACCTTTTCCGCGCACAGCCGAAGAGCATGACCTTACAACACTCAAACGGTGGTTCCGCTATTTTGTGGAAAAACGGCACCGCGGCGCGGCGGAACGTATTTTATTGACGCTCAACGACCGCGGATACGCAAAGTCAGTCATCGCTGATTTCGTCTTTACTGCGGCGACCGACTTCTACTTCACCGGCGACGGCCACGCACTCGATTTCGCCAATAAGATGTTTGAGGCATTGGATTACGTCGAGTGGGAAGGGGCACATGAAATCTTACGTCCGATAATCGTCGATTTGGTTACCCGAACTCGGCATGAGGAAACGTCGCGCTGGGCTGATTCTATTTCCGTGCTGGATTCGGTCTTTTCTCGAATTCACGATATTTGGGAAGAAAATGCCGCAAACGAGGCATCGCTTGATGTATCCGCATTTTCGCAGGTCCTACTCGGTGAGGATTTCAGACCGATTGTTGCGGCGGTGGAAGAGAAACTCCGTGCAGGCGTCAGACCGGACGACGTCTGCCGTGCGATGACTTATGCGGCTGCAATTCGCATTGTGCAGTTTCACCTAAAAAATGAAGGAGATTGGCACGATGTGGCAAACATCTACTCGTACGCCCATGCCCTTTATTGCGCGTTCCATTACGCACCGAGCGCGGAGCTATTACGTGGAATCTTTCACGGTGTAGTGTTCCTAACCTATCTCCGTTGGCTCAATATGCCCGCCGCACGCGTACCAAAACCCGGACAGCGACTTGACGAAACCTATGATTCCTCCAAACAGATGTTGGACCGCCTTCAAGAAATGGCGGATTTCCAGAAGGTTTATGAAGCGGAGATTTTAGTAAATCAATACCTTGAGGAGGGACACGACATCAAAAATCTTAGGCAGGCGCTCTGCCACATCTTGCTTCGTGAAGATGCAGAGCTCCACATGTTCCAGGTGCTTGAAGCCGCCTTGAGACACTTCGACCTGTCAGGCGATCCGGAGGAGAAGCGAATACACATTTTGGCGGCAACCCGGTACATTACTGCACAGAAGTTGATGAAGAACATCCTTTGGTCAACGGAGAATGCCGAACGCCTCGCGCGAGGTGAGTTACTCAGTGAGCGCGACGATGACAATTAGCTGATTTTAAGTCTATGTACCGCGCCTGTGGCTGCAAGTCAATGAAGCTTGCATGAAATTCGGAAGGGAATCGGAAAAGCATCGGTAATTTTTCGTACTTTTACCGCCAATGCAAATCCAAATAACCGTGGGGGCTTGGAGTAATCTGACGCATATTTCCCGTCTCAACATCTAATAGGAAGATTTCGCTAGTGTCGCGCCCGGCTGAATCGCGCCCAACGAATGCAATACGACTACCATCCGGACTCCATGCAGCGTCCCACCCGCTGTAAGGGCTAAGATTCCGATATTTTGTGAAACTGCCGTTCTCTACCGCGGCAACGCAGATTTTTCCCGCTGTGTAAAAAAGAATCTGCTTTCCATCCGGCGACCACACCGGCCATTTCGTCCCTTCCGGCAGCGCTTCCATCAATCTGTTTCTCGGTTCATTGACTTTCGCGCCGTTTACATCCCAGTGCCGCCATCCCTTTGCCCATCGGCTGGTTCGCCAGCGCTTTGTTGATTTTCCACCGATCGCCACGATCCAGTTTTCCAATTGGTTCCTTGCTTGCTCAATTTCCAGCGCAACTAGAATGGCATCACTTGACGGTGACCACCAGATATCGTGAATGCGATGTTGTTCCTTGGCGAGCCGTTTATTCTCAGTGCCGTCGCCCGCCATCACATGCAGCGATTCACCGCCATCAACTCCAGAGATGTAAGCGATTCGCTGTCTGTCCGGAGACCATCGCGGCCGGCGCGAAACCCCGTCGTCTGTGAGTTAGCGAAAATCGGTTCCGGCTGGATGCATGGTGCAGATATTATACTCGTAGAACTCCCACCATTTCGTCGTACTTCTGCCTTTCTCCAGCGTGCCCGTGTCTGCCCGGAACCCATCTCGATGCAAGAATGGATTGCGGATGGCAAAGACCAATTTCCCGCCAGCATCCTGAGCAGACACAACACCGTTTACCATAACGATCAACACAATCGCAATCACAATCATTAATTTTTTCATGTACATAGGAAGGCTTTCCGAGGACACAACGGGTTTCTCGCAACCCACGATTTGCTGTGGAATACGGTAGGTTTTGTACTCAATGGTAGTGCTGACAGCGCAGTCGAATCTGAAATGACATTGAGAATGCCTTTTTCATACTCTCATAGCGGCGCAATTGTTAATTTGTATTCAAACCGATTTGCGATAGAGAATTAGATGCTTGTAATCGATTGTCACCTCAAAAGCGGTCCGCAACATATCGGCGTATGGACTCCGCGCCGCGTCCTCGCCGTTGATAGTCTCGATTGTGATTCGGGGAATTGGTTGAAATTCGCGCCTGATCAGATGGTGCAGGACTCCGAGATACAACTGTATCTGCCGGTCGTCGTGCGGCACATTAAACTTAAGCGCTTTGCCATTGCGCTCTGAAATCATTACAATATTGCGTCCACGAAAGACCAAATGAGTGCTAGGAACTCGCTTCGGCATTTTCCCTTTGACGGCATCGAGTTGAAGGCCGCACAAGGACGCCGGATCAGCTGCATTTATCCAGAAAATTTTATCTATCGGGAGATGCCGGCTTAACCGCCGGAACGCCTGATGTGAGATAAACTGCGGACCAGGGATTCCATGGAAGAAACAACCGGCCAAAACCTCGCCGGACAGCTCCATGATACGCAAAGATCGAAAGATATCCGACCAACGGAACGTAGCTAGTTCTCTCTGGAGCAACTCCCGAAAGACTATTCCGTACCGGTTTAGCAACAACCTCGCGCGATCTTTCTTTAGCTCTTCCGCCTCAATGGGGTCGTCGGAAAGATTTAGTGACGGCAGCCGGTACCAATTACCGATGTAAGAACTTGAATTTTTCCATCTGCCAAATTCGGTGCGGCGGCTTAAACGACGATGCCTATTGTGTTCTCTGGACACCCCAACTTCCGGATGTTTGAACTTACTCTGCACGCCTCTTCGCAGTGACATGAATGTGTCGTTCGTTACCATGCCCGCCCAGACGAAATTCCATATCTGCTCCGTCAATTGGCTCGCGCTGAGCGAGGACGTTCGTAACATGGATGCAAAATCGTAACGCCCGGTTTCGTCAGGAAACAGATTGTAAATTTCTTCTGCGGGGCGCTTATTCATACGCGGCATCGGCGCGTCCGTCTCTTCCCTGTTCTCACTTTTAGCGTCCGGTAACTCATTGCCGCCGTTGCTGCTTTTTTCTTGCATGAGGTCTCGATCCGAATCAAAGCAGAAAGCCACACGCCGGTTTTCCATGCCGACCCACCGGAGGCCGCCTTCCATCATGATAGTGTCGAGCCACGATGTGGAATATGGGTAGAGCCTCGCAGGGAGGATTTCCGACTCCCAGAGTCCCGCTTGTGCCGGAAAACAAGCCAATTGTTCGATGCAATCGAACAGTCCGCCTACGTCGTTTACGTCGTTTTCGGGCGTTGCGAGCCGTTGGTTTTCGGCAAGAAAGACTGGTAACCATTCAAATTCAAGCGGTTCAAATGCCGGAATCGCGTCTCGCCGCGTCAGGCGCAGAAGAATTTCGAAGTTTTCACTGTCGCAGACGGATTGATGGTTGTCATCTGCTACGAGTTTCCCGATGACAATGCTTTGCGAATCGACGAGGTCTTCGACCAACAACTGCAATTGTCCGCTTTCGATACCAAGCGTATCTTGAATGAATTCGGCAGTTTTAGGGCCATAGAACTGCAACCACTCCTCCAGCACCGATGTAAGGGCTTGCATGTCTAACTCGCCGGCCTGTGCACCGCCGTTGACATTTGAGCACATCTGTTCTTGGGTACTAACTGTTGATTGGATGAATGGCTCAACATCAATAACCTCTTTATCGCTGTACAAACTGCAGATACGGGGCATCGTTTCGATGGCAACGATTGACCCTTTGGAGGTTCGAGGGAGTGTTACGCGAACAAGTTTATCGTTTAAGGCGCGGAAAAGTTCGCCTAATTCGAGCTGGTGGTCGTGATGAATGGCGTTTAGGAGCGATTCCCACTCCGGCTCAGGAATGATGAGCCGTTCCTTTACCCAATCAACCAGGTCACGTGCAGACTGCGGCGAGTAACCCGGACTCAACCGCTGGCGTTTGTGTTCAAACTCTTGAACTAGCGCTTGCGTGACCGTGGGACGTAATCCCGGCATAAACACGACATCGCGAAGGAGATCATTCCGAAGCATTGAAGTGTGTTTCGATTTTGCATAATCGACCATATACATATACTCGTTTATCTGGCGCCAAGAAGCATTTTGCGCCATCGGGCTGGCGTAGCGGGTATTGACTGCTGTCCAAGAAATAGAACCTGATTCAAGCTCTGTGAGCACCTGCTGTAGGCTTTCCAAATCAAACTCGTCTTGTAAGCAGGTGCGCCACGTCTCAAGCAGTATGGGGAAATCCTCGTATTTCATCACGGCTGTCATTAATTTTTGAGAGCGTAAGCGGCTTAACCACAGGGGCATCCGTTGGTTCATCTTGCCGGACGTTAACAGCAATGACCTCCCGGCGCACTCCCGAAACCTAGCGCTAAAATAACCTGATCCTTCGAGCTGTTTTCGAAGGAGTGGTTGAAGAGCGGCACTTGTTACCATCGACATCAGTTCTTCCGCGGGCAAATCTTCCGGCAGCATTAAGACAATACAATCGTCAGTGGCATGAATTTCTAGTTGATAACCGAATCTGGTTGCCCATGCGGACGAAAGCGCCAGACCAAACGGCCGATTAACTTTAGCACCCCAGAAGGTGTGAATCACGACTTGATTTCCCGGGCCTCCATCGTAACCGGTTGGGACGTTTTCGACCAAGACATGATGCCGATGCGGCAGGCCGCATCCCGTTGCACCCTTTTGCCTTTTGAGAAAGTCAATCAGTTGTAATGCCGCTGTTTCGTCCATGCAATTTTCGCGTTGCAGGTTTTCAGCAAAGCCAGGGTCTTCCAGCCGATCATTAGCGGTTTCGAGGAAAAGACCGACGCGTTCCGAATAGTGGAAGTCGCGCCCATGGTCTTCTGCCCGCCAAAATGGCGTTTCCTTCTGGTGAGACTTATTTGGCAGGACAAATACGTCGCTGTGGCTTACGCGCTCAACTCTCCACGATTGTGTACCTAGTGTGAATACGCTTCCCTCTCCGTTTTCCCAGACAAACTCTTCGTCAAGTTCGCCGATCCGGGCGTTAGTCTCATGGTGGCGCATATGAAAATACCCGCGGTCAGGAATCGTCCCGCCGTATGCGTAAACCGCTTGTATGGCTCCCTTTCTGGACGAAACTGTATTATCAAGCCGGTCAATTGACACACGCGGTTTGAGTTCGCGGATGCGGCTATCGGCGTACCGCCCTGCCAACATATTCAGCACTTGGTCAAACTGTTCGCGGCCGAGGAATCGGTATGGGTAACTCGTTCTCAGTTGCATATACAGCTCATCAATGTCCCAAGTCTCCATTGCCGCCATTGAAATGACAATCTGTGATAACACATCAAGGGGACATTTGACAGGTTTAACGGCTTCAATTGCGTGACTGTTAATGGCTTCGGATAGGACAGCGGCATCAAGAAAGTCGCGCGAATGAGTCGGGAACACCGTGGCGCGACTCACCTCCCCAACCTGATGGCCTGCGCGGCCGATTCGCTGAATCGCCGAGGATATTGAGAATGGGGATTGGATAAGCACCACTTCATCCAGCGCACCGATGTCTATGCCCATCTCCAGCGAACTTGTTGCGATAATGGCTTTCAATTCACCCGCTTTGAGTTTTGCCTCAACCGTTTCCCGGATTTCGCGAGACAGCGAGCCGTGGTGTGCGTAAGCGATAGGTTGCTCTTCGTCGGTGTTAATCTTCAACGTCAACCGCTCGCATAGCCTCCTGCTGTTGGCGAAAAGTAGGGTTGAGCGGTTCCGGACGATAATTTCTTTAAAAGCATCAATGAGCGGGTCCCAAAACGACTCGCGATTCGGGTCTTCCGCTGCTTCTTGTGGAAACCGTACCTGTACATCGTATTGTTTGTTGGCAATTGAGCACACCGTCGAAACAATCCTCGCTGAATACTGCGGGTCATGCACGTTTCCATCAGTTGTATATCCGCCTACAAACTCGGCGACGGTATCCATGGGCCGGATAGTAGCAGACAGCGCGATTCGTTGAAATTCACCGGAAAGACGCACTAGCCGGTCTACAGCCGTAATCAGATGTGTCCCCCGCTTCGTACCGACGACAGCGTGAATCTCGTCAAGAATTACGGTGGCAATCTTCGTTAGAATGGACCGGCCGCTATTCGAACTGAGCAACAGATTCAGACTTTCAGGGGTAGTTATAAGAATCTCGGGCGGGTGGCGCTGCATACGGCGCCGATCCGACTTAGGCGTGTCCCCGCTGCGGGTCAATACGCGGAGGTTGGGGAATGGTTGTCCCGACGCTTCAAAGACCTGTCTCAAACCACGAAGCGGTTCAAGCAGGTTACGCCGAATGTCATTGTTGAGTGCCTTGAGCGGCGAAATATAGAGGACGCTTGTGTGTCCAGTGGGCAATGTTCCCGTCACCAATTGATTAATTGACCATAAAAACGCCGTCAAGGTCTTTCCACTCCCTGTCGGCGCAGTAATCAAAACGTGATTGCCTTCAGCTATCTTCGGCCAAGCCTGTGCTTGTACGTCGGTGGGTTCACCAATTTTGCGGGTAAACCATTTTGCAACTAGAGGGTGAAATCGAGAGGTAGTTGGCATGCTCATTTGTGCTGCTCTTACGTTGGCGTCGTCAAACGATTGACTAGACACCATCGTCAAGATTAGAGACGGTGCGTGATGCGGTTAGATGTCAAAGTTACTCACCATTTTTCGACGTATGATACGGTTTTATGAGTTTAGAGGGTGCAGAAAACGCTAGGCTGGAATCCGATGGCGTTCTGAATCGCGCGATATCGTCAAACATAGTTTCGCTAGGGACATATCTTAAATCAACGTAATCGGGATTGAATTTCCGTTGACTCAATATTGGAATTTTGCTAGGATAATACAATAAATACATAACAATTGCAAGTCTGTCCCAAAGCCCGAGCGTGCGGGCAAAACACTAAACCGGTTACGTTAGATGCAACGTCAAACAGAAGGCTGGGGATTTAACCGGTTGGGTCGAAGGGATTTGCGCTGTAGATGGTTGACCGGTATATGAAGACCGCAGTTTTGATACAGCACCGCTCAAGAAATCGGGAACAGAAGGAGACCCGTTATGTCACGTGATTGGGTTGACGCCGACCAAACGGATGAATATCTAATTGATTATCTTTTTGATTTGAACGGATACATCGTCGTGAAAAAGGCGGTACAGAAACAAGACCTTGAGGAGATGAACCTGTGGGTTGACGACCATTGGAATTTTGTTGATGGCAAATGCCGCAGAACCGACGAAGATTCCGGCAACTGGATCGGTCATGTGGAAACTCACACTTACAGCGGCGCAGATGGATGCAACTTCCAGAATATCATTGAGGGAGGTTCAGTATTTCGGAGAATGATTAATTATCCAGTCTGGATCGATCACTGCCGCCGCTTTATCAACCCGACAAACGGCCTCTCCCTCCATGAAAATCTGCTGAATATAAGGGGGCAGGGCGGGTATATCGGTATTCACGGCGGCGGCGCGATCCCACTCTGTTATCTGACATTCCGGCAAGAAAACACGGGCGAATGGATGGTCGGCCAGATTGATGTTATCATTGCGCTGCAGGACGTTGGCCCCGGCGATGGGGCGACAACCATTATCCCAGGAAGCCACAAATCGGCTATGAAACATCCCATGCTACTGCAGGAAGGTTACCGAAGTGACGTTACTGCCGGCGCGCAGGTGGGTATGAAGGAAATCTATCTTGAATCCGGGGATGTGCTGATGTTTGCCGATGCGCTCACGCACGGATCTGCCGCCAGAACCAATCCGGGGTATCGGCGAATCGCGCTGTACCGCTATTCCTCAAGATTATTGCGGTGCCGCTTCAATTACGTGCCCAGCGAGGCTCTCATGGCAAGCTTGAATGATGAGCAGCGTGAGATTATTCAGCCAATTCCGCCGCGCTACGCACCGGGTCAAAAGTCATAATCACTAGTGACAGATGATTCTCTTGATTTCTTGACCCTAATCGCAAATTGACGGTCGTTTAGCGACCGTAGGATACGTCAGCGGTGATGTTGATAATTTTTATTCTAAACTCTCATCGAACTAAAATTTACCGGTAAAATGCCAGCAAACCTCCCTCCCGAATACTATAAACTCAAGCACCAACTTGAGGCAGCAAGGACTGATGATGAACGGCTCCCACTGTTAGAGGAGATGCTGCGCATTACTCCGAAACACAAGGGTACAGAGAAGGTTCGTGTAGATCTCCGTCGGCGAATTACAAAGGTTAAAAAGGGGGAAGGAAAAAAACAGGCAAAGAAAGGACACAGCTATCATGTTCCAAAACACGGAGCAGGCCAAATTGCCCTGATCGGCGCACCAAACGTTGGAAAGTCACAAATCGTCGCTAGGTTCACAAACGCTAATCCGGTTGTCTCACCATCTCCCCATACGACGTTTGAACCAGCCGTCGGAATGCTAGAGTATGAAAATATTCAGTTTCAACTGATTGACATGCCGCCAATCACGGAGGATTTCGTGCAACCTTGGGTGTTCGACATCGTAAGAAATGCCGATCTGTTGTTGCTAGTGCTAAGCCTTGCAAGCGATGATGTACTCGACCAGGTTGAAAGTGTAAAGTCTGTATTGATGCAAGCAAATATTCAAATTGCCGGTCAAATTTACCCTAACCCGCTGGACAACGACGAGATATCGAGTAATGATGTCAACAGTATGGGCTCCTTCTCCGCCAAATTTACTAAACGTGCATTAATCGCTGCGAACCAGATGGACAATGTAGATGCAACCGATCGCTTGGAGATTCTGCGCGAGTTTTACACCGACGATTTTCCAATCTTTCCCCTTTCTGCGATAACGGGCGATGGAATTGATGTGTTGCAGAAAGCGATGTATGAGCAAATGGAGATTTTACGCGTTTACACCAAATCGCCGGGAAAACCAGTTGACCCCGAAGATCCAATTGTGCTTCCAATTTATGGCACCGTAATTGATGCTGCCATGTCGCTGCACAAAGATTTTGCGGAGAACTTTAAGTACGCGCGAATCTGGGGAGTCAACTGGCATGACGGACAGACCGTTAGCCGTGATGACATTGTCCACGATGGAGACGTTTTGGAATTTCATATGCATTAGCTCAAGTCCCGTACCTGCGAATTCAGAATGCATGTCGTTCCAGCGTAATGTTTGCATTAGTCGTTGGCTGACACGTTGAAGTAAACGAAGGAAATGCGAAAACACAGGACGATGTCTGTCTTCATTGCGATTGGTTTTGCAGCGTTATGCGGCTGTGATAGCCATAACCACAAAGATGAAGTAGCAGTTTACATCAAGCAGTTAGAAGGAGAGGATAAACTTCTCCGCAAGGAAGCTGCGGCGGAATTGGGACTATATGGCGATGTGCGGGCGGTTATGCCGCTAGTGGATGTCCTCCAGGATCAGGCGGAAGATTGTACTGTCCGTGAGAGTGCCGCGATTGCTTTGGGTAAATTGGGTGACGACCGTGCAGTGGAACCGTTGATTGCGGTTTTGAAAGTTACGGGTGACAGTGTAAGGAGCAGCGCCGCATTTGCATTGGGGCAACTTGGCGGGCCGCAATCGTTAGAACCCTTAATTGCGGCATTGAAAGATGACCAGCGCACCGTGCGAAATAGTGCTGCAATTGCGTTGGGCCATCTTGGCGATGCGCGGGCATCAGAGGCGCTGCTTGCAGTGATTGAGGAAGATGACCTTTCGCGCCCTTTTGCTGCGCTTGCGTTGGGGCAGCTTAACGATAAGCGGGCGGTTGAACCGCTGATTGCAGCACTCAGAGATGGAACTCCATTTGTCCGCGACGCTGCTGCATCGGTGCTTGGAAAACTTGACGACACGCGAGCAGTAGAACCGCTAATCGCCGCTTTTCGCGACAATGAAATTTCTGTACGCGAAAGAGCCGCGAACGCATTGGAGCTGCTTGGCGAACCCGCGGTTGCGGCGCTGATTTCTGCGCTTGGAGAGACGGATGTTTTGGTTCACGCCGCCGCTGTCTCGACGCTAGGGCGGATAGGTGAACCGGCAGTAGTTCCCTTACTGTCTATACTCAAGCGTGGAAATAGTTCTGTCCGCGCCGACGCGGCGCGAATACTCGGTCGAATTGGAGACCCGCAAGCAGTAGAACCGCTCATCGTACTTTCCAACGATAGTGATGGTGTAGTCCGCAATAATGCCCTAGCCGCGTTGGGACAGCTTGGTGATAAGCGAGCGGTTGATATCCTAATCGCCGCGCTGAAGGACGAGCAGGGTTCCATTCGTAACAGCGCTGTAGCTGCGTTGGAACAGCTAAATGATAATCGAGCGGTAGATGAGTTGATTGTTGCACTTCAAGATAAGAATTGGGGAGGCCGCGCGAACGCCGCACGCGCCCTAGGTACACTTGGGGACAGGCGGGCCGTCGAACCTCTCCTCGTTTCGCTCCAGGACGGGGATGCGAAGGTCCATCAGCAAGCCGCAAAAGCGTTAGGCCAGCTTGGCGACGGGCGTGCAGTAGAACCACTGATTGCCGCACTTGAGAATCAAGATTGGGCAGTTCGCTTTGAAGCTGCCAAAGCGTTAGGCCGTCTTGGTGATAAGCGCGCGATAGAGCCACTGATTGCCGCGCTCAAATATACAGATTGGGGGTTTTGTTGGCACGCTGCCCGTGCTTTAGGGCAGTGTGGCAAACCGGCGGCAAAGCCACTGATTGCCGTGTTAAAGGACGAAAGCCAGGATAAAATCGTCCGCCGCGGCGCTGCTTATGCACTGGGTCGGCTAGGAGACAAGCGCTCGGTGCAATCACTCGTTGATGCGCTTGAAGACGAGAATTCGCAATTCCGCCTTGAAGCTACTTTTGCATTAGGGTATCTCGGCGTCCGACGCGCGATGAAACCGTTAGCCGCGGCACTTAATGATGAAAATTGGCAGGTTCGTTGGAATGCCGCCGTTGCGTTGGGAGTGCTTGGAGACAAACGGGCAACAACGCCGCTCATCAACGTCTTGAATAGCGGCCAGATCCGCAATTCGGAAGAAGGAAATTTCAGAAATATGCTTGTGTCTACCTTAGGCCAACTTGATGACAATCGAGCGGTGCAACCTCTGATTGCGGTTCTCAGAAACAAAAATAGTTACTACAATAGCGACACAGGAGAGAGCTACAGTTACGTTCGCAAAAATGCTGCCATAGCGCTAGGACAGCTAGGTGACGAGCGGGCGGTTGAACCGCTACTCAATGCGCTCAAAGATGATGAAGTACGGGTTATGGCCGCGGTTGGGTTAGCGCTTTTGGGCGACAAGCGGGCAATTGAACCGCTGCTTAACGCACTCAAAGATGATGAAGCAAAATATATTGCCGCCATCGGGTTGGGACAGCTTGGGGACAAACACGGCATGGGATTGTTGTTAAATGCGCTAAAGGACGACGATGAAGCGATGCGCTGTATGGCAGGTTCTGTTTTAGGGCGTATGGGAGATGGTCGAGCCGTTGCGCCATTGATTGCTGCACTGAGAGATGAAAGCAGAAGGGTACGCCGTATTGCTGCGAAATCATTGGGGCAACTTCGCGATGAACGGGCGGTTCTTGACTTGGAAAAACTCATAAAGAGAGAGGCTGATGAACAAATCTGCAATTCTGCGACAGCTAGTTTGCAGAATATTCGCGCGTGGTCTTTTGCCAACGCGGGTAACAGATTGGATGAAGCAGAATCTCTCGTGAAGAATGCGATAGCGCTTCGCGTCGATGCCCAAACCTCTTATGAGACTCTCGGTTGGGTGCTCTACAAACAGGGCAAGTTTACAGACGCGATTTCCGCCTTCGAGAAAGCAATCCAAGGACGATTTGGATCAGCCTCGGCGCATTATCATTTGGGATTGGCATACCTTAAGGACAATCAGCAAGCGAAAGCGCAGGAGAAATTCGACACTGCTTTCGAGTTGGACGATACATACCTTGAACGAGTTGAACAATTGAAGGTGTCGGAATTGCGAGGAAAGGTGGAGTAAAATAACATGAAAAACTACAAGTCGATTTCTGTTTTAATCCTCATTGCCGCGATGTCACTTGGATTTTTTCAACCTGCATCGCCCGAGGAAAAACTGGATGAATTCGCCAAGTATTCCCAAAAACTGATGAGTGCAGATAAGGATGCTCGCATAGAAGCGTCGGAAGCATTGGGTAGGCTTGGGGATTCGCGAGCAGTAGTTCCACTGTTGGATCGCCTCAATGACAAAAGCGAGAAGCGTGATGTCCGCGAGAGTGCTGCGGTTGCGTTGGGTCATCTTGGCGACATACAGGCAGTCGAGCCGTTGCTAGCTGCCCTTAAGGACAAGAAAGAGAGGCGTAATGTCCGCGAAAGTGCTGCCATTGCACTTGGGCAACTTGGCGACAGACGAGTCGTTGAACCGCTGCTTGATGTACTGAAGGACAAAAACAGTAGAGTACGCAGCAGCACTGCCTTCGCGTTGGGCCAACTTGGGGACGCGCGCGCCACAGAACCGTTAATCGCGGCGCTTATGGACAAGAAGAATGATGTCCGCCTTTCGGCTGCGGTTGCGTTAGGGCATCTTGGGGATAAACAAGCAGTGGAGCCGCTGCTTACTGCCATCAATCAGGACAGCTATACCCGCCCATTTGCTGCCTTAGCACTTGGGCAACTTGGCGATAAACGCGCTGTCGAGCCGCTAATTGAGGCGTTAAAAGATGAGAGCCCGTTGGTTCGTGAGGCTGCAACTTCTGTTTTAGGGCAGCTTGGCGATATGCGAGCAGGAATTCCCTTGGTTGCCGCACTTAACGATGAGCCTTCAATCCGCGACAAAGCTGCGGAGGCACTGGTAGCGCTCGGTGAACCGGCGATCGCGCTGTTGATTCCGGTCCTGAACAACGAAAATCTTCTGGTGCGCGCCACTGCGGCTTCAGCGTTGGAGAAGCTTGGTCCCGCAGCGGTGGAGCCATTGCTTACACTTTTCGAAGTTGAAAATAATCCTATCCGTGCTGAAATAGCGAGCATATTGGGACGGCTTGGCGAGCAACGGGCAGTGGCGCCGCTCATTGATGCCCTCCAGGACGAAAATAGTTCCGTTCGTGTGAGTGCTGTCGTTGCCTTGGGCGCACTTGAAGACAAACGCGCAGTGCAACCGTTAATTGCGATGCTAAAAGACGAAAAAGATTTCATTCGCAGTACTGCCGTGATTGCATTAGGCCGCGTTGGCAGCCGACAAGCCGTAAAGCCGCTCATTGCGGCGCTCAATTCGGAGGCTGAAAATGTCCGCCGCAGCGCTGCGTTCGCGCTTGGCGATCTCGGAGACATTCGAGCACTTCCGGGACTTGAACGATTGGCTGAAAAAGATCCTGACGCCCACGTACGTGAGTACGCAATCGCTAGTCTCGACTCGTTAGCTTGGTCATTCGCGGATGCAGGTGTACATTTGGAGAAAGCGGAATCCATCGCAAGGAAAACGTTACTGAGCGAACCAAATAACGCGACATTTCACGACACACTTGGATGGGTGCTCTACAAACGCGGCGAGTATAGGGAAGCGGCGGCCGCCTTGGAAAAGGCTGTGGCGTTAGGTGATTATTTGGCGTCTGCCCATTATCATTTGGGTCTCACGTACGTAAAAACCGATAACCTCGAAAAAGCGCTGGATGCATTTGAAACTGCATTTTCGCTTGATAAATCCTATCAGGAAACGGCAAAGACTGATAGGGCGTTAGACGGAATTCGCAACAATCTCGAATTCCAACGACTCCTCAGCCAATGACAGGAATTTCAAACTAACTAGCCATGAATTAAGGTTTGCCGCCCGATAATACAGATTGCGATTGACGCTCGTCGGTGAATTTTGTGGAGGGGATGACTTAATCTTACCTACTATTTGCCTTCCACTTTCAAAGCAGGTGATACCGTGCAGCCGCGCAGACATTCTTACTCCTTTCTAATGTACTCGCTCATGGTTCACCTCCTTATCCTGCTTATCTTATCCCGGCTTTGGCATGAACGTTATCAGACTCGACCCGTTCATGATGAGATTGCGATTGATATCTCGTATTTACCCCGTATAGAAGACCGTCCTAGTAAGCCTCAAAAGCCGCCGCCTCCTGCTAAGCCCACGGAAGAGGCAAAGAAGTTTGATCCGCCCAAGCCAACGCCCACTTCTGATGCAGAATGGCAGGTTGAACCCTCATTCGACAACCCAGCGCACCGCGAGACAACTTCCAAAATTGGGGAACGGTCAACAAAATCTAACCAGATTAGACTGAATCCTCATTCCCGCTTGCCAAATTCTGCCTATCCGATACCTCAACCAATTGCTGCCGCAGCTGTGCCATTACAACCGACGCGTTCGGATGATGTTACCGCTCCAACCGAAAACGAAAATATCAGCATAAGTGAGTCGGGAAGGGGTTTGAAAGCAAATTCTCTGGAGGTTAATCCAGCCGAGATGCGGTATTGGCACACGCGCGGCGCAGTCCTGCGCGGGGCGCCTGTAGGAAACTCTTACGGCAGCGGCGGGGCATCGCGACCGCAAGGAAATTACATCAAGCTGATGACCGATCTCGCACTAGACATTGCGGAGGCGGCAACCACACCCGAAGTTGATATCGTATTTATCGTCGACAAGACGGGGAGCATGAAAGACAATGTTCGTGGAATTCGGGCTTATACCGATGAATTTCTGGATCATTTAGCGCGAACGGGACACAACGCAGCGGTTGGCCTCGTCACTTTTTCCGATGCCGCGGAAGAAAAACCAAATGCGCGCGGTGTTACGGCCGAACGCAGTAAGTTTAAAACTTGGCTTCACGAGATTGAATTTGAGGGCGGGGGCGATCTGCTCGAATCCGGTTTAGACGGGCTAATGACAGCGGTGGACAGGATAAAATTCCGCACGGGACGGCAGCGGTTCTTCGTATTCGCGAGTGACGCTGCATTCCATGATGCAGATTACGACGGCAAGTCCGAGTATAGCCTAGATCAGGTCATCGAAACGTTGCAGCGCGAACGCGTACGTGTGAACGTCCTCGGCCTGGACTATTTGCCTGTTAAACAGATTGCTTGGGGCACGCAGGGGGTCTGGCGAGCAATTCCCGGCAAGGGCTATTTGGAGTACGTTCCGCCGATAACTATGACAGCCAAAATGCTCTCTGAATTTGGTGTGCTCGGATTTAATGAGAATTCGCTCGCGGATAAATTAGTGGTTTATATCAAGCTCAATCCGCGCCCAAAATGGATTAAGGTCTCGTGGAAAATCCTAAATCCCCTTGGAGAAAGATGCTCCGGCCCATATTCTCACCAAGAGACAATCTCCAGTGACGACGCTGAGGTTATCACACTTAGCCCAACAATCAACGTTAGCCAACTCGACGCAATTGCCGGCACTCATACGGTTATCTACCATCTCGAAAATGACCTCGGCCACCAAAGCATTCTACGCAGAACGTTCGAAATGCCTTGAGACCAAAAATTGATAAACCGTACAGGGATTAATTGCGTCAATAATACATAGCTAGGAATTGAATTCACATCGGAAAAAAAATTCACTCGTCCGCTCAATCTTGGCGTCAGGACACGGTGTGCCAATCCCCAAACTTGTGAACACTATCGCGCTCACAATTCGTTCGGGTGAGTGCATATACTGGTGCCGCCTAACCGCACAGTTGCGTCTGTCAAATCAAAATCACGGCATGATTCCACTCCCTATCCCGACTAAACAATTCTTGACTTAAAACGGGTTTTCTGATAGAATAACTTGGGAGTTTTTGTTCGTCGGATAGAGGAAGATTAATGCTGTTCAAGCGCAAAAGAATTGTGCCGACTGGGTACGCCACGACGAGATTCCTGTTAGCGTACTTTATCGTTGGGCTACTCATTCTGTCGCTCGCCTTCGTGTATTATACCAGACAGATTCTCCAGCTAGATCGGGCGTTGGATGAACAGGTCGGACCGTTGGCACACCTTGCGGCGACATTACCAGAGGTGAAGGACAGAGAACTTCAAGATGGATTGACGCAAATAGTTAAGCAGTTATTGACGGTAAGCCGTCTATCGTTCATCATTACAGATGCAGATAACGGGCAAGTTGTCATTGCCAAGGGCGTTGATGAAGCAATTGACCAAAAAGTCAACACCGAGCCGTCAATTGCGTTATCTCCCGTCGAGCAAGTCAAACTCAAAGACGCATTGGACCGGATGGAGAGGAAGAATGGACCGGTGTCCATTCAATACAGCTTAGAAAATCGCGAACTTTCTGCCTATTTTTTTCATGGCGACGCCGATGTAACAGCGATAGAACAGGTTCCCTTTGTCGTGACGGATTTGAACGGGAAACCGCAGATGTGGCGAATCTGGGGCGGCGACCTAGTTACTGCCAAGCATGCTACACCGGAACAGTTGGCACGGGCTGAAAAACTGGTGCAGAGCTCCAAAGTATTGGGACGCGAGGTGCCGCTGCAGACCACACCTGACTTGCGTAAGGGCTATTTTTATTACGAAGCGACGCGTTATCTTGGCATTATGATTATGCCGATAGTCTTAATAACTGTGTTTGCAACCTTCTTGGGTGTTGGATTTCTGACTTATCGGCGTATAAGATTTAGTGAACAGGCGGCGCTCTGGGGCGGTCTCGCCAAAGAAACCGCACACCAACTGGGAACGCCAATATCCTCATTGATGGGCTGGTTGGAGTTGTTGACCACTCGAAATCGTGAAGTGGACGACGCTACGGTTAGCGGCATCTATGAAAATGTGCATAATGATATCGTCCGGTTGCAGAAAATCACGGCACGCTTTGGGGAGATTGGATCGGAACCGCAAAAAACGGAAGTCAACGTCAACGAAGTGATTGGCGATGTCGTTTCCTACTATCAAAAACGGTTGCCCAATCGCAACAAATCGGTTGACATTAGGGTCACGGCTGGCGAACTTCCATACGTCTTCGCCAATGCAGAACTTATGCAATGGGTTTTTGAGAACCTGATTCGCAATTCGCTCGACGCCCTCGACAAACCGAACGGTTTAATCGAAATCGATCCGAGATTTGATGAGAAGAACCGTCGTATCATTATTCGATACACGGACAACGGTAAGGGGATTGTGCGGAAAGACCGCCGAAAAATTTTTCACCCCGGCGTAACAACCAAGAAACACGGTTGGGGGCTTGGATTAACACTTGTCAAGCGTATTGTCGAGACGCACCATCATGGGAAAATCCGGTTAGTCGACACAGGTCCTAATGGGACAAGCTTCGAAATTGTACTGCCAATCGGGACAATATCCGGCGAGAAACGAAAAGAAATCGAGTTGAGGCATCCCTAAATTTGAAGGATAAATGGGCAAAAGGGGTGAGTTGTTAATGCAAAATATCGCTCACAAAATTTTATGGGTTGATGATGAAATTGATGCCCTGAAACCCCACATCCTTTTTCTGAATGAAAAGTCTTATGATGTCACCTCTGTGTCCAACGGGGACGATGCAATTTCACTGCTCAATAATCAGCGGTATGATGTGGTTTTACTTGACCAGATGATGCCTGGGCAGGACGGCTTAGCAGCATTGGACCGCATCCGCGCGATTGACCCGACGTTGCCCGTGGTCATGCTAACACAATGCCATGATGATCAGGTAGTTAATGAGGCGTTGGGGAAACGGATTAGCGATTTTCTGGTGAAACCAATCGGGGCAGCGCAGGTCGCTCTTACATTGAAGCGTGTTTTAGACCAGACAAAGATTGCAGAAGGACAGGTACCTCGCAACTACACGCACGATTTCGATCAGATTCGACACATAAAAGAGACCGCCCCGGATTGGCGCAAGTGGATTGAAATTTATCTGAAATTGGTCGAATGGGATCTCGAATTCGATCAATTGGGACAAACAGGCCTTGAAGAAACTCACGTAGAGCTAAAAAAAGAGTGTAATGCTTCATTTTCAGACTATGTTTCGCGAGACTATACCCGCTGGTTAAAAGGGGAAAACTCGCCAATTTTATCTGTGGATGTGTTAGATAATTTTGTCATCCCGCATCTACGCGAAAAACGACCCACCTATTTTATTGTTGTTGATTGTCTCAGGCTCGACCATTGGATGGCGATTGAGCCGCTGATTCGGCCCTATTTTTATACCAATCGGGATTTTTACTTCTCAATCTTGCCTAGTGCAACGCTCTACTCTCGCAACGCACTATTTAGCGGTTTATTTCCTCAAGAGATTGCAAAGAAATTCCCGCAATATTGGCAGGAAAACTCAGAAGACGAAACCAGTACGAATCGGTATGAAAAACAGCTCCTTCAACAAAAGCTGCAAAGAGCCGGGCTGAACCTTAAACCAGGAATTAGGTATTTCAAGATATTCGACGCCAAGGGAGGCAACGAGTTTTTACGTCAAGTTTCGTCTTTCGACCAAATCAGTTTATCTGCTCTGGTCGTCAACTTCATTGATATATTAACCCATCAACGTTCACAGTCAAATGTACTTCAGCAAATAGCACCGGATGAATCTGCCTTTCGTTCACTGGCAAAATCATGGTTCGCCCATTCCGCGCTCTTTGAGGTCTTGAAGATTATTGCAACCCGAGACGCCACCGTCGTCCTAACCTCTGACCACGGTTCCGTTCTTTGTAATCGGCCTACAAAAGCGCTTGGAAATCGCGAAACGTCCACAAGCCTTCGTTTCAAAGTCGGTACGAACCTCGGGTGCAATAGAGATCAAGCCATACACATCGCGCATCCGAATGAATATAGGTTACCCGCTGAAGGTTCAAGTAAAAACTATATTATAACGAAGGAAGATTACTATTTTGTCTATCCAAATCAGTATCATGAATATACGCGACAGTTTCGCGGCGGCTTCCAGCACGGAGGGATTTCACCTAGCGAGTTAATCATTCCGGTAATCACAATGACGCCGCGCAAAGGAACTTAATGGGTTTTGAGCGAGTGTTGTCACGCGGATAAAAGCGGCCGACAACCTTTCATTCAATGAAAAAAAATCAATGTCACCGTTGTATGAAAATCCCGACACATGGGTTTTACAACATTGAATCCAGGTGTAGATTCTGAATGTGCGATGTATTTAAGCCGAGTTTGAACAAGTTGGTTTAGCAAATACATCCGTAATCCTTACCGACGTTTGGATTTCTGACATTCAGAATCGGTGTCAGATCGGGAGTTATACAAGCGGGATATTGACTTAAGATAAAAAGACATGATTGTATGAAGAGAATTTTACAGCACATGGTTGTGCATGGATATTCAAGGCAATGGATTTACGTGAGTCGAAGATTCCGCGCCACAGCGAAATCCAGTGCGGACGTGTGCGTTCATATATCTTTAATAGGAAGATAATTCTTGAACAAATTCTAAACTTGATGTTGGGCTCGTTGCCTCCATAATTTTGTTACTTTAAAACCTCCTAGTGCATTGTCAAATTGAACATAAAAGCGGGTACCTTCTCCCGCTTTTGCGCCGCCGCGCACAGTAGCAGTTGCCACGGTGGCACCGCGAAATATGACTGACAACGCATTAGCGACTTAAGAATGGAGGCGACAATGCAAAAAGAGATTTTAATCTCTGACGATGAATATGAGTCCAGATGCGCTATCGTAGAAGATCGTGTTCTTAGCGAGATTGAAATTGAACGCAAGGATGATGAGCAGTCTCTCGGAAATGTCTATAAGGGGCGCGTTGAAAACGTACTCCCCGGTATGCAAATTGCCTTCGTCGATATCGGATTGGATCGGCATGCCTTCCTCCATGCCTCGGATATTCATTACGATTTCGAGGCGGAGGACATAGAAAAGGATACGACGAAGGAGAGTCTTGACGCAAACGCTAAAGATTCGCCAAGAGGCGGCAGGGGGAGTTTCTATTCGATAAGCAATCTGCTTCGCAAGAACCAGGAAATCCTCGTCCAAGTCGTAAAAGAACCCATTGGAACAAAAGGGCCGCGCGTCACCGCTTGTGTTACCCTGCCGGGCAGATTCATTGTTTATTTATCCACTTCATCAAGCATCGGCGTTTCACGGCGGATTGAATCCGCGGAAGAGCGGCAGCGCCTCAAAGACATCGCGCAATCGCTGCGTTCCGATGTTGAAGGCGGCTTTATTATTCGCACAGCGGCCGAAGGGGCTTCGGAAGAGGAACTTGCGACGGAAATTCGATACTTGATTAATCAATGGAAGGGAATCTGCGAACGGTCTGAAAAAATGTCCGCACCCCACTTGGTGCATAAAGATCTCGGCTTCACCGCCCGAATGATCCGTGACTATTTGACGAACGAAGTCAGCCAAATCTTCATTGATTCCAAAGAAAAATACCGAGAAACCCTCAATTACCTATCCTCCGCACTGCCGGAACTTCGATCACGCGTCAAACTCTACGACAAACCCAGCCCTATCTTTGAATCCTACGGTATTGAAAAAGAGCTTAAGAAGGCATTAACCGAGAAAATCTGGCTAAAATGCGGCGGACATATCGTCATCCAAAAAACGGAGGCGATGTTTTCCGTTGATGTCAATACGGGAAAATTCGTCGGCAAAGGCGATCCGGATGATACCATTCTGAGCGCAAACCTTGAAGCCGTTGAGGAGGTGGTTCGGCAAATCCGATTGAGAGACATTGGCGGGATTATAGTTATTGATTTTATTGATATGGACCAGTCCGAACACCGAAAGATGGTGTACAAGCTGTTGCAGCAGGCATTGAAAAAGGACCGCGCCCGAACGAATATCCTCCACTTTTCTGAAATCGGCCTCGTCGAAATGACCCGGCAGAGAACCAAACCGAGTCTGCCAACGCTGCTCACTGAGCCGTGCCCCTACTGCGAAGGACACGGCACTGTGTTTTCGGTGGACACGGTTACAATCGGCTTACTTCGAACCGTAAAGAAAGCCCACCAGAAATCGCGAAAAAGAAGATTGGAAATCGTGGCCAATGAGATGATTGTGTCGCATCTTCTCAATGAGAAAGCCGGCAAGGTTCGCCAACTTGAAGAATCAATGAAACTGACCATTCGGTTTAAGGGAGATCCCGATATGCACCTCGAAGACTATCGGATATTCGCCCAAGACACAAATCGTGAAATCTATGTAGATTAAGTATTGACAGCAGAAGTACTGGTTTGGTATACTTTTCGATCGTGCCTACCCGTAATTCCGATAATGTAGGCTCGCATTCATAACTGTTTGTTTTAAAGGAGAAAGTGATGTACGCTGTATTTGCCGCCGGTGGAAAACAGCATCGCGTTGAAGTGGGGACTCTGATTGATGTGGAAAAGGTTGAAGTTCCCGTAGGCGAGACTATTACCTTCCCGGAAGTATTAGCGATTGGAGACGGCGAAGGCGATCTGCAGGTTGGGGAGCCTTATCTGGAAAAAGCCGCCGTAATTGGAGAGGTTGTTGAGCAGGGCAAAGCGAAGAAGATGGTAGTTTTCAAATCAAAGAGACGAAAAGGCTACAAACGTAAGCTCGGACACCGGCAGAGATTGACTCGATTACGAATCACTGAAATTCAACAAGAACAAAGTCCCGAGGAGGCAACAGAAAATGGCACATAAAAAAGGCGGCGGAAGTACAAGTAATGGGCGGGATAGCTGCGGCAAACGACTTGGCGTGAAGCGTTTCGCTGGAAACCACGTGACAGCAGGAAGCATCCTCGTCCGGCAGCGCGGGACGCACCTTCATCCGGGCACGAACGTCGGGCTTGGGAGCGACTATACGCTCTTCTCAAAGATTGACGGCTACGTCTGGTTCGAACGGAAGGACAAGTACCGCAGAAAGGTCAGCGTCTACGCAGATCGCCCAGATTTCTAACCGCGTATTTCAATCGGATTGGTCCAAACTCAAAGCCTCGTCATCAAGCGGGGCTTTTTTTGTATTTTGGGGTAGTTAAGAGTAGATGCACACGTATTGTTTCTCCCTCTTGCTAAGGGGGAGCTAGAGGGGGTCACGTAGTTTCACGCGCGCACTATCCGAAACCGGTTTAGGTGTCGTAAACCGTGCAAAAGTAGGAGATGTAAGCAATGAGCGTAATTGCCGAGGAGATTCAGGAACATTGGCGTATTGTGCGACCGCTTTTTTCAATTCGCAATGAAAACGAATATAATCTGGCAGTGGAGCGGCTTAACGCACTAATTGATGAAATTGGCGATGGGGAGCAGCACCCCTTGTACGAACTACTTGACACTTTAGGTGCGGTCATACATACTTATGAGGAAAAACACCATCCAATGCCAGAGTGCAGTGGTGTTGAGATGCTTCAGTTTTTGATGGAAGAACATCAACTTGAACCGTCGGATCTGCCAGAGATTGGTTCTCCTGAGACTGTGTCAGAGATCCTCAGTGGCAAGCGTGGGCTTACAGTGCGACACCTTCAAACCTTAGCTGCTAGATTTCATGTATCGCCAACTGTGTTCGTGTGATTCCGCAACTCATTAGTGTAGGTGATGGCGCTCGCCACCGCGACAGGCAAGCCTTAAGGCAGAGTGTGGGGATTCTCCGCACTTCGAGTTGACTCGTATCATGAAGGTTAAAAACCTTATTCGGTTGATTGAAAAAGATGGCTGATATTTGATACGGACACGAGTCAGTCATCGGCAATTTCGGCATCCAATCAAATCAGGTACTGTTACCGTTGCCGGGAAATTAGGATTGGATGTACCCGCCGGTACACTCAATAGTGCTCTCAAGCAAGCCGGTCTCAAAGATTAACTTGGAGGATTCCATGCAATACCTCGTAATTTTTGAAAAAGGTGCGAGTAGTTACGGTGCCTATGTGCCAGACCTACCCGGTTGTGTCGCAATAGGCGAGACGATGGATGAAGTACACGGATTAATTGCCGAAGCGATTCAATTTCACGTCGAAGGTCTGCGCAAAGATGGTCTTGTGGTTCCGCTGCCATCGTCAACAGTAGCGTTCATTGATGTTGCTACTAACTAACCATCCGTCGCTTGTAATCAGCCGTAATCAAATCACAACCATTCCCTACTTAGTGCGGCGATTTTAAAACGGCGTAGAATAATGTTTATTCACTCATTGGAATCACGAAGGCAGTCATCAAAGAACACAGACAGGGTTGCATCAACTTCGCAATTCACAAAAATTGCAAATGTGGTAAGCTAGACCAAGCGAAAAAAGTCGTCAGTATATGCAATTTCTTTGGCCAATACATTTTTCTCACATTTTTTGGTCTATGGGTGGGAAAGCATCGACAATAAACACTGGGAGGGCAACATTATGGAGCATAAGATAAAAGCGTTATTGTCGGGTCGTGCACTGTGTTTACGCATCATAGTGTTAGCACTTTTCCTTCGCTGCGGAATATCTGCAGCAAATGCGCAGACCGCCCAACAAATTGCCCAAAACGCCTTCGGTTCAACAGTGCTCTTGGTTATGGAGGATGCTAACGGACAGCCGGTCGGATTGGGCAGCGGATTCTTCGTTCGGCCGAACCAAATCGCAACTAACCTCCACGTCGTCGAAGATGCAGCAAGAGGCTATGCTAAACTCGTCGGTCAGCAGACCAAACACGACATCGTAGGCATCACCGCGATTGACGCTAAACGAGACTGGGTTATTTTGAGAGTCTCGGCGTTGGGCACGAAATCGCTTTCCTTCGGTGACAGCGATGCCGTTCAGGTGGGAGAGACAGTTTATGCAGTTGGCAACCCGCATGGTCTCGAAGACACGTTTTCCCAGGGCATAATCAGCAGCGTCCGAAGAGTCGGTGCAGACAAAATACTTCAACTAACGGCTCCGATTTCACCGGGCAGCAGCGGCGGGCCCGTGTTAAACAGCAAAGGTAAGGTGATTGGCGTGTCGGTAGCAACCTTCCGGCGTGGACAGAATCTCAATTTCGCCATCCCGTCGTACTATCTCAGGGCGCTTGTTGCGCGGGTGGGTGCAGCGAAACCGTTGTCGAGGGCGAAACATACTCAATCGAAACGCTCAATACTCGCTGATCTCGGGGGGCGAAGTGTGGAAGGGGTGACGGCTGGCAAATTTACGTGGAGTTTGAAAAAAGGGTATAAAGGTATAATTTACGGAATCGCTGGTAACTGGTACTCATTTTCGCTGCGAAACCGACTACGTGAAGCTGTGAAAAATGTCTATTATCTCGTGATTTTCTACGATGAGTACGGTGACCCAATTGATGTAGATGTTGTGGAATTTCCGGGGCTGATACCTGCGGGGTTGGCAAAACGGATAAAGCGTCAGGTGAGCGACGAGAGTGTCAAAAAAATGTCGACCCGGTATCAAGCGACAAATGACTTAGGTGGGCCATACGAGCAGGGAATCATTACAGAAACGGGGGTGGAGTTCAGAATTCTTGATTTTGAGATTGTGGAATGATGTCACTAAACGAGACATTGAAAGCCAAAAAACATCAGGGAATTGTTGACGACTGCGGTGCAACGCTTGTGGTTTCTACAAACATGTTTCCGCAGATCGAATCGATATTCTTCAGAAACGCCAAATCCGATTCACGCAGCCCTACTCGATGAATGTTCCCTTTGAAGCTCGACCCAATATTGAAGCGATCGCCACAAGGGAGGGATTTGCGAGCGTCTTTGCAGATATTGAAGGAGATCCAGTTTACGCAGAACAATTGCACAAGGATGCCGATTTGCCGAATCCTTTCACTTACTCACGGAACAGAACGTATAAACTGTGCGACGGTGTTGGTATCCTATCGATTTCGGTTACGCCGGGCAATCTCCTAGTGTGGGGCACTATGCAGAAGAACACACCGGTTTTGCCCTTATGCTTGACGGTTCCCACGATTTCTTCAAGGGTAACGATTCAATTCGAGGGTTTGCAGCACCGGCGCGAGTTCAATGTAGTTCGAATCGTCCTCGCACAACAATTGAAGAAGTGTCCGGGCTAGAGCTCTTTTTCATTAAGGGATCTCACTGGGAACATGAGAAGGAGTGCGGCATCCAAAGTTCCGTCGCGATGCTGACAAGCGAATAGATAAGCCCAATTCTCCGTCTGTGAGTCTCTTCCGGTTGCCTCCCAAGTGCATAATGGGGGTAGTCCTTGGATGTCGCAGGTTGGAAAATTTGAAAGACAAAATCTTGACCTTACGACGGGATGATGCCGAGTTTGGGCATTTACGTATCCAGCAAGCTCGTGCCTCCAAAAGCCACTATCGATTAAGGATAGACGAAGTGGATTCCTAACTTCTCATGTAGGTAGTCTTGTTCTGCGTGGCAGTTACAATATGATTTAATAGGGTAGCATGCCGCCGCACACGTTTAAGGCTTGCGCGGTAATGTAGCTGGCATCGGAGGAGGCGAGGAAGGCGACCATGTTGGCGACATCCTCCGGCTTTTCGATGCGACCAAGCGGTATTCGATCGACGGCACTTGCCTTTACCGACCCTAGCGGCGCACCTTGCAACGCCGCCACCTCACGGTCGATCAGATCCCACATCGGCGTGTCCACAATCCCGGCACACACACAGTTGACAAGAATCCCGTGCGAAGACAATTCCAACCCCATCTGTTTGGTCAGTGCAACCACGGCATGCTTGCTGGCGGCGTAAGCGCCAAGCGGAATATCTTTGCCGGTTGCGATTTTGCCGGCGCCGGAGGCATTGTTGATGATGCGGCCGCCGCTGCCCTGTTCAATCATGCGCCGCGCCGCGGCTTGCGAGCAGAGGAGAACGCCCTTGGCGTTGACGTTCATGAGCGCATCCCAGGCATCCTCGCCGGTGTCCAATAACGGGGCGATGACGCCGATTCCAGCGTTATTGACCAGGATGTCTAACCGCCCGAATCGTTCAACTGTCCGGCTAACCATCTGTTCAGTGTCGTCTTTGCAAGTCACATCCACTGTGAGCGGCATTGCCTTACCGCCCATCGCCTCGATGTCTTGGACGACACCTTGTGCGTTTTGATGGTTGATGTCGGCGGCAGTTACACGTACACTTTCTTCGGCGAAGCGCAGTGCAATGGCGCGGCCAATCCCACGTCCGGCGCCCGTCACCACCGCTACTTGTCCATCTAAATCGTACTTGGGCATGAGTTATCTCCGCACTACGGCTGATTGGTCGATGCTTTTCTTTTGATTGGATACTCCATGAGTTCGAGAACAAATCCGTCCGGATCCTTGAAGAACACCACGTGCACGATACCCCATTCGAGATCGAAATTAACCGGTTCCGAGACGAACTCGACACCTTTGGCTTTTAGCGAGGTGTAGGTTCCGAATAAGTCCGGCACACCGAAACAAAAATGCGAGTGAGCAACGTCACCCAACTGCGCGTCAGATTTTTCGCCTTGGGGAGTGATGTATTGCTGCAGATCGAGCAAAACCCCAGGGGTTTCGGGGGCTTGCAACCGTACGACCTGCATAACCACATCCGGTTTGCCAGCCATTTCGGAGATGGTTTCGCCTTCGAGCCGATGCCGCTCGACTTCTTCGAGTCCGAGTAGATCTCGGTAAAACGCGAGTGACCGATCCATATCGCTTACAGTTACTGAGACGTGATCAAGGATGTTTACCGAGCCGATAATGTGACGCCTCCTGTCTAGCCGCTAAGTTCATGTGCCGATGATGAGATAGCATAGCAAAGCAGGCGTCAAGTTTCAAGCAAAATGGTGATGCGTCAAAAGGTCTACCTATCTTACACTGCTTTTCCGATTGAGAAGATGGCAACGGCTTGACTTTCGGGTGTATCTGTGATATCTTGTGTATTTTGATGTTGTTAGGACTTACGCAGTGCAGCTTGTAGTAGCGCAATTTATTGCGCGTCCGGCAGGTCGTTCACTTCCTTGACCTGACATGTTGTTTTATGTAGAAACGGGCAATATAACGCCCTACTACGAACCTTTGGACGTTCAACTGCGTAACTCCTAGCTGTTTTACAGATTCATCTTACTGCCAAAACATTGGTATTGCAGTTTTTGTCCGCTTTTTTTATAGACTGTAATTACTGTAATTTTGCAATCTTTGGCGAGTCCCGCTGCCACCAGTCTCAATAAGAAATGGTCGAGGCAGGGATGCCTCTCATACAGGGGCCGATGTGCTTGATTCATTGAGAGATAGTCAATCTTAGTTCTTGTAAATTAGGTTGAGCAATCAACCGACAGAACAGGGAGCGCGATAGTTTTGATGTCGCTGAAGACTATCGCCTTCGCTATTCGTTCAGTTGATTGTTGGGTTACGCTACATAATATCTGTCATCGCATCGTCTGATATTCATATCGTAGTATTGCCTTAGGTAATACATCGGAATTATCCGCTCAACCCAACCTACATTTTACTGTGACGAGACCGGCTCCGCCCAGACTCAATAATAATATGGTCGAGGCAAGGATGCCTCTCCTAAAGAGGGGCGCTTCAGAGGTTTTAGCAATGAACGTAGACACAGCAACGATTCACGTCGCGGGCGGAAACGGCGGAAACGGATGCATTAGTTTCCGCAGGGAGAAGTATGTGCCGCGCGGGGGACCGAACGGCGGCGACGGCGGGCGCGGGGGAAGTGTGGTTCTCGAAGCAGCAGAAGGGCTTAGTACACTGTTGGATCTCAGATACCAACCACGCCAGAAGGCGCCCGATGGGCAACACGGCAAGGGAAAACACAGGCACGGCAAGGAAGCGGAGGACCGCGTTGTAAAAGTTCCAGTCGGCACGGTCGTCCGGGATCCTGAAATGACCGATGATTTCGCCGATTTGAAGCGGCATGGCCAACGGGTCATTGTTGCGCGAGGCGGAGTCGGCGGCAGGGGAAATGCGCGATTCAAGAGCAGCATCTTTCAAACGCCGCGTGTCGCAGAAAAGGGTGAGCCCGGCGAAGCGCGGCGTGTTGAACTGGAAGTCAAAGTTATTGCAGAGGTTGGATTGGTAGGATATCCGAACGCCGGCAAATCGACGCTGCTTGCAAGGGTATCCGATGCGAAGCCGAAAATCGCGAATTATCCGTTTACGACGCTTGCGCCGAACCTGGGGGTTGTGCGTATCGGAGCGGCGCAAAACTTTGTGGTTGCAGATATCCCCGGACTCATCGAAGGGGCGCACGCAGGCGCGGGGTTGGGGCACGACTTCTTACGGCATATCGAACGCACGAAACTACTCATCCACGTCATCGATTGTGCATCCGTCGACGGTCGCGATCCAATTGAGGACTATGAACAACTCAACGAGGAGCTTGAACTATACAATCCGCGGTTAGTCCGAATGCCGCAGTTAGTCGCGCTCAACAAAGCGGATTTGCCCAATGTACAGTTCAATCTTCCACAGATTATTGATTACTTTGGTAAACGACGGATATTTTCAATTTCAGCACTTACCGGGGACGGTGTTGATGGGTTAATTCGTGCGGCGTATGGACGGCTCCAACGTATCCATGAACGCAACCGTGAAAGGCAGGAGAGCGGCGGCGCGGCGGAATCCGATATGATTTCATTGCCGACCTTCTCCAATCAGCACGGGCGATTTGAACTCTTGAAAGTAGGAGACGGTTTCGTTGTTCGGGGCGAGGAGCCACACCGGGCGGTACTGATGACGGATATGCAGAATGATCAGGCGCTTGTTTTGCTTCACCGGAAACTCAAAAAGATGGGCGTAATCAACGCGCTTAACAGAACGGGCGCTCAAGCAGGAGATACGGTCAAAATAGATGAATTCGAATTTACATACAGCCCCGACGGGGGCGACGCTGATTGAAAGGCGTCAATTGTTGTCCCGTGTCAAACGGGTGGTAGTGAAAGTTGGCAGCAGAGTCATCTCTCAGAATTACATTCTCAATCCGAGCCGCATTAATGTCCTCGTAGACGATCTCGCATCGGTGAAACAGCAGGGGATAGAGATTATCCTCGTGTCTTCGGGGGCAATCGCCGCGGGCACGGGAAAGCTTTTCCGGCAGCGGCCGCAAACGATTCCGAATTTACAGGCGGCCGCGGCGGTTGGACAATACCACCTGATGCGCGCCTATGAACAACGGTTTCGACGGCACGGCATAATCACAGCGATGATGTTGCTGACTCAGGACGACTTTAGTTACCGTGAGCGCTACACGCACATAAGCGACGCCCTGGGTGCCCTGCTTCAACTTAGCGCAATCCCAATTATAAACGAAAACGACTCCGTTGCTGTAGAAGAAATTAAGTTTGGCGACAATGACACGCTGTCAGCCCAAGTGACCAATCTCGCGGAGGCTGAGTTGCTCATAATTCTATCGGATCAGGACGGTTTTCACACGCAAGATCCCCGCAAAAATTCCAACGCCGAGTTTATCAGCGTTGTGCCAGCGATCACGGAGACGCTCCAGCGCTCTGCCGGCGGGGCGGGCAGCAGTGACGGCACCGGCGGAATGATTACGAAACTGCGAGCGGCAGAAATTGTGACAGGATCTGGGGAAATTCTGGTGCTTGCGAACGGAAACCAGCCCGCAGTGGTCAGTCGTATTCTCGCTGGAGAGGAGATTGGCACGCTGTTTCTGCCGCAACAGCGGATATCCGCACGTAAAAGGTGGATTGCTTATTCACGCCTGCCCAGAGGAACGCTGTACGTCGATAACGGTGCCCGCGACGCGCTAATCCACCGCGACAAAAGTCTGCTCCCATCCGGTTTGCGACGCGTAGAAGGTGATTTTGAGTACGGCGACACCCTTTCCTGCTACGATGAAAACG
The DNA here is from genome assembly GCA_028819845.1 of Candidatus Poribacteria bacterium. Lineage (GTDB taxonomy): Bacteria > Poribacteria > WGA-4E > WGA-4E > PCPOR2b > JAPPKS01. Next base: position 191,707 of record JAPPKS010000029.1, on the reverse strand, counting down.
GGAATGAATTTGCTAGAGGGCTTGCGAATTATAGTAAGTTAGAAGTTTCCCAAATAATGGGTAAACACACCAGTGAAATAAAAAAGATTCTCGGCTATCACCACTATGACGAGGTGATTCATCGAGATAACCTGGTTTTGATAAAGGAAGCGTGAAAGGAGAAAATTTCATGGGTCAGACGGTTCAGGAAATGATCCAGTCGAAAGCGGAATCTGCTAGAAATGCCATGCGCCACCTGTCAAACACTTCTGTTGATGTGCGCAACAGCGCGCTGTTGGCAATGGCGGATAGCATTTTAACGTTCAAAGATAAAATCTTGGAAGCCAATCAGATTGACCTGGAGGAGGGGCAAAAGACTGGACTCGCCGAGCCGCTGATGAAGCGGCTGCTTGTGGACGAAGAGAAGATTGCAAGAATGGCGGATAATTTGAGGCAGGTTGCCGGGCTGCCAGACCCGATCGGCGAAATGACGCGTATGTGGGAACGCCCCAATGGACTGCGAATTGGGACCGTCCGTGTACCGATCGGCGTTGTTGGGGTAATTTACGAGTCGCGTCCGGACGTCACCGTCGAGGTGTCAGCCTTGTGTGTCAAATCCGGCAATGGCGTAATTTTGCGCGGCGGATCGGAAGCCATTCGTTCAAACACGACGCTTGCCAATATATTGAGCGAGACCGCCGAAAGGGAAGGCATCAAAGATGTCATCCAGTTTATCGGCATAACCGATCGGCAGGCGGTGCGAGAGATGATTGCGCTTCCCGATTACATCGATCTAATAGTTCCGCGCGGGAGCTATGAGTTAGTGCGCTCTCTCATGCGGGATTCGGAGATTCCCGTCCTCGGACATGCGGACGGCGTCTGCCACGTTTATGTAGATGAAGCCGCTGATCCCGACATGGCAGAGCAGATTTGTTACAACGCAAAGGTCGGATACAAGGTGGCTGTTTGCAATACGATGGAAACGCTGCTGGTCCACGAGCGAATCGCTCCGCAGTTCCTCCCGCCAATGTTCGAAAAGTTTACGGCCGAAGGCGTGGAACTCCGCGGCTGCGAAAAGACGCAGCGGGTGAGTCCCGACGTGGTTCCTGCGACCGAGGATGATTGGCGTACGGAATACCTCGATAAAATCTTGTCTATCAGAATCGTATCTGACTTCGACGAAGCTGTACAACATATCGAAACCTACGGTTCGCATCATTCGGACTCGATTGTCACGGAAAATTATGCCGCGGCGCAACAATTCCTCAAGCAGGTTGATTCAGCTGCCGTCTACGTCAACGCGAGCACCGCGTTCACCGACGGTTATGAGTTTGGTCTCGGTGCGGAGGTCGGCATTAGCACGCAGAAGCTGCACTGCCGCGGACCAATGGGGCTTGAAGGATTGACGAGCTACAAGTACATCATCTACGGAAACGGGCAGGTGCGAACTTAGGCCGGCAATGCTTTCTTAGGCTCGACGCCTTGGCCGTTTTCTTCGCGGCGGGTTAGGGGTTGGAATATTCTCCGCTTCATCAGCGACGGGTCGATGCGTAACCCAGTAGATGAGCCACCCCCCGATGCCAACGAGTACGAGACTGAGAAACTGGGCAGTTGTTAATCCGAGGAAAGCGGGTGAGTTGATTCGCCAAAACTCGGCTAGGAAGCGTTCAAACCCCGCCAAAATTAGATAACCTCCTGTCATCCACCCAGGCGTCATCTCCTTCTTTTTGCGTAACGACCACAGCAGACCGAATCCGATGACCGACATCCCGGTTTCATAAAGGGGTGTTGGATGAACCCGTTCATGGGTCGGCACGGTGCCGTTCGGGAATGCCATTGCCCACGGCAGGTCAGAGGCCTTTCCGTAATCGCCATCCCCGGCGAGAAAACAGCCGATTCGCCCGATTCCGTATCCGAGCAAAAACAGAGGTGCGAATGCATCAAGCACCGGAAGCACTGGACTGCGCGATCGATGCAGAACGAAAAATGCAGCCGCTGTGCCGCCCATCATCCCGCCGTACCAGACTAATCCGCTAGTCGAAAACAGTTCATTGACGGAGAAACTTCCATCCTCAAACGCCGCGTAGAGTTTTGCGCCGATGATACCGCCGATGGCGCTGGCAAAGACAACTGATGACGCCAATTGCGGATCGAGTTGTTTGCGCGCTAATTCCCGCTGTGTGACGAACATCACAGTCAGGAATGCTGCCGCTAACATTAACCCATAGCTATGTATCGCCAGCGGAATGTTAATTGGTCCGATCGGGATTGATCCGAGATCGATGATGGTTGGGTACATTGTCCGTCTTTCGGTTAGCGCGGTGACTCGCCACTTGGCGCATTTCTGGCGTGAAAATCAGCGACGGCGCCGGATGGATCTGATTAGAAAATTCAGACGATGGGTGTCAGTTGGGGGTAACATCTGAAAACTGGGTGTGCCGGTTATCAAAAATTTAAGATGAGGGAAAATCGATGCGTTGGTCCAAGGTTTCCGTATGAGACAAAGGCGTAGTCAAGCTGGAATCCTTCAATGCTAAATCCAATGCCGGCGGTTATTCCCGATGATACTCCCAAGTCGTTTCCGCCGACGGTGTGTTTGTAACCGGTGCGCAAATGAAGCAGTTGAGACACCGTGAGCGCGCCTCCGAATCCGACCGTGATATCATTATCAGAGGGGCGATTCACATCAACCGCGACGGTGAACGCATCATCGAGCAATTTATAAGCCGCACCCACCTTTATGTTGACCGGCAGGTTAAATGACTCCTCGACAAACGTCACTTTGCCGCCGAGGTGTTGGATGTTTAACCCGAAGGTGAGTGGTCTCTTGGGAACGGTGTACAACCCCCCCACGTCGAATGCGATGACTTGGGCATTTGTGTCGTCAATCTGCTCCCGAATCCATTTGCTATTGATTCCCACGGAGAAGGCAGATGCGAACTGGCGGGCATAGGAGAGAACGAGCGCGAGATCGTAGGGACGGAACTTTTTCGTTTCGTTGCCGCTCGCGTCGCGCCCTTGCAGTTCGCCAAAATCGAGGAAAATTGCACTGCCGCCGAAGGCGCCCGCATCACCAATGGGTTGAACAAACCCAAAGAACTCGTGGTTAATGCCTTCAAACCATTCATTGTGCATCAAGCCTAGCTGCGGTCGTTTCACGCGAGCGAGGCCTGCCGGATTCCAATAGGAGGCGTAGAGATCACTTGCGTCGGCAACTTGGGATTCCCCCATGCCGATAGCTCGCGCCCCAATGCCGATTTTCAGAAACGGCATGGCTCTTGTACCGGCGTTCGGGTGTATGTCCGCTCCAATGGCGACGTTCCACGGTTGTAACGTCGTACATAGAATAACAGCAACAACGAATCGCTTGTACGCTGGCAAGTCTGCTCTCCTCTGTAAACTTACGAATATCCCCATTATAACTATGTAGATGGGCTTTGTCAACACAATTTTGGGATTCGCTCACAACGATATTTTTATCAGGGCAAGCTGGGCAATCACCACAAACTGGCAGATTTTGGCCGCCGTCTGTGCTACTATATAGCCTCAATTAGGCTTTATGCGATTGAACGCGCAAGGGGAAGTAATAGGTATACGCCGTGCGGCATAACTTGCACATTTTGCTTTGACGCCGTTCGCGCCTTCTGAACCAAGGTTACGGCATACGGCGTATGCCTACTGCCTTCCGGGCGATTCGGAGAACGCGGTTATCTTCAATAACCTCGTTACGGAATGGGGTAACATCCGCACCGCGATGGACGACAGGGAACAACTCAATTTTCTAACGTAGCGCCGCCTTAAAGAATCCGCGTTTTTCCAAAAGACTCGTTTTCTCTCATCAATATGTATACGTTTTATACATATCACATATTATATGTATAAAAATCAGCAAAAATTATACATATTAGCTTAGCGGTTGCAACAATCGCTGTTCGGTATTTGAGGCACCCTATTTGACACCCCATGTCCAATACACCACACGACTACCCCAACCCATTCTCTGTGAAGTACCGGGTAGAGAACGAGCGTCGGCCATTTACACGCACTGAGGTGTTGCAACTGCCGAAGGGTAGATGCGGTCTATACGCGTTGTGGCTGCCGACCTGCACCGAGGATGCGCCGGAACGCCTTTACGTCGGTCAATCAACTACGTGCGTTCGCAGGTGCCTGCTGCAGCACCTTTCCGACGAAGATAATCCAGACTTAAGGCGGCAACTTCGCATGTTTCGCGATATCGCCCAGTTTTCGGCGGTATTCACAGCAGGAGTAACGGACACGCTCGAATTGGAGACAAGGCTAATTCGAGACTGGCAACCCGAGACGAACCGGTACAAGTTATCGTGATTTAGGTCCATATTTACACAAGGAGGGATCGACTGATTGATTATCGAGGCTAGGAAGGCTCTCGAACAAACCAATGCGTAAATGTATAATTATTTGATTGCAATGACTATAAAGTCCCACGACGATTAAGAAATTGATCGTGGATGTTACACCGAATCGTCCCGAATGCAGATTACCAACTTACGCAGCACTAAAGAAAATCGAAATCGCAACCGAGGTGGGCTTGCTCGACGTGATCGATAAAGAGTTTGCCATACCCTCTTTCAAAATGGGGAGATGGGAGGGTGAGATTATCCCGGCGTGTCGCCAATTCTTCGCAGTCTACCAGCAATTCTAGGCGTTTATTGGGGACATCGAGTTCAATCAGGTCGCCATCCTGGACCAATGCCAATGCGCCTCCAACTGCGGCTTCAGGCGAGACGTGCAGCACCACAGCACCAAATGCCGTGCCGCTCATGCGAGCGTCCGAGATACGAACCATATCTTTGACGCCGGTTTGTAGGAGTTTCTTCGGAATTGGTAGGTAACCGGCTTCCGGCATGCCTGGTCCACCGATGGGCCCCGCGTTCTGAAGCACCATAACGTGCTCCTCCGTGACCTCCAAGTCCGGTGAATCGATACGGTTGTGCAGGTCTTCAAGCGACTTAAAGACAACCGCGGGACCTTGATGTGTTAGTAAATTAGGAGAAGCCGCTGATCGTTTGATGACCGCGCCGTTTGGTGCAAGGTTGCCGAATAGGCAGACGAGCGAACCTGTTCCGAACAGGGGATTATCTTTTCCCGTGATCACATCCTGCCATGCCGGGGGTTGAGGAACGCCCGACAGGTTCTCGCCGACAGTTGACCCTAAGGCGGTGAGCGCGTCTGAGTGTAGAAAGTCTTCGAGCGCTTTCATGACTACCGGTACGCCCCCCGCCTTCCAAAAATCTTCCATGTAATATTGACCACTCGGTCTGACATTCACCAATACCGGCGTTTCATCGCTGATTCGATTGTAATCGTCGAGACTCAATTCAATGTCTAAGCGCCTCGCAATTGCTGTGAGGTGGATGACCGCGTTTGTCGAACCGCCAATCGCCATGAGGATTCGGAGCGCGTTCTCGAATGATTTCCGGGTCATAATCTTTGACGGACGCAGCTGTTTTCGTATCATTGAGACGATGGTTCTCCCCGTCGCCTCAGCTTGCCGTCGGCGTTCCGCCATCACTGCAGGAATCGCGGCGCCGCCGGGCAGCATGATACCGAGCGTTTCTGCCAAGGCTGCCATGGTGCTAGCCGTTCCCATTACCATGCAGGTACCGGTACTGGCACACAACCGACCTTCAATTTCATTGATTTCCCCTTTATCTATGTTGCCTGCGCGGTATTCTCTCCAAAATCGGCGGCAATCGGTGCATGCGCCGAGCCGCTCGCCGCGATAATCGCCTGTAATCATTGGCCCTGCGACTAAACAGATTGCAGGAATATCCACGCTTGCCGCACCCATCAACTGGGCGGGGACAGTCTTGTCGCAACCGCCCAAAAGGACGACGCCGTCCATCGGCTGGGCGCGAATCATCTCTTCTGTGTCCATCGCCATCAGGTTGCGAAACATCATGGTCGTAGGCGCCGTAAACATTTCGCCGAGCGAAATAGTCGGGAATTCGATCGGCAGCCCGCCTTGGGACAGCACTCCCCGTTTAACCGCTTCGATTAGGTCACCGAAATTGTGGTGGCAACTGTTAAACCCGCTGAAGGTGTTGATGATGCCGATGATAGGCCGTTCAAGCTCCTCGTCGCCGTAACCCATCGCCTTAAAAAACGCCTTCCGAATGTACACACTAAACTCAGGGTCGCCGTAGTTTGTTAAACCTTTTTTTATCCCTTTAGCATTGTCTGAACTCATACTACCTTAGCTTTCTTCAAATCACTAGTTTTGCGTGCAGGCATTCACGCTTGAGTACACAGCGATGCAGTTAAGAAAAAACATCGCGCGGTTTAACCTCAGTTCAACACAGGGTGCCACCCCATATTGTAGGTTGTGATTTTGGTTATGGCGCTAATGATGCTCCAGATGCCGCCCATCGAATAATCCCCAAGTATCAACCCCGCAAAAAACGGGATGGCTTTCCGATATGCCCGCAAACCGCCGTATCTGAGGATGATGAATTTTAACCACCAACTTATGAGGACGGGAACCCAGATGTAGACCATCTCTGCCGGGCTTACGCCGAGCACATAACCTACCGGATGGAAGGGCCACCAAAGGAACCGCATCTTCATAATTAAGAAAAAGCCGGTAAGAACGCAGCCTAGCCCCATAAAACCCATGGTCACGTAGTCTCCTGCCGTTGGGAAAGTCAACCACGTCTGAAGGCGTTGTCCCAAGCCTTCCCTTCCGACCCCCATGATGAAGGACGTTGCAGGATTCGCGGCTCCGTGGTGATACAAAATGTCGAAATATATCAGAAAGGTCGCCGGAATTCCGACGGCAAAAGTGATAATCACCGCCCAGAATAACCGGCGAGAGTTCATATTCACCTGTTCACCAATCCGAAACGCTTCAAGCTGACTTGGCATTGGATGGGCAGCCTGGTCTCGATTGAGCCAGTACAGAAATGAGAGAATGGTCAGGTTTCGTGGGCCGAATGTCCGTGTACCCAACGATGTAACCATGGTTCTGCCGGGATCCACCCACAACAATTCATGCACAGTTACGCCCAGACTAGCCCTGATTTTACTGATGCCAATCGCCGTGCAGAAGTACAACACCAGAAACAGCAGCATCACCCAGATCGAGAATCCCGCCTTAAAGGCGAACCAGATGAAAAACAGGAATCCGCCTGCGATTCCGAAGAGTGCTGTCCGATAAGGCATGGGTTCTTTTGAGTCATCAATACCTCCCTTTCCCGTAAAAGCGTGCGTGAATACGCGTTTGAGGTGTCTACGTCCGACCCACAACGCCAAAATCCCCAATGCGTTCCAGGCGCCTTGGGCTTGTTCATCAAGATACAGATTCCGCCAACCCATCGTGGCGCCCAAGAGCAGTTGTGTCAACTTTTTAAGGAAGTAAAAAAACCAGGCAGAAAAGGCGAGGTCGAGCGGCATGAAGAACGAAAGACCGATAACGAAGGGCTGAAATGAGATGCGCGTATAGACCATGTAACTCCACGGCTTCTCATTAAAGTTGAACCGCGTCCACCCAACCGGGACAGAAGGTAGAGCGGGATAGAGATTGCTCAGCCCGTTCAATAGACTAATTGCTGCTGCGATTCCAAAACCTATCCACATCAACCTGTTTCTGAGGAAGGCGACGGGATCGCGACCCATCTCTAGCGGCATCCAAGTAATCGGATAGGTGAGCCGTTCATGCTCAGTAAACTGCCTGCGGATAATTGTGTTAATGCAGATGAGGACGAAGAATAGGACAAAGGTGAATGCTGACCAATACACGATGGGTTTCAGCCAGACGCCGAGGAAATGCGGAGTGAACACCGTGGTCTCGCCGCGAAAAAAGCCGGTCAACGCTTTTTCGTCCGTTGTCGTAAACCATTCGGGAATATACCGCCAGAAGAGATTACGCCAGTCATTTTCTGCCGTGGCAAACCAGTACGGGTGGACAAGTGTTCCGACCAATTTGCTCATAGTCTGGTGCCCAGCAACGGTTGTAATCATAACAACCATAATGTAGACGACCAAGAGGTCGGAGTCCGATAACGCAAAATGCCGTGCCAACTTCCGCAGCAGGAGGTTTACAAGCGTCAACACAAAAAACGTGAAAACGGCATTGCTGAACAGAGACATGTAATTGTGCTTCGGCCCTGTTATGAGGTCATTTCTTCCAACCCAATAGGCGTTTGCAACAACGAAGATAAGTCCGATTACCACCGCCCGCAGGGCAACACTGCTTGTCGTGCCGCTATTGGTGGGCGTGGATTGATTCACATATCACCTGCCTTTGAAAAATGTACTGGAGTGAGCGAAGGGATGAGGTTTTGAGGGGAAAGAATGCGGCTTTTTCACGGAGGTTTTGATGATAACCCAACCTCATATCTGTTGCGCAGAATAATAAATATTATATCCGTCTAGACCGGATCAGTCAAGCGCAAACTAGGTAGTTGTACATTGTATTGATGTTAACGAATGGTAGCGTCCGAAGGAAAGATGGATCAGCCCACTACTCAGCGCAGGCCGGCTTCCTTTAATCGTAATGGTGCGCTGCCAACGCTTCCCGAAAGAATTCAAAATTGTGCTCTCCCGTATCCGTTTTCCAGCGGCCGACTGATTCTCGCCTGACAATTACTTTCGCTAATGGCATGCCCAAAAAGTCCTCAAGATACTGGATTGTTTTGTCGTGCTTAAGAACGAAATCCTCAAATCTGATTAGCATATAGTTTTTGGGTTTAGGCGTTGATTTCACGAGTTCATATTGGTATTGCCATGAGATTGCTCTGCGTCTGCGGACGTCATTCGCTGCGGGGCAGTCAACTCCAAACCGTTGCAGGTCATCCGTGATGTGGCTTCCAAGAATACAGTCTCTTGGATCGCGAATCCAATGAATATATTTAATGTCCGGAAACATGCGTACAATCCACGGGTAGACCAAGGTGGTCTCGGGTATTTTCCAACCTTTATCCGCGGATTTATTGCGAAGCACGTCAGCTAGATAGGCATGTATCAGGTCTTTGAATTCACTGTCAATCTCCATGGTATGCAGCGGTGTAAAGTCCCATGATAAACCGCCGTTCCATTTAACGCGGCGTCCCATCACTCTGCAGGCATCGTACATGGCATCAGGCGGAACCTTGTCGCCGGAAGGGTTTAGTGTGTTGCCCATGTACACACCGCTGGCATACAATGTCTGTGAGATTGCGCGTGTACCGGAGTGGCCGCGTCCGATAATCGTAATCACCGCCATGAACGCCTCTCTTATCATTTGGCTTTTGTGATATATTATGCCCGATATTGCGCTTGATTTCATCTATTTTCCTCTATTCGCAGCGGAAAACAGATTCCGCTAAACGTCAGGGTTGATGTGGTAATCATGCTGTATTTATGTTATACTGAAGGTTAAGAAGAGCGATTTATGCTATACAGCGCAGGCAAGAAACGGGAGAGTGCGGACAAGTTAACTTGAATTTAGTCTGCCGAACCTTTTTCCCATTGTCACTTTCACCTTGATGAGAGTCATTAGATTAACGGAGGTACCCCACCATGCCTACCCATGATTGTGCTCCCACATTGACGGATTCACAAGTATTGGAGTTCTGCAAAAAGGGATTTTTAATTCTGGACGGAGTTGTCCCGGATGAAATCAACCGGCGGGTGTGTGAATATTGCGATGAACATGACGGAGCCGTGCCATCAGAGGAGGATTGGTACATTGAGAATGTGACGTTGAATCCCCAAGCGGCTGGTGCGATTCGCTCTGTTTTGGGCAAAAACTTCACGTACCCGACCCAATTGGGGAATACTAGAATTCAGTGTCCTGCCGGTATGGAAGGCGGTTGGCACACGGACGGAGGCTCGTCGTACATTCCCGGTCTTGATAGCCTGCAGGTGTTTTATTACCCTCAAGACACTCCGGTTGAACTTGGTCCTACGGAGTTATTGCCAGAGTCTCATTTTCTTTTCAATTTGCAGTGTTGGATGAGGCATTACGGTAGGATACGCGGTGCTGTCTCGACCGCCGGCAGCGCGGGTACAATTTTTCTAACGATTTACCGGATTTGGCACCGCCGCACAGCGTCTACAGCAACCGCTATTCGGAACCAGATGAAATATTGGTACACGCGGACGGTTCCGCCCGAACGCGACTGGATTCAGGAGCCGGGTTTTGAGCCTCGGTACGCCAAGGGACGGCCAGCCCTCTATTATTTCCACCGGGAACACCATCGAGCGATAAACGATGCCGCTGAACTGTTTTACTGGATGTGCGGGCTAGAGGACGAATATCACTCCGTTAGCAAGAACAATTTGCCCGTCTTTTGGTCCAAATGAATACGACTCCTGACGGATTCTACTGAGTGTACTGATAAATGTGTGTCGAGATTTAAAGCGATTCGCACTCGCGGCTAATAGGTAGAGCCCGCAATGCTGCTAAGACGAAGTAAGATTTTTTGAATCGCAACGCGAATACGCAGCGGGATTTTGGGGGCTTCACCGCGGATGATAATGGGTTTTAAACTATTTTAATATGGGCACAGGTCCGCATTGGCCATAAAAGTCACATCGGAATGGCAAACTTCTGCGTCGGACGGTCTACCATAAGGAACGTTATCCGATAATCATGTGTGAGGTTTTACTCGAAAGAAGGAGGGGAATCTTGAAAAGGTCAATATTCGGATTGATAATGCTTCTATTGGGTACAACAGCATGGGCGGGCGTACTGAGAGACAATTTTGACGACGGGGATGCAGACGGTTGGCGAAAGTTCGGAGGAAAAATATTCAATTCCCAATTCGACGAAACTACTCAATGGTCTGCCGAAACCGGGAAGTTAGTTGCCAAATCTCGAAAAGCCAGGGGTTTCGCAAGCGTCTTTGGCATTGGGAATCGGACATGGAGAAATTACGAGTTTAAGTGCCAATTTGAGATCAAAGACTCTTTTCCGAGTGCACCGTCGTCGCCGGAGGTCGGATTTGGTTTACACTACAACAAGCCAAATGAAGACGTGCTCAACGGTTTAAATTTTATCATCATCGCAAAAGATCATGTTCACTGGACACTGGGAATTTGCCAAAGATTTTGGGAGGGATTTTATCTGCGGATTGAAGGTAGAAACAACCGCAAACTCAGAGAAAATCACTTGTATAGAGTGCGAGCTGTTGCGGAAGGCGATTTATACCGGATGTTTCTGAACGACGAGTTGGTATGTGAGTATGAAAATCCCCCCGAATTTGGGACGTCTCTTGATGCGGGGGCGGCTGTGCTACTCGCCAAGAATTGCGAGGTTCACTTTGATGAAGTGGTGATTACGGGCGATAACATTCCCGATGCCGACTTGAATTTTGGCGAATGGCAGCTCGCGGTGTCCCCACAAGCCAAACTCACCTACACTTGGGGCCGGATAAAGCAGTTTTAACGTTCTTGCGAGACCATCTTATTTAATGACCGCATTTTTTCACTTTTGAGGAAAATTTGTTGAAATTTCGCCCCGCCCTATTGCGGCAGCAAACGAAATAGCCTACTATTCCACAGCACAAAAAGCTGAGCGACCGTATTGATGTTCTTCCACATCGAATCGGACTGTTCGACGAGCACGTCTAAAATTTCCCCATCAAGCATGCAACCTCTTCCAAGCCCAACGTTACTAAAACACATACCAAATGTTAATCTGCTTTCTGAGCTCAATTCACTCTCCGAAAACCGGGGCGTTCGGCTCTACCTTGTGGGGGGATCGGTTAGGGATTTACTTCTCAACCGGGAAATCACTGATCTCGATTTTGCTGTGAACCGCGATGCGATTCCGTTCGCTAAAGCGTACGCGGATCGTACCGGCGACACGTTTGTGAAATTAGAAGAACACCCGCCGACAGCACGCGTTGTTATACGAAAGACTCGGCTCACACTGGACTTTACACAATTTCGCGGCGAAACATTGGAGGCGGATTTGCAGTTGCGCGACTTCACGATTAACGCCATTGCTATTGACCTTTCTTCGCTATTGACGCAGCCAACGGTAAAACTAATTGATCCTTGCGGAGGTTTTGGAGATGTTGAAGCGAAACGCTTGCGTTTTCCTAACCCCCGAGTTGTGGCGGACGATCCGCTCCGAATGTTGCGTGCATATCGTCTAGCAGCAGAATTAGATTTTGAGATTTCAGAGTCCACGGTCAATCTAATTCGTCAGCATAAAGAAGAACTATCAACAGTATCGATCGAACGCGTCCGAGATGAGTTCATTAAAATCTTGAATGTCAAAAATTCTGCCATCCATCTACGACAAATGGACGAGATACGCCTCCTTTCAGGGGTGATTCCCGAAATCGAGGACATGCGGCGTGTACAACAGGATGATTACCACGGTATCAATGTCTGGGAATTTTCCTTGACGGCAATCTCGAATTTTGAGGCGCAACCATTTCCCGATGCGCTGCATCCATACCGCGGCGAAGTTCAAGCGTACTTAGACCAATACATCGTCAACGGCGTGAAGCGAAGGCAGATAATTAAGCTGGGCTTGATGCTTCACGATCCTGGCATACCGGCAATGAAAACAATCAACTCAGAAGATGACGTACAATTACTCGGTCACGAGAAGGCTAACGCGGAGATTGCGGCCGGCATTGCGAAGCGTTTGAGACTAGGCAAAAAAGTGGTAAGGCTCATACACTGTCTGGTTCTAGGTCATCTTCAAATACGGAACCTTGTCAGCTTATCGCCTCCAACACGCCAATCCATGCTTCGCTTTTTAAAGAACGCAGATGAAGAATGGTTAGGCGTACTTTTGCTGTTTTCTGCGCATGAGCGCGCAACACAGGGCAGACTTTGCCCGCCGGACGAACTGACCAAAATAGAAGCAGTAATGCGTAACATTGCCGATCTTTATTACAACGAAATCTCGCCGATGATTGAACGCGGCCGATTAATCACCGGGCATGACATCATTCGAATATTAGGGTTGAAACCGGGCATCAGAGTTGGGCACATTTTGAAGCATATTGAAGCGCTTCAGTTTGAAGGAAAAATAAATACTCCCAAAGAAGCACTAGCAGCAGCGAACAGATATTTAGAAGAGAATGAAGCGTAGGAAGGAAGTGCGCCAGAATCTTCAACTACGTCGAATTTCCCGTGAAATTCGAGTTGAGGCGGCATGGCGGCAATGCCGTCAGTTTGCAGCATACTTGACCGCAATTTTGTAATAACCTGTCTCTTCCGTAATGGTAGAAATAGATGCTGTGCAGCCATTGATGTTGCCTTCTTGGGGGGATGAACGACATTGGACCGGGAATTCTGTTTAGAAGTAGCGGCGGAAGAGTCTACCCGACTCGCACGGGAACGTGGAGACGTAATCAGTGTATTTGCGTGCGGTTCAATCGTAAAGGAATCGCCGCCGGATTATACTGATGTCGATTTGCGCGTTGTCATTAAATCGGACGGGCTGGAATCCGGGTTTTTTGAGATGAAGCAAGGTGTCCCGCTCGAATGGACATTTTTTCCCAAGCGGCGTTTCGACGACAGGAATACGCTATTAAACGCTTCATTTCTTGCATTAGAACTCGCAAAGGGAATCATTGTCTACGATCCGACTGGCTGGTTGGGTCAAGTTAGAGCGGATATTCTTTCAGTTTACGATCGCCCTTCATACCAAATCGAGCGAAGCCAGCGTCTGCTGGATGTCGCCAAGTTGCTGTACGACAGAATTCGCAGCAGTTTTGAGTCAGGAGAACAGGCTTCCCTTTGGGATGTGCGCTGCGCAATTTTCTGGACAGGCGAAACACCAGCCCTGATGTTGAACGAAGTTCCGAATCACCGCAGATTAATGATTGAATTGAAAGATGTGGGTGCTCGCCTAGACGCCCCTGAACTGTACCCGGCAGGGTTGGAAACGCTAGGCGCGGACTGTGTCGGTGAAACGGAAGTCGAGACGTTTTTGATCGCTGCGCTTGACAATATTACTTACGTCAACTCCTTTAGCGATGTACCTCACTTCCATATTTCTCTGGACAAACGCGCATATTGGGAGCACGGGATACGGCAGATGTTAGCCGAAGGTTTTTATCGAGAGGCGATTTGGCCAATTCTGACCTTGATGAGCGCAATGCATTCGATTCTCTCCGACAACCATGCGTCCGATTCTTCAAAACATTATTCGCACTGTAAGCGATTCTTGGACCGAATCGGCTTTTTGTCCAGAGAAGATTTCCAGCAAAAGTTAATAAGACTTGGCGAGTGGATAGCGCAAGTTCAGCCGCTAATCACACGCCGGAGATTATTGCACCAGGGTGGGTCGCTGGTAGATGGGTGAAAAGTACAAAAGAACGCAACCGAGATTGGAATATTGAAAAAATGCGCTATGGTTTGGATAGTACGTCTAACATAAATCCGTCTAGAGATTCCTTGATCACGGGCAGCAGCGGGTTAACCGCCGCAAGTTAATAAAGGTGGGGTTAGCGTTAGCCTATAACGGGACAATTCCCGCGTATTTAACGCCGGTCAAGTAAGCAACATCGCGTTTCCAGGTTGTTAAATCGGCCGCACACAGTTGATTCAGATGCGTGTGCCCACAGGCGCGAGCAAGCGCCTGCATCAATTCAGTTGAGGCGCCGAGAAAGCGGTTTAGTCGGCGCGCCGCCTGATCCACAATCAGCCGAGCACGGAGGTTTTCCTTTTGCGTTGCGATCCCTACCGGGCAATTGTTGGTATGGCACGCGCGCATTCCGACACATCCGATTGCCTGCATCGCGGAGTTGGCAATTGCTACACCGTCAGCGCCGAGGGCTAACGCTTTTGCGAAATCAGCAGGACTCCGCAAGCCACCGGCGGCAATCAAGGTAACATTGCTATTCCCAGTTTCGTCCAAGTATTTTCGCGCACGCGCAATGGCTGGCATAGTTGGTACTGAAATGTTGTCCCTGAAAATTAGTGGTGCTGCCCCCGTACCTCCTCCGCGCCCGTCAAGAATGATGTAGTCAACCGGGATTTGAAGGGCGCAATTGATGTCCTCTTCAATGTGCTGTGCGGATAACTTAAACCCGATCGGAATGCCTCCGGTCAGTTTACGTACCTCGCCCGCAAATGCTTTGAAGTCCTCCAAGCTGTTCCAATCAATAAATCGAGCCGGTGACACGGCCGGCTGTCCCGCTATTAAACCCCGCACCTCGGCAATTCTTCCTTCCACTTTTTCCGCCGGGAGATGGCCGCCGGTGCCGGATTTTGCGCCTTGCCCCCCTTTAAAGTGAAAGGCTTGAACTAGGTTTAGTTTGTCGAAGGAGAAGCCGAAGCGCGCGGAAGCCAGCTCGTAAAAGTAACGGCTGTTTTCGGTCTGCTCTTCCGGCAGCATTCCGCCCTCACCAGAACATATTCCCGTCCCGGACATTTCGGCGCCTCGAGCTAAGGCAATCTTTGCTTCCGCGGACAAAGCGCCAAAACTCATGTCGGAAACAAAAACGGGTATGTCAAGGTAGAGCGGCTTTTTGGCGTTTCGACCGATGGTCAATTCCGTTCCAACCGGAACATCATCTAGCTGCGCGAATTTTTGTAATTGAGCGGTGACAAATTGTAGATCGTCCCAGCTAGGAAGTTGGTCCCTTGGCACACCCATCGCATCCATACGGCCGTGATCTCCGACCTTGCTTAGCCCATAACTGGCTAGATGGCGAATGTAGCCCACATAGGGTTCTTCAGATGCGCCGTGTATATCTTGGTATGCACCTTGATATTCGTCACGTATGTACGGTTCAGGATTCTTCTTCTCCCAAGCAGTGATTTCCTCTTCATCTACAAACACAGTATCGTCCTCAATCCACGCCGTGAATTTCTCCAGCTGCTCCTCATTGTGATATTCGCTGATACCCGTATCGTAGCGGTAATCCCAATTGTGCAGCCCGCATATTAGGTTTTTTCCATCAATATGTCCGTCTGCGAGCAGGGCACCGCGGTGAAGACAGCGTCCGTACAACACCGAAATATTGTCGTCGTATCTGACAATTACAAGGTCTACGTTACCAACCAATGCGTGAGCAGGTTGGCGATCCTGCAATTCACTGAATGCCGCAACGCGGATTTTTTTCATCTTTTCTCGTTTTGCCAGGTTATTTTAAATTACATAAGACATCTTTCCAGCGGGATCGTCAGCTTGGTGCGGCTGGATTCTCTTACTGCCCAATCAAAACCAAGCGGTATACAGTTATAATACAATTGTGGGCAAGGATAGCACTCTACCGTATCTGCCCGCCTGACGACTAAATTTGTAGGAGGTTATCCCATTCACAATCGAGGCAGAAAAAATCGGTTTGGCTAAGTTTTTGTAAATTTTGACTTCCACATTGAGGGCAGGTCGGGCGGGCTTTTGATTTTAGGGGATTGGGGTCGTGCCGAATGTTAAGGTAGTAGGTTTTAATCTCTCCCTCGAAGCGATGTCCTCTCGGGCACCGAATCCTTCTGGTAGGCTGTGATTCGATGCGTTCAATGAGTTCCCGCAGGAACGGAATGCGACACCCACAAATCGGGCAAGGGTTTGGATAGAGTTCCTTAGTAATAATCACATCGGAATTCTCTTCCCGAATTGCGATTGGCGTCGAAAAATGACGCTCCAGCATTTGCCTGACATCTGATTCAGCATTGATTGCTTGTCGAACAACCTGCTGATTTATGATTTCTTGGTATGTTTCGGGGCTAAATATAATCTGGGCTGGAGCCATTGCCCCGCGCAAGCTGAACACTATATTGTGGATTCTATCAAGTGTTGAAGTTGAATTTTCTAATCTCACGCCAGTCCGCTCCACTGCCAAAAAAACGGGGTCATGTAATGCTGCTTCGGTAAATGCACCGCACTCGGAATTGATGACGCTACGCTATCCGCATCGTCGTGTGCGGAATGCCGCCGATTCTCTCTTGACTCCAGTCGTCCTCGTGGGGGTCGAGTTGTGGCTGCCCTTTAATCTACAGTTATCTCATCTACACCTTCGCGGGTTCGCCCTGCTGCAATAACTCATCACGACTTCGAGCGAGCGGCGATGGCTGGCTGTGTGATCTGTAAACATCAGCGGGATGATTTCGAATTACGAGTATATCTGACCCGTCTTTTTCAATTCTATCGCCCTCGATTAAATTAATTTCAATTTTTCGCATGCTCGTTGTGAGATTAATTACGACCTTGCAAGCATCATGAAGGCTGATCTGCCACCCATCTGATGTTTTTTCTCTGGAGAATTTTGCCGGGACATCGATAGACTGCACCTGGATTGTATTGATTAGGACACCACTTTGTGCTTCAACCGCTCCATCGCCGTTTTGTTGAGTATTTTCATTCGCCATAGTTTACCTCGCTAACTCTTCTGAATCTTCAATATCGGAATATGTATCCCCACTGGGGGAACACTAATTTTGCTAATTCTACTGAAGAATTTTGCCGTTGTCAACCCAATTCTAATCTTTGAATCCTGTATAGAGAAAGAAAGCAAGGGCAGTGCCCCCAATCAAAGCAAGCACCGTTCATCTGTGCGGGTGAACCGTTCAACTCGCTTTTTGAGGTTTAGCCATGAAAAATTCGTCTTCAAAATCTACTCGCGCTTCTCCGAAAAATTAAGCGCGACAGAATTAATGCAGTAACGAAGTCCGGTCGGCGGCGGCCCATCTTCAAAAACGTGACCGAGATGTGCATCACATTTACTGCACAATACTTCAGTACGCGTCATAAAGAAACTGTTATCAGTTTCCGTACTAATTTTATCCGCCGAAATCGGCTGCCAGAAGCTGGGCCATCCGGTTCCAGAGTCATACTTTGTTTCAGAACTGAAGAGTTCGCTTCCGCAACAGATGCACTTGTACACGCCTTTTCCCTTAAAGTCGTGATATTCACCAGTGAAAGCCCTTTCGGTTCCCTTTCTCCGAGTCACGTGAAATTGTTCGGGGGTCAGCAAATGCCGCCACTGTTCTTCTGTTTTTTCGTCTTTCTCCGACATAATTACCTCTTTCTGTTCTTGTAATTCCGCGTTATTTCCCGATAGGGTTGCGCTTTCTTGCGCCTGCTTGCAGGCGAGATGGAAACCGATTAACGAGAATGAAATCAGCAGTAGGGTGGGGTTCAAGATTCTATCTATCATTATGTGTCTCCTCGTACAGCGTCATTTGGTAATCACTGTGTTATACCCAAACTTGTGCTGAAAGTTGCATCGTTGCAACGCTGCACTCGGCGGCTATTACTCTTATTACCGGCAAAACCTGAAATGGCATAAACACAGAGCGCCGACTCAACTGTTATCTGAATTCAGCGGTATTTCATCAACTCGCCGGGTAATTATCACCGGCAGCGTTTAAGCCGAATTTCCCTTAACACTAGGAATGATTTGCTGATGGGCGCGTGGAAATGGGAATTGATCGATTTCGTCAACCGTAATCCAGCGATGATCGACCGGCCCGTTTAAGGCGACTTCGCCGGATTGGTAACGGCAGCAAAAGACATCTGCGACAATTTTGAAATGCGTGAAAGCGTGCTTGATACGGGTGAGGTATTCGGTTACCTCAACGGCGAGATTGACATGTTCTTTAATTTGCCGGATACAAGCCTCTTCGGGCGTTTCCTGCGCTCTGATTTTATCACCGGGGAATTCCCACAAACCGCCAAGTAATCCATCAAATTTGCGTTGAGTGATGAGAACGCGGTTATTTCTGCGGACAACACCTACTGCAAGGCGATATTCCGGAATTGGTTTGGGTTTTAGGCGGATGGGAAATTCTTTCTGCCGCGCAGATTGAAAAGCACAACATACGGATTTTACGGGACAAACTACGCAAAGCGGAGATTTTGGGCGGCAAACCGTTGCACCCAATTCCATCATTGATTGATTAAATGCGCCCGGCGAATCTCGATCCAACAACATGTCCGCCATGTTTTGAAAAGTCTTACTAGAGGACGACGCGTTAATAGGCGAATTAATGAGAAACAACCGCGCCACTACTCGTTTTACGTTGCCATCCACAACTGCGTAAGGCGCATGAAACGCGATACTCTGTACTGCCGCGGCAATATAGTCGCCGACACCAGGCAAATTCCGGAAAATTGCGTAATCCGCCGGTATTTTGCCGCCTAAATTCGACACTATCACTTTGGCGGCTTTGTGCAGATTTCGCGCTCTGGCGTAGTAGCCTAGGCCTTCCCAGGTTTTCAATACGTCTTGTAGGTCTGCTTCAGCCAAGCAATGCACATCAGGAAATTTGTCGAGAAATTTCCGGTAATAGTGCAACACCTTTTTGACCTGAGTTTGCTGAAGCATTACCTCAGAGACCCAGATATGGTATGGATTTTGGGTGTCACGCCAAGGCAGCTTACGGTGATGTGCATCGAACCACGCCACTAGCTTATTGCGAAACTGCGCGATTTCTTTGGGGGACATCATCTACTCTGAACGTTCGAATTCGTTATAAAATCCAGCGATGGCGATTTGGTGACGGGTATGCGCGTGAAATTTTCAACTTTTGGGGCGACAACGGTTTTCGAATTTGCCGGAAAACTCCACTAATTCGCTCCAAATAAGAAGAGCAAAACACCTAATCCAAGCCACGCGGTTGCTACCTTACGGACGTGCGCCGTACAGCTAGTATACCAAATAATTATCGTCATTTTCAAGGCAGCAAACACCGGCGTATCGGCTGATGCGTAGCTCACCATTGAGCTTGCTCGTACACGTGCGCAATCTCAACGGGAGCGATGGTTCTGGCAACAATGCGGATTTAGTGATTAAGATTTGCAACCAGTTAAATTTGTCCATCAATGGATAGTTTGATTGTCGCCTGGCGGTTTTGGAGCGTCTTCCCATGGCGTTAATGCCGGAGGAGTAGATGGTAAGTCTATCCAACGAAATGATATAGGTGCGGCGCCGCATTATGGCTCGGGCTGCATTTCGCCGAGTGAGGTTTCGCTTGGGGAAATGAATTCGACAGCGGGGCTTTCGATGCGGCCGTAGGCATTCCATACTTTAAAACCCAGGAGTGCTAATAGCTCCGGGGACGCCTGTTTCAGCACCTCAGATGATGTACCGACGGTAAAATTCTCCTGTGGACGGAACTGCGGACCGCAGAACGTCGAAATTACTGCCCACCTTGGGGCATCGGTCACATTAGCGCCGGTACCGTGCCAAGTACGTCCATCCAACACCAAAGCGGTTCCGGCGCGTCCTTCAGCGGCTACGGTTTCAACGTCCGTGTCCCGATCGGCGTCCGGTTGCCGCCCGATAAGATGGCTCCGCGGCACCACCCGCGTTCCCCCGTTTTCTGCAGTGAAACCGCTTAACATCCACAGGACGTTCACGACGACGGCTGGGGCGATCATCGCGGGAGGCCATGCTTTATCCACGTCGAAGCGGCGACGGTTAATTGAACCCGGCGGCAACGGGGACCGGTCTCGACGTGTTGGCGCCGGCATCCACCACTGATCGGTGTGCAAATCCATGGCGACGCCGCCCGGTTTGGCAATATTTGCGGTATGGCTTGATAACAGGAATTCGTCGCCCAGCCGATAAGAAATCAATTCGCGGATACGCTCGTGGAATAACAGATGGTGGAAGACCACCCCTTTGTTGATTAACATCCAGATGCGTTGGTTGCGCCCTCCATGTTCCTCGGTAAAGGCTTCGGGCCTGAGACTGCCGTCCGGTTTTCGAAAGTCGCCCCAGTTCTGCGTTGCACCTCCGTCTTCAAAAGCAAATCCGCGCTGTTTTTCGGCGATTGCTTGCTCTTCGAGTCGGGTTCGCAAACGCGCCACGGTATCATCGCTGAGCGCATCAGCTACGAGGCAATAACCGAATTCGTCCAAATGTGTTTTTGCGATGCGCAGATTGGTCGTGGGTTGGGGCAGATTGTTTGTTGTTTGGTTTTTCATTGTCTGTTCATTACCCCCTCTCGCTCCCCCTTAGTAAGGGGGAGGAAATGAAGCGAATGCCCCTTAGTAAGGGGAACCAATTGATTGTTTACGTTCTATGTCCCCTAGAGAGGGGAAGGAATCGGATTGTTTCAAATTTAACTCCCCTCAGACGAGGAGAGAATTGGATTGTTTCAGTTCTATCTCCTCTCGGACGGGGGAAGATTGAAGTGGTTCCCGCATGTATGGGTATGGATTTTCAGGGTGTTACTGTTCTACAAATATCAGTAGTTCGGAGGAAGCGATGGATTCCAGCCGAATCGGTATGCCGTCCTGAACTAAACGCAATCCGTCGGCTGTAGCTGATTCGCCAGTGCTATCGTACGTGACTGTGTAGGTCTTTCCCCGATGCAATCCTTTGGGTATAAAGAGGTATGTGTCGGATTCGCACTTACCAATCTTGGCAATTGTCGCCCAAGCTTTTGAACGGTCTGTGGACGCATACTCCACTGCAAACCAACCGCTTGAAGTCACGCCGCCGCGAGCGGAAACGGGCGCGTGATGGTACATTTTGCACATGGGCAACACCGGACGAATAAATTCCCGATAGAGCTTCGCGTACCGTAGGAAATCGCTGCGGCGTTCGCGGGTCAATCCTTCTCGACTTGGCCCGACCATCCCGGCAAAAATCAAGGGTGTGCCGAGCGTAAAGATACAACGCAGCAAGGTATCGAAATTCTCAGGATACCCGATTCCCTCTCGGCAGGCGCCGAACGCCGTAACGATGATTTCCGGCGGCAGCCCCATTGTCAATCCGCTGTAGTTTTGAAGAACGTGGGGCAGCCAAAGCACATCGGTGAGGTAAGCCTCATGAAATCGGCTGACGACGCCGAGATCGTTACGAGCTCCGCCGACAGCACACTGTTGCAAGATTAGATTGGGATATCTTTTCCGGATGCGATCAAAAATGGTGTAGAAAGCACTATAATACCGCCAATAGTTGTTTTCGATAAAGCCGTCCCGGTGTGTTGTGGGACCTTCGTACGTGAAAAGGGGATTGTAATCGAGTCTGAACAGGTCCAATTCGTAACCCTCGATTAGCCGGACGAGTTCGGACTCAACGTATTCGGCGACCTCGGGCCGTGTCAGGTTCAAAATTCCACTGGGTCCAATCCAGTCCGGGTGTTCCTTTACGATTTTACACCCTTTTCCGTACGCGCGTTCTATCTCGCCGTACATTCCAAATCGAAGCCCCTTCTGATGGGCATATTCAACAAGAGGCTCCAAACCACGGGGAAACCGGCTAGGAGATGGGAACCAATCCCCTTGTTCGTCCCACCATCCTGCGTCAAGTGTGAACAGTTCCGCCCCGATTGACTCGGCAATGTCAATACATTCGCGTACGGCCGCCTCATCGAAGATTCGTTGATTCGGGTCATTTGCCTCAGCAGCAGTGTTTTCGTCGAAAGCATAACCCCCGCGTTCAAGGTAACCTTGGTCGCCGGGGACCAAGAACTGAATGCGGCACGTCGAATCGGAACTGACGGACGGGAGCACAAAGCGACGCAGATGGTCGTGCATCGCCTGAACAGCCACGTCGAGATCTCCTGAGACGAGTCCGAGGTGGACAGCGGGCGTTTCGATTGTCTCCCTCGGCGCAATAATACGCTGCGGCGCGTCTGCCGAGGGACCCAGTTTGAAGTTCAGAAAATCTTGTGCGGAAGACCGTAAGGGCCCCCACCGCCGTTCATAGTCAGCATTGACACCTTCCTGGCAGTCGAATTCCATGCGCCAATTCGCTGGCCAAGCCAGATGACCGATTAAGAATTCTCCCCTTGCTCGGTTGTTTACGATAAAGAATGGATCATCGAACCCTTGCCCCTTGCCGCATTCAACGATTGTGGATCCAGTTGAAAGCGGCTTCCAATTGAACCATCCTTCGTAACCCCAGTCGCTCTCGCTGAAGAAACCCAAGTTGAAAGCGCCGTCAAGTCCATCGGGCGGAAAATGCCTATGCCCTGCGTGTGCCTTTAAAAGGCTTGACCAAGGGTAGACCTTCGTCAACGCCATGGGTTCGTCACCGTTGTTTGTAATTTCGAGCCAACGTGTCAGCACCGGCGTCCCATCAAGTAGAGTATGCATTCGGACGCAGACAGGGCGGGCGGCGTTGGAAATTTCAACCACAAAATGTCTAGCGCCGCGGTCGGTCACGGCGACTTCGACCCCCGAAATCCACCGCCAGCCAGCGGCAAGTATGGCATGATCGATCTCTAGTTGGAAGGCATCATGCTGCCAGAGTTCGTACGCCCAATTGGAGCGGCCATTGGCGCTCCAATACCGCCCCACCCATCGACCGCCTAGCAACGCTTCGACGTAAATTGTCCTGCCGGACGTGAATTGGATTTGATGGTCGGCGGAATTTCGGGCCGCAATGTCAGTTTCTTTGTCCAAGTTGCTCCTCCGATTTTGCGGCAGCATTTCTGAAATAGATTCCAACACACATGGGGTTTTTACAATTTACGCGGGCTCAGGCGGCTCAATACCTAGCTCCGCAGCGAGGGCAATCAAATCTGTGATTACGGACGAGAGCATCGGAATTCCTTCTTTAAGGTACCGTGCGCGTTTTTCGTGTTCCGGCTCACCCGGCAAGTAGATACGCTCGTAGCCGGGAGCGAGTTTTGACGATTTCATCTGATGAATTAGGTTATCAACCCTTGCTTTGAATTCGGCGACGGGCATGAATGCAGCGATGTTGATGGCTTGGAAGAAGTGGCCGACATTCCTGACGAGTTTGGGGCTTTCGTGGCGGACGACTTGGCGGCCAAAATTTGCACCCATGAGCACAGCAGCGAGAACCTCAAATACGATCGTGAGCGCGTAGCCCTTGTATTCGCCGATTGGGAGAACGAGGCCGGCTCTGGCTTCTGCTGGATCTTCCGTCGGTTCGCCTTGCGCGTTAAGCGCCCATCCTTTTGGGATTTTTTCCCCTTTGCGGATGGCTAAATCCAGCTTTCCGCCTGCGACGACGCTGGTCGCCATGTCCAGCACAATGGGCAATTCTTCGCCAGCCGGGATTGCCACGCCAAGCGGGTCGTTGCCCATTGTCGGTGTCACACCGCCCCAAGGCGCCATAATCGGGCCGCCGTTTGTCGTAGCGATTCCAATCATGTCATGGGGCAGCGCCATCTGTGCCCAATGGGCACAAGCACCGAAGTGACCGCTGTTACGCACGCCGGCAATACCGACGCCGACAGCCTTAGACTTTTCGATCGCAATCCCCATTGCGCGATTGCTCACGACTTGACCGAATCCATTGTCCCCGTCTATCACGGCAATCCCTTCCGACTCAGTCACCAACTGCACATTCGGATTGGGGTTAATTCCACCTTTTTTAAGTCTTCCGACATAGCCGGGCAGGCGCATCATTCCGTGTGAGTGCACACCGCGAAGATCGGTTTCTACGAGACTGTTGATCGTGACTTCGGCGTCATCGACCGACACTCCCGCCTTTTCCAACACCGCCGAACCTAGCTTCCGCAGGTATTCAGCCGAGACTGTTGTGTACGTTTCTGAGTTTTCCCCCATTAGCGTCTTTCTTACTCCTTTACAACCTGTAGCGTCACTGCAACTGGTAACGGCACTTTGCCCTTATATCAATCAAAAACGCAAATTAGCTCTGCCTACAAACTGCTCTTAACCCCCCATGGAAAGGAAGGGATGAGCTTTTTCATTCGAGCTTATCCAACTTTCACCTGCAAATTGAACGAATGCAAAATTGTAACGATGGCATTTAGGAAAGTGGTTTCGCCGACTTTCGTCGAAACTTTAGCACTTAGGCCTTTAAGGCGCGTACGTCGGATTGCGACAATAGGTTGTCCACCGCTTGATGCACTGATTCATATTGGGTGAGTTCAACCCATTGAATGCGCGGATCGTTGCGAAACCATGTCAACTGCCGTTTCGCGAAGCGGCGGGTGTTCGTTTTTAACAGTGCAATCGCCTCGTCAAGCGATTGCTGTCCGTCGAGATAACCGACAATTTCCTTATATCCGATGCCCTGCATGGCGACGCAATTTCGCGGACATCCGCCGTCTAGCAGCCCTTTTACCTCTTCAATCAATCCGCTTTCTATCATCTGATTCACACGTGTTTCAACCCGGCGGTAGAGGCAATCTCTGGGTACGCAAAGCCCGAAAGCACGGAACGGATAACGCGAGTCAGAGCGCGTCCACTGCTGTTGAAATGACGAAATCGGTTTTCCCGTCAATTCGTGAATTTCCAGCGCACGAATCACCTTCACGAGGTTATTAGGGTGGATGCGATTCGCGGCTTCCGGATCGCAGCTGCGAAGACGATTATGCAGTGCTGCTGCGCCTTGATCCTCTAATTCGCGAAAGAGTCTGGAACGGATATCCCCATTTGCGCCGGGGCCTTCAAAGAGTCCATCAACCAAAACGCGGAAATACAAACCTGCGCCGCCTACGATCAGCGGCCGTTTCTTTCGTCTACAGATGTCTTCAATAGCTGCATCTGCCCGCCGCTGATAGTCCGCAGCGGTGAAAGGCCGATCAACGTCCGTACAGTCAATTAGATGATGCGGGACGGCGTGTTGTTGCTCGGATGTCGGCTTCGCAGTGCCGATGTCCATTTGCCGAAAGATTTGCCGCGAATCCATCGAGACGATTTCGGCATTGATGCGTTGCGCTAGACGAATCGAGATTTCCGTTTTACCGACGGCAGTGGGACCAACGATAAAAATGAGTGGAGACTTCATAAGTGAGACGCGATGAGTGATGTGTTGATTTTTCTTTACTCTCTGCGCTCCCGCTAGTTGGTTATTCCCCGTCCCTTAAGTTCTCAAGCAATTCTTTGGCTTTGATTAAATCTCGGAGTTGCTGTCCGCCGGAAATTTCTCGCTCAATTGTCAATGGCCCATGGTAGCCAATCTCTTTCAGTTTATTTACAAACCTGTCCATACCAACATCACCATCGCCAAGCGGAGTTTCGACTCCCAGTTGATTATCTTCAGTGGGCCATTTTCCGTCCTTGCAGTGGACGCTCACGATGAAGTCTTTGAGGAGTTCAAGGGCTTCAATGGGTTCCCCGGAGCCATAAAGAATCATGTTCGCCGGATCGAAGTTGACCTTGACGTTGCCTCGATTGACATCTGTCAAAAAACTTAGTAATGCCGGCGCGGTTTCTTGCCCGGTTTCGAGCGCAAAGATTTGCCCGTTTCCCACCACGTAGTCAGCAATCTCTTGCATCGTTTTCACCATTACCGGGTAGAGCGGATCGGAATGGTTTTCAGGGATGAAACCGGCATGGGCTGCGATTTGGTACACGCCGAGATTCTTGGCGAAATCGGAGATGCGCTTGGTTTTTTCGATGCGTTCCGCGCGGGAATCAGCGGGCACATAGCCAACGGTTCGCTTGACGGTCGGAATATCGGCATAGCTCTCTCCTACGAAGCCACAAAATACCGTCGTAATCATGATGCCCGAGGCAGAAATTGCCTGCTTTAAATCTTCTTGTGCATCGGGGGTGAAGTATTGGTCAGGGGGACAGCCCATTTGGACGTTGTCAACACCAACGGATTTTGCTTTTTCAAAGCTAGTATTGGGGTCATCGCCAACGCCCAGCATAATCCCAACAGACATCGGTTGCATGCGAATTATCCTCCTTGAAATCTGTCACATGATATAGGTAGGGTGGACACCGACGCGGTGCGCCCTTACAAAGGTTTATAATTATCGTCCAGGTATTCATTCCGCTCTGCCGGCGCAAAACCCGTCTATCCGCACTACGCCTGCAATATAGTCTTGGCTATCCGGTGACGACATGACACGCGACTTGATGCCCTGGATCGACTTGGACGAGATGTTGCTCTTGAATTGCACAATCAGCTTGAGCCATTGGGCATCGAGGGTGAAATCGACAGCCTGAAGGCACGTCCGCAGGATTTGGCGTATCCCCACTCGGAACGATGCGCGTCCGGGAGGTTTTCGGGTCAACATTGGGTATTGCCGACAGTAATGCGCGTGTGTACGGATGTTGAGGATTCTTGAAAAGCCGTTCTTTATCCGTAATTTCGACAATTTGACCCAGATACATCACGGCGACACGGTGGCTAATATGATGCACAACGCTGAGATCGTGTGAAATAAAGATGTAACTCAAGTCAAAACGACTCTGCAGTTCTTGCAGCAGGTTGATGACTTGAGATTGGACAGAAACATCCAGCGCCGAAACAGGTTCATCAGCAATAATCAGATTCGGTTCTACCGCCAAAGCCCGCGCAATGCCGATTCGCTGCCGCTGCCCGCCGCTGAACTCATGCGGGTACCGATGCGTAAGGTTAGAGTGCAGTCCGACAGTCTCAAGCAGTTCGCGTACGCGATTTACCCGTGCCGCTTTCGGCACGATTCGGTGAATTTTCAACGGTTCGCCAAGAATCTGACCAGCGGTCATGCGCGGGTTAAGCGAACCGTAGGGGTCTTGAAAGATTAATTGTATATGGCGCCTGAGCTGGCGTAAATGCGACGTTTTGAGCTCAAAGATATTATAGTGTTCATGTGAGGTTCGCTGCTCATCGGAATGAATATACATCTCCGCCTTGCCGGCGGTCGGTGTGATTAAGCGCGCCAATAGCCGCCCGATAGTGGTTTTACCGCACCCGCTTTCACCAACAAGTCCGAGTGTTTCACCCCGCTGTACAGATAGGTCTACGCCGTCGACCGCCTTCACCGATTTCTGTGAGCGCTGTAGCAGGCCCATTTTAACCGGGTAATGTTTTTTTAGCCCGCTAGCCGTGAGGAGAAGATTTGAGGCCGTTTCTTCTGTGTTAGCGCTATGTTCCACAATCCCCTCTTCAATCAATTGTCAAGGCACAGCGAAATCCGAAATCACTGAACTGTTTATCGGGCGCAAGACTGCTGCGTGCAGCACACCGGGCGAAACGGATGCGGTGCCGCCACGACCCTCCGCGCGCTACACGGCGGTTCCCGTACTTCGGACCTTTTGGATTTCGAGTCGGCGAGATGTTGTAATAAGCGGCATCGTACCAGTCGGCGCACCATTCGTGGACACCCTCCGACGTGTTGTACAGTCCGTAACCGTTTGGGCCATCAGTTCCAATGAGGAAATGCGGAGCATTCCGTCCGCCTAGGTGATCGTGAGGTAGTTCATCTCCCCACGGATACTCACATCCTTGCAATCCACCGCGCGCAGCCTTTTCGCGTTCCCCTTCGGACGGCAGACGATACCCCTTGCATGTCAAATCGCGCAACCATTCACAATAGGCAACTGCATCGTACCAACTTGGCCCGACAACCGGCTGATAATCCTCCTGAAATTTGGGATTGCCCCAAAACCGGGGCGGAGGATGACCCGTCATATGCATAAAGAGTTTATACTCGCGGTTTGTCACGGGGTATTTGGCAATTGCAAACGCATTGACCCATACACGGTGAATCGGGGTTTCATTGGGTGCGCCGCCTACGCTCCCCATGAGAAAATCGCCTTCAGGTATGACGACCATCTTGGGTTCAATGAATTTCGGTTTTTCGGTGCCGCCTTTCATTTCGATGAGTGGTAAAGCCGTTTTCATCTCATTCATCCGGCGCCTCGGCTTGTACGTCGGCAATCCATTATAGCAACGGTTTTGTCGAAAGTCAACTTCGCTCGTATCCCGCGGATGCTATCGATTTCTACCGCGCTATTTCTCTTGGCCGCCACACGTTGATTAACTTACCCGTGGTTTCATAATTGAGTTCCCGCCATTGGGCAAGCG
Organism: Candidatus Poribacteria bacterium; assembly: GCA_028819845.1. Lineage (GTDB taxonomy): Bacteria > Poribacteria > WGA-4E > WGA-4E > PCPOR2b > JAPPKS01. Next base: position 163,094 of record JAPPKS010000029.1, on the reverse strand, counting down.
GCAACAGAACAAGCGCTAAAGTAGCAGTGGGGATAAGTTCCATCCGTCCCACTAATATTTCTAGCAGCTCCTCCAGACCGGGATTATGCCCTACCACCATAATGCGCTGGTAATCGTCAGCTAGATTGGATAACGTACCGATATAGGTCCTCGGGGCGGCGTGGTAAAGCGCCGGTGTCAAATCAACGTTCCTTGCATAACCGCAGGTCTTGGCGACGATTTCTGCCGTTTTGCGGGCACGTTTGGCTGTTGAACTCAATATTAAGTCAGGCACCAACCCATTATCGCGGATAATCTTGGCTATACGCGGTGCGTCTCGCTTACCGCGTTTATTGAGCGGCCGGTCGTGATCCGGTAATTCTGGGCGTTTCCAACTTGATTTTGCATGACGTAAAAGCAATAATGTCTTCATGAAACACTCGTGTTTGAAGTGCGTAAACCATTAAATCGAAGAGCCTTCATTTGCATTAAAACGCCAATTCTTAATACGTCCAATTGTCAACGTTCATGAGCTTAGCAGTGGAGACGGTGGGTATTCGTAAGCTAAAGCGCCGCCGATTTTCAGGACGGATTTTACTCCGGTTAATGGAAACCGTGTAAGTGTTGTATCTTACCTCAGAATTGCGCGATTCTTCAAGTGCAAAAAGCCTGTACTTTTGTGTGTAGGACTTGAGGATTGCGATTTTCCATATTTTACTATTTTATCGTTTTGACAATGTGTGAAAAGACAGCTTCATGCCGAGAACGGAAAACATTATCCGGATGGTCGAAATGACAATATTCCTTGTCCTTTTTCAAATGCACGTGATATACTTACCTACCTTTTTTTGGCGTGAATGATATCATTTGAGATAAGGAAATCTCGTTTTACGCAATACCCAATATGACTGGAATCCATCAGGTTGGTTGGCTCATACGCAAGGATCTCGCGCTGCAATTTCGTACAAAGGATACACTCGCCTTAATTCTCGTATTCAGCATACTGGTTGTACTCATTTTCATTTTTGCATTTGGATCCATTTTTCCCCAAGGTGCTGCCGAGCGTGGAAAACTCGCTGCGAGTGCGCTGTGGTCAGCATTTGCGTTCGCGGGAATCATTACGCTGAACCGATCCTTCGAGATTGAACGTGCAGACGGCGCATTACATGGGATAAGACTAACAGGGATTGATCCGGGCAACTTTTACCTAGCCAAGGTTTTGAGCAACTTGGTTCTGCTAACCGGGCTGGAAATAATTGTCCTGCTAGTTGGGTTGCAATTTTTGGATGTGTTTGATACTTTGACACCGGATTTACAAAAAAAGCTCCCTCAGATTCTGGTCCAGCTTATGGGCGTGCTCGCAATCGGCGCACTGGGTTTCTGCGCGGTGGGGGTTGTGGTATCCGGCGTTTCTACTAGTACACACGGGAACGAAAGTCTACTTTCAGTAATATTACTGCCGTTGATTCTTCCCGTCATTATGGCCGGGGCAAAGTGCACTGTCTCTCTTTTGACAATCGGCGCACTAAAAGGGTTGTTTTGGATTACGCTTTTAGCCGCCTATAGCCTTGTTTTTCTGGCGAGTTCTTTTCTGCTATTTGAGTTCGTAATTGAGGACTGACCATCACTGGCATTTTGTATGTAAGACCTAGAAGTGACAATACGCATTTTTGACAATTGAAATGAAAATCACCAATTGGAGGGATTGAAGAAAGTGACGCTTACTCAACTCGTTGGCATTCTTGCAGCAGTTTGCCTGTTTACTGCCCTCTGTTTTGTTTTCAGTTACGCCCAGATTGAAAAGACGATGCTGGAAGTCCAGAAAATTTTCTACTTCCATGTTTCTTCAGCGTTTACTGTTTTCCTTGCTTTTGGTGTAACTTTTTTGTGCAGCATTTTTTACCTGATAAAACGTAATGAAAAATTCGACTTGCTTGCCGTTGCGTCAGCGGAACTTGGCATCGTTTTCTGTACAGTCGTTTTGACGACAGGCCCCATCTGGGCAAAATATGCTTGGAATACGTGGTGGAATTGGGAACCACGATTAACCAGCACACTCATCCTTTGGCTCATGTATATCGGTTATTTTATACTGAGATCGGCGTTGCCCGAAGAGAAAAAGAGAGTCTATTCAGCGGTTCTAGGTATACTCGCTTATCTTGATGTCCCAATTGTCTACTTCTCGGTCGAGCTCTGGAAAGACAAGTTACATCCAGGAATAGAAACTAAAATGAACCTTCCACCGACGATGTTCAAAACTTGGGTGATTGCCTGGCTGGCGCTTACCGTCCTCTACGTGTTTTTCCTAATGCTGCGCTTCCAAACCGAACGGCTGAAATCGCGGTTGGAAACCATTCAGTATCAGCAGATGGAGGGAACGTGAAGCGCGGTATATTACATAAACCGCGGGCCAAACTGATGGTTTACAGGTTGTGGGCCATCAGTTGAATGCAATTTTCACGTCCCGAAACTTGAAAATTGTTCGGGCGGGAGTTTTTGGTCTTTTGATCTTGAAAGGCGAGGAAATTGGAGTATCAACGCAACATTGTTATCGCAGTATTTGCGATGATTGCCGTTTTCGCCATTGGCGTCACGGGATATAAAGTAATTGAGGAGGATTGGACACTACTTCACTCAATTTTCATGACGGTAATCACATTGACAACAGTCGGTTATGCAGATTACAATATGTCGGATGAGGGAAAAATTTTCACAGTTGCGCTGATTCTTGGAGGGATTGGAGTTCTTGGATACGGCATTAGTATAACAGCTACATTCATTATTGAAGGGCAGTTACAGGAAGTTTTTTTGAAGAGACGCATGGAAAAATCTATTGACAAACTTTCAAACCATTACATCGTTTGCGGGGTAGGCGACACTGGGGTACATGCGCTTGATGAACTCATTCACCTGAACGCTGACTTCGTCGCAATTGAGAGAGATCAAGTGCAAATTGAACATTTACTGAAAACAAGACATTTCCACTATGTACAAGGCGATGCAACAGAAGACGAAGTGCTCATCCGTGCTGGAATCGATCGTGCGCAAGGGTTGATTGCTTCTCTTTCGACGGATCAAGACAATCTTTTCGTTGTTTTATCGGCGAAACAGCTAAATCGGAGCTTGAGAATAACGTCGAAGGCTGTCGAGGAGAGTTCACGGGCAAAGTTGACGAAAGCGGGTGCGGATGATGTCGTACTCGCGGATCAGATTGGAGGATTGCGTCTAGTATCGACAGTCATTAGTCCAATTGTCGTTGATTTTTTGGATGATATGCTCAAACACCAAGTGACGACGCGCTTTGCCGAATCCACAATCCAGAGCGAATCACCTTTTTTGGGGCTTACCCTCAACGATGCCCGAATCCCGGATGAAACAGGTCTCGTCGTCGTAGCTGTCCGCAATCGAGCCGGCGATATCATATACAATCCCTCTGGCAATCTCAGGCTGGATGAGGGCGACGCGCTTATTGTCATCGCGGATAATAGGCAGTTGGGAATATTGAACCAACTGACTCGCGATACGCTTTAATTGCAGAGTCATCAGGCGCCGTTACATTTTCATTCATTCCAAGGATTCTACACATGCGATGAGACTGGCATGTTTAGGAAGGTCAAACTGGTGTGAGCCTACATGAATGAATCGGATAATTCCCTCCTTATCAACAATGAATGTCGAGGGACGTGCAATGTTATAAGCGTCGAGTCCTAGCCAATGATAAACGCCGTAGCTTTTAATGACGGTCCGGTGCTTATCAATGAGTAACGGAAAGGCGATGCCGTGCCTCTGAGCATAACGGCGAACTTCTCGAGGCCACTGCCCGGCGACCGCGATGGCTGCGGCGCCAAATCTGACATATTCATTCAAGTGAGTTTGTAAATCGCCTAACTGGCGGCGGCTATTAGGTCACCATGTGCCTCGGAAAAAGGCTAAAATGACGTGCCGCCTATTGCGATACGATGCGAGACTAACATCCTCTCTTTGAGCGGATTGCAAGGTGAACAGCGGCGCATTGTCACCGATGTTGAGGACTTTGTTTCTTCGCGGCATTGTTGGCTAATAAGACAAATCCGTCTTCTCTCCATAAACTGCGTTTGGCTTTGATGTCCAAGATTTTACCCAACTGCAATACAAAAGTCAAAAGGAATGGACGAGAAACGCCTCTTCCGTGTCCGCAACGCCAAAGACTGTGACATTACCAAGCAGAAGCAGAGTTGTCTCTTTGATTTCTGGGACTTACTTACAAGTGGACCGTGCGACAATTGCTCTCATATTCGGCATTGCAGCTATCTTAATCTCAAGCGCAAAATGGATTTATGATTTTCGGACGAGCCAACCAAATCGGGGAAGCCGTCGGCGTAGGTGGCGGGCATCGGATATTAGGGTGGAACTCTTGGAAGGCCAGACGAATTGCTTCATGACGCGCGGCGGGAATTTATTGTTTCTGACCTCGTTCCGGATTTACAATGATAACGATCAAGTTGCCGTTTCAGTTCAAGAATCCCGATTACAATCGAAGATAGGCCGCAAATGGTACGGTACCAAACTTTATGATGTTCCTCAAGCGGTCATCTTTCCGAGTTTGCTCCGCAATAACCTTCCTTTGACGTTAAAACCTGATGAACGGCAGGATTTCTACGAAACCTTTGCGCTTGATGAACTAATTCCCAGTACCAAGATTAAAATTCGCCTGAAATTCACGGATCAGCACGGGAAAACGATCATGTGCCGAGATACCTTCGATTATCGCGTCGATGAACGTCCTGTGTTTGATATATTATTCCGTACCTATTGAGCGCGTAATACCTTGACAGACTTAGGCAAAATGTGGTTCCAAGATTTGGGGTTATCGGGATACGCCAAAAATTTCGAAAATCTTCTCCGGCGTTAACAATGAACTTGGGAATCTTCGTTTCGCCGTGCCTTATGCTCAAACGAAGGAATGAGAATGTCGACTGCCGCAAACTCCAACTCCAAAAACAGCGTGCTTTACGTCGTAAGCACACCAATCGGAAACTTGGAAGACATCACTCTGCGAGCATTGCGCACGCTCAGAGAGGTGAATCTAATCGCTGCTGAGGATACGCGCCATACCCGTCAACTTCTTGCGCACTTCGATATCCACACACCCATCACCAGTTTCTTTGAGGGCAATCAGTTGCGGAAAGGGGAAAAACTAATTTCAAGACTGAAAGGCGGCGACAATTTGGCTTTGGTTTCGGATGCAGGCACACCGACAGTTTCGGATCCCGGCTACCAACTCGTGGTTCGGTGTATCGAAGCAGAAATCCCAGTGGTTCCGATTCCCGGCGTTTCCGCTTGCATAGCGGCGGCTTCGGTTGCGGGGCTTCCGCTGCATAACTTTGTCTTTGAAGGATTCCTTTCACCAAAGTCGGGCAAACGAAAACAACACTTGGAGGGGCTAAGTAATGAAAGGCGAACGCTTATTTTTTACGAATCCCCCCACCGCCTAATCCCATTTCTACAAGCGGTCATGGAGCTTTTCGGGAATCGGCGGATCGCCGTTGCACGGGAATTGACGAAAAAATTTGAGGAAGTTTTTCGAGGGAATGTAAGCCAAGCCATTGATAAATTTCAAGCAGTATTGCCGCGCGGAGAATTCACCGTTGTGATTGCCGGGAAAGAGTAGAGTCGGACACAGTGGATTACGGATAAAATATAAAGCTGGACGCAAGGGAGACAGAAATATCCCGAGAATGATGGTACTCGTTCGGAAGGAGTAAATTATGGCGTTGACAGAAGCGCAAGTGGCATTTTTCGAGGCGTTTGGATACCTGCATCTACCGGGCTATATGCGCGATGAGCTTGAATGGATATGTGAAGAGCACGCTAAGCTGTTCGTTGAATTCGATCTTGAGCCGGACGGTGAGCGAACAGTAGATCTCATTCCATTTATCGCACTGAGCGACCGTTTCACGGCTTTGCTGGAGCATCCGAAGGTGCGCGGCGCACTTACTCCGTTGGTAGGGGAAGATTTCAATTATCTTGGCAGCGACGGCCATTACTACGCGGACGAGATTGATTTCCACCCGGATAGCGACCGCCACTCGTGTATGTCGTTGAAATTCGGGATGTATTTGGATTCCTTGACACAAGACACTGGCTGCCTTCGAGTAATACCGGGTAGTCACCTTCAGGGACCGTGGCGGAACCAGGTGTACAAATGGGCAAACGTGCAGGTCCGCCGGAATACAAGCGGCCGTGACAGCTTGCCGGAGCTTAGAGAGAAGATGCCATCAATGGCGCTGGAGAATGAACCCGGTGACGTTGTGATCTTCAACCACAACACCTTTCATGCGTCATTCGGCGGCAACGCTTACCGGCGTATGTTCGCTATCAACGTCGGCTGCCGAGCTCGTACAGAAGCCGAATTAAAAGATCTCGACTCATTTCTCGAATTCACCTGCCGGACGGGGCAACCGATTTATACAAAGCGAATGCTTGAGCAAGCCTCGCCCACAATAATGGTTCATCTCGAACAGACAATGGAGAGGGAGTTGGTGCTTTGGGGTAAACACCGATTGGAAGTACATGCTAACAGGCGGGGAAAGGCAGCATAGCGTGTGCGACTGGGACGTGCTGTGTCAGTTTTTCAAAAACCGTAGAAGATCTCAATTGGTTTCTAGCCGTTCAACGCCGGACCAGCCAACCTTTCTATTCGATGCGAATGCTTGAGCGTGCCTCGCCAGAAATCATGCTGCACCTTGAGCAGACAATTGAGCGCGAACTCGCACTATGGGGCGATCATCGGTTAGAAGTTCATGCTGCAAGACGGTAATAAAGACCAATATTCGTTCGCATAGGGATACGGTGTCAGGAACCGGCACATCAACCGATTACCTGAGACGGTGTGTGGTTCGACACAGCAAAATCGGTTCGCGTTAATCTGATAATCGTACTACGATTTTGGACATAACTGTCATCAAGCGATCATCTCATTTGAGAAATATTCGGGACAGGAATTCTGGCACTCCTCGGATTCCCAAGTTAATTCGAAACAGAGCGCCAGCGCCGTAACCCTCGTCCACTTTGTTGTCGCCACCTGCCGTTGTGACATACATGTCCGTATAATCTTCGCCGCCGAATATTACGCTGGACACTTTCTTTGCCGGAAATTCGATGCGGCGGTCCACCCGGCCGTCAGGCGAGTAGCGGACGAGGCAACTCCCATCCCAGCGTGCCGACCAAACATAGCCCTCCGCATCCACCGTCATTCCGTCCGGCACGCCCCCGCCTTCGGGCGTCCGAACGAATACCCGCTTGTTTGTAATGCCGCCCGTATCTTGATTGTAGTCGAACAAGTAAATTTCGCGCGTCGGCGAATCGGTATAATACATCTGCATCCGGTCAGGTGTAAATCCCATGCCGTTTGAGATATCGACATCGTCCAATATCTCGGTTAATTGAGTATCAACGTCGAGGCGGTAAAGTCGAGCCGGTCGGTCCGCAGTCGACATAGTTCCGCAAAAGACACGACCGGCCGGGTCGGCAATTACATCGTTGAAGCGCGTCTCCCGTTCATGTGGGATTTCTTCGTACACATACTCGAGACGCCCGTCCCGCCAGATGGCAATAGCACCCTTTGCCATAAAAAGCAGCAGGGAACCGTCTTCCTGAATTGTGAATCCACCTACTACTTCACCGTCGTAAAACTGTTCATGCGCACCGGTAGCTGGATTGTAACGGAACATCCTTCCCATAGGAATATCAGTCCAATATACACACTTTTCGCCGGGATGCCACAAGGGGCCTTCACCTATCACGCATTTGTAGTCGGCGATTAGTTCTGGTGTCATGCTTAACCTCCAATTAAATTAATCATCATGTACGGTCTTATCATATAGAATTCGTGCTTCCACTTTCCTCTGAATCATGCCGCGCAGCGTACGTATAGGGGAGAATTACCCGTCGTGGATGGAAATCAAATTATCGACTCAAGGATACCGAAAGTTGCCGAATATGTCAAGCACGCTTTGTGGTTCATTAAGCGCTTGACAATTCTACCTGAACTACGATAAATTGTCCTATATTTTCGGGTATCATTGGTGATGGTGTTTGATTTACATGATATCCCTTCCACGCGGAGACATGAGTGCGTTTTGTTATTGGTATTGATGGCGGCGGCACGAAAACGGTTGGGACTCTAGCGGACGAAACAGGACAACTTCACGCAAGGGTTGAAGTTGGTGCTGCCAACTATCACACTGCCGGGAAAACGCAAACGAAAAAAGTTCTGGAAGACCTCGTCTCACAACTGCTTTTACAGGCAAATTTTACGCTTGAGGACTGTATCGGCTCGTGTTTCGGCATGGCGGGACTTGGTTGCCGAGCTGATCGGGAAGTAATAGGGCAAATCTGCCGCGAAATTGGTTTCAGAAGAAACTGTATTCTGACACACGACGCGCAAATTGCGCTAGTCGGTGGCACCGGGAAACTCGAAGGTGTAATTATAGTTTCCGGGACAGGGTCGATTGTCTACGGGATAAACTCCGACGGGGTGGAGGTGCGCTCCGGCGGGTGGGGACATCTGCTTGGCGATGAGGGGAGCGGCTACGGCATCGCGGTTTCCGGCCTACGCGCGATCGTCTTGGCATCGGATGGACGAGGGGCAGGTACACAACTGACGGATATGATGCTAAGCGAAATTGGACTGCAAAAACCGGGCGATCTCATTCGTTGCGTTCACGGTGCGAGCATAGATTGTGTTTCCGCACTTGCAAATTCGGTTTTTGTTGCGATGAATGACGGCGATTTGGTCGCCCGACGAATTATTCAACACGCCGCCGATGAGCTTGTGCGCGCCGCCCAAGCGGTTATTACCGAATTAGGACCAGAGCAACCAGCCGACATAATTCTTAGCGGTGGAGTTTTGACGCATCAGCCGGGGTTTGTAAGTCTATTGCGCGAGCGTTTACAACCTATTGCACCGAATGCACGGATAGACTTGGCAAAACACGAGCCGGCTTATGGCGCTGTCCTGTTAGCAATGTCTCAATTTCCGCCCGTTACGCCATGATAAATGAATATGTTAGAAAATCTGTCTAAACTCATCACCGAAGCACGAAATTCAAGTTCAATCGATATAGATCTCAAATCGGCCGACGACATTGTACAGATCTTCAATGATGAAAATCGAAGTGTATTCGCTGCTGTTGAATCCGCTACGCCGTCAATCGTGGAAGGAGCAGAGTTGATTACAACCGTGTTTCGCGGCGGCGGCAGACTGATTTACATTGGAGCCGGGACAAGCGGCAGGCTTGGCGTCCTTGATGCCTCTGAATGTCCACCGACCTTCAGCACTGATCCAGGTATGGTGCATGGAATCATCGCGGGCGGGGATAGTGCACTGCGGCAGTCCGTGGAAGGGGCGGAAGACAATCCTGACGCGGGTGCACGCGCAATCCGAGAGCACGGCGTTACAAATCGAGATGCAGTTGTGGGCATCACCAGCAGCGGACGCACACCCTACGTGATTGGGGCACTAGCGGAGGCACATCAAATCGGAGCAAAGACAATCTTCCTCAGTTGTGTCCCGCCAGCGGGCGGGTTGACGACATTTGTGGACGTATTCATTACGCCGATTGTAGGACCAGAGATAGTCGCAGGTTCAACCCGCATGAAGGCCGGTACGGCGACGAAGCTCGTTCTGAACATGCTGACTACAATTTCAATGATTAAAATAGGTAAGGTTTACAACAACCTCATGGTCGATGTTCAGGCATCCAACGCAAAGATGATAGATCGAGGTACACGCATCATCATGGAAATTACGAATACGGATTACGCAACGGCGAGATCGGCGTTAAACCACGCCAATGGAAGCGCGAAGGTTGCAATTATCATGTTGGTAAAAGAGGTTGATTTGGATGATGCCGTTGCCCAATTGGAACGGCACAAGGGATTTTTGCGGGAGGTGTTGGAAGAACCGCGTACCAGTTCCAGCGCATAACATACATACAGACTGTTGACGCATCGACTGCAACTCCATGACTTTATACGGATTATCCAAATTCCATTTGCATCATCTGTCTATTATGAATCTGAACAGTTGCCGCCGATTAAGCCTTGTTGTTCAGGCCTATAATTGCCCGCGCCTCGTCAGGTGATGCTATTTCCCGCCCCATGGATCTCGCGATTTTGACCGCTTTTTCCACGAGTTGAGCGTTACTCGTCGCATACGTGCCCGGTTCGATGAAGGGACAGTCCTCGAATCCGATACGCACGTGGCCGCCGAGTGCAATGGCGTGTGTTATCAAGCGCCAGTATGCGTCCGGATCCAAACAACTCACATGGTAATTTGCACGAGGTGGTAAGTGGTCTACCATGAAGTTGAGCGCACGCGCTGTTGGCGGCATCCATCCCTGCCCGGTCCATCCAAACAGGAGTTCAATCCAAAGCGGATCTGGCAAAAGTCCCATCTCTTCCTGGTACGTACCGTCGTCATTGAAAAACTTACCTTCACGAATCTTGCTGACAGCCCAGTAACCCCCGGGGCTAAAGCACTCAACTTCTAGTTTGACATTATATTTGTTAGCCAATCGGGCGTATTCCCTCAACTCGTTAATTGGGTGAACGGAGTAGCAGGCAATCGGTGGATATTCAGGGTCGGGCTGAAAAAATTCGTCATGCGAGTTAAAATTAATGGAAGTCATCTCGGGGCGAAATTCTTTCCACATCTCGACCTTTTGCTCTAACCGAATACTAGCCAGCCCAAACTGTAAAATCGGATTGCCTGAAGCCCGTATTCTATCGGTAATGTCACGCCAACCATCCATGATTGGAACTTGCAACTGGCGTCCGTCGGGCTGTATCTCGGTATCAATCTCGTATGATCCGTGCGTGTGGGCGATAGCAGCTCCGGCATTGACCGACCGAACGTATTCCTGCGCAACGCCCTTGGTATCTGATGGCTTGGGGCAATAGGGATTGCGCGGCCAGCACATCGTTGAGTCAGAGGTGATAGTGATGATTAGTTTATCCATTTTCTGTTATCTCCTTTTTTTTCGACTTCGTCGAAATTGAACTTTACTTTCGAGAGGTTAGGGGAATAGGATTGAATTTGACACACGAAATTGGTGATAATCTATGTGTGTGAGTTTAGATGCCGTACATTGACAGAAATGGACACAACGTTTGGCGAATTGGCAGCCGAATGAGGCAATTTAACGCATTGATGAGTAATGCAGAAATTTTCAAATACGAGCGATTGGTCGATTCCTATCCCATTGGCGGTGCGGTAGATCGTCGTCCAACCGCCTTTCTGCCGGCTGGTGTTAGCAACACAACTCGACCTAACGCTTTTCCAGCCCGCAAGAAGGCAAGGGCGTCGTTGGCTTTTTCCAGGGGGTAAAAATCTGTGACGATGGACTTAATCTTGCCCGCGGCTACCAGTTGAACTGTAGTGATTAGGTCTAGCATCCGGCCGCCACGAGTGCCAATGATAGTCAGTTCGTTTTGGTCAAGCTGCTCACCTTTCAGCGGGTATCGTTCCTCGGTATATCCGACAAGCACGAGCCGCCCGCCGCGCCGCAGTGAATCCATTCCGTAGGTTACGGTCTCCTCAACCCCGACAACGTCCATTACACAGTCTGCGCCTTCGCCTTCAGTGAGGTCAAGGACGGCTTGAGTGATGTCTACCTCACGCGAGTTGAGCGCAGTATCGGCACCCATTTCCCGGGCGCGCCGCACTTTCACCTCGGACTGGTCAACAGTCACGACACGAGCGCCCGCCAGCTTGCACAGCTGCGTTACTACTGCGCCCACGCCCCCAACGCCGATGACAAGTACAGTTTCTCCCAGTTTCACCCCACTCCTATCAACAGCATGAACTGCCGTGATTCCCGCATCACAGCACACCGCAGCATCATGCCACGCAACGTTTTTTGGAACGAGGACAAGTTGCCGGGCGGGCACCGTGGTGTACTCCTTGTAACCGCCGTCCCGCTCAAGTATTCCTAAGAGCCCAGCCATGTTCAAGCAGAGCTGTTCCCTGCGGGCGCGGCAATTGGAACATTTGCCGCAGTAGAAATAGTTGTAGACTGCAACACGGTCACCGGGCTTGAAGCTTGTCACTTCGCTTCCGACTTCTGCCACAACTCCTGCTGTCTCGTGGCCAAGCACAATTGGCAGTTTAGGTATGTAAGCAAACCCATCCAGTATCTTCCAGTCAGTAATGTCTGCGCCGCACGCCATAACTTGCACAAGCACCTCATCAGGACCAGGAAAAGGCAACTCTACTTCTTCCAGTAGCAAGGGCTGGTTACGTGCGTGAAATACAACCGCTTTCATGCCGACTCCCTGAAAATGCTCGATTTTTGCATAATCTTATGTTTATTCCTGCCCTGCGTAGATGTTCATACCGGATAAGGCAGGGCTATTGCATCCAAAAACGCCGATTGCGACGATATAACCACGTTCCACTCACGGATTTGTATCTCAGGCCAAAGATCAGCTTTATAGTAGGCGTCGTCCTGAATTATCGCCTCTACTTCCATCTGAGATTCCGCCCGGAATAAAATAAGTCCTCCGTCATATGCGTCCGCCCACGGACCGGCCATAATAATTCTGCCAGCGTCTCTAAGTTCATTAAAGTGCTTCAGATGCGCATCACGATAGGGTTTTCGCCGTTCCATAGCATTCGGCACAAAGGTGAAGATGACAGCATAAGTTTTCATAACTCGCCTCCGGTAATTGAGCTAACGTAATTATAGCAGATGCGCAATAATTTTACCTGCTAAAACATAAATCGCGGTGTTTTTGAGACTTCGTAGTTCTCGAATGAATGATACATCGCTCATTGCAATGCGTCACTTTCATTCGTGTTGAAGCAGTATGATGAATCTGGTACAATAGAGATGGCCCCGCTGTAGGAGACGGAACGCAGCCCATTGTTGAATTTACCAGATTAAAGCGAACTAGTTCAATTGGGCTGATTTTGTTCTTGGTTGTTTTCCAATTTGATTCGCCGCCGGTTCAACGCCTGAAATTTTTGAAATTTAGAATTTAACTAATCGAAGATGCGCCGCCATGCTACCAGTATCGTAGGAGCACCGTGCGCCTAGCGTGCCAGACGGCAACATGCGAACGCCAAGAACTAGATTGGCGGAAAGCGAGAATGTAATCCTTCCTGCGTATTGATGGTACTTACACAGTTGAAGGATACAAACCAAAAGGAGAATCAATTGAAAATCGCATATTTTGATTGCTTCTCGGGCATCAGCGGCGATATGGCACTTGGTGCATTAGTTGATGTTGGCGTGCAACCAGACGCGCTGAAGACAGAGTTGGCTAAGTTAAACCTTGACGAATTCGCCTTGCATTTTGAAAAAATAACTAAACATGGCATTACGGGGACACGAGCCGTTGTGGAAACAGCCGAATCGAAATCAGCGGTATCACATTCCAAGAATCCTCACGGCGACGCCCATCACCATGGACACGCCCATCAGCCGAGTCGCTGCCTTTCAGACGTTCTAGATATCCTTGACAACAGCACTCTTGAGAAATCTCTAGTTTCGCGTGCGAAAAAAATTTTCGATCGGCTCGCGGAAGCAGAAGCAAAAATCCACAACATGCCAAAAGAAAGGGTTCGCCTGCACGAGGTGAGCGCTGTTGATTCAATAGTAGACATCACCGGCGTCGTGATTGGACTTCACCTTCTGGGAATTGAGGAGATTTATGCCTCTCCATTATCGCTGGGAAGCGGGTTTGTCCGCTGCGATCATGGGCTGATGCCCGTCCCGGCGCCAGGGACGCTAGAACTGCTGCAGGGTACCCCGGTACATCAAACCAAAATTCGGCATGAACTAGTGACTCCCACGGGCGCGGCAATCGTAACCACGCTCGGACGTGGATTTGGACCTATGCCCGAAATGGTTATAGGTCGAATCGGGTACGGTGCAGGAACGCGCGACCTTGAGGAACAACCGAACCTCCTACGTATGGTTACCGGTGAAAAGAGGAGCGGCTTCGAGCACGAACAAGTCTGTCTCATCGAAACGAACCTTGATGACCTTTCGCCGGAGATTACGGCTTACGTCACGGAGAAACTTTTGAATCAAGGGGCGCTAGACGTTTTCCTGACACCAATCTTGATGAAGAAAGGGCGGCCGGCGACGAAACTGAGTGTGCTCGCAAATATCACACACCGGGAGGCGATGATGGAATCGCTGCTCACGGAAACAACAACATTTGGCGTCAGATGTTCCACCGTTCAAAGATATAAACTGTCCCGCAATTTCACCGAAGTCAAGACTCGATGGGGTATCATTCGAGTGAAACACGGGTATTTGGGAGACAAGCTACTCAAAAGTATACCCGAATACGAAGATTGTAAACGTCTCGCGGAGCAGTATCACATTCCGCTTCAAGAGGTTTATAACGAAGCCGTCCGTTGCGGGCAAACCATAGATTCCGCGAATCACGGCAATTAACTGCCGAACACCTACTTCATGCGATCGGCGACGACGCCGATCGCACGTTTGTTTCGCTTGCACAATTGTATCAACGGTGCTAGAATAATGCGCACGAAGATGAGGAAATCTGAATGATTATCAACAATTTCGGTTAACGATGAGAGCTGTTGTTCAACGGGTAAAATCTGCAAATGTAAAGGTGGGGGGAGAATGCATTTCCGAGATTTGTCAGGGTTTGCTTGTTTTCCTCGGCGTTGGGCAGGATGACACCTCCAACGATGTAATTTATCTGGCAAATAAAATTGCCAATCTCCGAATTTTTGAAGACAAAACGGGACGCATGAATGAATCACTTCTTGAGAGCGGTGGTGAACTCCTTGTTGTTTCTCAATTTACACTCTATGGTGATTGCCGCAAAGGCAGGCGTCCAAGTTTCATTGCGGCGGCGAACCCAGAAAAAGGAAACGCACTCTATCAGGAATTCATAGAAACCGTCACGCGTATGAATGTGCCGGTCAAAGCGGGTATTTTCCAAGCGATGATGGATGTCGAGTTGATTAACGATGGTCCGGTTACAATAATGCTCGACAGCACTAAGCTATTCTAATGCTTCAGTGAATGAGCACTCAAGTGTAACCGGTGGTTTGGCGGAATTTCTTAAGGATGTTGGTATGTACAAGGATGTGATTAGTTACAAGTTATCAGAGAATATTTCTGAAGAGCAATTATTAAATGTAGCAAATGATATCGCCAAAAATTGGATGAGCAAACAATCGGGTTTTATCAAATGGGAGATTCACAAAAACAACGATGGAGGCTATACCGACATCGTTTATTGGAAATCAAAGGACGATGCTAAGAAGGCAGAAGCGGACATGGTGAATATCCCAAATGCTAACGAATGGTATTCTTGCTATGAGGAAGGTTCAATTTCTAGCAAAAATCTAATTCAGGTGGCAACATTTCATTAAGTAAGGATGAGCTATGGAACGTCAAATGCGGCTCGGTTTGGGCCAATTCAACCAGTTAAGCGAAGAACGGCTCAAGTTTATCAAGCAACTTGGTGTTGATGACGTACTTCTCAATACCCCGGCGTTGCCCGGTGACACGCACTGGGAATTTGAGGATGTGCTGCACCTACGCACCCAGATTGAAAGTGCCGGTTTACGGTTAGGTGCGCTTGAGAATGTTCCGATTCAATTCTACGACAAGATCATGCTAGGTTTGCCCGGCCGGGACAAACAAATTGAGAACATGGCGGACACCATCCGCAATATGGGACGGGCAGGCGTAGAGACATTCGGTTACCACTGGATGCCGAACAGTGTGTGGCGCACGTCCAGTACAACACCTAGTCGGGGCGGCGCAACCGTCACAAGCTTCGATTTAGCGCTTGTCAAAGACGCGCCGCTTTCTCACGGACGGATCTTCAGTGAAGAAGAAATGTGGGATAACTATGAATACTACATGAAGGCGATTCTCCCGGTCGCGGAAGAGGCTGGCGTGAAACTTGCGCTTCACCCGGATGATCCGCCGGTGGAATCGTTGGCCGGCGTGCCGCGTCTTTTCCGTAACTTTGAGGGATTCAAGAAAGGGATGGAAATTGGGGACAGTCAAATACACGGCTTGGATTTCTGCGTCGGTTCATGGTCGGAGATGGGGCCTGGAGTAATCGATGCGATACGATATTTTGGGGAGCGAGGCAAAATCTTTTACGTACACTTCCGCGATGTCCAAGGTCATGTGCCGAAATTTGCCGAAGCGTTCGTCAATGAAGGCAACTGCGATATGTTTGCAGTCATGAAGACTTTGAAGTCAGTCGGATTTAACGGGTTCATGATTCCCGATCACGTCCCGCATGTCGTCGATGATACACCGTGGGACCATCGAGGGCGGGCGTATACGATTGGTTACATGACGGCTTTCCTTGAAATATTGAATGCAGAAGCGGCGTAATTTTGTTCCTTTTGATGTTACTCCACTTGTTTCCCATACACGAGGTATGCCATGAAACCAATCGTCGTAGTTGCCCACGACGAATTTACTGATGCAACCGTTGAAGAGGACGTACTTAGCGCTATTGGAGCAACCGTATTATACCCCCGAAACCTCACCACACCAGAAGCGATTGAAGCAGCTATCGAGGCTGATGCTTTAATCGTCGCACGGCAAAAGGTACCCGGCGAATTGTTGAGTCGTCTGCGCCGGTGCCGAATCGTGAGCCGCGCGGGTACCGGCGTTGACAACATTGATGTGGGAGCCGCGACCAAATACGGCATCTGGGTGACGAACGTACCCGATTACTCAGTGGACGAGGTATCTACGCACGCCATTGCACTGCTGCTGGCTTATGTCAGACGAATCCCGCGTCTGGTCGAAATGACGCGCCAAGGAATATGGGATTCGATGTTAGTTCGGCCGCTTGAGCGGCTCGCTGGCCAGTATTTGGGCGTCTTGGGGTTTGGCAGAATCGGCCGAGCAGTTGCGAAAAAAGGGATTGGGTTGGGCCTTGCGGTTACCGCCCACGACCCTTTCGTTGATGCGGCATCAATGCAGGAGATGGGGGTGCGGTCAGTTGATTTTGAAACAATTCTTCGCACATCCGACTTTTTGACGCTGCATATGCCTCTGTCAAACGCCACTCACCACATCATTGATGCGAAGGCGTTGCCGCTCATGAAGCCGACAGCGTTCCTAATCAACACTGCAAGGGGCGGACTCGTTGATGAAAACGCGCTGCTGTGTGCGGTTGAGTCTGGGACAATTGCAGGTGCCGCACTCGACGCATTGTTGGCCGAACCGCCGCCGCTGGACGACCCACTTTTGCGCGACGAAAGAATTATGATTACGCCGCATATTGGTTGGTACTCGGAGGCTTCAGGCCGAGATATGCGCGCCTGGTCCGCTCAAGAGGTGGTGCGGGTGCTCAGCGGTGAACGTCCTCGTTATCCGGTAAATCAGATTGAGTATGATTGTGATCGGCAAAAGTCATCCAAGAACGATTAGGATCTCCACAGGTTTGAAGTTATTCATAAAAGCTGTCTAATCTGAATCAGATTCGCGTCAGTTTTTAAATCGTGAAATTAGAAGATTTGACATTTAGGAGTCACTGTTGTGTGTGCAATTGCCGCATAATTTTTGAGAATTACGGCGATCGTGTATTCACACGGTATTGTCATTAGCGTTTAATTGGAGATTTACAGCATGGCAGAACACACGCATCCACAAGAAAATACGCGCATACCAACCGTTCCATCGCTGATTTCCGCGCCGGAAGTCGCAGATGAGATGGCGTCATTCTGCGTACAATTCTTAGAGTCACTGACGCCGAATTTGAGACACAAGGCAGAGTTTGCATTCGACGTGGATGAGCGCCGCCGTTGGCATTACTTTCCGCGGGAGAATTTTGAACGCAAGGGTTTACCGCTGAAAGAGATGAATGAAAAGCAGCAGGCAGCGGCACTTGGGTTGCTCAGTTGCGGATTAAGTCAAACGGGGTACGAAAAGGCTAGGGCGATAATTGACTTGGAATCCACGCTTGGCGACCTGGAGCGCCGGGACGGTACGGCTCGGTTTGCCAGGATACCGAATCTCTACTATTTCAGCGTGTTCGGCGATCCTACAAACACAGAGCCTTGGGGCTGGCGAACGGAAGGGCATCACATCTCGGTTAATTTTACAATCGTGAACCGAGCGTTAATCGCACCGACACCTTTCTTCTTCGGGTCCAACCCCGCACATGTGAGGTATGGACCCAAAACGGGGCTGCGCATCCTGTCAGCCGAGGAAGATTTTGCGCGTCTTCTTTTGGACAGCCTGAACGGTGAACAGAAAAAGAATACGGTTATCACGACGACAGCGCCCAGAGACATTATCACGAAAGCTGCCCCGAAAATAGAGTTTGAGGCTGTTGAAGGGTTGGCAGCGGATTTGATGACTTCCGACCAGCGCGGCACATTGATGAATCTCGTACAAACGTACATCAATCGGCTTCCAGATTCACTGGCTGCAATTGAAACACAGAAGTTGCGTCATGACGGTGTAAACGACATTCACTTCGCCTGGGCAGGCAGACTGGATCGCGGCGCAGCGCATTATTATCGGATTCACGGACCGTCATTTTTTGTGGAATATGACAATACGCAAAACGACGCGAATCATATCCATTCGGTCTGGCGGCATTTGGAGGATGATTTCGGTTTGGATCTACTCCGCTTGCACTATCACTATGGACACTGTCATGATTAGAGCCCCTTCAGAATCGGAAAGCCTTTGGATGGGCTACACCAATCCCGCCGAGTTTTCCTACGTGACGGACACCCGTGCAGTAGTCGGTGCCATTTCGATCGGGTGATTTTTGAGCGGTATTCGCATTCCAATCTTGAAATCCAAAAAAGAACGGAGGTTTTTATGTCCATACTCAAACTGAAACGTCCAACCGTTGACATTGCCATCACCTGCAGTAATTTCGAGGAATCGCTTCGCTTCTACCACGAGTTGCTGGGCTTGGAGATTGTGATGGAACTCGACATTTCCGCGCCGTTGGCACAAAAAGTCGGTCTTGCGCCGCGTGGATTTCATCAAGTCCGAGTGCAGGCTGGTAACACACTGATTAAACTGATGGATATTGAAACGCCGCCATCGCCTCCCGAACACAGTTTTGGCGCCGGTTTAGGTTGGCTAACTATTCTCGTCGATGATATTGAGGGAACCGTCAAAAAACTCAAACAGAAAGGGGTAGAGTTTGTGGCTGATCCTGTCGACGCACCGGATGCTGTGGGCGTTGCTTGCGCAAAAGCCCCGGACGGTATCCTCATCGAGTTTGTGCAACCGAATTAACACGAGGATTAGCCAACGCGGGTGTGTGAATCGGGGAATATTGTCAACACAGTTGTTCACATCACCGGAGTTTTTCATCCATCATTGATATGATTTCAATCGGTGCTGCTCGAATAAATGCGACTTAGAGATTTACCGCAAGTAAGCATATTCCCAATCGTCAACCCGAACCACCTCCTGCCTTTTCACCACGAAACCCAGTTTGCCGCTACCAGTAGATTTTGACAAGATTACCCCGGTTAGAAACATGTAACCGGAATTTGAAGAACGCAGCCTGCTATTAATTGGATTGAATTTTCTTAAGGTGGCGTTTTTGGCGGGAGAACTTGATCGGTGGTTTGAAGGAAGGGTTCCCCTACGACGAAATTAGTTAAACCAATCCATTTTGTCACCATTCATTAAAGCATGGATTAATTATGGAAATTCCTTTGCTTTACGACATCTGCATCATATTCGTGTTGTCTATTTGTTGTTTGCTTATCTGCCATAGGCTCCATGTACCTGCAATTGTCGGATTTCTTTTGACGGGACTGATAGCTGGACCTCATGGGTTGGCGCTGGTTCAGGCCGATGGTGAAGTAGAGATTCTAGCAGAGGTGGGAATCATCTTGCTGTTGTTCACTATCGGGATTGAATTTTCTTTGGATCATCTGCTGCAGGTCAAGCGCACCGTACTCATAGGCGGACCGCTGCAAGTAGGATTTACGCTTTTGGCGACGTTTATCATCGCTCGGCATTTTGGCATGGTTGCCAACCAAGCGATATTCGTAGGATGCCTTTCGGCCGTAAGCAGTACTGTAATTGTGATGAAACTTCTACAAGAGCGAGATGAAACTCGAACACCTCACGGCCGTACGGCGCTGGGAATCCTTATTTTTCAAGATATCGCGATTGTACCCATGATATTGATTACTCCAATTCTTGCCGGTGAAGCGAGTGAGGTGAACCAAGCACTCATTTCGTTGCTGGCAAAGGGCGCGGTTATGGTTGTCGTGGTAATTGTGGGTGCAAAATACGTCGTCCCACTAATGCTTTCGCAGGTGCTAAGAACGCGCAGCCGCGAGGTTTTTTTATTGAGCGTTCTCGCCATTTGCTTAGCTGTCACGTGGGTGACGTCAATTTTCGGTGTCTCATTGGCACTTGGCGCATTTCTGGCAGGACTGATTGTCTCCGAATCAGAATCCAGCCACGACGCGCTGGGTCATATTTCACCTTTTAGGGATGTGTTCACGAGTTTCTTCTTCGTATCAGTAGGAATGTTATTCGATTTTCACGTTCTGATCGAAAAGCCATTATTGATTGCCGGTCTCGCAATTGGCGTTTTGGCTGCAAAGAGCATCGTCGCAGGCGCAGTAACTTCCAGTATTGGATATCCATTGCGCACGGCAATCCTCGCGGGGCTCGCACTTAGTCAAGTGGGAGAATTTGCATTTATCCTGTCGAATGAAGGCATAAAACACGGTTTATTCAGCGAAGCAAATTATAAATTGTTTCTGGCTGTTTCGGTTATAACGATGGCTGCTACACCGATTGTCGTCTCGGTATCCGGGCGAGTTGCCGATGGGATACTGCGATTACGGCTTCCGAAACGACTGGTGTCAGGATTGAGGCAAACTCATTCGAAACCAAATCCGGAGCAAAGTAACCATATCATAATTATCGGTTTCGGAATCAACGGAAAAAACGTTGCAAAGGCGGCCGCGGCGGCAGAGCTACCGTATGTCGTTATCGAAATGAATAATGAAATTGTGCGTTCCGCCCGGACAAATGGCGAGCCCATTTTCTTCGGTGACGCTGTTCACGATGCCGTACTTCACCATGCAAACATCAAATCCGCGCGTGTCGTTGTCGTAGCAATTTCGGACGACGCGTCCTCCCGCCGAATCGTAGGAACCGCCCGTGCATTGAATCACGCGGCGCATATAATCGTCAGAACTCGCCATATAGCCGAGGTAGAACCGCTATATCATGCCGGTGCGAACGAAGTAATTCCGGAGGAGTTTGAGACATCAGTCGAGATTTTCACTCGAGTATTAATGGAGTACCTCGTCCCGCACGATGAGATTGAACGTTTCATTGCCGACGTGCGTGCCGATGGTTACAAGATGTTCCGCACTCCATCCAAAGATATGTTATCTCTTCCCCACCGGGACGTGCATCTTCCCGATCTTGAGATTTCAGTTTTACGGGTTGATAAGAGATCCCCTTTTGTTGAAAAAACCCTTGAGGAAATCAAATTACGAAAGACATTCGAGGTGTCAGTCGTTGCAATCCTACGGAACGGCCAGGTTTTACCGAATCCACATGGAGACATGCGGATTGAGGTTGATGATGAAGTATATCTGCTCGGGCATCCCGAAAAAATAGCGCAGATTGCCGATCTTTTCGATTTTCCCGAAAGCCAAGATTCGACCCGCAGCGAGGATTTTTCATTGAACGAAATATGAAAATCGTGATAATATCCCGTTGTGCAAATGCAGCGGAAGACCTAACCAATTCGCTGCACGTTTTCATTTGCTCTACGCGCATTGCCTTGCTTTGTGTGCTCAAGTATTCTCAGACATTTGTCCAAATATGGGCAAAAAAATCCGTTGCTAGATGACAAATTGTTATATTCCCGCACGGCAGTTTCCTTAGTTTGAATTTGTAAACTACTTTACCTCATCGACTAATTTAGGAGGAGATTGATGAAAAAACCACACATCTATATTTTCGTAGTTGCCATAAGCGCCATAATTTTGCTCGCCCCCTCGACAAATGCGCAAAAACCGTTGACCGTCGTTTGGGCAGAATGGGCGCCTGCGGATTATCTGGATGAGCTATCGAAGGATTTTACAGCAGAAACGGGTATTGCGGTCAACGTAGTTCAAATTCCGTGGGGGAGTTTTCAGGAGAAGATTTCTGCCGCGTTTGTTGGAAAGAGCGATCTCTATGATATTGTCATTGGCGATAGCCAGTGGCTTGGCAGAAACTCTGTTGGTGGACATTACATTGAGCTGACGGAGTGGATGAATGACAACATTGATGTCAGTTCGATTTCCGACACAGCAATGACAGCCTTTGCTGAGTATCCGAAAGGGAGCAAGAAATATTGGGCGCTTCCTGCGGAGGTGGACATCAACGGCTTTATGTACCGCAAAGACCTATTTGAAGATCCGAAGGAACAGGCGGCGTTCAAAGCCAAATACGGATATGCGTTAGCCCCGCCAACAACATACAAAGAACTGCTCGATATTGCCGAATTCTTCACTCGACCTCCTGATCTCTACGGAATTGCGGCATACTTCAGTAAAGAATACGACAGTATCACAATGGGATTCCAGCAGGTGATGTGGTCGTTTGGCGGGTCTTACGGCGACCCTCACACGTACAGAGTCGATGGTTATATTAACAACGAAGATTCCGTGAAGGCGTTGGAATATTACGCAAGACTCATAAAGTTCGCCCCTCCCGATGCACCGAATTACTATTGGCAGCAGGTTTTAGATGCCTATAAGGCGGGGAAAGTCGCTATGGCAATGGAATATTTTGCCTTTTTCGCAGGAGCTATTGATGCGAATCAGAATCCAAAATATTACGATAAGACAGGCTTCTTTATTGCGCCGAAAGGACCGAAGGGGCACTACATCAGCATCGGCGGGCAAGGCATGTCTATTTCTTCTTATTCCAAGAACAAACCGGTCGCCAAACAGTACATGAAATGGTTTATTCAGAAATCTGTACAGGAAAAATGGGCAATGCTCGGCGGTTTCACACCGCATAGGGAGGTACTACAGTCGGAAACGTTCCTGAATGCAACGCCGTTCAATCAGGCGTTTTCAGATAGCATGCCTTACCTAAAAGACTTTTGGGCAGTGCCTGAGTACGCAGACCTTCTAGAAGTATGCCAAACAAACTGGAATGCGGTGATTGTCGGCGCTAAATTGCCAAAAGCGGCTCTGGATCAGATTGCCCGGAAACATGAACAGATTTTTGAAGAAGCGGGCTACTACGACGAGTAAATTACGTCTTGACTAATTTGCACAATAGAATCTATGCAAAAAATCCGTTTTGCTCGTGGGTTGAGCGACTATCAAATCAAGATGGCGTTTATCATGCCAACAATGATATTGCTCATCTTGATGAATATATTCCCGCTTCTATGGTCGTTATATCTGAGTTTTCATCGTTATAAAGCTTCACTTCCCAATCGCCTCCCGAAATTCATCGGCGTTCGCAACTACGCGCAATTGCTCTCAGATCCCGAAATATGGGAGTATTTCCGGACGACTGCTTATTTTGTCGTGCTCGCGGTTGCTGCGCAATTTATCATCGGCTTCGGACTTGCTCTGTTGCTTAACCGCCAATTTCGATATAAGGGCTTGGTGACAACGCTGATTCTCCTACCGATGATGCTCTCCCCCGTAGTTGTCGGGTTGTTCTGGCGCTTCATTTTGGCCTCGGATGCTTCAGGATTGGTCAACTATTTTCTAAGCCCGCTCTTGAACGCTTTAAACCGCGATTCGATTCCCTGGACAACAAGCCCAAACATGGCGATGATTGCAGTTGTTATTGTCGATACGTGGATGTGGTCGCCATTCATGATGTTAATCTCATTGGCCGGACTCTCGGCTGTCCCAAAATACCTCTATGAAGCAGCGGATGTGGACCGCGCGTCCGGCTGGTTCAAATTTCGTCAAATTACCTTACCATTGGTGTCTCCACTTCTGCTAATTGCCCTGCTGTTTCGCACAATGGATGCTTTCAAAATGTTTGACATTGTTTATGTGCTCACGCATGAAGGGGGACCGGGCACTGCGACCGAGACTGTTTCGATGAATTTATACAGGTTGGCGTTTCGAAGCTACAACACGGGAAAAGCGTGCGCTATGGCATACATTCTTCTGGTTGTCATTGTGGCACTCAGCAACATCTACGTCAAATATCTGAACCGATTGCGGGAGGCATAAAATGTCTCGAATTGCGGAAGGTGAAATTTCGCGGGATGGCGTTAAAAGCCCCAAAATCCGATCGCACGGAGCAAGGCGCAAAAGACTGCGGCATCACACAGCGCTGGTTCTGATAGCGATAGCTGCTATTGTCTATTTGATCCCGATATACTGGATTGTTACCACCTCTTTAAAGGCATCGGGCGACATTCATGACAAAACGCCAAAACTGTTGCTGTTTGAATGGACGTTAGACCATTATCAAGCATTGATGCCGGCTGAAGTGAACTTCCTCACGTATATTTTTGTAACACAGGCTATTGTGGGAATATTGTGCCTTCTTCCGCTTGTTCGAAGTACGGCGCTAATGTTCCGATTTACGCATATTTGGAGCGGGGTGCTGGTTTTAACCTGCATGTATGCGTTTGTAGCTACAGTCCGCTATAACTTCCTGATGCTAATTATCTACGGCGTCGCCGCTTACTTGTTCATCTCACCGAAAAACAAAACAGACTTCAAATTAATTCGATATTCTTTCATTAGCCATGTCATCTTGTCAGTCATGGCTGTTTGCTTGTCGCTTGCATGCAGCGGATCAAAATTTTTCCATCAACTGTCGAATAGTATCATCATTGGATTTGCTAGCACTCTACTCGCCGTTTCGTTAGGCACATTGTCGGCCTACGCGTTTTCACGGTTTAAGGTGGCGGGAAAAGAGGATTTGCTCTTCTTTATTCTGAGTACGCGCATGCTTCCGCCAGTGGTTGTGGTCATCCCGATTTATCTGATGTACAGCGCACTGGGGTTGCGCGATACTCATTTTGGACTCATCCTTCTTTATACAACTTTTAACGTCTCCTTCGCAGTTTGGCTTATGAAGGGCTTCATTGATGAAATCCCAAAAGAGTATGAAGACGCCGCGCTTGTCGACGGGTATACTCGATTTCAAACTTTCGTAAAGGTTGTTCTCCCACAATCCGTGACAGGTATCGCCGCCACGGCGGTTTTCTGTTTAATCACGGCGTGGAATGAGTTTGTGTTCGCGCTAGTCTTGACGGAAGTTGGCGGTAAAGCTGTAACGGCACCGCCTTCAATCCCGAGCGAGATTGGCTCTGGCGGCATAGAGTGGGGGCAGATTGCGGCAAAGACCTTTGTGTTTCTGTTGCCCGTTGCGATTTTCACGTTCCTTATGCGGGCGCATCTCCTTCGCGGCGTTACGTTTGGAGCAGTGAAAAAGTAGATTCATAATTGCGTATATTCTCGTTTGTAAGAGTCACTGTTTCTCTGCAATCGTCCTATGACAGCTGTCAAACTGGAAAATCTCACGAAACGATTCGATGAAGTCGTAGCCCTTGACAACATCAATCTGGAGATAAACAACGAGGAATTCTTCGTGTTACTTGGTCAAACGGGTGCAGGTAAGACGACCTCACTGCGATGCATCGCTGGACTTGACCGCCCGGATGAAGGTTCTATCTATTTTGATGGTGAGCGAATCAACGATTTCATTCCGGCTGAACGAGATGTCGCCTTTGTATTTCAATCACATATACTCTACCCGCATCTGACGGTCTACCAGAATATGGCATTCCCGCTGTATCCACGTGAACTGCCGGAACCGGAAATCAATCGTCGGGTGAACGACATTGCCGAAATGTTGCACATCGGGCACCTCCTGCAGCGCAAACCGAATCAACTTAGCGGCGGTGAAACGCAGCGCGTTGGGCTTGGCCGCGCCATGGTGCGGCATCCACGGCTCTTTCTAATGGACGAACCAATCTCTAATCTTGATGCAAAACTTCGCGCCGAGATGCGGGCGGAAATTAAGTGGCGGCAGCGCCAACTTGAGGCAACTACGTTATATGTTACGCATGATCAGATTGAAGCCATGTCAATGGCGGATCGAATAGCGGTATTAGATCGGGGCTGCATTCAGCAAGTCGGTACGCCAAAAGAGGTTTACCATTCTCCTGCCAATCTTCTCGTCGCCAACTTTATTGGCAATCCCAGCATAAACCTAATTCCTTGTAACTTAGTCATTGTTGATGACAAAACCATATTGACGCTAATAGGAAGACTACAAATTGAGATTAAAAATAATCGGCTTACTCACGCTCTGATAGGGTCCAGAATGAGTAGCGATCTGATTTTGGGTGTGCATCCCGAGGATGTAGTGGTTGGTTCGGACCAGGATGGAGGCAGCGTCGCTGCGGAGGTCTATGGTTTTGAACCGCTCGGGGCCGAAACCATAGTAGATATATCGCTTGGAAAGAGTCAAGAAGGCACAGATGTCGTCGTAAAGGCTCGGACAGCCCCTACGCATGATGTCCGGATTGGACAGAAGATTTGGATGAGTTTCGTTCCCGAACGGATACATCTTTTTGACAATGAAACAGGCGAGGCACTTTTGTAAAGCGGGTAATATTTCTCATCTCGTGCTCGATTTCGAGGTATAGGAGTTTAGATTATGAAAATATACCGTGCTGCTGTAATTGGCTGTAGCCGAATGGGAGCATTCATTGACAACGAAGTTATCGGCAACCGCGGGATTGCACTACCGTATTCACATGCGGCGGGTTTTTACGCAGAAGAGCGAATTGAGCTCATCGCTTGCTCAGATCTTCGCGCTGACGTTATGTCGGTATTCGGGACGCGGTACGAAGTGCCGAAAAATAGGCAATATATTGATTACCGAGAGTTAATCGAGAAGGAACAACCCGATATCGTGAGTGTCGCGACGCAGCCCGAACAACGCGCAGAAATCGTCATCCACGCTGCTGAACACAACGTCAAGGCAATTTATGCTGAAAAGGCAATGGCTGCCTCAATGGACGAAGCGGAGGCGATGGTAGAATCCGTTGAACGCAACGGAGTCTTTTTTAACTTGGGTACAAACCGCCGTTGGGACGCGGGCTTCGACACAATGAAAGAAGTCATCGACAGCGGCGAGTTAGGCTCGCTCAAAACTCTGATTGTCTACGCTAACGGAACCCTTTTCAACACCGCCAGTCATAACTTTGATCTAATCCTTCGATTAAATTCTGATCAGCCGGCGTCATGGGTCTCGGCACATGTTCCCAATAGCGAAGGGATATTCGACGGTGATATTGTGCGTGAAGACCCTGTAACTCACGGGATGATTCAGTTCCAAAACGGCGTCACGGGTTACGCGCTTCTATCGCCGCGTTCGAGCGAATGGGAAGCCATATGTGAAAAAGGCAGTCTCGCGTGTTTCAACAACGGCTGGCGGTGGAATTTGCGCCGCCAGACAAATATTCCCGGATGGGGCGCTAGTTTTGCGCCCGATCGATTTCCCGAATTTGAAAACACGAGCAGCACGGCGAATCTCATTAAGGATTTGGTTCACGCTTTAGACACCGGCGCACCGACGCGGGGCGGTGTGCGGGTAGCACACGCAAGCACAGAGTTAATCTTTGCGTTCATGGAATCTCATCTGCAAAACGGCGCTCGGGTAGATATTCCGTTAAAGGGATGCAAGTTGCGACTGCAAAGAAACCGTGGAGCCAACCAGCCGAAATATGAGGCGTAACGATTCAGAATGACCTTGCATAGATGATGTCGCGGGGTACTGACCAATAGCGTAGAGGAGATTAATGCCTATTATTCAACATGATGTTCTCAGGGAATTTGTATATGATATGTACATTGCGGCGGGCGGTGTTGAGGAAGATGCCCGAATCGTCAGTGACCACGTTGTAGATTCTAATCTTGCAGGTCACGACTCTCACGGCGTAATTAACGCCCCTACTTATGTCAATGAAATGCTAGGCGGCGCATCAACGGGTAAGTTGGAGATTGTTCGTGAGACCCCGGCGAGTGCCGTTATTGATGCGAACGGGGCGCTTGGGATGGTAGCGGCGTGCAAGGGGATGGCGCTCGCAATAGAAAAAGCAAGAACGAACACGATTGGTGCGGTTGGGCTGCACGGCTGCGGGCATGCCGGCCGCATGGGAGATTACCCGCCGAGAGCTGCAAGGGAGGGGATGATTGGCATAGTACTGCTGAATGGCGGCGGCCAATTGATGCACCCATTTGGAGGTTCCGCGCGGCGATTGCCTCCCAATCCGATTGCCATTGCTGTTCCCCGCAGGAGTGGTGAACCGCTAATGCTCGACATGACAACCACCGTTGTAGCGGGTGGTAAGGTTCTCCTCAAGGCAGCGCGGAATGAGAAAATGCCGGAGGGTTGGATGATCGATCGGGAAGGGAATGCCGTGACCGATCCATCTGCGCTACGGGATTGCCCGGTCGGTTCAGCGATTATGCCGCTCGGCGGGTTCCAATTCGGCCACAAAGGCTTTGGCTTGGGATTCATGATTGATGCTATTGCCGGGGGCCTCTCATGGGCGGGATGCAGCCAAGCAAATCCGACGCGCGGTGCCAGCGGTATCGTAATGATTGCTATACGAATAGAAAACTTTATCGATTTAGAAGTATACCGTGAGGAGATCGAAGCTCTAATTGATTGGGTAAAATCGTCCCCACGGCTACCGGGGGTTGAAGACATCTATGTCCCGGGTGAATACGAAATTCTGAGCCGGGAGGAACGGTTGAAAACCGGAATTCCAATTGAAGAGAAAACATGGAATAAACTAGTTGAAACAGCATCCTCGTTTGGTGTCCCAACACCGCGGCTTTAATTAGGTCTTGGAAAGATGGCGCCAATGTGTTAGAATACAGCCGCGTTGACAGTTTTATCGGTAGATTGATTCACGCACCAAATTGCCGCGGCAACAATCAGAGACACAAAGGGAAACGTTAGGAGGCTGTGAAAGCGGATGATTTTTGAAAAGATGCGTCAACAGATTGTTGTGTACGCTCTCGTACTAGTTTTCGGCTGTAGTGTCGGTTTTTCGCAGCAGCCGGCGCCACCGGAAAACGTCAACGCATTCGATACACCAAATGATGCCGGAGCGAGCATTACCATCACATGGGATAAGTCACCCGAAGATGGTACGGGCGCAGAAGCTGTCACCGGGTACCACGTCCTTCGCAAGTCAGGTGACTCGGAGTTTGAGGTGATTACAAAATCCCCTCTTACAGCGGGTGAAACACGTTATGTCGATAAAGGCGCCAAAGGCGGTCCAGCGTACACATATTCCGTCCAAGCTATCACTGCTTCCGAATCAACAGTGAATTCCGCAGAGACAGCGCCTGTGAAAGCGGTTGGGAACTGGTTCCACTTCGGAAAAAGATGGATTTTCCTCGCACTCATTCTGTTTTCGGTTGCTGTAGTTTACTCTATCTACCATGCACGCCGCGGTAAGGAAATTTTCATCCGCCGCATTCCTGGGCTTGAGGCAGTCGATGAGGCAATCGGGAGATCGACTGAGATGGGACGCCCAATCATGTATATCTTGGGCTTGGGGAGTGTTAGTGACGTCGCAACGATTGCAAGCATGAACATTCTCAGTCAAGTTGCAAGGAAAACCGCAGACTACGAAATGCCATTGCGGGTACCGTGCAATGACCCAATTGTGTTGAATGTAGTTCGTGAGATGGTGAGAACTGCCTATGTTAACGAAGGCCGCCCGGACGCGTATCAGGAGGATGACATCTTTTTCCTTACTGAAAGTCAGTTCGCTTATGCTGCCGGCGTTGATGGGATGATGATACGCGAAAAACCCGCAGCAATTTTCATGCAGGGTACGTTCTACGCGGAATCTCTAATTCTTGCCGAAACTGGAAATTCTGTCGGTGCGATTCAAATAGCCGGCACGGATTCCGACTCACAACTGCCGTTCTTTATCGCTGCATGCGATTACACGCTGATTGGAGAAGAATTGTACGCCGCAAGCGCGTATTTATCGCGCGAACCGATGTTGATTGGGAGTTTAAGAGGGCAGGATTATGGAAAGTTGATAATCTTCGGCGCCCTCATCATTGGAGTCATACTCGAACTTATCGGAGTAACGTGGGTGACCACGTTCTTTCAGCGAGTCTGATTATCGCCGCCTAACGCAGGTGGTCCCAATCCGCTTTATGTTTCAAGTTATCGATATGGAGGTGCAATGAGACGACAAGTTCCGTTAGCACTATGCTTCATTTTTGGTCTTGTAATGATGCTAGCCGAGTTTAGTCCACACCCTGTATCTCAAGGAATCAGGAAAGAGATTATCGACTGGTCGCTAATAATTTGGCCATTTGCACTAGTGTTAGCGGTTGCATCCCTTGTGCACACACACTGGATTCGTATTCGACGCCGCGCGGAATACTGGCAATACAGTTATTTAGTTTTCATCGGAATGATTGTCATGGTGGTGATTGGTATTCCTTTTGGGAAGCGGCATCCTGCATTTGTGTGGATGTTTGAAAATGTCCAGGTACCAATGGATGCGACCATGTTTTCGCTTCTGGCTTTTATTATTGCCTCCGCCGCTTACCGCGCCTTCCGCGCACGTACGTTTGAAGCGTCCTTGCTACTTGCAGCCGCATTGATTGTAATGATTGGGAATGTGCCCGTTGGCGATTTTATCTGGAATAAGTTAATACCATTCGGAGATGACCTGCCATCCACGGCGCGGCAGTGGATTTTGGATAATCCAAACCTCTCATCCCGCAGAGGAATCATACTTGGTATAAGCCTCGGCGTTATTTCTCAATCTATCCGCATAATTTTGGGGATTGAGCGGTCCTATCTTGGCGGAGGAGATTAAAGGCAATGCTTGAAAGATTGATGAATATCGATCGACGCATTATTTTCATTCTAGTAGCGCTCGCGGTAATCATCCCAACATTCTTAAAGGTCAGTTTCCCAATCACGGTCTCAGAACCGACACGCCAAATATACACCCACATCGACGAACTTCCACCGGACGCTACTGTTTTGATGGCTTTTAATTATGGGCCATCATCGCTTGCCGAATTAGAACCAATGGCAGCCGCCGTTTTGCGGCACTGCTTTAAAAGGGGGCTTCGCGTCATCGGTTTGACGCTTTTTCCGGACGGAGCAACTTTGGGAGACGAAGTAATAAAGGACATCGCGGAAGAAACAGGTGCCGTAAATGGTGAAGATTACGTGTATCTAGGATATAGACCCGGCAGGATACAAGTTCTCCTCGGTATGGGTAGTTCAATCGAAAGTGTTTTCGAGAGCGATTATGCCGATAAGCCTTTGCGAGAAATACCTATGATGAATGCCATCAAAAACTACGATCACATTGACTTGGTTTTGGACTTGGCATCATCTTCATCACCGGCGTGGTGGATTACTTACACCAATACGAGGTATAACCAACAGATTGCTGCGGGCGTGACCGGTGTGATGGTATCGGAGTTGTATCCTTATCTCCAAACGAAGCAGTTGGTGGGACTGATGCCTGGACTCTTAGGAGCGGCTGAGTACGAAAAACTGATCAACGCACCGGAGAAGGGGACGGCAGGAATGAGCGTTCAATCTTTCGTGCACCTGCTAATCGTCGCATTGGTAATTTTCGGCAATATCGCATTTTTTATTCGGCGCCGCAAGGAACAATAAAATTGGGGGGTTGCGTATGGAATTATTTGGTGTTTGGGTAGCCGCATTTCTCACACTCTGCATCTACAGTTTTCTTTACCGTGACAATCCATTTTATCGATTTGCCGAGCATCTTTTCCTCGGGGTTTCGGTAGGCTACGGCATTGTACTTTCAATCCATGACGGGTTGATTCCTTTTGCTTGGAATCCCTTCTGGAAGGCGGTGACGGAGCGGGAGCCTGCAGGTTTACTGAAACTTATCCCTATTGCAATTGGCCTGATGTTTTTTGCGCGCCTCGTTCCAAAACACGCATGGATAATTCGATATCCGTTCGCAATCCTTATCGGCGTAGGTTCTGGTTTGGCGATCCCCAATGTAATGGACGCAAGTATTTTTCGTCAGCTTCATGGAACACTCGTGCCGTTCGCACAGATTTACGCTGGAAAACTAGGTCCGTTTGAAATTTTTGGCGCAATCCTAATGTTCATTGGAGTCATTGCAACACTGACCTACTTCTTCTTCTCAGTCGAACATCGCGGAGTTGTCGGCGGGATTTCCAAGGTTGGCATAGTTTTTCTTATGGTCGGATTTGGTTCTGCGTTCGGCAATACGGTGATGGGTCGTGTTTCGTTGCTGATTCAACGCGTAGATTTTTTAGTGAATGATTGGATAGGGAATACTATTCAATCCCTTCCGTTCTGAATGCTCACCAATTTTTCAACCTACCGAAAGTTCACGCTGTCGAGATTAAAAACACGCCGACAACCATCACGCCGGCCGCGGCGAATCTCAATTTTGCATTGGATTCCTTTAACACATTGGCTCCTAACCACACGGCAAAAATCACGGAACTCTGTCGAATTGCGACGACATAACTCACTTTTTGCGTGATAAATGTATATAGAATTATCGTGTAAGAAATGAGTATCAACCAACATGCCAAAATGATTGTCCGCCACTCTCTCCGTGCGATATCCGTAATTTCTCGCTTTTCAAAACTCCGGAAGGTAAACACACCGTAAAATACGGCGGAAATTGCGGCTTGTGTCAAATAGTAGCTTACGGCGTGCCAAACAGGGAGTTGGGTTGTGCCGGTGGTATTGAACTCGGACATTCCCTTCTTGTCAATCAGCGAATAAGCAATTACCGTGCAAAGCGTTGAAAACGCCCAAATTGCATCTCGTTGCCTAATACGCCGGGTGAGTTCTATAAGCTGTAAGCGGCTGCCTCCTTGTTGAAACAGATAAATGGAGAATACCACGCAGACTATACCAATCAGACCGCGGGCAGAGATTGCCTCGTGCAAAAACAGATATGCGAATAGGGGAACAAAGCCTGGGGCAGATCGAGCGATTGGGTAGACATAGGACACATCGCCTGACGAGTAGGCTTGGCTCAATGAATACCAGTATACAGAATGAACCAACCCGGACGCGGCGACGTAGAATTGAACGGACGGGGGGATAGTTGGGTGCCGAACCGCAAAGATGACAATTGCAATTGTTGCAGTAAATATACCGGTCCAGAAGAAGAAGATTTGCGGCGAACGGCTAGCTTTACTGAAGCAGTTCCACAAGGCATGCAGGCAGGCAGAAAATAGAACAAGAAAAACATAAGCCGGGGTCATCGGTTATCCGCGCCGCATTCACCGCGAGTAAACGCCCCGCTTTTGCCGCCAACTTTTTTGATTAACCGAACATCGGAGATAACCATCTCTCGATCGACCGCTTTACACATGTCATAGACGGTCAAACCAGCGACCGAAACGGCGGTTAAAGATTCCATTTCCACCCCAGTACGCCCGACGGTTCGCACCTCTGCCTCAATCTCGATCCGGCATGCCGCTTCGTTGATGGACAAATCCACTCTGACAGCCGTCAGCGGAATCGGGTGGCAGAGCGGAATTAGATCTCCGGTACGCTTAGCGCTCATGATCCCAGCGAGCCGCGCTGTCTCAAGTACATCCCCCTTGGCAATACTATGTTCGGCGATTAATCTGATTGTCTCCGGTTTGGCGGAAATATGGCCGCGTGCCACGGCTACCCGCAGTGTTTCCGATTTCGGAGTGATATCGACCATTCGAGCGCGGCCTTCTTGGTCAAAATGAGTCAGCTTGTTCATAACGGTGTTTTAGGCGTTTGCGGATTCGGAAAAAGTTGACAGTAGAAACTACGTTGCGCCGCGATGAGTCGTTGTCAATATAACCGCGATTACGCGTTGACTACGACCAAGTTGCAAAATCTTCGATACAAGCAATCACCTCATCAGCGATGGCATTCAGCAATGATTCACCCTTTTGCGGTGTTGCATATTGCGGTTCACCCATCGCGCCTGTTGGTGTGCGCGTAGCCATCCGTTTGGCGACATTGAGGCGTCCACCGTATTCGCTGTGGAAATACGGAGAATTGATTAACGGCGGACTTGACTTGACTCGATCCATACGCATGATTTCACCGTGCAGGAACAACATCATCGAAGTTTCATATTCGCAAGCGTGCGTAAGCTGTTTCGTCTGCATACCGTGGTCTTCCGGCGAAATTGCCGGTGCAGCTACGGTCCAGTAAGAAGACAGTGCTATCCACATTTCGTTGTAAACATCAGACTCGTTAGTGAGTTCCGTGATTGCTTGCGTGCCGGGCGTGACATTTCCGCCGTGTCCGTTAAGAAATAGAAGTCGGCGAAAGCCCGCTTTGGCGATTGACCTAACGATGTTTTTGATTATAGCGGAGTAGACGCTGTTGGTAACGCTTACGGTACCGGGCAAATCTAAATGATGATCCGATGCACCAAGCCACAACGTCGGCAGCATGTAGATTTGCCCGCTGAGATGTTCTTCTACCCGTTCCGCAATTTCCGTCACAAGATAAGTATCGGTCAAAAGCGGCGAGTGGTGACCATGCTGTTCCATCGATCCGAGCGGCATCACGACAATCTTGTTCTTATCCGCCTGTTGCATGTCAACCCAGCAATTGTCTCCAAATTTCATAATAACCTCTTGCAATTAAATTTCTTGCATTTTTTTTTGTAAAATGTTATCTTTTAATCCTAATTGTTAGCCATCCCAATTCTGAGAAATCTCTATTTTACCTCTTGAGGGACATGTAGGTACAACCATCATTTTTGAATGGGGTACACTCAAGAGCACACCAATTGAAAGGAGCAGATGTCTTCGTTATGCCAACGAAATCTTTAACCATGCGTGAAGATTCAGACGTAATAATCGTTGATGTCAACACCGACCTTGGAAGCTATGAGGCTGCTGAACTACGGAGAGGGCTTCAGGAGTTAATCGGTCAGGAAGCCGAGAAAATTGTTGTTAATCTGAACGGTGTACAACATATCAACAGTACCGCAGTTGGCGCCCTAGTTGGCGTTGCAAAGCGGTTACGCCAGAAAAGTGGAGACCTTAAGGTTTTCGGAACTGCTGATCATATTAAGCGGACGTTCGATATGATTGGCGCCTCTAGAGTGCTTGAGCTTTATGAATCGGAGACCAGCGCACTAGCTGGCTTCAAATAGTGCTTCTGCCCGCCTCCAATATTGGCTTCAGGAGAATGCGGCGGCGGATACCGGCGGATGGAATTGGATTCCGCCTTTGGCACGTAAGCGTTTGAATCATTCAGTCTAGGGCTGAGCACAGATAATACGATTCTATGCGAAGCCTCCATTGAATACCTTAACCTTCTTAAAATAAAATCCCAAGGACAGGAAAAAATGCAAGAGTACATTGACCTCAAGATGCCCAGTCGCCTCTTGTACGTGAGTTCTATTCTGGCATTTGCTAGGCGGTTGGCTCAACAAATCGGTTTTTCTCAAACACGCATGAATGATATAACATCGGTTATTGATGAAGTGTGCAGCAATGCGATTGAGCACGGGTCGCCTAGTGAAACTGCAGGAATTGATTTGACATTTCATTGCGATTCCAGCCAATTAGAGGTTTTGGTTCGAGATAAAGGACAAAACTCGGAAAATAGCTGGCTTACCGAAGGATGGGTTGATGAATTTCTCACAAGGAGAACACCCGGCAGCGATCGCGGCCACGGCGTTTATCTTGCGAAAAAACTCTCAGACCACATGGAAATGCAGCCCAATACTCACGGCGGTACCGATGTTCGAATCACCTTTTCGCTCGTAGTGATACCGGAATCAGTGTATCATACGGTGTGACCAGACTGTGAATTACTTCATTGGAGACAACAAAGAAGCACTGAAGTTGCTCTAGAGAAATACTCCCTCATTTAGCGCGAAAGGGGTGAGTATGCCTAACGTGCACATTATTCAGCGTGCGCGTCTATGGCCACAATTGTAATGTCATCTTCCCTTGGTATTCCCACGCTAAATTGATCGATTGCCTGCACAACGCTATCCACAAGAACCGTTGCGGGATTCGAGTTTTGTTCAACGAGCACATTCTGAAGGCGTTCCGGACTGAATTCCTCTCCGTTGGAATTCTGAAGTTCGTGTGCACCGTCGGTATAAAGGAACAAGCCGTCCGATGGATTGAAAGGGACTTGAAACGTGTGATAAATTGAATCGGATAGGAGTCCCAGCCCTTCGCCGATGGACTCGTTTTCGACGGTTTCACAAACACCCAGTCCGCGGCGTATCAGAAAGGGGAAGGGATGTCCCGCATTTGCCCAGCGAAGCGTTTGGTCGGATCGATCTATGACCGCGCAGAACGCAGTGGCGAAAATCGCCAAATCTAAGCTCATGGATTTGTCGAAACGCGTGTTTAATACTTCTAGAATCCGTCCGGGATCATCGGTCTGTTCCCTCATTTCCTCGACGATGGTCTTGATGAACACGGTAACAAAAGCGGCGGGTACGCCGTGTCCCATCACATCGGAGATTAGAACTCCCAGTTTCCCTGGTCCCACTTCCCACAGATCGAAAAAGTCTCCTCCCACGGCAATCTCAGGCGAATAGTGCGATACAATTTGAAATCCTGCCATGTTCGTAATTCGTTGCGGCATCAGGCTCGCCTGTACCTCTTGCGCCATTTGCAATTCCATATCCAAGCGGGCATTGTGCTCTGCGAGTTCTTGATTGGCTTGTTTGAGTGCATCGTGGTATTGTTTGACGCGCAACAGGGAGCGCGCGCGGGCGATAATTTCGTAACTGTCAAACGGTTTCGAGATAAAATCGTCGGCTCCGACTTCAATGGCTTTGATTCGGTCATGAGCCTCCGTCAGTGCAGTAACCATCACAATTGGAACGAATTGGGCGTCTTCATCCGCACGAATTCTTTGACAGACCTCAAACCCGTTCATTCGCGGCATCATAATATCCAGCAAAATCAGATCCGGAGGACCTGCTTTTACATGGTCTAGTGCTTCTTGTCCATGCTCTGCGGTGATAACAGTGTACCCTTTTGCCTCAAGAAGGATTTGAAGCACCCGGATATTTCTGGGTTCATCGTCAACAACGAGAATTATTGGGCTAGGGTCTTTCATTACACTAAAATTCCTTTAAGAGATACCGATCTACAATCTCGGCGAGGGCGTGTGTATCAATGGGCTTGCTGATATAATCGTTACATCCTGCGCTGAGAAACTGTTCTCGGTCGCCCTTCATTGCCGCCGCCGTTAAAGCGATGATAGGCACATGACACCACCGCGGATCGGCTTTAATCTGGCGCGTCAATTCTTCTCCACTTATTCCGGGCAGAGCGATGTCCATTAGAATCAAATCGGGCACCTCGGTTTGAAGTATTTCGAGCGCCTCTTCCGCATGCGTGGCTTCTATTATTTCGTAACCTTTTGTCGTCAAAACAATTCGCACGAGCTTACGATTCATTTCAACATCTTCGACCACTAATACGCGCTTGGTACTCATGAGTAGGAACTCTCCTTCCCATCTGGTTTTGCGTCTATGGCTTGCCCTTCCAGCAATCAAATCGTCGGTATCAAGCTTGGCTTAACGCCCATCTACATCTGAAAATTCAACTGACTCCGACGCGGGGTCCGCTGTTGTGATTTAGTCTTCAGCGAGAATGGTGTCATCACCGTGAATGGATGCAGAAAATTCGACAGCGGCAGGCTGCGGTGTCTTCGCCAATTGACTCAAGGGGAGTGTAAACTGAAAGGTGCTCCCCTGACCTTTTTCGCTCTCGACCCAAATCTTCCCACCATGAATTTCCACCAATCTTCTGGTTAAGGCGAGTCCCAATCCGCTTCCGCTATATTCGCGGGATTTTGAGGCATCAAGTTGCATGAATGGTTGAAACAACTTTTCTTGTTCCTCCGGCGTCATGCCTACACCAGTATCGGTCACTTGAGTCACCAGCTCATTTTCAGATACACTAAACCTCGTGATTACTTGACCGCGTTCACCAGTGAATTTAATAGCGTTTGAAAGCAAATTGTAGAGAATTTGCTTGAATTTGACTTTGTCCGCTTCTATTGAGACATCTTGATCGAATTCAAGCGCGGGTTCAATCTGTTTTTTGTTTGCGATCGCATTAACGATGGCATTCACCTCCGCCATCGCCGTCTCGACGGAGAACATCTCAAGTTGTAAATCCATTTTGCCCGCTTCGATTTTAGCCAAATCCAAAATTCCGTTAATCATATCCAAGAGGTGGTGTCCACTGGTGTGTATGTCGCGAATCAACTCTTCTTGGCTATCGTTCACGGGACCTAGAATGGCATCCCGCAAAATCTCTGAAAATCCGATGATGGCGTTCAAGGGCGTGCGAAGTTCATGGCTCATGTTGGTGAGGAATTCACTCTTTGCGCGGTTGGCATATTCGGCGGCCTCCTTTGCGCCTTGCAATTCCGCCTCAGCCCACTTGCGGTCTGAAATGTCGGTCATGTAGATTCGAATCAGGTTACTGTCCGAGACATGGCAGATTTTCTGCACGTATACGAGGCTCCCAAGGTCGATTTCGCGAGTAAAAGATTCCTCTTTGTCACTTTGAAACGAGGCGATGATTGGCTGCAATCCCTCTAGTGTCGGGTGTTCAAGCCCAATCTCATCCAAATTTGCAAATTGCAGTTGTGCAGCCGGGTTGAGATAGTTCACCTTCCCATCAAGGCCGGTTTCAATAACAGGATCGGGGCTTTGTTCGGGCAATGAGGCTAATCGAACGAGCGCTGCTTCGGTTCTTTTTCGCTCCTCAATTTCATTTTGCAAATCCACGGTCTTTTCTTCAATCTCAGTCTCCAACTCATCGGTATGGATAATAATCCTGCCTGTAAGCGGACGAAGCAGCAGTACCATTCCGCAAGTGCCGAGTAATGTGAGGCCTATAATGACGCTGCCGATTTCAAGAATTTTGCGATTGATTGGCGCAAAGAGCTCATCCTTATCCACCTTTGCAAGAATTCCCCAATCGGTATCTTTAACAAAGTTATACGCAATAACAAACGGACTATTCGGGAACGTGTCGGGACCTATCATTCCGAAAGCGTCACCCGAGGCAGCTTTGAGTGCAAACCCTATTGGGGAATCCTTGGGGACCTCTCCAATGGGTGTGCTTTCAACCTCCCGCATGGGGAAGAATACCTCGACGCCGCGAGTTGTGTATCGCCCCAAAATAATTTCTCCAGTTTCTCCCAAGCCGGCGTAATCCTTAACTAGTTTCTGTAAGGCAGACATTCTGAATAGTACCAAGTCAGTTCCGATACGTTCTGCGTCTACCCCGAAAATCGGCGCGCTGACAATAATATAAGGTTCGCCATACAATGAAACCGGACCGTGAACAATCATGCCGCTGAACCTTCCAGCGTATGATGGCCACTCCTTTTCTGGTATCGGCAATCCGACACGAACGATGGATTCACCGTCTGCGTCAATCCGAACGATGCCGTCCACTAGCTCAGATGTCTGCATGGCATTATTCAATGTGATTCCGCTAAAACGGGTTAATGCTTCTCGCTTCACCTCCCCGTTGCTGTAGGCTTCAAGTTGCTCGCGGGCTTCGCTCTGGCTAGTAATTAGTTTTGCAATATCTTTTAGGCGAGACAGATATTCATCAACGGCTATACCCCGCGTATCTACCGTCTGGACGAGATTTCTTTCCTCTAATTTCTTGCGATCTTGATAATACGAAGAGATGCTGATAAACGAAACAATTAAGCCGATTGCGCATATTCCTAATGCTGAATAAGCAATAATAGACTTTTGCATGCGTTTTGAGACATCTCGTTCCATAGTGGCCTCCGCATAGTGAAAGACGCCTTTTCAATAACGGTCAATTTGGAAGTAGCTCCTGAATGCGCCCCGGCCGCTGATTGTCACTTTCTCTTAAGAACCATCAGCGTTAAATCGTCGAATGGATTGGCTTCCCCTTGAAAACTTTGTACGGCATTGTAAATTGCCGTGCAAATTTCGGTGGCGGTTGCATTGCGCCGCTCCGTCACAAGTTCAACTAAGCGCGCTTCCCCAAACATTTCATCGTCTAAGTTTAGGGTGTCGGTAATTCCGTCGGTGTAAAGCAGAACCGTGTCGCCGCTGGACAATATCGTTGTTTCTTGTTCATATTCTACAATTTGACGAAGCAAGTCATCGGGATACATCCCCAATACTAGACCACCCTTCTCCAAGCGATTTACGCTGCCGTCACGCCGCACAACCATTGCAAGGTTGTGCCCCGCGCTAATGGACGTGAGCATTCCGCGTGCTGGATCCAACTTGGCGTAAACAAGGGTAGCATAAGTGTCAGTAGTACTCCCTTCATAAAGCAGTGCATTCAGCGCTGCTGCCATTGACCTCAAATCATTGTGTCTGGCTACCTCTGCGCGCAGCCCCATCCGAAGCATCGCCATAAGCAGCGCAGCTTGCATGCCTTTTCCACAGACATCAGCAACTGCAAATCCCCACAACCCATCCGGTTCTTTAATAAAATCGTAATAATCTCCCCCAACTTCATCGTGGTGGGGAACACTCAATCCGACTACCTCGTAGCCGGGGATTTCCGGCGGAGTGGAGGGGATGAGATTTTTCTGTATTTTTGACGCTTCCTCAATTTCTGTTTGCAGCCGACGACGTTCTCGAGCTTCTTGATACAGCCGCGCATTTTCTATGACGACCCCTGCCTGATTGGCGAAGGCTTCCAACAAAATCCCATCTCTTTGCGTGAAGTCTGCAGTAACTCCGTGCTGCTCTTCCTTATCATAAACAACCAATACGCCCAGAATCTCACGTCCAAAAATCGGCACCACCATGAGATTTTTTGCGCCGAAAAACTCCGCTTCTTTTTCGCGGTTGCGAATGAGCGTTTTACCTTGCGCTGCGACTCCGCGGAGCAGGGAAACCGCGGGATGAACTTCTCCGTTGCCTTGAAGTGAAATCGAAAGGTCTTCCCATTCAGGATTGGATTCTGCCTCCATAACAAAGCTGCTTTTCATCTCGAGCCGTTGGCTCATTGCATCCATAAGCAGTAAACAACCGCCGCGTGCGTCAAAGAGACTGACAGCGTGGTGCACTATTTCACTCTCAAGGTGCGCCGTATCCAATAACCTGCCCATCTGTGCGGCGATATCGGAAAGCAGAAAGAGCTGAAACTTGGCAGTTTTCATCTCTTCCAGCGCTCGCGAATGTGCAATCTGTCTTGAAACATAGTTGGCTAGCACATTCACAAGTTTCCTGCTCCATGATGCCATTTTGATGCGAGCGGGAAGTGCGCCTAAACTGATTACGCCAAAACATTCCTCGCCAATTTTTAACGGAGCCCATAGGTGGGCGCCAAGGCGCTTCAACTGAGGTTGAATAGCATCAAAAAACGGCTCCAGGACGAGCGGCGGACGTGACAGATCGAGGACCGGAAACTGAATCATGGCGGCAATCTCGCCGGGATGCACCGAAATCACGAGTGAATCATCATCGACATTGATTGACGATTCGATGGTAAGTTCGTTAGCATTCGGATGGAAGCGCAAAATTGCCCCATCGGTCACACTCAGTGTATCAAGGACTATCCGAAGATATGCTTGACTCGAAGCGCTAAAGTTGCCGCGGCCGGAAACAACCGCATCACCGAGATGTTCAAGCTCAGACAGATTGAGAACTAGTCGTTGAATGGTTTCTTCAGCAGAAGCAGACTGCATCTTAGCATCTCCATTCTATTTGGGCAGATTGGATGTGCAAAAGAGGCTAGTTTTTATCCTTCTTAGACTTCCTCAGAGTTCCCCAAAAAAATCAATCTGTCTACTCATCGGCACTAATGAGTGCAGTTATCCGTCCGATGTAAGCGATGCGATGGCTTCGTCTTCACTGTCAAAATGCTCGAAGACGCTGATTAATCGGCTTCTAACAATTAGGTTTTTGATGTTCGCACCAACATTTATGACGGCAATGCGTCCATTTTTGCGCACAACAGATACATGCGTCCCCATAAGCGTTCCGAGCCCCGAACTATCCAACATCGAAACGTCGGCAAAATTGATTAGAAATTTGGGCGCATCGGTAAAATTAGCGAGTTGCTCATCAATCGTCTTTCTGAGATCGCTGACAGCCGGACCAATGATTTTGCCAATCGGCGTTAAAATGATAACATCATCACGTTGGCTAACATTGATTTTCAATAGTATTACCTCCTAACGTATAATCAAAATCTACGGGGAATTATGCTGTTTTGGTGATTAGACGCGCACACGCTAACTGTCCCCTGATGTTTGTCAAATCACTTGGCGATTGTCATTCTACGTTGGCTTACACTATTTTAATTGAAATACATCGTTTTGTCAAGTTCTCAACTTCCTTATCAAACACATGTCGCCAAATGCCGCAGTTACACGGCGATTACGTTTTCTTAAGCACCATGAGCGTTAAATCGTCAAACTGCCGGGCTTCCCCTTGGAATTCCAACACTGCATTATGTATTGAACCGCAAATTTCCTTCGCATCTCGGTGATGAATCCGGCTCACGAGGTGTTCCAACCGTTTCTCTCCAAAAAGCTCTTTGTTGATGTTGAATGTTTCGGTCACGCCATCGGTATAAAACAGGACGATGTCGCCGTTATCAAGCTTAATCGTCTCCTGCTCATAGGTCGAAATCTGATGGATCATATCATCGGGAAACATGCCTAACATTACGCCGCCGACCGTTAGCCGCTCTGTGCTGCCATCACTTCGAACAACCACGGGGTAGTTATGCCCTGCATTCATTGTAGTCAACTCACCGGTTTCCGGATTCAACTGCGCGTAGAAGAAGGTTGCGAATTT
Organism: Candidatus Poribacteria bacterium; assembly: GCA_028819845.1. Classification (GTDB taxonomy): domain Bacteria; phylum Poribacteria; class WGA-4E; order WGA-4E; family PCPOR2b; genus JAPPKS01. The sequence continues at coordinate 120,266 of JAPPKS010000029.1, read as the reverse complement.
GCCGAGAGTACTGCTCTCATAAAGCAGCGAATTCAGGGTTATTGCCATGCTCGGCAAATCATTACGCCGCGCTACTTCTGAAAGCAAGCCGGCCCGCAGTGTTGCCATCAGCAGGGCAGCCTGCATGCCTTTTCCAGAGACATCGGCAATCGCAAGTCCCCACCGCCCATTGGGTTCTCGAATGTAATCGTAGTAATCTCCGCCAACACCGCCGCGCGGTATAGAAATCCCCGCGAGTTCATAACCGGCGATTTCAGGCGGCGCGTCCGGGAGGAGGTTTCTCTGAATTTTTTCCGCTTCCTCCATTTCTGCTTGCATTCGCCGCCGTTCAAGCGCCTCTTGATAAAGCCGAGCATTTTCGACAATCACACCCGATTGGTTTGAAAAGGCTTCAAGCAGAATTCTGTCCTCGGAAGTCAGTTTACGCGCAACTCCGCCTCGATCCTCCTTGTCGCATACAACGAGAACACCCAAATTTTCCTCACGCCCAAAAATCGGAGTAGCTATCAGGTTCGCCCTGCCAAACGGCGCAGCCGTTTTTTCATCATTGCACACCAATGTTCTCCCGCCCGCTGCAACATCACTAATCATGGCATGGGACGACAACTCACCTATTTCGTTAAGATTTGCCGTCAGGCCGGAATCCGATGCCGGATTGAGGTATAAGCTGCTCTTTAACTCGAGTTGGCGGGTAAACGGATCGGTGAGGAATAGGTAACCCGCGTTGGCGTCTAACAGCGTTACTGCATGGCTTATGATTTCCTCCTCTAGACGTTCCGTGTTCAACTGTTTGTAAATCTGAGTGGTTATATCAGAAAGGAGAAAAAGGTGAAACTTGTCAGCGCGCATCTCATCCATCAAACGTGAATATGCCATTGCAATCGAGGTTTGGTTGGCTAATACACTTAACACGCCGCGCGCCCACGATTCCATTCTCATTCCGGATAGAAACGGGCCCAGACTGATGACTCCCAGAAGTTCGTCACGGATTTTGAGCGGCGCCCAAAGTTGAGCGTCAAGGTTTTGCAGTTGCGGCCGAATGCTGTTAAACAACGGCTCCAGGAGGTGGGGCGGCTGAGAAATTTCAATGATTGAGGAACCGCGTATGATGGAAATTTCGTCCGAAGCCACTGGAATTACTAGTGATTCATTATTGAGGTTAATCTCCGATTCAATCACCAGATGGCTTTCCGCCGCATCGAAAGAAAAAATTGCGCCCTTGGTTACGCCCAATGTTCCAAGAATTACCCGCAGATATGTCTTGCTAGACACATTAAAATTTCCCCCGCCTGTAAGAATTGCCTCACCAAGCTGCTCTAGCTCTGACAGACTGAACGTTAGCCGTTGAATAGTTTCTTCGGCAGAATCGGGTTGCATCCTTTGCCTCCTTGCGTAATCAGGCGGAATCCGGCAGTGAAATATAGGACTTAGATTAGAATGATACCACATTATAACCGCGAATCACAATGAACATTCAGCGGCAGCGCGGTGAGCTAAAACCGATTGACAGAAATCCCACGAAACGTGGTATAATGTTTTGACCGGTTGCGCCATCAATCTCAAAGTTCTGCACGGCGATGTTGTTGGCGAGCGAATATTCTCCCAACATCTAAAAGGAGTTGCCCATGTATCGTTTATCTGTGTCGGCTGGCACGGTTCTGCAAAACATACCCTTTGAACAGCGAGTAAGAGAGATTGCCCAAGCCGGGTTTCTTGTTGATTTTTGGGGTTCGGACGAGAGCGCGATTGAACGAATCGCCGCTGATCCCAATATCGAAGTCAACGCCATACCTGGATGTATGGGCGGGAGTATGGTACATCCCGATGGCGTCGAGCTGTTTATGGATGGGGTTGAGAAGTGCCTCGACCTCGCCGGGAGGCTGAACTGCAGGAATCTGTGCCTTTTGACTGGGGAATTAGACGAAGCCGGCAATGTTGTGCACCCCATAGCGGCGCATCCGGCGACGATGTGGATTACCGCCTATAAGACACTATGCCGCGTGGCTGAACTCGCGGAAAAGCACGGTACTATTTACCATGTGGAGCAACTAAACATCAAGGTCGATCACGCCGGATATCCCTTCCCACATACCGCGGATGTCACGAATCTTCTTGACGAAGTTGGCAGTCCGCGCATCAAACTGCTTTGCGATCTGTATCACATGCAACTCCAGCAGGGCAATGTCATCCAGACTGTCCGGGACTATTACGATTACATCGGCAATTTACACGTAGCGGACGTGCCCGGCCGCCATGAGCCGGGCACTGGGGAGATGAATTATCCGGGCATTGTCCACGTCTTGCGCGAGTTGAACTATGACGGGGTCATCGGCTTGGAAGCGTTTCCGAAAGGCGACGACGTTGAGGCGATGACTCGATTTCGCGATATCTTTTCATGACGGTGCCGGTGCACACAACCTCACCATTGCGGCGTACGTAAGATTTAAGCGCCAAACAGTTATTTAAAACCGTTCGTACAGTTCTGCACGGTCGCGGCCCAATTTCCCGAGGCACAGCCGCTTCATTTCCGGCGGCATTCGCTCGTATGTCTCGGGCCACACCGGCTGATGTCCGCCCTCTACCCACGTATTGAACCACCGCGGGCAGTAACCTATGTTCAGACCGACACGAATTTCATTGGATGTGGTGTTGGCGCGCGACATGTGAAATAGCCCGCCGTGCCACATCATTACGGTGCCGGGGCGTCCGGTGATGGGTTTCACGAGCGGGCTGTCCGGCGTGATGTCCGACGGCGGACCATGCAGGCGGGAACGGTGGCTCATCGGTACCACGCCGGTTGCGCCGTTCTCTTCGGTGAACTCCGTCAACATCCAAATGCTGTTAATCATCCAAGGAACATTGGGAACCACGGCGAAGTTGTGTGCGGAATCAACGTGCAGTCCGCCATGCGGCGCACCGGGCCACGTGGGCTTGGAACACGCATCGGGGATGCGGCAGTTTGGCCCTAGAAAATGCTCCGCGATTGCAACGGTATCCGGATGACTAGCACAGGTCCACACCCGGTCGTCGAAGTTCACCATCCCAAACAGCGTCTGATAATACTCGTCCCCCGTGTTGTAAGGCTGGCACTTCGGGTCATCGTGCAATTCGACGAAGCGATTGGCCATGCTCAACGCCATGTCCTCGGGAATGCGATCTTCCAGAATGCAGTATCCGTAGACGGTCAAGTGATCGATTGCTGCTGTAAGGTCGCTTTTCATAGGCAATAGTTTTTCCCCCTTTCATGATTTTTGGCGAGAATTTTTTAGATTTGAAATACCGCCATTCTTCAAGCCGCCGTTTTTTGCTGATTTCGCCTTTACTGATTCCGGTTTTGCTGGTTCGTTGGACTTCGCGGCCTCTGCGCCATTGCCTTTAATTTCGGGCATTCCTTGCAACAACCACATCGTGAAATCATCCGGCTTGCCACCTTGCTTTGTGAATTGTACTTTCCACTGCTCGATCTGCATAATGGCGTCAACTTGGTCTTGGTGGAGTTCATTTTCAGCCGATGTGTGACCCGGGGCATCGGGACGCTGCGCGCGCCAATTGCTGGCGGAGTTTAGGATGGTCGTGGCGGCTTTGAACCGTATGCTCTCGTCCTCACTTTTTAGCAATTCGGACATGACGCCGAGTGCTTCGTCTACGAGACTTGAAACTGCCAATGTATGTTCCGCGAGAATGCCCTCGCCTGCCTCGACAATATCGTGAAGAAAATCTGTTTCTCTCTTCCATTTCCAAATCGTCTGGCGAGATACGCCAATGGCTTCGGCTACCTCGGTTTCGGATTTGCCAGTCAGAAAGAGCGAAATGGCTTCACGTTGTTTCAGTTCAGTTTTAGTAGGCATAGCCTGTTAACCTCCATTACAAAAGTTTACAAAACTTAACAGATTTAACAAATGTTATCACCTCTAAAACTATACATAACGGTTAGTCACGTTGTCAAAGAAAAATAGAGTTTTTTTTCCGTATCTGCCTTTAACATCTATGAAATCTCTTCGAGGTTCCGTCGTTCGATTTTTGAGGGCAGCTAATTCCTCAAAAAAGTTTACAAAAGTTTACAAAATTTAACAGATTTAACATGTTAAATTTTTTGGTTTTGATTTTTGAAGACGGCTTTCCGTTTTGTCAGCTTAACCGTTCAGTTTGGGTAGCCTCCTCAACCCATCCTATAAAAACTGTCTGAACTGTGATTTTTATGATTGAATGATGGGCTATGATTAAGGGAGCACACAATCATTCGGTGATGAAGCAAGCGTAGCCGGATTGCCTAGCACTTACACCTTATTGGACAAGCATGATTGTATAAATTTTGCGATTAAGAAACCGAGTTTTGGAGAAAAAAACTCGGTTTCAAATGTTTACCGTCATAACGAGTCTCGATTCGGAGATCGCTTCTACCGGGGTTGAATAATAGCAGGAGGAATTCCCGACTATACGTCTATGCCCCCCTCTTGTTCCCCCTTGGCAAGGGGGAGGATTTTAGTAGAGAAGACCAAAGGACAACTATCGCGCTCCCTATTCGGTCGGTTGATCCTTCACTATCCTCTCAGTTGATCGCGCGGCCCAACCTACAAGAAACTATTTGGTCGCTCGATTTCTACCCAACCTACAGGTGCTTAAAGCCCGTATTGGTCTCTGGTTAGGGCATAGTTGTTGACAGTTCTGTTCGACCGTAGTATCGTGTAGATTGCGCGCGGAAAATCGAAAGATCAACCAACGCTAATTCACTACACAAACGGAAAAAAACTATAATGCGATGGAAATTGTTCTTGGCGGGATGTATGGGGATTATCGGTATTCTAGCGGTTACGTTTGTGCTGTTCCAAGACCATCGTGAAAAAACCGTTATCGAAACCATTATAGTGAATGACGTACCCACACCCCCGTTCAATGGAGAATCCAATACGAACGGGGTTAAGTTCAATAATTCATTCGAATCTGGTCCAACCAGAACGGGCATTGCAGGTACTCCATCATCGGAAGAATTGGGCGGCGATTCTTTAGCGTCGCCAACGCTTGAAGAAGGCGCCAGTGATGATTCGCCGCATAGCCTAAGCATTGAAGATGATGTGTCCAAAATTCGGCGTGAGATAGCGGAAATGCGTGAAAATCCCGATATAGATTTCAGTGAACCGCAGACACATCAGACTTTGCGAGATTTGTGGCGGGACGCGGGATTATCTGATGAAGCACTTGAGCAGGTTATGGCTTTCGTTCCATTCAATCCAGATATAAGCCTTGACGATGCTGATGAGTTGTTGGCGAATATGCAATCTGTTGTGGATGCTATTGACGCTTTGATGAGAGCAAGTATGGCTGATGTTACTCTCAATGAGGCGCGCGCAATGATGGGCATTATTAAAAACGACCTGGAAATTACTGAGGATGAATATCGGTATATTACAGAATTATTTCCCCCCGACATTCAGCAAGCACTTGTGCAAGAAGGGAGTTTGTCTCTAAACTAGGACGAAAGGTTATTATGGTTATAAAGCAACGGCTGATGGCATTCTGGTTTTTTCTGATGTGCGGAATCCCTCTTGCGGATGCACAGACTGCCCAACAGATTGCGAAAAGCGCGTTTGATTCTACCGTGCTCTTAATCATGGAAGATGCCAACGGTCAACCGGTTGGATTGGGCAGCGGATTTTTTGTGAAACCCCAGCAGATTGCAACCAACCTTCATGTCGTGGAAGGGTCAGCGAGCGGGTACGCAAAATTAGTTGGTCAAAAAACAAAGTACGAGATTGTTGGGGTCTCCGCGATTGATCAGAAAAGAGATCTTGCGATTCTAAATGTCGCTGCTTTGGGGGCGCAGGTACTCCCGCTGGGAGACAGCGATACAGTTTTGGTCGGGGAAACTGTCTACGCTGTGGGTAACCCGCACGGTTTGGAAGGAACGTTTTCGCAAGGAATCGTGAGCGGTGTGCGAACTGTCGGAACGGACAAGTTGATCCAGCTTACCGCTCCTATTTCTCCGGGCAGCAGCGGCGGGCCTGTGTTGAATGATAGCGGAAACGTAATCGGGGTTTCAGTCGCCACGTTCCGCAAGGGCCAAAATCTGAATTTTGCTATTCCTTCAAACTATCTTACGGAATTGATTTCAAAAATAAGCACCGCGTCACCTTTATCGCAGACGCAACAAGGCAAATCTAGGCGTTCCATCCTATCCAACTACGGCGGTCGAAGCGTGGAAGGAGTAACGGCGGGAAAATTTAAATATCCCGCATATATTGATTCAAAGAACACGGTCCGATTTTCTTTGCAGAATCACCTGCGTAAAGACGTGACGAAAGTTGAATACCTCATTATCTTTTACGATGAGATTGGCGACCCAATTGACACGTTATCAGGTACATATGGGTATTATGGCTTGTCCACAATTCTGGCAGGACTGGCAAAAAGAGATCGTTTTGATGTCTCATCGGATGTTTGGAGTATGTGCTGTTATGGAATCGACGACCCAATTACGGCAGGGCGAATTGAGTTTAGAATCCTTGGTTTTGAAATAGTAGAAGAAGGCAGCAAATGAGCGAAATGGCAAGGAGCGTTTTTTTACGTTAGGCGGGCAATGACTTAGGTGCAGCAGCGGCAGAATTTTGACATGGTGTAAATGCCCCTATTGGTATGGAGTAGGGGCTTTTTTTTTCGCTCGGGCATCGGCGATTAGGAGCGGTGTCGGTGTTTGGTAATCAATTGGGATGGGTAAGGTTTTAAAAGAGTTGGGTTTCGCTATATCCATCGAGTTTTGTACGCGGTGAGGTTGACAGGGCGGTTCGTTTTCATGGGTGTTTTTGGATGAATCCGCTCTACCCAACCTACAAGAAGGTCGACCCCCTCTCGCTCACCCTTGGCAAGGGGGAGGATTTTAATGGAGAAGTCTATCGCGGCAGCCAGAAAAATATAGGAAAACTATCGCGCGCCCTATTCGGTCGCTCGATTCTTCGCTATCCACTCAGTTGATCGTCGTCTGGGGCTTTGAGGAAGGGTAACTGCGTTTTCTATATACCTGCCGCCCCGCTTGGGCTATAGTGCAGATTATTGGTGTGATCAAGAAACCGAGTTTTGAAGAAAAAAACTCGGTTTCAAATGTTTACCGTCGTAATGAGTCGCGATTCGGAGATCGCTCCTACAGGGGGTGGATTCGAGATTTTCGGAAGTAGGTTCCACGGCGCGATTCGAACTTTAAGAACCAAGACTATCGCACTCCTTGTTCGGTCGGTTGATCCGTCCTATAACCTCCCCTAGCCCCTCCTTGGTAAGGAGGGGAATTAAGATTGCAAAAACGCTATTGCGCGCCTAATACAGTCGGTTGATCTATGCGCTGAGTTAATCCCAACCCACAAGAGCTGTCTGAACTGTGATTTTCATGATTGAATGATGGGCGATGACTAATGGAGTAGACATTCTGTGTTAAACCCTTACGGGAAATAGTGCGCGCTTATCACGGGTAGGACGCACTATCGTTTATGCCTTCAAAGCCTAAATGATTAACCTGCCGCTTGCCAATTCACCCAATCTTCCAAACGCAGTCCCAACCCGGCTATCCTCTGATAGTCGGAATCAGATGTAACCAGAATTGTGTCAAGAGCTAAGGCTGTGGCAGCAATCCAAAGGTCGCATCTACCTAACGATGTTCCCTGCTTTTGGGCCGCAGCTTTCGTGTTCCCATAGACCTCAGCAACATTTTCAGGGAGTGGATCGCACGGAATTACAACAAACAATTCATTTGCCTTTTGTTCGAGTTTTTGCCGTTTTGGTCCTGCATCTAGACGAACAATTCCGAACAAAATTTCGCCCTTAACGATTGGACAAATGAAAAGATAGTCCGATTCGGCCAGTGATTCCAAAACGTGCTGTAATAGCAGGAGCATCTTCCATTAAGTAACTCCACGTAGATGTATCGAGAAGATATTTATTAATTTATTTTCAGATTCATCCAACTCAAAAGGCGAGTCGAAATTTACAGGTATTTTTCCTTCCTCGATTGACTGACGCAGTGCTTCAACGTCGTCATGTGTTAGATGCGGCGGTTTGGCCATCGCGCGGATTAGGCGTTGTGCTATCGGATTTTTTGCCGTTTTCGGCGCCTGTTTTGGCTTCGATTCCGATTCTGCCCAACTGCGGAACCGCTGCAAATACTCCGATGCTACCTCGAGTGAAATTGCTTCGCGGGCCGCGAGTAGAATTTTGCCAATTTTTTTCTTGCCAGGCTCACTGCTATTGCAGGCTTTTTCTATCTCGGGCACTGTAATCATAGGTGTTATCAACATAGATCGGAATTTAATCTTTTCAAGCCATTGTTTGGAAAGTAGCTCTGCTAAATTCGTCACGACAGAATCCACCCAAGTTCGATCGATTAGAGCAGTCGCAATCAACGTATGCGCACGAAAGAGGCCTTCCGGACTTGTTTTGCCACAGTCAACAATTTTTAATGCTGCGGCGAGCCGTTCTTCATATTTAACATCTTGCTTTGTCAATGCTGTTAAAGCACTGTTTTGGTTCCTCGATAACATGGATTCGACCAGATTGAGAGCACTCAACACATTGTTTTTCACAGGTGGTTCTGACGAATTCTTACGCCATATTGCTATTATTTCACGCGTATCCTCACCTATTGAAATCGGAATAAGAAGGGCGGATACAAACAGCGCAGTGACGCTCTCTATAGAAGCGAAGTTGGCTAGAGCCGCTATGGATGAAGCATCAACGCCCTTCGCTCTAATTCGTTTCCCCGATTGGTACTGCTCACGCATCGTTTCACACGCATTTGCCAATTGATGGATACGCTGCGGGAGATTATCAAGTGTTTTGTTTCTAAAGTCATATTGTGTTTGAAGGGCACAAAGGTTGAAACTGAAGGCTGGATCGGCATCCTGGTCCGGGATTCCCCGGGCACGATCCAATACTGTTGTATCATTCCCAAATTTGTATTCAATTTGCGCCAGAGAGAGCCAAATGTATTCAATCGGAGAATCTGGTAGGTTTAGAACTCTTTCATCTGTCTCCGGATTGCTACAGTGACCTACCCAAGGTTCTTCAGATTCTGGATTGTAATACTCGCGTTCTTGTTTGGCGATCCATCGTATAGAATAGGCTAAACGCTTTTTTAAGGTGAAATGCTTGACATCTGTATTGTCCTGAGGGAGTTTCTCAAATTCGTGCAACGCCAGATTCAGCAGCTTAATGCTATCCAAGTAGTTGCCCGCCTTAAAATTTGCAAATCCAGCATCTGCAACTAAGCCGATGTATCTTTCGGTGTGCTTCTCACTCCTTTTCGTTCTTTCTGCGCCATCTCTAAAGAAGGTGGATGCCCTCTCCCAATCGTTCAGCTCTGCGGCACAGATAGCGGCTCGACGATACTCTTCTAAAGGACCAAGGTTTACTTGTTCCGATAGTGGATTCCATGCAGGGAGAATACGCTCGTAAATATTGAGCGCTTTCTGGTAGTTTCGTTGTCCGAAAAATACATTGGCTTGTTCTTCTTCGATTACTGGCAGTGCCCCCACTTTTGATACAATATCTTCAAGAATTTTATGGGCGGAGTCTGGGTCGTATTGGTATTCATCGTGAATTATTGCTTTACCCCTTGCTGATGCAGCAGCGAGATGGAGATAGCCCCACGCGATTGTTTTATCTATGACTTTATCATATACTTGCAGGCATCCCGTCCAATTCGGATTTTCAAGTTTTGATTCCGCTAGCCAGATTCCATCAATCAATAGCCGGCAGTCAACGCTGTCATCCTCAAAATCAGCCAATAGAATACGCCGAATTTCCGGTTGGAGTCCATCCAAGGCATCAATAAGGTCACTGAGAAAGGGAGGGCAAAGATTTGGATTTGGTGCACGATAGCAAAAGCTAAATAGGGCACTAAAATAGTTGGAATTTTCAGCTTTCTGTTTGTCGAACTGTGCGATGTAGGTGCGGTTATATATTTCACGAGCCTGTTTATTGGCGTTTGTAATATCAATAATTTCACTCAGATATCCTAGTAGCTGTTTGGCTGAAAGTGGAACCTGATAACAAATGAGCGCCTGTGTCGCCAACGTGAGACGAGACCGCAAAAATAGCTGATGCGGCTCGTACATAGCGGTTTCTTTGTCCCATTCATTAAGTATTTTCAGTGCCGATTTCGGTTCAATCTCAACTGCAATGCGATGTTGCAGTGACCGAAACAGATTATTTAAAATGGCACCTTCAAGAGATAGTGTTTCGGGAATATCGGGTTCGACCCGAATTAGCCACGAATATTCTTGGCTTAGCGCTTTCCAACTGTCATCTGGAGCGCTAATTAATGCCTCAATGGCCGTAAAAAGACTGTCTTTGTTCCGTCCCGCCGTTCTGTGTTTGATCGCCGCCAGCGCATTTAATATAGTGCGATCCCTTATATTGAGAGATTGATTGGCAACATCGGATGAATCCTCAATCAATGCTGCTTCCATACGATTGAGAACAGAGGTTACGTCCAGCGAAGGTTGTGCTGGAATATTCTCAATAGGAGTCCTTCGTGTTTTTTCCTCTTGCGGGAAGTATTGGTCGTCGTGAAGATTTAGGTTGTCACTTATGGCTTTCGCAGCAAAGCTAGCCGCTTTACTGCCCGTTTCCCGATCAATAGACTCAATGGCTTGCATCATTTACCTCCTGTGAGACCAGAGCGTAATTCTCTGTCATAGTCCTCAGCACCTTCCAGATAGAGAATCTCATCATCAGCAAGGTCTAGCCAAGCATTTACGCTGTGCAAGATCTGATAATAATATCCCCTCAATTGATTGTGCGCTTGACGCTTGGGATCTGTTTTTGAAGGTTGTCGTTCTTTGTCTGTCATTTCGTCTGATGGTTTGGAAACAGTGGTCAGTAACTATGGGTTAGCGATTTTCGATAATATGGCTCCAATTTGCCGGTTTGGTGAGCAGAGGGAGCGTCACACCCAAGCCAAGTGTTAATCAACTACCGCCCATGAATTCCGTGCTGGCAAGTCATGAATAAATGTCAACCAGAATAATACCCCATGGGCGGGAAATTTGCAATCGGAATACGTTGGTTTTTGTAGGTTTTGTAGAACGAACAACTGAGCGAATAGCGACGGATCAACCGACCGAGCAGGGAGAGCGATAGTTTACTCTTAGTCTTCACTGAAACCCGACGTTTTTGGAGGGGCGGAGGTTATAAAAGCGTTGGGATTCGCTGCATCCAGCGTATCTTGCATACATTCAGCTTACAGAGCGGTTCGTTATAATGGGCATGTTTCGGTGTATCCGCTCTACCCAACCTACAAAAACTGTCTGCACTGTGATTTATATGATTAAATGAATGGGCTGTGATTATGAGGGTATGTGTCGCGATTCGGAGATCGCTCCTACAGGGGGTGGATTCGAGATTTTCGGAAGTAGGTTCCACGGCGCGATTCGAACTTTAAGAACCAAGACTATCGCACTCCTTGTTCGGTCGGTTGATCCGTCCTATAACCTCCCCTAGCCCCTCCTTGGTAAGGAGGGGAATTAAGATTGCAAAAACGCTATTGCGCGCCTAATACAGTCGGTTGATCTATGCGCTGAGTTAATCCCAACCCACAAGAGCTGTCTGAACTGTGATTTTCATGATTGAATGATGGGCGATGATTAAGAGCGCACATGATCATTCGGTTATGAAGCGTAGCCGGATTTCCTAGCACTTACACCTTATTGGACAAGCATGATTGTTTAACCATTGGGGGTAGGTTCATGGAAAAAGGGTTGTCCGGGATTAGCAGCGGTGTTGGTGTTTGGTAATCAATTGGGATGGGTGAGGTTTTAAAAGAGTTGGGTTTCGCTACAGTCATCGAATTTTGTACGCGGTGAGGTTGACAGGGCGGTTCGTTTTCATGGGTGTTTTTGGATGAATCCGCTCTACCCAACCTACAAAAACTGTCTGAACTGTGATTTTTATGATTGAATGAATGGACTGTGATTATGAGAGTATGTTTCGCGATTCGGAGATCGCTCCTACAGGGGGGGGTTATTTGGTAGGAGGGATCAACCGATCGAATAGGGAGGGTGATAGTCTTGTCTTGACTCCCGACGATTTGGCGGTCGGATCCTCCCAATCTACCAAGACTTTGTATTCTATACACCTGTCGCCCCGCTGGGGCTTTGGGGACGGGGTTACTGTGTTTTCTATATACCTGCCGCCCCGCTGGGGCTAAAGTACAGGTTTTGCTGCGATTAAGAAACCGAGTTTTGAAGAAAAAAACTCGGTTTCAAAGACTATTCGGCAGCTTGATCGCTCTACCCAACCTACAGAAACTTACCCCCAACCCGTATCGACCAGCCGTAACGCGCCGTAGCACAGTATTCGTTGCCGCCTTTTCGGAAGAATTCGGCGAATGATTATTCGGGGTGATTTTTTTCTTGACTGGGTAACGTATAAATAGTATTATTTAGTTAAGTATTTTAGACGGGGTTAGGGATTCATATAATTATGATTGCTTGCTTGCTGGTAGAGAACCTTAAGGCTCAATTAAAAGAGATTCAAGAAATATTGACGGAAGAGGCTGGGCGTCTGAGGTGTGAAATCAAAAATAACAGCATCTATGTAAATTTAGGGGTCTCCGAAATTACGGACGAAGCCGACGATTTCATCAGACATTTACGAGGCGAGCTGAAAGGGATTTGCCCCGATATCCGCGTCGGTGTCGCATCGTCCCGTTTCGCCAGTCTTGCCGCGGCGCAAAACGCAACCCCGGATGCGCCGTGCGTTGTATCATCAGAGGAGACGCCGGCGTTTATGGCAAATCAGAGCGTTTCGCTTCTGCCGCTCGATGCCGAACTGCATAGGCGTCTGGACAGATTGGGACTCTGTATGCTCGGACAGTTGGCTAACATCAAAAAGGCGGATCTAATCCGGCAATTTGGAAAGCAAGGGGCTGCGATGTCAGAGTTAGGAAAAGGCGTCGACCCATCCCCGCTTACGTTCTATCGACCGCCAATAACCGCTGACACCACTGCACAACACTTAACCATCTGGGGCAAGGAACTCAGCGGCCATTCAGAGCGAATTGCGGTAACGTCAAAAAAAATTGGGTGCATCGACTTTCCCGAGCGCATGCGATACGATGACAAGTGGCTATATTTTGACGGCATTATAGATGTCTGGAAGCTAGAGGACGCTTGGTGGACAGAAAAACCGCAAGAGTTGATTTACTTCAAATTGTATACTTCCGGACGCGAGTTAACAGTTTGCCACGATCTTGTCCGCGACGATTGGAAACTATGCCGATAGATAGGTTCGGTTTCCTAACCGAACCGGAATTTATCCAGTCCATAGGTGCGGTTGGAAACCGTACTTAGAGCCTGTTTGAATAATAGGTGACAAAGCCATTCTTGTGCGTTTGAGTTGCTATTACCGGTGGAACTTCTATCGCGCGGGATTTACTATCACCTTCGCAATTCGGTCGCTTGATTCCACCAAATACCTTACTCCAGCATTGGGCGGGGCAAGATGCCCCGCCTACAAGGCGTGGTGGCGTACTGTAATAAAATGAATTTTCAAACAGGTTCTTACCGAAACATGTGTAAATATGAATGGCATTGACTATTAATGGACTACGCCGAACTTCACTGTCATAGCTATTACAGTTTTTTGGATGGCACTTCCAGCCCGGATGTACTTGCCGAGCGGGCGCAGAAACTGGGATTGAAAGGGTTGGCGTTAACGGATACAGCCGGCTTGTACGGCGTGATTCCGTTTATTAACCGATGCGAAGAGATTGGGCTTCACAGCATTGTCGGTTCTGTCATTTCCGTAGCCTTAGACGATAAAGTTGATAAAGTCGTTTTATTGTGCCAAGACATTACGGGTTATCATCAACTTTCGCGGTTGATTACTCAAGCTCACGCCAACGCGGCATCCGATCCGCAAGTAACAGCAGAGCAACTCAGCGAATGCTCACGTAATCTCATTTGCCTGATTGGAAAACAGAGCCACGCCGCCGCGCTCTTGCAGCAGAATCAGATTGAATTGGCGCGGGCGCGTTTAGATGCGTACCGCCAAATCTTTTCCGGCGGCCATCTCTATATCGAGCTCAACAACCATCTCGAACCCGGTGATACCGGTCTCTGCAAAGCACTGTGTCAACTAGCGCACGAGTTATGCCTGCCGTGCGCCGCTAGCAATGCGGTGCATTATGCGGCTGAGGATAAGGCGCGATTGCACGATGTGATGCGGTGCATCGTCCATAAAGTGACACTAGACGAATCGGACGGGATACGGTCCGCAAACCATCAACGCTATCTCAAGCCGCCGCAGGAAATGGCGGCGCTATTTAGAGAAATGCCGTCGGCGTTGAAGAATACGCGGCTAATCAGTGAGCAATGCAATGTTGAGTTCGATTTTTCTAAATATCGATTCCCGAACTATGCCGTGCCTGCGGGCTATACGGAAAGCACATATTTGACCATGCTATGTGAGGCATCGCTCTCCAAAAAGTATGCCTCAATAACAGACCGGATTAGAGCTAGACTGCGCGAGGAACTTACGCTTATCGGGCGTCTAGGCCTTGCCGGATATTTCTTAATGGTGTGGGATATCGTGCAATTCGCCCAATCTAAGGGCATCCCGACACAGGGCCGCGGTTCGGCGGCGAATTCGCTTGTGACTTATCTTCTCGATATTACGACAGTGGATCCGATTGCGTATAATTTGGTATTCGCCCGTTTTCTCAACGAAGAGCGATCTACAATTCCGGACATTGACCTCGATTTCGCCTCTGCGCGCGATGTTCGATTGCCTGATCGAGATGATGTCCTGAACTACGTTCAGCGTAAATACGGCGTTGATTGTGTAGGATTGACCTGCACGTTCATCACCTTCGGCGTCAAGATGGCTATCCGCGAGATTGGCAAGGTTTTTGGCTACCCGCAATCTCTGTTGGAAACGATGTCACGCTTCACGGAAGGACGAAAAGATCCAGAACCTGCGTTTAGCAAGATTGAGACATTCAAGCAGTTTGATTGTTATACCAAACAAGCAAAGTGGCGGCATTTCCGAGATCAGGTTCAGGCGGTAATCGGAACGCCCCGCCACGTTTCGACCCATCCGGGCGGGATGATAATCACTTCGTGTGAACTTACGAAGTTAGTGCCGCTGCAGTATTCAACGACGCAAGGGCAACGAATCTGCCAATGGGACAAAGATTATGTTGAAACCGCGGGCCTGATCAAAGTGGACTTATTAGGCTTGGGCATCCTCGCTGTCATTAGAGAATGCCTTATTTTGATTGCCGAGGCTTACGGACTTAAAATTGACCTAGCGGACATTAATACTGACGATGCCGACGTATACGATATGATTGCCCGCGCCGACACGATTGGATTGTTCCAAATCGAATCGCGCGTCCAAATGCAGACGTTGCCGCGCGTCAAACCGCACAATTTGTTAGACCTAGCAATTGAAGTGGCGATAATAAGGCCGGGGCCGGTACAAGGACGCGCCGTGAACCCCTACATTCGGCGAAGACAGGGGCGTGAGAGAATTCAGTATCAGCACCGCCTGCTTGAGCCAATTCTTGAAGAGACGCTGGGGGTGGTGCTCTTTCAAGAACAGATCGTCCAAATCGCTTGCGCCATTGCCGGTTACACCGCTGGCAAGGCTGAAAATTTGAGGCGCGATCTGGATAAACACCGCTTTAAGAAAGTTGTTGACAAGATGGAAGTCGACTTCGTGGACAGCGCGGTCGGAAACGGGGTTTCGCGCAGCGATGCGATCCAGATTTTCGACTGTATTAAAGGGTTTGCAGGCTATGGATTTTGTAAATCGCACGCTTTAGTGTTCGCCCAGCTCGCTTACCAGTCGGCATGGCTTAAGCGCTACTATCCAGCCGCTTATACTGCAGCGCTCATTAACAATCAGCCGCTTGGGTTCTATCCGGTGCGAATCTTGATAGCCGACGCCCAGCGCAGCGGGGTAAAAATCTTAAGCGTGAACGTTAATCGCAGCGGTGTCCGTTGTTATCTCGAAAATACAGAACCGCAAGCTATTCGATTAAGTTTAGTCTGTGTGAAAGGTATCAGTACGGCGAAGGCCGAGTCAATTGTGAATGCCCGTGAACGCGGGCGGTTCAAGTCGCTGCAGGATTTCGTCCTACGGACACAACTCAGTTCATCTAATACCGAAAATCTGATTGGCGCCGGCGCGTTCGATGATTTTGGTTTGCCGCGCAGGGAACTGTCGTGGCAACTGTGGATACTTAACCGGTGGCGAGATAAGAATTTGCTCATCCATCCGGACATCACCGCGCCGCCGCTGCCAAGAATTGACTTATGGTCTCAGTTGGCGTGGGAATACCGCGTTCAGGGGTTTTCGACGCACACGCATCCGATGCAGTACATTCGGAATACGCTCAATAAGAGTGTCCGGCGCGGCGACACGCTGAAAAAACTTCGAAACGGCGTAAGAACCTGCGTAGCAGGGCTAGTCGTGTGTATACAAAAACCTGCCACGGCAAAGGGAGTCGCCTTCATGCTAATCGAAGACGAGGAAAGCCTGCTCAATGTGATTATTTCGCGCGATGTTTATAATCGCTACCGATCGATTTTCAAGCTTTCTCCGTTTGTGTGCGTTTGCGGCATCTTGCAGCGTGAGGGCGAGTTGATTAACATCCAAGCACAGTATTTTACAGAAATGTCTTTCGGCAAAGGTTCAGCAGCGGATCCAGGCAGAAGCGGGAATAGTGGGCGCCAAAACAATTGGACTTGAAACCCAACGGTAAAATATAATAGAATATCGGCACAAGCAGAAAGCGTAGGCACGGCAGAATGCAAGAGGGAGATGACAAATGTGCGGTCGATTCACGCTTACAGCTACCACCACCACATTGACAGAAACCTTCCCCGGGTTGGAACTTGCCGACCAACCAAACCCACGCTACAACATTACACCTACCCAAGACGTCGCTGTCGTTGCGAACAACAAATCCGCCAAAATAGAATTCTTCCGGTGGGGGTTGATTCCGTCGTGGGCAAAGGCCCCGGCAATCGGCAATCGAATGATAAACGCACGATCAGAGACGTTGGCGGAAAAACCTTCATTCCGAACCGCATACAAGCGTCGGCGATGCCTCATATTGGCAGACGGATATTACGAGTGGTGTAAGGATCCGGGCGGCGGCGCAAAAACACCGTATTACATCCGCATGGCATCGGAGCAGCCTTTCGCCTTCGCCGGGCTGTGGGAGCAGTGGAAACCAACACAGGAGTCAGACGCCGTCTTGTCATGCACAATCATTACGTGCCCGCCGAACGAGATGCTAGAGCAGATACATCATCGAATGCCGGTAATTCTGGATAATGATGCGTATGACCTATGGTTAAATCCGACCGACCGAGCACCCGCCGAGTTGGATCGCCTACTCCAGCCGTATCCCGCGGATGAAATGACTGCCTACGCGGTTTCTCGTCTGGTGAATAAGCCGAGCAACGATACACCGGATTGTATTTTGCCGGTTTGAGAAGACAGACCTCGGTCTCCATAAAGCGGTCAGCAACAGTCCGATTCCATACGTCGGCAAAACGGCGTTCACACTAGTTTGGCGGTTATGACCTGATATTTTAGCCATGTGAGCGCGCCCGAGTCCAACCCTGAATAACGCCCGCGTTTCAATCTCAGGGTTGCTAGTTATGGAAGGTTTCATCCGCTCTCGGCGGCGACCCGATTCGGCAAAATGTGACCAGCGGTGTGTCCTGCTTGT
Organism: Candidatus Poribacteria bacterium; assembly: GCA_028819845.1. GTDB lineage: Bacteria > Poribacteria > WGA-4E > WGA-4E > PCPOR2b > JAPPKS01. The sequence goes on along the minus strand of JAPPKS010000029.1, from coordinate 102,538 downwards.
GTGAGGGGAGGAATTAGACGGTTGTGGTCAGAACAATCGTCAAGATAAATAAAGATGTATTTTCATACAAGTTTTAAAGAATAAGCACATTCCCAAATTACGATTTTGCGTTGATGTTTTTTTGGGGTTGTGATAGAATAAGTCTGTCCTCGCATGACAAAAAGTCGTACGTTTTCACGAAATCAGAATTACAATTTTGTCTCCCAACGATACCTAACCAACACTTGTTCGGCGAACCGCTGCATCCCCAATCTAGGCAATGAAAGATGTTCGGCCGGTTCGATTCAAACCGGCTATTTTCAAGAATCCTCTCGAACCTTTACGAATACACTTCGCAGCATTGAGATTGACTTGAAATTTTGAATTTCGCGTTAACCATTAGCGGTCTTTCCGGGATGGAGCCTACCGCCATCTTGTTACATTGAAATTAGAACTTACGTATTGAGTGCAACCATTTAATCAGCCATCATTTTGTTCCAAGGAGAAGTCTGATGCAAAACAAAAAAGATGTTAACCGGCATGAGAAAATATCCGAGGAGCGCATACGATTATTCGACAATGACGACTTTGAAGAAGAGATTGGGGAAGATGATGAGGATACGGCAGGATTACCTCGATCTCTGATGTTAGTCGACCAACTCATCTTCGCAACCCCTGAAGACGACGGCATTCGTCCGCTGCTGTATGAACTGCGGCGTGCCATCCTGGAAGATGAAATGACGTTTCAAGAGGCGAGACAGACAATCGTCGAGATGCAGCAGGTCGTTGAAAAACTCACGGCACCCGCAAATCGAATTGGGACACTGTTAGGCTTGCCGAAAAAAGATGTTGCCCATGTGATTGTAGGCGGTTCAGAGTATTTTGCAAACCTTCATCCACAAATGGATCCCTCGTCTCTCAAAATCGGTTACAGTGTACTGCTTAACGAGGCGTATGTCGTAGTTGGCGAGCTAGGATACAACCAGTCCGGACCAACTGGTAAGATTGTTGATGTGATGCCTGACGGCCGACTACGGGTTGGGCAGGAACATGGATTGCAGGCGGTTGTATTAAACCGGTCGACCGATCTCGCCAACGCAAAACTCAAAGCGAACGAAGAAATTCGTATCGATGCAAACTTTAGAGTTGCGCTTGAACGACTTGAAGTTAAAGAAGTGAAAGATTACTTCCTCGAAGACGTGCCACAGGTGCCTTGGACGAAAATTGGAGGATTGAATGATACCATTCAACTAATTAAAGATACTATTGAGCTTCCGATTCTCTACCCTGACCTCTTTAATCGCTTCCAATATGCGCCTCCCAAGGGTTTTCTGTTGTATGGCCCTCCCGGTTGCGGCAAGACGCTCATTGGCAAAGCCACGGCCTACAATCTGACGCAGCGATTGAGACAAGAGACAGGATCTGATGTCACAGGGTGTTTCCTCCACATCAAGGGGCCGGAAATTCTAAATATGTGGCTTGGCGAATCGGAACGCAAGGTGCGTGAAATCTTCCAGATTGCGCGTGAAAAACGGCACGAGGGTTTCCTACCGTTTGTTTTTATTGACGAAGCAGAGTCCATCTTGGGAACACGCCGATCCTTCCGCTCCCATAACATTTCAAACACGGTTGTACCGATGTTTTGTGCCGAAATGGACGGGCTCGAGTCGCTGAAAGATGTCGTGATAATTCTCGCAACGAACCGCCCGGATCTTATCGATCCTGCGATTCTGCGCCCTGGACGCATTGACCGAAAGATAAAGGTCAGGCGGCCGGATAAAGAAGGGGCGGAGGAAATCGCCCGCATTTATCTCGCGTCAGATCTACCAATCGATCCTGAAGTGCTAGAAACGCATAACGGCAATTCAGAAGACGCTGTTTCGCACCTCCTTGATTTGGTCTGCAGCGAACTGTTTCAGCGCACCGAAAGTAACAAGTTCTTAGAGGTTGTTTTGCAAAACGGTCGTCGTGACACGTTGTATCGGGGCGATCTTTGTAATGGTGCGATTATCGCTTCCATAATTCAACGTGCCAAAGAATCCGCAATCAAAAGGGCAATTGAACGCAGCGAACACATTAAAGAAGTTGATGCCCCTGGCGATGATGGCGTCGGGATTCGTGCAGGCGATCTCCTGGATGCAGTTGCAGCAGAATACCGCGAAAATGAAATTTTTCCGGCGACGGATAGTGTGGAAGATTGGCTGAAACTGCTCGACTATGACCCTGAGAAAGTTGTCAAGGTAACCCCATTTCGCCCTGAAAAATCAAACCGCAGAAAATCTACCGCGACTCACGTAATCTAGGCATTGGTGCGGATCTGTCCGTAAAAGTGATTCTACCCCCGCTAACGTCCCCTTCGTAAGGGGTAGGAAACGGCATTTAGTGGATAGGGATGCCCAACCCCTACGATTTGGGCATCCCGGTGGAATTGCTGCAACTGTGTTATCACCCCCTCCAACCCCCCATTCGTAAACGGGAGGATTCAGGACGACGCATTCTAATAATTATGCAAAGACTCTTGGGAATCGAAACGGAATACGGCATTACAATTGAAGGCGAGGACAACATCGATCCAGTCCAACAATCCATCGAATTAATCAAGAGTTATAGACACGGCGATTTTTATCCGATGTGGGATTACAGCGGCGAGGACCCGTTACAAGATGTGCGCGGCTTCCGCGCAAAGACATTGGAGGAACACCCAGATGAGCGGAGTCACCAGGCAGCGGACCGGCATCGCAATCTGTCTGCACTTGAAATCAAAAGCGACTTAATTCTAAACAACGGTGCTCGTCTATACAACGACCATGCACATCCTGAATACTCCACGGCTGAATGCCGCAGTCTTTTTCAGCTAGTTGCCCATGATAAGAGCGGCGAGCGGATACTTCAACGATGCGCGTCGAGACGGAGTCTAGAAATAGGCAAGCGCGTAGTCCTATATAAAAACAACACTGATTTTCACGGACACAGTTACGGCTGTCATGATAACTACCTAATGCGGCGTGACATCCCTTTTGAATATCTCAAAGAGAGTATCATGCCGTTTTTGATTACGCGGCAAATTTTTGCAGGCGCCGGCAAAGTAGGAATCGAAACCGAGTCGGGCCTGAATTCAGCGGGTTTATTTCAACTCGCGCAGCGCTCAGATTTTTTTCATGTTGAAGCGAGCGTTGATACGATGCACAACCGCCCCATCGTGAATACGCGGGACGAACCACATGCTGATCCCACTAAATTCCGCCGCTTGCACGGCATTGTCGGTGATGCGAATATGTCAGAGTATGCTACGGCGCTAAAGGTTGGCACGACGACGCTAGTCATAGATTTAATTGAGGAGAATCGAATCCCGGAAGATTTTACGATTCACCAGCCGACTCACGCCATCAAAGAAATTTCCCGCGATCAAACATATGAATGGTTGTTAAAGTTAAATAACGGAAAGACAATTTCGGCGGTAAATCTCCAGCGGGAATATCTCGCTTTAGCCCAAAAACATCTCAACACAATAAACGATGAGACGGATTGGGTACTTGCCGAATGGGAATCAGTGCTAGATTCGCTTGAAAAAGAACCGATGGAGCTGAGAAGCCAACTCGACTGGGTCGCCAAAAAATGGCTGCTAGATACCTTTATTGATGAAGAAAACCTTGGTTGGGACGATACGTGGTTACAGAGCCTTGACCTGGAGTATCACAACATTGATTGCGACGCAGGGTTATATTATGGATTGGAAACCCAAGGGTTAATGCAGCGCGTCGTTACCGATCAACAGATTGAAGAAGCAATTCAGAATCCGCCGACGGACACTCGCGCATATTTTAGAGGTAAATCTCTGCATAAATTTCGTTCTCACGTCAAATCTGTGCAATGGGACAGTATCACATTCAACTCCAAAGGGCAGCCGTTTACGGTGAACATGAACCAACTTGCCAATCCAGAAATTTCAGAAAAATATAACCGTATTCTAAACAAGTCTCAAACAGTTGAAGCGTTACTTGAGAATCTGGGCTTGTGTAAGGCGTAGGGAGAGGCAGGCTGCCGCAGCAAGAGATTTTTCAACGTGGTTAGCACAACGGGTGTATCGCGTCGATAACGAATGCAAAATTCGTTTTCCCCAGGTTGAATTGCACATACCGAAAGTTAGTTATACTAGTTTAACAAAGACAATATTCTCGTTGCAATTGAGTAGCTGACTTGTAAAGTTTAGATGAATTCGTGACCTAGAAGATATATAGGATGACTGTTGGGGTTGCCAAGTCCATCAATTTCCCTACAGGAGGTAATACGCATGACTACATATGATATTGCCCTTTTTCGAGACCGCATCCGAAGGCCCGCAAAGCCGCTTGATAGCGGCGGGGGCGATGGCGAAGATGAGGGGCCGAAACGTCCGGATGTTAATAAGCCAGACACAAAAGAGTTGCTCCGCCGGATGAAGCGTGTTGATAAAGATCAATCGCGGCGGTATCGGCAGCGAACAGGTGAATAGGCATGGAGTATAAGGGTGACTTTCTTGATCTTTTGAAAGCACATGACTGCCAGATTCAGATTGATCCGCCTGCCGGGTCTATAAACACACCTTCGAATCATCCCGAATGGACAGAAGGTACAACAGTAGTCGCAACACGGTACAAGGACGGTGTCATCATCGGCGGCGATCGACGTGCAACGGCGGGTACGGCGGTCATTTATGATCGCGCGGAAAAAGTCCTGCAAATTGATGAATTTTCCGTGTTGGCCATCTCGGGAGCGCCTGCCGTGGCTTATGAAATGGCGCGTGTGCTAGAACATTCGTTCCAGTATTTTCGCCGCAGTCAGCTTCAAGAGTTGAGCATAGAGGGAAAGCTTCGAATGCTCTCGCGCCTGATTCGCGAGAATTTGCCAATGGCATTGCAAGGCATTGGAGGCGTAATTCCAATCTTCGCCGTCTATAATCTGCAGAGCGGCGGTGCAAACGGGGGGCAAATCTTTTTTTACGATGCGCTCGGCGCCCACTTTGAAAGCGCGGATTTTGCAACGTCCGGTTCTGGTTCCGTGTGGATTCGCGGTGTGTTGTACCATGTGAATCGCTGGGGAGATGTACGTCTTATCGAAATGGACGAGCGTCAAGCTACAATCAATATCTTAAGACTTCTTGATGCGGCTTCAGAATATGATTCCGCGACAAGCGGGTATAATCCAAAATCAAAAATTTTTCCAACCGTCAAAACCATTACAAAAGACGGGATTCGCGATCTTTCGGTTGATCAATTAAGCCTAATCTATAGTCAATCTGTTGAGACAGACCATGTTGGATGAGCCATATCGCTGGATTGAAGCAATCAACAATCGGCGCGACTACATTGAAGACCAACTACGAATGGGAAGCCCTGTAGTTGGATTAAGCTACGATGAGGGATTGTTGCTTTTGACAATCGGGCGCGGTCAGCGTAAAATCTTCGAAGTCCACGACCGCCTAGCGCTGTCGGCAATCGGACACACTGCGGATATCGAACGTTTGCGCATGCTGGCAACTGACACCGCTTCCGTACAAGGGTTTCAAAGTTCGGTGGATGATGTCACTCTACACCGACTCTCAAATTTTGTACTGGGACCTACTATAAAACAAGCCTTTGAAGCTGTTTTTGCATCCGCTTATATCATAAAAATGCTGCTGGCTGAACTGGGCAGCCATGGACAAGGGCATCAATTCGTTGCGCTGAATTATGATGGCACAACGCGGTCAAATCAGTCGGCGGAAGTTATTGGCGGCACAGAGAAAGTTGAAACGGCGATGAAAAGTCACTTATCGAACTCGGATTCAGCCGGCCTTTCGTTTACTTCAGCGTTGCGATTGGGGCTAGAAGCGTGGGCAGTCGGTTGGGATGTAAGCCCAAACGTTGAAAATTCGAACTATATCGGGGCGGAAGATTCCGGGCAGGTAGAGGGAGGTAACAGCCGTTGCGAAGAGGAGAATCCCGGTAAACTTAATATGGACATAGAGCACATACACGGCGTGCTCAAAAGAGAGTTGAACCAAGGGCAGATTAATGTAGGCGTCTTGCAAGAATCCCGCCGAAGCAAGAGCAAGTTTCGCTCGATTTCTGCGGAAAATATTGATGCAGCTATTTCAGATTGGCTTTAGCCCGCTACGAGGGAACGTTGTGAGTAGACGCATATTTGGCATTGAAACGGAATATGGATGTTTGGCGAACATCGACCAATCTTTTGGCACGCCTGAAGGGGTCGCTGCGCGAGTCAGAGATTACGTTTTCCACGAATTAAAGCTCGGCATCTCTGACATGCACTATCGAGACTGGGGCGAACCGCCGGGCAACGGCGGTTTCCTGTTCAATGGAGGGCGGCTTTATATTGATATGGGTCATCTGGAATATGCAACGCCGGAATGCGTTAAGCTTTTCGATCTTCTCGCTTACGATAAATCTATTGAACGGCTGCTTGCTGACGTACTAAACGACATTGGGTTAGGCGAGGAGGTTTCTTTTTTCAAGAATAACGTGGATCACCTCACCGGGGCGACATTCGGCTGCCATGAAAATTACCAACTCCGGCGGGATATTCCTTTCTACAAGGTTGTGATTCCGACATTGATGCCCTTTTTTGTGACACGGCAGATTTTTGCGGGCGCAGGTCGAGTAGGCGGACACGAAGAGATTCTTGAGTTTGGAGATGCCCATTGCCGCCGCGACGACTTTGTAGGCTTCCAAATTTCTCAACGTGCAGATCACATCGTCACAGAAATTTATGAATGGATCCAGTTTAGCCGCGCAATCATCAACACTCGAGATGAACCACTGGGTGACCACACAAAATATCGGCGGCTGCACCTGCTAGTCGGAGATTCCAATATGTCTGAATATGTAACCGCCTTGAAGGTTGGTACGACCTCTCTAATTCTCGATTTGATTGAAGAAGGGCATCGACCCCGCGATTTGAGCCTTCTTAATCCGGTTGAAGCCATTAAACAGATTTCGAGGGATCAGTCGTTTAAGTGGATGGTCGAGTTAGATTCGGGAGGAACTATCTCCGCCGTTGATCTGCAGCGTGAATATTTAAATCTGGCACAAAAATTACTAAAAGGCCGGGATGAAGACACTGATTGGGTTTTGACCGAATGGGAATCTGTCTTGGACGACTTGGAAACGGATTGGGAGCGTTTAACCGATCGGGTTGATTGGGTAGCAAAAAAATGGCTGCTTGAGACCTTCATGGCGGACGAAGGATTGGATTGGGACGATCCGTGGCTTGAGAGTCTCGATCTGCAGTATCACCACATGCATACGGAAAAGGGGCTCTATTATGAATTGGAGAATCAAGGCCACGCAAGGAGGCTAACAAGCGATCAGCAGCTTAATGTTGCTATTCAGAATGCCCCTGAAGACACCAGAGCAAAAGCACGAACACAGGTGATGCGCTATCTGTCCCAAAATCGCTTGCCTTGCATTGTTGATTGGCATCAAATTTACTTTACTCATGAAGACCCATTTGAAATGCAGGATCCTTTCAATACATACGGCAAAGAGGTTGACACACTACTGAAAAAGTTGGGGCGGCACCCGCGGCTCGCCTTGCCGAGCAAACGTACCCAGCCGCAATAGAGACAACCGTTGACAATGTTTGGAAGCGTAGAGAAATTCACAACGGTTCTTAAACTTGACGCGCGACTATCGCATTCATATCCCACCTAGGTTCCTTTCACATTTCACGCCAACATCTGCAGATTCGCATCTAACTTCTCTTTCTCCGATTCGAGCGCCTCAAATCGAGCGCGCCTTTGTTCGACAACTGCCTCCGGTGCCCGTTCAATGAAGTTCGGATTATTGAGGGTTTTCTGGGTGCTGTCTAAATCCTTAATTACCTTGTCGATCCGTTTTTGTAAACGCGCTTTTTCCTTCTCAATGTCGATTATTCCCGCAAGCGGGATATAAATCACAATTTCGCCAATCACTGCGGCTGCGGCTGCGTCAGGTTTCGTTTGGTGTGCCGCGGTAGAAATTCTTGAGAAATGCGTGAACGCTGGAAGATATTCTTCCAGGTGATTGGTTAGGAGTTCACGAGAATCAGCGTCCGGGACTTGAATCAACACCTCGATTTCGCTGGCTGGCGGGACATTCATCTCACCACGAACGCTGCGGATGCTGTCGATAACACTCATGATGGTTTTCATGGCATTTTCCGATTTTGAATCTTCCAGCACTGCATCAGCCCTTGGCCAACTAGCGTCCAATATGCTCTCTCCTTGATGGGGCAGTTGCTGCCAAATTTCTTCAGTGATGAACGGCATCATGGGGTGGAGCAAGCGCATCGTGCTTTCGAGGATTTGGGCGGCGACAGTTTGCGCCGTGTGTTTCGCATCGGGTTGGTCAGTGTAATACAACCGTTGCTTGATGATTTCGATATACCAATCACAGAATTCGTGCCATAAAAATTCATACAGTGCGTGCGCCGCATCGCTGAATCGGTACTCTTCGAAGGCGGCCGTAACAACGTTTACAGTGTGGTTAAACCGACTACGAATCCATCGGTCACAAAGGAGAAAATTGCCGCTAACGGGCGCGGAACTGTCGTAACCATCAAGATTCATTAGTAGAAATCGAGAGGCATTCCAAATCTTATTTGCGAACCGTTTCCCCGCTTCAATCTGAGGTTGCCCTAAAGCAATATAAGGATTAGGTACGTTAGAATAGCTGAGCGCGAACCGAAAACCGTCTGCCCCGTATTCCTGAATCGTTGGCACGGGATCTATGGCGTTGCCCTTGGATTTGCTCTGCTTTTGTCCTTGTTCATCGGCAACTAATGCGTGAAGGTAGACGTGGCGGAACGGCACCTCATCCATAAACTGTAGACCAAACATCGTCATGCGCGCAACCCAGAAGAAAAGGATGTCCCAGCCGGTAACCAATACGGAAGTTGGATAAAACGTTTTCAATAGGGGACTTTCATCTGGCCATCCCATTGTGGAGAATGGCCAAAGCGCTGAACTGAACCAAGTGTCTAGCACTTCCTCACTCTGACTGATGTTATCTGAAGTGCAATGAGAGCAGCAGCGCGGTGTATCAATAGCTACAGAAATCTCACCGCAATCATGGCAGTGCCACATCGGTAAGAGATGCCCCCACCAACGTTGACGTGAAACCGGCCACGGCTCAATGTTTTCCATCCACTGAAAGAAGCGTTTTTCTTCACGTTTAGGAAGAATGACGATTTCGCCTTTCCGGACGGCCTCAATGGCGCGTTCTGCCATCGGCTTGACGTTCAAGTACCATTGCGGCGCAATGTAAGGTTCAATGATTTGATTGCACCGTTCGTGATGCCCTACGGTGTGACGATGCGGCAGAATTTTGATTAAGTATCCGCGTTGGCGCAAATCCTCGACAAGCTTTTCTCGACATGCAAATCGATCCATACCGTGGTATGCTTGCCCAGCGTTTTCGTTCAGTGTGCCGTCGGGATTGAGGATGTTCATCTGTTTCAGATTGTGTCGATGTCCAATTTCGTAGTCGTTCGGGTCGTGCGCCGGTGTGACTTTTAACGCACCGACACCGAATTCACGGTCCACGTATTCATCGGCGATAACCGGCAGTTTACGCTCAAGAATCGGGAGTATTGCGGACTTGCCAATGAGATGCTGATACCGATGGTCTTCAGGATGAACAGCAACTGCTGTATCGCCAATCATCGTTTCCGGGCGGGTAGTGGCGATTTCAAGGAATTCGCCCGATCCTTCGATTGGGTATTTGATATGGTAGAGATTCCCGTCAATTTCGACCGGGTTGACTTCCAAATCGGAGATTCCGGTGCCGCAATTCGGGCACCAGTTAGTGAGATTCTCACTGAGATAAATGAGACCGTCGTCATACAGCTTGACGAACGCGGTGCGGACAGCTTTTGATAGGCCTTCATCCATCGTGAACCGCTCCCGCGCCCAATCACAAGAACAACCAAGCTGTCCAAGTTGCTCTCTGATAGTTGAGTGCGTTTCCGCCTTCCAGTTCCACATCCGTTCGGTAAACTTTTCGCGTCCCAGTTCATCCCGGCTCGTTCCCGTTTCGGCAAGTTTTCGTTCCATGATAATCTCTGTACCGATGCCAGCGTGGTCAACACCCGGCATCCACAGTGTATTGAAACCTTGCAATTTGCGCCAACGGATGAGCGCATCTTGCAATGAATTATTCAGTGTGTGGCCGACGTGGAGGTTCCCGGTAATGTTTGGCGGCGGGATGACGATTGAAAAAGGCGGGCGATCTGATTTATCTGCAGCGCGAAAGTAACCTTTGTCTAACCAGAATGTATACCATTTCTTTTCGATTTCATGGGGTGAGTAAGCACTTGGAATATCTGTCATATATTTGCCTTTTATTCTCGCAGTATGCGATCAAGATAGACTATTGTCAATTTAATACATTTTTAATAACATTCGGTAGTTGCGTGTTCCAAAACCGCCCATTTGGTGAACTGTGTACGGTGCAGTTGCAATCAGAACCTGCTACATCGTATACAAATTTATTGGTTTTACTACATTAGGGATTGCGTAATTGCACCCTCTCGAACTTACCGTCAACTGATTTCTTCGTCAAGATTGTCATCTTGTAGTCGCGGTATGAGCCTTGTGTGGCAGAGACACTCTCAGAAAGCAGAATATCTTCAATACCGTCATTATTGAAGTCAGCGCGCGCCACTTCAGTCAAGTGTTGCTTCAATCCCACGTCCTCGCAGCTCAACCAGTTTCCACCCATGCCCGTCACCTTGAGCATCCCCGTTTCCACCTGATCCTGATATGTCACGTTCTCAATATTCTGTTTGAAATCAAACAGTTCAGGAAATAACGAAAGCGGAAGCAATTCTAAATCGGTGATTCCCGCTTTGGGGTTTGAAATAAAACTCCGCTGTGGAATCGCCGCTGTCTGAAATTCGTTGAGCGTTCCGCAAGGAATATTGAACCACGATGCCATTGAAATGTCGTAGGTTGTCAAGGGGAAGTAGCCTCGCTCAAGTGCCGCATCATACTCTCTACACGTACGAACATGGGTCTTTTCGTCTTTTTCGTTCGTTAACGTCACGCCATCAGTGTCGTTCCCTCCCATATGAATAGGCCGGTCTCGTAGCACTTCAATATCGGCTTTGGCGATGGACTTCACCTCAGTGCCGTCAGCGAACTTTATACTCTCGATGAGTTCAAATGGGAGTTCTTCCGCCTCCGCGGCGGTTTTACTTCCGGGTACCGAGGGTTTTTCAACTTTTTCATTCGCATTATTGGGCGTCGTTGTAGTCTGCTGTGATGACGACCCATTATTTTTCTCACAACCCAAGACCAAAACCGTACAAAACGCCATGAACAAGCAACCGATGCCTACGTGTAACCATTTCTGCTTAAACCCCACGATATTACCCATCTATCTAAGTTAAGATGACCCGGATTTTTAAATTGGTGCTATCCGCCGTATCTGTTAAATCTCAAACTAAGTCGGAGTTTTCCTACGCAATCGCAATTTCTTCGCCGGTGACACTGATTAGTGAGTATATCACGGGATCAATTTCATTATCAAGTTCAGACATAGCCGCGTCCGGATAGAATCGCTAGGTGTTAAGGATTTTATCACGAGTCTGCTGACGGCTGAATGATTGGCTGTGTCGGTACTGCGAATGGGCATTTCAGACGCATATTAAGCAATGATACATGGGAAGTGCTGTGGGCAGGTACAAAATATGCACCTACCTTTCGTCAATTGTTATATGGCTGTTGGCAGGGAAGGTGTGGTCACAATACGCCGCAACTCGTGAATTTGTAGGAGATTGGTAGGATTGCTAGCTCAAAATTTTCACGGCTGTACATCGCGAATTTTGTAATTCGGTAGGGCGAAATACAGGGAGGTTCATTCTTCGTGGAACCCGATTTCCACTAATTCTGTCAGCGCATCAATTGCCTCTAATTCATCAGCACCATCCGCGATGAGAGTGAGTTGAGTGCCTTCGCCTGCTGCCAACATCATTACCCCCATAGTACTCTTGGCGTTCACCTTCATAGAGCCTTTTTTTACATAAATATGTGAAACATACCGATTCGCGACTTGAGCAAACAACCCTGCCGCCCGCAGATGCAAACCGAGTGAATTACTGATTGTCACCACTTTTTCAAGCATAAATGCTACCAAACCATCGAATCACTGAACGAACACGGACCTGTTTTCATTACTACGGTTGCAAATTTAAAGGATAACACGTTTTTCTATTCTCAATTTCGCCAACCTCAAATCATTGTTTCAAATGACCGTGGCGAAGAAATCACTATGCAACCATGAACACATTCAAGTTTCTGATTCTGTTGGATGAATAATTCCCTGATGGAGCGCTTCATGCTGCCATTCATCAAGGACTATTTCCTCATTTTTGGTATGCATCATATCAGCAATCGCCTGATTTAAATCCTTTTCGGCATGAAATCCCAATTTTTTGCCCCAGAGGTTCATAGCGGCAACTTCAACCAAATTCGAAAGGTTTCTTCCGGGACCGACTGGGATGACGGTATGGGGGATTTTTTCGTTGTGTAGACTGTAAAAATCCTCATCAAGTCCTGTTCGATTGTATTTTTTGTTTTCATCCCAAATTTCAAGGGTTACGACAAGCTCAACCTGTTTGCGATTGCCGACAGCCGTCACGCCAAACAACGTGATAACATCAATAATCCCTAGGCCGCGAACTTCCATGTAGTGCCTGAGCGGCTGCATCCGTATCCCAAAAACACGATGCCCTGAAACTCGCTTCAACAAAACGCTATCATCGGCAATTAAACGATGCCCCCGTTGCAAGAGCTCAAGCGTACATTCACTTTTTCCGATTCCACTTTTACCTAGAATCAGGACGCCCACACCAAAGACATCAACCAAATTTCCATGGACATATTCAGCGGGGCCAAACTCATCCTCCAAGAAAAGCAGCAATCGCGTCGTAAAGACAGATGAAGATAAGCTTGTGGTTAAAATCGGGATGTTGTTTTGATTGCCGATAGCCGCAAGTTCTGGAGGTACCGGAGAGCCGCTTGTCACTACAACACAAGGAATTGGATATGATGACAATTCCTCTAAGATTTCAGCACGCGCGGATGAATCAAGGCTTTCCAAATATGATATTTCGCCATGCCCAAAAATTTGCACGCGATTATAACCAAAATGCTGATAATGCCCGCAGAGCGCCAGACCGGGGCGGTTTGATTCTGCGGTTTCGATTAATCGTTCTAACCCTTCAGATCCGGCAGCCGCCTCTAGTTGTAGTTCGTAACCTGCATATCGTATCAGTTTACGAACGGTCATCGAATTTGGCATTATAAACTCCGCCAGTCTGTCTTGCCGCAGGCACATTCTAAGTGAATTGCGGTTCGACCCAGCCGTATCCTCTGCTCTCATGTTCATAAACCAGATTAATCTGGTTTGTTTCGGCATTTAAAAAAAGCAGAAGCGCTTCATCAGACGTACTCAATTGCATTACAGCTTCTTCTACCGTCATCGGTTTAGACGCAAATTTCTCCGGGACACTCACAATTTGAGACGGCACATCTCGCAAAGCACTGCTATCCTCGTGAGCAGCCGAATCTTTTAACTGCCCCGCAGCACGATCCTGTGGTGGACGGCGGCGCCAATCCTTTATTCTTTCCTTGTGACGTCGAATCTGCCGTTCTATTTTGTCCATAACAGAATCTAGACTAGAGAAGATGTCATGAGTTTCGCCTTGCGCGTGGAACGTCGCCTTCGCCGTTGCAAGAACGATTTCAGCAAAATATCGATTTTTTTCCAGCTCGATAACCAACTGCAAATCAATAATGCGATTAAATATGGCTTCAATTTTCTTCACGCGTTTTTCAACATAGCCTCGAACATCATCCGTAACCTCAACATGACGACCGGTAATATGCATCTGCATATCAACCTCCCTTGGCTGACCTATTGTCAATTACCATTTCCGTTTCCGCTTATTGGAAGAAAGAATACCGAGTTCTTCTCGGTATTTAGCAACTGTTCGTCTCGCAGCGTGAATCCCGTCAACTCTCAGCATATCAGAAATTGTCTGATCGCTCAGCGGTTTAGCTGTATCTTCCTTATCAAGCATGTCTTTGATTTTCTCTTTGACAGAAGTGACAGCTACATTACCGCCGGAATCGGTATGCAGTTCACTGCTAAAGAAAAACTTGAGATTGTAAATCCCTTGCGGGGTTTGCACGTATTTGTTCGATGTGACCCGACTGACTGTGGACTCGTGTACATCAGCCATATCAGCGATCTGCTTCAATACCAACGGTTTAAGTGCTTTCACCCCTTGTTCAAGAAATTCCGATTGTTTTTGAAATATCGCCTCAGTCACTTTCTTGATAGTGCGATGCCGCTGGTCAACACTTTTTAACAAATCAATAGCTAGGTTTTTTTGATTATTCAACCAAGTTTTTGTGTTTTTGTCGAGCACCGAATCTCCATTTCGCATCATATTGACATAAAGTGGATTCAATCGTAGTCGGGGCATTCCGTCATCATTTGTAATGAAGCGGTATCCCCTTTCCCCCTTTTCCACGATAATATCAGGCACAATCGAACTTGCGAACCGCTTCCTATCATTAAATCGTTTTGGATCCGACCGATCTGAAAAGTGCCGGCCTGGATATGGATTAAGTGTTCCGATTAACTCCTTTGCTTTTAAAACTGCGTCAATTCCCACATCTAAATTTTTGGCAATCCGCGGTATGAGGTTATTCATCAAATCATCAAAGTGACATTTGACAATTTCTCGCACAAGGGGCTGGTCCATTTTAACGGCGTCAATCTGAACAAGCAGCGACTCTGGAATCGTGCGGTATGCAATACCAGTCGGCTCAAAATTCCGTTGAATAAATCGAAGCACATTTTCAACTAAACACACCTCACAACCGATGTCCTCTGCAATTTCTTCCAGCGTGATGCCGTAAATGTTTAGCTTATCCTCATCTACACTGACAGTATAAATCTGCTCATTATCTTCATCGGTTATCCGCCACCTTTTTGTATCAGTGCTGTCACAACCTTTCGCAGAAATCGAGACTTTTTGTGAAAACGTGATTTCATTATTTTCAAATTCACTTCGCAATTCTTCTGGCAGATTACCGCTGTCTAAATTACTCCGCAACTCCAAAGGGACGCTAAACAGGGGAGCGACATTCAACTGGCCGGTATCATCAAGATTGCCAATAATCTGTTCGCCGATTTTTCGCTCTATGTCCGAAAAAGGCACATCGTTTAGTTGTGCCATCAAAAATTCGTGCAATGTTTGAAGTTGCGCGATATCCGCTTGAGGTGCATCGCTGTCTGCCCTCTCTTGAAAGGTCTCCCTTTCGCTAATGCTTACCATATCATCAAAAAAACTTTCCCAATCGATATCCGGTTCTTTATCTGCGCGGTCCAGTATCTCACCAGGTTCATTCCAATCTGTATCCGGATCCAATTCATCTAAGCCGTCTAATGATTCGATTTCTAAATCTTCAACCAAAACTTCGTCCAAAAGAGGATTTTCCTGTAACTTTTCATTCATATGTTGTGTGAGATCCAGGCGTGACATTAGAAGCACCTTAATTGCTTGTTGCAACTTTGGTGTCATGATGAGTTTCTGTTGTGACTTCATGCTCGAAACCTGTTTGAGTCCAATGTGCATCGCACGGCTCCTCTATCACTCGACACCTAGACTTAATCTATAATCTATACAACTCAAAACTATGACCAAAGTACCGTTCTCTGGCAATTTCGCTTTCGAGCAATGTTTCAGGCGTACCGCTGAGCGTAATTTTTCCGCCCGTAATCAAATAAGCGAGATCGACAATCCCAAGTGTTTCTGCTGCATTGTGATCTGTTATTAACACTCCGATATTCCGGTCGCGTAGGTGCGTAATTAGTTCTTTGATGTCCTGAACGGCGATTGGATCAATTCCAGAAAACGGTTCATCCAACAAAATAAATGATGGGGAAGCTGCTAACGCCCTTGCAATTTCAGCGCGCCGACATTCTCCCCCTGACAGGGTGTATGCTTTCCGCTTCGCCAACTCGGAAATGCCGAGTTCTTCCATGAGCTGATTGCACCTTCGTTTACGCTCATCTTTGCGAATATCAAGCGCTTCGAGAACTGCTAAGATGTTCTGTTCAACGGTCAGTTTTCGAAATATTGAAGTCTCTTGCGAGAGATACCCTATTCCAAGGCGCGCCCGCTTGTACATGGGTACATGGGTGATGTCCTTTTCATCAAAAGTAATCCGTCCGGCGTTTGGGTGTATCAATCCAACAACCATGTAAAATGTGGTTGATTTTCCAGCCCCATTTGGGCCGAGCAACCCAACTATTTTGCCGGTTGCTACTTCAATACTTACTTGATTGACAACAATGGGGCCGCGCCGCGAATATCTCTTAACAAGTCCGTGGGTTTGAAGTTTAATCGACACGCTTTGCTTGCCTCAACGGTTTACTGCTCGTTGTTTGATTCTTGCTCATCCTCATTTTTCTGGCTAATTCGAACCCGGAATTTAACGCTTCCTTTGCCGACACGTTTGCCAGTCCGCCGATTATAGGTAAAGGATTTAGCTTCCAATCGATCTTCCTCCTGTATAACTACGACGTTTTCGCGCAAATCTACAGTGTCATCCACCTGATTCAAATCGGCGTAATCGCTCGTCGCAAAAATGTCCTCATCGCGCATTTCTACCAGTTCTTGGGCAATGATTTTGGTGATTTCATCCGTCTCGAGATTCTTGTAAATCTCCACTCTGTTCCCATTCAGAAAACCATCGGGACGTGTAATTTTTACCGGCTTCCCCTCTGCTGTTTGCACGCCCGTCCGCCGGTTAAAGATCATATTCGCCGCCTCCAACCGATCTTCTTCTTGGATAACGACGACGTTATCGTGGAGATTCACAATGTCGTCTATGTGGTTCAAAACCGCGCGATCGCTGGACGCTATAGCCTGACCTTCTTTCATCTGAACATTGCCTTCAGCGATGGTTTCAGTTAATTTATCAGTCTCAACATTTCTATAGAGAGTAACCTTATCGGCGTTCAGGAATCCGTTGGACATCTCAAGCTCAACATTGCCCGTCAAGACTGTAAACCCCTTTTTGTCATCCTGATAGAGCTGATCCGCATGTTTACAAATGAGGAAATCCTCATCTTCATCCGCGCTAGCCTGGCTTGTTTCGACTGGCTTCGGTGCAGTAACATTTTCAACAGCGGCATCAGTTGAATACGGTATGAAGGATAAAAAACATATTGAAATCATCAGCCGCGTTATTGCGGCTGCGCAGCCAAACGAAATCAGACGGTTATCTTGCCTCGATTCAGCGTGTTCCTGCATTTGTGATTCCTTTGTTATGCGAAATGTCATTTTCTACAACAGGTTCAGTTGCATCTATCTTCTCATCTCTAGAGTAAAAATTAAACCGAACGAGTTTCATCGTGACAACTTCAAGCGATGGGCGGCTTTCCATCTCTTGACCAACCATTGTTGAATCACCGCGAACAATCTCTGATTCGTTCGGGGCGAATAATTTGCCACTCCGGTTGTGCCAATGAAGTTCGTCGGTGTACAATATCCCATTTTGGCTAATCCCGACTACATTATCAAAAATTTTGAGATTATTGTTTGACTCAATAATTTCACCGCGGTCTCCGGTCACTGTGAGTGTGACTTGACCGTCCTCAAAGATTTGAACCGTTGGGTTCTGCACGTACACTACCGATTCCATGAACTCCCCCGAATCGGCTATCAAAGTCCATTTTGTCACACCGGACTCTGTATGCTTAGTTGAAAACTGTTGTAAAATTTGTTCAGGATTTTCGTCGTTGGTCTGTGTTGGCTCATCCTGCCCTCTATCACAACTGGAAGCGAGACATATTAGGCAGACGGCCAAGGAAAGTCGGCGAAATTTCATATAAAGTTTACTTGTCATCAGGTTTTATATGGGGCTGTGTTCTCCAGCGTTCATGCATCCAAATCCATTGTTCGGGAAATCGCCGAACATAAGACTCAATCACGTTCGTAAACTTTTGGGTATTGAAGATGTAATCACGCTCACGGTCTCCGCTCTGTTTTAGAGCTAACGGCGGTTCAACAATAGCGCGGTGCGATTCATCCGGTTGACGAATAATAAACGTCGGCAATATCGCTGCGCCTGTCTTGAGCGCGATTGCCACTGGACTATAGGGGGTATAAGCGGGCCGCCCAAGAAAATCGACAAAGACACCATCTGTACGCGTATCAACATCTGCCACGATGCCAAGCAACTCATTTCGTTTCAAGCAACGTAGTGCTGGGCGGATGCCGTTATCCCGGTCAATGCTAGCATACCCCGACTTTTCACGATAAGCGGAAACAAGTGTGTCCAGGCGCTTAGAACGCAACTGGCGAGCGATGGAACTCAACCGATACCCATTCGCGGCAATACCCGCTGCGAGCAGTTCCCAATTGCCAAAGTGCCCTGTCAAAATAATTGCCCCGTTGCCACGATTGAGCGCCCGATCGATATTTGCCTTACCTTCAAACGTAACTATCTGGCGAATCTTCCGGGGGGGCATGTGTGGAAGCTGAATGAATTCCATCACGTTTTTCCCCATGTTTTGAAAGCAACGTTGGGCAAGCCTCTGGACAACTACCGGACCATCAAGTTCTAGGCGCGATACAAGATGCCTACAGGTACGGTTCCTTTCGCAACGCGAAAACCAAAAAACAGCGGTTGCCAAAGCCGTCCCAAGGGATAACGCAAGCCGGCGGGGGAGTGGGGCAATACATTGGCTGATACATCTCGCTGCAAATGCATAACAGCAATCTTTCAGGAAACGCCGCATAATTATGCGTGCTATTATAGCAAATCAGCCATAAAATTACAAGAGAAAACACGGCATACCAAGATTTCACCAAGGTGACAACCGCTCCCGCGTAGCATTGACAATCCCAATTAACCCTGATATCATTTATGAGCGCAAATAACGGTCATCTGTGATGCGATTGAATTCCGCGAGGAGACTCCAATAGCACATGCACATTGGCAGTTTACCACCGCAATTTGGGAGAGATTTAAATTCCTTCAGGGTTGTTTGAGAGATGATAACGGGCAAGGCAGCGGAGTCTATCGGGTACCGGAACAGATAACCTATCGTTGCGTGCGCTTGAGCGGAGGCAGCAGCGCGCCGCAGTGCGATAATACCCAATTAATGTTGGATTCAAAAAATATACTGTATATTGGAGGTTAACTGAACGGTAATGCGGTATGGGTGAGAAACTTATGCGTCGTATTTCTGTAGACTCGCCGCTTCAAGGGAAGAGAGAATTGCGGATAGTTTCGGAAACCCCTCGTTATCCGCCTATTCAATGTTTGGAAGGACAGTTTTAAAACTCGCTTGCGGCTATTCTGCATTCATGCCTTTGCATATCTTAATAGCCGGGACAACAACGGCAAACGTTGTACCTCCAAGATGAACCACAAAACCGGCATCTCCTTTTAAATGCCGGCAAATTCATGCGTGCAATTTTTACAATCCTTCTTCAGGTTCTTCAACGTCTTCCGTACTTTCATCTTGCACTTCATTGGAAAATGTTTGTTCAAAAATTTCCGAATCTTCGTCAGATTCTTCAGTAACGGGATTGAAAATTGAAAATTCCTCAGAAGTATCTTCGAACTGATCTACCTGCTGATAGTCGATTTCACCCTCAACTAGCGCTTGCAACGCTACCGACGCCGGTTTCCGAACGTTGAATTTGAGAATTGGAATGCCTTTTTCATTGAGTTGACGCGCGCGCCGCGCCGCTACGTTTACGGCTAAATATTTGTTTCCGACAAGATCCTCTATATCCTCAAGATAAACCACTGACATATTGAACGACCTCACACTTACAGTTGAATAGGTTTGGAACTCTAGCCCAAGAAATTCCGGTCACTGCTTAATATATTATCAATACCCGATTCGGGTTGTCAAGGCAAAATTCTACCGCATGAATTAATAAACCAATTACGAACGGCATCGTCCAAAATACGGATGGAATCTGCGAGATTACAAGGGTAGGGAGGATAGATTTGAGATTTGGCGAAGGAATTTCGGTTGGGTTTGCGGCAATTCGAGCGAACACTTTGCGCTCGCTCTTAACTATGCTGGGAATTATCATTGGTGTTGCTTCCGTTCTAGCGACGATTGGAATTGGCAATGGCGCGAAAACTATAGTGCTACAGGACGCCCAAAAACTCGGCGGCGCCAACCAATTTACTTTGTACCGCAGTGACCACCTTCGCAAAGGCGACCGCTGGATACCCAACCGCAGCAACGAGTATTTTGAATATGATGATGTGCTAGCGATTGAGGCCGATTGCCCTTCCGTTGAAGGCGTAATCCCGCGTTTACCGGTTTGGCGCGGTGTTTTGGTGCAGGCTGAGGGCGGCGCGGAAAAACGCACCGGATACGAAGGTATCACGCCATTCTACCGAATCGGGATGAATTGGGAGTTAAAACGCGGACGTTTTATTTCGGATGAGGATGTTCAGACCCGGAGCAAAGTCTGTATCCTCGGATCAGAGGTAGCAAATGAACTGTTCGGAAATCAGAATCCGATTGGCAAAGAAATTAAAATTGCGCGCGAATCCCAGAACAGTTGGCGACGCGAACGTCCAAAGCGAGAAAAAAGCATGGAACGGTTCACCATTGTGGGCGTAATGGAACCACGTGGTACAAGTCTCCGCTTTGGATGGAATTTGGACGACCGCGTGCTGCTACCTTTGACGACCGTTCAGGAGCGGTTTACGGGAAACGATCGTGTCCGAATGATAACAGTCCAAGCGAAAACCCTTGAATTGCTGGAGAGAGCCAAGGCCGAGGTCACGGCTACAATACGAAAGCGGCACGGTAACCAGGATGATTTTTTTAACTTGTGGGAGATGCGGCAAGGCATGGAGCAGTTGTTTACGATTAGCCGTACGATCAAGATAGTGCTCGGTATCATCGCGGGTGTTTCGCTCCTCGTCGGCGGCATCGGAATCATGAACATCATGTTGGTCTCGGTCACCGAACGCACGCGAGAAATTGGCCTGCGAAAAGCGCTTGGTGCAAAACGCAAGGATATACTATTGCAGTTTCTTGTGGAATCGGTCGTGATGTGCAGCGTCGGCGGTCTGCTAGGTATCGCGTTAGGCGCTGCTGCGGGATACGGCATGGCACAGATTGCAATTAAAATTGTGAAAATCATTAATTATTGGCCGTCTTTCATCACTGTGGAGTGGGCGATTATTTCCGTCGCTTTTTCGGCTGCAATCGGTGTCTCCTTTGGACTGTATCCCGCGGTGAAAGCCGCGCGGCTTTCACCCATTGAAGCGTTGAGAACAGAGTAATGGTGACGTTGGCGATTGAATCACCGATGTCAATCGTCAAGGTCCAATCCTGTTGGGAGGAACAGGGACATGTTTTTTGTTGAGTATATCGCCCTCGGCATTGCGAATTTACGCCGGAACCTACTTCGCTCAAGCCTAACAATCTTGGGAATCGTCATCGGTGTTGGCGCCGTTGTCAGCGTGGTCTCGATAGGCGACGGTTCGCGTGCGATGGTATTGAGAGAGATTGAGCGAACCGGAGGACTGAACGTCATTGAGATTTACCGTGACGAATGGGATCGGCAATCGGGCACATTGACCCGGGCGGCAGGTCAAACGGTAAGGCGCGGCCGTTGGCGGAAGAACCGCGCAGAACATCTAGAAACCTCTGATGCACAAGCAATCCTTGAAAATGCACAAGGTGTCCACCACGTCGTCCCGGAAGATGATTACGGCAGTTGGAATTTGAATTATAAGGGCAAAAGCAAGCCGTCTCAGGTCACGGCAACCACAGATGGATACGATAGATTACATAACTGGTATGTTCAGATGGGCCGCTTTTTATCCGATGAAGATGTCAAATCCGCGCGGACTGTTGCTCTCATCGGTTCAAAGGTCTACGAAGAACTGTTCGATGAGAATTCCCCTATCGGCGAAGAGATTAAGGCGACGCGTGCATCAAGTTGGGGTCCGCGTTTCGACGTACGCTTGACCGTGGTTGGCGTAATGGAAGAGAAAGGCGATGCAATGGATACGCAAGGCTGGGACGATCGCTTCATTATTCCGATTACCACATTGCAACAGCGCTTTAAAGGCAAAAAGCATATTGAGCGCATCCGGGTAGAAGCTGCAAGTCTGAATATGGTCGAAACTGCAAAGGAGGAATCAAAACGAATTCTTGGGAGAAGGCACCACGGTTCAGGAGAAGCATATCAATATTGGACGGCAAGGGATGAGCTTGCAACCGCCGAGAAAATTGGGAACACGATGAAATTCGTAATGGGCGGCATTGCCGGCATCGCGTTATTTGTAGCCGGGATTGGTATCATGAACATAATGCTCGTCTCCGTCACTGAACGCACAAAGGAAATCGGATTGCGGAAAGCTATCGGCGCCAAGCGGCGTGACATCTTGACTCAATTTCTTATTGAAGCGGCTGTGCTGAGCGTAACCGGAGGAATTTTGGGCGCGGTTGTCGGCGTATTTATGGGTCAGGGCACTGCTATACTCATCACGAAATACGTATGGCCGGGGAGCGATTGGCCTTCAGTAGTGTCGTTCGGAGCTATGGTCGTTGCGCTGAGCGTTTCGATAGGTGTTGGCATTTTTTTCGGTTTGTACCCGGCAAACAAAGCCGCAAAACTCACGCCCGTAGAAGCCATTCGGTCGGAGTGAGCGCGGTTTTCTTAGAAATAGGCAATGGGCATTATTGAACGAAAAATGCATGGAGGAGTCGTCAAATTATGATGAAAGTTGTCATCAATGTTGTTACGATCCTGGTTTTAGCAGTATCCATCGCCTCGTGCGGATGGATAAAAGCATGTAGGGAGGATTCGACTGAACCGGATAAAAAAGTTGAAATCGTCAAACAGGGGGATTTCCAGATGCGAATTAGTGCGACAGGCAACTTGGAACCGCTTGTGGATGTCGAAGTAAAGTCAAACGTTGAAGGTGAGATTATTAAACTTTATGTTGATGAAGGGGACTTTGTCGAGGCGGGTCAGGTGTTGCTAGAAATCGATCCGGAACAGTACATAGAGCAAATGAGACAGGCTAAAGCGGATGTCGATGCGTCGGAGGCAGCGTTAAACCAAGCTGAACTCAATATCGTACTAAAGAAAGAAGAGCTTCACAGCCAACAGCAGCAAGCGGAGGACAATGTCAAAATTGCGGAAGCCAGTTCAAATACCACCATAACGGCATCCTTAACGCAGATTATCCAAGCGGAAACCCAAATCCAGACGACGAAAAACGACTTAGTGCAGGATGAGATCGCGTTGGATCAAGCAAAAATTGGACTCAATCAGGCGGAATTAACGCTCTCGGAACTTGAGACAGCACGCGATTCAGCGAAAGTAGAACTTGATAATGCCGAGGCAGAACTGAAACGGAACAAGGAACTGTTTGAGAAAAAACTGGTTTCCAAAAGATCTTTAGAAGAAGCGCAATCGAGGCGCGCCAGTGCATTGTCACAATATAACAGTGCAGTTCAGCGCGTGGCATCTCAAAAAGAAACACTGGAGTCTCAACGGAAGACCATTGACACAAGAAAAACGGCGATAGATACCCGCAACGCAACACTTACGTATCAGAAACTAAATCTGGACAAACTGCGCGAGATGAGAAAGGCGGAAGAAGAAGAAGCCGCACTCCATCTGAAGATTGCACAAACCCGGCTTACCGAGATTCAGCGAACTATAAACGAGGAAAAGAACGTCGTCGAGGAGTCAAAAGAGAGTGCAAAAGCAAATCTATTGCGGCGCGAAAGTAACTTAAAAAACCAAGAGGAGCGCTTGGGATGGACGACGATTCGAGCGCCCATGTCAGGCACCGTGACGCTTCTGGAAGTCGAAGAGGGAGAGATTGTAACGTCGGGCAGATCGGCATTTGCGCAAAGTCCGCCCGTGATGACGATCGGCGATTTGTCGAAAATGGTCGTGAAGACCTTCATCAACGAGGTCGACATGGAAAGACTTCGTTTGAACCAAAAGGCAGAAATAAAAGCCGATGCGTATCAGAACAAAATTTATGAAGGACGCGTCGTAGAAATCGCGCCGAGCGGGGTTGAACGCGACAATATCATTACCTTTGAGGTCATGGTCAAGGTTGTTGGTTCACCTCCGGAACTCCGGCCGGGCATGAGCGCTGATGTAGATATCATCACTTATGAAGAGAATGATGTTTTGGTGCTGCCGAGAGATGCGATTGAAGAAAAAACGTCCGTGATAGTCGCGGCGCAAGTCGGTGATGACGGGTCGGCATTTCAGCCAAATCAACCCATTGAGGTCAAGAGTCCCAATGGAAAAATCTTCAAAGGGAGTGTCATCGGGACGAAAGACAGTGAATTGACAGTTTCGATTGATAGTTCACAACGCGGCTTGCGACCTGGGCGGCATACTTTCGCCCTTCTTGCAAACGGCCGCGAGATTCTCGACGGTGTTGCCGCGAAAGTAGATATTTCTAAAGAAAAGTTCGCTCTGCTTGATGAAGATGGCGGCGACGGCAAAAAGGACGCATCACAAGGCAAAAAAGTTTCTATTCAGACAGGTATGCAGAACGATACCGATATCATCATCAAGAGCGGATTGAAGGCGGGCGACCGTGTGATTCTGCCCAAGCGGGAACTGGAAAACTCAGCCAAATGGGGCCGGGACGGGTAACGATTTTCAAACAAACAATGAAAGCGTCTTGTTCAATTGTTGCAATCTGGTCCATTGTCGAGATGCCAGCCTATTTCGGTGGCCTGCGAGTTTGTGCCGTGAATATGCGGAAGGGCTGGCGTTCTTGAAATTACTGTAGAGGAATAGGATGCTAGATTAGATGCTGCGTAAAATAACCTAGCAGAAGACCTTTACTGAGGTAGGGGATGCAATTGGCTTACTGTGGTGGAGTAGAGCTAAAGGCGCGACTACCATCGTCCACGTATATTAGGGCTTGGTGACTCCTTACTCATGAATATGCGAATTGCTAACATGGCTAAATAGCATTTGCCTAATCTCTCGGATGTCATTTTTCAGCTCGGTAATGTCATCCTTGGTAGCCATTTTGGTTGTAATTTCCACCAAAGTCCAGCAACGGAAATAACCACAGCGATTGTGGGAATTATCCAATTTTCCATCGTACTTCTCATTCACGCTAACAGAACACAAACGGTGGCATTTTGCCAATAGGACGAATAATACCGCGGCATAAACTTGTAAATGTCCACTTCTACACTGTGTTCCAAGCGCTTCGCTTAGCGTGTTTGTATATTCACCATGCGTTCCCGCGTTTTACTATTCGAGGTGACGAGGTTTAGTATACCAAACAGGAACAGATGTTGTCAACATAGATAGCCGCAGAATATCGTAATGTCAGCGCGGCTAGGCAGTTATTCCATCTTGGGTTAAGTGGTGTTGTAGGAAGCATGTAGTTATCCTGCGTGCGTTTCGTTTTCTGATTAGTGAGTATATAATTGCAATTGATGATATAGATTTTATCAATAGTTTCTCCACCATTTCGCAAAATATGATACGTTGATGTTCAAGCGGCTCTCATCTGTTTTGTTGGGAAGTTGAGCATGCCACAATCGATTGTCCCATAGAATCACCGAACCTGCTGGCGCGATGACAGGGAACAAGAAGTCATTTTCAACAACGGGATCGACTGCGGTAAGGAATTGATGCCGTTTCAAAAAAGGACTATGGTGACTCATCGGGATTACGCCAAAGCCATTATCCGCCGTGAAATCGGTTAAGGTAATAATGCTGTTTATCATGCAGGGTACATGCGGCGATTTTCGGAGCCGGTTATTGTAATTATCAAGCGCCAATGATTCAGTTTCATCGCAATGGACATGGTAGGTACAACTGAATGATGTATCGTTCGGAAGTGTTCGCTTGAATGAGGCCGTTCGAGTATGCTCAGTGCCTATTAATGCTTCGACTATATTTTTTACAATTGGACACGCATTCAAGGCATGATTTAACACCTCATTTTCGTTTGCATCTACGACATTCGAGCTTAGTTTATCGAACATACGCAAGCATTCGTTGCTTAACGAATTAACCTCATAAGCACCGGCGATAGTGCAAAAACCGTAGAGCTGTAGCTGTTGAATTTCATTCATGAAAATGCTGAGTGAGCGGGACGATTTGACACCTCGCTCCTATGTTAGTTTTTGGAGGTTGGGTTCTAGGGTCGTGAGTCTTCCTGCAAACACCGTTAAAGGCAGTGTCTTCATGGCTGTTTTGCCGGTGAAATTATCTACCGCGCTTCAACCGTGCCCAGGTCGTGGAAATCTTGCCTGACGGCGCCACGGCGAGCGTGGTTGATTCGAGGCCATTTTCCATGATGCTGGCGACATCATTTTCATTAAGCACCGATTCGAAGAATCCTATTTCATCTATAATCCCACCAAAAATAAACCCGGGTCTACTCAACATCCAACTTATAGATTGAGGCAATGCTGGATTTTGATCTTCCCCTTGCGACACCAGGATCCCATTGCTATAAGTATTGTAGGTATTTCCTTCTCGCGAAATCGCAATATGTGTCCATTCATTTATCGGAAGCGGAACGTTTTCGTAAAGCCCTTGATGAATATTTCCATTCACTTCCCTGTAATCGAATCCAAGGGTCGGGCCGGGACCTGAATGGATATTGAATCTATCCGCGTCAGCACCGTCACCTCGTGTCCAGAAAATCGTTCTAAAATTGCCGCTCGACGGTTTCGCCCAAAAGACCAAGGAAACATCCTTGCCGCGATGAAGTATAAAAGCCTGCTTCGGATCGTCATTCTCAAACAGAACAGAGGTGTTTTCCCCATTGAATTCCAATGCTTCGCCGAACTTGCCCGCTACGTATTTGTAGTTGCCAGAAATTTCCCCTTCAATTCCTGTTCCGGACACTTCCGCAACTTTATCACCGTTAACTTCATCGAAAAGCCAGATGTCGGCGGCATAGCTTTCCGAAGCAACAATCAAGCACAAAAAAACAATAGCCATACTCCAAATCCCTTTCGGAAATTTCATTTCGTTAATCACCATTCTCAAAGAGTATGAACCCGCGCGCTTGACAATATCCGCAATGTGCAACCAAACTTACAAACGCTATCGTATACAATTCCCAATTATTGCCGCATTACAGAATTTCAATTGCCTGCCCATCGTACGACAGATAGGCATATTCCGGTAATTCAATGCTTTGTTCTTGGCACTGATCACGAAAATACCGGTGATCTAGTCGGTGCATTATGTGCGTAAAGTAGGCTTCTCGCGGCTGTAGCTCATTTACGATTTCTACCGCCTCTCCAACAGCGAGATGGGTTGGGTGACGCGGATTGAAGCTTAGCGCATCAATGATTAGCACCTCAATGCCGCGCAGCAATGCTTTGGAAGAATCTGGTAAGCGCTTCACGTCGGGGAGGTAACCGAAGTCGTCAATCCGATAGCCGAACGTCGTGACAGCTGCATGCTCAACGGGAAGCGGCGTAATCTCGAACCCGTGCATCTCAAAACGCTCATTGACGGTGTGAGGCAGCAAATGCCCAACGCCGCCGCCTTGAAATACCTCCTTGCTAAACATGTAATCGTAATTGCGCTCCAGAATCCGTATCGTCTCCTCCGGACCGTAAATCGGTATATCCATCTTCTGCTTACGGCAGGGCATAACCAAGTCATTTGTCCCGCTGGTATGATCGGCGTGACAGTGGGTATAAATCACCGCGTCAATCCATTCGACTTTATTCCTATCAATCTGATCGATAAAGTTGGGACCGGTATCGAATTGCAGATGCTTCCCATGCTTTTCAATGTGAATCGACGGGCGTGTCCTACAGTTTTTTGAGTGCAACGTTCGCGCATCTTCACATGTTTCGCAACTGCATTTATATTCCGGCACGCCTGTCGAAGTGCCTGAACCGAGAACCGTGATTTTCATAGACGATTCCTTCTACGGGCTACCATGAAGAAGTAACAGCCTATGATATAGCAGACAGAATTGGAATGCAACATCAAAATAATTCGAGACTCATTGAGGCGTCCGTTCCACTGTTTGGCGATTGACAAACCGGACGCTAGTTGCTAAAATGAGGGCAGTATTTCCAATCTCGTCATAGTAAGCACCATGGTTGCGGTGAAGAAAAAATGTCGACTAAATTTGAAACAGCAACGTTCGGCGCCGGTTGTTTCTGGTGCGTCGAAGCCGTATTTCAACGTCTAGAAGGCGTGCAACAGGTAGTTTCCGGCTACGCCGGCGGCGTGGTTAAAAACCCAACATATCAGCAGGTTTGCAGCGGAACCACCGGACATGCCGAAGTAGCGCAGATTTCTTTTGGACCCCAAGTCATTTCATTTGACGACCTGCTATATGTCTTTTGGCGCACGCACGACCCAACGACTTTAAACCGGCAGGGCGCCGACGTTGGTACCCAATACCGTTCAGCTATTTTTTATCACAGCGATGAACAGAAAGCTATCGCCGAATCCTCCAAGCGTGAAACGGACGCCTGTGGCTTGTGGCCGAATCCGATCGTTACAGAGATTGTACCTTGTCTCGATTTTTACGCGGCGGAGGTTTATCACCAGAATTACTATAGTCTCAATCCCAACCAACCATACTGCCAGTTCGTAATCGACCCCAAAATCCGAAAATTCAAAGAAGAATTCAGGGGGAA
Organism: Candidatus Poribacteria bacterium; assembly: GCA_028819845.1. GTDB lineage: Bacteria > Poribacteria > WGA-4E > WGA-4E > PCPOR2b > JAPPKS01. The sequence goes on along the minus strand of JAPPKS010000029.1, from coordinate 73,835 downwards.
GCTAACCGGTACAGTTCAATAAAAACCGTGAGGATGAGTCCTATGCCTCAATGCTAGATTCGCTATGACGTAGGCCGTTTAGAAACGTGCCGCACACGCTCGGATAGTCTGCGATAGCTGATTTTCCACATGAAGTCTTATCGTTGTTGAATTGATATATCGTTGACTGAATCATGCAAGGTGTAGTATAATAACTACCTTGAACCGTAGTAGTGAAGACCTCCAGACGATATCTAACGGGGAATCCAGCGTGCATGCTGAATTGAGTATAGATGAACAGGTTGACCTCATCGGCAGAGGCACAGCAGAGATTATATCCAAGGAAGAACTTCTCCGAAAATTGGAGATGGCTCGGGAACAAGCCCGACCCCTTCGCGTCAAACTTGGGCTGGATCCAACTGCACCGGATATTCATCTTGGACTTGCCGTTGTACTACGTAAACTCCGTCAGTTTCAAGATCTCGGCCATCAAGTTATTGTCATCATCGGTGACTTCACGGCGATGATTGGCGACCCCACTGGAACTTCGAAGACACGGCCGCAGCTTTCAGAGGAGCAAATCGGCCTCAACGCCAAAACCTACGAAGAACAATATTGCAAAATATTGGATCCGTCGAAAACCTCCACTGTATTCAACAGTGAGTGGCTAGGCAAGATGTGCTTCTCGGATGTAATCAACCTTACGGCTAAAACTACTGTGGCGAGGGTGTTAGAACGGGACGATTTCGCCGATAGATTTGATCGAAGAGTGCCAATCAGCCTTCACGAAATGCTTTACCCCGTGTGTCAGGGCTATGATTCGGTGCACTTGGAAGCAGACATTGAAATGGGCGGCACCGACCAAAAATTCAATATTCTGGCGGGGCGGGATCTCCAGCGCGCTCACGGCCAGCAGCCTCAGGTTGCACTTCTGATGCCCTTACTCGTTGGGTTGGACGGAAGCGAGAAAATGAGTAAATCCCTCGGCAACTATGTCGGGATATATGAGCCGCCCAACGAAATGTATGCGAAGTTGATGTCAATTCCCGACGAGTTGATGAGTACCTACTTTAAGCTGGCAACTGATGTGCCGCTTGATGAAATCCGAAAGCTGGAAGTAAAATTAGCCGACGGCGATCTTCATCCAAAAACCGTTAAGCAGAGACTGGCGCGTGAAATTGTGTCCATTTACCACGATCAGACAGCGGCGGCATCGGCTGAGGCTAAATTTGACAAGGTTCATCGCGACCGCCAACTGCCTGAAGACCTACCTGATGTTCATATTCCTTCGACTACACTCGCCGATGGGAAAATTTGGCTTGCCCATCTCATCACGCACGCCGGATTTGCCGATAGCACCAGCGAAGCGAGGCGGTTGGTTCAACAGGGCGGGGTGCGCCTTGACAATGAGCGGATTACCGATTCATCTCTTGAAATTGACCTTTCTAGCGGAAGTGTGCTGCAAGTTGGGAAACGGCGGTTCGCAAGGCTGATAATTCAATGAATCTATGGTTTGTGCCTTAATCTCATGAAAACCTGCCTACTATTACCTGCCTACAATGAATCGTCAACCATCGGTCGGATCATCCAAGAGGCGAGTCTATTCGTCGGACGCATTGCCGTAATTGATGACGGTTCATCCGATAACACAGCGGAGATTGCGAAGGCGCACGGCGCTGTTATTCTGAAACATGCTCAGAATCGCGGGAAGGGACGCGCACTGCGCACCGGCTTCGATTACGCTCTTCAGAATGGCTATGAATTGATTGCCGCGATGGATAGCGATGGGCAACATGACCCCATGGATTTACCGCGGTTCTTCGATCATTTCCGTCGAACGCGCCCGGACATCGTCGTCGGTGCACGGTTTAAGGAGCGGTTGAGAATGCCTCTGCATCGACGGTTGAACAACTGCTTGGTTTCCACTGTTGGTTCAGCGCTCTGTGGGCAAAGCGTCCCGGATTTTCAGTCAGGTTACCGACTCATGAAGGCTGAAGTTTTGAAAACCGTCCGACTGAACACCGAGCGGTATGAAACTGAATCGGAACTTTTAATTAAAGCGGGGCGGCTCGGTTTTCGGATTGAGAGCACGTCAATCCAAACCATCTACGGCGACGAAGTCAGCAATGTCAAAACGCTTCGGGAAATGCGGTTATTTTCACGGCTGCTTATCAATAGCCTCAGAGGCAATTAATGGGATAAAATAAGATATGCTGCAGCCATGATGTTTAGTGAAAGCGCTCTGTTTTGGGGGCTGCAGGCAGGAAGAGATTATGGGACTCATTGAGAATCACTTAATTCACAGCGTATGACACCGCTGAAGGCTCCAATTGTGTTTCGCGGGTGATTATGATTTTTGTGACTAACGACGACGGCATAGAATCGGCTGGATTAAAGGCGCTCGCCGAGGCACTTGAAAGCCTTGACGAAGTGTTTATCGTGGCGCCGGATCGAGAGCGCAGCGGGGTTGGAATGGCAATTACGCTGAATCGTCCGCTCAGAGCGGCGCAGGTGGCGAGCCGCGCCTACGCTGTCGACGGGACACCAGTTGACTGTGTGGACCTTGGCGTCAGTGCGTTGCTTCCCGAACCGCCGCAACTCCTCGTGTCCGGCATCAATCATGGACAAAACTTGGGGCAAGATCTTCATTTTTCCGGGACTGTTGCGGCTGCGAAAAAAGGAACCTTTCTCGGCATCCCGTCAATTGCGGTTTCACTCGCTCCAGGTCCAACCTACCACTACGAAACTGCGGCATCAATTGCTTGCCGTATCGCCAAGCAGGTGATTGCCTACGGTATGCCCGATCGGATTCTCTTGAATGTCAACGTGCCAAACTGCACGTTCTCTGAGCTTCGAGGCATAGAAATGACTCGGCAAGACCTTGGGGCTTATGGTGCACAAGCTGTCAAACGCTTGGATCGGCAGGGAAAACCCTACTACTGGATCGGCGGCGAACGCGAAAAGATTGACCGGCGAGAGGATACAGATGTCAACACCATCCGCAATGGTTGCGTTTCGATTACACCAGTGCAACTGGACTTTACTGCTCACCACCTAATCGATCCGCTGAAGAGTTGGCTCAACGATGAAACCTTGAATTAAACCTGCAATAAAAAAACGATGGTTCACGAGGAGGCGGGATTTAACGGGGGTAAAACTTGCTGAAGTTCAGGCTTGTCATAGGTCATATCGTTAAGGGCTGTGTTATCGGCATCGCGTTTATTATTCCAGGTGTGAGCGGCGGCACTATGGCAATTGTGCTAGGCATTTATGAACGCTTAATTCGAGCCTTGCACCACATCGGATTGTCAACCGTTCAGAAGTTTTTAGGCGCAATCACGCTGAAAAGAGACAAATTGTCTGAAGCACGTGCGGAACTGCGGCATATCGACTTTGGGTTTTTGGCGGCCCTTGCCGTTGGCGCTGCGCTTGCGATTAAAGCATTATCTGACCTGATCAAATACCTGTTTAACAATCAGCATGATCCGACTCACGGTTTCTTTTGCGGCTTAATTCTAGCTTCCATTATCATTCCCGCTAAGATGTTGAAACGCTTTTCCGTAAAAGCGTTTATCGTTCTGCTTATCGCCGTCGCGCTGACTGTCGGACTTTCACTCGGTATGATTGGGGAGGATAAACTCGAAAACGCTAGTAAAAAGTACGAACTCAAGGAAAATCGTCAATCCAGCATCTCTGCTTCCGGCATCGTAGAGCCGGATGCGGACAGCGAAGTTGGAAATATTTCTGTTATGAAGTTACTGTATCTGTTCTTTTGTGGGGCTATTTCCGCTTCCGCGATGATACTTCCCGGAATCAGCGGGTCGTTTATTCTCCTGCTCCTCGGCATCTATTTTGACGTTATTGCGGCGGTCAGTCGATTGGATTGGCTTGTGTTGGCTATTTTCGCTGTCGGCTGCGGTATCGGACTATTGGCGTTTACTCGATTGTTAAACTACGTCCTTGAACGCCACCGCGATTTGACTATATCATTTTTGATTGGTTTGATGGCGGGTTCTCTGTACGGGCTTTGGCCCTTCCGAAAATATGAGATTGTCGGCGGTGAACGTATCGACGTTGCGCATATAATACCTCAAATGAATCTGAATTTGTTAATCACGTCGTTGGCGTTTCTCGCCGGTTGTGGGGCGATCTTGTTGTTTTATCGGTTCGAGCAGAGGGAAGCGTCATAACTCAACTAAATTTAAATCGCTGTGATCCGGGGGTATTCCCGCCCCGATGAAATTATGAAAACAGTCGGTTTTTTTGTCAACACCTCTAAGCCCAAAGCATCCGATGTCGTCATCGCCCTATACAATTGGCTTAAGGACAAAAGTGTCGAGCCGTTGATTCCTGATGAGCAAGCTTTAGCGCTAGGTGCACCTCCTTCCGGATGCAATCAGGACGGTGTTGTTGAACAATGTGATTTTTTATTGGTGCTCGGCGGCGATGGAACACTGTTAAACGCCGCTCACACGCCCCAGATAGAAAACGTGCCAATCCTTGCGGTCAATCTCGGTTATCTTGGATTCCTTACTGAAGTTTCGCTTGATGAACTCTATCCCGCGCTTACTAACATCTTTGCGGAGAATTACTATATTGATCAGCGGATGATGCTGGAAATCGATGTGGACAATCCCGATTTGCAGCGTTCGCAATCATTTGCCCTTAATGATGTTGTAATTCGCTGCTATGGGCAACTGATTGAACTCGATACCTACATTGATGGCGAAGTGTTCATGATGTACAACGCTGACGGCTTGATTATTGCCACTCCAAGCGGCTCAACCGCCTATTCCCTAGCAAGCGGCGGGACAATTGTCGATCCGCACCTCAACGCTATTCTTTTAACGCCGATTGCACCCCATTCGCTCACGGTTCGTCCATTTATTGCGCACGGAGATTCCGAGATTACGGTTGCGATTCGTTATGATTACAGCAGCGTCGACCTATTTGTTGACGGACAACGCGAAACACACTCTCTTACCTCAGACTGCTTGATTCGCATCCGAAAAGCGAAAAAGACCATCCAACTCATTCGTTCCCAGCATCGCAGCGCATTCGACGCTTTAAGGAGCAAATTGATGTTAGGAGAGGGCGCGAAACGTAAATCCTGAGGCATAGAGATGTTTCCATTTACATTATGATTGAAGAACTTTATATCCGAAACGTCGCGCTTATTGATGAACTCCGGCTCGTATTTTCGGCTGGTCTCAATATCTTCACCGGCGAAACCGGAGCCGGAAAGTCTGTCATCCTGAACGCTGTTGGACTGGCATTGGGCGAGCGCCGCGCATCGGGAGTCGTACCATCGGGTAAAGATCACGCTAACGTGCAGATTGCCATTAATCCGCCGCCGGACCATCCCGGATGGCACTACCTGCGTGAATCCGGTGTCGCTAATCTCTCGGATTCACAGGAGGGTTTGTTAATTTCTCGCCAGATTAGCGCAAACGGGCGGAGTCGGTGCTATCTCAACGGACAGATGGTGAACCTGACACTTGTACAGGAGCTTGGGAACCTGCTGGTCGATATTCACGGGCAGCATGAACATCAGTCGCTTTTCCGAACCGAAACACATTTGAATCTGCTTGATGCTTTCGGTAAACTTGAAGGGCTGCGATCGCAAGTCAGTCAAACATACGATGAAATCCACGCGTTGCGCAGTCGCCTTAACGACGTTTCTCGGAAATTGCACGAAGCGGCACGTGAAAAAGAACTGTTGGAATTTCAACGAGATGAATTGGAGAATGCCGAACTTAAACAAGAAGAGGAAGAGAGCCTAATCAATGAGCGTAACCTCCTCAACAACGCAGAAACCCGGTTTGAATCCGCGAGTCTGGCATATGATGAGCTTTACGGCGGCAACGCATCGAACGCTGCGATATTAGACAATCTAAAAGAGATAAACCGCACAATCTCAAAACTGAGCCATATGGACGTAAATCTAGTTGAGTTGAATTCCCGGCTGGAATCTGCATTGTACGAGTTGGAGGATATCTCCTATCAGATTCGCGACTACCGCGACGCTGTTGAATTTAACCCAAATCGTCTCGCGGACGTCGAAGGGCGTTTGGATCTCATCCACCGGCTGAAACGGAAATATGGCAATTCTATCGCTGAAATGTTGGATTATCAGGCGCATGTGAATCAGACACTGAAAGAACTGCAAGTAGGTTCTGAACACGTTGAAGAATTGGAAAGCCAGATTCGGGCTGCGATTAAGAAAGGGCGGCAACTCGCAGTTGAACTCTCGGAAAAGCGAAAAGAGGCAGCCAGCCGGTTAGAGTCGTTAATCGAGATGCAACTCCACACGTTGGGGATGGATAAAGCTATATTCCAGATACTTGTGCAACCGGCGGAATCGCCCAATGGAATTTTGGAGATTAAGGCGAAACAGTATGAATTGAAATCCAATGGGATGGATGATATACAGTTTCTTATCGCGCCCAACGTTGGATCTGAACCGAAACCATTGGCAAAAATTGCGTCCGGCGGCGAAATCTCTCGAGTCATGCTTGCCCTGAAAACGGCGCTTGCCAGCATTGACAGCATCCCATCAATGATTTATGACGAAATTGATGTGGGCATCGGCGGGCATACGGCAGACATTGTTGGACAAAAATTGGCGGAATTGGCGCGATTGCGCCAGGTCATCTGTATCACGCACCTTCCGCAAATTGCACGCCTCGCTGATAGGCATTTTCGCGTTGAAAAACATGTGAACCACAATCGAACTACCATCTCGGCGAAACTGTTGTCTTCGGAAGAACGGGTTGAGGAAATTGCCCGGATGCATGGTGGTGAGCCGACGGAAACGACGCTCGAACGCGCACGTGAACTATTAAAAGGACAAAGTCCAATGCCGTGCGATTGAGTCAAAAATGCCGTTATCGGCAGCTAATTTGAGAATCACATGGTTGACAAATGGAAGTTTTTATCAAACTACGGATATAACAGAACGAATGGCTGAATTGGGCGCCTCTGGACGCTGAGTAATCGGTTTTACATCTCAAGAATCTTTTCAAAATAGAAATGCAGGCAAGGAAGCATCCGTGTTTTTCAACGCGGAGGGTTGGACTCAGTCCCCGTAGATATATGTTTAGAAGGCAAATGAAAAATGGATAGAAGGTTTATACAGGAAAGTGGTTCGAACGTTTATACAGGATGTGAGTTGTTAATTAAAGGGGCGTTAGAGAGCGGAGTCAGCCTGTTAACAGGATACCCCGGATCGCCACTTGCCGATGTTTTCGAAGTCATTCGACGGAACGCCGACCTACTTAAGGAGCACGGGATTGTCGCGCAGATTGCAAACAATGAAGCCCTCAGTGTAGCGAGGCTTAACGGATCACAGATGGCGAACCTCCGCGCTGTCGCTTATATGAAGAGCGTGGGACTCCATGTGGCGTCTGACGCCTTAGCTATTAGCAATTTAGCGGGAACGACGGGTGGAGCTGTTGTCGTCGTCGGAGATGATCCGGCGTCAAGCAGTACACAAGTACCCGCGGATTCGCGTTTTATAGCCCGCCATCTGTATACGCCAGTCGTGGAACCGAGCACATTTCAGGAAGTGAAAGATTGGCTGCGTGTTGCCTTTGAACTCTCCGTAAATTCAAACCTATACACAGCCTACTTAGTCACAGTGAACCAGGCGGATGGCGGGGGAAATGTTCAGCTTCATCCGAACCGCTACCCCGACATCAACGCGAATGACACCACGACGCTCAATACAGATGATATCAATATAGATAACCGGGTAGTTTTACCGCCCGATAGTGCCCGGATTGAGATTGAAACTCTAGAAAGGCGATTTCCCAATGCGATTGAGACTGCGCGCCGCTGCAATCTAAATCAGATATATAATCTAAACGGAACCCAGCACGAGATGGGTTTCATCACGTCGGGAGTGGCTTACACATATCTCGAACATGCGCTGCATGAGCTGGAAATCCAAGGTCAAATTCCAATCCTTAAGCTCGGTTTGACGCATCCGGTTGATACAGAGATTGTGCGCCAATTTTCGGCGAGTGTCCGCGAGATTTACGTCGTCGAGGAGAAGCGGCCGCTTCTAGAGAAGGATATCAAAGCAATCATCGGCGGTCTCTACCAAAGCGGCGAGATAGATAGGTATGTACAAGTGTGGGGCAAACAATTCCCAAACGATTTACCCGGGATTCCCGAATCGCTAGGACTCAATCCGTCCATCCTGATTCAACGGTTGATTCCACTGCTTCGGCGGAAGATGCGGACAGACTCCGCCTTACCATCCAAAGGATTACAAGGGCGGGAAGAAAGTACGCCCGTGAAAATACACATGGTTGAAGGTGCGCTTTCGCGTGAAGAAAAGCGAATTGAACAAGTCAATTCATATGACGTTCAAATTCCGGCGCGCACGCCGACTTTTTGTCCGGGGTGTCCGCATCGCGATTCTTCTAGTGTCTTTCTCGATATTACCAAGCACTTCATGGATGCCGACTACATGAAAAAACAGCACGCCTCGCCGCCTGTAGATCTCGTTTTTCATGGGGACATCGGCTGCTATTCTATGCTAAAGTACGAACCCTTTCCACGTCTCATGCACAATCTATCAGCCATGGCGTTGGGCGGCGGTACGGGAGCAGGAATTGATTCGTTCATTAAAAATAAGCAGATTGTCTTTATGGGCGATTCCACCTTTTTCCACGGAGGGATGTCGGCAATTTCCGATTCTATAAAGAATGGACAAGACATTACGTATGTTATCTTGGATAATCAGACAACCGCGATGACAGGGCATCAACCCACGCCGGCGGGGGAGGAAGATATTCTCGGCAATCCGACATTCGCTCAGGACATCGAAAAGGTAGCCCGTGGACTCGCAGGCGGGAGTTCCAATCTCTTCATAGTCCGAACAGATCCTGAGGATCGTGTCAAATACAAGGCGCTTCTTGAGGACACCATTCTCAATCCGGGCGTTAAGATTGTAATCGCGGATAAGGAGTGCGGAATCACTTATCATCGCCGTTTGCGCCGTGAAAACCACAAGACAATTAAAGAAAAAGGGTTCTTGAAGGTTGAGAAGCACATCAATATCACGCCGGAAGTTTGCGAATTTTGTCTGGAATGTACCAAAGCCACAGGTTGTCCCGGCCTAAAGGTCAATGAAACTGATTACGGTCCAAAGATTGGCATTGATTCATCAAACTGTGTGACCGACGGAGCATGCGCTCGAATCAAGTGGGCATGTCCCTCATTTGAAGAGGTTATCGTGACGCGCAAGCGTCCACCGAAAGTTTTGGTTGACGCGGACCTAGATTTGAGAACGCACGAAGAAGAGATGCCGATGGGCGTTGCGCCCACGGCGGTCGAACCGATGCCGCTGTCGTCACTATGCGATTTCAATCGGACGTGGAGCGTTTACGCCGCGGGCGTTGGCGGTATGGGCATCGGTACAATTTCCTCTATATTGGTTCTCGCCGGATACGCCCAAGGGTATCAGGTACGGTTCTGCGATAAAAAGGGTTTGGCAATACGCAACGGCGGCGTATACGCGCATGTGACTTATTCAAAGACCGACAATCAGATTTCTCCAATCATCCCGTACGGCAAGGCAAATCTCCTGTTAGGATTGGACATTTTAGAGGCTGTACGCGGAATTGATGCAAAGGCCCCTTTTCGAGTCGCCGCACCGGATTTAACGGCCGCTATCGTAAACACCGCGAAAACGGATACCGTAACCACGCTCATCGGCAAGGACAGTTTTGAAATCGCTGATTTGGAGAATAGTATACGGGCATACACCATAACTGATGAATATTTCGGGGCGAACTTATTTGAGGTTTCTGAGAGATTACTGGGAAACAATCTTTACGCAAACATCATGCTGCTAGGCGTGGCATTCCAGCGTGGACAACTTCCACTCGAACTAGACCACATTCAATCAGCGTTGACATGGGTGGCAAAACCATCTGATTTGGCATCCAATCAACGCGCGTTTGACATAGGAAGGCGGATTGCGATAGATGCAGATGCCTTTGCAGTGGCGCCAAAGCGGCAGGGGTATAAATCGTTACTTCGGCAGAAGTGCGAGATATTAGAGAAAAGATGGCGCGGCGAAGGCCTGGCAGGTGAATATGAAAAATTGGTTCAAGAAGCGGTTGAAGCAATGGGATTAGATGAAAAGACCAATCGCGGCTTGGCGTTGCGGGTATACGACCTGATTCAATTCGAAGACCTGAACTACGCCCGCCGCTACACCGAAAAGATTCGGCATATCTATGCCAAGGATCGTCGTACAGAGGGTTTTCGAGCGACCAAATCCGCAATCAACAACTTGTACAAGGTGATGCTCATAAAAGACGAAATTTACGTGGCTCACCTGCTCACTAGCGAGGATAAATTAAAACGCGACAAAGCGCAGTACAATGTCGATGAAGCAAATGGAGACAAGATTAAGTATGTTCACCTTAACCGCCCCCATTTCACCGTGATGGGCAAAGATATTAGGTGGGACATGAACACCCGGAACTGGCAACTGAATTTGATGAAACGGATGAAGTTCCTTAGACGTTGGCTTTCTCAGTGGCATGCAAAGGAAAAAGTCTTTCGAGATTGGTATATCGTTGAGGTTGTTGATACCTTTGCCCCAAAAGATGCAAATGATTACGATGCTCACGTTCGTGCGCTCCAAGTCCCTCAAGACGTTTGCGGCTACCGAGAAGTGCGTTACCCGAAGATGGAAACCGCAAAACATAAGGCTGAAGCGTTGTTATCGAAGATTCGTAATTGATTCCGATGACTTCTTTGCGTTAGAAGCGCATTCATACGCATCGTGCGAAATGGGAAAAACGAACCCTTGGATCTTCGAATGACTTGGCTTACAGTACCTGAAAACCGCTGGAGATAATGAGTTAAAATCGTAGGACGGACTATTCTACTGCGGAAAGTTTCAGTGCGTAAATGGAAAACCAATGCACGCAAAAGAGTGGATCATTACGCGTCACACATCACAGGCAAAACCAAAATCGTTGGAGTTATAGGCGATCCGGTCGAGCATAGTTGCTCACCGCAGATGCACAATGCCGCCTTTTCGGACGTCGGTCTGGATTACGTTTACGTCCCATTTCACGTTCGACCGGCAGATTTGCGTGCTGCCCTTGAAGGGTTTAAGGCGTGCGGTATAATCGGCGTGAATGTGACAGTTCCATACAAACAGCGTGTAATTCCATTCCTCGACCAAATCTCTCAAGAAGCTGCACTCATCGGTGCAGCAAACACATTAATATTCGAACAAGGAAAAATTACCGGCGAGAATACAGATGCCTCCGGCTTTCTGAAAGGGATGAAGCATGCCGGGCATGAGCTGCCTCGAAACGGTTCTGCTTTGGTGATTGGAGCGGGTGGTTCAGCACGGGCAATCGCCGTTGCACTAGCCCGTGAAAAACTACAATCCATTGTCATCGCCAATCGCACCACGTCAAAAGCCGTTGCACTTGCTGCAGATCTCTCAGACAAAACAAGCGTGGATATCCGCGGGATGGGACTTGACGATGCGCGATTGCCAGACACTGTGTCGATGAGTCAGTTAATAGTCAACACTGCCTCGGCAAGCATGGATATAACACGCCCACTCTTGATACGGCCCGAGTGGTTAACGCCCCAATCTATCGTGTACGACATAATCTATACTCCTCCTGAAACCCGCTTATTGAAAGTGGCTATGACGCAAGGTTGCCATACAATTGGCGGTCTCGGAATGCTCCTCTACCAAGGGGCAATTGCATTTGAAAAATGGACGCAAGTTTCACCGCCTATTGAATTAATGCGGCGTACACTTCAGCAAGCATTGGGGCAAATGTAAAATATTCTCAGATGCAGGGTGATTATGAAAGTTTCAGATTCCTCGCCTTCTACAACATCGCGGTCTGCTTCATCAATTAAAGTTAGTATTCTCAACACGCAATACACAATTAAGCAGACTGATAATTTATCGGAAGCGGATATTCGCACGCTTGCCGAATTCGTGGATCGGATGATGCAGCAGTTCCGCCAAAAAGGTCACGATACTATCAGCGTTGCAACTATGGCAGCCCTGAATATCGCCGCACAAATGTACGGCGAACAGAGGCGATGCGCCGAAACAATTCGTCACCTCACACAGATTATTGATGAAGCCATGGATAGCGGCGCGGTACCGGACACGCAGCCCGCAGAAACTGCGGAACCTACATCCAACCCATAGCCAACCTTAGCTAACCTTCTAAGAGAAGATGGGGAACTAAGGGTATAAACCTCACCTTCTTACAACTGCCTCCCTGACTTTTTTCCTAACGGACATCAACAAGATGTCGAAATTGTTCCAGCGTTTTGTCTCCTATTCCTCTTACCCTAACGAGGTCATCGACGCTTGAAAACGAGCCGTTGGTTTCTCGGTATTCAATGATGCGCCGCGCCATTACTGGCCCTATACGCGGAAGCGTTTGTAATTGCTCAAGTGTAGCAACATTGAGATCGATGAGCAATTCTTGATTGGAAATAGGTGAATTAGATGCGGGAGAACCGGATAACGACTGGTTTGCGCCGCCTGGCAGCGGCGAGAGCTGGCGCAATGCCGGTACATAGATTCGCTGGCCGTCGCTGATTTTTGCAGCCAGGTTTAGTTTGTGAATATCAGCCTTTTCGGTTGCACCGCCCGCTATCTCAACAGCCTTTTCGACGCGTGAGCCGACCTGAAGATGATAAACTCCCGGCGACTCAACTGCGCCCGCCACATGGACTACAATCTCCGCGGATGAGCCTGATTCACCAGTTGGAATTGGATTCGGTTGCCCCGACGATGATTCGCCTTCGTCATTGACGACGAAGTCCGGCTCGCCAAGGAATAGCGTTGGGTTAAAACGCTTGAGCATCCAGTATCCGCTTCCCGCGAGTATCACGACGACTAAAAAGATGAGGACATTGCGGTATTGTTGGTCGAGGAAGTGCATTTCTGAATTAAATGCCCTATCAGGTTAAGTACCTGTTTGAAAATTCCTTTTATACAGCCTCAGACGGGCGGTGCGTGTATAGCGACCGGCCTTAAATCGGATACATCTTTTGTAAGGGCAACCTGTGTGGTTGCCCATATCGACCTATCAGTTGCCATAGCCCCTGCCGGGCGATAATTATATAGTACGCCACTACCCTGCGTAGTCAGGGATCAAGCGACTGAATAGAATCAACTGAGCGAATAGCGAAGGCGATAGTAACTCCCGTACGATAGAGATCTTCCTTGCCCCGCGTACGAAACCTCGCATCGAAGGCGGGGAATCCTACTCCGCGTGCGAAACCACGACTCGTAGGCGGGGAATCCTACTCCGCGTGCGAAACCACGACTCGTAGGCGGGGAATCTTGACCCGCACAACGCTGAAGTATCGTATTGGATGGGATCAAGCGGCTGATTAGGAACAACTGAACGAATAGCGAAGTGATAGCAAATCCCCCGCGATAGAAGTTCCAACGGTCATTAGCAACGCAAACGCCCAAGAATGGCTGTGTCACGTATGATTCAAACAGGCGCTGAAGCCTGCCTACAGGTTATAGAACCGGCTGCCGCAAATCTTCAATTCCATAAATTGTTCTGATAACGAGGTCGCGGCCATTTACGCTTCGAGCCATTAATTTCGATGCGAGATTGACCGCTCGTCAACGCTGTTATGAACTACTAACCTTCTGTTCCGAAGGTGATGAGGGATTTAGCAAGCGTGAATAGAGTAATTCAGTCAATCGGGTGTTTTTTTCAGCGCTGTATAGTTTTTCCACTCTTGCGCGCCCCGCGATTCCCATCCGCCTCGAAAGTTGCCGATTATCCGCAAGCAGAGTTATGGCTGCGGCTAACGCTTTGGCATCTTCCGGCGGAACGAAAATTCCGGTGTCTGGCGTAACCAACTCTTTGCTGCCGCCAAGCGGAGTAGTTATTACAGGTTTACCAGCCGCCATTGCTTCAATAATCATGCGCGGACAAGCTTCGTCAACAATGGACGGGAGCAGAATCATATCAAGCAGCGCCATTATCGCACGCGTATCAGTCAGAAACCCGGTGAATATCACGGAATCCGCCAGCCCTAATTTACCTATTTGGGCTTTAAGGCGTTCAAGGTATTCAAAATCCTTCCGAAAGTACGGTTTTCCTGCGATAATTAGTTTGATTCGGCGCCGGTTTTTGAATTTCGCCATCGCCTCAATCAAAAAATGTACGCCTTTCTCAAATGTAATTCGTGTCACTATCCCGGCCAATATGTCATCACTGCTGAGATTTAAACCTGATCGCACAACTTTCACCTCTGCCGTTGAAGCTTGGGGCACCTCTAGACCAACACCATTATAAATGAGCGCCTGCTTGGATTTGGCTGCAAAATTCCAACGGGTTGCTCTTGAAACAAGTATAACACAGTCAACTAACTTCTCCCCAATCCGATCTAATAGCCCATACGACGCGGCATACCTTTTGTGCATAATGACGGGTATACCAATGATTTTCGCAGCGGCACCGCCAATCAAAGCGGCTGCCAAGGAATTTGCATGGATGAGATTCACGCGGTTTTCTCTAATCACCCGCAGCAGTTGGATGACCACTGCAATATACTTAAAATCGCCAATGAGGTCGCCAAATGTGAAACGATGGTGAATATCCGCCTTTTCATGCGGTTCTGGAAGCTTGAGCGGTACAACTTTTTGCGCTGCCCCGCTCGCCTCAGCTGCGAGCGCACTGTCCGGCAAACAACCAATAATTGGGGTAAATCGCGTCTTATCCAATTTCTTGAGCAGGAGCAGTAGACTGCGCTGCCCGCCGCCGATACCGGCCCCATTATCTAGATATAGAATTTTGTACCGATTGGATTTCATATCTGATATTTAGACTGGAGGGAATGGCGCTCACGGCTCCATATTCCACGCCGCGGGTATATCATGAATCAAACCCTTGACATTTGTGTGCGTTTTTGATTAATATCTGGGGCGATTTCCATATAATCACAATAATAGTTAAACCGCAATTCTACATCAGATTGAACTTGATTCTTGCTTTAGTCATTTGGATTGCATTAAACATCGTAGATTGCGGTATTGCGGTATTAATGAGAGAAAATTATGCTGAAGAGCATTAAATCAACATTTAAAACTTTTTTAAACACGTACGTCAAGAAAAAACACCTGCCTAAAGCTGCGCCGAGCACGGACGACGCCATCCTGCCTTTTGATCCTGCTGAATATTCTATCTCGCCGCAACGCTTGAAACGATTAATGGATGAAGGCAGGGCCATTGTTCTGTTGGATGTCCGAGAGGAATGGGAATATCGAATCGTCCATCTCAATGACGCAAAGCGGTTTCCAATTGGGGAGTTGGCGCAAGGCGTGAACGAACTCAATCCTTACGCGGAGATTATCGTTTACTGCCACCGAGGGCTGCGAAGTCTTGACGCAGCTTGCCTAATGCAGCAACTTGGATTCAAAAACGTCAAGAGTTTGGTTGGCGGAATCGACGAGTGGGCTAGGGTAGTAGATTCAAATCTTCAACGGTATTAATCCTACCCACGAAATACAATCATTTAGTATCTGTTTTCTCCTAGCTTCCCAGCACAGGCAGCTGTTGAAGTTTTGCGTCCTCGCCGCCCATCTCTTATTCACCTGGCGGTAAACGGCGTAAAATCCAACCCCATTCGCCGAAAGCCCAGCAGCTATCTTTATCCGCCGCATGCAGTGCGCGAAGCGAAGAAGAGGACACGCCGGATTTTTCGGGGGTCCATGTTAGTCCGCCATCGGTCGTGTGAAGAATTGCGCCGTAATCCCCCACTGCCCAACCGGTCTGGTTATCAATGAAGCCGACATCGTGTAGGTTGTCGTAGGAATCAGTTTCCTGCTGGTTCCAAGTCGCTCCGCCATCCTGCGTGTGGAGAATCAAACCTTCCTGCCCAGCAATCCATCCTGTGTCTTCATTGATGAAATGTACCGCCATGAGGTTGTTACCCACGTTGGAGGTTTGATTTTCCCATGTAGAACCGCCGTCAACCGTATGCTTAATTGTCCCAAAGGAACCCACGATCCATCCGTGTGTTGTCGACACAAAATAAATGCTCTCAAGATGATTGCGTGTTTCACCTAATCGCACTCGATCGCTGTCTCCCGTCCAATTTTCGCCGCCGTCGGTTGTCTTGAGCAACGTATTGTCAGTGCCAACAACAAACCCGCTCTGTTCGTCAATAAGCCACATATCTATCAGACGAGTCCGGTTGATCCCTTCGACGTTCTTGCGCTCCCACAAATTACCGCCATCCTTTGTCATAAAAATGCTGCCGCCGGTACCTACGACGACACCGACTTTTTCATTGAGAAAAAAGACGCTCCAAAAATCTATCGGAACTTCCATCTCAATTGCCTGATTCACCCATGTTTCTCCACCGTCGGCTGTGTGCAAGATTAACCCTTTAAACCCCACCGCCCAGCCGTGATGCGCATCAACAAAGTACGCAGCTTGGAGATCGCCCTCAATGCTGTCGTTGCGGGCAAAATCGTCATCTCGAACGACCGTCCACGCCCCCCATGCGCTCAAGTTAGTTAGCCAACCCGTAACCGATAAAATGATAATCATCACGAAGATGCTTTTTGAATTCATAGTAATTTCGCCCTTTCTACAACTTTTCAAGACCTCTCTCGCTGCATTAGCGTGCCGGGGGTTAGTTCCGCGGCACCGGTATTGTAATTTGCTATTCCTTGTATAAAATTTCCGCGCCCGAGGTTAAATGCTTCAATCTTGTGCACGGACTTCTTCCATTCTGCTTTCACCGTGAAACGCTTGCCTTCGTGCTCCTCTGACAGCACGCTGCAAACTTTCCCACGCCGGTCTCCGCTATCCATTCCACACACGATTATACCATCAGCGAATTGAAAATTCAAGGCTTCTGCTGCTTACCTGAATTCATTGCATGGCTTCGAAACTAATTGGTGTTGCAAGCAGTAAACCATGGGTTGATTCCCCCGATGGATTTGAGCAGATTTTGGTATTGACAACTTAACATTACTATGGTTAATATGAGTCATAGGCACAAGTCGTTCTAATCAAACTAATTACTGCACAAATTCTCAATACGACATAAGCGCACCGTGTAACCTCAGCCGTATTTTGGCTGCGTAATGCAGACCGCGGCGGCGTAGAGAAGCATACATTTTAACAGCTACGGGGATTCATAATGAAATTATCTGACGATCATTTGAACACTTTCGTGGAACAGGGATTTGTCGTTGTCGAAGATTTCTACCCGGAAGAGAAAAGGGTTCGCATTGTCGCTGCACTCCACGAAACACTTCCACCTTGGGATGTTATTAAAGGTCAACCGCCCGAATCCGGGATGTTGACCGACGACTTTCCGTATTCCGAGATGCTTTTCAACGAACTCATTCTAGATTTTGACCTCATCGACTTTGTTCAACGTGCGCTTGAGACCGAAGATATACACTTTCGCTACGCTCACAATTGGGCAAAGTATCCCGGTTGCTCAGCTTTACCGCAGCTACACATTGACAACGGCAATAATTCGTTGTTACCCCCGTGCGGCGACAAGAGGTACGGGCAGATTAGCAGTTGGTATTTTCCTGAAGAGGTTCGGGCTGAACATGCACCGATGCAGGTTATTCCGAAGCCATTCTGTAAAGACCTAACCAAGAAAATATCGCTTGAGGTGCCGGCGGGAACCCAGATGATATTTAACACGTATTTATGGCATTCGGCGTCCGCGTTTGAGGGCAAGGAAAAGCAGCGATATTCCGTCACTCGGATTTATGGGCGGGCCGATCACTACTGGGAAGGTGTGAGCAGCTATACGGACCTAGGGCGAAACGAGCATTTCAGGCAATTTATCGGCACGCTTACGGCAAGGGAGCGAGAATTCTTCAGGTTCCCTCCTGCCGGACACCCGTATTACACGAGCAAGACGCTTAAATTGCTGGAAGAGCAGTATCCGGGCTGGAACACAAAGGGCGAATATACGCCAATGGGAATTTAATCCATGCAGCTTTACGTGTAAACGACACTATAACCATTGCGGCTAAAAATTATTCATTTACGTATTGGTTTGTGGGAAAGGCTTCCTGCCCTCAATTATCAATCAGTCGAATCCGCCTTGTGTTAATATGAACCGAAATGACTTTAAGATTGAATGTGTGATTCCGAGAGAGAAGGTAAAATTTGATGACGGACCAGAAACTTCACAACAAGATCGTCGGGAAAGACGGAGCATTGATGGTTCTTATCCCCGCGGGCGAATTCCTCATGGGCGCTGTCGATGACGATGACATGGGTTACACACGAGAGTTTCGAAAAGAAAAGCCGCAGCACGTTGTCGAGTTGGATGCCTTCTACATTGATGTATACCAAGTCACAAATGCACAATACAAGAATTTTACGGATGCTACGGGACACCGGACGCCGGGCGGATGGGACGATCCCAATTTCAACGCATCCAATCACCCCGTAGTACGCGTCAGTTGGTACGACGCGGTTGAATACGCAGAATGGGCGGGAAAGCGGCTTCCAACCGAAGCGGAATGGGAAAAAGCTGCGCGCGGCGGGCTGGCGAACGCGCGATTCCCATGGGGTAATGAGCCACCTGATGGCACACAGTGCAACTTCAAGGATCGAGATGTCGACTCGAATGTAATGAACGATGATGGTATTGACGCCGGCTATCGCTACACGTCTCCTGTTGGAAGTTATCCACCCAACGGTTTTGGACTCTATGACATGGCGGGGAACGTCTGGGAATGGTGCGCCGATGATCGCATTGACTACACCAATTCCCCAAAGTGCAACCCCATTGGACCAACCGACGGTCCAGATCGGTCGGTTCGCGGCGGCGATTTCTTAGGGCCAATTTTTCATTCGCGTTGTTCTCGCCGCGGCGGCTCTCCCGTAAAAATCGCCGCCGTTAATACCGGTTTTCGTTGTGTCGTATCGGTTGAATGAATGGTCTGCATGGTAACGAAATCAAATATTGGACTCAATTCATCCTGCTTCGAGATTGAAGTTCATTGAATGTCCGCTCGAGTTCCGTAATCTGTACTTCCCGCACTCAATTTCACGGTTTCAGTAACTCTGTGGTGTTTAAGTATATTGTGAAAGGGGAAAGGTGCAGCTATTGAGAATGCCGGCAATGCATTATTCCAATGAAAAGTTCGACACCCATCCTCCATCTAATTGCTGGGACACTTACTGGAAATGGTATAATCTGCTGAATCCGAACGCAAATCCGTGGGAACCCGGCAGGCGTAACCTCTACCGGGGAATCATCAAGTTGTTCGGCAAGCGTGATGACTGGACGTTTTTGGATGCCTCATGCGGCGTGGGCGAGTCCACAGAGTTGCTAGCGTCGAAGGCCCTTGATGTAGACGCTTGTGATTCTTCCAGCGTAGCGATTGAGCACGCGAAACTAAGGCTAACATGTGCCGAATTTACCGGTAAAGTGTTCGAGGCAAAATGGGAGGCGTTGCCGGCGGTCGCACCGCGGAAATACGATGTGATTTTGAACGATGCGCTATCGTGGATTGTTGGAGTTGAAGCATTTCAAACATCACTTATCGGTTTTCGCCGAATTCTGAAGCCCGGAGGACTGCTCGCCTTCATCGGTGCTACCAACAAACAACCGGAACCCGGATTCGGAATGCAACTCCTGCGCGAAGCCTGGGAGCGGCTTGAGCGGGAACGGTTTAAGCTCGTTGAATCGCGGTTTGAATCAGGGTTGTCGGTTAGCCACATTGTGACGCGTGAACTAGGATTGGATTTCATCGACGAGAATCATCTATATCTAATTACGGAGCAAGGTGTCCCAAGGCTAGAGTTTACCACGATTCGAAAGCCGTATACGTGGGACTGGCCAAAGCTGGTAACGCTGTTTAGGGAGGCTGGATTTACGAAAATCGACTGCGTAGAAATCGAAATTGGGGGGCTGAATGTCATCCTCAACATCGCTCGTACTTCAAATGAGTCGCTCAGATAATGATTGGAAAACCGTTTGTGTCTTAATCAAAGATCGAAGAGAAGCGCTGATTTCTTCAGCCAGCCGGTCTCCACTTGTCCGCCAAATAGGTGCAGTGTCTGCCGAAAATGAATCAATGGGGCAACTCGATTATTCAAGAAGGTATGGCGCACGGCTTTGAATTCAACCGTGCGGAAGGGCAGGACTTTTCGGCGTCAAACCGATTATCTGAATCCGGGGAACGAGCGAGAAGTCGAATGTTTGCCTGTTGCCGCATTGGACCATCTCCAACATGTGTTGGCAGCGGCGCGTCTGTTCAAGGAGGGTTTTCACATTTATCTCCAGATGGCAGTCTCCAAAATTTTGAAGTTTGACAGAACCTCTTCGCCATTGGCTGGCAGCGCCGGCATAGTTGTGATTGAACAGGTGGAAAAATCCGACGCTTAATTGAAGCAGGCCTTGATAAAAGAGTCGATTCGGTCCAACTTCAATCATCCATAAATCTTCCAAGGTCTCGTGGCACGCGAAGTATTCTCCGTTATTAAATTCTTGAATGCTCTTCTTGAGAGCGCCGCATTTATCCATATGGCATTCCATCCAAACATACACACGGGATACTAAAGGATGATTTGTGTGTTCTCAAGACCTACCCTTTGAAAGTCCAGTCACAAAATCTCCTCATCTGACTGGATTTCTTCCCTATAGAAGACCTCTTCTAGCCGTGTCGTCATCGTGAATGCGAGCAAACTCATCCCAAAGGAGATTGCGAATACTCCCTGATAGCCAAGCCTCGAAACAATAAGACCACCCAGCACGGTCACAAAACTAAAGGGAAATAGGAGCGTGTTCATGAACCCGAGATAACTTGGACGGGTGAGCGGCGGGGCGACATTAAGCATGTATGTCATAAACCCGACCATCATCCCGTTGACCGAAATTCCATTCATTGCAAATATTAAGAAATAGCTAGGAATCTGCAATGGAATCGGAAACAGCGGAATACAAATCGCAATGAGAGGCGAGACGCAACCGAAAGCGGACATACCCATCAAAATCCATCGGACGCCATACTTCTCACCGACATGTCCCCACAGAGCGGTCGAAATAACACCACTCAAGGCGACGACGGCAAGAAATGAGCCAATCGTCGAATCTGGAACGCCTAGATTCAGTAACGCATAAGGAACATAAAACGGCATGCACATTCCTGCTGAATGGGCGAACATTCGGAAGATAATGAACCGCCGATAGTGTACATCTGTCCGCATAAAGTGCGGCCCCTGCTTGAGATGCTGAATGAGCGATTTTCGCTCGGTTTTGACGCGTTGAATGGGTTCACGAATCAGGAGAAATATCAGAAATGCCGCTAAGGTCGCGACAACTGCAAACGCAAACAGAAGCGCGTAGTTGAATGGGAATACTAATCCCGAGGCATCGCTCAACACGGACTTAATCAAGAATTCCCCAATTAAGAATGCTATAAATCCGCCAATGAATTGGCGTGTGCTGAAGAACCGCGCACGCCGCAGCGGGTGAATGGATTTTGAAACTATTTCCATATAAGGGATACTGGATATGCCCAGTGATGAAGCGGCAATTAAATAAAAAAAGAAGAAACTTGCAACAAGCACGCTTTTCCTAGTCGGGTCAATCCGCAACATACAGACGACAATCGTAAGCCACGCTGCCACGCGAATGCCCATTCCCAGTTTGAAAAAGGGCATTTTACGTGGGCGGTGTTCGAGTACGTTCGACATCAGCAATTGAGGCCACATCCAGCCAGCTGGCATGATAGCTCCGGCAAGCCCTACAAAAAAGTGAGATCCGGTAAGGCGCAACACAAATGCAGAAAGTACTGTTCCCGGTTCAACAAAAGCCAAAGAGATTCGCATGAAAACCCCTTGTAGTACAGCTATCCGGAAGTTCCGCCTCTGTTCTTGTTCTCTGTTTTTTTTCATTAGTCGTTTTGAGTATTGAATTTTCCCTTTCTCTGACGTTGGATTCACCGTGCGGCGCCTTGTAAAAAAAATACCCAAGGCTAAACTGTCATGTGCCTTGGGCATTTAGGCTTGCAAGCGTAATTTGCTAGTACGCAACCCACAATATGCCGTGACGCGAATACGATGGCGGTAAGATGCCATTAGCCACGACGTTTTTCTACCCTCCTGCAATTGCCGGAATCACCGATATTTCGTCGCCATCCGTGACAACGGTCGCCGTTCCATCCAAGAAACGAATGTCTTCATCGTTGAGATAGATATTAACGAAACGGCGGACATTGCCGGATTCATCGCAAATCCGTTCTTTAATCCCCGGGTGATTTGCTTCGAGGTTTTCGATGATACTTTCAATATTCGACCCGACTGCCGCAACTTCGGGCTGATCGCTCGTCAGTTTTCTCAGCGGGGTCGGAATACGCACGGTAACAGCCATTGGAAAAACTCCTTTCTTGTATAGAAATACCGATAATTATTCATTCGCTGCGGTAGGTTCGGTTTCGTAACCGTATATGGATTTATCCAGTCCAAATTTGCGCTTGGAAACCGCACCTGCCGAAACATGTGAAAATGTAAACGGAATTTACTATAATTTAAATTTGCATGTTATTAAATTCTGTAGGCGCGACCTCCGAATCGCAACCTGTTGGGCTTCGCGTCGTGTCAGGAATTGGATTTCCCTCCTGCCGGTACAGCATCAAATCGCGAAATGCAGACCGCATTCTTTCGAGTTTTCGGAAGATGTTGAATTTTGCCAGCGCCATCGCCCGGCCCTTTTTGGTTCTCCCGGCATAATCGGCGTGGTGCAGATAATGCATCCGAGCGACTCATAATAATGCCCAGTATCCTGAGGTTTGAGGAGGGAATTCACCGGTATGTCGTTCTCATTGATGAACTCCCAAACCTGGTCAGCCGTCCAATCCGCTAAGGGGTTCACTTTTAGAACGGACCGTTCGTTATGTTCATGGATTTCCGCCTTGGGCACGTGTCGACGGCTGTCAGATTGATCCCGCCGAAGACCCGAAAACCATACATCCAGCGTGTTCAATAACCGCTGCATGGGCTCCACTTTTCTAACGTGACAGCAATATTCTTGTTTCTTCTTGCTATCAAAAAACAGATATTCTCCGTGTTGAGCCACCATTGATTTAATCGTTTGTGCATGCGGCTGGATGCGCTCGATGCGGAGATTATAACGTGATTCTACTTTTTCGAAAAACTCATAAACTTCTGGAAAGAGGCGCAGCGTATCAATGGTGCAAACTCGAAACGGCAGTCCATTTTCGTGCGCCATGTGCACCAAAACCATTCCGGATAACTGGCCGCTTGTGACGATTGCCGCCCGATTCTTGAATCGTTTAAACAGATGAAAAAGCATTTCCTGCGGATTTTGCAGTGAGCCGACCTGATAGCAGAGTTCTTTGTTTGTCAGGTTCTGATTTTCTAACTCAGTCAATGAGCATCCCTACCTTCTTCTTAGTCTTTTTGTGCCACAGGTTGTTAGCTATTTTAACGTAACGATAGGTTTTTCAATTTTCATGGGGGCAAATTAGCGAGATTGGGTTCCGGCTCAAAGAATTGGGCAAGGCTAAAATAGCGTTCGCCCGTATCAGGCAAGATGGTTACAACTGTTTTATCTCGACCGAGTTCTTGAGCCAATTGTAACGAGGCAAAGATATTCGCGCCCGACGACATGCCGACGAGCAAGCCTTCACGCCTTGAAATCCGCTTCATCATCTCATATGCGCCTTCGTCAGATACGGTCATTACGCGGTCGATAATATCAACGTTCAATACGTTTGGCACCATTCCGGCGCCGATTCCATCAATACGCGTCGGGTTCGGCGCGCCGCCCGATAAAACCGGAGAAACGCTAGGTTCGACTGCAACGACCTGAGTGTCGGGACAATGTGCCTTCAGAGTTTCTCCCACACCTGTCAGCGTACCCCCAGTTCCGACGCCGGCAACAAAATAGTCTATGCGGCAATCTAAAGCCTGCAAAATTTCTCGCGCCGTTGTTTGACGATGAATTTCGGGGTTTGCGGAATTGTTGAATTGATTCGGCATGAAATGGCGTGAATTTCGTCTGACAACCTCCTCAGCCTCCCAGATTGCCTCACCCATTCCTCCCGCTTCAGGTGTCAATATGATTTCCGCACCAAAGGCGGAAAGCAGCATATACTTCTCTCGGCTAACATTTTCCGGCATCGTCAGAATGAGGTGGTATCCCTTTGCCAGAGCGACAATCGAAAGCGCTATGCCGGTATTGCCCGCTGTTGGTTCGACAATCGTGTGCCCCGGCTTGAGCAATCCGCGTTTTTCGGCATCAATAATCATTGCGTAGCCGATTCTATCCTTGATGCTGCCGCCGGGATTGTACGACTCTAATTTTGCAAAGATAGCCGCGTCGTCCTCGCCCGTCAGATAATTAAGACGAACTAGCGGCGTGTTTCCAATCAAATCAATGATGTTTTTGGCTATCTTCATGCTTTCAAATAGAAAAAGAGTGCACGTGCGGGGGTAGTTGTTTGAAATCCCGCGCTTTTAAGCAAAGATCTTGCAGCGTGTTTGCGTTCAAAACATTACAAATCCCTTCTTCAATTTCCTCGAGAAGGGTTGACATGCAGAAAGTCGTTACGTCGGATGGAGAGGGCGGATCGAAACAATCCGTAAAATCGACAGGACCGTCAACGACTGTAAAAATGTCTCCAATGCAAATTTCAGCAGGTGATAACGCCAAACTATAGCCGCCATCGGGGCCTCGCTGACTTTTCGTTAAGCCCGCACGCTTGAGTTGAAGCAGAAGTTTCTCAAGAAATGGACGCGAGATGCCCTGTTTTTCCGCAAGTTCCGCAACAGATACATACTTTCTGTCGTATTGGAAAGCCAATTCCAACATTGCTAAAACGGCATATTTCGACCGGGCTGATAGACGCATGCTCTCCCACTCCAACATTGATGACTAATTTAGTCAGGTTTAATCATAACATATATTACCAGCGGAGTCAAATATATTTGCACATTAACTCAGTTTCCGGTAATTCGTCATGAGATTGAAGCATAAAATCCAGTCGGGAATAAGCGGCAGAACCGATTAGTGGATACCAACCGAAAAGGGATGAATAATGGAGCTTTGGAGCAAGGGATTGGGTATGAATAATCGTTCGTGAAAGTTAGGATTTAATTTTAATCTTCAATATGCAACTGATCGACAAGATATTGAGGGTTGAGTAATTCTCCGGTTGCACACTTAATCAGTTCACCCCAATGGACGCTTGCCCCCGGTTTGAAAACGTGTTTACGTAAAAAATCGCCCACTAACGGGCTGTTTATGTAACCTGTCACTTCAACGCCTTGTCCATTGAGGACTACCCAATCAATTGTGTGTTGGAGTTGCGACGCAACCATTTCTCCCAAGAGATAATTATGGTAATACACCGGTGCAGCCGAAATGTGAATTTTCGCCGCCCAGTCGGGTTCGTTCCGGCCTTCAGGCCGTGTTACAAATTGGAAGCGTTCAACCAGGCTCCACCAAAGCGTGTTCACATCACAATCCGGATTTCGGTAGAACTCGCGCTCGAAATGAATCATGACCATCGCCCATCGCACAAAGATAAGCGTTCTTAGCCGGAAGGATTCGATGGCATTGGCTGTAATCGCAGCCTTCTGCTCAGGCGATAAATGGAAGGTCTTGTCCAGCCAGACCGCATTTCGAGCTAACCTTCCCATCAACATCGCAATCGCTTCCGTCGTTATGAGGTGCGACGGCGCCCGCAGCAAGAACGGAAGTGCGGCATCCAAATATTTATCATAAACCGCGTGTCCGTATTCATGCAACAGAGTTTCCATCCACCTTCTAGACGGCCTTGTGTTCGCGAGGACTCGCACATCCCCCTTCCTGTCTATATGAATGCAGAAGGCGTGTTGATCTTTCTGAGGTCGTTCAATGAGATCGCTCTTCTCAATCAGATCGTTAATAGAAAGCCCAAGTCCCTTAAAGAAATCTCTCGTTACCGCCACCAAATCGCAATCTGCAAATACGGCATCAAATTTAACTTCGCCCGTTTCAGGCGCTTCTTGAAAGAACGGATCAGCGTAATGCCAAGGACGGAGATTTTCTGCTGCAATTCCGAAACGCGCAGCAAGTTCTCGGTCTAAATTTCCTTTCACACGCCGGAACGGCTCGTTGGTCAAAGATTCCAATCGGTTCACAATTTGGAAGAGTTCATCCTCATCCACCTCACTTAGCTTTAATGACATCTGATAATAGTCATCAAACCCCACTGTGCGGGCAGCTTCATTGCGTTGATGGGCTAAGGCAATGATGTCCATTGCGACTTTTCTTCCAACTTGCTTGCTCCCTTCCCATACCGCACGGCGTCTTTCGTTTCGGTCTTCCCTCTTCAGCACCTCAAGGATTTCGTTGTCGGTCATTTCAGCCCCATCAACAACCGCACGATGGGTATTGAAGACTTGCTCAATGGCGGTTTGGCGATTAACCAAATCCTCTATCATCTCTGGCGGAAGTTGATGTGAGGTAAATTCCAAGATGAGCAATTGCAACTGCCGCCGAAGTTGAGGCGTTACAATTTGGTTCGATTCTTGAAAGGCCTTCAACCGCTTAAAGCGCGTCCCATCCGAGAAAATGAGGCGGTATTGAGTCTCAAATTCAGCAACCTTCTGCGTTGCCTCGTCAGAGCCGGTTAAGCTCGCCTCCCAATAGTATTCGTGCAAAGCCTTCTCAATAGGTTCAATTTCTGCGGCCAATTGGTCAATGAACGCTTGCAACTGTGATTCCAATTGAATCTCCTCAACAACTCACATGTGAAGCTAATTATCAGTCGTTCGACTCTTGGGTTAGATAACCATATTTTTTCATGGCCGCTTTTAAGCGGTCCAACGGGATAGCGTGGATAGTGTTGCCGTTTCGTCCAACGGTTGTTACGGCCGCCGTCATAGAGTTTATAATAGCCTCTTCGGTAGCTTCAATGGCGGCTTGATAAAGGGCGTTCATCGCGTGGTTCGCAAGCATCACGACAGGAAACGTACCGTTCTCAGTGCGGCGGGGGATTATGTTAGCCGTCGAGAACGCGATGACGAATTCGCCGCTGCTAACCGTGCTCGGCGTGCCGGTTCGTGTTAGCCCAAACGCTCCCCGTTTCGCCAAATGAGAGAGCTGGCGGTGGACTAACGGGGCATCCGTAGCGATAACGATGATGAATGAACCGTCCTGCCCCCATTCCGGTTGAAAGTCGGTAATCTCTTGGCCAACTGGAACACCATCAATGCGAAGTTGCGCTCGCCTCCCGCCGTTGGAATTGACTAGCACGCCGACGGTATATCCGCCCTTATCCGCCGGCAGCACACGCGATGCCGTACCGATGCCCGCCTTAAATCCGTAGCACCGCATGCCGGTTCCGGCACCGACGCAACCCTCTGGGACAGGACCGTCGGTTGCATATTCAATCGCTTCGATTGCGTGTGCCGCCGTGACATTCAGTCCGCTGATGTCGTTCAACCCGCCATCGTAACACTCGGCTACAATTGGTAGAATGATGTGATTTTTTGGATAGCGTTTAATCATGTACTGTACAACGCCGTTGTGAACGGGGCCGATACTGAGTGTATTCGTTAGCATAATGGGAGACTCGATCCATCCGGCTTCGTTAATCCACGCAGTTCCCGTTGCCTCTCCATTTCCATTAATAATGTGGCTTGCGCCATACAACTTTTTGGTCCATATATCGTCGTGCGGAATAACTGCTGTGACGCCCGTCCGTACACTATCGCCGTAATTCAGCGTGGCGTGGCCAACCTTCACCCCTGCGACATCCGTGATGGCATTGTTGCTGCCGGATTCATAAATTCCGATGTGGATGCCTAGTTCGCGCGCGCGGGATCGCCCTTCGGGAACAACCTTAACCGCAATGGAATTTGGGCTAATTAACGCCGGTTTGCCGGCACGCAGCCACGCCGTGTACCAGTAACTTGCGGTTGCTGTTGACGCGTCGCTCATGCGTTTTTCCGCTATCCATCCGCCGAATCGGAAAAGTTTATCCAAATAGGCTTCGCCGTAGTCAGTTTCTCCCGACTTTGCCCGGCGATCTGAACGCAAAAGATTTTCGGCATAGACATAACTATCGAGAATTATATCGAAGGCGTGTTCCAACGGGTCTTCAATCTCCTCTGCTTCATCTGGTTCTAGCTGAATTTGCGAAGCATACGCGTCAACCATGTCAATCTCAAAGCGTCCATGTACTCCCTTCTGGTTTGTAAACTGGCCGTCGTGATTTTCAACCACGTGCAGCGGCATGTGAATATCCTCGACGTAGTGGGCGAGCGCAGCGGCAACTTGCACAATTTTTCCAAGATTGCCGGATTTCATAGATTCGGACAGCTTATTACTGTATTCTTCGATGCGCCACGGCGCAAGCCCGCGTTCAGTCACTGTTTCAACGCCATATTTTTCAACCGCCTCATCGTATTTGCGGGGTAGTTCTTCAAACGGATAATTTCCGTACATATCAATATCGATATAGTGCCGGGGGCGTTCGTTAGGGTCGTCATTTTTCCATCGATCCGGATCGTTTGAATGGAAAGCGAGTTTTTTGCGGTGCGCAGCAAAAAATCCTTTAATCTCTTGCGGCAACGCGTCACATGCAGCATCGGTCATTCTTTTATGGGCGTTAGTGCCCCAAGAAAATGCTAGTGGGCTGCCCCAAACAAATGAAGCAATATAGAGGCATGTCACAAAGGCGATTCGGCGGTTATCTGTTTTCATAAGTGATTGCGATTATTGAATCCGGACTGTACCCACACCGCTGGATCGGATTTGCGACATGTAGATGCCACGAATGTGGTTAAAGATGTCGATGTAGGCCTGTGTCTGATAATCAGGATACGTCCATTCCCAGGCATGAAAGGTTTTACAGTGAAATCGCAGCGTGATTTCCGCGTATATTCCGCGTTGAAGATAGATGCGGTGTGCGTGATCTTTTGTCGAAGCGAGCACTAGTTTGGACGATGAAATATAACCGGGGTCAAGATTCACCTGGCGGGATTCTGTATCAACTCGCGTAAATTCTTTTTCGACGGTATTCGAAAAAAGTTTCGTTGAGGAAAGCTCATCGGGCGAAATTAACGTTTCAAAACCGACAAACTGGCGGTGCAGACCTTTTCCAATTTCATCTTCATAATAGGTCGTATGATTGAATGGAAGTAGGGGGCTGGTGTAATCAATCTGCCCAAATCGATCTGAAATGCGCCCGTATACCTCATCGAGCAGATCCGGGACTGCCGTAATGACGCCGAAAATGAGTTTAACAGGTTGGCAAGGTCTAATCTGACCCATACGAGCGCCCGTTTCAGTTTGGATAAAGGGGAACTTTCACTTCACACGCTTCAGGCTTTAAATTACTATGCAATCCTTTGCGTTGATGTTTAGTATACCGCGTCTTCATTAACAAGTCAATGATCTGCCAAATCTGTTTCATCGAATCCTGCGTTTCAAAAGAGGCTGTTTACGAAGTGTCATAAATGAAAATAAAAAAGGCTAGGATTAATCCTAGCCTTTTCGGCGATGTAACCTCATTATATTTTAGCCTTGTCTCTTCAGGACGTTTGAATTGTCATGCGAAATATTGTAAATCAAGCATCAAGTTTCTCATGCGTATCGTGCGCGGAGGGTTAACCCTTATGACCTATGAACACAAGGATTATTTGGGTATGCAACGGGTTATGAATCACTGCGTAATTCGGCGTAAAAATACAACTATGTGAATGGAGAGGTATACACCAACGCCATCGAAGGATTCTGGCTACTGGTGAAATGGGCATGGAGCAACAGCCGTCACACAAATCAAATAAATTCGCCTCGTTATACCTACCTGAAGCGTGTTGGAAATACAATCATCAAGGAATTGACAACTATTCCATGTCTTTATCCGGGATTGTTTTAGGTAGGGCGGCGGACGCATGTAGACTAAGGTCGGTAACATGCTTCAAGAGAATGGAATTCATCTCATCAACTTTCTTGCCTAGCACGTCATGTTCACGTTGCATCTGCGACCGTAAATCGTCAATCCTATTATTTAAGCTGGTGCTTAAGCCGTCCATACGTTTATTTGTCAGGTTGTTAGTGACGAATATCACAGCAATGATAATCGCTGGGGGAATGAGGGTGAATAGATGGGTTTCCATTGTGATTGTTGCCTCCCTGGAAATATCGGCCAATTGTTGTCTGCCAAAATTAATCACCTAAACCTCGACAGGATGTCAACGAAAAACTAAGTCTAGGCAATTCGGATATACTATAACTCCTCAAATTTTGAGAGAGTGCATACTCACAATTCCAATACAGGTTCTAGCGTTAAGACAAGTTTTGACCATTTTTTCAAGCGAAATATATTCGTTCGCAGAAGAAAAGCGTGTGAGGTAAAAAATCAAGTTGACAATAAACCCGTTGCGAAAAATTATTGTTACTTTTTCTCCTCGTCCACAACTTCGTAATCCGCGTCGATGACTTCGCCTTCGGTTGATGAAGATGTGGGCCCACCCTCATCAGTCGGAGCACTTCGATAAGGCGGAGGCTCTGAAGAAGATTCTCCTTCTGTCGGACCCGCCTGCTTGTAGAGTTCAGCCGCCGCCTGATGCCATACCTGTGTCAAGTCCTCAGTTGCAGATTTGATGACTTCAATGCTGTCCGCTTTTAAGGCTTCCTTGAGCCGTTCGACAGCAGCCTCCACCTGACTTTTCACGGCAGCATCCATCTTATCGCTGAACTCATTGAGATTTTTCTCTGTTTCATATACAAGCGAGTCGCCCCTATGGCGTACCTCAAACTCTTCGCGTTTTCGCTGATCCTCGTCGGCGTGGGCTTCCGCATCCTTTACCATCTGTTCGATTTCTGTTTCGGAAAGCCCCGAGGACGCCGTAATGGTAATCTTCTGCTCCTTACCCGTTGCGAGGTCTTTTGCCGAGACGTTGAGGATTCCGTTCGCATCAATGTCAAATGTCACTTCGATCTGCGGCATACCGCGCGGCGCAGGCGGAATTCCATCTAATCGGAACCGGCCAATCGTCTTGTTGTAGACTGCTTGTTCGCGTTCACCCTGCAAAACATGCACATCCACAGAGGACTGATTGTCTTCCGGCGTTGTAAAAATTTGGGATTTCCGCGTAGGAATAGTCGTGTTCCGCTCGATTAATTTCGTGAACATACCACCGAGCGTCTCAATTCCCAACGATAACGGTGTGACATCAAGCAGCAAGATGTCTTTAACCTCGGAATCGCCGGAGAGAATGCCGCCTTGAATACCGGCGCCCACCGCAACAACCTCATCCGGATTTACGCCCTTATTCGGCTCTCTACCAAAAAGTTTTTCCACCGCCTCCTGGACTTTGGGCATCCGAGTTTGACCGCCGACCAAGATAACTTCATCAATACCTGCGGCGGACAAATCTGCATCGGCAATGGCTTTTCGGCAAGGTTCAAGCGTTCGCTCAATGAGATCATCAGTGAGTTGTTCTAATTTTGCGCGGGTCAGCGGCACGTTCAGATGTTTGGGGCCGCTCGCATCCGCTGTGATGAAAGGCAAATTAACATCTGTTTGCATAGCGCTAGACAGTTCACATTTCGCCTTTTCAGCGGCTTCTTTCAGCCTTTGCAGCGCCATCGTATCTTTTCTTAAGTCTATCCCCTGATCGCGCTGAAACTCGTCTGCGAGCCAGTCAATGATTTTTTGATCGAAATCGTCCCCGCCGAGATGGGTGTCGCCGTTAGTACTTTTCACTTCAAAGACACCCTCGCCAATCTCCAGGATAGAGATGTCAAATGTGCCGCCGCCGAGGTCATAAACAGCAATTTTCAAATCTTTTTTGTTTTGGAGCCCATAAGCCAATGATGCAGCCGTAGGTTCGTTGATGATCCGCATCACCTCCAAACCGGCAATTTTACCGGCGTCTTTTGTGGCTTGCCGCTGCGAGTCGTTGAAATAGGCTGGAACGGTAATTACAGCCCGATCGACTTTTTCACCGAGGTAATTTTCCGCGGTCTCTTTCATCTTTTGGAGTACCATTGCAGAAATCTCGGGCGGCGAATAATCTCTATCTTGGATTTTGACAGCTAAATCGCCGTTCTTGCCGCTTGCGACTTCGTAAGGAATACGATTAAGTTCTTCCCCAACCTCGCCGTATTTCCTTCCCATGAACCGCTTAATGGAGAATATAGTATGTTTTGGGTTGGTAATTCCTTGGCGTTTCGCCACCTGTCCAACCAACCGCTCTCCATCCTTCGTGAATGCCACGACAGATGGGGTTGTTCGCGTGCCTTCGGTGTTTTCTATAACTTTGGGATCGCCGCCCTCCAAAATCGCGACGCACGAATTTGTTGTACCTAAATCAATGCCGATGACTTTACTCATTTTAAAATCCCCCTTCAAAACAAAAGTGTTTTAATTTAACGTGTTTAACGTGTCTGTTGTGCGAAAGCAAACTTTTGTGAACGATACTTTGATTTCGTCATCTGATTATCCGAATCCAACGCATGAAAAACGACTTCTTCACCTGAACCGTACGAGCCGCGGCGCGGGAAACCGCTGCACCTCGCCGCTGATAATCTAAGGCTCGCGAAACAAACTGCAGTAATTGCGGCAATTTGATCGGTTTTGCAATAAACGTAAAAGCGCCAGCCTCAAAGGCATCAAGCTTTAGTCCATACGACGTGTTTGCACTCATAATGATGACTGGCACACCGGGTTGCAAGTGTTTAATCTGCTGCAGTAAGTCCAAACCCGTTGTGTCCGGGAGATCGAAGTCGAGGATGGCAAGATTGACCACATTCGCCTCCACCCGCTGAATAGCTTCAAATCCGTTCTTTGCGGACACAGTCCGATAACCGGCGCGCTTCAACACCTCGCATAACACGCGCAACGAGGAGATGTCATCATCGACCAACAGAATTTGATTGATTTGACCGACCACGACTTGCCCCCTTTTACTTTCGCACGCAATGCGTTCAGGCAAAGATTGGGACTCTAGAGAATTTCTTCTTAAATCCCGCCAAGCCAATCCATTTGAGCTTCCAATCTTTCGCATTTTCTAATGCTTCCGGTTTAAAGATTCGGTTTAACTGAAAGCATTAACGTGGTTTACGTTGGAGCGGTATGCCGCAATTTCTGTGCCAACAGGATTATCACCAAAGGCAGAATTGGGACGCGCAGAGGCCGTTTGAAAATCCCTGATGTTTCATTAACTTCAATCCAGAATCCACGCCGACTCAAGACCACGTCCGAATGCATCCATTGGCAACTTCGAAATGCCTCCGCAGCGCTTTCTCTCACAAATAGGTGAAACATGCGTGCCTATATGTATCGGGAAATGTCAAATTGACAAAGCAGCCTTTTGTAGTATCTGCCAATATGACGCATTTTCATGATTGCAGGGTGGCTAGCGCATCGTCTTCAGTATCGTACAATTCGAAAACCGGCGCCAGTTTGGTGATAGTTAACAGGTACTTGACTGATTTGCCAACGTCTGATAATACAAGCCGAATCTGCCGCCGTGCTAGGGACGTGTGGCAAGCAACAATCATACCCAATCCAACGCTATCCATCAATCCAACCGCTTTGAGATTCAATACAATACCTTTTGAGCCCCTGTCGGCAAGTTCTTGAATTTTTTCGTTTAACATGATTCGATCATCCCCAAGTATGTCGCCTGAAAGCCTCAAGATAGCGTCGTCTTTATGGTATTTCACTTCAATCTCCATTGTTCAACCCTCCATCTTGAGACAGTTTATCACAGCATCTTCTGGAGTGTCAATTGCATTTTAGTTAGGGAGATGTTAAGCGCGATTGACAGAAATAGAAGCGCGCCGAGGTTAACCGAATAGAAAATTCCTCTGCGGCGCGCACCGCTATTTCCCCCCTGCCCATCAATGTATGGCTTTGTGATTGACGCCAGGGAAAATCGCTGCACGTTTGATTTTTGGCGTCCGCAAATGTTGACATTGATGTTACGAAAAAATTCTGATAGACTATAATTGCGGTTGGCCGCGGTGGAATGTTTCAATCTGCCGCGGTATTCCGTTGCCATCCGGTTAGAATCAAGAATCATTCGTACGAGTCTTGTAGGAGATTATTAATGATCATACATGCTAAAGTTGGAGATTTTAAAACAGAAAGGGTTGATGCTATCGCCTTCGGAATCTTTGAAGGTGGCACGTCGCTAGACGGAGCGCCGCAGGCTGCCGATGCTGCAATGGACGGGGCAATCGGTGAGTTGTTTGAATCCGGCGACTTTAAGGGTGAGCTCAAACAAACGAGCCTACTCTACACAAGAGGTGCCATCGCTGCGCCGCGTATTGGGTTAGTCGGTCTCGGAAAATCGGAAAATTTCAATCCGGAAAAAGCGCGTCAAGCCGCGGCCAAAATAGCGCAGTCAATCCGAGATTTAGGAGCGAAGACGTTCGCCATTCCATTGCCCCCGGATACGCCAGAGGGGATTATACAAGCTATAATTGAAGGCTTCTTGTTGGGGTTGTACCAATTCAACTTGCACAAGACGCAAGACCTAGACAAGATTAAGGCGTTAGAGGCGATCACGATTATTGTGGATGATGAAGATTCCCTGCCTGCCGCCGAGCAGGCTATCGAAATTGGCGAAATCATTGCGCAGGGAACCATACTTGCACGTGACCTGAGCAATCAGCCGGCGAACTATCTGACGCCCACGATGCTCGCAGACAAAGCCAAAACCATAGCGGACACAACGGGATTGAAGTGCGAGATTCTTGAGCTAGCAGAACTTAAGGAAAAAGGGTTCGGTGCATTAGTTGGCGTGGCTCAAGGAAGCCAGGAAGAGCCGAGGTTCATTATCCTAGAACATATCCCGGATGGAGATGTACAAGACTCCGTTGTCTATGTTGGTAAAGGGATTACCTTCGACAGCGGCGGGTTGTCGCTTAAACCGAGCCGCGGCATGGACGAAATGAAACACGATATGTCCGGCGCGGCGGCAGTGCTAGGCGCCATGCAGGCAATCGGCAGGCTTAGACCGAATCTCCATGTCGTGGGATTAATTGCCGCCACTGAAAATTTGCCCAGCGGCACCGCCCAAAAACCGGGAGATGTTGTTACATCGTACGCTGGCAAAACAATTGAAATCCTAAACACGGATGCCGAAGGACGCTTGGTGCTGGCAGATGCACTAGGTTATGCCGCCAAGTATGACCCCAAGGCAGTAATCGACCTTGCGACGCTCACCGGAGCTGTTGTCACGGCGTTGGGGCATTTCGCAGCTGGGTTATTGGGAACGGATGACAATCTAATCGAGAAGATTAAACACGCTGCCGATAAAACCCACGAACGGGTGTGGCAACTGCCTTTGTGGGAGGATTACGACGAGGGGATAAAAAGTAACGTCGCTGATGTCCAAAATATCGGCGACGGCACGGCGGGGACAATTGCCGGCGCGGTTTTCTTGAAAAAATTCGCGGGTGGTTATCCGTGGGCTCACCTTGATATTGCCGGCACCGCATGGGGCGTCGAGGGATCGTCTTATATACCCAAGGGCGCATCCGGTTACGGAGCGCGGTTACTTGTACAATTCGCCCGCGATTGGACATCGTAAAAACGCGGCCGAAATTGGGCAAGCAATTTTGCCCATCGCACTTCGCGCAAAGTATGGTTCACGAAAATAAAAATCGTTTTCTATAATTCTACGAGGTAAATGATGCAACGCTGTTTTTTCATACTAGGTTCTAGTTTTGCGTTGGTTGGCGTCATTGCCGGTGCATTCGGTGCGCATGCGCTAAAGGAAAGGATCTCGGGCGGAATGCTGGAGACTTTTGAGGTCGCTGTCCGTTATCAGATGTACCATGCGATAGGACTGCTCGCAGTGGCATGGGCTATCTCACAGTGGAGCGGTCAACTCATCCACATTGCGGGATGGTCATTTGTCGTCGGCACCTGCATTTTTTCGGGTAGCTTATAAATCCTGAGCTTGACAGGGATTCGCTGGCTTGGAGCAATTACGCCTATCGGCGGGCTTGTTTTGATTATTGGTTGGATGTGCCTAATCTGGGGCGCAGTCCGCGGATAACAGAGAGCATCGGCGGCTTAATTTGTCTTTCAGTCTACTCCTTCAGGACGCCCATGTAACTCAATGAGGTGCTTCGTAAACGCCGCCTCTGGTTTATCATGGTCAGATTTAATCTCGGTGCGGAATTCTTTAATTTCAGCATGGATATTCTCAATGTCACCTCGAAGTTCCTTTATTGATGCCTTAAATGGGCCAAACAATAACGAATATAGTTTGCCGGTAAAAGCCAACACGATACCGATAATAGCGATTACGGGAACAATCCATGGTCTAATAGCCTCAAGCCACTCCAATTTTATACTCCTTTTTTTCATAGGCGGTATACATTTCAAGATCCAATGGTATATTTTGATAGGTATTGTAAACGTTCAGATGTTTAATGAAAAACTCCAAACTTCCAATCACACCATGCCAATCTACTTGTTGATGCTCATTCATAAGAGACTCGAACGATTGCATTTGAGCGTAAAGCCCATCTAGCGCGTTTTCCACTGGTGTTTCTGCGCGAATCATTTGAAATTCCTCCTTCTCTTTTTCTGGTTCAATCTAAGAGATATGACTTTGAAAACATCGGGGACTTTGAGGGTTCTTGACTTCATGGTTCAAAGTGATTTACATTAATCGCTTCAGCCAGTGACTCCCCTCCTCAATTAGTTGTGAACGAAATCCCTCGGACATAGAGCTACCAAGACTGTCAATCACACCGTATTACCGAACGCGGTCTTGGGTTCCACGGGTTTCATTTTATGCGTCACCGCGAATTATCAAAATCTCATGGTGAAACATTGTGCCGCTGCCGTGCTCTTTCCTGCCAATTTCGTATTGCCAATCACACATCACCGTCCTATCCCGACACCTTCGCAAACTGAACACTAACGTGTACGAAATCTGATGTAGGACTGAACTCGAGCGTGTACATTGGTTTATTCCAAAGAAAGTGGTACTCGGAACCGTAACACGCTGTCGTGACGGGAACATACTCTTCCGGAACATGAATAAAAATCGTCCCTTTACTATGTCTGGGCGGCTTGCAAACGGCTAAAAAACTATGGCTCCGTTCATCCCAACCAGCCGACGCAATTTCTACTAAACCTTGCGTAAAATGGATATCCGTGGCGATCAGTTGCGGCGATGTCTGCTCGGCGCGAATCGCCAACAGCTTGACCGACCGAGGCGGCAGATCCAGCAAAGTGACGCTGCCTCGAGCCGTGCCCAGATATTCGCGACCCCAGAAATCATGAATGATATAGTATTTAGACCCATCCAAACCGAGCGAATCTAAAGGAAAATAGATTTCGTCCACATTGTCGCTCCAATTGAACACTCCAACGACATTCCAAGAATCATACGACGCATTTACCCGCAAATTCCAAATACGCGGGAGACTGTTTTCATACAAATCTACCGGCGTCGCCGCCTGGCCGCTCAACGGAAACACCCTTGCGAGCAACTCGGCTCGCGCTGGTTCAAGCTTTGTAAAATCATTACCCCAAGTGACAATACCGCCGCTCAAACCCGCTGCCGTAATTGTGGCGAGTGCTTCATTTAATGGGATTGGCTCATCAATAGCTACCGCGCCAAACTCGCCGGTCCAAGCGATGCCGTGCATTGGCAGATTAGCCGCATAAGCGCTGACAAGCTGTTTAACCCCGGCTTTATGGTTCCAAGGTTCTGTACCAATATATCCCCGATAGTCCGATAGCACGGAGTAAACTTGGAATCCGCCGATGCTCAGCGGATTACATACATCCCCGCCCGCCAGAACCACGCGCTGGGTAGTCTCGTCAAAAACCTGATTGAGAAATTGAACCCCAACACGGTAGAGTTCTACAGCAGTAAGCGATTTATCTTTCCAGATAAAATTGTCCGGTTCCGACAAAGGTCCTGCGGCATAATCTGATAAATCCACCTTAACCAGGTCAAATCCCCACTCATCAACAACCTTTTGAAGTCGAGTTCGAATGTACGTTTGTGCACCCGGATGCGATACATCAAGCATCGCCACCTCTGTTCCCGATTCGGGCAAGGCTACCCGTGCCGGTTTGTTTCGACTGCTGTGTAGAAAGTACTCCGGGTGTGCCGACATTAAATCTGCATCAAGGTTGACACTAAATGGCGCCAGCCGGATACCGGCTTTTAACCCCTTCGCATGAATCTGTTCAACCACCGGCTTCATCCCATTGGGAAAGTTGTGAGAGTTTGGGTTCAGATTGCCGACTGTTTGCTGCCATCCGTCTTCGATTAAGATATACTCCATTCCGCCTTCCGACGGCGGATAGAACAATTCGTTCTGCGTGAGCTGATTGACCTGCTCGCTTATCCGCTTCGCAGTAATTGACGGATTATTGCCGTCGGCATTCACACTCCAACCCGAATAAACTCGATCGAGTTTCTTGGCGTTCATACGTTTGGCAAGCATCTGAACATAGAGTCGATACGATTCGGTAACTTCGCTCGAAAAATTGAGGTAGGCGGGTTCCGACTTTATTACTTCACCCTGTGAACAAGCAAAACTTTCGCATGTGTGGTACAGAGACCAGAGATTAATACCCCGATTTTCTCCTCTATTCGGCTGCGTTTGTGAATTATATTCAACCTGCACCGCAGAACTCCATTTTTGGGAATGTAGAAACCCGAAAACGAGCGATTGTTTGCTGTCTGTGTCATACAATGCGCCGTTATAGAATAGCTCGGCGGATTGCTGGTTGTTGATACTAAAACCGTCATGAACGGTTTTGAGCGATTGCTCCGACGTCCTTTTCGTATCTAAGAAGAGACAATAACCGGATGGATCTCCTCCCAAGTAGACACCGCCTGCCGCGCCGTTGTGTGCTTTGTCCCCGGGCGAGGAGACGCCGATGACCATGATTCGGTTAATCGCAATCAGCTTGCCGCTCAAATTTTCAACTTCGGCATGTAATACAATAAAAGGTTTCCTATTATAGCAGTTCAAGTAAACATGAGTTCGAACATCTCGGTTTTCGGGTTGATGGGAAAACGATATTGGATGGTAAATGCCGAAGTCGTCTTCAGCAATGGGGTGGGTTACGAAGTCGCGGGATTCTGCATCTAGCGTGGTAAAAACTGTGCCGTCTTCTAGGATTACCTTAGTATACGCGTTCCGAATGACAGCTTGTCCTGCCTGATTCAAATAGTCCCAAGTGCCTTTTGAAAGGTCATATCTAATCTGAAATAACTTACTTTTCATCACGACCAAGTTGCCTTGCCGCTCAACAATCGAGTCGTAAACCGCTTGTCTCATACACAACACCTTTCAACTGTAATTTTGACCTTATTGTAACTAGCAACCACGCGGAAATCAAGGATTATTTGCCGGCACTTTCCCTTGACATTCCCTAAAACCCTCAGTAAAATAGAATCCTCCCAATGCGAAGTCAAGTGAGCAAAACTAAGGATTCGGAGCTTGATTGGCTGTTGATTTTTTCTCATCGTTCTGTGAAAGTCAGCGAAATTCTTTTTTCATTCAACGCCGCTTAACTCGACCCAAAAAATTGAACCTCCTTTACGGGTGGTTTCTGAATCGCGGCAAATTTTCCGTTGATCGCTCAACCCAAACGACAAGAGCTTGTCAACGCCGGATGACAAGCCGCATTATTAATCATAGTCCATCATTCAATCGCAAAATTCACAATTAAGGCAACCAAACCTACTGTCGAGAATCGGAATTCCCTCCTAAAATATTCCACCAATCCGTACGCCGCGCGCAACGCGCTCCGCAGCTTGTTCCAACTGACACTGTTTTACAACCCCAACTCTTGAATTAAAAGTTGACATTTAACGTTTTTACTTGTAATATAATAAGTGTTTATTTGTATAGAATAATCGTTGGGTTTGGCTGAGCACAATCAAATCTTAAACTCTATCAACCAACCAACCTCATGCCCAATAATTCACGCGATTCATCAAATCCGCTCTACCAAACCTACAAGAACTTGTCAACGCTGAATGATTACGCGCCTTATTAATCATAGCCCGTCATTCCATCACAAAAATCACAGTTCAGACACCGAAACTTGAACTTACCCCCAATGTTTAGACGGTCATACTTGTCCATATAGGTATAAGGGCTGCGCAACGCGGCTGCACTTCAACACCTAATGTATTTAGAAATATACCTCGTGAGGTGTTTAGGCATTGTACGGCGAATGACGCCGTTCCGAATTGATTCTTGCCCTTGAGGCGAAACGAAAACCTCTACCATGGCAAATACGGCGATGAAAATGACCGATGCAGCAGCGAAGGTGAAAAAAATTCTCGGTCCCGGCGGATCGATTGCAAATCATCTAACAGACTATGAACATCGACCCCAGCAACTTACGATGGCGGAAGCGGTTGTTCGCGCATTATCTCAAGAGGAGCATCTTATCGTTGAAGCCGGAACGGGTGTCGGAAAGAGTTTCGCCTACCTTGTACCTGCAATAGTACACGCTTTAGCCGCTGACGAAAAGGTAATAATCTCGACTAATACGATTAACTTGCAGGAACAGCTCATTTACAAGGATATACCGTTTCTCAAAAAGGTGATTGGCGAGGACTTCAAAGTCGCGCTGGCGGAAGGCCGCAGCAATTACCTATCAATCCGTCGATTCCGTCGTCATATGGAAAAAGGGCGGGGAATTTTCGATCGAGAATCAGACGTTAACGAATTAGGCCGAATTAAGGAATGGGCTTCCCAAACTTCTGACGGGAATAAAGCATCGATTGAACACCAACCGTCACCATCAATCTGGCTTGAGATTACTTCGGACAGACATGATTGCCTAGGGAAAGAATGTCCGACTTACTCGAGCTGCTTCTATTTCAAGATGAGGAAGCTAGCGGCTCAAGCTGACCTCATTATTACCAATCACCATCTCCTTTTTACAGATTTGGAGATCAAAATGAAGGGCGGAAAAGGTATACTGCCCAACTACAATTACCTTATCCTTGACGAGGCGCATCACGTTGAGACGGTGGTAACCAAACAGTTTGGGATAGAGTTAAGCAACACCCGAGTGGAAAGATTCCTAAATTCGCTTTACAACGCTAATCGTAACAAGGGACTCTTTGTTCGGAAAAATTCGCCGACTGAACTTGTAGACGATACATGGAGAGCGTGCGATAGTCAATTTGCGGCTATTAGGCAGTTCACTGGCGGTTCGCCGACGCGCTTGGTCGAATCCACTAATTTTGTGGAAAACCTATTGAGCGAACCGC
Organism: Candidatus Poribacteria bacterium; assembly: GCA_028819845.1. Taxonomy (GTDB): domain Bacteria; phylum Poribacteria; class WGA-4E; order WGA-4E; family PCPOR2b; genus JAPPKS01. The sequence continues at coordinate 32,562 of JAPPKS010000029.1, read as the reverse complement.
TATCCAAAATAGGTTCTCACTTGAAAGCGTTAAGCGACGCTGCAGATAGTGAAGACGACAAACAAGAAATTTCTGCACATAAAAATAGATGCGATGATATCCGTTCCGATTTCGAGTTGATGCTTGACCATAGCCGCCGCGATCATGTGTACTGGATAGAAGGAAACCATTCTCGCAACGTGCTCCATGCAAACCCTTTAAACGTCGGCGATACACTGAAAGAAATTCTATTCGAAAAAAAGAAATGCGTCATCATGACAAGCGCCACGCTTTCAACCAACCAGAATTTCGACCACTACCGGAAACGGTTGGGGCTTACGCAAGGCCGGTCTCTACTTGTTGGCACACCATTCAAATATCAACAGCAAGTCAAGTATTATTGTCCTACTGACATGCCAAACCCTAATTCCCCCGATTTTACGGAAGCCGCTGCATCGAAAATTGGGGGCTATCTCAAACTCACACATGGCAAAGCCTTCGTCCTATTTACTAGCTACCGTATGATGGAGGAGGTTTATCAGGAAGTGCAGCCCTACATGGAGCAGCTTGGAATCGCCGTAATTAAACAAAGTGAGGGGATTTCACGTAGTGCTATGTTAACGGAGTTTAAGCAAAACTTAAATTCTGTTCTGTTCGGAACATCCAGTTTTTGGGAGGGTGTTGATGTGCAAGGAGAATCATTGAGTTGTGTGATAATCGTTAAGTTACCCTTTGAAGTCCCTACACACCCCTTAGTCGAAGCGAAACACAATCGGATAGAAGCAATGGGCGGCAATCCCTTTTCGGAGTTAAGTTTGCCTGAAGCCATTATCCGATTCAAGCAGGGGTTTGGCCGGTTAATCCGAACGAAAACTGACACGGGGATTTTCGTCGTCCTTGATCCCCGCATAAACACCAAGGTCTACGGCAGACAATTTTGGAAATCGATTAACGTCCAAAAGCGAAATATCATTTCAAGCATCGCGGGCGATTTACCGAACATGGCTGACTGAAGAAACCACAAGATAGATTTTCGAAAGACCGACCATCAGAACTAGGCGCTAAAACCAGCGGCGGCTGTTCATTTGCGCGCATGGCACACATCTTAATACGCCGTGTATTCCGGTCCAATCTCGTCCACGCGAATAGGGCGTCCTTCACGAGCCGATCTAATCGTTGCTAACGTGCACCGCACTGAATGCACCCCGTCTTCTCCCGTAAATCGCGGCTCTCGGTCCTGCACGACGCAGTCAACGAAGTGATGCACCTGATTGATATGCCCGCGGCTGTAATAGCAGATTTCCGAATTCCACACATCGTCTCCGCCTTCGTCAAAGCGAAAACAGCGTGTCTCTCTACCATCGCGGTGGAGCACAAGATGCTGCTGCTGTCCATCCCAAATGAGGTTGCGGCCGCCTTCTCCCAAAACCTCAATCATGCCTGTCTCACCGATTATCGTCGTGCTGAATCCGCTCATGTAGTCGTATTTTCCGTTTAACCTCTCCGCCCGCATCCAAACGCCCTGACAATCGGAATCGTCATATTTCCATGTGATGATGGGGATATCGTCTTCCAAGTTTGAATATGGGCCTTGGCGATGTTTCGCGTCGACACGGCAGGTGCCCGTAACTGAATGGACTTCGGAAATTTTGCGGTCCAACATCAGGTACTCAGCCGCCGCAAAGAAATGTACCGCATGATCGAAAATCCACGGATAGTCGCCGCCGCCGGATTTTTCTCCGTCCGCCCGCCAGTGGCGTTCCTCGGAATCTAAGTGCTCAGCAAGCGTTTTCCGCTTCAACCAAGCGCCGTGACGCTGGCGCACCTGCAAAGGGCGCCCGATTTCGCCAGCCTCAACTAACTCGCGTGCTTTCATGTGTGATGTAATAAAGACATACGTTTCGCCCACAACCAGCTTTACCCCGCTTCGGTGCGCCGCTTCGCAGGCTTCCGTCCCTTCCATCACGCTGCGGCAGAACGGTTTTTCGCAGTGAACATGCATACCGGCGGCGCAAGCTTGCCGTGTCATGGAAGCGTGGAGAAAAGTCGGGGTTGCGATATCAACACTGTTGATTGGGGCGCTTTCGAGCATCTCTGAAAATGACGTAAATATCTTCCCAATGCGGTGTTGTGATGCGATTTGCACCGCTCTCACCGCGTCCAAATCGCAGACAGCGATGACTTCAGCTTGAGGATGACTGATATACCCTTGGAGATGGGAATTTGACGCATTTCCCATCCCGACTATGCCAACCCTTACGGATTCCGACTTCATCACAATCTCCTAGAATATGTGTATGCGCGCGTATTTTTAACCCTTTGCGGCGTTATGCCATTCATCGGTTTCACCGATAGCTGCGTTGGGTTAATTCGACATTCTCAAAGTTCAGAGGTTCTTTGTGCAGTAGTGAATCGCTATCCTCGTGTACGTATTCCCATGCCGCAACGTAAGAATACTTCTCATCGTCCCGTTTAGTTTCGCCCTCGTCCGTCTGGCTCTCTTCACGGAAATGGACGCCGCAGGACTCTTGCCGATGCAGGGCATCCCGCGCCATTAACTCGCCTAATTCTAGATAATCCGCAACCCTGCCGGCAAACTCAAGGTCCTTATTTAACGTCTCTCCACTCCCGGAAATCATGGCATTTTCCCAAAATTCGCCGCGCAGGTTGGAAACTGCTGTTATCGCATGTTTTAGCCCGGCTTCATTGCGCGATATGCCCACGTCGTCCCAGAGAATGCGGCCGAGTTCGCGATGAAATTCCCTTACGGTTTTTTTGCCTCTGATGGAATGTAGTTTTCTAATCCTGGCGTCAACTTCCGACCCGACTTCCTTGAATGCGGCATGATCCGTTGTTACTTGCGGAAGGTCATAGCTTGCGAGATAATTGCCAATAGTCGAAGGTACAATGAAGTACCCGTCGCCTAGTGTCTGCATTAATGCACTTGCGCCGAGCCGGTTGGCGCCGTGGTCGGAGAAATTCGCCTCGCCTAACACGTGTAATCCGGGGATAGTGCTCATTAAATTGTAGTCTACCCACAACCCACCCATCGGGTAGTGCGCAGCGGGATAGATGCGCATCGGCGTCTCGTACGGGTTTTCGCCCGTAATTCGGTGATACATGTCAAACAGGTTACCATATTTCTCCCTGATATTTCCTATTCCCCGTTCCTTGATGGCATCGGCAAAATCGAGATACACGGCGAAACCCGTTTCGCCGATGCCTAAACCCTCGTCGCACATCGCTTTCGCGCTTCTCGACGCAATATCACGAGGCACTAGATTTCCGAAGCTAGGGTACTGCCGCTCGAGGTAGTAATCTCTTTCTGACTCCGGAATTTCATCGTGCCGGCGTTTATCGCCCTTCTTTTTCGGTAACCATACGCGGCCGTCATTGCGAAGACCTTCACTCATCGCAGTTAGCTTCGATTGATGATCGCCGGTTACAGGAAGACAGGTAGGGTGAATCTGCACAAAGCATGGGTTGGCAAACACGGCGCCGCGCTTGTGGCATCGCCAAATAGCGGTTGCATTGGAATTCACGGCGTTCGTAGAGAGATAGTAAGAATTTACGTAACCGCCAGTTGCCAGCACCACCGCATCGCCCGCATGGGACTCAATTTCCCCGGTAATGAGATTTCGCGCCGCAATCCCTCTGGCTTTCCCGTCAATGACGACAAGGTCTAACATCTCGCGGCGCGGGAAAACCTGTACCCCTCCCGTGTTGACCTGACACATTAAGGCGCCGTATGCGCCGAGCAACAGTTGTTGCCCCGTTTGGCCGCGGCAATAGAACGTTCTAGAAACTTGCGCGCCGCCAAAGGACCGGTTTGCTAGCAGGCCATCATATTCCCTATTAAATGGGACGCCCTGCGCCACACACTGGTCAATAATGTTAACGCTTATCTGTGCAAGTCGATATACGTTCGCTTCTCTCGCCCGAAAATCCCCACCCTTGATGGTATCGTAAAACAACCGCAAGATACTGTCACCGTCGCCAGCATAGTTCTTCGCCGCGTTGATTCCGCCCTGAGCAGCGATACTATGCGCTCTCCGAGGGGAATCCTGTATACAGAAAGCTTTGACATTATAACCTAAACCGGCAAGTGTGGCGGCGGCAGACGCGCCCGCTAAGCCCGTGCCGACAACCAATATAGTGAATTTTCGCCTGTTAGCCGGATTAACGAGCTTCATCTCAAATTTGTGCCTATCCCATTTATCGGGTAACGCACCGCTCGGAATTTTGGCGTCGAGTTCCATTAAACGTCTCCAACATAGTATAGAATCGTCAATATCTTTAATGTGGTAAGGTGTTCATTGTCTTCCGTAAATCTGTCTTATTTCATTTGAGAAAGTCTAAGAACCTGTTTGAAAATTCATTCTATACAGCCTCAGAGGGGCGGCAGGTGTGTAATACCCCACTATCCTCCGTAGGCGGGGATCAAGCGGCTGAATAAGGAGTGCGATAGAGATCCGCCTAGCCCCGCCGTGCCTCGTAGGCAGGGCATCTTGCCCCGCTTGCGCCGCCGCGCCTTGTAGGCGGGACATCTTGCCCCGCTTGCATCACAGCGCCTTGTACGCGCGGCATCTTCCCACTCTTGCACCGCCGTGCCTCGTAGGCGGGGCATCTTGCCCCGCTTGCGCCCCCGCGCCTTGTAGGCGAGGCATCTTGCCCGCCAAATGCGCAAATTAGGTATTTGGTGGAATCAAACCACCGAAGACGATATGGTTACCACTCGAATTCTCGCGGTGGTTTATTCGCCATTACGGAATAACACCTTATGCCTCCCAAAGCAAGTTTACCGCGCTTGCCTTAATGATAATGTAACACGCCATCTTCTCCACTAGATCAAGCTCATTAAGAGCCTGATATGTGATCTCTACCGACAACAGATGTTCATCCACATCTACCACCAACATTACGCGGCCTCCCTGCTCGGTAATTTGTATTATCGTCCCGCTCAAGACGTTACGCGCGCTGATGGCGAGATGCCTGTCCGTTGCGACGATTATATCCTGCGCTCTGATGGCAACGGGAACCAGGTCTCCCTTTTCTGCGTGGGTATAGGGCACAAACAGCTTCTGCGTTCCGAGCGCGAGTTCGGTCACGCCGCGCCGCTCGTGAAGCTCGGCAATCGGTAATGAGAGCACATTTTCGACTCCCGTAATCTGCGCAATCGGCAACGCCGAAGGCGTAATTAGCAATTTGTACGGCTCGCCGTGTGCGATGATACGTCCGTCCGACATCAAAAACACCTCATCCGCCAACGCCATCGCTTCCGAAACGGAGTGAGTCACGTAAAGAATAGGTATGTCAAAAGCCTGTTTGATATGATATAAGTAAGGCAGGATGCGGTTTTTTAACCCGGAATCAAGGGATGCTAACGGTTCATCCATCAATAACATTTGCGGACGCATAGCCAAGGCCCGCGCGGTTGCAACCCGCTGACGCTCGCCACCCGAAAGCTGATGAGGATAACGCGTTAAGAGACCGCCAATGTCTAGGACTTCAATGATTAAATCTGAATCAATCTTTCGTTCGCTGCGTAATTTACGGCGGCAGCCGTAGAAGATATTTCGGCGGACGGTCAAATGCGGGAAGAGATGTCCGTCTTGAAAAATGTGCCCGAAACGTCGTTTCTCCGGAGGAAGCCGTATCTTACGCTTCAAATCAAACAGCGTCTGGCCACGGAAGGAGATGTCCCCTTCATCCGGTTGCAAGATTCCGCTGATACAGTTGAGCAGTGTACTTTTTCCGCTGCCCGAAGCCCCAAAAAATGTGCTGACTTTTTCCGTAATTGTGTGATTTACATCGAGCTTAAAACTGCCAAGTTGCTTGCGAAAACTGAGTTTTAACATCGTGTGGACAATATCTTCGACCCGATAGTGCGCGCGCTATTGTGCACAATGTAATGCCCCGTGCGGAATTGAAGAATCTTGCGTCATTGAACGTGATTATTCAAAAATCCGGTGATTCTTCCTCGATGTCTTGTATTTCTTCCGATGGCAATTCATCTGCCAATTCTTCCCCTAGAGATTCTGTCTTCTCTTCTACCGCCGCTTCTTTTACTTCAGCGCTTACCGTTTTTTTGGGCTGTTTGCCATTTTTCGCAGCCAATCCGTAAAGTTCAATTTCATGAATTACGGTATTCGCGCGCTTTACTTGGCGTCCCATCATCATGCCGCTCTTTGTAGGAATTCCCGGCAACCGCTTATCGTCGAATGTACCGCCAACCTGTAGTCGAATTCGATCCGTAACAGCGCGTACCCGAATATCAAGCGTCGGTTCGCGGTTATTTTTCAGCCGTTTAACCACCTTCCAATGTCCTTGGCCGCCTAATCCGCCCAGCCCCTCGTATACAATCACATCCTCAATATTTGTGCCTCTGAGGACAACGCGGTGTATCACCTTGCGCGTCGGCAGTTTGACAATAATGCGGTGGCCGGCTTTGTTGCCGGTTTCTAAATCTCCGTCGATCATCTCATTCACCGGATACTCAGAATTTTGGAATACGTAAGTACACGTTGTTCCGTCAAGCGCAGCATAGTTTTCACTCCAACCCTGTGGCGTAACCAAGTTGTTTACCAAACCCGAACAGCCCACAACCAAACAAGCCAATATGGACGTAAATATACAAAGAAAATACCTCATTGAAATTTTTCCCAATACGAAGCGGAAGTGCGATTTACAACAGAATTGAACAAGAGGCTGTTATACATTGACATCCTGATCGGCGCGTGATAACATATAGATAAATCAACACAGCACGGTGGAAGCCGGTCAGCTATGCGTGGACGAATTCTGAATTCAGAAAATTTCAATCCCTTTTTTACGTTCTGTTTCGCTTTTTACCTTGTTCATTAAAACGATAGTCCATCCCGCGGCGCTGGTGATGGCGTGCCGCATGACCACAAACTTTACGGGCGTTTAATGCCGTCCTTCCTGAAGTTGGTTGAAGTGTAGCAAACATTGGCTCCCGTTGCAAGGGCAAAATTACTGGTTCCATTCTGCTAGTTACACGACTAAGTTCCATTAACGCAATTGCTTGCTCCGCTGCCGTAATTGACTTTGTAGCGCGGCCCTTTACAATACAATTCCGATTTGACGCAAGCCCCAGAGGGGATCTTCGATCATCAAATCGATGATAGTTTTTTCAGTATAATATAAACATTAATTTTCATTACTTCAAAGCCCCAGCGGGGCGGCAGGTATATAGTAGTCATCGTAATCCCTGAACAAATACCCTAGAAGGACTCCAGCCGAAGAAACCATGCCGTACAGAATCTGTCCAACCGCTGCATCAGACGCATCGAAGGCCTTTCAGATTGAGTTGGATTCACGCGCCATTGCAGCAATGGACGAGATTGCAAGCTGTGAAGCCCAGGGTGCAGCGCGTGAAACAATATTGCGCAAACATCTCGGTACAGATTACGACGACGGGTATCGCGGAACGGCATGGGAGCGTTACGGAATTTCGGAAGGCCTGACGCCCGCAAAACTAGCTGAAATGCTTGACGAATATGGAGAGACGTTTGATCCATGCGCCGAACGCGAAACGTTTGATTACAGCATGATGATTAACGTCGAGTCGGAGTTAAAATCGCAGTTGGAATTTGTATCTGAACGCATATTGAATGCAATAGCCGCGGCGTACAAACAACAGATAGTCGGACAGTCAAATCGCTAAAAACGGCATACGTATGCTGACCTCACCAAGCTGGAATGAACCATATTTTTATGGGTGAATCAACAAACATCGCCTTAATCGGTGTGACGCACCCGCACGCAACTGCTCACCTGAAGACTCTTAACTGGATCGACGCCGTCGCCAATGTTCCAATCTACGATTCAGACGTAAACGCATTACGCAATTTCAAGGAGAACAAGGAAGGCAAGAAAGTCGAAAAATGTTATATCAACCTTGATGAGTTGCTAGAACGCGGTGATGTGCCGGTGGTGTTCGTCTGTCTTCGCAATGACGAAGCGCCCAATGCCCTCGTCCGTGCAGCAGAAGCCGGTAAACATATTATCGCCGAAAAGCCTATCGCCCGGTGTGGTAAAGAACTTGAAGCGGCGCTTCAAGCTGTAGAGAAAGCGGGCGTCAAATTGACGGTGTGTTTCCAGAACCGTTATCACCCAGTCTCGCAGGAGATCCACAAACTTGTTGGGGAGGGTATATTGGGGCAGCCGATGGGCGTTGAGATTCGAATGGTTACATCTCAGGTTAAGCATCGCAATCCGGGGCATTGGCTGTTCAAAAAAGAGCTTGCCGGAGGCGGCATACTCTCGTGGCTTGGTTGCCACTATCTAGATTTAATCTGCTTCTTCATGAGAGAAGAAATTACGGAAGTTAGCGCCGCCCTAGCTACGCGCAGCGGTGAAGCCATTGATGTTGAAGATTCGGCATCGCTCACCCTCCGTTTTGGAAGCGGGGCGATTGGGACATTTCAGGCAGGCTATATGTTACCGTTCAGCGGACAGGGTTACTTGGGACCCTCATACGATACCTACATAGCAATCCGCGGCACAGCGGGCAATATCGTTTGGGACCCGACGCAGGCGGGTGCACCCTCCTTTTACGCCGAGAGCACGGTTCCGGCGTGGGAAGCCGCTCACCGTCGAACGTTCCGATACGAACTCCCCCAATGCGATGCTTATGGCGGCGCACACGGCGTGCAATTTGTTCAGGACTTTTTATATGCAATCCAGAGTGATTCCGAGCCGAAAATTCCTGGCAGCGACATGCTGCGCGTTTTGCGAATTCTCGACGCTGCTTATGAGTCCAACCAAACTGGCCGCCATGTGAAAATTGAAAACGTTATTGGGAATAACCCATAAAGCCATTGTATTTTCGCGGTTGTGTGTGGTTAAACGGTGAGTTGTAACCGCCGATCGCCGCCAAAGATGGCTTACCAACTGCATTCACCATGACAAAATTCAATTACACCTGTTTTAAATCTCCGTTCGGCTGGGTCGTCGTCGCAGGTTCAAATAGAGGCATCGCTCGCATCATGTTCGGCGCATCATCTGAAGCGGAAGCCGAAAGGCAGCTGCTTAATGAAATGCAGGCAGTCGCATCGCCGTCCGGCTTGTCCGAAGCTGTAAACCTGCTCACCCGTTATTTTAACGGCATGCACGTGCATTTCAACCTTGAATTAGACTTGAGCGCGGGCACAAATTTCCAAATCGACGCATGGCGAAAAGCCCGTCAGATACCCTACGGAACGGTTCAAAGCTATGGTTGGATTGCACGGGAAATCGGAAAGCCGAATGCGGCTAGAGCCGTCGGCCAAGCAATGGGAGCCAACCCCCTGTCAATCATTGTTCCTTGCCATCGTGTCGTCCGCAGCGATGGGGAACTCGGCGGATTTGCCCGCGGGTTAACCTGCAAACGTCAATTGCTTGAATTGGAGCGCAAAACTCAGGACGTTCAAAATAATTTAACGAATTGATAGCGCCTCACTCACTAGGGCGTGTTGACTCTTTGGTGTTGCCAATTCAACAAACAATCGTGTAATTTGCCAAAAACCCCAAGTTGGACGGGTCATCCGACCTATAAGGGCAACGACGAGGGTTGCCCCTACAGAGATTATGTAAGGGCAGGTCTTGTGCCTGCCCAAAAACTCTCGGAACGGAGAAGAGTTCAATTTGTTAAATCTCAACAGTACCTAGCCTTGTCAACGACCGGCATAAACTGGAATCGTGTAACCCTATCCGCATAAAATAAGGCACAAGGTAGAAAAAATCGGATGCTGTAGACTGTTTTTTTGGTGATTCCGCATTGCAATTCCATATACAAAAATACATTGGAGTGAAATGAAAAAACACTTTCTATTCACCCCGGGTCCCACGCCCATCCCTCCGGAATCGTTGCTATCAATGGCGAATCAGATAGATTACCATAGATCGGCGGAAGCTGCAGCACAGATTAAGGACGTTTCTGAAAAACTCAAACTCGTGTTTCAAACCCGAAATGATGTCGTAATTTTGACTTCGTCCGGCACCGGCGCAATGGAAAGTGTCGTGGCAAATATTCTGTCGCGCGGCGATCGGGTGATTGTCATCCGAAGCGGAAAATTCGGCGAGCGGTGGGGTGAAATCTGTTCGGCATATGGAGTCGAGTTCGTTCCTATCGATCTTGAATGGGGTGAATCAATCGAACCACAATTGGTCGCCGACCTGCTAGATGAACACGCAGGCATTAAGGCGGTATTCTCAACCCTCTGCGAAACGTCAACAGGTGCGTTGCACGACATCAAGAGTTTAGGACAGATTACCAAGCGCAGACCAACGTTACTCGTGGTTGATGCCGTCAGCGCGCTTGGCGCCGATGATTTGCAGATGGACAGTTGGGGGGTCGATGTCGTTGTCTCATGCTCCCATAAGGGGCTGATGACACCGCCCGGACTCGCCTTTGCCGCGCTGAACCAAGCGGCTTGGGAAGCCTCGGAAAAAGCATCACTTCCCAAATACTATTTCGACCTTCGAAAAGCGCAACAAGCAAGCTGGAGCGGATCGGCGCCATACACGCCCGCGATTACGTTCATCGCCGCGCTGCAACTCGCCTTAAATCGGATTTCTACGGAGGGAATACGAAATGTTATCGCGCGCCATGCGCAGCTTGCAAAAGCCGCGCGAAGCGCTGTAAAATCAATGGGACTGCAACTCTTTGCCTCGAACCCGGCGAACACCTTGACCTCTATTTTGCTTCCCGAACAAGTTGACGGAACGCGGTTTGTGAGGATGATGCGAGAAAAACACGGGATTACTTTAGCCGGTGGGCAGGGAAAACTGCGCGGGAAAATCATACGGATCGCGCACCTCGGATGGATGGGGGAAAATGATATTGTCCTGGCAATCGCGGCGCTAGAGAGAGGTTTGTCGGAGATTGGGCAAGAGCTCCAGCTCGGCGCCGGCGTTGCTGCAGCGCAAGAGGTTTTTCATCGCCAATCTTGTAGCGATTCGTAGTCTGTCAATCCCTAAAAATAGTGTGTCTTGCGTATTGTCCAAAACAATGCGGCGTCCCGGATACGGAATGAGGTTTTCTCCTAATCCTACTTAACAAGGAGTCTGCTGTCATGCGGAAAGGTTCACAAGAGGTTCCGCCGCAAAGCATCGAACAGTTCAAAAAATATCTAAAAAGCAACACCCTAAAACTCACGTCTGAACGGCTAGCGATTCTTGAACAAGTCTTTGCATACGACGACCACTTCCGCGCAGAAGATCTCTTGGTTCGCATGCGCCAAAACGGATATCAGGTTTCTAGGGCAACAATCTATCGGACGCTGCCACTGCTTGTAAAAAGCGGTCTTCTGACTGAAGTTATTGATGCGCAAAAGCAATCTCACTATGAACACATCAATTCTCTTCAACAACAACATGCCCACCTAATCTGCCTGCGGTGTGGGAAACTAATCGAGTTTAAAAACGTCGAAATCGACAGGCTCCAAGAATCCGTTTGCAAGGCGTACGGATTTAAACCCATTAAATACAGGAATGAAATTTTGGGATACTGTTTTGAATGCCAAGCAGAAGGGCTATAATGGACACTATCGCACCAAAACAAAGGATTTTGAAGTTCCTTTTGGCTGTCGTTATGGCAAGTCCCACATATGTGTCGAGAATAAACCAAGGATTTTGAACGAATTACGCTTCAATTATCTATGCGAAGCCTTAAAAACTTTCACCACATGCCAACCTGAGGAGGGAACAAATTTAAATGACAAACGCTGAAATTAAAGCGATGGCAACGAAGTACGTAATTAACACTTACGGCGAACGCAAACTCGCTTTTGTAAAAGGGGAGGGGCCCTACGTTTGGGATGCGGATGGCGTAAAATATCTCGATTTCCTGGGTGGATTAGCCGTCAACGGTTTAGGGCACTGCCATCCGGACGTCGTTGCTGCGATTCGTGAGCAAGCCGGTACCCTGATTCACGTCTCTAATCTTTACTATATCGAACCGCAGGTTCAGTTGGCGAAGCTGCTAATCGACAACTGCGATATGCACCAGTGCTTTTTTTGCAACAGCGGCGCAGAGGCAAACGAAGCCGCTATTAAATTGGCGCGGAAGCACGCGAAAGATCAGGCGCGGACTGATGCCTACGAAATCATCACCATGGAGAATTCGTTCCATGGGCGGACTATGGCGACCGTTACTGCAACTGCGCAGACGAGATACCACGCCGGATTTGAACCCATGCTCGAAGGTTTTAAATATGTACCGTATGACGATCTCGGCGCAACTGAAGCTGCAATTAGTGGAAAAACATGTGCCATATTGGTGGAACCCATCCAGTCGGAAGGCGGTGTGAATGTACCAAGTGACGGATACCTTCAAGGTTTACGCGAATTATGTGACAACTATAATCTACTGCTAGTCTTCGACGAAGTCCAAACAGCCATGGGGCGTTTGGGTACGCTGTTTGGATATCAGAGTTACGGTGTGACTCCCGACATTATTGCGATGGCAAAATTCCTCGGCGGCGGTGTCGCCATCGGCGCCATGCTTACAACAAAACACATCGCCGAAAGCTTTTCACCCGGCACACACGCTGCAACCTTTGGCGGCAATCCATTAGCAAGCGCCGCCGCACACGCGACACTGAAAACCGTTATTGGTGAGAAACTGGGGGACAATGCGGTCAATATGGGTGCTTATTTGACTGGTCAGTTAATGCGGCTTAAAGGGAAGTATCCAATTCAAGAAGTTCGAGGAAGAGGCCTGTTGCTTGGGTTGGTGATGTCGGTTGATGCGACCGCGCTTGCCGCCAAATGTATTGAAAACGGCTTAATCACAATCTGCACAAACAATAATGTCCTCCGCTTTCTACCGCCCATTAACATTAACAAAGCACTCGTTGACGAAGCGGTTTCAATTGTCGAAAAATCGCTCGCCGAGACAATTTAAGGTGGCTCTGCGGTTTTGCTGCACAATCAAAATACCAATGAGTACCTGTTTGAACATTCATCACCATTCACCGTAGGCGCGGCATCTTGCCCCGCACGCACCACCATACACCGTAGGCGCGGCATCTTGCCGCGCACGCACCAACATACACCGTAGGTGGAGCATCTTGTCCCGCACGCACCACCATACACCGTAGGCGCGGCATCTTGCCGCGCATGCACCAACATACACCGTAGACGGGGATCAAGCGACTGAATAAGGTGCGCGATAGAAATCTGCCGTGCCCCGCATGCGTCACCATTCACTGTAGGCGCGGCATCTTGACGCACATGCACCACCATTCACTGTAGGCGCGGCATCTTGCCGCGCACGCGTCACAATACACCGAAGGTGGAGCATCTTGCCCCGCACGCACCACCATACACCGTAGGCGCGGCATCTTGCCCCGCACGCACCAACATACACCGTAGGCGCGGCATCTTGACGCGCACGCATCACCATTCACTGTAGGCGCGGCATCTTGACGCGCACGCACCAACATACACCGAAGGCGCGGCATCTTGACGCACATGCACCACCATTCACTGTAGGCGCGGCATCTTGCCGCGCACGCGTCACAATACACCGAAGGTGGAGCATCTTGCCCCGCATGCAACAAACCCGAGCATAGGAGCAAAAGCGCAAAATTGAGTTCACGGCTTACGAATTGCGTAATACGTTTAAACTTCCGTGTGTTGCCATTCGTACCCTTCATTGTCCCGATGGTTTTACTCTGCATCCTCCCCGCTGGAGGCTGCGGCCGTCCGAATACACAATTTCAGTTATCCCCTTTAGATAAAGATAAACTGACACCAATCCTTGATGCGCTGCGGGTAAAATACGATCTCATATCTACCCTGCAAATGGCGATGAAAGTAACAATTGAGGAAGCTGGACAAAAGGAGGAAATCCGCGAATACCTCTGGTACAAGAAATCGGAGGCAGATGGAGATTTACTGCACATTCAAGCAATGGGGCCGTACAACGAACCCCGCGTGATTGCGATTGCCGCACGTGAGACATTTTTCCTGCGATACCATAATGAAAATGAGGTCGTTATCGAACCGCTAGCTGATGGAGTGCTCCAGGAAATATTTGGGATGGATTTGCGCGTCTCCGACATTCGCAATACAATCTTCGCAAACCCTTTCCTCGACGGCTCCACTGCGGACTTATCCCTCGCCCATTCCGGCGCGAAATATGTAGTAAGGCGGCCGGGTGCGAAAGCCGGACATATTGAAATCATCACGATTTTTATACGAGATTCACATCCGGCAGTGCAAGATTGGAACATCGTGAATGAATCGGGGAAAGTTATTCAAAAAACCAAGTTCACGGACTATCGGGAGGTCGGCGGGATAATGCGCCCGCACAAAGTTGAAGTTGAACGCCCAAATGAAAAGACGCGAGTCGTGCTTAATGTTATTAAACCGGTAATCAACTCGGAGATTAGCGACACGAAGTTTGAATATGACCGTTACTTGGATGAAAACACAAAAGTTCGTTCTTTGAGTGAATAGTGGCTATCCCCGAAATTCGCATACATGCGCACGCCAAAATTAACCTATACCTTGAGGTAATTAGCAAACGCTCCGACGGGTATCACGAAATAGAAACCGTTTTTCACTCAATCGGGCTTCACGACGACGTGATCGTTCGCAAGCGCAGCGATAGGGCGATTACGGTACGCTGCGATGACCCGCAAGTGCCGACTGATGCGCGCAACCTCGCATATCGTGCCGCAAAGTTGTTAACTGATTTTCGTCCCGGCATTCCCGGCGTCGAGATTGATATTCAGAAAAGAATACCCGTGGCGAGCGGACTCGGCGGCGGAAGCGCCAACGCAGCCGCGGTACTCTGGGGCATGAATCAACTGTTTGATTTGAATCTGGCGCAACCGGAGTTGATGCGTTTAAGTGCGCGCATCGGGGCGGATGTACCATTTTGCCTATTGGGAGGCGCAGCCATCGGACGTGGAATCGGAGAGGTTCTGACGCCTTTGCCGCCTCTGGACAACGCTTGGATTGTGCTAGCCAATCCGGGATTCGGCGTTCCTACTGCATGGGCTTATGATAATATCAATTTTCCGTTGACGAAATCGTCGAAAAATGTTAACATTTTAGTTTGCCATTTGCATAACGGCGAACTTGAATCGGTAGCCGCGCAGCTTTTTAACAGGCTAGAAACGACGGTTAATTCAAAATACCAGTCGGTTGCCAAGTTAAAAACGAAACTCGCAGCATGCCCCGGAAGTTTCGGCGCGTTGATGTCAGGCAGCGGCGCAACCGTATTTGCCCTCGTGGACAGCCAACACCAAGCCAACGCGGCTGTTTCAATTATCGGAGCCGCGGCAGCATTTCAGGCCGTAACATACCTGAGCCCGGTTGGGTTGAGTCTTGATTGATGGGCGGTGGCCAAGCGGTAAGGCACGGGTCTTTGGAACCCGTATTCGTAGGTTCGAATCCTACCCGCCCAGCTTTTTCGAGCAATTGGCGAAGCAGAGGAGAATAAAAACACTGGGCACGCGGTATTGGAATTCTATCTTTATCGGAATAATCGCCGTTCCAGCCCATAGTCCTCTTTCGTAACGGCATACGTATATGTCAAAAACCGTAGCTATAGTTACAGAAGCTACGGTTTATTATTTTTATCGGAAAATTTTCAAAGAAAAATTCAGGCGATTAAGCCAGATATTGCATCGCAGAATGAGGAGATTATTATGCGGTTAGCCAAACTTGAAGCTCAAAAACGCAGGGATTTTGGAAAAAGCGCAGGGAAAGCTCTCCGGCGAAATGGGGCAATGCCGGCAATTTTGTACGGGCGTCACGAAGATGTTATCCCGCTCCAGCTTGACGCGCGGTCCTTTCAACGGTTTCTTCAATCAAATGGAGAGAATGTGTTAATCGAATTGGAAATTGCCGATCATGGTAACGAAACCATTATGATTAGAGAAATCCAACGAGATCCCGTTAAACAGAACTTGCTTCATACCGATTTTATACGCATTTCACTTGATGAACCGGTAACTTCGGCAGTCCCTATTGTTCTAGGCGGATCGGCTATCGGTATCCAAGCAGGTGGTATCGTGGAGTTTGCCCGTCGGCAACTTCATGTCCGTTGTCTGCCAACGATTCTCCCTGACACCATTGACGTGGATGTGAGCGGATTGGATATTGATGACTTTATTCGGATCGAAGATTTGACTCTTGATGAAACCGTTGAAGTGTTAGATGACCCTCAAACCATAGTGGTTCTCGTTAATCGGCCAAGGGTTGAGGCGGAGGCAGAACCTGAAGAGGAAATTGAAGGCGATGTGGAAGAAACTGCCATTGAAGAACCGGAACTCATCACCCGGAAACGCGGCGAAGACACGGAAGAATAACCTAGGATACCTGCCGTTAATCGCATACTTGATTTGCGCCGAAATCTGTGCTGCACAAACGCCGCTGATACGCTTCGTCGACGAGGGCGGCAATTCTGTTACTGAGGTGCAGTCGAAGGTTCACAACGGACACCCATATCTACCTGTTGAAGTCGTGAGAAGTGCCTTTGACCCAAGTTTGAAGCAACAGTATACGTCCCTTACACAAACACTTGTCCTAAATCTTAAGGGACAACTGATACATTTACGAATGGGTAATTCATCTGTTACGACAGATGATGGCGACGCTGCATTCACGCTCGCCAATCCCCCACAAATTATTGAGGGGAAGCGAATGTTGCCGCTCGGCTTTTTCACCGAACTTCTCCCCAAACTATTCAACGTTGAAGTTTTCTATAACGCTCCTCTGCAAACTGTACACATAACAGAAAAGTCGGCGCATTCGATGAATTTTCCAACTGCACCGTCAGCAGTGGAACATAAAGAATTCCTTCTTGTCCTTGATCCCGGGCATGGCGGGTCGGATACGGGGTGTCAAGGAACTTCAGGACTGCTTGAAAAAAAAGTGGTGCTCGACCTCGCCAAGCGTATTCGGGCGCTCTGCATGCAAAACGGCATGCGTATCCTGTTAACACGGGAAACGGACTTTGAGCGAAAATCCATCGAGCGCATCCGAATCGCCAACCGAAATCGAGCGCAGCTCTTTCTGAGCTTGCACTGTAACGCCTCGTTTTCCCTTAATGCCGCGGGAATCCGCATCTATGTAAACAATCCTTTGGGGGAGTTTAGGTCTGAAACCGCTTTAACGCTGCCAGGTCAAACTTCAGGGCAAGACTCTATCAAAATCCTGACGCAAGACGAATTTCTGCTGCAGAGCCGCGAGTTTGCAGCCATGCTGCAAGAACAGTTCGCCGCAATCTTTCCCGCTGTTCCGGTCTCACAATCGGAAATACCGCTCGTAACCCTTTCAGGTGTTTACATGCCCGCTATCTTAGTCGAGATTGGATATTTGTCAAATGCAGACGATGCAGATCGCCTCAATGACGAAGAAAGTCTCGCTTCGGCAGCCAGAGCGGTATTCCTCGCGGTTCAGCGGTTCATTTCAGCGTTTGAATCGGAGAAGGCTGTCGTGAAAGGTAATTGATACCATGGGTGAAAAAATAAAATCCAAGGTGTTTACCGGAATCGCAATTGGCGGCGTAGTCATAATCGTTGCGGCTATTTCCCTCGCCGTGTTGCATCCTAAAGACACGGAATTGATACCAATGGTATTTCAACAGACGCGGGGGCAAGCGCCTTCCGACGCTGAACTCCCCAGTCAGGAAGTCAGTCTTTTTTTCTTGGATGTTGAATCTCTCAAACTTGTCCGCGAGAAAAGGGCGTTGCATCTGTCTGTCGAACTTACCGATCGGCTGAAACTAATCATCAGCGCATTAATCAGCGGATCCGGCCGCGGCTTGAAGAGTACCATTCCAAACGGCGCATTGCTTTATGAAGCTTATGTCGATGCCGAATCCATTGCCTATTTGGATTTCTCCCGCCACCTGACAGACGCGCACATCGGCGGCACAACAGCAGAAAAAAGCACCATTAAAACCATTTTACAAACGGTTTTCGCCAATTTCCCTAATGAGATCCAACACGTGCAAATCCTCATAGAAGGGCAACAGGTGGTTACAATTGCCGGGCACATTGACATTTCACATCCCCTCGCCCTCACGCCGGAATTCCAGTCCCAGATGAAAAACATTACGGCATATCCACGCTAGATAACCCTTCGTCTTTATTATGGCAGCAAGTAACGATGGAATCTTCCCAATCTGAGATCCCGGCTAGTTTTTCTCCCTGGCATCGCGGCGTATTAACGGCATTTCCAATCTTTATTCATCATAAGATGACCAATAGGCATGATTTCGCCGCGGCCTGCCCCGCCGACACCCTTGGCTGAATTGAAGACTGCCGGAAAGTATAGGCTATCCGAACATGAAGTTAATTGTTGGACTTGGGAATCCCGGTCAACGATACAAAAACACCCGGCATAATATCGGGTTTCGAGTCATTGATGAACTGTTAAAACGGGCGCGAACGGCCAATATGGAAAATATATGTCAATCTCTCGTAGCGCAAACTGAATTACGGGGGAACGCGGTCATGATTGCCAAACCGATGACCTACATGAACCATAGTGGACGCGCCGTTAGCGAGATGCTTCACCAATTTGACATCGCTTTAGAGGATTTGTGTGTCGTTTATGACGACCTCCATTTGGACATCGGAATCCTTCGCATTCGCCGCACCGGCAGTGACGGCGGACACAAGGGCATCAAATCAATTCAAAGCCTGCTAAACACACACCAAGTCCCACTCGTGCGCATCGGTATCGGCAAGCCCGAAAATGACCACTGGGTCGATTACGTTCTCAGTGAATTTTTGCCGGCGGAAAGGCAGGAAATTGATTATATGATTCAACGCGCTGCGGACGCAGTCGAAACGTTAACCTCCGACGGAATCCAGACAGCGATGAACCGTTTTAACGGACGCGCGGGCTAACCTACAATTGATAAGTCTTTGTAGGTTGCACCTATCGGAGGAGCGTATCCTAGCGAATCTAGAATCCACCCCCCAGTATGCCGAATCAATCCTCCCCCTTACCAACGGGGATCAATTGAGCGAATATCGAAGACGACAGTCTTCACCCTTGAAACCTCCGGACGACCAAAAACGTTGCATATCCCCACACATAAACAAACCTTGAATCCAATCAACGCAACAACTACCTGTCTCATAATTCACATGTGTAATCAATCCCGCTCCACCCATCCTACAAAAGCTATCGTAATCCTCCCCCTTACCAAGGGGGATCAACTGAGCGAATAGCGAAGGCGATAGTCTTTGAGTCCTTAAGTCTTAGAGTCTACTCC